>NZ_JARXYX010000011.1 GCF_029893585.1 Streptomyces sp. LBL
ACCCGAGAGACTCTCTCGTGGCTTTCCTCCGGGCGCTTCCCTTCGGTCTTGCGTTTCCGACTCTATCAGATCGTTTTCCGATCCGATTTCCTCGGTGCTTTCCAGGTTCCCGCTCTCGCGTTTCCCTTTCCGGCGGTTCCGACTCTATCAGATCCTTTCGGGCCTGATTCCCAGTCGGCGGGAGTGCCATAAAACCTTGGCTTTCGCTCGTCGGCCTTTCGACATTCACTACGTTAACCGATTCCCCGCTCAGCTCATAATCAAGCTCCGCGGTCGTGAATTCAGACATGCAGGCACGCCGAATTCGTCCCCGCTGAGGGGAAGTCGTAGGTAGTGGGTTGGCCGCTCCGGCTGCTGGCGATTGCCGTACCCGGTTCAGCGGCTCGGGCTACGTTACGCGCCTCCCCTGAACGCGTCAACTTCGGCGCCGCCTCGGCACGTGAGCCCGATAGGGGCCCACCGTCGGGTGGTTGGCGATCCAGAAGCGCCACGGGTGGACGTCCCCGTTGCCGCCCTCGCCTGCCACACCCGTGCACGGGCCCTTGCGTACCTGGTCGGAGGCCACCGCGGTACCGCTGAGGACCCTCCGTGGTGTTCCGCCCAAGGCGCACGCGTCCGTGCCGTCCAGAGCTCGGTCCACTCCCAGGGCCGTGGCCGGACCGGCCGGTCCTTTGGCCAGTTCCTTGTCGTTCCGGGCCGGGAGTCGGCGTCTGCCGCCAGTTCGGCACCCTCGACGATCAGGCTCCGCTGGACGGCTTGGCTCTCGGGCTCAGTCGGTACGCCGAGACCGTTGGATCACCGGCGAGGTAGAAGCGGTGCTGCCAGTCGTGGGCTTTGCTCACACCTACCCGGGGACCAACCCGGATAAGTGCGGCGGGTACTGGCTCGCCCTCGGACAGGGCGACCGAGGCGCCTGTCAGTAGGTCTGTGCCGTTGTGCTCTGCCGTGATGCCGAGCGCTTGGCAGAAGTTCCCCGGCCCCCGGGCGAGACGTGGACTCTCGACCTTGCCCCCTCGCCGCTTGCGTGCCGGCTCTTCCCCTTCGATGACCCTGCCTGCCCGGATGAGGACAGCTGAAGCGATGCCGTCTGCCCCGGTGACGATGTTGGCGCACCAGTGGAGACCGTGAGACCGGTAGACGTACAGGTGTCCTGCGGGTCCGAACATGACGGCGTTTCGGGCTGTCCTGCCTCGGTAGGCGTGGGAGGCGGGGTCGGCCGTACCGGAGTACGCCTCGGTCTCCGTGATGGTGATACTCACGGTTCCCTCGGGTGTCTCGTGGGTGAGGATGGCACCGAGCAGCTTGGGGGCGACTTCTTCAGCGGGGTGAGCGAGATGCCCAACGTTCATGCCGACCGACCAGACATGCCGTAGGTGACGTAGATGTACACGTGTCCAGGGGGACCGGACATCACGTCATTGCGGGCCGTGCGGCCGCGAGAGGCGTGTGAGTCGGGGTCGTTCGGGCCGTCGTAGGCCTCGACCTCTGTCAGGCGCAGGGTGATCGGACCGTCCGGGGTGGAGCGGACGAGCAGTCGGCCGAGGAGGTCGGGGGCGACCTCCAGCGCAGGGCGGTCGAAGAACTCTCTGGGCACGGGCGTACGGTCGGGGGTCGCGATCATGCCGTCCGAGGGTAGTGCAGACGGGTGGACGTAACCGGGTGGTGCTGGGGCGTGCGCCTTGCCAGGGTGAGGACGCGGAACCGGTCACGACCGGATCGCGTTTCTAAGGATCAGCGTCCACTCGCAGAAGCAGGACGACGGAACTGGCGGCGCCCTATGGGTCGCCTGGAGAGGGAGAGACATGGCGTTCAAGAAGCTGCTCGCAAGCCTGGGGGCCGGCGGGGCTTCGGTGGAAACGGTGCTGACCGAGGTCAACGTCGTTCCGGGGGGTGTCGTCCAGGGCGAGGTGCGGATCCAGGGCGGGTCCGTCGACCAGCAGATCGAGGCGCTGTCGGTCGGGCTGCAGGCCAAGGTCGAGGTGGAGAGCGGCGACCAGGAGTACAAGCAGGACATCGAGTTCACCAAGGAGCGGCTCGGCGGTGCCTTCGAGCTGAAGGCCGGCGCGGTACACGTGGTGCCGTTCGGGCTGGAGATTCCGTGGGAGACGCCGATCACTACGATCGACGGGCACGCGCTTCCGGGTATGCACATCGGGGTGTCCACCGAACTGGCGATCGCCCGCGCGGTGGACTCGGGTGACCTGGACCCGGTCAACGTGCACCCGTTGCCGGCGCAGAAGGCGATCCTGGACGCCTTCATCCAGCTGGGCTTCCGATTCAAGAACGCGGACATGGAGCGTGGCCTCATCCGGGGTACCCGCCAGCGGCTGCCCTTCTACCAGGAGATCGAATTCCTGCCGCCGCAGCAGTACCGCGGCCTGAACCAGGTCGAGCTGAGCTTCATCGCCGACTCGAATGCGATGGACGTCATCCTGGAAATGGACAAGAAGCCTGGCCTGTTCAGCGAGGGCAGTGACACCTTCCGCTCCTTCCAGGTGGGTCTGCACGACTACCAGAGCACCGACTGGACGGCGTACCTCAACCAGTGGCTGTCCGAGGTCGGCAGCAGGCGCAACTGGTTCTAAGCTCGGAATCACTGACTCCAGAACCGATCAGGAGGTACCGAGGTGACCGAGCTCAAGAGGCGGCCGCTCCCCCATGACTTTCATCCGCCCGTTCCGTCGTTCACGGTG
Source organism: Streptomyces sp. LBL (assembly GCF_029893585.1). Taxonomy (GTDB): domain Bacteria; phylum Actinomycetota; class Actinomycetes; order Streptomycetales; family Streptomycetaceae; genus Streptomyces. The sequence continues at coordinate 2,694 of NZ_JARXYX010000011.1, forward strand.
GCGAGCGAGGACGTCGCGGAGGGCGCGACGCTCAAGGACACTCAGGTCTACGCGGCCGGCAACACCTCGCCGCAGCTGCGGTGGGAGGGCTTTCCGCCCGAGACCAAGAGCTTCGCCGTGACCTGCTACGACCCGGACGCCCCGACGGGCAGCGGGTTCTGGCACTGGGTCGTGTTCGACATCCCGGCCTCGGTGACCGAGTTGCCGGTGGGAGCGGGCAGCGGGAAGTTCGAGGGGCTGCCGGAGGGGGCCGTGCAGGCGCGCAACGACTACGGGACGAAGGACTTCGGTGGTGCTGCGCCACCGCCCGGGGACGGACCGCACCGGTATGTCTTCACGGTGTACGCCGTTGACCAGGAGACGTTGGGTCCGGATGCGGACGCCACTCCCGCCTTCGTGGGCTTCAATCTGAGGTTCCACACGGTCGCGCGTGCCCAGCTGATCGGTGAGTACGAGGTGCCCGCCGAAGCCTGACGTTCGTGGAACGTTTGCCCGCCCCTGGTCTTGGAAGTGATCAGGGGCGGGCACTTTTTATTTCGTTGTCCATCTCGGCGTGCCCGGCCAGAGTTGATCCCAGTCCGCCGTGGGGTGGGCGGGTGCCACGGGAGGTGGGCTGGTCATGCGGGACACGCTGGTACTGAACGCGAGCTTCGAGCCGCTGTCGACGGTGACGTTGAACCGAGCCGTCGTTCTGGTGCTTCAGGACAAGGCCGTGGTCGAGCAGTCACACCCCGAACTGCGCATGCGGGGAGCGGCGGTGGACATACCGGCGCCTCGGGTGATCAGGCTGTGCAGGTATGTGAGGGTGCCCTTCCGAAGACAAGCGCCCTGGTCGAGGCGGGGTGTTCTGGTCCGGGACCGGTACAGGTGCGCGTACTGCGGCAGGCGGGCCACGACCGTGGACCACGTGGTGCCGCGGTCACAGGGTGGTCAGGACACCTGGCTGAACACGGTGGCCTCGTGCGCGCCGGACAACCACCGCAAGGCGAACCGGACTCCGGAGGAGGCGGACATGCCCTTGCTGCGGCTGCCGTTCGAGCCGACTCCGGCGGACGCGATGCTGTTGTCCCTCGGGCGCGAGGACCTGCGGGCTCTGCCGGACTGGCTGGCACGGGAAGCGGCGTAGGGCTGCGGGTCGTTCGGCGGCTGCGGTCGTTGGGCGGCTGCGGGCGGTCTGTGGCTGGTCGCGCGGTTCCCCGCGCCCCCTGGGGGGTGCGGGGAACGTTCGTTTCAAGTGGCGTCAGTCGATCGACGGCTTCTCGCGGCGTTCCGTGCCGCCGCTGTTGCCGTTGCCGCCGCCGTTGCCGCCGCCGCCCGAACCGCCGCCCATGCCGCCGAAGTTACCCATGGCCCCGGACAGGCCCTTGAGGGCGTCGCCGATTTCGCTGGGGACGATCCAGAGCTTGTTGGCGTCGCCCTCGGCGATCTTCGGCAGCATCTGGAGGTACTGGTAGGAGAGGAGCTTCTGGTCCGCGTCGCCGGCGTGGATGGCCTCGAAGACCGTACGCACGGCCTGGGCCTCGCCCTCGGCGCGCAGGGCGGCGGCCTTGGCCTCACCCTCGGCGCGCAGGATCTGGGACTGCTTCTCACCCTCGGCGGTGAGGATGGCCGCCTGGCGCGTACCTTCGGCGGTGAGGATCGCGGCGCGCTTGTCACGGTCGGCGCGCATCTGCTTCTCCATCGAGTCCTGGATGGAGGTCGGCGGCTCGATGGCCTTCAGTTCCACGCGGTTGACGCGGATGCCCCACTTGCCGGTGGCCTCGTCGAGGACGCCGCGCAGGGCCGCGTTGATCTCCTCGCGGGAGGTCAGCGTCCGTTCCAGGTCCATGCCGCCGATGATGTTGCGGAGCGTGGTCACGGTGAGTTGCTCGATCGCCTGGATGTAGCTGGCGACTTCGTAGGTCGCCGCCCGGGCGTCGGTCACCTGGTAGTAGATGACGGTGTCGATGTTGACGACCAGGTTGTCCTGGGTGATCACCGGTTGGGGCGGGAACGGCACGACCTGTTCACGCAGGTCGATGCGGTTGCGGATGGTGTCTATGAACGGGACGACGATGTTGAGTCCCGCGTTGAGTGTCCGCGTGTAACGGCCGAAGCGCTCGACAATGGCGGCGCTCGCCTGTGGGATGACCTGAATCGTCTTGATCAGGGCGATGAAGACCAACACCACCAGGATGATCAAGACGATGATGACCGGTTCCATCGTGCTCCCCGTACCCTTCTCCGCCTCGGTGCTTTCGGAAGATCTTATGGTTGTTGAAGATCTTGCTGGTCGAGTCTGACAGACCGTCGCGGGCCTCGTGGCCGTTCTGTTCAGTTACGTCGTACGAGGTCACATCACGATCGCGGTGGCGCCCTCGATCTCAACGACGTCGACTTCCTGGCCCACTTCGTAGGCGTGACCGGCGTCGAGGGAGCGGGCCGACCAGACTTCGCCGGCGAGCTTGATGCGGCCGCCGGTGCCGTCGACACGTTCCAGGACGACGGCCTGTCTGCCCTTCAACGCGTCCACGCCGGTGGCGAGTCGGGGTCGCTCGGAACGATGTCGGGCGGCGATGGGCCGTACGACGGCGATGAGGGCGACCGAGACGATCACGAAGGTGAGCACCTGGACGACCACTCCCCCGCCCAGTGCGGCCGCGATCGCGGCGGCCACGGCGCCCACCGCGAACATGCCGAACTCCGGCATCGCAGTCGCCACGAGCGGGATTCCGAGCGCTGCCGCGCCGACGAGCCACCACACCCATGCGTCGATGTCGTTCACGAGGTCATGGTAGGGCTGCGGGGCCTGTCACCAACAGGGCGCCGTGCACCTGGGGACAGCTTCTTGCCAGGCTTTTCACCGGAGTTGGCGATTCAGGACAGCGGAAGGCCCCGCGCGGTCCAGCGGTCGCCGACCTGTTCGACGATGAGCGGGAGTCCGAAGCAGAGGGAGAGGTTGCGGGAGGTGAGTTCGAGTTCCAGCGGGCCGGCGGCGAGGACCTTGCCCTGGCGGATCATCAGGACGTGGGTGAAGCCGGGGGCGATCTCCTCGACGTGATGGGTGACCATGATCATCGAGGGGGCGATGGGGTCGCGGGCGAGGCGGCCGAGCCGGCGTACGAGGTCCTCGCGACCGCCGAGGTCGAGACCGGCGGCGGGCTCGTCGAGGAGCAGCAGCTCGGGGTCGGTCATCAGGGCGCGGGCGATGAGGGTGCGCTTGCGCTCGCCCTCGGAGAGCGTGCCGAACCTGCGGTCCATGTAGTCGCTCATGCCGAGGCGGTCGAGGAAGGCGCGGGCGCGCTGCTCGTCGATCTCCTCGTACTCCTCCTGCCAGCCGGCCGTCATGCCGTACGCGGCCGTCAGCACCGTCTGCAGGACGGTCTGGCGCTTGGGCATCTTGTCGGCCATGGCGATGCCGGCCATGCCGATGCGCGGGCGCAGTTCGAAGACGTCGGTGCCGGGCTTGCCGAGGGTCTCGCCGAGAATGCCGGCGGTGCCCTTGCTGGGGTAGAGGTAGCTGGACGCGACGTTCAGGAGGGTGGTCTTGCCGGCGCCGTTCGGTCCGAGGATGACCCAGCGCTCGCCCTCCTTCACCGACCACGAGACCTGGTCCACCAGAGCCCGGCCCTCGCGGACCACGGATACGTCCTGAAGCTCCAGAACATCGCTCATGAGCGCGTTGTCTCCCCTTGCAGTGTGGCCGGTCTCGGCTGTCGCGTAAGCCTGTGGCTCGGTGCGCCGCGCCGGTGGGCGCAGCCCTCATGGAAATCTACGCCACCGGTCGGGCGCCCCTGTCCATCGGTCCGGTCCTTAGGGTGGGAGCATGCTCACGGAACCACGCTCTGGACGCCTCGCCGCATGGGGAAATGCCCTGTTGGCCGGAATTGTCTCTCCTGATGACGCCGTACTCTCGATCGTCGGGGAGGACGCCGTGCACCGGGTGGAGGGGCTGCCGGGTGAGTCGGCGCCCGTCGGTCTCACGCTCGCGCTGGGGCGGCTGCGGTCGCTCGGGGTGACCGGGCTACGGGTCGCACTGCCCGCGCCCGGGCATCCACTGGGACTGAGCGGGCCCCCGGAGTTCAACGCTCGGGCTTTGGACGCGGAGGAAGCGGTGATCTGCCACGGAGCCGCGCTGGGGCTGGTGCCTGAGGTGTACGAGGCAGGGCCCGAGGGGGATGTGCATGTCGAGGTGGTGTGGCATGTGCTGCCGGTGCGGGAGGCGCCGCCTGCCGATGTGCCGTCGCTCGGGGAGGCCGAGCGGGAGCTGGCGGAGGCGCTGCGGGAGGCGACCGACGTGCTGACGCGGCTGGATGTGGCCGGGTCCGGGCCGGTGGCGGAGGCGGCGGTCGAGGCGTATCGGGCGCGGGCCGAGCAAGGGCGGGAGGTGTTGGCGCCGGCGTATCCGCCGCGGGCGGTGCGGGTGCTGGAGCTTGCGCAGCGGGTGGGGTTGCTCATTTCGCTGGCCGGCGAGAACGGGCACGGAGGGGCGGTCAGCTCCGCTGAGATGGGGGCGCGTTCTGATGCCCTGCGGCCGGTGGAGCGGACGGCTCGGCGGGCGCAGGTCGCTGCGTACAACGCGTATGTGGAGGAGCGGGAGAGGGGAGTGCAGTGAGCGGTGGCTTCTACGCGATCGGCGTCGGCGCAAGGGCCTTTGGGGCGAGGGTCTTTGGGGCTCTGGCCTAGGACCGTGGATTGGTCTGAACTGCCTGATCTGCCTTGTGCGCGCACGCCTGACGGGTTGAACCTGACAGGTTGAGAGGGTCACGCCATGCGCGCAAGGCCCCGCGGGTCGCCTTTGACTCGTGGGGCCTTGCGTGTGCGACCCCGGCCGCGGGTCGTGCGCCGCGCGCTGCCCGTTCGGGATCTTCGGCAGCCAAAGGACCGGCCTCCCGGGTGGGCCCGGGAGGCCGGAGGTCACTGCCCGTTCGGCAACCGGTGTCAGCGGTTGATGCCGAGGTTGCCGAAGGCGGGGTTCAGCACGCCGATGACGTTCACGCTGTTGCCGACCGCGTTCACCGGGACGTGCACCGGGGCCTGGATGAGGTTGCCCGAGACGACGCCCGGCGAGCCCACGGCCTTGCCGTCGGCGTGCGCGTCGGTGGCGGAAGCCATTCCGGCACCGGCGGCGATCAGCCCGCCGGCCACCATCGTCACGGCCGCTGCCTTCTTCAGGTTCTTCACTTCTGAGCCCTCCCTAGCGATCACTGCGGCGATCGCCGCAGCACGCACTGGAGAACGGCCGAGATCCGCGAAGGATGCGCCATCCGGGGGACATTCCCACGACGGTATGAATCTCAGACTGGAGTGGAACCCTCCGTATTGGCGCCCCCGCGCGGGCGCCGGGCGCGTTTCAGCCGGTCACGCCGTGGCGTACGGCCCACAGGGCGGCCTGGGTCCGGTCCGCCAGGTCGAGTTTCATCAGGATGTTCGAGACATGGGTCTTGACCGTCTTCTCGGACAGGACCAGCGCCCGGGCGATCTCGCGGTTGGAGCGGCCGTCCGCTATCAGCGCGAGCACCTCGCGTTCCCGCTCGGTGAGCGAACCACCTCTGCCCTGGCCGGCGTGGTTCTCCTCCTGCGACAACAGGGCGCCCGCGACCTCGGGTTGGAGGAGCACGTGGCCCGCATGGACGGAGCGGATGGCACCGGCGAGGGCGTCGGGGTCGATGTCCTTGTAGACGTATCCGGCGGCGCCCGCGCGCAGGGCCGGGACGACCGTGCGCTGTTCGGTGAAGCTGGTGACGATGAGCACGCGCACGGGGTTGTCGAGTTCACGGAGCTTGCGCAGGGCGTCGACGCCGTCCATGCCCGGCATCTTGACGTCCATGAGGACGACGTCGGGCTTGAGTTCCTCGGCGCGGGCGACGCCCTCGGCACCGTCGGCCGCCTCGCCCACGACCTCGATGTCGTCCTGCACTTCGAGGAACGTGCGCAGGCCCCGGCGGACCACCTGGTGGTCGTCGACGAGCAGGACCTTGATCGGTTCAGCCACCGGGGACCTCCATCTCGATCGTGGTGCCCTTGTCGGGCTCCGATTCCACAGTCAGCGTGCCGCCGACGCCGCTGGCCCGGTCCCGCATGGAGACCAGACCGAGGTGGCGTCCCGCGCGGCGTATCCCGTTCGGGTCGAAGCCGCTGCCGTCGTCCGCCACGCGCAGGACGGCTCCGCCGCCGCTCCGGTCCAGGGTCACGTCGACGTGCTCGGCGCCCGAGTGCCGCAGAGCGTTGTGCAGTGCTTCCTGGGCGACGCGGAGCACTGCCTCCTCCTGGGCCGCGGGCAGGGCGCGGACACCGTGGCTCGTGAAGGTCACGCGCGCGGTGTGGGCTCGGTCGAGGACCTGGATCTGGGTGCGGAGGGTGGCGATCAGGCCGTCCTCGTCGAGGGCCGCCGGGCGCAGCTCGACGACCGCGGCGCGCAGTTCGTCGGCGGCCTCGGCGGCGAGCACGGCCACCTGGTGGAGTTCGCCCTTGGCGCGGGACGGGTCTCGGTCGACCAGGGCGGCGGCGGCCTGGGCGGTCAGGCGCAGGGAGAACAGCTTCTGGCTGACGGCGTCGTGGAGTTCGTGGGCGAGCCGGGAGCGTTCCTCGGCGATGGTGAGCTCGCGGCTGCGTTCGTAGAGGCGGGCGTTGGTGAGGGCGATGGCGGCGTGCTGGGCGAGGATGCCCAGCAGTTCCTCGTCCTCCTCCGTGAAGCCGCACCTTCCCTCTGGTGTGGAGCTCGGGGAGTGTGCCGGCTCTCCCCCCTCAGGGCGCAGCTTGTTGGCGAGGAAGAGGGCGCCCATGACCTCGTCGCCGTCACGGATGGGCAGTCCCAGGAAGTCGGACATCTCGGGGTGGGCCGAGGGCCAGCCCTCGAAGCGGGGGTCCTTGCGCACGTCGGCGAGCCGCTCGGGCCGGGCCTCGTGCAGCATCGCGGCGAGAATGCCGTGCTGGCGCGGGAGCGGGCCGATGGCCTTCCACTGCGCGTCGCTGACGCCGTCGACCACGAACTGGGCGAAGCCGCCGTGGTCGTCGGGGACACCGAGGGCGGCGTACTGCGCGTCGAGCAGCTCACGGGCGGAGGCGACGATCGTCTTGAGGACGTCGCGCACCTCCAAACGCCTGCTCATGGCCAGCAGCGCGGAACTCACCGCGGCGAGGCCGGACGGAGGGCCTTTACTCATGCCCTCACGGTACCGGCGGGGGGTGACAGTCCGTATCGGCCCGGTGGTGGCCGCCGGCTGGGCCGGAAGTCCTAGGGCGAAGGGCCTCGCCGGTTTGCGGCCCGCGTCCGACGCGGCCCGGGTGGCCCTGTTCCTACGTTGGCGGTACGCCGATCGGGAGGCGCCGAGGAACGAGGGGACGTGTGTCATGCCGGTAGCGATCATCACGGGGGCCTCGAAGGGGCTGGGGCGGGCGCTGGCCGAGGCCCTGGCCGCGCGGGGGTGGGATCTGGTGCTGGACGCCAGGGGTATCGAGGCCCTCACGGAGGCGGCCGGGGCCGTGTCGACCCGTGGGACGCGCGTCACGGCCCTGCCCGGGGACGTCGCGGACGCCGGGCACCGCAGCGAGCTGGTGGCCGCGGCGTGGAAGCTCGGCGGGGTCGATCTGCTGGTGAACAACGCGAGCGCGCTGGGCGCCGAGCCGCTGGTCCGGCTGGAGGGGCTGCCCCTGGAGGGGCTGCGACGGGCGCTGGAGGTGAACGTGGTGGCCGCGCTCGGCCTGGTCCAGGAGGCGTTGCCCCAGCTGCGGGCGTCCGAGGCGGGCACGGTGATCACGGTCAGCTCGGACGCGGCCGCCGAGGCTTACGAGACATGGGGCGGCTACGGGGCGTCGAAGGCGGCCCTGGACCATCTCGCGGCGGTGCTGGGCGAGGAGGAGCCCGGGCTGCGGGTCTGGGCGGTCGACCCCGGGGACATGGCGACCGACCTGTACGCGGCGGCCGTACCGGACGACGAGGACCCGCGGCCGGAGCCGGTCGGCGTGGTCCCGGCGTTCCTGCGGCTGCTGGACGAGCGGCCGGCGAGCGGCCGCTATGGGGCCCCCGCCCTGCTGGAGTCCCGATGACGCTGGCGAGGGGGGTTCCCCCGCCCGAGCCCGTTCGAGGGTGGGGAAGGGCGCCGGAGGAGCTCTCGGCACGGGTGCCGGCCGAGCAGCGCGGGCCGGGGTGGGGCCGGGACCGCGTACGGCTGCTGGTGTCGCGGGGCACGAAGGTGTCCCACCACGCGTTCGCGGAGCTGCCCCGGCTGCTGCGGGCGGGGGACCTGCTGGTCGTCAACACCTCTGTGACGCTGGCCGCCGCCGTGGACGGGCGGATGGGGCACGCGCGCGTGGTGGTGCATTTCTCCACGCGCGGGGACGACGGACGGTGGGCGGTCGAGCTGCGGGATCCCGACGGAACGGGCACCACGCGCGCGCGGGCGGGTGGGCCTGCGAGGGCGGAGGTGCTGCTGCCGGCGGGGGTGCGGCTGGTGCTGGAGGAGCCGGTGGACGCGGGCAGCGAGCGGCTGTGGTGGGCCCGGGTCTTCGGAGCGGGGGTCCTGCGGTTGCTGCGGGAGTACGGGCGGCCCATCCGTTACGCCTACACGGAGCGGGACCAGCCGTTGTCCGTGTACCAGACGGTGTTCGCGCTGCCGTCGCCGGACGGGTCGGGCAGTGCGGAGATGCCGAGTGCGGCGCGGCCCTTCACCGCACGGCTGGTGGCGGAGCTGGTGGCCCGGGGTGTGCAGTTCGCGCCGATCACGCTGCACACCGGGGTGGCCTCGGCCCAGGCGCACGAACCGCCGTATCCGGAGCGGTTCGCGGTGCCGGAGGCCTCGGCGCGGTTGATCAACGCGGTGACGGCAGGACAGGGCGGGCGAGGTGGGCGGGTCGTGGCGGTCGGTACGACGGCCGTCCGGGCCGTGGAGTCGGCGGCCGACCCGGACGGCGTCGTACGCGCGCGTGCCGGGTGGACCGATCTCGTCATCACACCGGAGCGCGGGGTGCGGGTGGTGGACGGCCTGGTGACCGGGCTGCACGATCCGGAGGCCTCTCATCTGCTGATGCTGGAGGCGATCGCCGGGCGGACCGCTGTCGCCCTTGGCTACGAAGAGGCTCTGCGTGAGCGCTACCTGTGGCACGAGTTCGGGGACGTGCACCTCATCCTCCCGAAGGAGGAGCCGGAGCCTCACACAGAGCATTGCGCCAGCAACTGATGGTGAGACCGCACATGGCCCGATGTGAGCCCGGACATAGGGCGCAGGTCACGTACTAGGGGAAATAGGAGACAAACCCCTCCGACATGAACGGGGCAGACGTTCTAGTCTGTCCCGTTTTGCCCTTCCCTGATCCACTACCCGACATCGTATGTCACACCTTTGCCTGGGGTTTTTGCGGCCGCTAAGAATGGCTGCCGTCGCTCAGCGCCGTGGGTTCCGCCCGCGGCGTTTGTGCCGGAAGCACCAGCGTCCCCGTGGGACCGCGAGCGACCTCCGCGCTATTCGAAGAGGTCCATCCCGCCATGCTCTCCATGCCTCCCATGCCTCCCATGCCCCGCATGCTCCAGGACGTCAAGAACCGAAGTCGCACCCTGGCCCGTAGGTACAAGGCTCTGACCCGTAGGCACAAGATCGGGATCAGCGGGGTCGCCGCGCTCGGTGCCGCCTCGATCGTCTTCACCGCGGTGCCCGGCGGCCACACCACCACGTCCGAGGCGGCGGTCACCCCGACACGGGTGACGTACAGCTCCGAGCAGCTCCAGGGCCCGCACAAGGGTTTCACCGAGCAGTTCGCCGGTTCCAGCCTGCAGGGCAAGGCCAAGGAGGCGCAGGAGAAGGCCAAGGCGGAGGCCCAGGCGAAGACCAAGGCCGCCGCGAAGGCTGAGGCGAAGGCCAAGGCCGCCGCGAAGAGGAAGGCCGCCGAGGCCGCCGCCAAGAAGAAGGCCGAGCGGGCGCACAGGGCGAAGAAGGCCGCGAACCGGTCCGCCAAGCGCACCCATCTCAGGCATGTCAGGCCCGTAGCCGCGAAGACCTACACCAACAACCTCAACGGCTGGATCAAGGAATCCCTGGACATCATGAAGTCCAAGGGCATCCCGGGTTCGTACAACGGTCTGTACCGCAACATCATCCGGGAGTCCTCGGGCAACCCGAACGCGATCAACAACTGGGACATCAACGCCATCAACGGCATCCCGTCGAAGGGGCTGCTCCAGGTCATCCCGCCGACGTTCCGGGCGTACCACGTCTCGGGCACGTCCTGGGACATATACAACCCGGTCGCCAACATCACCGCCGCCGCGAACTACGCGGCCGACAAGTACGGCTCGATGGACAACGTCAACAGCGCGTACTGAGGCCGCGCGGGCCTCTTCTACGCCGAGGGGCGGCACCCCCGCTGGGATGCCGCCCTTCACCGTCGTACCAGAGCCGCACGTCGTACGGCGTCGATCACTTGCGCATGACCTCGGGCTCGTGGCGGCGCAGGAAGCGGGACACGAAGAAGCCGCAGATCACGCCGAGGACGAGCAGGGCGGCCATGTCCATGCCCCAGGCTCCGACGGTGTGCTCCCACAGGGGGTCGTTGGCGCCACCCTCCTCGGGCGGGCTGATCTTGTTGAAGTCCAGCGTGGCGCCCGCCGCACCGACCGCCCAGCGGGACGGCATGAGGTATGAGAACTCGTTGACGCCGACCGCGCCGTTCAGGGCGAACAGGCAGCCGGTGAACACGACCTGGATGATCGCGAACATGACCAGCAGCGGCATGGTCTTCTCGGCGGTCTTCACCAGCGAGGAGATGATCAGGCCGAACATCATCGAGGTGAAGCCCAACGCCATGATCGGGATGGAGAGCTCCACCATGGTGGCGCTGCCGAGGACCAGTCCCTGCTTCGGGATCTCCCGGCTGGCGAAGCCGATGACGCCGACCAGCAGACCCTGCAGCACGGTGATCACGCCGAGCACGAACACCTTGGACATCAGGTACGCGGAGCGGGACAGGCCGGTGGCGCGCTCCCGTTCGTAGATGACCCGTTCCTTGATCAGCTCACGGACCGAGTTGGCCGCGCCGGCGAAGCAGGCGCCGACCGCGAGGATCAGCAGGACGGTGGTGGCCGTGCCGTTCGGGATGATCCGGCCCTGCGCGTTGGCCGGGTTGGGCAGCAGGCTGTTGCCGGAGTCGATGAGCAGGCTCACCGCGCCCAGGACCGCCGGCAGGATCACCATCAGCGCCAGGAAGCCCTTGTCGGAGGCGATCACCGAGGTGTAGCGGCGCACCAGGGTGATGAACTGGGACATCCAGCCCTGCGGCTTGGGCGGCTTCATCGCCTGCCTGGGCGGCATCTCTACGGACTGTGGTGCGACGGCGTCGATGTCCGCGGCGTACATCTGGTAGTGCTGCGAGCCCTTCCAGCGGCCCGCCCAGTCGTAGTCGCGGTAGTTCTCGAAGGCGGAGAAGACGTCGGCCCAGGTGTCGTAGCCGAAGAAGTTCAGTGCCTCCTCCGGCGGACCGAAGTAGGCGACCGCGCCGCCCGGTGCCATCACCAGGAGCTTGTCGCACAGGGCGAGTTCGGCGACGGAGTGGGTGACGACGAGGACCGTACGGCCGTCGTCGGCGAGGCCGCGCAGCAGCTGCATGACATCGCGGTCCATGCCCGGGTCGAGGCCCGAGGTGGGCTCGTCCAGGAAGATCAGCGACGGCTTGGTGAGCAGTTCCAGAGCCACCGAGACGCGCTTGCGCTGTCCGCCGGAGAGGGAGGTGACCTTCTTCTCCTTGTGGATGTCCAGCTTCAGCTCGCGCAGCACCTCGTCGATGCGGGCCTGCCGCTCGGCGGACGTGGTGTCGGCCGGGAAGCGCAGCTTCGCCGCGTACTTGAGGGCCTTCTTGACGGTCAGTTCCTTGTGCAGGATGTCGTCCTGCGGGACCAGACCGATGCGCTGGCGCAGCTCGGCGAACTGCTTGTAGAGATTCCGGTTGTCGTAGAGGACATCGCCCTGGTTGGCGGGCCGGTAGCCGGTGAGCGCCTTGAGCAGGGTCGACTTGCCCGAGCCGGACGGGCCGATGACCGCGATCAGCGACTTCTCCGGGACGCCGAAGGAGACGTCCTTGAGGATCTGCTTGCCGCCGTCGACCGTGACGGTCAGATGGCGGGCCGAGAAGGAGATCTCACCGGTGTCGACGAACTCCTCGAGACGGTCGCCGACGAGGCGGAACGTGGAGTGGCCGACGCCCACGATGTCGTTCGGGCCGAGCAGCTGCGAGCCGCCCTTGGCGATCGGCTGGCCGTTGACGTACGTGCCGTTGTGCGAGCCCAGGTCGCGGATCTCGAAGCGGCTGTCGGGTGTCGCGTGGAACTCGGCGTGGTGGCGGGACACCTGGAGGTCGGAGACGACCAGCTCGTTCTCCAGGGCGCGGCCGATACGCATCACGCGGCCCAGCGAGAACTGGTGGAACGTGGTCGGGCTGCGGTCGCCGTAGACCGGCGGCGCCCCCGCGCCACCACCGGGGGCCTGCTGCGCGTGCTGCTCGCCCGGACCCTGCTGCTGCGGCACGTGCGGCGCGGCCTGCTGCGGCTGCTGCCAGCCGGCCTGCGGGGCCTGCGGCTGCGGGGCATGTGACTGCGGGGCCTGCTGTGCCTGCTGCGGCGGGGCCGCCGCCCAGCCGGGGCCCGCGCCCTGGGCCGCGTACGGCTGTTGCTGCGGCTGGGCCTGCGGCGCGGCGACGGCCGCCGCGGCGCCGGGCAGGTCGAGGCGCGGTCCGTCGGTCGCGTTGCCGAGGTGCACGGACGAGCCGGGACCGATCTCCATCTGATGGATCCGCTGCCCCCGCACGAACGTGCCGTTGGTGCTGCCGTGGTCCTCGATGACCCAACCCCGGCCGCTCCAGCTGATCGTGGCGTGCCGCCACGACACCCTGGCGTCGTCGAGCACGACGTCCCCCTGCGGATCACGTCCGAGGGTGTATGGCCTGGACGCATCGAGCGTCCAGGTCCGTCCGTTCAATTCCAGTACGAGTTCCGGCACTCCATGCCCCACTGAGTAGTCCCCCGATTTACCCCCATCAGAGGGGAGTCTAGGGATGTCGAACATCGTCGGGAACTATTTCAGGCTCGGCCCTCCGACCGAAAGTCGGCCCTTGTGAAGAAGGGATACGCCCGCTTCGACTGTTTCCGTTGACTGGGTTCAAACCGGGCCGGAGAGTGGTAATCCACGCGAGGGGGACATGCGCGGCCGCCGGCCGTGCCGCGGATCGGGGGGTCTGCCATGAGTGCGTCCATGAGTGCGTCCATGAGCGTTGAGACGACGCAGCACGGCACTCGGTTGCCGTGGGGTGACATCCTGCTCTCCGCGATCGCCTCCGTGAGCTGGGCGTTGATCGGGATGGCGGGCACGGCGGCGCTGGGCCTGCATCTGCTGGCGGCGGACACGGCGGGCTCGCTGGGGCCGATGACCGCGGCGGTGGTGGCCCTTGGGGCGGGTGGTTCCGTCACACCGTCCGGCGATGTGTCCGCGTTCGGTCTGACGGGCGCGGAGGCCGCGACCGCCATCGAGATCACGCCACTGGGGGTCAGCCTGGTGGGCGGGCTGCTGCTGTCGTGGTTCTTCCTACGCTCCCTCCGCACGGCCGGAGTTGTGATCGCCCCCTCCGAACTCCTCGCGCGCGCGGGCGCGGTGGTCGCGCTGTTCGTGGCGATGCTGGGTGGGCTGGCCTGGGCGGGGCACGACGTCATCACGATCGACGGGAGCTCGCTCGGGCTCGACGACCTGCCCGGCGGCGGTGGGGGCGGAGGCGGGGGCATCAAGATCCCCGGGGTGGGTGACATCGGGGACATCGGAGGGCTGCTGCCGGACAAGATCGGCGGCCTCATCGGCGCGAAGGCGGCGGTCGGTTTCACGGTGGACACCGCGCCGACGCTGCTCGGCGGAGTGGGCTGGTCCGCCGGGATCCTGCTGATCGCGCTGCTGGCCTCGCGCCGGACCCCGCTGCCGCGCGGCTGGGAGTCCCTGCACCGGGTGGTCCGGCCGGCCGTGTCCGCGCTCGTCACCGTGCTGCTGGTGGCGGTGGCCGCGGGGCTCGCGGCTGCGGCGTACGCGGCGATCGGGGACGACCATCCCCGGCGGATCGCCGGCGCTGCGCTGCTGGGCGCGCCGAACGGAGTCTGGCTGGGCATTCCCATCGGCCTGTTCGTCCCCTGGGACGGCAAGGCCACCGGCGAGCTGACCAGGCTTTTTCCGGACCCGTTGGACGACCTGCTGGGCAGCGGCCCCCACCAGTCCGTCACGATGGGCCGGCTGGCCGAGCTGGACGGGCGGGTGTGGCTGCTGGGGGTGGCGGCGGGGTTGATGATGCTGCTCGCGGGGGTGTTGACGGCTGCGCGGACGCCGGTGCGGGCGGGCGGGGGGTCGGTGGGGGGCTCTGCGGGGGCTGTGGGGGGCCCGACGGGGGCTGTGGAGGGTGGGGGGTCTGGTTCTGGACTGGGACTGGGACTGGGGCAGGGGCAGGGGCAGGGGCAGGATTCTGGTCTGAGGGCGCCTGCGGGGCGGCCGGATCCGGGGTCTGGCGGTGGCTGGGGTGCGGGTTCTGGGGGTGCTGCGTCTGCTGCGGGGGCGGGGTTCGCTGCGGGTGGTGGTGCGGGGGCAGGGTCTGGAGGTGTACGAGGGCCGGGTGTCCTTGGTTTCGCGGGGCGTTGTGCGCTGCGGCTGGGGGTCGCGACCGCGTTGACCCTGCCGTTGCTCGCATGGTTGACGGAGGTGTCGGTGGACGCGTCCATGTCCGTGCTGGGCTTCGACGCGTTCGGCGCCGGTGTCGACCTCCACGGGCACCTCGGTATGGCGTTGCTCCTCGGCGCGCTGTGGGGAGCGGCCGCGGGAACCCTCGGCGCTCTGCTCGCCCGCGCGACGGGTGCGGCCGGGCAGCGGGCGGCACCGCTGGCGCGGGGGGACGTGGTGGGGGTGCGGGGGTCTGGGGCGCCTGTCGCTGGGAGCGGCGCGGGTGCTCGATACGGGGGTGTGGCCGGGGGTCCGCCGCACGAGGGGGAGTCCTCGGGGCTGTACGCGGACGAGGCAGGGCGTCGGTACCCGGCTGAGGGCGGAGGACCGTACGGCGGGGCGTCCGGGCAGTCGTACGGAGGTGAGCCGGGGCGGCCGTACGGCGGGGAGCCTGGGCAGTCGTACGCCGGGGGACCTGGGCGGCCGTACGAAGGGGAGCCTGGGCAGTCGTACGCCGGGGGACCTGGGCGGCCGTACGAAGGGGGACCTGGGCGGCCGTACGAGGGTGACCCGGAGGGGCCCTATGAGCGTGACCCGGAGCGGCCCTATGAGCGTGAGTCGGGAGATCCGTACGCGGCGGAGCGTGGGCGTCCCTACGGCGGTGAGCCCGGGGGGCCGTACGCGGGAACCGGGAGGGCCGGAAGCGGTTCCTACGGGGGAGAGTCCGGGCGGGGCGCGTACCTCGGAGATGCCGGAGAGGCATACGCGGCAGATGCCGGAGAACCTCGCGCGAGTGGGCCCGGCGGGGGATACGCGGGAAAGCCCGGCGGGGCATACGCGGGTGAATCCGGGCCGTACTCGCCCCGCTCGCCGTACCGTCGGCCGCCGAATCCGGCCACCAATCCGTATCTGCGGGTGCCCGACGGGCTCCGGGAACCGGAGGACACGCGACCGCCCGAGGCGGGGCCGCCGCCCGGAGTTGGGCGGGCGCCCGAGAACGGGCCGTCCGGTGGGTCCCGAGGTCCCCGTGGGACCGACGCGAGCGACGCAGCCACGGGCGTTGGGGAGAGCGGTGGGACCGGGTCGGCCGGAAGTGCCGATGCCGGCAGGGGCGCCGGGGCAGGTGGGGAGGACATGTATGGCGCGCCCACAGTGGCCCGACCGGTCGGACCTCCTCCCCCGTCGCCCCGGTCGCCCCGGTCGCCCCGGCGGCCACGGTCCGGAGAGCGTCCAACGTCCACACCGGACGACGGGCCACCGCCACCACCGCCCCCTCCCCCACCACCGGGAAAGCCAAAGGGACGACGCTGATCCGCCGGGTCGGCGCGGCGCCGGCAATCCGACCCGCGCTCCCCCACCGACCCCCACCGGTCCGCACCCGCGGCCCGCACCCGCGGCCCGTACCGTCACAGCACCCGCCCGCCCACCCGGCCACCCCCCACAGAGTCGGCCCCACCCACACGCCCCCAGCCGCGCGCCCCCCTCACACGCCCGCTGGTCGCGCACCCCCGGCACCGAACCCGGCCCTCCCTCACCCCCACCGCACCCCGCACCGGCCCCCGCCCCGCGCACCCGTGGTCGACGCGTAACGACGGGGCCACCGATCCGCCACCCACTGTTCCGTGTCCGTCAGACGGACCTCGGGGGCGGCAGGCACTGCGTGCCAGATACGGTGGAACCACCATGACCGCTTCGCAGACTCCGCCCTATGAGCCCCCTGATGAGTCCTCTGACGTCCCCACCCTTCTCGTCAAGATCTTCGGGAAGGACAGGCCGGGCATCACGGCCGGACTCTTCGACACCCTCGCCGCCTACTCCGTCGACGTGGTCGACATCGAGCAGGTCGTCACCCGCGGCCGTATGGTGCTGTGCGCGCTCGTGACCGCGCCGGCCCGCGAGCTGGAAGGCAGTCTGCGGAGCACCGTCCACAGCTGGGCGGAGTCCATCAAGATGCAGGCGGAGATCATCTCCGGCCTCGGTGACAACCGGCCGCGCGGTCTGGGCCGTTCCCTGGTCACCGTCCTCGGGCATCCGCTGACGGCGGAGGCGACGGCGGCGATAGCCGCCCGGATCACCCGGTCCGGCGGCAACATCGACCGTATCTTCCGGCTGGCCAAGTACCCCGTGACGGCTGTTGAGTTCGCGGTGTCCGGCGTGGAGACGGAGCCCCTGCGCACCGCCCTGGTGACGGACGCGGCGGTGCTCGGTGTCGATGTCGCGGTGGTCGCGGCGGGCCTGCACCGACGGGCCCAGCGCCTGGTCGTGATGGACGTCGACTCGACGCTCATCCAGGACGAGGTGATCGAGCTCTTCGCCGCGCACGCCGGCTGTGAGGACGAGGTCGCCGAGGTGACCGCGGCGGCGATGCGCGGGGAGCTGGACTTCGAGCAGTCGTTGCACGCGCGCGTGGCGCTGCTGGAGGGGCTGGACGCCTCGGTGGTGGACAAGGTGCGCGCCGAGGTGCGGCTGACGCCGGGGGCGCGCACCCTGATCCGTACGCTGAAGAGGCTCGGTTTCCAAGTCGGTGTGGTCTCCGGTGGTTTCACCCAGGTGACCGACGACCTGAGGGAACGGCTGGGGCTGGACTTCTCCCAGGCCAACACGCTGGAGATCGTCGACGGGAAGCTGACCGGCAGGGTCACCGGCGAGATAGTGGACCGCGCGGGCAAGGCGCGGCTGCTGCGCCGGTTCGCCGCCGAGGCGGGCGTACCTCTGTCGCAGACGGTGGCGATCGGCGACGGCGCCAATGACCTGGACATGCTCAACGCGGCCGGGCTCGGGGTCGCCTTCAACGCCAAACCGGTGGTACGAGAGGCCGCGCACACCGCGGTGAACGTCCCCTTCCTGGACACGGTTCTCTATCTGCTGGGCATCACCCGCGAAGAGGTCGAGGCGGCGGACGCGCACGAGGAACAATGAGCGCCCAGCGCATGGGAGAGGGGCCCGGTGCCGTCACGACCATGTGACGCCGGGCCCCTCTCGCGTGTGGCGGGGGTCGGAGTCAGTCGGACGGCGCCCAGTAGTCGAGGAGGGTGCCCACGCCCGGCTCCAGGGACTTCCAGGAGCCGCTGAAGGACAGGATGGCGAAGGCGGCAGCCGGGAAGCCGCGGCTGCTCATCCTGTCCCGCGTGTCGCCCTCGGCTGAGCCGGCGAGCATGTCGGCGAGGCCCTGGATGCCCGGGTTGTGGCCGACCAGGAGGACGTTCTGCGCGTCGTCGGGTGTCTCGTTCAGCAGGGCGATCAGTTCGCCGGGCGAGGCCTCGTAGATCCGCTCCTCGTAGACCGTCTTCGGTCGCTGCGGGAATTCGTGGACGGCCAGCTTCCAGGTTTCGCGGGTCCGGGTCGCGGTGGAGCACAGGGCCAGGTCGATGGCGAGGCCGGTGTCGGTCAGCCTCCGTCCGGCTTCTGCCGCGTCCTTTCGGCCCCGATCGGCGAGTGGCCTCTCGTGGTCGGTGACCTGTGGCCAGTCGGCTTTCGCATGCCGGAAGAGGACGATCCTGCGGGATTCTGCGACGCTCATAGGATCCAGCTTCGCATGAAACAGGCCACGGGGCGCAGGTAGTTGGACGGCGGCCAAAGCCGTGTTCAGCGGGATATCAGCTGCTGGAGGTGCCCGAAGAGCCGGGTGATGGCCGGATCACCCGTTGCCGCCTGGGCGTCCGTCGGGTTCAGGATCAGCCCGAGCAGGACGATGAAGGCGAGCGTCGGCAGGGCGAGGGCCCACCAGGGCAACCGGATGTCGACGCCGCCCCGGGAGGCCGGGTGGGGCCGGGTGTGCGTAGGGGCCGACATGGGTGCCTCCGCTGGTCTTCGAGTGGTCCGCGGCCGCCCCTCGCGGCCACATCTCGAAGGTACGGAATCCGCGCCCCTCAACCCATCCGGTGATCCACCCAGTTGACCCTGACACTCGCCCCCTAGGGGATGGTGGGGCTAGCCCCACCATGGGCGGGCGATCGTCATAGGGAAGCGATCGTCACGGGGAGGCGATCGTCGCGATGATGGCGATGATCACGAAGATGGCGAAGAACGAGCCGAAGACCAGCAGCATCTTCTTCTGGCCGTTCTGGGGGTTCGGATCGAGCACTGGCATACGGCAAGTCTCGCACCCGTCCGTCACACCGGCTCTTCCGGGGTCCCGCACCGGTTCTTCAGGGCCCTGGTGCGACAGCCGGGTGGCGACGCGCGGGATGACGAACGCCAGATCTGCGCCGTCCAGCCCATGGTGATGTATGCGGCGGTGGCCTGGGCGAGGTGCTGCGGGGCTGGCTGCGCGAGGACGTCGGCGCGGAGCTCACGCCGGAGACGCACATGGACCACGCGCGGCTCGTCGACGCGATCCGCGCCGGTGACGCGGGGCGGCGGCCGCGGAGGCCGCCGGCTATCCGGTCCGGTGCCGTCCGGGCCGGTTCAGCGCTCCTGCCTGACCTGGTCCTCCTTGCGGTGGCCGACCCACACCGAGCGGACCTCCTTCCAGCAGCGGCCGGTCAGCCGTACGGTCTGCGCGGGCCCGGCCGCGACCGCGGCACCGTCACTGTCGATGTCCCACCACCGGTCACACTCGATGTGCAGGCTGACCCGGTCGACGGGCACATACGGGTTGTGGCAGTACGCGATCACATGGGAGCCGGTGACCTGACTGCGGCAGGTGGCGCCGAACGGCTCCGGGGTGACGGTCGTGTGTGCCTGCACGCGCGCGTGCGGCATCGCGTCGTACGGCAGGGACAGCACGAGACAGACCGCGACGGTCACTGGGGCCAGGCTTCGGGACAGGCGCACAAGGGGACCTCCTCGGCCGGGCTGGGGAGGGAAGAGCTTGGTGAACGTGTACTCCAGAGTGCCCAGTTGTGGGCACTGCCTGCCTGGTCGAGTGGGCCGGCCGAGTGAGGGCTGGGGCGACCGAGTGAGGATCGGGGCGACCGAGTGAGGGGCGGGCGACCTGGTGGGAAGTGACCCGGTGACGGGGGGCGCCCCAGTACCCAGGGAGGGGTGGGGCCCGCCTCCGTAAGGACGCGGGCCCCACCCCTCAGCCGAGCCACA
Organism: Streptomyces sp. LBL; assembly: GCF_029893585.1. GTDB lineage: Bacteria > Actinomycetota > Actinomycetes > Streptomycetales > Streptomycetaceae > Streptomyces. Next base: position 22,379 of record NZ_JARXYX010000011.1, read on the forward strand.
GGGGCAGCGTCACGCACCGATCGCGTGCAGGCCGCCGTCCACGTGGATGATCTCGCCGGTGGTCTTCGGGAACCAGTCGCTCAGCAGGGCGACGATGCCACGGCCGGCCGGCTCCGGGTCCTTGAGGTCCCACTCCAGAGGGGAGCGGTTGTCCCACACGGCGGCCAGGTCGCTGAAGCCCGGGATGGACTTGGCGGCCATCGAGGCGAGCGGGCCCGCGGAGATGAGGTTGCAACGGATGTTCTGCTTGCCCAGGTCGCGGGCCACGTAACGGCTCGTGGCCTCCAGGGCGGCCTTCGCCGGGCCCATCCAGTCGTACTGCGGCCAGGCGTACTGCGCGTCGAACGTGAGGCCGACGACGGAGCCGCCGTTCTGCATCAGCGGCAGACAGGCCATGGTCAGCGACTTCAGGGAGTACGCCGAGACGTGCATGGCCGTGGCGACCGACTCGAAGGGCGTGTTGAGGAAGTTGCCGCCGAGGGCGTCCTGCGGTGCGAAGCCGATGGAGTGGACGACACCGTCGAGGCCGCCGAGCTCCTCGCCGACCAGGTCGGCGAGTCGGCCGAGGTGCTCGTCGTTGGTCACGTCGAGCTCGATGACCTTGGTGGGCTTGGGCAGCTTCTTGGCGATGCGCTCGGTCAGGGTGGGCCGCGGGAACGCGGTCAGGATGATCTCGGCACCCTGCTCCTGGGCCAGCTTGGCGGCGTGGAAGGCGATGGAGGACTCCATCAGCACACCGGAGATCAGGACGCGCTTGCCCTCGAGAATTCCGCTCATGGTGATCAGTGACCCATTCCCAGTCCGCCGTCAACAGGGATGACGGCTCCAGTGATGTACGAGGCGTCGTCCGAGGCGAGGAACCGCACCGTCGCGGCGACTTCCTCCGGCTGCGCGTACCGGCCGAGCGGCACCTGCGACACGATGCCGGCACGCTGCTCGTCGGTGAGCACCTTGGTCATGTCGGTGTCGACGAAGCCGGGCGCGACAACGTTGAAGGTGATGTTGCGGGATCCCAGCTCACGGGCGAGGGAACGCGCGAAGCCGATCAGGGCGGCCTTGGAGGCGGCGTAGTTCGACTGGCCGGGAGCACCGTACAGCCCGACCACCGAGGAGATCAGGACGACACGGCCCTTCTTGGCGCGCAGCATGGCGCGGTTGGCGCGCTTGACGACCCTGAAGGTGCCGGTGAGGTTGGTGTCGACGACCGAGGTGAAGTCCTCCTCGGACATCCGCATCAGCAGCTGGTCCTTGGTGATCCCGGCGTTGGCGATCAGCACCTCGACCGGGCCGTGCGCGGCCTCGATCTCCTTGTAGGCCTGCTCCACCTGCTCGGAGTCGGTGATGTCGCACCTGACGGCCAGGCAGCCCAATTCTGTGAGGGCGGCCGGCGGCTCACCGGAGCGGTAGGTGATGGCGACCTTGTCGCCGGCGTCGGCGAACGCGCGGGCGATGGCGAGGCCGATGCCCCGGTTGCCTCCGGTGACGAGAACCGAGCGGCTCAACGGATCACCCTTTCGATAGCGGTCTGACACGCCCGCCGGAACAGCTGGATGGCAGGCGGCTTCCCCGAAAACCTATCGGTCAGCTCCCCACCGCGGGGAATCGGGCACCGACAGTCACTTCGGGGACTCACTGTCGGGTTTCTACAGTCGGCCGCCCGGTCAACCCGCCATTCCGGGGGCGTGAGCGTAGATCACCAGTCGTCCGCCTCGCGCTCGGCCAGGAGCAGCGCCAGGGAGTCGACGTCCTCCGGCACCTCGTAGTGCTCGACAGGGCACATTGGTCCGGACCGGCACGTCGAAGCCTCAGACGAAACAGTCCGCCGGAATCCGGCACCGGATCTGCTTCCCGATCGGCGACCGGCACACATGCCATCCCGGTGCGAGCAGATCCAGCAGTCCCAGCCCGCGCCCCGACTCGGCCTCCGGGTCGTGCAGGGCGATCCCGCACGGTCTCGGCAGCACGCGCGGGTCCGGGTCGTGGACGTTGACCGCGATCCCGAACACGGCCACGTACACCTCCACCACCAGCGGTACGTGATCCCCACAGGCCCGCACCGAATTGCCGGCCAGCTCCGACACGACCAGCTGTGCCGCCTCGGCGGCCTCCGGGTCGGCGCCGTAGTCCGCCAGCACCTTGACGGTCAGCCCGCGCAGGAGACGGAAGGCCCCGGCGGACGCACTGAGGTGCGCGGCGAAGCCCTGGTTGCGGTGGCGGAGGTAGAGGCCCGGGGCCGGCGGAGGGAGGGGGTGGAGGAGCCGGGGGTCGGCCTCTTCGCCGGGGTCGCGGAAGTGGGTGGGTGCGGGAAGGTGGGTTTTGGTGGGGTCGGGCATGGGGCCTCCGGCCTGGGATGTGCGCGGGTGCGGTGGGCGTTCCGCCGCTGTGCGGGCAAGTGGCCTTCAGCGGCGCCTCCTTGAGATCGAGCATGCAGCATGGACGATTTGACTCGCAAGTTTGTCACCGGAATTGATGGTTGGATAGTTTGTTCTATCGACTTGCGCAACAGTCGAGTGGAAGACTCCCGACATGCCAAACGTGCGACCCGTACCCACCGTCCGACGCCGACGCCTCGGCGAAGCCCTCCGCCGCTACCGGAACACCGCCGGGCTGACACTCGACGCGGCAGCCGAGGCCATGGGGTGGATCGGTCCCAAGTTGTCCCGGATCGAGACGGCGAACGCCCACATCCGACCCACGGAGGTGTCGCCCCTGCTGAAGGTGTACGACATCGACGACCCCGAAGTGATCGCCGCTCTGGAAGGGCTGGCCAAGGACGCCCGCAAGCAAGGCTGGTGGCAGACGTACAGCGGGATCGTGTCGCCCAGCTACGCGGACTACATCTCGTTGGAATCCGACGCCGAGAGCGTCCATGAGTTCGCCCCGCTCCTGATCCCGGGTCTTCTGCAAACCGCCGCGTACGCGCGCGAAACCATCGCTGCCAACGCCATTACCCGCACGCCTGAGGAAGTCGCCGCCCTCGCGGAGGTCCGTCAGGCCCGCCAGGCGGTACTCACGCGTACCGGGCACCCCTTGAAGGTGTGGGCGGTCATTCACGAGGCTGTCCTGCATCAACGTTTCGCCGTGCGCCCCACCACCATGCGCGACCAGCTACGACGCCTGCTGGACACCTCCGAGATGCCCAACGTGACGCTTCAGGTCATGCCGCTCGACGCCACTCCCCACCCGGGGAGCGTGGGCGGCTTCAGCCTCGTCGGCTTCCCCGGCCCCATGCCGGACGTCGTGCTGCTGGAGAATCTCATCGGATCGTCTTACGTTGAGGGCATCAGCGAAGTACGCACTTTCGCCGACGCCTTCGAACGCATCGTCGCCACTGCCCTGCCGACCGATGATTCGTTGGCCCTGATCGCCCGGATGGAAGAGAGACAACGCAAGTGAGCGACGAGCGCAAGGCGGAGCTGTACGCCTACGACCTCTCGGCGGCCGTCTGGTGCAAGGCGTCCGCCAGCGGCGGCGAGGGCAACTGCGTCGAAGTCGCCAACCTCCCCGGCGGCGGCAAAGCCGTGCGCGACTCGAAGCGTCCCGAGGTCGAGCCCTTGCGGTACACCGCGTCCGAGTGGGCCGCGTTCCGCGAGGGCGTGATCTCCGGGGAACTCTGATCCGACGCGCACGCCGATGGCCGCCTCCGAGGAGTACGGGAGGCGGCCATCGGCGTGTCTCAGGACCGGAAGTCGAGCTGTTCGTCGACCCCGAGCTCGGTGACGTTGAACAGGGCGAGCCGCCGGACTCGGCCGCCTTCTCCCTCTCCCCGTAGATGGTGAGGATCCGTTGTCCTGCTGACCTGAATCCGCTGGAAGCCAGGTTGTCGGCGCTGCATGATTCACTGCGACATGAATACATCTCGCCCACGGTGACAAGGGAGGCCGCTCGTGGCCCACGAGGTCGATCAGTCGTTCCTGGCGCTGCCACTTCGCGCCCTGGCCGACGCAGCGCTGGCACGCGCGCGTGCGCTGGGCGCGGAGCACGCGGACTTCCGGCTCGAACGGGTCCGCAGCGCGTCCTGGCAGCTGCGGGACGCCAAGCCCTCCGGGTCGTCGGACACCACCGACCTCGGATACGCGGTGCGGGTCGTGCACGGCGGGACGTGGGGGTTCGCGTCGGGGGTCGACCTGACCCTCGACGCCGCCGCCAAGGTCGCCTCGCAGGCCGTCCAGATGGCCAAGCTGTCCGCGCAGGTGATCAAGGCGGCCGGGTCCGACGAGCGCGTCGAGCTCGCCGGCGAGCCCGTGCACGCGGACAGGACGTGGGTCTCGTCGTACGAGATCGATCCCTTCACCGTGCCCGACGAGGAGAAGTCGGGGCTGCTCGCGGAGTGGAGCGCGCGGCTGCTGGCCGCCGACGGCGTCAACCACGTCGACGCCTCGCTGCTCACCGTCCACGAGAACAAGTTCTACGCCGACACCGCCGGGACCGTCACCACCCAGCAGCGCGTCCGGCTGCACCCGCAACTGACGGCCGTGTCGGTGGACGAGTCGAGCGGCGAGTTCGACTCCATGCGCACCATCGCGCCGCCCGTCGGACGGGGCTGGGAGTACCTCACGGGCACCGGCTGGGACTGGGACGCGGAGCTGGCTCGGATCCCCGAACTGCTCGCCGAGAAGATGCGGGCGCCCAGCGTCGAGGCGGGCGTGTACGACCTGGTCGTCGACCCGTCCAACCTGTGGCTGACCATCCACGAGTCCATCGGGCACGCCACCGAGCTGGACCGGGCGCTGGGCTACGAGGCCGCGTACGCCGGTACCTCCTTCGCCACCTTCGACCAGCTGGGCAAGCTGCGCTACGGCTCCGAGCTGATGAACGTCACCGGCGACCGCACCGCCGAGCACGGCCTGGCGACCATCGGGTACGACGACGAGGGCGTCGAGGGCCAGTCCTGGGACCTGGTCAAGGAAGGCACCCTGGTCGGCTACCAGCTGGACCGGCGGATCGCCCGGCTGACCGGGTTCGAGCGCTCCAACGGGTGCGCGTTCGCCGACTCCCCCGGGCACGTGCCCGTACAGCGCATGGCCAACGTGTCGCTCCAGCCGGATCCGGCCGGGATGTCCACGGAGGATCTGATCGGCGGGGTGGAGCGCGGGGTCTACGTCGTCGGTGACCGGTCCTGGTCGATCGACATGCAGCGCTACAACTTCCAGTTCACCGGGCAGCGGTTCTTCAAGATCGAGAACGGGCGGATCGCCGGGCAGCTGCGGGACGTCGCGTACCAGGCGACGACCACCGACTTCTGGGGTTCCATGGCCGCGGTGGGCGGCCCGCAGACATACATCCTGGGCGGCGCCTTCAACTGCGGCAAGGCCCAGCCGGGGCAGGTCGCGGCGGTCTCGCACGGCTGTCCGACTGCTCTGTTCCGGGGAGTCAACATCCTTAACACCACGCAGGAGGCCGGTCGATGAGTCCTCGTACGTACAAGCCGCACGAGATCGTCGAGCGCGCCCTCGAACTGTCCCGGGCCGACGGCTGCGTGGTGATCGCCGACGAGCAGTCGACCGCCAACCTGCGCTGGGCGGGCAACGCGCTCACCACGAACGGGGTCACCCGCGGGCGCACACTCACCGTCATCGCAACCGTCGACGGCCGGGAGGGCACCGCCTCCGGGGTGGTGTCGCGGTCCGCCGTGACCCCGGAGGAACTGGAACCCCTGGTCCGGGCCGCCGAGACCGCGGCGCGCGGGGCGGGGGCCGCCGAGGACGCACGGCCGCTGGTCACGGGTGTACCGGAGTCGCCCGACTTCCAGGACGCGCCCGCCGAGACCTCGTCCGTCGTGTTCGCCGACTTCGCGCCGGCGCTCGGTGAGGCCTTCGCACGCGCGCGTGCCGGCGGCCGCGAGCTGTACGGCTTCGCCAACCACGAGCTGGTCTCCAGCTACCTCGGTACGTCGACGGGGCTGCGGCTGCGGCACGACCAGCCCAACGGGACGCTGGAGCTGAACGCCAAGTCCCCGGACCGTACCCGCTCGGCGTGGGCGGGCCGCTCCACGCGGGACTTCAAGGACGTCGACCCGGCGGCGCTGGACGCCGAGCTCGCCGTACGCCTCGGCTGGGCGGAGCGGCGGATCGAGCTGCCCGCCGGGCGGTACGAGACGCTGCTGCCGCCGACCGCCGTGGCGGACCTGCTGATCTACCAGATGTGGTCGGCGTCGGGCCGGGACGCGGTCGAGGGGCGCACGGTGTTCTCCAAGCCGGGCGGCGGCACGCGCCTGGGCGAGAAGCTGAGCGAGCTGCCGCTGACGCTGCGCAGCGATCCGAACGAGCCGGGCCTTGAGTCCGCTCCCTTCGTCCTCGCGCACTCGTCCGGCGGCGACTCGTCGGTGTTCGACAACGGGCTGCCGCTGGCCGCCACCGACTGGGTGCGCCAGGGCGAGCTGACCAACCTGCTGACCAGCCGGCACAGCGCGGACCTGACCGGGCTGCCGGTGGCGCCCGCGATCGACAACCTGATCCTCGCCGGGGGCACGGACACGTCCCTGGAGGAGATGGTCGCGAACACCGAACGCGGGCTGCTGCTGACCTGCCTCTGGTACATCCGCGAGGTCGACCCGGCCACGCTGCTGCTCACCGGCCTGACCCGGGACGGTGTCTATCTCGTCGAGAACGGCGAGGTGAGCGGCGAGGTGAACAACTTCCGGTTCAACGAGTCGCCGGTCGACCTGCTGGGGCGGGCGACGGAGGCGGGGCGCACGGAAAAGACGCTGCCCCGGGAGTGGAGTGACTGGTTCACTAAAGCTGCGATGCCCGCACTGAGGGTGCCGGACTTCAACATGAGCTCTGTCAGCCAGGGCGTATAACCTCGTACCTGATTCACGAGCCCACTCAAGGAGATACGAGAACCGTGACGGACATCGTCGACGAGCTGAAGTGGCGTGGGCTGTGGGCCCTGTCCACCGACGAGGACGCTTTGCGCAAGGCGCTCGCGGACGGTCCCGTCACCTTCTATTGCGGTTTCGACCCGACCGCGGCCAGTCTCCACGTCGGCCACCTGGTGCAGGTCCTCACCATGCGCCGGCTCCAGCAGGCGGGTCTGCGTCCGCTGGCCCTGGTAGGCGGGGCGACCGGTCAGATCGGCGACCCGCGCCCGACGGCCGAGCGCACGCTGAACGACCCGGAGACGGTCGCGAACTGGGTGACCCGGCTGCGGTCGCAGATCGAGCCGTTCCTGTCCTTCGAGGGCGAGAACGCCGCGGTGATGGTGAACAACCTGGACTGGACGGCCGGCCTGTCGGCCATCGAGTTCCTCCGTGACATCGGCAAGCACTTCCGGGTCAACAAGATGCTCACCAAGGACTCGGTCGCCCGGCGCCTGGAGTCCCAGGAGGGCATCAGCTACACGGAGTTCAGCTACCAACTGCTCCAGGGCATGGACTTCCTGGAGCTGTACCGGCGGTACGACTGCACGCTCCAGCAGGGCGGCAGCGACCAGTGGGGCAACCTCACGGCGGGCCTCGACCTGATCCACAAGCTGGAGCCCGAGGCCGAGGCGCACTGCCTGGCGACGCCGCTGATGGTCAAGGCGGACGGCACCAAGTTCGGCAAGACCGAGGGCGGCGCCGTCTGGCTCGACCCGGAGATGACGACGCCGTACGCGTTCTACCAGTTCTGGCTGAACGTGGACGACCGGGACATCTCGACCTACCTGCGCATCCTGTCCTTCCAGTCCCGTGAGGAGCTGGAGGAACTGGAGAAGCAGACCGAGGAGCGGCCGCAGGCCCGTGCCGCTCAGCGCGCGCTCGCCGAGGAGCTGACGACGCTGGTGCACGGCGCCGACCAGACCGCCGCGGTGATCGCCGCGTCGAAGGCGCTCTTCGGCCAGGGCGAGCTGGCGGAACTCGACGAGAAGACGCTGGCCGCGGCCCTGTCCGAAGTGCCGCACGTCCAGGTCTCCGAGCTTGGTCCGGTGGTCGATCTGTTCGCCGAGGTCGGTCTGGTCGCCAGCAAGTCGGCCGCCCGTCGGACAGTCAAGGAGGGCGGTGCCTACGTGAACAACGCGAAGGTCACCACCGAGGACGCGGTTCCCGCCACGGAGGATCTGTTGCACGGGCGCTGGCTGGTACTGCGCCGGGGCAAGAAGAACCTGGCGGCGGTCGAGGTCACGGGGTCCTAGCCAGGGTCCTGGCCAGGGGGCCCGGCCACGGGTTCCGGAACGCGAGAACACGGATCCTGAACGCGGGAACGCGGGTTCCTGGACACGGCGGCGGGGCGGTCTCCCTGGTGGGAGGCCGCCCCGTCGTGGTGGGAGGCCGCCCCGCCGTGCTGTCCGTCCTCAGACGGTGCGTTTGTCGCGGCCGAGCGTCGCCATGTACGCCATGTCGCCCAGGGCGACGATCACGATCGCGGCGATCAGCTGGAACAGGTGCCGCATCCAGTCGATGCCGGAGGTGGCGTCGACGCCGAGCGCACGGGCGATCGCGTTGCCGACGATGGCGCCGAGCATGCCGAAGATGGTGGTCAGCCAGAGCGGGCTGTGCTGCTTGCCGGGGATGATCGCTTTCGCGAGCAGACCCAGCACGAATCCCACGATGATCGCCCACAACCAGCCCATGGCTGCCTCCTCATACGGCTCGACGTGAGCATTACGCCCAGTGTCCGCCCGCATACGGTACGTCGCATGCCGGGGGCCGCTGCACGCGGTACGGCCGAGTCCGTTCGTCCTGGTTGGAGGCGCCCCGGTCTCGTTGGCAGCGCAGGCGCGGCGTACCGTGGGAGGTGTCCGGGTCCCGTCCCCCGACCGGGATCGGACCTGGTGCGGGACGGGGAGATGCGATGCGGGCGGATGGTGGAATGTGATGCGGAAGCAGCATGGCGGCGGCAACGTCCAGGTGTTCCGGATCACCGGAGCCCGGACGGGCCTCCAGGAGGACGTGAAAGGACGGCAGCGCAGGTACGTCATCTCGATGACGATCCGTACGATCGCGGTGATCCTCGCAGCCACCCTGTGGAACGTGGAACGGCACGTCGCGATCGTCGCGCTGGTGCTCGGCGTGGTTCTGCCCTATATCGCCGTGGTTGTCGCCAACGCGGGTCGGGAGAACGCGCCGTCGCTTCCGTCGACGTTCGTGACCGCGCCGACTCCGCCGATGATCGATCCTCCAGGTGCGGAGAACACCTCCGAAAACGGAGCGGATGATCCGGCGCCGGGTGCGCGGAACGAGGGGCGCGACCGGGCGTGACAGGCGCGTCCCGGGTGGGCGCCACGCACGTGGAAGTCAGTCTCGCAAGCGGAAGTCGATTACCCGCCAAGCTCAAGAAAGCTCAGATCAATCATGTTGTTCCGGTGCCGGGCGGCGGGTCACCCGTGACATACTTTGTAGGCGCTCCGCATCCCCCGTCGGAGCGACAGACCGACGCCGGGCAGCTCCCCCCGTGGCTGCTCGGCGTCGCCTTTTCTGTGAGCCTGTGAGACGAACCAGTGAGTGACGAGACCCCGTTCTGTTCCGCCAAGGGCTGCCGTGCCGACGCGGTGTGGGTGCTCGCGTGGAACAACCCGAAGCTGCATACGCCGGAGCGTCGCAAGACATGGCTGGCGTGCGAGGAGCATCGCGAGCATCTGTCGCAGTTCCTCGGTGTGCGGGGGTTCCTGAAGGACGTGGTCCTGCTGACGGAATGGGAGTCCGGGGAAGGGGCCTGACCCCGGCCTCTTGCCGGTCGCGGCACCAGCCCAGCACTATGTCGCGGTCGCGGCACTAGCCTCCGATGGCTGACATCGGTCGGTCCGGCTGGACGAACGTCGGGTCGTCCAGTCCCGCGCCCGCCTTCTTGCCCCACATCGCCAGGCGCCAGATGCGGGCGATCTCCTCGTCGGGAGCGCCGGAGCGCAGGGCCGCGCGCAGGTCGGTCTCCTCGCGGGCGAACAGACAGGTGCGTATCTGGCCGTCGGCCGTCAGACGGGTGCGGTCGCAGGCCGCGCAGAACGGGCGGGTGACGGAGGCGATGACACCCACGCGGTGCGGGCCGCCGTCGACGATCCAGCGCTCGGCGGGGGCCGAGCCGCGTTCTTCGGAACCCTCCTCGGTGAGCTCGAAGCGGGTGCGCAGGGAGGCGAGGATGTCGCCCGCGGTGACCATGCCGTCGCGCTTCCAGCCGTGCTGGGCGTCCAGGGGCATCTGCTCGATGAAGCGCAGTTCGTAGGCGTGCTCCACCGCCCAGGCCAGCAGGTCCGGGGCCTCGTCCGCGTTCAACCCCGGCATCAGGACCGCGTTGACCTTGACCGGGGTCAGGCCGGCGTCGCGAGCGGATTCCAGGCCGGCGATGACGTCCTGGTGGCGGTTGCGGCGGGTGAGCGTCTTGAAGACGTCGGGCCGCAGCGTGTCCAGGGAGATGTTGACCCGGTCCAGGCCTGCCGCCTTCAGGGCGGTCGCGGTGCGCTTGAGGCCGATGCCGTTGGTGGTGAGGGACATCTGGGGGCGCGGCTCCAGGGCGGCGACCCGCTCGACGATGCCGACCAGGCCCGGACGCAGCAGGGGCTCGCCGCCGGTGAAGCGGACCTCCTCGATGCCGAGGGAGGTGACGGCGATGTCGATCAGGCGGACGATCTCGTCGTCCGTGAGCAGGTCCGGCTTGGCCAGCCACTGCAGGCCCTCCTCGGGCATGCAGTAGGTGCACCGCAGATTGCAGCGGTCGGTCAGCGAGACCCTCAGGTCGGTGGCCACTCGGCCGTAGGTGTCGATGAGCACGTGGGCCCCCTCCCTCGCAGATCACATCTGGCGGATCACAAGTAGCGGATCACAGTATTCGATATACGTGCGAGCCTACGCGACAGCACTGACATCGACAGAGCCCGCTCCGACGAGGTACGGCGCGGCCGCGTCGCAGGGACCTACGACGCGGCCGCTCAGGGGCGGATTCCGGTGCCGGAGTCAGTGGGCTCCGGTGCCGGTGAGGGACCGTACCTCCAGCTCCGCGTACTTGGCGGTGTTCGGCTCCTCCTTGGAGAGGTAGGTGCCGAGGATGCCCAGCAGGAAGCCGACCGGGATCGAGATGAGGCCCGGGTTCTCCAGCGGGAACCAGTGGAAGTCGACGTCCGGGAACATCGACGTGGGCTTGCCCGAGACCACCGGGGAGAACAGCACCAGGCCGACCGCCGTGACGAGGCCGCCGTAGATCGACCACAGGGCCCCGCTGGTGGTGAACCGCTTCCAGAAGAGGCTGTAGATGATCGTCGGCAGGTTGGCGGAGGCGGCGACCGCGAAGGCCAGGGCCACCAGGCCGGCGACGTTCAGGTCCCGGGCGAGGGCGCCCAGGAGGATGGAGACGGCGCCGATACCGACGGTCGCCCAGCGGGCCGCGCTCATCTCCTGCTTCTCGGTGGCCTGGCCCCGCTTGATGACGTTCGCGTAGATGTCGTGGGCGAACGACGAGGACGAGGCCAGGGTCAGACCGGCGACGACCGCGAGGATCGTGGCGAAGGCGACCGCCGAGATGGTGGCGAGCAGGATGGCGCCCCAGTTGGAGTCCACGCCGCCCAGATGCAACGCCAGGAGCGGTGCCGCCGTGTTGCCCGCCTTGTTGGAGGCGATGATCTCGTCCGGTTTGATGAGCGCGGCGGCGCCGAAGCCGAGGGCGAGGGTCATCAGGTAGAAGGCGCCGATCAGACCGATGGCCCAGATGACCGACTTACGGGCGGCCTTGGCGGTGGGCACGGTGTAGAAGCGGATCAGGATGTGCGGCAGGCCCGCGGTGCCGAGGACCAGGGCGATACCGAGCGAGAGGAAGTCCAGCTTGGTGGTGCCGGTGGCGCCGTACTTCAGGCCGGGCTCCAGGAAGGCGGCCCCCTTGCCGCTGTTGTCGGCGGCCGAGCCGAGCAGGTCCGAGACGTTGAAGTCGAACTTCAGCAGGACCAGGAAGGTCAGCAGCAGGGCACCGATGATCAGCAGCACGGCCTTGACCATCTGGACCCAGGTGGTGCCCTTCATGCCGCCGATGGTGACGTACACGATCATCAGGACGCCGACCAGCGCCACGATGCCGATCTTGCCGCCGTCGCTGGTGATGCCGAGCAGCAGGGAGACCAGGACACCCGCGCCCGCCATCTGGGCCAGCAGGTAGAAGATCGACACGACGATCGTCGAGGTACCGGCCGCCGTACGGACCGGGCGCTGACGCATCCGGTAGGCGAGGACGTCGCCCATCGTGTAGCGGCCCGAGTTGCGCAGCGGCTCGGCGACCAGGAGCAGGGCGACGAGCCAGGCGACCAGGAAGCCGACGGAGTACAGGAAGCCGTCGTAGCCGAAGAGGGCGATGGCGCCCGCGATGCCGAGGAAGGACGCCGCGGACATGTAGTCGCCGGAGACGGCGAGGCCGTTCTGGAAGCCGGTGAACTGCCGTCCGCCCGCGTAGAAGTCGGCGGCGTCCTTGGTCTGGCGTCCGGCCCAGACGGTGATGACGAGGGTCGCGACGACGAACACCGCGAACAGGGAGATGATCAGTGTGCGGTGCTCGCCGGCCTCACCGGCGGCCAGGGTGGTGATCGCGGGGCTCATGCGCCGCCCTCCATCCGGGACTTGATGGCTTCCGCCTTGGGGTCGAACGTGGCGGCCGCGTGGCGGGCGTACCACCAGGCGATGAGGAACGTGGTGAGGAACTGGGCGAGGCCCAGCAGGAGGGCCACGTTGATGTTGCCGAAGACCTTGGTGCCCATGAAGTCGCCCGCATAGTTCGACAGCAGGACGTACAGCAGGTACCAGACGATGAAGGCGCCGGTCAGCGGAAAAGCGAAGGAGCGGTAGGAGCGGCGCAGCTCACGGAACTCCGCGCTCTCCTGCACCTCGGTGAACTCCTCGGGTGAGGGGAGTGTGTGTTGCTCCCTCGAGGGTGGCGGTGCGTCGGTGGCCACGGAGTCTCCTCGCGTTGCGGGTGCGGTGGTGACGGGGATCGGGAGCGAGTGTCCTCACGCCCCCTGCCCAAGGTCACGGCGGCGCGCGAAGGCCGGTTCAACAACGAGGGCGTCTTTCCGAAGTCACCTCCGGCAGGTCACCTCCGGGAAGTCACCTCCGGCAGGTCACCTCCGGGAAGTCACCTCCTGGAAGTCATTGCTGGCCAGCGACTTCGGAAGATAACTTCGAGCCTGCACCACCCGTCATGTACCTGCCCGAGCAGCATCTGTGTCTTCTACGGGTTCGGCATCGTCAACGCGCTGCAACGGGCTGCGCGCGGTGAAGCAGCCGCGTACCGCACGGCGTCCGGACTCCACGGCTCCCCGTCCTGTCCGTCCTCTCCCACTTCCCGCACGGTCCGCCCGTCCTCGAACAAACTGGAGACACCGACTCATGACAGCGCCTCACCCGCGTTTCCGGCGCGCGATCACGATCCCGCTCGGCATGGCCACGGCCACGGCCCTGGCGTTCCTGCCCCAGGCCACGGCGTCCGCGGCGGACGTGCCCGGCACCGACGTCCCCAACGCCGTGGCCGGCGTCGGCGGCGCCGTGAACGACGTCCTCGCCTCGGTGGGCACGGCCGACGCCACCGCCCTCAGCTATGTCGTCAACGTCCGTGCCGGGTACAGCCCTTCCGCGCACCTCAAGAAGGCCATCACCGAGGCCGGCGGTTCCATCGTGACGTCGTACGAAAAGATCGGCGTCATCGTCGTCCACTCCTCGAACCCGGACTTCGCCAAGACCATCCGCAAGGTCAAGGGCGTCGACTCGGCCGGCAACACGCGCAACGCGCCGCTGCCCGCGCAGTCGACGACCGACCTGGGCACGCCGAAGGCGCTCAGCGCGTCGGAGGTCGCCGCCGCCGAGGCCAAGGCCTCCGCCGGGCAGGACCCCCTGGAGCCCCTGCAGTGGGACCTGCCGGCCATCAAGGCCGACAAGGCTCATGAGAAGTCGCTGGGCAGCAGCAAGGTGACGGTCGGTGTGGTCGACACCGGTGTCGACGACACCCACCCTGACATCGCGCCCAACTTCGACCGGGCCGCGTCCGTCAACTGTGTGACGGGCAAGCCCGACACGACCGACGGGGCGTGGCGGCCGAGTGCGGCGGAGAGCCCGCACGGCACGCACGTGGCCGGGGAGATCGCGGCCGCCAAGAACGACGTCGGCATGACCGGCGTGGCGCCCGGTGTGAAGGTCGCCGGCATCAAGGTGTCGACGACCGACGGCTACTTCTACACGGAGGCCGTGGTCTGCGGCTTCATGTGGGCGGCCACGCACGGCGTCGACGTCACCAACAACAGCTATTACACCGACCCGTGGTACTTCAACTGCACGAACGACCCGGACCAGAAGGCGCTCGTGGACGCCGTCTCCCGGGCCTCGCGCTACGCGGAGAAGAAGGGCACCGTCAACGTCGCCGCGGCCGGCAACGAGAACTACGACCTCGCGGCCGACGAGATCACCGACCCGGCGTCCCCGAACGACGGCACGCCCTCGGACCGGGTGATCGACCCGTCGAAGTGCCTCGACATACCGACCCAGTTGCCGGGTGTCGTGACGGTCGCGGCGACCGGCGCCAAGGGCGTCAAGTCGTCGTTCTCCAACTACGGCCTGGGGATCATCGACATCGCCGCGCCCGGCGGCGACTCGACGGCCTATCAGACGCCGGCGCCGCCCGCGACAAGCGGTCTGATCCTGGGCACCCTGCCCGGCGGCAAGTGGGGCTACATGGCCGGTACATCGATGGCCAGCCCGCATGTGGCAGCCGTCGCCGCATTGATCAAGTCGACTCACCCGTACGCCTCGGCGGCCCTGGTGAAGACGCTGCTGTACGCCGAGGCCGACGCCACACCGTGCACGAAGCCGTACGACATCGACGGCGACGGCAAGGTCGACGCGGTGTGCGAGGGTTCGAAGAACCGCAACGGCTTCTACGGCTGGGGCACGGCGGACGCACTGGACGCCGTGACCAAGTAGATCGGCCTGGTCAACATGGGCGGACACGGCCCCATGGATTGATTCAGTCAATACCGCACAGTTCGGTCATGACTGACGTCGCGGCCGTCTGGTCCGCGTCGGGCGGCGATCCGCCCTTCTCTCCCGCGCGTCGACCGTCGTGCGGGAGGGCGCTTCTCAGGGGCGCCCTCCCGTACGGGCGTCGGCGCGCGCCTGCGTCGGCAGGGTCGCACGGCTGACGCTCGCTCACTCGGACGGCGGAGCGGCGGGGTACGCCAGACGGCGTACGACGAGGCCGGGACCGGACCGAGACCGGGCCGGGGACCTGGCCCGCCGAGCCGGACGGTGCGCTGGAAGTGCTGCGGTACGCGCACGCTCGTCCCTGTCCTTCACGGACGGCTCACTCGACTGGACGCGCCCGCCGGGGCTTCGGGGGTCTCGGACAGGTCGCGCTGGAACTGAGTCATGAGGCCGCCGGGCAACGTACTCACCTGGGAAATCACGCCGGACTTATGGGCGGAACACCGTTCCTCCAGTTGTTTTCCTGGACTTGCCCCGTTCTGTGACAACTGGTGAAGATCGTGAGGTGACGTTGATACGACCGACCTCCGAGGCGCCCGACGCGAGCGGCCCCAGACCACGCTCCGGCGTGGGCCGGGCCGTCGTCGTTCTTGTCCTGGTGGCCCTGGGCGCGCTGATCCCGCTGCTCGGGCCGTCCGCCGCGCTGCACGGCACCGGGGAGGCCGCCGCGCCCGGCGCCGACGGCATCGCGCTCCTGCGTACGGCGCTGTTCGCGGCGCTCAGCGTCCCGCTGGGCGAGCTGTTCGTGCGCCGGCTGGCGCACGCCGTGGCCGGCGCGCCCCCGGCCGCACCCCCGACCGTGCTCCGCAGTTGGGCTCCGTACGCGGCCGGCGCCGGTTTCGTCGCGGCCCTCGGACTCGCGTCGGTCGTGGCGACCGGCAACCTGGTACCGGACAGCGTCGGCGCGATCGACATCGGCGGCCTGTACGAGTCCCGTGCGGGCAGGCTCGCGCTGGTGGAGGTCAACGCGTTCCTCGTGGCCGGCCTGTGCGCCCTCTCGCGCCGCCCGGACACCCAGGTCTGGCCGCTGGCCGCGGTGATCGTGGCGGAGGCCCTGCGGGCGCATCCCACCACCGAGACGAGCGCACTGCTCGGTTCCGGGCTGACACTGGTGCACCTGACCTGCGCGGCACTGTGGGCGGGCGGTCTCCTGTCCGTGCTGCGCACCCTGCGGCGCTGGCGCTCCCCGGCGGCGGGCGCGGCGCTGCTCGCGGTCTACGCGCGCCTGGCGGCCCTGCTGCTCGCCGCCATCACGGCGAGCGGGGTGGCGAGTTCGCTGCGCCGCATGCCGGCCGGCACGATCCTGGAGCAGCTGACGGCGACGGCGTACGGGCGCACCCTGCTCGCCAAGGTGCTCCTCGTGGCCGTCGTCACCGTGCTCGCCCTGTGGGCGCGGATCCGGCTGCGCCGCGCCACCGAGCCGCTGACCGCCTGCGTACCCGCGCGCGCGGAGGTCGTCGCCCTGGGGCTGGTGGTCGCGGTGTCGGGACTGCTCACCGCGTTGCCGCTGCCGATCCGGTGGTGAACCTCAGGCACCACGATCCGCGGACACCACGATCCGCAGGCACCCGACCCAAAGTCACCCCCGGTCCTCAGGCACCACGCTCCTCAGGCACCACGCTCCTCAGGCACCACGCCCCAAAGGCACCCCCGGTCCTCAGGCACCACGGTCACGCGCCCGCCGCCCCCAGCAGCAACCCCGCCGCGTATGTCACCGCCATGGCCAGCGCCCCGCCCGCCACGTTCCGCAGCATCGCCCGGCCCGGCCCTGCCTCCCCCAGCCGGGCGCTGCTCCAGCCGGTCAGCGTGAGCGCGGCGAGGACCGACACCACCGTGACCGGCACCCGCCAGTCCGCGGGCGGCAGGACGATCGCCAGCAGCGGCAGCAACGCCCCGACCGTGAACGCCAGGAAGCTCGCCCAGGCCGCGTGCCACGGGTTGGCGAGCTCGTCGGGGTCGATGCCGAGCTCCACGCGCGCGTGCGCCCTCAGCGCGTCCCGTTCCGTCAACTGCTCGGCCGCTTCCCGGGCCACCTCCCGGGTGAGCCCCCGCTCTTCCAGCAGCTGGGTCAGCTCCTCCAGTTCGGCCTCGGGCTGCTCGCGCAGCTCCCGCCTCTCCAGCGCCAGGGCGGCCTTCTCGGAGTCGCGCTGCGTGGAGACGGACACGTACTCCCCCGCCGCCATCGACATGGAGCCGGCCAGCAGGCCCGCCAGGCCGGCCGTGAACAGCGTGGAGCGGTTCGCCGTCGCGCCGGCCACGCCGACGACGAGACCGGCGGTGGAGACGATGCCGTCGTTCGCGCCCAGGACCGCCGCTCGCAGCCAGTTGAGGCGGGCGCCGAGCGCTCCGGCGTGGGCCTCGTCATGAGTGGGTTCGGTCACATCCGGAGGATCGTACTCCGGGCGTCGGAGAACCCGTACCGCCCCGTGCCGACGCAGGTCGAGCCGGATGAGCGGCAGGGAGCGGCGAGGGCGGCGCGGGCGGCATCGAGGAGCGAACCGCCCGCCGCACGAGGGCACTTCGGCCCGCACACTGTCCCGCGAGAGTTTTTCACCCTCGAACACACGGGCGCCGCACGGAACCTGACGGACGGGTACGGGACGGCGCTGTCAGTCGGGGCCCGTATCCTCAGGGACCATGCTCGAAGACCGCACGATCGCAACGTCCTCCGCCACGGGGTGGCCGCCTGCGTATCCGCAGGGATACGCGGTCGTCGACGTGGAGACCACCGGCCTGGCCCGCGACGACCGGATAATCTCCGCGGCCGTCTACCGTCTGGACGCGCGCGGCGAGGTCGAGGACCACTGGTACACGCTGGTCAACCCGGAGCGCGACCCGGGCCCCGTGTGGATCCACGGTCTGACGAGCGACGTACTGGACGGCGCGCCCCTCTTCACGGAGATCACCGAGGAGTTCTCGGCTCGTCTCGACGGCCGGGTGCTCGTCGCGCACAACGCGGTCTTCGACTGGCAGATGATCGCGCGGGAGTACGCGCGCGCGGAGCGTGAGGCGCCGGTGCGGCAGCGGCTGTGCACCATCGCGCTGTCCAAGGAGCTGGGCCTGCCCCTGCCCAACCACAAGCTGGAGACCCTGGCGGCGCACTTCGGCGTCGTACAGCAGCGTGCGCACCACGCGCTGGACGACGCGCGCGTGCTGGCGGAGGCGTTCCGGCCGAGTCTGAGGGCCGCGGCCACGGGCGGCGTACGGCTGCCGTTGCACGAGTGCCGGCCACTGACCGAATGGTCGGACCGGCCGACGCCCCGGATCGGGCAGCAGGCGGGCTCGGGTGGCTACGGCGGCTCCAGCGGTTACCCCGGCTCGGGCGGCTATGGCGGCTACCGGCCCGGCAGTTGGCGCACCGCCCGGAAGAGGCCCGCGTGCCCGTACCCCAACCCGGGCCGCTACGAAGAGGGCAAACCGCTCAAGCAGGGCATGCGGATCGCGTTCTCCGGTGACACATCGATCGAGCGGGACCTCCTGGAGGACCGCGCGACCGAGGCCGGACTGCATGTCGCCACCAGCATCTCCCGGCTGACCAGTCTGCTCGTCACCAACGACCCGGACTCGGGCACGTCGAAGGTGGTCAAGGCCCGCCAGTTCGGCACACCGGTGGTCGACGAGGCGGCCTTCGGACAGCTGCTCAGGGATGTCGAACCGGCCGCGGAGCAGTGACCGTACGACGGGTGCTCCGGGCCATGCTGCGGGTGACTCAAGGCTGTTCACCTCCGCCGAGCCGGTGACACAGGCGGCTTGCCACGATCATCGAGGTTCTCCCAGAACGGCCAGGGCCGCGTCGAGTGCGGGCGGCGTGGTGGTGGCGTGAATGCTGAAACGTATGCGGTCGTCCCCGTGCACGGTCGCGGTCACCCCAGCCGCGTCGAGCCGTTCGTGAACCGTCGGGGCGTCGCCGTGCGGCATGCCCACCACGACGAGACCCGCGCGTTCACCCGGCGAAACGGGCGACAGCACCGGCATGCCTGCGTCGAGGAGCCGGTCGATGAAGGCGGTCGCCGTGTCCTCGATGCGACGCTGGACGGTGGCGACCCCGACGGATTCCAGCTGTCCGAGGGCCGTCGCGAGCGCCCCGGACGCGAACGGTGATCCGTTGGTCACCGAGAAACGCTGTGCGCCGGGGAGCGGCTCGTGGGGCATGCCGTCGTAGTGCGAGGGCCTTTCGACACCGGTCCAGCCCCCAAGAACGGGCCGGAGGCGCGCCAGGCCCCGGGGGGACAGTGCCACGAAGCCCGTGCCCCACCCCGCTCTGAGCCACTTCTGCCCGCCGACGACGAGCGCGTCGGCCAGGGTCCAGTCGGTGTCGACGACACCGAACCCCTGGATGCCGTCCACCACGAGGAGGCGGTCGCCGATCGCCGAACGGATGCCGGCCAGGTCCGCGCGAACCCCGGTGCGGAAGTCGACCGCGCTCACCGCCACCGCGACGGTGTCCGGTGTGAGGGAGGCTGCCACGCGTTCGGGCGTCACCGGTGCGAGCTCGTCACCGGGCACGGCACGCAGGGTGCGTACGGTGGTGAGCCCCGCGTCCTCTGCCCGCCACCACGCATAGAGGTTCGAGGGGAATTCCGCGGTGCTGACGAGCACCGCGCCGCGGGGCAGGCCGAAGGCGATCTGGAGAAGGCCGAGCGACGTGCTGGGCGTCAGCACCACCGCGCCACGGTCGAACCCGGTGAGGCGCGAGACTGCCGCGAGAGCCTTCTCGTCCTCCGCGTGCAGTCCCGCCGAGCGGACACCGGTGCCGGCCTCGGCCGTGAGCCGGCCGATCGTCTCGACGACGGCGCGCGACGGTGGTCCGTAGCTGCCGAAATTGAGGTATCCGGCCGGCTCGGTGAAGGACGCGAGGTAGTCGTCGAGCTCTGCTGTCATGGGAGCACCCGCTGCGTCGTCGGCGGCAACACCACCCGCTGGACGGGGGTGGTGTTCCCGGCCCGGTCGGTGGCGATGAACTCAAGGGTCTGCGGCTCGTCGCGCAGCGCCCTGGTGAACGGCTCCTGATAGACGCCCCAGAACGTCTCCGGGGTACGCCATTGGACGCGGTCCACGCCGGACACGTCGTCGGCGGCGTGGAGGGTCACCTCGACGTTGCTCGGTCCGAGCGGACGGACCTCGGCACGCACCGACGGGGGCCGGGTGTCCACGGCGATCTCGCGAGTGACGTGGACGGTCCGGGCGGCGGAGTCGGTGGCCCGGCCCCGGATCACATGCCGGCCCTCACGGTCCAGCGCGATCACGCCGGTTGCGGGCTGCCACGTGCCCTCGTCCACCGCGGCCTCCAGGGTGGCGGACGAGAGCGAGGTCACCACGAAGCCCGGCTCGCGGATGTACCACCCGGACGAGGCGCGGTCGCCGGTCACCTCCAGCCGGACCACCGGCAGCGGATCTCCCACGCCGATGTCCGCGGGGAGCGACCACTCGACGACGTCCTCGACCGGCTGCCCGTCCGCGGAGGTCAGCCGGGTCACGCGCGGTGCGTCCGACGAGTCCGGGCCGACGACACCGCGGCGGGGCACGGCCGGGCCGTCGAGGGTGCTGGAGGCGGCTGCCATGAGCACCGCGACCGCCTCGTCCCGGCTCAGCAGGCCGGAGCGGGCCGCCCGCACCACCCCCCGGTGGACCGCGGTGAAGAACGCGGCGATGTCGGCGTATCCGCCGTCCGCCCACAGTCCGGTGAGGAAGGACCAGCCCTCGGAGTCGTGGCGGTCGGGTACTCCGGGTGCGCTGCCCAGGAAGGCGATCTCCGGGTCGGCCAGGCGCAGGTACATGTGGTAGCGGTGGTCGCCGCCGGACCAGGCCGGTTCGAAGGTCCGGCCGAGCGCCGAGACCAGGTCGCCGTCCGTGGTGTGCCCGGCGATGCTGCCGTCGAGACGCCGGTGCGCGGCCGCCGCGACCGTCAGGGTGGTGGTGGCGTCGTCGCGCGCCAGCAGCACCGTGGGGCCGAGTTCCAGGCTGGCCAGGGTGGGGTCGTCGGGGGTGGGCACCAGCCGCAGCGGCATCGGCAGGTCGAGCTCGACGATGTCGCCGGGGCGGAAATCGCGCCGCAGTGTCACGAATCCGGTGTCCGGCACCGGCGCCTCCACTCCGTCGACCCGGGCACCGACGGCCCAGGGCGGGATACGCAGGTGCAGCTCGCCCGAGAAGGCGACGCCGAACTCGACTGCCACCTTCCCGTCGCGAGGGTACCGGGTCCGCAGAATCACCTCCCCGTCGGCGTAGCGCAGCCGCGAGGGAAGGTACTGCGTCACGTACAGCTGCCCGGGTGCGTGGAACCACACCGATTCCTGGTGCTTGACGTGGCTCTCCAGGCCGGTGCCGCCGCAGCAGGTGCCGACGTTGTCGTACTCGCGGACGGCGCCCGGGTCCACCGGGTACATGTACAGGACCTCGGGGCTGGTGTCCGAGGTGACGTCCGCGCGGGAGCCGACGATGTGGTTGAGCGAGGCGCGCTCGGCGTAGTCGGCGTACCGGCCGTCGAGGGTGTGCCCGAACAGCGAACGGGCGATCTTCAGCAGGTTGTAGGTGGCGCAGGTCTCGGCGTTGCGCCGCTTGACGAACCCGGCCACGGTGTCCGCGGGGCCCCACAGTTCGCCCTCGCCGGTGCCGCCGTGCGCGAAGGTCCGGCCGGGCACGATCTGGTCCCAGAGGGCGACCACCGCGTCGAGGTAGCGGCGGTTGCCGGTGGCGTCGTACTGGTCGAGGTGCCCGACGAGCATGGGGAGGTGCTGGTTGGCGTGCATGCCGTCGAGCACGTCACGGCCCTCGACCGCGGCGTCGAGCATGCTGTCGACCTCGAATGCCCCGGCGGCGCGCAGGAACGACGGCTCGCCGGTGATCCGGTGGAGTGTCGCCATGGTCTCGTTCATGCCGCCGAACTCGCCGGCGATGTAGAGCGACCACATGCGCTGCAGTTGCGCCCGCTCCAGCCGCAGAACCCGGCCGGCCACCCAGTGGCCCATGCCGGTGACGAGGTCCAGCGCCTGCTGGGAGCCCGTCAGCTCGTACGCGTCCAGCAACCCCGCCATGATCTTGTGGCAGGTGTAGTACGGCGCCCAGATCTCCCCGTACGGCGCCAGGTCCTCCAATCGCGAGAACTGCCACTCGCCGTACGCCGCCAGAAAGCCCGGGTGGCTGTAACGCCCGGTCGCCGCCAGCGCGTCGCGTACCTCGGCCAGGCCCGCGACCATCTCGTTCGTCTTGGTCAGCAGGGCTTCCTCGCCGGTCGAGGCGTACGCCAGCGACAGCATCGACAGGAAGTGCCCCGCGTAGTGCCCGCGCAGCAGGCTCGCCGTGGGTGCCACGCCCGGTCCGGGGTAGTCGGCCTCGGACCACGCCCGCTCCTCGGGATGACCGAAGTCCTCCCAGGTGCCCGGGGCCAGCGCCCCGTGGGTGTCGAGCCCCGCGTTGGCCCGGAAGACCGCGAGCACCCGGTCCACCGGGAACACTCTGGCGAGATGCAGCATCTGGTCCCGGGTCCGGGAGTGCACCCCGTCGAGCAGGTCCACGTCTCGCAGGGCGAAGGGTCGCGCGCGGGTCATCGGGCCGCCCATTTCTCGAGTCCGACGGCGTCGATCGGCAGCGCGTCCGACAGCACCTCGTGCCCGGTCCCGGTGACCAGAAGGTCGTCCTCCAGGCGTACGCCGATCCCGCGCAGTTCCGGAGGCAGGGTCTCGTCGTGGGCGTGGAAGTACAGGCCGGGCTCGACCGTCATCACCATGCCGGGCCGCAGCGGCGCACCCTGGTACTGCTCGTACGACGACGAGCCGCAGTCGTGCACGTCCAGGCCCAGGTGGTGGCCGATACCGCAGACCAGGTAGCGGCGGTGCTGCTGTCCCTCGGGGGCGAGCGCCTCGTCGACCGAGACCGGCAGCAGCCCCCAGTCGTGCAGCCCGCGGGCCAGCACCTCCATGGCGGCGAAGTGGAAGTCGATGTAGGTGGCGCCGGGGCGAACCTGGTCCATACCGGCGCGGTGGGCGGCCTCGACCAGGTCGTGCACCTGGCGCTGGGGGGGTGTGAAGGTGCCGCCCACCGGTAGCGTCCGGGTCACGTCCGCGGTGTACAGCGAGTTCGCTTCGACGCCCATGTCCAGCAGCAGCGTCTCGCCGGGTTGGACCGGACCGTCGCAGCGGACCCAGTGCAGGATCGGCGCGTGCTCGCCGGAGCCGACGATGGTGTTGTAGCCGGGCCCGTTGCCGAAGGTGCGGGCGTGCCGGTCGAAGGTGCCCTGCAGCCAGCGCTCCCCCAGGGCGTCGGCGACGGCCCGCGGGATCTCGTCGGCGACGGCGGCGAATCCGGTGACCGTGTGGTCCACGGCCTCACGCAGCTGCCCGATCTCCCAGTCGTCCTTGATCATGCGAAGGTCGGAGAGCACCGCACGCACGTCGTCCGGTTGGCCGCCGTGCTGCTCACCGAGGTCGCCGATCGGCCGCACCGGCAGATCCAGCGCGGCCGACCACGCCGCGAGCCCCGCCGACGGGCCGACCCACAGCTCCCCGTACGCGGCACTGGCGTGGAAGTCACGTTCGCCGGGCCGGGCCGGAGCCGGCATGTACAGCACCGCGTCGTGGCCTCCCGGCCGCGGCTTCATCACCAGGACCGCGCCCTCGATCTGGCACGAGGTGGCCCAGACGAAGTCGCTGTCCGCCCGGAACGGGTAGTCCGCGTCGCCGTTACGGCGGGGGGCGCGGCCCGCGGCCAGGACCAGGGTCCGGTCCGGCAGGCAGGCGCTCAGCCGGGCCCGGTGCTCGGCCGCCGCCCGTGCCGCGGCCGACGTCACCGGCGCCGGGATGTCGCGTTCGGCCCAGCCCTGCCCGATGCGGGCCAGGAAGCCGGGGCTTTCGTCGGCCAGCCGCGGCGGTTTCGTCCCGGCGTACGGCGGGGTGGTCGTCCCGGCGTACGGCGGGGTGGTCGTCTCGGTCAACGCTTTTCGCCTCCTCGGTCGCGGACCATCTCCCGCAGCCGGCGGAACACCCGGCCGTCGGCGATGCCGTCGTGTTCGTACTCGTTGGTCACCCAGGTCTGCGCGTTGCCGACCCGGGTCAGGGTGTCGCGCTGCAGGCCGGCGTCGACGAACACGTCGTCGGCGTACACGGCGGCGGCCAGCGGGACGTCGTTGGCCGCGAGCCGAGCCGGGTCGTAGAGCGGGCTCCAGACCTTCTGCTCGGCGAGCTCGGCCATGGCGGGCGCGAACGGCCGCAGTGCCCGGATCTCCTCGAACATCCACGGAAACGTCATCTCCGAGGTGAACAGCAGCGGCCGGACGTCCTCAGCGAACTCCGGCCGTAGGTCCCGTTCACGCTGGGCGGACCAGCGGAAGGGACCGTTGGCGCCGTCGCCGTAGATCGACTCCTGAAGAGTCCAGAACAGCGGGTTCCCCGCGTTCGACGTCCTGACCAGCGCCGTCTCCAGGAACTTGTCGTCGAGCCTGCCGTCTCGGCGGATCGCCTCGGAGACCAGCCAGTGCAGGCGCTGGTGGCCGGCTCCGAAGCCGAGGTCCCCGCCCAGGGTCTGGAACCGGCGCACCGACAGCGGCGAGCCGTCCGGCAGCGTCACCTCACCGGCGGCGAGCCGGTCGGCGATCGCCGCCACCGCGTCGACGTCCTGTGGGTAGCGCCGGTAGAAGTCGGCGGTCTTGTCGGCCACCCGGTCGAACGTGCGCCGGTAGACCTCTTCGGGATCGGGCGGAGTGCCGGGGATCCCGCCGCAGACGTAGCAGGCGGTCAGTGCCTCGGGGGCGTGCGACAGGTAGGTCAGGGTGATCCACCCGCCGAAGCTCTGCGCGAGGGTGGCCCACCGTCTGCCGTCGTAGCACCGGGTCCTGACGTGTTCGAGGTCGCGCACGATCGAGTCGGCCCGGAAACGCAACAAATAGTCCGCGGCCGCGCGGGCGTCGGGGAAAACCGCGATGTCGGTTCCGTCGACCGGGGTGCTGCGCCCGGTGCCGCGCTGGTCGACCAGGACGACCCGGTAGTGCGGCAGGGCCTCGGGCAGCCAGCCCCCCACCGGGGCGGGCCGGGGGTTGGCACCGCCGGGGCCGCCCTGCAGAAAGGTCAGCAGCGGCAGGTCGTCGTGGCGGCGTTCGGGGTCGGTGAGCTCCCGGACGAACAGCTCGATGCTCTCGCCGCCGGGATCGGACCAGTCCAGTGGCACGGCGACGGTGAACTCGCGGACCCAGGCGCCGGGCAGGGGATATTCCACCAGGTTCGTTTCCACCAGGTTCATGTCGTGGCTCCGGTCGCGTCGCGTCGGCGCGCGTCCCACTCGGGGCGGATCCGCGGCACGGCGGCCAGCAGTTTGCGGGTGTACTCGTGCTGCGGGTCGCCGAAGACCGCGTCCCGTTCGCCGGCCTCCACCACTCGGCCGGCCGTCATCACCGCGACGCTGGTGGCGATCTGCCGGACCACGGCGAGGTCATGGGCGATGAACAGGCAGCCGAAGCCCTCCTCGCGCTGCAGTTCGCGCAACAGGTTGATGATCTGCGCCTGTACCGAGACGTCGAGCGCCGAGACCGCCTCGTCGCAGACCAGTACGCGCGGGCTCACGGCCAGCGCGCGGGCGATGCCGATACGCTGCGCCTGCCCGCCGGAGAACTGCGCGGGGTAGCGGCCGACGTGATCGGGGTCGAGCCCCACCCGTTCCATGAGCGCTCGGGCGACCGTCCGGGTGCCGCCGGGAATCGGCTGTTTCTGGTAGCGCAGCGGCGCGGTGACGATCCGTTCGACGGTGTGCCGGGGGTTGAGCGACGAGAACGGATCCTGGAACACGACCTGTACCTGGCGGCGTACCTCCAGCAGATCGGGCCCGTGCAGGGCGGTGATGTCGGTGCCGTCGAGGTGGACGGTGCCCGACGTGACGTCGATCAGCCGGGCGGCGAGCCGCGCGGTGGTCGACTTGCCCGACCCGGACTCCCCCACCAGCGCGAGGGTCTTGCCCGCGTGCAGGTCGAAGGAGACGGTGTCGACCGCGGTGAACTTGCGCGCGGGGCGCAGCAGGCCGGCCGTACCCGCGATGGGGAACTCCTTGACCAGGTCCCGGGCCCGCAACAATGGTTCGGAGCTCATGTGCCGCCTTCCAGGGTCTGCAGTTCGCCGATCTCGTCGTCGATCCGCGGGACCGCGTCGAGCAGCGCCCGGGTGTACGGGTGTTGCGGGCCGCAGAAGACCTGCTCGGCGGTGCCGGACTCGACCACCTTGCCGTGCCGCATGACGATCAGCCTGTCGGCGACCTCGCTGACCACGGCGAGGTCGTGGGTGATGAGGATGAGCGCGGCACCGGTGTCGCGGCGTACCTCGGCGAGCAGGTCGAGGATCTGGGCCTGGACGGTGACGTCGAGCGCGGTGGTCGGCTCGTCGGCGATGATCAGGTCGGGCTCGGTGCTGAGCGCCATCGCGATCATCACGCGCTGGCGCATGCCACCGGAGAACTGGTGCGGGTATTCGTCGACGCGGCGGGCCGCGTCGCGGATGTGCACGCGTTCCATCGCCTCGATCGCCGCCGTGCGGGCTGCTCGGCGGCTGACGCCGGAGCGGTGCGACCGGTAGGCCTCGGCGATCTGCGTGCCCACCGTGTAGTACGGGTTCAGCGAGGAGAGCGGGTCCTGGAAGACCATCGCGATCCGGTCGCCGCGAACGGCTCGCATCCGGCGTTCGTCCAGCGTGGTGAGCTCGCCGCCGTCGAAGTCGATGCTGCCGGCGCGGGTGGCGCCCTTCGGGAGCAGCCCCATGATCGCGAGGCTGGTCATCGACTTGCCCGAACCGGACTCGCCGACGATGCCGAGGGCGCCGCCGGGTGGCACGGCGAAGTCGATGGCGTCGACCACCGGCACGCCGTGGAAGGCGACGGTCAGGCCGCTGACGCGCAGCAGGTCGCTCATGACGCCGCTCCCACTCCGACCCGCGGGTCGATCGCCGAGTACACCAGGTCGACGGCCATGTTGCCGACCACGACGAAGAACGCCGCGAGCAACGTCACCGCCATGATCACCGGCTGGTCGTTCTTGGTGATGGAGTCCGAGGCGAGTTTGCCGACGCCGTTGATCCCGAAGACCGTCTCGGTGATCAGCGCGCCGCCGAGGAGGCCGGCGAAGTCCATGCCCGCGATCGTGACGATCGGGGTCAGCGCCGGCCGCAGCGCGTGCCGCCGCCACACCAGGGACGGTCGCAGGCCCTTGGCTCTCGCGGTCCGCACGAAGTTCTCTCCCAGGGTGTCGATGACGTTGGCCCGGGTGAGCCGGGTGTACGCCGAGGCGTAGCCGATCGCCAGCACCGTCCAGGGCATGATGAAGTTGAGGAACCACTGCCCCGGGTCGTCGGCGAACTCCACGGCCTGCGGGAACGGCAGCCACTGCAGCCACACCACGAGCACGTACTGCAGCGCGAGGGCGAGCACGTAGTTCGGGATCGCCATGCCGCCCAGGGTGAGCCCGGTGATGAACCGGTCGGTGAACCTCCCTTCGCGCACGGCGCTGAGCAGACCGCCGATCACGCCCATGAACAGCCAGAGCACGGCCGCGCCGATGGCGACCACCGCGGTCACCGGCAGCCGCTGCACGACCATGTCGGTGACGAACTGCGAGGTCTGGAACGAGTAGCCGAGGCAGGGTGCCGGGCAGTGCACCGTGGACGGGCCGCTGCCGTAGTCGCGGCCCAGGAACAGTCCTTGCAGGAAGTGCAGGAACTGGGTCAGGAACGGATCGGTCAGGCCGAGGTTGGCGCGGATCTGGTCGATGCGCTCCGGGGTGCAGTTCTTGCCGCAGATCTGCACGGCCGGGTCCGGCGACAGGGCGAAGAAGATGATGTAGGTGAACAGGCAGACCAGGAACAGCACCAGCAGCATGCCCAGTACGCGGTGCACGATGTAGCGGGTCATGAGCGGCCCCCCGGCTCGACGGCGGTCCGGATGTGATCGCCGAGGACCATGAAGGACAGCACCAGCAGCGCCAGGAAGACGCCCGGTACCAGGAAGTACGTGGGGACCACCGCATACCAGCTCACCGAACTCGAGATCATCTGCCCCCAGGACGGGGCGGGTGGCACCAGGCCGACGCCGAGGAAGGACAGCCCGGCCTCGGTGCCGATGTAACCGGGTACCGCCAGGGTCACCATGACCAGGACAGTCGAGCGCAGGTTGGGCAGGATCTCGGTGAACACGATGGTGGTGCGGGAGGCACCGGACGCGCGGGCCGCCTCGACGAACTCGCGCTCCTTCAGCGACATGGTCTGTCCTCGCACGATCCGGGCCAGGTAGGGCCAGCCGAACACCGAGATCACCACGACCAGCAGGTACTGGCGGTCGTCCGCGGGCAGCGCGGACAGCACGGCGATCATGAAGATGAGCGCGGGGAACGCCATCAGGAACTCCATGACCCGCGAGATCAGCATGTCGGCCCGGCCGCCGAAGTAACCGGCCAGCAGGCCGAACACCATGCCGAGCGCCGTGGTGAGCAGCGTCGCGCCGAGGGCGATGAGCATCGAGGAGCGGGCGCCGTACACGATCCGGGCGAAGACGTCCCGGCCGCTGCCGGGCTCGACACCGAGCCAGTGCGATCCGGAGATGCCGCCCCAGCCCCCGGTGGGTATGCCGCCGAGGTCGGGGTCGATGGCGCTCTGGTCGAACTCGTACGGGTCCCAGCCGCTGACCCGGACGATGAGAGGTGCGAACACCGCCATGAGCACGATCAGTGCGATGTAGCCGAGGCAGACCACGGCCACCGGGTCGCGCAGCAGGGTACGGGCCACGCTCCAGCGAGGGTCCGGGGTGGCGTCGGCGGTGCCCGGTACGGACACCGCCGGCACCTGCGGGCCGGTTGACGGGATCGTCATGTCAGCCCTTCGCCGGGTCCTTGAGACCGATGATGCCGTAGTCGAGCTCGCCGCTGGGCGCGATCATCCCGGCCACGTTGGCGCCCGGCAGGTAGATGCGGTTGTCGACGTTCAGCGGAACGAAGGGAGCCAACTTCATGATCTTCTTGTCCAGCTCGCCCCATCCCTTGTTGGCCGCGGCCAGGTCGGTCATCGCGCCGATCCGGTCGATCTCGGCGTTGACGGCGGGGTCGTCGAGCTGGGAGAGGTTCTGGTTGCCCTTGGGATTGATGTGCCGACCGTCGAAGAGGGGCGGCAGGAACGTCGAGGCGCTCGACGCCCAGTCCGGGCACCAGCCGGTGATCGCCGCGTCGTGCTGCTGCGACGGCGTGCCGATCGTCTCGTAGTAGGTCGACGTGTCGATCACGTTCAGCTTGACCTTGATGCCGACCCGCTTGAGCGCCTGCTGAATTGCCTCGCCCTTGCGCTGCTCGGTCTCTTGCGCGCGGACGTCCAGGGTCATCGTGAAGCCGTTCGGATGACCCGCCTCGGTGAGCAGTCGCTTGGCCTTGGCCACGTCACCGGCGTTGTCCGCGCTCGGATAGGGGTTGTAGTCGACGTGTCCGGAGACCGTCTGCGGCAGGAGGCTGTTGGAGATCGTCGTGAACTGTCTGCCGCCGGCGGCGTTGAGCACCGAGCCCTTGTCCACCGCGTAGTTGACGGCCTGACGCACCTTCACGTTGTCGAGCGGTTTCTTCGTCGTGTTGAGACCCATGTACGTGAGGCAGGTCGACGGTGCCTTGACCACCCGCGCCTTGAGCTGCGGTGTCTGCAGGCGGGCGATGGTGGCCGTCTGCACACTGCCGGAGATCGCGTTGATGTCGGCGCCCTGGCCGGCGATGAGGCGCTCGTCGATGGTGGCCCCCTCGACGCCGATGGTGAAGCGCCACGCGTCGGGGTATGCCTTGCGGACCGTGTCGCTCTTCGCGTCCCAGTGCGGGTTGCGCTTGAGCTGGATCAGGCTGCCCGGGGTGAGTTTCTCCACGTCGTACGGACCGGAGGAAATGACGTCCTTGATGAACGAGTCGCCCCCGCCGGTGCCGACCGGGAACGGGGTGCCGGTCGGCTGGGACAGCGCCGCGTCGAACTCGGGGAACGGCGCTTTGAGATGGAAGACGATCGTCCGGTCGTCCGGCGTCTCGATCGTCCGCAACTCGCCCGAGCGGTACGGCCCCTGGTAGCCCTTCGGGGCATCGATCAGCTGCTTCAGGTACGGCGCGCCGATGCCGATCTCCGGGTCCCAGCCGCGGCTGATGCCGAACTTGACGTCCTTGGACGTGATCGGCGCTCCGGTGTCGAACTTGATCCCGGCCTTGAGCTTGTAGGTCCAGGTCAGACCGTCGGCGGAGACCTTGCCGAGGCTCTCCGCGAGGTCGGGGACCATCGCGTTGGGGTCCTTGGCGTCGTTGGGTGCCTTGGTGACCAGCTGGCGGTATATCAGGCGGTAGAACGCGTTGACGCCGCCGTCCCACCCGCGGGCCGGGTCGACATAGGAGAAGTTGGCCGCTTGCAGGACCTGCAGGGTCCCGCCCTTGACCGCGGTCCCACCGCCCCCAGCGCCGGCGCCTGTGGACGAGGAGCCGCCGCTGGTGCATGCCGAAAGGGCGAGTGCGCCGACCGCCAGCCCAACGAGTGCCGCTGAAGACGAGGTTCTCTTCAAGGGGTCCTACCTTCCGGTCGGGTGCGTGCAGCCCGGCCGTCCGGATGAGCGGGACGGGTGAGGGGCCGGCGGACCAGCGACTGTGGTGCGGAAATGGTGAGCAGAAACGCTGCGAGTTCAGTGAGACGGCGGGCAGAGCAGCCGCGACCGGTCCCACGAAGCGGTCGAGATCTCTGCGATCCCGGCCGCTTGAGGTGACAGTAGTATGTGACACCTCCCTGGAGAAGAGCTTCAGCGAGAATTTACTGGGCCGACATCCCGGTTCACGGACATACGCCGCGAGCCCGCCCGGCTAGGCCGGGCGGGCTCGTCACACCTGCGTCTCAGTCCTCCGAGCGGCCGTTCCACCACCCGAGCACGTGCCCGATGTGGGCGGTGAGCAGCGTTTCCGCACCCCGCCCGTCACGCGCCTCCAGCAGGTCCACCAGACTGTGGTGCTCGGCGGCCGAACGGGCCAGCTCGGCTGTACCGATCATGTCGGCCAGACCCACCATGCGGGTCTGCTGCCGCAGGTCCTTCACCATCGCGACCAGCCGACGGTTGCCGTGCAGCTCCAGCAGTCGCAGGTGGAAGGCCATGTCGGCGGCGAGGTAGCCCGCCAGATCGGCCGCGGCGGCCGCGGCGACGATCAGCTGGGCCCTGCGCCGCAGATCGGTGGCGGCCTCCGGTTGCAGTGTCCGCGCGATCTCCCGCATCGGTGGGGCCTCCAGCAGCTGGCGCAGCCGCACGATCTCCCAGAGGTCCTGCTCGCTGACCTCGCTGACCCGGAAACCCTTGTTGCGCACCACGTCGACGAACCCGCGTTCCTGCAGGTTGAGCAGGGCCTCACGGACCGGGGTGGCGGAGATCCCGAAACGTGTGGCCAGCGTCGGCGCGGTGACCAGGGTGCCCGGGGCGAGTTCACCCGAGACGATGGCCGCGGCCACCGCGTCCTCCACGGTGCCGCGCAGGCTCGCCCCCACCGACACCGGGCCGATGATTGATGAACTCATCCGCGCCGTCCTCCCCTGACTGAAATGTCACACCCCGCAAAACCCCGCCAACCATCGTCGGCCGACGCAGTGCCGAGTATCGCATTCGCCGGTCGTCGCAGGTGCGGGAGGAACATCGACAGTGGGACAGCGACAGTGGTGTCCCCTGATATGTCACCGGCCGCGGGAGCCACGCGTGGTGGCGTGCGGCCGTCGCGATCGGCACGGCCTCTCCCCGGCGCAGCCGGGCGTCGAAGAGGCGGCGTGACGTCCGCCGTTCCCCTCAGAACTCGAAACCGGCCGGGTAGGGATCGGTCGGGTCCAGCATGTACTGGCCCATCCCGGTCACCCAGGCCCGGCCGGTGATGGTCGGCAGCACCGCGGGCAGACCGCCGACCGTGGTCTCTCCCACCAGGCGGCCGGTGAACCGGCTGCCGATGAAGGACTCGTTGACGAAATCCTGCTGCAGCGGCAGCTCGCCGCGTGCGTGCAGCTCGGCCATCCGCGCCGACGTGCCGGTTCCGCAGGGCGATCGGTCGAACCATCCCGGGTGGATCGCCATGGCGTGCCGCGAGTGCGCGGCGGTCGAACCGGGCGCGATGAACTCCACGTGGTGGCAGTGGTCGACCCCCTCGATCTCCGGGTGCGCGGGCGGCGCCGACGTGTTGATCGCGCCCATGATCGCCAGCCCGGCGCTCAGAATCTCGTCCTTGCGTGCACGGTCGAACGGCAGCCGCACGTCGTCGAGGTCCACCATGGCGTAGAAGTTCCCTCCGAACGCCAGGCTGTACCTGACCGCTCCGAGGCCGGGCACCTCGATGGTCTCGTCGAGCCGGTCGCAGTACGCGGGCACGTTCTCCAGCGTGACGCTCTCGGCGTGCCCGTCCTTGACCGCGACGTTGGCCACCACCAGCCCGGCCGGGGTGTCCAGCCGGATGGTGGTCACCGGCTCGACGACCTCGACCATCCCGGTCTCGACCAGTACCGTGGCCACCCCGATCGTGCCGTGCCCGCACATCGGCAGGCAGCCGGACACCTCGATGTACAGCACGCCGAAATCCGCGTCGGGGCGGGTCGGCGGCTGCAGGATGGCGCCGCTCATCGCCGAGTGGCCGCGCGGCTCGTTCACCAGCAGCCGCCGTATGTGGTCGAGGTGCTCGACGAAGTACAGCCGCCGCTCGTTCATGGTGGCCCCGGGGATCACCCCGATGCCACCGGTCACGACCCGGGTCGGCATGCCCTCGGTGTGCGAGTCGACGGCGGAGAACAGCCGCGACGTGCGCATCTCAGACCGCCACGGCGCGGCGTGCCTCGAGCGCGGCGATGGCCCGTCGCATGTCGGCGCGCACCTGGGCGTCGTGCTCGGCGGAGAGCGGGCCGCGCGGCGGGCGGCACGGGCCGCCGTACCGGCCGACCATCTCCATGCCGAGCTTGATGGCCTGCACGAACTCGGTGCGCGAGTCCCACCGGAACACCGCGACGAGGTGCTTGTAGAGCTCCCGGGCCTCCTCGAAGCGCCCAGCCAGCATGTGCTCGTAGATCGCCACCGACTCGGCGGGGAAGGTGTTGGGGAAGCCGGCGAACCAGCCGACCGCCCCGTCGGCCATCAGCTCGAACAGCACATCGTCGGCGCCGGCCACGACGTCGATGTCGCACCGCTCGGTGATCTCGAACAGCCGGCGCACGTCCCCGCTGAATTCCTTGATCGCGGTGACGTTGGGCAGCTGGGCGATCTCGGCCACCAGGTCGGGGACCAGGTCGACCCTGGTGTCAACTGGGTTGTTGTAGATCATGATCGGCAGCCCGACCTCGTCGATCTTCGTGTAGTGCTCGACGACCTGCTCGTGGCTGGCCCGGTACATCGTGGGCGGCAGCGCCAGCACGGCGTCGGCGCCGTCCTCGGCGGCCAGTTCGGCCCAGTGCCGGGCCTGGTGCCAGCCGGGCCCGTGCACCCCGGCGACCACGACGCCGCGCCCGCCGACCGCCTCGACGGCCACCTGGACGACCTTGCGACGCTCCGCGTCGGTCAGCGCGGAGTACTCGCCGAGCGATCCGTTCGGACCGACGCCGTGGCAGCCCTCGTTGATGAGCCAGTCGCAGTGCTCCGCGTAACGGTCGTAGTCGACCTCCAGCCCGGAGGGGGCCGAGGGGTTCTCCTTGAAGGGCAGCGCGGTGGCGACGATCACCCCGTGCAGGTCGGGCGGTGCGGAACTCATGGCAGGTCCTCTCGGTTGCTGGTCCTGGTCGACGAAGCGAGTTCGCCCAGGCGTACGGGGATGGCGATCGGTCGGTGGGCGGTACGGCCCGGGTCGAGCAGGCCGGGCTCGTTCACACAGGTGAGCAGGTCCTCGACCGTGCGGCCGCAGGTGCGGCCCTGGCACAGGCCCAGGCCGGCCCGAGTGGTCAGTTTGAGTGAGCGCAGCCCGCGGGATCCGGTCAGCTCCGCGGTCCGGCGCAGGGCGCCCGCGGTGACGTCCTCGCAGCGGCACACCACGGTGTCGTCGTCCACCCAGTCGCGCCAGCCCGGGCGGATGCCGTGCGCGGCGGCGAGCCGTGCGGCGAACCTCCGGAAGACCACCCGCTCGCGGACCGCGCCCGGTGCGGGCACGCCCCCGGCGGCGACGGTCCCGGCGATCTCACCCTCGGCCAGGGCCAGGTCGACGCCGCCGATACCGGTCAGCTCGCCGGCGGTCAGGACCCCGGGCACCGACGAACGCTGCCGCTCGTCGACGGTGACCGCGCCGTCCGCACCCACCGCGCAGCCGGCCGCCGTGGCGAGCTCGGTGCGCGGGACGAAGCCATGGCTCACACAGACGGCGTCGACCTCGATCCGTCGTTCGGTGCCGGGAATCGGCGTCCAGTCCCGGGTCAGGCGCGTCACGGTCACCGCCTCCACGCGATCGACGCCGTGCGCCGCGACCACTGCCGCCCCGGTCCGGTACGGAATGCGGTGGGCGGCCAACTGGCGAGCGTACCCGGCCAGCTCACCGGCCTTGTGCCGAGCCGCGAGCAGCTGCCACGGCCGGGTCGCCCAGCCGCCGACGAGCTGCGCCGGGCCGGCCGCCTCGACCACACCCGCGACCTCGGCGCCGATCCGCAGCAGGCTGGAGACGACGGGCAGCAGGAACGGCCCGGCACCGGCCACCAGGACCCGGCGGCCGACGGCCACCCGCTCGCCCTTGGCCAGCGCCTGCGCCGCCCCGGCAGTGAAGACACCGGGCAGGTCCCAGCCGGGGAACGGCAGGGTGCGCTCGTACGCCCCGGTCGCGAGCACCAGGGCCGCCGGATCGAAGGTACGCGACTCGCGCCCCTGCCCGTCCGGCTCGCCGACGAACACGTGCACCAGCGGCGGGGCGTCGTCACGCCTGTCGACCGACCACACATGCGCGCCGGTCACGACCTCGCAGTCTTCGTCGCCCAGCAGCTCGTCGCGCATCGCGGTGAAGCGGTCCCAGCCGTGATGCCACAACCGCTCGCTCGTGTCGGCGTGCCCGCTCGTGTCGGCGCGTCCGTTCGATTCGGCGCGTCCGTTCGGCAGGTGCCGCCAGTACTGCCCGCCGATGTCGTCGCCGGCTTCGAGCAGCACGACCCGGGCGCCGTGGCGGCGGGCGGCCAGCGCCGCGGCCATCCCTGCCGGTCCGCCGCCCACGACGAGTACTTCAGTCACGAGTACCTCAGTCACGATCGTCCTCCTGCAGGTCGACCTTGTCGCCGTCCACGGCCCGCCGCTGGCAGGCCCGCACGTCGCGCAGCCCGTTGACCGTCACCAGGCAGTCGAAGCAGGCGCCGATCCCGCAGAAGACACCGCGGGGGCGGCCGGTGCGGGTACGCCGCCAGGCCACCCGCCCGTCGGCCAGCAACAGCCCGGCGATGCTCTGCCCGGCCAGACCGGCGATCCGGTCCCCGTCGACCTCGATATGAATTTCCGTCATCGGACGGCCCCTTCGAGGTGCGGCAGCAGAGTGGGACGGTCCAGGCGGAACTCGGCGGCCAGCGGATCGGCGGGACCGGCGGCGTCGGCGAGGAGTTGGTCGCGCAGCAGCTCGGCGGTGGCCAGGCTCAGGCCGATCCCGGCGCCCTCGTGCCCGGTCGCGTGCCACAGACCGGGCAACCGCGGGTCGGCACCGATCACCGGCAGGTGGTCGGGGACGAACGGCCGGAACCCTCCGTACGCGCGCATCACCTGCGCGTCGGCCAGGAAAGGGAACAGCAGCAGTGCCTTGGCGGCCAGCGCGGCGAGCACCCGGGCCTCGATCCGCTCGTCGAAGCCGCGGCGCTCCCGGGAGGAGCCGATCAGGACGGTCCCGCCGGCGGTCGACTCGACCACGCTGGAGACCTGCAGGTCGGCCGAGCCGGAGCCGACCGCGCCCACATAGTCCGCGTCGTACACCTTGTGCCGGATACGCACCGGCATCCGCGAGGTGACCAGCACCGTACCGCGACGCGGACGCACCGGGAGAAGAACGCCGAGCCGCTCGGCGACCAGCCCGGACCAGGGTCCGGCGGCGAGCACCACGGCGTCGGCGGGCAGGGTTCCGGAAGCGATCCGCACGCCGACAAGCCGGCCCGACGACAGCACCGGCCCCGTCACCTCGACGCCCTGTCGGACGCGCGCGCCGTGGCGGCGGGCCGCAGCCAGCAGCGCCTCGGTCGCCGCCACCGGCTGCACCTGCAGGTCCTCGGGGTAGTACACCGTGGCGGTGGCGTGCGGTGTCAGGTCGGGTTCGAGCTTATGAGCCCGGGAGTCGTCCACCGTCTCGGCCAGCACCCCGGCACCGCGCTGGGTGTCCGCGAACGCCAGCAGAGCCTGTGCGTCGGCCTCGGTCGTGGCGACCACCAGGCCGCCCTTCCGTTCCAGTTCGAGGCTGGGGAATCCGGCGGGGAGCTCATCGCGCAGCTCGTCCCCGATCCGCGCCCAGGCGGCGAGCGAACGCTGCGCCAGCCGCAGCTCAGGTCCCGGTTCCTTGTCGGATACGAGCAGATTGCCCTCCCCGCCGGCGGAGGTGCCCCCGGCCGTAGGGCCGCGGTCGACGACGGTCACCTCGCAGCCGGCGCGGACCAGGGCACGGGCGATCGCCGCGCCGACGATGCCGGCGCCCACGACGACGACCCGAAGAGGAGTGGACACATCAGTACTATGTCACATGTTCCGCTGCGGCGGGAGACCCGTGATCTCTTGATCCCGGGCCGGCGGTGGGCGGGGCGCGGCGGCAGGCACCGCACAGGGACCCGGGCCGCGGAGGCCGGACCGGCAGGCCGCACGGAGGCCGGACCGCCTGCCGTAGGAAGGCCGGACCGTCTGCCGTAGGGAGGCCGGACCGTCTGCCGCACGGAGACCCGACCCGCGTCCATACGGAGACCGGACCCGCGTCCGTACGACGCCCCCGCGGAGGCTGAACCCCCGTCCGTGCGACGTCCCCGCAGTGACCGTACGGACGGGTGATTGCCGGGCGACTCGCCCGGCGGCGGCTCGCCCGTGCCGTACGGACGGCTCACCCTGTGGCACATGGCGACATGTGAAGTGTGCGGAAACTAAAGCCATGATCCTTGCCCCTCGAAACTGGGGCGTTCGCACCTACAACGAAGAGATCATCTACGACGATGAGAACGAGATCGTTATGGGTGATTGGGACCCGATCTTCGCCAGCCTTGACACCTGGTACCTGGTTCAGGCCAAGAAAGAAGCGACCGCGCGGCAGGAGATTGGCACTGCCAACGTTCAGTACTTCTTGACTGCTATCGCACGTTGCGGCCGATGCGGGGCGGGCCTGAAAGGCCACCCGAAGTGGGCAAAGGGTAAGCGCACCCAGACGTTCAACTACAACTGCAACAAGCAGCGCCCGGAGCACTGCGGGGCGCTCAGCATTGACGGTCCGCAGTTGGACGAGCTGGTCCAGGATCTCGTCTGGCTCCAGGTGCTCAGAGCCAGCAAGAAGAAGCAGGTCCCCGCGGATGCGGAGCCGTGGGCACGTGAGGCCGAGTTGAAGGACGTGGAAGAGCAGATCGCGGAACTTCAGGCCCTCTGGGAAGCCAAGAAGGTTCGCGCCGCCTCGTACGTCACGACGCTCGATGACCTCAACGCCCGCAAGAACGAGCTGCTGGTGGACAGGGCAGACCACACGATCCCAGCTGGCGCTCGTGCCATCACGGAGGAGCTGTTGTCGAACGGCTGGGGGAACCTGTCGATCGAGCGTCAGCGGATCATCGCCAGAAAAGTGCTCAGGGCGGTGGTCATCCACCCAGCCAAAAGCCGAGGCGGCCGGTTCAACGCTGCACGAGCAGAGCCGGTATTTCACACCGCCTGACAACGAAACAAAAGGACCCCTCCCGTGTGAGAGGGGTCCTTTTGCTATGAGGCGGAGCTGTGCGCACTTCCCACCTTGTCCACGATGCCCACCTTTCCCTCTGCACGGGCGCAGTGCGCGCCGCAGTACCAGTGACCCTCGGCCTCGACTCCCTGGCCGATGATCTGGACCCGGCAGTGCTCGCAGATGGGTGCCATACGGTGGATCGCGCAGGCGAACGAATCGAATACGTGACGGGAACCGTCCTGGGTCTCCACGGTGAAGGCCAGGTCGTAGTCATTGCCACACACTTCGCAACGTGTCATACGCGGCATAGTCAAGGGCAGGGAGGGCGCTGGCAAGCTGACGGCGCTCTGCCGGCCGGAGGTTCTACCTGGTCGGCGTAGCGGCTCATCCTCTCTGCACTTCTGTCACTTCAGCTCCATCAGTTCCAGGATCTCGTCTGCCTGCTCCTCGGTCAGGACCGGTGCTTCAGACAGACATTTCTCAAGCCACTCTTCACGCGTCAAAGAATCCTCGAAGAAATTTTGTCTGTAGGGTCGATCAGACAGTGCCGTACGCCTTCCTGCTTTCGCCGAACCCGGGGTGCAGCGTCACGCCTATTCCTCTTGTGCCTTATTCTGGCTCGCAATCGCGCTCGGCCTGCCCGTTTGACCCTCCAGGATCCAACTCGGTGAGGGAGGTGTACGAGCCTAAACGGCGACTCCGGCGGCATCTACGGCTCGCCGCGCGTGCACGCCGTCCTCAAGCGCGAGGGCGTGCGCGTCGGGCGCAAGCGGGTCGAGCGGCTGATGCGCGAGGACGGCCTGGCGGGCGTCAGCCCGCGCCGGGGCGGCTTCACGCGCCGCGACCCGAAGGCCACCCTGGCCCCGGACCTGGTCAACCGGGACTTCACCGCACCGGCACCGAACCGGCTGTGGGTCACCGACCTGACGATGATCTCCACCGGCGAGGGCCCGTTGTGGCTGTCTGCGATCCGCGACGCCTTCTCCCGCCGGGTGGTGGCGTGGGAGACCTCCGCCCGCGCGGACGCCGACCTGGTCCTGACCACGCTGGAGTACGCCCTCGCTTCCCGCGAGGTCGAGCCCGGACAGCTCATTCATCACGCGGACCACGGCTGGCAATATACGTCGATCAAGCTCACAACTCGCCTACTGCGCACGGGAGTTCAGGCGTCCATGGGCTCCGTCACCTCGGCATCGATGCCATACCGGTCTGGGAGCGGCGACGGCCGTGCACGCCAAGCTCAGAGCGCGGGTTCGATTTCCGTCATCCGCTCCACACAAAACCCCAGGTCAGCGACTTAGGGTTTGTTTGCTGTCTAGGCCATTTTCGGCACCTCGCACCACTTGCGCACCACCAGCCAGTCGGACGAGGAGGCCAGTGCCGGTGTCCCGGGATTGTTGCCAGGCATGGGGCGCGGCGGCACCAGGAGGTGCGGACGTTCACCCCCATGTCGCCGGAGTGCGGAAAGCGACGCTGGGACGCTTTCCGCACAGTCGGCCGCACTCTACTGGTGCGGTGAGTTTTTGATCTTTGTCATGAGACTCTCGTCGAACCAGTCGGCCGCGCGCAGCGTGGCAATCCACCGCTCCTGTTGCTCAGGGGTCAGCCTGTCGATGAACAGCACACCGTCCAGGTGATCGGTCTCGTGCTGGATGCAGCGGGCCTGGATCCCGTCCCCGACGACCTGGACCGGGTCGCCCTTCATGGTGAAGCCTTTCGCCACGACGTTCATCCGACGCTTGGTGTCAAGGAAGACTCCAGGTATGGACAGGCATCCCTCCATACCGTCCTGTTCCTCCTTGTCCGGGAAGTCCAAGACGGGATTGACCAGATGGTCCAGATCGCCGCGACCGTCGAACAGCTTGGGGCTCCAGACGAACACCCGGAGCCCGACACCGAGCTGGGGCGCGGCAAGCCCGGCCCCTCTGCTGTCGCTCAGCGTCTCGCGCAGATCGCCGACTAAGGTGCGCAGCTCAGCATCGAAGTCGGTCACCGGCTTGGCAGGCTCCCGCAGAACCGGGTCACCGAGTTTCCTGATCGAGACAACCGTCATGCGAACCTCTTCTTATCGAACGGACACCATCCGTGTCCGACCACTGTCACTGGCCTCACAACAGGCATGCCAGACTCGCCGTTCCCCACCCCTGCGGAGGCAGGCTTCCATGCCGGCCCACTCAATCCGCAGCCACGCAAGGACAATCCTTTCATGCTCGACGTCTTGTCCGAGCTGGTTGATCACATGGCGTGGCTCGGCTGCGCCGACCTGCACCACCGTGGCGGGCAGGCCGAGGGCAGGCTTGATCGCCGCAGGATTCGGATCGACCTCGGAGGAGGCCGATGTCGAGGTCGATCCTAGGGGTCCTGGAGCTCACCATCGCTGCTTGTTGGTTCGCAGCACTGCTCAAACCAACGAAGTGAAGAACAACGTGCCTGTCGTGCCTCAAACTGTTGCAAGCACCTGACCAGCTACAGCCACTGGTGAACCGCAGATAAGCTCGCAGCCGATCACGACGGTGCTGGTGCAGGGCCGGAAGTAGGAGGTGTGGCACGCCTGCTGGAAGCGGCGGGCGGCGTACTCGTCGGGGCAGGCGACGGTGGCCGCGGCGGGTTGACCGTCCATGATCTCGCGCGCCAGGTTCGGGCCCGACAGCACCGCGACCCGGTCCGCGCTCAACTCATCCGTCCGCATCACACCAAGCGGCAATTTCAGTCCCACGAACGGAGCAACGAGCCAACCGCCGTCACGTCACGTGAACCACCGGCTGTAGTACTAGCCCTCACTGGGCAGGACGGTTTGGCCGCATCAGGTCAGTCTTCGTCGCCTCCCGCAGTCGTAAGGATGTGGTGGATGTCGTCTAGGGCGTCCTCCGACAGCATCGGCGCTCGTGACAGCCAGTACTCAAGCCACTCACCGTTCGTCATAACCGCTGCTCACTCGCCTCTCTTTGAGATATCAGTTTCTTCAAAGAGGAGAGTCCATGTCTTCGACTGCTTCTCCTGCGCGATCCACCGCATGGCACCCATCTGCGAGCACTGCCGGGTGCAGATCATCGGCCAGGGCGTCGAGGTCGAGGGCCACTGGTACTGCGGCGCCCACGATGCCCGCGCGGAGGGAAGGGCGGGCATCGTCGACAAGGTCTGAACCGGGCCCCACCTCCGTGGACCCCGCGACCGAGTTGTACGGTCGTGGGGTGTACCGCTTCCTTCTGTCCCGGCAGTGGGTGATCCTCACGCTGGTCGCCCTCCTTCTCATCCCCACGATGATCAGGCTGGGCTTCTGGCAGATGCACCGCTACGAGGAGCGCAGCGCCCGCAACCAGCTGGTCGCCGACGCGCTGTCCGCGACGCCGGTCCCCGTGGAGACGCTGACCTCCCCCGGACACACGGTCACCACGAACGAGCGGTACCACACCGTGACCGCGAAGGGCCGCTTCGACACCGACGACGAGGTCGTCGTCCGCCGCCGCACCAACTCCGACAACGCGGTCGGCTACCACGTGCTGACCCCGTTCGTCCTGGAGGACGGCAAGGTCCTGCTCGTCAACCGGGGCTGGATCCCCGCGAACGGCCCGAGCCAGACCGCGTTCCCCGAGATCCCCGCGCCGCCGCGCGGCGAGATCACCGTCACCGGGCGGCTGATGCCCGACGAGACGACCGCGGCGAGCGGCATCAAGAACATCAAGGGACTGCCGGACCGGCAGGTCATGCTGATCAACAGTGCGCATGAGGCCCGGCGTCTCGGTGCCGAGGTGCTCGGCGGCTACATCGGGCAGACGTCACCCGAGCCGAAGGGCGACACCCCGGAGCTGGTGGGCAGGCCCGGCAACGAAGACGCCGCGCTGAACTACGCGTACGCCATCCAGTGGTGGCTGTTCTCCGCCGGGGTACCGGTCGGCTGGGTGGTCCTGGTCCGGCGCGAGCTGCGCGACCGCCGGGAGGCGCAGGCCGAGCAGGCCACGGCCACGGAGGAAACGGAACCCGCGGCCGTGTAGGCAGCGCGCTTCACCCGCCCGGCCCGCCCGGCGCGCTTCACCCGCCCGGCCCCACCCCGGATTGCCGCACCGGGCGTCCGGGAACCCGCACTGCGTGCACCCCCGTATCGAGGACTACGCCCTCATCGGCGACGAACAGACCGCCGCCCTGGTGGGCCGGGACGGCTCCGTCGACTGGCTCTGCCTGCCACGCTTCGACTCGCCCGCGTGTTTCGCCAAGCTCCTCGGCGACCAGGAGAACGGCCACTGGCGGATCGCTCCCAAGGGCGCCGAGGGCCCCTGCACCCGGCGGGCCTACCGCCCCGGCACCCTCGTCCTCGACACCGAGTGGGAGACCGCCGAGGGCAGCGTGCGGGTCACCGACCTGATGCCGCAGCGCGACCTCGCCCCTGACCTGGTCCGTGTCGTGGAGGGCCTCGGCGGCCGGGTCACCGTGCGCAGCACCCTGCGGTTGCGCTTCGACTACGGCGCGGTCATGCCGTGGATGCGCCGGTCCGACGGGCATCGGGTGGCCGTCGCGGGA
Organism: Streptomyces sp. LBL; assembly: GCF_029893585.1. Lineage (GTDB taxonomy): Bacteria > Actinomycetota > Actinomycetes > Streptomycetales > Streptomycetaceae > Streptomyces. Next base: position 64,624 of record NZ_JARXYX010000011.1, read on the forward strand.
CCCGACTCGACGTGGCTGCGCAGCGAGCCCGCGGTACCCACCTGGGGCGAGGGCTTCGGCACCCACTCGCAGTTCACCGTCGCCGCGGGCGAGAAGGTCGCCTTCGTGCTCACCTGGCACCCCTCGCACCAGCCGCGCCCGCCGCTCGTCGACCCGTACGAGGCACTGGAGACCAGCGTCGCGGACTGGAGGGCGTGGGCGTCCCGCTGTCGCTACGACGGCCCCCACCGGGACGCGGTCGTGCGCTCCCTGATCACCCTCAAGGCCCTCACCTACGCGCCGACCGGCGGCATCGTGGCCGCCGCGACCACCTCGCTGCCCGAGGAGCCGGGCGGGGTACGCAACTGGGACTACCGCTACTGCTGGCTGCGCGACTCCACCCTCACCCTGGGAGCCCTGGTGTCCTGCGGCTACCAGGAGGAGGCCGAGGCCTGGCGGAACTGGCTGCTGCGCGCGGTCGCCGGCGACCCGGCCGACCTGCAGATCATGTACGGGCTCGCGGGAGAGCGCCGGCTGCCCGAGTTCGAGGTGCCGTGGCTGTCCGGATTCGCCGAATCCACTCCCGTACGCGTCGGCAACGAAGCCGTGAACCAGCTCCAGCTGGACGTGTACGGCGAGGTCATGGACTCGCTGTCGCTGGCGCGGGAGGCGGGCCTGTCCACCACGGGGGACATGTGGGCGTTGCAGTGCGCCCTGATGACGTTCCTGGCGTCGGCCTGGCGGCAGCCCGACGAGGGACTGTGGGAGATGCGCGGGGGCCGCCGCCACTTCGTCCACTCGAAGGTCATGGTGTGGGTGGCCGCCGACCGTGCCGTACGCGCGCTGGAGGAGAATCCGAAGCTGCGCGGTGACCTGGCCGGCTGGTGCGCGATGCGCGACGAGGTGCACCGGGAGGTGTGCGAGAAGGGCTACGACGCCGAGCGGAACACCTTCACGCAGTACTACGGCTCACGCGAGCTGGACGCTTCGCTGCTGCTCATCCCCCGCGTCGGCTTCCTCCCGCCCGACGACCCGCGCGTGATCGGCACCATCGACGCGATCCGCGACGAGCTGGGCCACGGCGGCTTCGTGCGCCGCTACAGCGCCGAGGAGAGCAACGTCGACGGGCTGCCGGGCAGTGAGGGCACCTTCCTCGCGTGTTCGTTCTGGCTGGCGGACGCGCTGCACATGTCGGGCCGCACGAAGGAGGCACGGGAGCTGTTCGACCGGCTGGTCGGGCTCGGCAACGACGTGGGAATGCTGTCCGAGGAGTACGACCCCGTGGCGGGCGTCCAGCTCGGCAACGTCCCGCAGGCGTTCAGCCACATCGGCCTGGTGAACACCGCCCTCACCCTGTTCGGGGGCGACGGGGCAGGATAGGGGCCATGGATCTTGGACTGAAGGACCGGGTGTACGTCGTCACCGGGGCCACGCGTGGCCTCGGCAACGCCGCGGCGCGTGAGCTCGCCGCCGACGGCGCGAAGGTGGTCGTCACGGGGCGGGACGAGAAGAGCGTCGCCGACGCGGCGGCCGAGCTGGGGCCGAACGCGGTGGGAGTGGCCGCGGACAATGCCGACCCGGAGTCGGCGGCTCGGCTGATCAACGCCGCGCGGGAGCACTTCGGCGGCTTCGACGGCGTCCTGATCAGCGTCGGGGGCCCCGCGCCGGGCTTCGTCGCCGACAACACGGACGAGCAGTGGCAGGCGGCGTTCGAGTCGGTGTTCCTGGGTGCGGTGCGGCTCGCGCGGGCGGCGGCGGGCGAACTGGAGGCCGGGGGTGTCATCGGGTTCGTGTTGTCCGGGTCGGTGCACGAGCCGATTCCCGGGTTGACGATCTCGAACGGGCTGCGCCCGGGACTGGCCGGGTTCGCCAAGTCGTTGGCGGACGAGTTGGGGCCTCGGGGGATCCGGGTGGTCGGGTTGCTGCCGGCGCGGATCGACACGGACCGGGTGCGGGAGCTGGACGGGTTGTCCGCGGACCCGGAAGCCACTCGGGCGGCCAACGAGGCACGGATCCCGCTGCGGCGGTACGGGCGGCCCGACGAGTTCGGGCGGACGGCCGCGTTCCTGTTGTCGCCGGCGGCTTCTTACCTGTCCGGGGTCATGTTGCCTGTCGACGGGGGGATACGGCACGGGTTCTGACGTCGGGTCCTGACGTCGGGTCCTGACGTCGGGTCCTGACGTCAGGCAGCATTCGGATACGGACATCGGTTCGAGACGGGGATCCAAAGGTGGGGATCAGACGTCAATTGACCCTTTCCGCACTGTGCTTGGCGCCTGTCAGCCTGACCTCTGCCGGGAGTGACGCCAGTCCCGCCGAATCGCGGGCGTGGGTCAGGGCTCCGGCCGTGAAGTCGCTCAGGGCCGTCCCGGGATCCACATGCGGCTCCAGTTGAAGGCGCACGCGGGTCTCGGGGGCCGTCGGACGGCCGGTGAGGTGGGCCTGGGCGTGGGACACGCCGTCCAGGTCGGCCGACTGGCCGGCCAGGACGCCCTCCAGGGCGCGGCCTCGCAGCAGGGCGCCCTCGCCGTCGCCGGTGTCGACCAGGACCTCGGTCAGGTGGTGTCGGCGCAGTACCGCGGTCAGCCACCACAGGGCGAGGAGGACGAGAACGGCGAGGACGGCGATGACGGTCGGCCACCACCAGTCGGCGTCCCGCCAGCGCGTGCGCTCGGCGTCGCTGAGCAGCACGTCGTGCCGGCCGTCGTGGATCCACCAGGAGGGGGCCGGGGCGCCCAGACCCACGGCGAGGACGGAGCCGCCGAGGAGCAGCAGGACGAGGCCGACGACTCCGAGCAGTACACGGTTGACGGTCCTGAGCACCGTCCTCACCTCTTCCGTCCGGGCCGTGCCACGCGCACCGACAGCGCGGGCCGGCGGGACAGGCCCAGCGCTCGGATCGCTTCGGCGAGTGTGGTCTCCACGTCGGCCTTCACGTCGTCCAGTTCGCGGAAGTGGGAGAGCGCGCGGACGTCGGCGCGGGCGCGGCCCACCCGTACCCGTGCCGACTGCACGCCCGCGACCTCCATGGCCCGGTCGCGCAGTACGGTGGCCGCCGCGGCCCGGTGGAGTCCGGCCCGCACGTCGGGTTGGGGGCGCCGCATCGGCAGCACGGCCCGCAGGCCCGGGGTGACGGCCAGGACGATCAGCCACAGGCCGAGGGCCGCGGCGACGCCCGCACCGACGAGCACCCAGATGTCGTCCAGGGGCCGCTCGGCGAGTTGCCGGGCCAGCTCCCGGCGCCAGGACAGGGCGTCCCGGTGGGCCCGGACGGCGGCGACGTCGTACAGGAACGCGGCCGCGACGACCAGGAGCAGCAGCGCCACGATCCCCGCGGGGACACGGCGCGCCGACCAGAAGCGGCGGTCGCCGCCCGCGTCGCCCGCCTCGCCGTCGAGCACAGGTGGAGCCTCGTTCTCCCCGCCTGTGTCGGCCGCCTTCTCGAGGACCGGCAGTCGCTGTGTGGTGCCCTGTGAGCCCTGGGGCTCGCTCATCACGTCCTCCCCTGTGCCACGCCGTGCGCCGTTGCCGGATGCAGCCGTTCCACGTGTACGGCGACCTCCGGCACCTCCATGTCCACCAACGCGCCTACCCGCTCCATGACGTGCCGACGCACCCGTCCGCATCGGGCGCCGATGTCGGTGGGGTAGCCGAGTTCGAGGTGCACGCGGATGCGGACGGTTCCGTGGTGGACGGCGACCGTGGCGTGCGGGGACGCGGCGGCCTCGGGCAGCTCACCGAGGGCCTCGCGCGCCACCCGGGCGGCGATCTTCGCGACGACCCGGTCGGCGATCCGCGTGGCGCCGCGCTCGCCCGGCGGGACGACGGCCCGGGATCCGCGCGACCCGCCGGCCGAGCCGGGCCCGGCGCTCGCGGCCCCGCTGCGGCCGGCCCCGCTCCCGACGGCCTGGTTGCCGCCGGCCTCACTGCTCACGGTCTCACTGCTCACGGACGTCATCGCCGCCGGTCACGTCGGTCGTCACGGGTACGGAAGAAGTCGCCGAGCTCCAGGTCACCCTCCAGCAACCGGCCGACGCCGAATCCGACGGCGCCCAGGGCGGCGACCAGCAGGAAGGCACCGAAGCCGCCGAAGTACCCGGCGAAGGCCAGCGCCATGCCGGCGATCAGGCCGACCACGGCCATGCTCATGGTGTCTCCGTTCGATTGTCGGTCCTCGGTGGGTCACTGGAGCCGGGATTCCTGTTCCTCGTCCTCTTCCTCAGGCAGATGCACATCGCTCACCGCGATGTTGACCTCGACGACTTCGAGTCCCGTCATCCGCTCCACCGCCGCGATGACGTTCTCCCGCACGGCCTGGGCCACATCGGCGATCGCCACGCCGTAGTCGACGACGATCTCCAGGTCGAGGGCGGTCTGCGACTCGCCGACCTCGACCTTGACCCCGCGCGTCACCGACTTCGCCCCGCCCGGGACCCGGTCCCGAACCGCCCCGAAGGTGCGGCTCAGCCCGCTGCCCATCGTGTGCACGCCGACGACGTCGCGGGCGGCCATCCCGGCGATCTTCTCCACGACCCCGTCGGCAATGGTCGTCCGGCCCCTGCTGGCCGGGGCTCCTCCGCCGCGTTTGACGGTCTTGCGCGTCTGGGTCGGCGGCTCGAACTCTCCCTCGGAGTTCTGCGTACGATTCCGCTCTGCCATGTCGCTCATCGCCATACGTCCTTCCGCTCGTCCCCTACGAACCACGGTAAGTGGGGTTGCGCGATCGCGCGCCAGGGATGCGGCAGGCTGGAGTAATGACGGCGGAACGGTGGACGCGAACGGTGCGGGAGCAGCTACGGCTCGGCAGGCTCCTGCCCCTGGGGGGCGCGCGCGACGGCGCGTGGATCTCGGAGGAGGCGGTCGGCATGATGCTGCGGCGCACCGCCGAGGGCATGCGGGACGTGCGGCTGGGCCGGGTGCGGATAGAGCTGGCCGATCCGCAGGACGCGCAGGAGTCCGCCGTACCGGCGCCGCCGAGCGCGCTGCCGCCCGGACCGCTGCTGATGACGGCGGAGTGCGCGGTCACGGCGTCCGAGCCGCTGCCGACGACGGCGGAGCGGCTGCGCACGGTACTGGTGGCCGCGGCGGAAGGCCTCGGCCTGGTGGTGGCGGAGGTGGATCTGCGGGTGACGGACCTGCTGGACGGCGACGAGGCGGAGCCGGAGACTCTTCCGGGACGACCGCCGGAGCCGGCCCCCGCCGGGCTGAGCGGGGACGCCGACTCTGACCTCGCGGCCGCGGCGGCCCTCACCGTCGCGGGCGTGGCTCACCTGACCGGCACGCTGGGGCGGTCGGCGCACGTCGAGCAACGGCAGCAGCAGGGCGCCGCCCTGCCCCGCCGTCACGTCCGCCTGGAACTGGCCGTGAGCGCGGACCACCGGGCACTGGACGTGGCCCGGGAGGTCCGCTTGAGGGTGGGACAGGCGCTGCCGGATCACCCGACAGTGGCGGTGCTGGTGACTGCGGTTCGGTGATCCGGGGGTCCGGTGCATCCTGATCCGGCGGTCCGGTGATCCGGTGGTGGTGGTCCGGCGGTCCGGTGCACCCAGTGGTCCGGCGGTCTAGTGCATCCGGGTGATCCAGTGCGCATCCGGGTGATCCAGTAAAACCGGGTGATCCAGTAAAACCGGGTGCTCCAGTGCCGGCCTACTCGCCGACGCCTGCCAGGTCCCGCAGTCGTCGGGCCTGGGCGGCGCGTTCCGCGGTGCGCTGCGCCTCGTAGTCGTTGTCCTGCGCGCTGCGCAACAGGGCCTTCGTCTCGATCAGCGCGTCCCGGGGCGCGGCGAGGAGCGCCGAGGTGAGGTCCCGTACCGCGCCCTCGAGCTGGTCCGTGGGCACCGCGACGTTCGCCAGGCCGGTGCTCACGGCCTCTTCGGCGTGCACGAACCGCCCGGTCGCGCAGATCTCCAGCGCGCGGGCGTATCCGACCAGGCCCACCAGCGGATGCGTGCCGGTCAGGTCCGGTACGAGTCCGAGGCTGGTCTCGCGCATGGCGAACTGCACATCGTCCGTGACGACGCGCAGGTCACAGGCGAGCGCGAGCTGGAAGCCCGCCCCGATGGCATGCCCCTGCACCGCGGCGATGGACACGATGTCGCTCCGTCGCCACCAGGTGAAACCCTCCTGGTACTCGGCGATGGCCGCGTCCAGCTCGGCGTCTGTGCCTTGTGCGAGGTCGATGAATGACGGTTCGCCGTCGAAGCCCTCGGGGGTGAACGCCTGCCGGTCGAGTCCGGCGGAGAAGGACTTGCCCTCGGCACGCAGCACCACGACTCGGACCGACCCCGGCAGGAGCCGCCCGGCTTCGGCCAACGCCCGCCACAGCGCGGGGTTCTGGGCGTTGCGCTTGGCCGGGTTGGTCAGGGTCACCGTGGCGATCGCGTCGTCGACGGTGAGCCGTACGCCGTCCTTGTCGAGTGCGGGAGCTTCGGGAACTACGTCCTGGTCGGGCGAAGCAGAAGCCATGGGGCGCCTCCGGTGAGTGCGGTCAACAGAGCGATGCTAAGTGACTGCACAGTAACCACCCGGCCGGTCGACTGACCGACCGGGTGGCCACCATCGAAGCCGATGGGCCGCCCGGGTTCAGGACGAAGCGGCCTTCTTGCCCCGCGTCGCCCCGCCACGCCCACGGAGCGTGACACCCGATTCGCTGAGCATCCGGTGCACGAAGCCATACGAGCGGCCGGTTTCCTCGGCCAGTGCTCGGATGCTCGCACCGGAGTCGTACTTCTTCTTCAGGTCTGCCGCGAGCTTGTCGCGCGCGACGCCGGTCACCCGGCTGCCCTTCTTCAGAGTCTCGGCCACCCGGTCCTCCTCATGGGAAGTGCGCTCTGGTCTCCTCATGATCACCCCTCCGGGCCTTCATGGCCACCCATTCGGCAAGGTCCGTGGGACAAGGTTTTGACGACAGGAGGGTGTCCCCACAAGCGGAAGCCGTGATTCCACACGAACTCGTTCGTACCGCCGAACGGGTATTTTCACGAAGTTCCAGGTCAGGGACGTGCGACGGCCGAGCCCCTGTCGATAAAGGGCTCGGCCGCGAAATTGATGTAGGACACACCTCGGTACGAGGAGATCTCACACAGATGGTGGATCACGGATCGGCCGAATGATCCATACGAGTGGATCACCCCTTCGATCAAGCGGTGCTGACCGCTCCGAGCGCTCAGGCCAGGGCCACGAGGTCCGCGTAGTCGGCGCCCCACAGGTCCTCGACGCCGTCGGGCAGCAGGATGATCCGCTCCGGCTGGAGCGCCTCGACGGCGCCCTCGTCGTGGGTGACGAGCACGACCGCGCCCTTGTAGGTGCGCAGCGCGCCGAGGATCTCCTCGCGGCTGGCCGGGTCGAGGTTGTTCGTCGGCTCGTCGAGGAGCAGGACGTTCGCCGACGACACCACGAGGGTCGCCAGCGCCAGACGGGTCTTCTCGCCGCCGGAGAGGACCCCGGCCGGCTTGTCGACGTCGTCGCCGGAGAACAGGAACGAGCCGAGCGTCTTGCGGACCTCGACGAGGTCCAGGTCGGGGGCGGCGGAGCGCATGTTCTCCAGGACCGTGCGCTCCGGGTCCAGGGTCTCGTGCTCCTGCGCGTAATAACCGAGCTTGAGGCCGTGGCCCTCGATGACCTGGCCGGTGTCGGGCTTCTCGGCGCCGCCGAGAAGCCGGAGCAGGGTCGTCTTGCCTGCGCCGTTCAGGCCCAGGATGACGACGCGGGAGCCCTTGTCGATGGCCAGGTCGACGTCGGTGAAGATCTCCAGGGAGCCGTACGACTTGGACAGTCCCTCGGCCATCAGCGGGGTCTTGCCGCACGGGGACGGCTCCGGGAAGCGCAGCTTGGCGACCTTGTCGGACTTCCGCTCGGCCTCGAGACCGGCCAGCAGCTTGTCGGCGCGGCGGGCCATGTTCTGCGCGGCGACGGTCTTGGTGGCCTTGGCGCGCATCTTGTCGGCCTGCGAATGGAGGGCGGAAGCCTTCTTCTCGGCGTTCTGCCGCTCGCGCTTGCGGCGCTTCTCGTCCGCCTCGCGCTGCTGCTGGTAGAGCCGCCAGCCCATGTTGTAGACGTCGATCTGGGCGCGGTTGGCGTCCAGGTAGAAGACCTTGTTGACGACCGTCTCGACCAGGTCGACGTCGTGGGAGATCACGATGAAGCCGCCGCGGTAGGTCTTGAGGTAGTCGCGCAGCCAGACGATGGAGTCGGCGTCGAGGTGGTTGGTCGGCTCGTCGAGGAGCAGGGTGTCCGCGTCGGAGAACAGGATGCGCGCCAGCTCGACGCGGCGGCGCTGACCGCCGGAGAGCGTGTGCAGGGGCTGGCCGAGCACGCGGTCGGGGAGGTTGAGCGCGGCGGCGATGGTGGCGGCCTCGGCCTCGGCGGAATAGCCGCCCTTGGTGAGGAACTCCGTCTCCTGGCGCTCGTACTGCCTGAGCGCCTTCTCACGGGTGGCGCCGCTGCCGTTGGCGATGCGCTGCTCGTTCTCCCGCATCTTGCGGATCAGGGCGTCCAGGCCGCGCGCGGAGAGGATGCGGTCGCTGGCGAGGACGTCGAGGTCGCCGGTGCGGGGGTCCTGCGGGAGGTAGCCGACCTCGCCTGAGCGGGTGACAGTGCCGCCGGCAGGGACGCCCTGGCCGGCGAGGACCTTGGTGAGAGTGGTCTTCCCTGCGCCGTTGCGGCCGACCAGGCCGATGCGGTCGCCCTTGGCGACACGGAAGGTGGCGGACTCGATGAGGATTCGGGCGCCGGCGCGCAGCTCAACAGCGGAGGCGGAGATCACGGACAGACTCCAGGGCGGGGGTTGTGTGGCGGGATGGGCGGCTGAGGACGTTCCCGCCGTCTAATGCGCGAGGAGAATGGCCATGGGACCAGTCTAACGGGGCCGTGCAACCACTTTTTCTGTGTCCGGGTGTTCGGGCGGCGGGCCCGGGCCGTTGTCAGTGGTCACTGCGAGACTGGACGACGGATGGGATCTGCGGCAGTCGATCACAAGGGAGTGATCCTCATGACAGGCACGAACGGCGGGCGTCCGAGCATCTATCCGACCCTGCTCTACGCGGACGCGAAGGCCGCGATCCGGCAGCTGACGGAGGCCTTCGGCTTCACGGAGCTGTCGGTGTACGAGAGTGACGAGAACGACGAGAACGGTGGCGGCATCGTGATGCACGCCGAGCTGGTGCAGGGTAACGGCGCGGTCATGGTCGGCTCCAAGGGCCGCGGTGGCGTCTTCGACGCGGCGATGAAGGACGCGGGCACCACGGGGGTGTATGTCGTGGTCGACGACGTCGACGCGCATCACCGGCGTGCCGTGGAGCACGGCGCGGAGATCCTGATGCCCCCGACGGACCAGGACTACGGCTCACGGGACTACATGGCCCGGGACGTCGAGGGCAATGTGTGGAGCTTCGGCACCTACGCCCCCGAGACAGGGGGCTGACAGCCGGGCGGTTCAGCTCCCCCCGGTGTGCACCTGGAAGGCTGCCCGGCGCACGGCTTTCGCCAGGGCCGGGTCGGGGTGCGCGGCGGCGAGTGCGACCAGGACCTGCACGGTGCGGGGGTGACCGACGGCCTGTACCTCGTCGAGCAGCGCGGGGACGGTCGGCTGCAGTGCGGACTCCAGGTGCCGGACCAGCATCGGGGCCTCGCCGTGGTCGGCGACGGCGGCGGCGGTGTCGACCCACAGCCAGGTGGCCTCGTGCCGGGTCAGGACCTCGTGGGCGTCCTCCGGGTCGATCCCGTCGTGCTCGGCGAGCCACAGCAGGGCGTACGGCCGCAGGGCGGGCTCGTCGGCCACGGAACGGACGTCGGGCTCGGCGGGGGCGCCGACGACGCGCAGCGCCTCGAAGGCGAGGCCGCGCAGCAGGGCGTCCTCGCCGCGGGCGGCGCCGAGGAGCTCGGTGACAGCGTTGCCGACGGGGCGGGCGGCGAGCCAGGCGCGGTACTCGGCGCGGGCCGCGTTGGGGCGCAGCTGGGCGCAGCCGCGGAGCATGTTCTCGGCTGACTGCTCGATGTTCCCGGCGGGGCTCTGGGCGGCGACACAGATCTGCTCCAGCTTGACCCAGACCGCCCAGCTGCCGAGCGGGGTCAGCGTGGCCTGTCCGTCCCCGTAGGTGAGCGCGCCGACGGAGGCGAGGGCACGCAGGGCCCATTCGAGGAGGGGGGCGAGGGGAGTGAGGGGGGCGTCGGCGGTCCGCTGCTCGGTGGGGTCGGGCTGTGGGCCGTAAGGGATCTCACAGCGTTCGGTACGCAGCTCGGTGACGCGCTGTTCCAGAAGGTCGAGGAGTTGCGCCACGGGGACGGGGCCGGCGGACAGCTGGAGGAAGGAGAGCACCTGGGGCATGGCGGAGACGACCTCGGCGACCGGGGCCGGCTCCTGGCCGGAGGGCTCCGGACAGGCGAGCGACCAGGCGTCGAAGAGGGCGACCCAGCCGCGCAGTACGGCACTGTCGTCGCGGTTCCAGGCCCGTAGCCGCCAGCCGGGGCGGGCACTGTCGCCGTGCACCTCGATGAGTCCGGCGAGTCGGGCGGTGTCCCAGTCGGCGCGCACCTGGGACGGGGTCAGGCCCAGGTCGACGGCTGCCTGTTCGGCGGTCTCGTCGGAGAGGGTGCCCTTGCCTGAGGGGCTCGCGCCGTCCGGGCCGGGGCCGAGAGCGGCGTCGGCCCAGCGGGCGACGCGGGCGGCGGCGGCGAGACCTGAGCGCGCCATTCTGGCCAGTTCCGCCGGGGCCGGTGTGCCCTCCGGAGGACGGGGCGCGGGGCGGCTCGGGCGCCGCTGGTTCACAGCTCGGGGGGCGGCGGCCAGGGGTCGCGGGCGGACGAGTCGAAGCCTGGAGTCGCGCGGGATACGGGACGTCACGGGTGCAGTCTTCCGGTTGACGGTCCGAAAACCCAAACGGAATGTCACCGCGGGCGACGGGGATGGCCAACGCCGGGCCCTCACAGGGGCACGGATGCCGCGATCAGGCCGGCGGCACGACGTTAAACGGAACCTGTGGGACCGGGTGCGAAGGGACGGTGACGGTGACGGCGAAGGGGGTACGGGGCCGGTGGGCAAGCGGGGAGGGTCCGCCGCTGAAGGGGCGGCGCGGAGGGGGGCGGCGCTGAACGGGCGGCGCGGGGGCGGCGCGGGGGCGGCGCTGAACGGGCGGCGCGGAGGGGGGGCGGCGCTGGAGCGGGGTCGTGGCATGGTGCGGCAGGGCGGGAATCCTCGGGCGGGTGTCGGCGGGGGCTCACATGGCGGGTGTCGGGAGCGGCTTACATCAGGGGTGTCAGGAAGCGGCGCAGGGCCTCTTCGTAGGCCTCCGGGTCGGCGTTCCACATGGCCGCGTGGGGGGCGTGGCGGACCGTGTGGAGGGAGACGCGGTCGGGGTGGGCGGCGGCGAGACGGCGGGAGTGGTCCCAGGGGGCCACACGGTCGTCCGGGCCGTGGAAGACCAGGGTCGGGGCCAGGGGACGGCCGGGGGCGGCGCCGTCGGTGTCGGCGGGGCGGGCGCGCGACATCCCGGTACGGCCCTGCGCGGCGCGCACGGCGAGCGGCAGCAGGGCGCCCGGGGTGCGGCGGGCCGCGGCGAGGGCCTGCAGTGTCGTCTCCCAGCTGAGCACCGGGGAGTCCAGCACGAGCCCCGCGATCCGGTCGCGCAGTCCCGAGCGGGCGGCGGCGCGCAGCGCCATGGTCGCGCCGGTGGACCAGCCGTGCAGGACGACCCGACGGGCACCTTCGGCGACGGCGTACCGGATGGCCGCGTCGAGGTCGTGCCACTCGGTCTCGCCGAGATGGTTCAGCCCGTCCGGCGAGCGGGGCGCGCCGAGGTCGCCGCGGTAGGCGAGGGCGAGCACCGGGAAACGGTGGCGGTGCAGGAACTCCATGAGGTTCATGGGGTGTTCGCGGGTGCTGCCCAGGCCGTGCACCGCGATCACCCAGGTGTCCCGTATCCCGGGCACGAACCACGCGGGGAGGGCGCCGAGTTCGCCGGGGACGTCGACATCGGCGTGGTCCAGACCGAGGGCGGTGCCCGGGTCGCCGACGTACAGGTTCGGGGTGAGCCAGACCCTGTCGCCGGGCTTGAGGGTTCCGTGCGTGACCCGTTCCAGGCGGCGTACGACGGTGTCCGCGGAGTGGGAGTCCGTGCCGAGGACGGGGCCGACGACCGCGTGCGAGCCGTCGCCGCCGAGGCCGTAGGTGCCGGGGCGCAGGGCGGCCAGGTCGCGGGTGACGGAGATGCGGCCCGCGGCCGTGGCGTGCACGGTGAGCCGGGGTTCGGTGGGCAGAGGGCGTCCCGGCGGCGCCTTGAGCGCGGCGTCGCTGGCGAGGCGGCCGACGGCGACGCTCGCCGCGCCGGCGGCCAGGACTGCGGTGACGGCAGCGGCCGTCGCTGTGACAGTGCGCACGGGTCAAGTGTCCAGGCCGACCCGGCGCTGGGCCAGCGGTAGGACTGCTCGGGGTGAAGGTTGGTGGCGGACGGGGGGGTGTTCTCACCGTCGGCGCACGCTGCGGCACCGGGCGAGTTCGAGCCGCACCCCCGCGGCCTCCACCCCAGCACCCCAGCACCCCAGCACCCCAGCACCCCAGCACCTCCTGCCCCCGCGACCTCCACCCGAGCACCCCAGCACCCCGTGCCCCGTTGCCCTCACCCCCGCTGCCCGTACCCCCGCATCCGCTCCTCCGCCTCCGCCAGCTGTGCCCCGGTCAGGAGCGTCGGTGACAGTCCCGGTACCAGGGACGCCGTCAGCCAGAGGCGGCACATCCATTCCAGCTGGGCCGTGCGGTCGTAGGCCTGGTCGAGGGTCGTGCCGTAGGTGAGGGTCCCGTGGTTCTGGAGGAGACAGCCGGAGCGGTCGGCGAGGGCGTGGAGCATGTTCTCGGCCAACCGGTCCGTGCCGTACGTGGCATATGGGGCAACCCGGACGGGACCGCCGAGCGCGCCGGCCATGTAGTGGATCGCGGGGAGTTCGAGGACGAGCGTGGAGACGGCGGTGGCGTGCACGGCGTGGGTGTGGACGACGGCGCCGGCGCCGGTCGTGCGGTAGACGGCGAGATGCATGGGCAGTTCGCTGGTCGGGACCAGCGTGCCGAGGACCTGCCGGCCGTCGAGGTCGACGCCGGTGACGTCCGCCGGGGTGAGCCGGTCGTAGGGCACGCCCGACGGCGTGACCAGCACGGTGTCCTCGACGCGCACGGAGACGTTGCCGGAGGTTCCGACGACCAGTCCGTCGGACACCGTGCGGCGGGCTGTCGCGACGAGCGCCTCCCAGGCATGCGCCTCCTCGGGGCGCACGCTCCTCCCCTGCGGCTCCCGCACATCGTCCGCGCCCTCTCGCGCGCCTCGTACGCCCCGTAGATCCCGTAGATCCCGCTGTTCCTCAGCCATACGGCGATCCTGCCAGGCCCCGCGTCAACTCGCCGCCGGGCGGAGGCAGTCCCGCCTTCGCCTCCAACCACGCGCTGTGGGTGGCCCGTTACCGCACGGCGGACGCGGGGGCACTGCCCGCCGGGTGGTCGGCCCGGACGATCTGGCAGTACGACGACGGCGGCAGGCTGCCGGGTGATCAGAATCTCTTCAGCGGGCCTCTGAGCGGGCTGAGGAAGTTCGCCAGAGGGGCGTAGCCAAGGCGCCCAGCCAAGGGGCGCCCCCGTCGTACAGGTTCGCTGAGGCCCGGCGGAGTTCGCCGCGAAATACGAGGTGACGGGCGACGGTGCGGAATCGTCACCACCGGACACCATGAAGCCTGCTTCAGTTCACCTTCCGTTCATCCAGGTTACCTACGTTCGTCCTGCCAGAGACCTCGAACGATTGCCTGGGTAAATGGAAAACTTCTCGCTGATCCTCGCGATTGTGGTAATAACCGCACTTGCGTTTGATTTCACGAACGGTTTCCACGACACCGCCAACGCGATGGCCACCACCATCTCGACCGGTGCGCTCAAGCCCAAGGTCGCGGTGGCCATGTCCGCCGTGCTGAACCTTGTGGGTGCCTTCCTCTCCGTGGAGGTCGCCAACACGATCTCCAAGGGGCTCGTCGACGAGAGCGGCATACGTCCCGAGGTCATCTTCGCCGCCCTGGTCGGCGCGATCCTCTGGAACCTGCTGACCTGGTTGGTGGGCCTTCCCTCCAGCTCCTCGCACGCCCTGATGGGCGGTCTGATCGGCGCCACCATCGCCTCGGCCGGTATGGGCGCGGTCCACGGTGACGTGCTGGTCACCAAGGTCCTGCTCCCCGCCATCGCGGCCCCGATCGTCGCGGGCGTCGCCGCGATGCTCGCCACGCGCCTGTCCTACACGCTCGGCAGGAAGGCCGACGGCAAGGCCGCCGAGAAGGGCTATCGCGTCGGGCAGATCGCCTCCGCCGGCCTGGTCTCCCTGGCCCACGGCACCAACGACGCGCAGAAGACGATGGGCATCATCACCCTGGCGCTGGTCGCCGGCGGTGTGGTCGCCCCCGACTCCGACCCGCCCACCTGGGTCATCCTCTCCGCGGGCCTCGCCATCGCGCTCGGCACCTATCTCGGCGGCTGGCGCATCATCCGCACCATGGGCAAGGGTCTGACCGACCTTCAGCCGCAGCAGGGCTTCGCCGCCCAGACCAGCGCGGCCACGGTCATCCTGGCCTCCTCCCACCTCGGCTTCTCCCTCTCCACCACGCACTCCGTCTCCGGTTCGGTGATGGGCGCGGGCCTCGGCCGCAAGGGCGGGGTGGTGCGGTGGTCGACGGCGACCCGGATGTTCGTGGCCTGGGGTCTGACCTTGCCGGCCGCGGCCCTGGTCGGCGCGCTCGCCGAGTACGTGACCGGGCTCGGGACCTTCGGCACCGCCCTGGTCGCCGTCTTCCTGATCGCCTCCAGCGCGACCATCTGGAAGGTCTCCCGCCGTGAGGTCGTGGACGCGACCAACGTCAACGAGGCCCAGGAGCCGGCCGGCGTGGTGACCGCCGCGATCGCCGCGGTGACCCCGCCCCCGGCGGGCGCCGTCGCCGAGGACCTGACGGCCACCATCCCGGCGCCCGCCGGAGCCGTCACCACCACCGACCCCGCGGCCCCGCCCGCCGCGTCGGCCGCACAGCCCGCGCAGACCGCGCAGACCGCGCAGACCGCGCAGACCGCGACCACTGTCTGAGCCCCGCCCCCAGGCACCCAGCCACCCACCGGTACGAAGGAAGTAGCAGCATGAAGATCGACTGGGCGGCACTCGGCTCCGTCTTCGGGGTCAGCCTCGTGGTCACCGTGGCCCTCGTGGCCCTGTTCACCCTCGGCATCATGGGCCTGTCCCGCCACGAGCGGGCCGCGGCGCAGGGCGGCTCCGCCACCCTCGCGGTCTCCGGCGCCTACGCGTGCTTCGCCGCGTGCACGGCGGCGGTGGCGTACGGGATCTCACTGATCGTCGCCTGACCTGCGGGCACCCGGACGGCAGACGGGGGGTGCGGGACGGATCACCGTCCCGCACCCCCCGTCACGGTGTGACCGCTGTGACCATGTGTGGGCCTCAGCACACTCTCCCGTCGCAGGTCAACGGCAAGTTGACGGCCCTTCCAACCCCGTGGTGGACTGCCGGGGCCATGTACGGCGGCAGAAGAGGAAGCCGGTGCGATTCCGGCGCGGTCCCGCCACTGTCACCGGGGTAGAAAGCCCCGGGAGCCAGGAACTCTCCCCGCCGGTCTCGTCGAACCAGGGCGTGGACACCCTGAGTGAGGACATATCGCCATGCTCGGCTGCCGATTGAGGTTCCGTACCCCCATCCTGCCCGTCCCCGCGGTCGGCTGAGCCGATGGGTGCCGATCGCGTCTTCGCGTACGGCGCCGCCGCCGGCCTCCTCGGTGACCTGCTCCTCGGCGATCCCCGCCGTGGGCATCCGGTCGCCGTGTTCGGGCGTGCCGCGGGTGCCGTGGAGCGGATGCTGTGGCGTGACCACCGCGGGTGGGGCGCGCTGCACACCGTGGTGTGCGCCTCAGGCGCCGTCACGCTGGGGGCCGTGGCCGCTCGTGCGGTACGCCCGTCCCCTGCCGCTTCCGTCGCGCTGACCGGTGCCGCCACCTGGGCCGTCGTCGGGGGCACTTCGCTGGCGCGGGAGGCGCGGAGCATCGGGCGGGCGCTGGAGGCGGGGGATGTCGACGGAGCGCGGGCGCGGTTGCCGCGTCTGTGCGGGCGGGATCCGCAGGCGCTGGACGCCGACGGGATCGCGCGGGCCGTCGTCGAGTCCGTCGCCGAGAACACCTCCGACGCCGTGGTGGGGGCGCTCGTATGGGGCGCCGTGGGGGGTGTGCCCGGGCTTCTCGGGTTCCGGGCCGTCAACACCCTCGACGCCATGGTCGGACACCGATCGCCCAGGTACCGGCGGTTCGGTTGGGCTTCCGCGCGGCTGGACGACCTGGCGGGGTGGCCGGGGGCGCGGCTGACCGCCGTACTCGCGGCCCTGGCCGGGCCGGACCCGCGCGGTGCCGTGCGGGCCTGGCAGGCGGACGCCGCGCAGCACCCGAGCCCCAACGCCGGGCCCGTGGAGGCCTCGTTCGCGGGGGCGCTCGGGGTACGGCTGGGCGGGACGCTGTCGTACGGGGGACGTGTCGAGCACCGGCCCGTACTCAACGGGCAGGGGCGGGCCGTCACCACGCAGGACGTCGAACGGGCCGTACGGCTCTCCCGGCGGGTCGGTCTGCTCGCGCTCGCCGTCAGTGTCACCGCCCGGTTCGTGGCGAAGGGACGTGCCTCGTGAACCCGAACGCGGCGAACCCGAACGCGGGACAGCGTTTCGCGAACGGTGGTGGTCTCCTCGTCGCCGGTACCACCTCCGACGCCGGCAAGAGTGTCGTCACCGCGGGGATCTGCCGGTGGCTGGTGCGGCAGGGGGTCAAGGTCGCGCCGTTCAAGGCGCAGAACATGTCCCTCAACTCGTTCGTGACGCGCGAGGGTGCCGAGATCGGGCGGGCCCAGGCCATGCAGGCGCAGGCCTGCCGGGTGGAGCCGACCGCGCTGATGAACCCCGTGCTCCTCAAGCCGGGCGGTGAGCAGAGCAGTCAGGTCGTGCTGTTGGGGAAGCCGGTCGGGGAGCTCAGTGCACGCGGGTACCACGGCGGGCGGCAGCAGAAGCTGCTCGGGACGGTTCTCGACTGTCTCGCTGAGCTGCGGGGCACGTATGACGCCGTGATCTGTGAGGGGGCCGGTTCTCCCGCCGAGATCAATCTGCGGCGGACGGACATCGTGAACATGGGGATCGCCCGGAACGCCGGGCTGCCCGTGCTCGTGGTCGGTGACATCGACCGCGGGGGTGTCTTCGCATCCTTCTTCGGGACCGTGGCGCTGCTCGCGCCCGAGGATCAGGCCCTCGTCGCCGGGTTCCTGGTCAACAAGTTCCGCGGGGACGTCTCCCTGTTGGAGCCGGGGCTCGACATGCTGCACTCGCTCACCGGGCGGCACACGTACGGCGTCCTGCCCTTCCGGCACGGGCTCGGCATCGACGAGGAGGACGGGCTGCGGGTCTCTCTGCGGGGCACGGTCCGGGAGTCGAACGTGGCCCCGCCCGTCGGCGAGGACGTCCTCCGGGTCGCCGTCTGCGCGGTCCCCCTGATGTCCAACTTCACCGACGTGGACGCGCTGGCCGCCGAGCCGGGTGTCGTCGTGCGGTTCGTGGACCGGGCGGAGGAGCTGACGGACGCCGACCTCGTGGTGATTCCGGGAACCCGGGGAACGGTTCGTGCCCTGGAGTGGCTGCGGGAGCGGGGGCTGGCGCAGGCCATCAGCCGCAGGGCCGCCGAGGGGCGGCCGGTTCTCGGCATCTGCGGTGGTTTCCAGGTCCTCGGCGACCACATCGAGGACGAGGTCGAGAGCCGGCGAGGCCATGTCGACGGGCTCGGTGTGCTGCCCGTGCGGGTGCGGTTCGCCCGCGAGAAGACCCTGACCCGGCCCGTCGGCGAGGCCCTCGGCGAGCACGTCGAGGGGTACGAGATCCACCACGGGGTCGCCGACGTCACCGGTGGAGACGCGTTCATCTCCGATGGCGAAGGACACCCTCTCGACGGCTGCCGGGTCGGACAGACCTGGGGCACCCACTGGCACGGCTCACTGGAGTCGGACGGTTTCCGGCGGGCCTTCCTGCGCGAGGTGGCCGCCGCCGCGGGCCGCCGTTTCGTACCGGCGCCCGACACCTCGTTCGCCGCGCTGCGCGAGGAGCAGCTCGACCGGCTCGGCGACCTGATCGAACAGCACGCGGACACAGACGCGCTGTGGCGGCTCATCGAGTCCGGCGCGCCGCAAGGACTGCCTTTCATTCCACCGGGAGCGCCCGCATGAGCACAGTGTTGTTGTTGTCGACCGCCGACACGGACCTGTTGGCGGCCCGGGCCGCTGCCGGGGCCTCGTACCGGATCGGGAATCCGACCCGGGTGGACGTCGCGGCGGAGCTGCCCGGTCTCGTCGAGGGCGCGGACATCGCCGTCGTACGGCTCCTCGGCGGTAAACGGGCCTGGGAGGACGGGCTGGCCGTCCTGAAGGCGTCGGGGATCCCCACGGTCCTGCTCGGCGGTGAGGCCGTGCCCGACGCGGAGTTGATGGCCGAGTCGTCCGTACCCGCCGGTGTGGTGGCCGAGGCGCTCAGGTACCTCGTCGAGGGCGGGTCCGCCAACCTCACCGAGCTCGCGCGGTTCCTCTCCGACACCGTGTTGCTGACGGGTGAGGGGTTCGTCGAGCCGCAGAAGATGCCCGAGTACGGGGTCCACGGCGAACGGGCATGGGTCGAGGGCCGTCCGACGGTCGGCGTGCTCTTCTACCGGGCCCATGAGCTGAGCGGCAACACCGCCTTCGTGGACACGCTGTGCGACGCCATCGAGGCGCGGGGCGCCAACGCCCTCCCCGTGTACTGCGGTTCGCTGCGCGGAGCCGACGCCGGGCTGTACGAGACCCTCGGCCGGGCCGACACCCTGATCGCCACCGTTCTCGCCGCCGGCGGCACGCACGCCTCGAAGGCGTCGGCGGGCGGGGACGAGGAGGCGTGGGACATCGGTGCCCTCGCCGACCTCGACATCCCGGTGCTGCAAGGTCTGTGCCTGACGTCCTCGAAGAGCGCCTGGGAGGGGTCCTCCGCCGCCCTCTCCCCCATGGACGCGGCGATGCAGGTGGCGATCCCGGAGTTCGACGGGCGGCTGATCACCGTGCCGTTCTCCTTCAAGGAGCAGGTCGACGACACGGCCGACGTTCCCGTGTACGTCGCCGACCCGGAGCGGGCCGCGCGGGTCGCCGGGATCGCCGTACGGCACGCGCGGCTGCGGCACCAGCCGAACGGCGAGAAGAAGCTGGCGCTGGTCTTCACGGCCTATCCGACGAAGCACTCGCGCGTCGGGAACGCGGTCGGGCTGGACACGCCCGCGTCGGCGGTGCGGGTGCTGGACACGCTGCGGGATGCCGGGTACGTCGTCGAGGGGCACCCCGACAACGGTGACGAGCTGATCCACCGCCTCATCAACGCCGGCGGCCACGACGTCGAGTGGCTCACCGAGGAGCAGTTGGCGTCCGCGCCGGCCCGGGTGCCGCTCGCCGACTACCGTGCCTGGTTCGACACGCTCGACCCGGCGCTCAAGGACGCCATGCTGGAGGCGTGGGGCGAACCGCCGGGCTCCCTCTACCTCGACGGGGACGACATCGTGCTCGCCTCCCTCCGGTTCGGGAACGTCGTCGTGATGATCCAGCCGCCGCGCGGCTTCGGCGAGAACCCGATCGCGATCTACCACGACCCGGACATGCCGCCGTCGCACCACTACATGGCGGCGTACCGGTGGCTGGAGGCCGCGTCATCGGACGGGGGGTTCGGCGCCGACGCGATCGTGCACATGGGCAAGCACGGCACGATGGAGTGGCTGCCGGGCAAGGGACTCGGGCTCTCCCGGAGCTGCGCCCCCGACGCCGTCCTCGGTGAACTCCCCCTCATCTACCCCTTCATCGTCAACGACCCCGGCGAGGGCACCCAGGCCAAGCGGCGCGGACACGCCACCGTCGTCGACCACCTGGTGCCGCCGATGGCGCGGGCCGACACGTACGGCGACCTGGCGAAGCTGGAGCAGTTGCTCGACGAGTACGCGCTCGTCTCCGACCTGGACCCGACGAAGGCACCGGCCGTCCGCGCGCAGATCTGGACGCTGGTGAAGGCCGCCGAGCTGCACCACGACCTGCATGTCGACGACCAGCCGGACGACAACGCGTTCGACGAGTTCGTGATGCACATCGACGGCTATCTGTGCGAGATCAAGGACGTGCAGATCCGGGACGGGCTGCACATCCTGGGCGGCGGTCCGGTCGGCGAGCCGCGGGTGAACCTCGTGCTGGCCGTGCTGCGCGCCTCGCAGGTGTGGGGCGGGCAGGCGAACGCGCTGCCGGGGCTGCGGGCTTGCCTGGCGGAACATTTCGGGCTCAGTGAGAAGGAGCTGCTCGCCGAGCCGGGAGCGCCGGTCAAGGTCCCGGTGGAGCTGACGGAGCTGGTGGACGGGCCCGCGCGCTCGGCCGCCGACGCCATCGATCTGCTGGAGCAGCTGTGCCGGCGGATCGCGGAGGGCATGGAGACCCGCGGGTGGGTGGCGGCCGAAAGCCGCGACCTCATCACGGACGTGGTCGGCACCCCGCTCCCCGCCGCCGTCGCCGTGCTGGAGTTCGCCTGCGACGAGGTCGTACCGCGGCTCGAGAAGACCACCGACGAGATCGACCACATCCTCAAGGCGCTGGACGGCGGTCATGTCCCGGCCGGCCCGTCGGGTTCGCCGACCCGCGGGCTCGTCAACGTCCTTCCGACCGGCCGGAACTTCTACTCCGTCGACCCCAAGGCGATCCCGTCCAGGCTGAGCTGGGAGGTCGGGCAGGCGCTCGCCGACTCGCTCGTGCAGCGGTACCTCCAGGACACCGGCGAGTACCCGAAGTCCGTCGGTCTGACGGTGTGGGGTACGTCCGCGATGCGTACGCAGGGCGACGACATCGCCGAGATCCTGGCGCTGCTGGGCTGCCGCCCCGTGTGGGACGACGCCTCGCGCCGGGTGACCGGGTTCGAGGTCGTACCGCCGGCCGAGCTGGGCCGGCCCCGCATCGACGTCACGGTCCGCATCTCCGGCTTCTTCCGGGACGCGTTCCCGCACGTCGTCGGGCTGATCGACGACGCCGTGCGGGCGGTGGCCGAGCTGGACGAGACCGCCGAGCAGAACTACGTCCGCGCGCACGCCGACGCGGACACCGCCGAACACGGCGACCGGCGGCGCGCGACCGCCCGTGTCTTCGGCTCCAAGCCGGGCGCGTACGGCGCCGGACTGCTGCCACTGATCGACGCCCGCAACTGGCGCAGCGACGCCGACCTCGCCGAGGTGTACGCGGTGTGGGGCGGCTACGCCTACGGGCGCGGGCTGGACGGGCGCGCGGCGCGCGGGGACATGGAGACGGCGTTCAAGCGGATCGCCGTCGCCGCGAAGAACGTCGACACGCGGGAGCACGACCTCGTCGACGCCGACGACTACTTCCAGTACCACGGCGGCATGGTCGCCATGGTGCGCCATCTGACGGGCACCTCCCCCGAGGCGTACGTCGGTGACTCGGCCACTCCCGACCAGGTGAAGACCCGCACGCTGGGCGAGGAGACCCACCGGGTCTTCCGGGCCCGGGTGGTCAACCCGCGCTGGATGGCGGCGATGCGACGGCACGGCTACAAGGGCGCCTTCGAGATGGCGGCGACCGTCGACTACCTCTTCGGGTACGACGCCACGGCCGGGGTCGTCGACGACTGGATGTACGAGAAGCTCAGCGCCGAGTACGTCTTCGACGCGGAGAACCAGGACTTCATGAGGAAGTCCAACCCCTGGGCGTTGCGCGGCATCACGGAACGGCTTCTGGAGGCCGCCGACCGCGGCCTGTGGGCCGAGCCGGACGCGGACACCCTGGAACGGCTGCGGGCCACCTACCTGGAGCTGGAAGGCGACTTGGAGGGCGACGACAAGTGAGTACCCCGTTCCCGTTCACGGCCGTGGTCGGCCAGGACGACCTGCGGCTCGCGCTGCTGCTGAACGCCGTGTCGCCGGCGGTCGGCGGTGTGCTGGTGCGCGGCGAGAAGGGCACCGCCAAGTCCACGGCCGTGCGCGCGCTCTCGGCGCTCATGCCCGCGGTCCCGGTCGTCCCCGGCTGCCGTTTCTCCTGTGACCCGGCCGCTCCCGACCCCGCCTGCCCGGACGGTCCGCACGAGCCCGGCGCCGGGGTCGGCCGGCCCGCGCGGATGGTCGAGCTGCCGGTCGGCGCCTCGGAGGACCGGCTGGTGGGCGCGCTGGACATCGAACGTGCCCTGTCGGAGGGCGTGAAGGCGTTCGAGCCGGGCCTGCTGGCCGACGCGCACCGCGGCATCCTGTACGTCGACGAGGTCAACCTCCTCCACGACCATCTGGTCGACCTGCTGCTGGACGCGGCGGCGATGGGCGCCTCGTACGTCGAGCGCGAAGGTGTCTCCGTACGGCATGCCTCGAAGTTCCTGCTCGTGGGGACGATGAACCCCGAAGAGGGTGAGCTGCGTCCGCAGTTGCTCGACCGGTTCGGGCTGACCGTCGAGGTCGCGGCCTCCCGGGAGCCCGACCAGCGGGTCGAGGTCGTGCGCCGGCGGCTCGCCTACGACGACGACCCGGCCGGCTTCGCCACGCGCTGGGCGGACGAGGAGGCCGCCGTACGGTCCCGGATCGTGGCGGCGCGGGAGCTGTTGCCGTCGGTGCGGCTCGGCGACGGGGCGCTGCGGCAGATCGCGGCGACCTGCGCGGCGTTCGAGGTGGACGGCATGCGCGCCGACATCGTGATGGCACGGACGGCGACCACGCTGGCGGCCTGGGCCGGACGGACGGATGTGCTCGCCGAGGACGTACGGCAGGCCGCGCTGCTCGCGCTGCCGCACCGCAGGCGCCGTAATCCCTTCGACGCGCCGGGACTCGACGAGGACAAGCTCGACGAGACGCTGGAGGAGTTCGGGGGCGGTTCCGACGACGAGGATCCGGATCCCGACGGGCCGGGACCCGGCGGAGGCGACGGAGACGGCGGGCAGCCGCCTTCGGAAGGACCTGCCGAGGGGGCCGGTGACACCGGGGCGCGGCCCGAGGCCGGGGAGGGCGGTGAGCCGGAGACCTCCGGTGGCGGCTCCGGTGAGCGACAGCCGGCGCGGGCCGCCGAGCCCTTCCGTACCAAGGTGCTCAGCGTGCCCGGTCTCGGTGAGGGTGCCTCCGGGCGGCGGTCGCGGGCGCGGACCGAGCACGGGCGGACGACCGGGGCCCGGCGGCCCCGGGGGGCACTGACCAAGCTGCACCTGGCGGCGACCGTGCAGGCGGCGGCGCCGCATCAGCGGGCCCGCGGGCGGTCGGGGCCGGGGCTGGTCGTACGCCGCGACGATCTGCGGCAGGCGACCCGGGAGGGGCGCGAGGGGAATCTCGTGCTGTTCGTGGTCGACGCCTCGGGTTCGATGGCGGCCCGGCAGCGGATGAGTGCCGTGAAGGGCGCCGTGCTGTCGCTGCTGCTGGACGCGTACCAGCGGCGGGACAAGGTGGGTCTGGTGACCTTCCGCGGGTCGGCCGCCGAGGTGGCCCTGCCGCCGACCTCGTCGGTCGACGCGGCCGCCGTACGGCTGGAGTCGCTGCCGACCGGTGGGCGGACGCCGCTTGCCGCCGGGCTGCTCAAGGCGTATGACGTGCTGCGGGTCGAGCGGCTGCGGGATCCCGCGCGGCGGGCGCTGGTCGTCGTGGTGACGGACGGGCGGGCGACCGGCGGGCCCGAACCCGTCGCTCTCGCCGGGCGGGCGGCGCGGCTGTTCGCGGCCGACGAGGTCGCCTCCGTGGTCGTGGACTGCGAGTCGGGGCCGGTGCGGCTGGGGCTGGCCGGGCAGCTCGCGGGTGAGCTGGGCGGTACGGCGGTGACGCTGGACGAGCTGCGGGCGGACTCGATCGCCGGGCTGGTCAGGGATGTTCAGGGAACTTCGAGGAGGGCCGCGTAATGCCGCAGGGACAGCCGAGTGTCGTACCGGATGACGGGCTGACGACTCGCCAGCGCCGTAACCGGCCGCTGGTCGTCGTGCACACCGGAGTCGGCAAGGGCAAGTCGACCGCCGCCTTCGGGCTCGCGCTGCGGGCCTGGAACCAGGGGTGGCCGGTCGGGGTGTTCCAGTTCGTCAAGTCGGCGAAGTGGAAGGTCGGCGAGGAGCGGGCGCTGCGGGTCCTCGGGGACTCCGGTGAGGGCGGGACCGTCGCCTGGCACAAGATGGGCGAGGGCTGGTCGTGGGTGCAGCGGGACCTCCAGGGTGACAACGTCAGCAACGAGGAGAAGGCCCGGGAGGGGTGGGAGCAGGTCAAGCGGGACCTCGCGGCCGAGACGTACCAGCTGTACGTGCTGGATGAGTTCGCCTATCCCCTGCACTGGGGCTGGATCGACACCGACGAGGTCGTCTCCGTGCTGCGGGACCGGCCCGGCACCCAGCACGTCGTGATCACCGGGCGGAACGCCCCGGAGAAGCTGGTGGACTTCGCGGACCTCGTGACCGACATGTCCAAGGTCAAGCATCCGATGGACGCCGGGCAGAAGGGGCAGCGAGGTATCGAGTGGTGATGTCCTCGTCCGTCCCCCGGCTGGTCGTCGCCGCGCCTTCCTCGGGCAGCGGCAAGACCACCGTCGCCACGGGGCTGATGGCCGCGTTCGCCGCGCGGGGGCTCGCCGTGTCCCCGCACAAGGTCGGGCCGGACTACATCGACCCCGGGTATCACGCCCTCGCGACCGGGCGGGTGGGGCGGAACCTCGACGCGTACCTGTGCGGGCCGGAGCTGATGGCTCCGCTGTTCCTGCACTCAGCGCGCGGTGCTGACATCGCCGTCGTCGAGGGTGTGATGGGGCTGTACGACGGGGCCGCGGGGGAGGGTGAACTGGCGTCCACCGCGCAGGTGGCGAAGGTGTTGCGGGCGCCGGTGGTGCTGGTCGTGGACGCCTCGTCGCAGTCGCGGTCGGTGGCCGCGCTGGTGCACGGGTTCGCTTCGTGGGATCCGCAGGTGCGGATCGGGGGCGTGATCCTGAACAAGGTGGCGTCGGACCGGCACGAGGAGTTGTTGCGGGAGGCGTTGGAGTCGGCCGGGGTGCCGGTGCTGGGGGTGTTGCGGCGGGTGGCTCAGGTGTCCACGCCGTCGCGGCATCTGGGACTGGTGCCGGTCGCCGAGCGGCGGGCTTCGGCGGTGGAGGCCGTCGCCGCCATGGCGGAGCAGGTCTCCGCCGGGTGTGATCTTGAGGCGTTGACGGTGCTCGCGCGGAGTGCGGGGGCGGTGTCGGGTGCGGCGTGGGACGCGGCTGAGGCGCTGGGTTCTTCGCCCCCGCCGCCCCTTCCCTCCCCTTCCCCGGGGGCTGCCGCCCCCGGACCCCCGCTGTCGGTCCTGGACCGGCCTCGTCCGCAAACTCCCCCACTCTCGGCTTCGCTCGAGCGGGGGGACCCCCAGGACGGGCTGAGTGCAGCCGGCCCCGGCTCAAAGGTGACAGTCGCCGTCGCCGGGGGGCCCGCTTTCACCTTCTCCTACGCCGAGCACACGGAACTTCTCACCGCGGCCGGTGCCGAAGTTGTCCCCTTCGATCCGCTCCGCGACGAGCAACTGCCCGAGGGAACAAGCGGGTTGGTCATCGGCGGCGGCTTCCCCGAGGTGTACGCCGCCGAGCTGTCCGCCAACGAGCCGCTGCGCAAGTCCATCGCACGCCTCGCGGAGAGCGGCGCTCCCGTCGCCGCCGAGTGTGCCGGGCTGCTCTATCTCTGCCGGGAGCTCGACGGGCAGCCCCTGTGCGGGGTGCTCGACGCCGTCGGGGGGATGAGCGAGCAGCTCACGCTCGGGTATCGGGACGCCGTGGCCGTGAGTGACAGTGTGCTGGCCGTCGCGGGGACCCGGATGCGGGGCCACGAGTTCCACCGGACCGTGGTGGAGCCCAAGGCAGGGGAGGTCGCCGCCTGGGGTGTGCGCACCCCTCGACGGCGGCTCGAAGGTTTCGTACAGCAGAGTGTGCACGCGAGTTATCTGCACACGCACTGGGCGTCCGAGCCCGGTGTCGCCCGTCGGTTCGTGGAGAGGTGCCGGACGTCATGAGCAGCAGCAGGTTGGTCGGGGTCGGGGTCGGGCCCGGAGATCCGGAGCTGGTGACCGTCAAGGGCGTCAACGCTCTGCGCGCCGCCGACGTGGTCGTCGTACCCGTCATGGCTGCGTCTGACGGAAAGGACGGGGGCGAGCGGGGCCGGGCCGAAGCGACCGTCCTGCACTACGTGCCCGAGGAGAAGGTCGTCCGGGTGGTGTTCGCGCTGAACGAGCGCAGCGACCGGGAGCGGCGGGAGGCCGCCTGGGACGCGGCCGGGGCGCGGGTCTCCGAGTTGCTGCGGCAGCACGGGTCCGTGGCCTTCGCGACCATCGGCGATCCGAACGTGTACTCCACCTTCACCTATCTCGCGCAGACCATCAGCGCGTCGGTGCCGGACGTGGTGGTCGAGACCGTGCCGGGGATCACCGCCATGCAGGACCTCGCGGCGCGCTCGGGGGCCGTTCTCACCGAGGGCACCGAGCCCTTGACCCTGGTGCCCGTGACCGCCGGGGCCGCCGTGCTCAAGGAGGCGCTGAACGGGCCCGGGACCGTCGTCGCCTACAAGTTCGGGCGGCAGGCCGGGGAGGTGGCCGAGGCGTTGCGGCAGACCGGGCGGATCGAGGACGCCGTATGGGGGTCGGCGCTGGGTCTGGAGTCCGAGTCCATCCGGCCGGCCGCCGACCTCGACGGCGCTCCCCTGCCGTATCTCTCCACGCTCATCGCGCCCGCGCGGCGGGACGGCGGCCGGGGCGGGAAACTGTGAGCACTTCAAGAACCAGCCCGGCAAGAACCAGCCCCTCAAGAACCGGAGTGTCAGCCGGACACCCCCACCACCAGCCAGATGAACGCCACCCCCGCGATCGTGCACAGCAGGGTCGAGCGGGCGGGGTGTTCATGGTGGGCCTCGGGGAGGATCTCGGCGGCGGCGAGATAGAGGAGCGCGCCGCCGAAGAAGCCGAGATAGCCGCCGAGCACCCCTTCCGGGATCGTGAAGAAGAGCGTGGAGGCCGCGCCCACCACAGGGGCGGCCGCGTCCGCGAACAGCATGGCGAGGGCTCGGCGGCGGGCGTTCCCGTACAGGCTGGTGATCGTGTACGTGTTGAAGCCGTCCGCGAAGTCATGGGCGACGACGGCCAGCGCGACCGCCGCGCCCATGCCGCCGCCGGCCTGGAAGGCGGCGCCGATCGCCACCCCGTCCATGGCGCTGTGGCCGACCATCGCGGACGCCGCCGTCAGACCCACCTGGGGCGCCCGGCCGTCGCGGAGCCCCTGGGGCACGTCGGTGTCGAGCGGTCCGGCGCGCGTGGGCGGCGCCCGGTGAGCGGTGTCCTCCGCTCCGTGCGCGGCCTGGCGTACCGCGAGCAGGCGTTCCACCATATGGGCCAGGAGGAACCCGGCCACGAACAGCAGCAGGGCCGCCGGTACCCCGAAGACCTCGGTGCCGGCCGCCTCGAACGCCTCCGGCAGCAGGTCGAGGCCGACCACGCCGAGCATCAGGCCGCCGGCCAGGCCCAGGACGAGATGACGGCGGTCGGTCACGCGCAGTGCCGTCCAGCCGCCGGCCAGCGTCATCAGGAACGCGCCGAGCGCGACGAAGACCGCCATGTGCTCTTGGTATCCGATCACACCCGGCTCACGCACATCCGGCCCCCACAGCAGTGAACATCCGTACGAGAGGACCCGAACCCATGGCAGATGCCCCCACCGGCAAGGTGACCTTCGTCGGTGCCGGCCCCGGCGCCGCCGACCTGCTGACGTTCCGCGCCGCGCGGGCCATCGCCGAGGCGGACGTCGTGATCTGGGCGGCGAGCCTGGTCCAGGCGGACGTCCTCGACCACGCGCGGGAGGGTGCCCAGATCCTCGACTCGGCGACCATGTCCCTGGAGGACGTGGTGTCCGTGTACGAGCGGGCCGCCGCCGAGGGCCTGCGGGTGGCCCGGATCCACTCCGGCGACCCCGCGCTGTGGGGCGGTACGCAGGAGCAGCTCGACCGGTGCGCCCGGATCGGCATCGAGACCGAGGTCGTCCCCGGCGTGTCGGCCTTCTCCGCCGTCGCCGCGATCGCGCAGCGCGAACTGACCATCCCCGAGGTCGCGCAGTCCGTGGTGCTCACCCGGCTCGGCGGCGGCAAGACGCCGATGCCGCCCGGGGAGGAGGTCCGGGAGTTCGCCAAGCACGGCACCACCATGGCCGTCTTCCTGTCCGCGGCCCGCAGCGGGCAGCTCGTGCGGGAGCTGCTGGAGGGCGGCTATCCGACGACCACCCCGGTCGTCGTCGCCTACCAGGCGACCTGGCCGGAGGAGCTGGTCGTGCGGTGCACGATCGGCACGCTGGAGGAGACGGTCAAGGAGCACAAGCTCTGGAAGCACACCCTGTTCCTCGTCGGCCCGGCGCTCGACGCCGAGGGCACCCGCTCGCACCTCTACCACCCCGGTCACTTCCACGGCTACCGCAAGGCCGACCCGCAGGCCCGCAAGGCCCTGCGCGCGCGGGGTGCGAGCACGTGATCACCGTGTTCGGCACCGGGACGGGAACAGCGCCGCCCAAGGACGTCCTGGCGGAGGCGGAACTCGTCGTGGGCGGACGCCGGCACCTGGACGCCGTACGACTGCCCGCCGCGGCCGAGCGGATCGTGCTCGGGCCGCTGGCGCCGGCCCTCGACGCCATGGCCGAGTACGTCGCCAAGGACCGCCGGGTCGTGGTGCTCGCCTCGGGCGACCCCGGGTTCTTCGGGATCGTGCGGGTGCTGGCCGAGCGGTTCGGCGCCGACCGGCTCGACGTCCGGGCCGGGGTCTCGTCGGTCGCCGCCGCCTTCTCGCGGGTCGGGCTGCCGTGGGACGACGCGGTGGTGGTGAGCGCGCACGGGCGCAAGCTGCGGACGGCCGTCCACGTGTGCCGGGCCCGGCCGAAGGTCGCCGTGCTCACCGGCCCGGGAGCGGGTCCGGCGGAACTGGGGGCCGCGCTGGTGTCCGACGCGCGGGTCCTGGTGGTCGCCTCGGCCCTGGGGTCCCCGGACGAGCGGGTGGAGCGGATGACTCCGGCCGAGGCCGCGGTCCGTGACTGGGGCTCGTCGGTGAACGTGGTGCTGTGCCTGGACGAGTCGCGCGCGCCGGGCGCCGTACGGACGGTCGCCGGGCCGCCCGCCGGGCCCGCCGGATGGGCCTTGGACGAGGCCGACTTCGCCCACCGCGACTCGATGATCACCAAGTTCGAGGTACGGGCGCTGGCCCTGGCCCGGCTCGGACCGCGCCTCGGCGATCTGGTCTGGGACATCGGCGCGGGCTCGGGTTCCGTGGCCGTGGAGTGCGCGCGGTTCGGCGCGGCCGTGACGGCGGTCGAGAAGAGCCTCGACGGGGTCGGGCGGATCCGTGCGAACGCGGCCGCGCACGGCGTGGACGTACGGGTCGTGCACGGGGCGGCGCCGACCGTGCTGTCGGCGCTCGACGATCCCGACGCGGTGTTCGTCGGCGGCGGTGGGCTCGAACTACCCGCGATCGTCACGGCGTGCGCGCGGCGCGCCCGGCGGACCGTCGTCGTCGCGATGGCCGCGCTCGACCGGGTACCGGCCGTACGCGCGGCCCTCGCCGGCGCCGGGTTCGACTGCGACGGAGTGCTCCTGCAGTCGTCCCGGCTCGCGCCGCTGCCGGGTGACGTGACCCGGCTCGCGGCGACCAACCCCGTTTTCCTGCTGTGGGGCGTACGGCCTGCGGCATCCGCTGACGAAGGAGATGCTCAGTGATCGGCCTCATTTCCGCCACCTCGGCGGGGGCGGCTGCGCGGGACCGGCTGGCCGCGGCGTGGCCGGAGCGGACGCGTGTGTACGAGGGTCCCGTGGGGGACGCCGTGCGGGCCGCGTTCGCTCAGTGCGAGCAGCTCGTGTGCTTCCTGGCGACGGGAGCGGTCGTGCGGCTGGTCGCGCCGCTGCTCGGCGACAAGGCGACCGACCCGGGTGTGGTGTGCGTCGACGAGGGCGGGCGGTTCGCCGTGTCGCTGGTGGGCGGGCACGGCGGCGGGGCCAACGAACTCGCCTGCGCGGTCGGGGAGTTGCTGGGGGCCGAGCCCGTGGTGACGACGGCGACGGACGCGGTGGGGCTGCCGGGGCTGGACACGCTCGGTTTCCCGGTGGAGGGAGACGTCGCCGGGGTGTCGCGGGCCCTGCTGGACGGCGACCCGGTCGCGTTGAAGGCCGAGGTGGGCTGGCCGCTGCCGCCTCTTCGGGTCACCGGTGAGGGGACGTACGCGATCCGGGTGACCGATCGTGCCGTTGCGCCCGCGGATCATGAGGTACTCCTGCGGCCCCCCTCCCTCGTCGTCGGCGTGGGCGCCTCCCGGGGTGCCCCCGTCGACGAGGTGCTCGGGCTGGTCGAGGGCGCGTTGCGGGCGGCGGGGCTGTCCGTGCGCAGCGTCGCGGAGGTCGCCACCGTCGACGCGAAGGCCGGGGAGCCCGGGATCGTCGGCGCGGCCCAGCGGCTCGGGGTGCCGCTGGTGACGTACCCCGCCGAGGAGTTGGCGCAGGTGGACGTGCCCAACCCGTCCGACGCGCCCCTCGCCGCCGTCGGCACCCCTTCCGTCGCGGAGGCCGCCGCGCTGGTGCGCGGGGGTGAACTCCTCGTCCCGAAGACGAAGTCGGCCGCGACCCCCGCGATGGCGACCTGTGCCGTCGTACGGCGGCCCGCGCGCGGCCGGCTCGCGGTGGTGGGGCTCGGGCCGGGCGCCCGGGACCTGCTCACGCCCCGCGCGAAGGCGGAGTTGCAGCGGGCCTCCGTGCTCGTCGGCCTCGACCAGTACGTCGACCAGATCCGCGATCTGCTGCGGCCGGGCACCCAGGTCCTGGAGTCGGGTCTGGGGGCCGAGGAGGAGCGGGCCCGGACAGCGGTGGCACAAGCGCGGAAGGGGCGGGCGGTCGCGCTGATCGGCAGCGGGGACGCCGGCGTGTACGCCATGGCCTCCCCCGCGCTGGCCGAGGCGTCCGACGACATCGACGTGATCGGCGTACCGGGTGTCACCGCCGCCCTCGCGGCCGCGGCGATCCTCGGGGCCCCGCTGGGCCACGACCATGTCTCGATCAGCCTGTCCGACCTGCACACCCCGTGGGAGGTCATCGAGCGGCGGGTGCGGGCGGCGGCCGAGGCGGACCTCGTCGTGACGTTCTACAACCCGCGCAGCCGGGGCCGGGACTGGCAGCTGCCGAAGGCGCTCGCGATCCTCGCCGAGCACCGGGAGCCGACGACGCCGGTCGGTGTCGTACGGAACGCGTCGCGGCCGGACGAGTCCGGCCGGCTGACGACACTGGCCGCCCTGGACCCGGCGACGGTCGACATGATGACGGTCGTGACCGTGGGCAACACGGCGACCCGGCAGATCGCCGGGCGCATGGTGACCCCGCGCGGCTACCGCTGGCAGGCCGCACCCGTCAGCGGCTCCGCCGCGGGCCAGGAGGGCACCGAATGAACCGGGTGGATCGTGTGGTTCATCCGATCGAGCAGGAGTCCTTCCGGCGGTTGCGCGCCCGGCTGGACACCTCGCACTTCCCGCCGTTGAGCCGGGCGGTCGTGGAGCGGGTCATCCACTCCGCGGCCGACCTGGAGTACGCGAGCGATCTCGTCCTGGACGAGGGCACGCTGGAGAAGGCGCACGCCGTCCTGCACGCCGGGGCGCCCGTGGTGGTGGATGTGGAGATGGTGGCCGCCGGGATCACCCGACGGGAGACCGTCTGCCGGCTCAGGGACGCCAAGTCCGGTCCGGGGCTGACCCGTTCGGCCCACGCGATCCGGCTGGCGTACGAACAGGTCGGGCCCGGCGCCCTGTGGGTGATCGGCAACGCCCCCACCGCGCTGGAGGAGTTGCTGACTCTGGACGCCTCCCCCGCGCTCGTCATCGGTCTGCCCGTCGGCTTCGTCGGCGCGGCCGAGTCCAAGGCCGCGTTGCGCGAGAGCGGGCTGCCCGCTGTCAGCAACGTGTCCGAGAAGGGCGGCTCGGCGGTTGCCGCCGCCGCGCTCAACGCCCTGCTGTACCACCCCCTTTCCCCCTCCGAGGAGCAATCGTGACCACCCCGCCGCCCGCCCTGCTCATCGCCGGCCATGGCACCCGGGACGCTGCCGGGGCCGAGGCGTTCCGCGACTTCGTCCGGGAGCTGGGCGCCCGCCATCCCGAACTGCCCGTCGCGGGCGGCTTCATCGAGCTGTCCCCGCCGCCGCTGGGCGACGCGGTCACCGAGCTGGTGGAACAGGGGGTACGCCGGTTCGCCGCCGTCCCACTGATGCTGGTGTCCGCCGGACACGCCAAGGGCGACATCCCGGCCGCGCTGGCCCGTGAGAAGGAGCGGCACCCGGGGATCTCGTACAGCTACGGCCGTCCGCTGGGCCCGCACCCCGCGCTGCTGAGCGTGCTGGAGCGGCGGCTGGACGAGGCGCTGGGCGCGTCCGCGCGCAGGCCCCAGGACCGGGCCGATGTGACCGTGCTGCTGGTCGGGCGCGGTTCCACGGATCCCGACGCCAACGCCGAGGTGCACAAGGCGGCCCGGCTGCTGTGGGAGGGGCGCGGGTACGCGGGCGTGGAGACGGCGTTCGTGTCGCTGGCGGCGCCGGACGTGCCGAGCGGCCTGGACCGCTGTGTGCGGCTCGGGGCGCGGCGGATCGTGGTGCTCCCCTACTTCCTGTTCACCGGGATCCTGCCGGACCGGGTGCGCCAGCAGACGGAGGGCTGGGCGGCGGCGCACCCGGAGGTCGACGTGCGGTCGGCCGACGTCATCGGTCCGGAGCCGGAGCTGCTGGATCTGGTGATGGAGCGGTACGCGGAGGCCGTCCAGGGCGATGTGCGGATGAACTGCGACTCGTGCGTGTACCGGATCGCGCTGCCCGGGTTCGAGGAGAAGGTCGGCGTGCCGCAGCAGCCGCACTTCCACCCGGACGACGAGGACCACCACGACGGGCACCACGACGGGCACCACCACGGGCACCACCACGGAGGACACGCCCACTCCCATGCGCACTGAGGGGCATGACCTGCGGCACCACGGCGACGCCGAGGTGCGTGACGACGGCTCGGCCCTGGTCGACCTGGCCGTGAACGTCCGCGCGGACACCCCGCCCGGGTGGCTGCGGGAGCGGATCGCCGCGTCACTGACCGGCCTCGCCGCCTATCCGGACGGGCGGGCCGCCCGCGCGGCGGTGGCGGCACGGCACGGTCTCGCGGTGGAGCGGGTGCTGCTGACGGCGGGCGCGGCCGAGGCGTTCGTGCTGCTCGCCCGCGCCCTGAAGGTCCGCCGGCCGGTCGTGGTGCACCCGCAGTTCACCGAACCGGAGGCGGCGCTGCGGGACGCGGGGCACCCGGTGGAGCGGGTACTGCTGCGCGAGGAGGACGGTTTCCGGCTGGATCCGTCGGTCGTTCCCGAGGACGCGGACCTGGTGGTGATCGGCAACCCGACGAACCCCACATCCGTCCTGCACCCGGCCGCCTCGATCGCCGAACTGGCGCGTCCCGGACGGACGCTGGTCGTGGACGAGGCGTTCATGGACGCGGTGCCCGGCGAGCGGGAGGCGCTGGCCGGGCGGACGGACGTGCCCGGGCTGGTGGTGCTGCGCAGCCTGACCAAAACGTGGGGGCTGGCCGGGCTGCGGATCGGCTATGTCCTCGCGGCCCCGGAGACGATCGCGGACCTGGAGCGGGCCCAGCCCCTGTGGCCGGTGTCCACGCCGGCCCTCGCGGCGGCCCAGGCGTGTGTGTCGCCGCGGGCGCTGGCGGAGGCCGCCCACGCCGCCCACCGCGTCGCCACCGACCGGGCGCATCTCGTCGCGGGCCTGGAGGAGTTCGCCGTGGACGGGCTGCGGGTGGCCGGGCCCGCCGACGGCCCCTTCGTCCTCCTGCGAGTGCCGCACGCCGCCGCCGTACGACGGCATCTGCGCGATCTCGGGTTCGCGGTCCGGCGCGGGGACACCTTCCCGGGGCTGGGTGAGCAGTGGCTGCGGCTGGCGGTGCGGGACCGGGTGACCGTCAACTCGTTCCTTCAGGCGCTGGACCAAGCGATGACTCTGACGCAGCGCTGAGCCGGGAACCCGGCAACGCAGGGGCCGGTCCGAGGTGACGGCTCGTCGGCCCGCGCCCTCCTCCGGCCTGCCAAGACCTGTGCCTACCGGCTGACGACCCGCCCGTTCAGCACCACCCGCGACGGGGCCCCCAGCACGCGCACATCAGTGCGCGGGTCCCGTTCGTAGACCACCAGGTCCGCCGTCGCCCCCTCCTCCAACCCGGGCCGTCCCAGCCACGCCCGGGCGCCCCAGGTCGTCGCTGAAAGCGCCTCCACCGGAGGGATCCCCGCCGTCACCAGTTCCGCCACCTCGGCCGCGACCAGGCCATGGGGCAGGGTGCCGCCGGCGTCCGTGCCGACGTACACCGGAATACCGGCGTCGTAGGCGTTGCGGACCGTGTCGTAACGGCGTTCGTGGAGGCGGCGCATGTGGGCGGACCAGCGGGGGAACTTGGACTCGCCGCCCTCGGCCAGCTTCGGGAAGGTCGCGATGTTGACCAGCGTCGGGACGATCGCGACGCCACGCGAGGCGAACAGGGGGATCAGGTCCTCCGTCAGGCCCGTCGCGTGTTCGATGCAGTCGATGCCCGATTCCACCAGGTCGCGGAGCGAGTTCTCGGCGAAGCAGTGGGCGGTGACGCGGGCGCCGAGGCGGTGGGCCTCCGCGATGGCCGCCTCAGCCGCCTCCCGTGGCCAGCTGGGCGTCAGGTCGCCGACCTCGCGGTCGATCCAGTCGCCCACCAGCTTCACCCAGCCGTCGCCGCGCCGGGCCTCCCGGGCGACGTACGCGACCAGGTCCTCCGGTTCGATCTCGTGCGCGAAGCCCCGGATGTAGCGGCGGGTGCGCGCGATGTGCCGGCCCGCACGGATGATCTTCGGGAGGTCCTCGCGGTCGTCGATCCAGCGGGTGTCGGAGGGGGAACCCGCGTCGCGGATCAGGAGGGTGCCCGCCTCGCGGTCCGTCAGCGCCTGCTTCTCGGCCACGCCCTCGTCCACCGGGCCGTGCGGGCCCAGGCCCACGTGACAGTGCGCGTCGACCAGACCCGGCAGCGCCCAGCCCTCCACCGTGCGGACATCACGGGCGAGGAGGGGACGGTCGTAGGAGATACGGCCGTCCACCACCCACAGCTCGTCGCGGACGTCCTCGGGGCCGATGAGAACCCCGCCTTTCACGTGCAGCACCGCCTGATCGCTCATACTCCGCACCCTATTGAACCCGTCCGCCGGGGGGCGAAAGGGGCCTTTGGGGGGCGCCCCGCAACGCGCCACAGGAGCACAGATGTGATCTCGGAATCCCGGCGGAGGCACCGGCGGGCGCACATCTGTGCAGTGAACTGACTATTCGTCAGGTCAAGTCAACTGGCGGGCAGTTGTCGCTGGATGTGGTCCGGCGGTGGGCCTGCGGAGGTGACAATGGTCGTCTCACCGTGCGCTGCCGGGGCGTCTGTCGTCGGCGCCGTGATTGCTGAGGAGAATCCATGGGGCCGATGTCCGATGACCTGTTCGCGTTTCGTCTGTGGCGGCGCGCGCCGGACTCCGCAAAGTGGCTGCCGGCGTCACGGTTACTGATGCGTGTGGGCGGCGGTGGGAGCATGGCGCCGGCTCACCTGTCCTGGGGTACGGAGGACGGCGCGCAGTCCCTCGTGGGCTTCTCGCCGGATATGGCGAGCTGTTATGGCCATCGCCGTACCACCAGCGGTGATGTGGTGGAGGTGCGCGGCGAACTCGACGACCGGGCGGAGCACTGGGAGGGAGCTGCCGGTGCTCGCGGGTATGAGTTCGACACGGAGGTCCAGGATGCCGGAAGCTGGCATCCGGCCGGACGGCTGTGGCTGCTGATCGACGATGGCGGCGAGGCCCCCGTGCGGTGGGCGGTCTGGGGCGATCAGTCAGGCAACACCTGTTCGATCGCACTGCGTTCGTTGAGCCCGTCCAGCAAGGCGGACGTCAGCGACCTGGTGAGCGTCGTGTGGGCCGATGCCGAGCACCGGGACGCGGGCGAGGTGGCCAGGAATCTGGTGGACGCGTCGGCGAACAAGTGGTTCGCACCGCACAGCCGTGCGTCCCTGGAATTCCAGCTGACCCAGCCCGTCGCGGTGGACCGGTACGTGCTCACCTCCGCCGACGACGCCCCTGATCGCGACCCGGCGGCATGGACCCTGCGTGGCTCGGTGGACGGGCACGTGTGGCGGACCCTCGACATCCGCTCCGGCCAGTCGTTCGCTGAGCGGCACCAGTCCAGAATGTTACGGATCGCCGAGCCAGGGCCTTATGGGCACTATCGTCTCGACATCACCGGCAACAACGGCTCCCCACACCTGCAACTCCAAGCCGTCCGGTTCCTGACCGACGGCAGTGGTGGTTTCGTCGGCTCCCGGCAACGTGCGGGCCGGGCCCCAGTCCCTTACCGAGGCATACGCGTGGCGCAGGCGGTACCAGACATGCCGGCAAAACCGCCGCACATACCGGCGAACCCGCTGCCCGAGGACGCGTCAGCACATCCATCGAGAACGAGGTCACCCCTGTCGACGCCTGGGTCTTCGCCCTCACCCCGAGCTCGGGGGAGCCGACCCTCCGAGTGGGAGGGCTGGCGGCCAGGAGGACCGTGGTTGCCGTCGGGCGGCAGGTTGTCGATGGAGTCCTTGACCTCGCCGTCGGGACGGTTCACGGTGCTGCACTCGGTGTACGAGCCGTCGTTGGCGGTACGGGACAACGTCACGCGGGCGCGGGTGTGGGTCAGCGACTCGCCGGGATCAAGTCTGGTGTGCCTGGGACCCGACGGGGACCTCGTGGCCTGGGACCACCACGGCAACAGGGTCTGGAGCACAGGCACGGGATGGCTGGGCGTGCGGCGGCTGGAGATGCGCGACAGCGGTGAGCTGGCCCTGACCGGCGCGGACGGGGGCGTGGTGTGGAGTTCGGGGATCCCCCAGGCGCCTGCGGCGGCGGGGGCCGGTCATTTGACGGCGGCCCGGGGATCGGCGATGCGCCGGGGTGAGAGCCTGCATGGACAGTCGCTGACCAGCGGTGACGGGTCGACCGTGCTGTTCCACGACGGTCACGCGGTGCGCATCATGGTGAAGGGACAGACCTCACACTGGGACAGGTTCTACGATCAGGAGACCGTCCTGGCGCTCGACGACGACGGATTCCTGCGCTCGCGGGCCCTGGACGGCGCTGTGGTAGAACAGATCGCCGGGCCGGGCGCTGAGCTCGTCGTCGTGCGCGGCGGGGCAGAGCTCCGTGACGACGCGGGGGCGGTGGTGTGGGCGTCCGCCGGTCGCTCGACGCGGCTGGCCCCGGTGCGTGAGCCGGCCATGCCGCAGAACGAGGTCCTGGCCGCCTGGTTCGGCGCCCTGGCAGGAAAGGGCACCGGCTACTGCGTCGCAGTGGTGAAGGAGAGCACCCCGCTGGAGGTCCTGCGGCGAACCGGTGTCCCGCCGGGCTCGGAGGTACGGGGTACATGGCGTCGGCTCGAACGGCTTCGGGACGCCGCACACCCGGACGGGGGGAAGGTGGTGGCGGTGATCGCCGTGGGGCCGGACGTACTCCTCGTCAGTGACGACTCCGCCCTGCCGGTGGCGGCACTGGCGCCCTCGACATCGGTGGTGTCCCTGCACCGACCATGCGAGGGGGGCGGCTTCGGGGAGACGTTCAGCCTCCACCAGGAGGGCCGGATCGTGAGCGAGTTCCGGGACGATCCGCGCCGCCGCAAGGGGGCGAAGGTGGGGGAGGTCGCCGCCGCCCTCGATGACATCGCGCACGAGTTGCACCGCCACGAGCTGGTGTTCCGCACCGCTGGGGTGGTTCCCAGCGCCGCCCAGCTCGGCGGGCCGTTGCTCGGCGGTGTCCTGGCACCCCTGCGGTCACCCTCCGCGGCGCCCACGGCCGGGTCGGCCGAGCCGCTCCTTGCGGTGGAGGGGTACGAGGACCTGAACCCGCTGGTGATCCGCACCGACTTCACTGACGAGGACGCCTGGGGCCGGGTGGTCGAGGAACTGCGGGTGCCGTGGGTGGACGACGATCCGGTGGAGCCTCACCTGATCTGCGACCCCAGGTACGCCGACGCCCCCACCGAGCTGGTGCTTCAAGCCGTCCGCGCGGCCCTGCCCGGTCCGAGCCTGCCGGGAGCGGTCTTCATCGCCGACGACACCACCATGCGCGGGACGGGGCATCCGCTGCTGGCCGTGTCGACCGAATGGGACGGCGAACCCTTCGAGGAGGACGAGGAGGAATTCGTGACGCAGTTCCGCCTGCTGCCCGACACGGCCGTGGAGATCAGCACGAATCTCGATCTCGGCAACATGGACTTCGAAGACTTCGTCGACGGCGGGCTGTACGAGCGCAGGTGGTGAGGAGGGAGGCGAGGCCGAGCGTCGTCGACCGAGCGATCAGTCGGCCTTGCCGGCCTTCTCCGGTGAATCCTCCACCTCCGCCAGCGCAGGATCGAGGAGCCGGGAGAGGAAGTGGCGGGTGCGTTCGTGGCGGGGGTTGGCGATGACCTGCTCCGGGGCGCCGTCCTCGACGATCACTCCGCCGTCCATGAAGACGACCCGGTCGGCGACCTCGCGGGCGAAGGACATCTCGTGGGTGACGACCATCATCGTCATGCCCTCGTTCGCGAGCCGGCGCATCACGGCGAGTACGTCCCCCACGAGCTCGGGGTCGAGCGCCGAGGTCGGCTCGTCGAACAGCATCACCTGGGGTCCCATGGCCAGTGCGCGGGCGATCGCGACGCGTTGCTGCTGGCCGCCGGAGAGCGAGGCGGGGTACGCGCCCGCCTTCTCGGCGAGCCCCACCCGCTCCAGGTTCTCGGCGGCCACCTTCGCCGCCTCCGCCTTGCCGCGCCCGAGCACCCTGCGCTGCGGCAGCGTGAGGTTCTCGGTCACCGTGAGGTGCGGGAAGAGGTTGAACTGCTGGAAGACCATGCCGATACGACGGCGTGCGGCGTCGATGTCGACGTCCGGGTCGGTGAGTTCGGTGCCGCCGGCGAACACCCGGCCCTGGGTGGGCTCCTCCAGCAGGTTCACGCACCTGAGCAGCGTGGACTTGCCGGACCCGGAGGGACCGATCACGCAGACGACCTCGCCCTGGCCGATCTCCAGGTCGATGCCGCGCAGCACCTCGTTGTCGCCGAACGACTTGTGCAGGCCCTGGACCTGGATCTCCGGTCGGCTCATTTCACGGCCTCCTGGGCCTTGGCCTCCATACGGCGCACGACGAAGCCGAGCGGGATCGTGATCAGCAGGTAGCACAGGCCCGCGACCAGGATCGGCGTGGAGTTGGCGGTCGTACTGGCCAGGTCGCGGCCGTACTTGGACAGTTCGCGTTCCTCCAGGGTGACGCCGAGGAACAGCACCAGTGAGGAGTCCTTGAAGAGGAGGACCAACTCGTTGGTGAGCGGCGGGAGGATGATGCGGAACGCCTGCGGGATGATGATCGAGATCATGGCGCGGGCGGGTGAGAAGCCCAGCGAACGGGCCGCCTCCATCTGCCCCTTGGGCACCGCCTGGATGCCCGCGCGGATGGTCTCCGCCATGTACGCGGCGGCCACCAGACCGAGCGCCAGGGCGACCTTGCCGTACGTGCCGCCGATGATCTCCGTACCGGGGAAGGCCAGCGGCACGGCCACGCCGATGAAGATGAAGATCAGCAGGGCGGGCAGGCCGCGGAAGATCTCGATGTAGATCCCGGCGAGCCAGCGGTACGGGCCCACGGACGACAGCCGCATCAGCGCGATGACCAGGCCGAGCGCCAGTCCGACAGCGAAGCCGGACACGGTGAACAGCACGGTGTTCTTCAGCGCCAGGGTGATGACGTCCGGGAACATCTGCTGGGCGATGTCAGCCTGCGCGAACTGGTTCTTCAGCCGCCCCCAGTCCGCCGAGGCCGCGAAGGCGATCACGGCGGCGACGAACACGACGTACTGCGCGCCGCGCGACAGGCGGCGCTTCTGACGTCGGGTCAATCCCTTCTTGCGGGGCGGGACTTCGACCTTCGCGGTGTCGCTCATGAGGCGGACGGCGAGGCCGCGGAGTCGTCGTACGGGCCGATCCACTTCTCGTACAGCTTCTTGTACGTGCCGTCGGCCTTGGCGCCCGTGATCACCTTGTTGATGGCGGCCACCAGCTTGGCGTTGCCCTTCTTGACCGAGAAGCCGTACTGCTCACCGGTGTTGAGATTGTCGACGACCTTGAAGGCGTCCGCGTTGGCCTTGTTCTTGAGCCAGCCCTGGACGACCGGGTAGTCGATGACGACGGCCTTGACCTGACCGGCGCGCAGACCGTTGAGGACGGCGTCGGAGGACTCGAAGGAGACCGGGTCGAAACCCTTCTTCTGGACGTACTCCTCGCCGGTCGTCTGCGCCTGGGCGCCGAGCTTGACGTTCTTGGACTTGACGTCGGCGAGGGAGTTCACGCCGCTCTTCTTGTCGACCAGGACGGCCTGGGTGGCGTCGAAGTACGGGTCCGCGAAGTCGACGTTCTTCTTGCGCTCCTCGGTGATGGTCATGCCGGCCGCGGCCAGGTCGCACTGGTTGGAGTTGAGGAAGGCGCCGGTCTTGAAGTTCTCGAACGGTGTGTCGAGGATGCTCTGCTTCACCCCCAGGTCCTTGGCGACCAGGTCGATCAGCGCGACGTCGAAGCCCTCGTACTTGCCGTCCTTCTCCGACTGGAAGGGCGGGTACGGCAGGTGCGTGCAGGTGGTGAGCTGCCCGGCCTTGACCAGTTCGACCCCGCCGGCGGCGGTCTTCGAGCCGCTGCCTCCGTCGTCGGTGGAGGTACATGCGGACACGAGCACCAGCCCGGCCGTCGCGGTGATGGCGGCCAGGACACGGGTCTGGCGCCCGAGGAGCATGTTCACGGCGGGCCTTCCTGTGGGGAACGTGGAGAGGGGAGAATAGCGAGTTCCGATTATAAGGAGAGGTTTGAGTGTCTCCAAACAATCCGATGGCTACGGGACTGCCCGACCTGAGAAGTCATCGGCCTCAGAGGGTGGGAGGGGCACGGGAGGCGCTCGGGAGCGGGGCAGGAGTGGGGCAAGAGGGGCCGGTTACCCTCGTCTCGTCCACCCCGCCAGTGAGACTCGTTACCCCGTGAGTGAAGAGAGCAGCGCCGTGACGCACCCGTTTCTGGATTTGACCCCGTTGACCGCGGCGCGTTTCGCGTCCATCGAGGACCGTGTGGCGCGGCTGCTGCGGACCGAGCAGGACGTCGTGATCATGCAGGGCGAGGCGCTGCTGCCGCTGGAGGGCGCGATCCGCTCCGCGGCCGGTCCGGGGACGACGGCGCTCAACGTGATCACCGGCCCGTACGGGCAGACCTTCGGGGACTGGCTGCGGGACTGCGGCGCCACGGTGATCGACCTGGCGGCGCCCTTCCACACGGCGGTCACGGCCGAGCAGATCCGGGAGGCCTTCGCCGAGCACCCGCAGATCGACTTCGTGTCCCTGGTGCACGCGGAGGCCGCGACCGGCAACACCAACCCGGTGGCGGAGATCGGCGAGGCCGTACGGGAGCAGGGTGCCCTCTTCTACCTGGACGCCGTGGCGTCCATCGGGGCCGAGCCGGTGCTGCCGGACGCGTGGGGCGTGGACCTGTGCGTGATCGGGGCGCAGAAGGCGATGGGCGGCCCGGCGGGAGTGTCGGCGGTGTCGGTGAGTGAGCGGGCGTGGGCGCGGATGGCGGCGAACCCGGGAGCACCGCGACGGTCGTACCTCTCGCTGCTGGACTGGAAGGAGCGGTGGCTCGACGGTGGCCGCAAGGCGCTGCCGCACGCGCCGGCCCAGCTGGAGATGCTGGCACTGGAGGCGTGCCTGGAGCGGATCGAGGCGGACGGCCTGGACGCGGTGATGGCCAGGCACCGGCGTGCTGCCGAGGCCACCCGTGCCGGGGCGCGAGCGCTGGGCGGAGGCCTGGAGCCGTACGTGTACGAGGACCGGGAGGCCGCCCCGGTCGCCACGACGCTGCGGGCGCCGTCGGGCGTGCCGGCGTCGGAGCTGGTGGTCCGGGCGCTGGAGTCGGATCCGGCGGCGCCGCTGGCAGCGGGCGGGGGTGCCCTGGCCAAGGAGATGATCCGGGTCAACCACTACGGGGTGGACGCGACCCAGGGGGCGGTGCGGGCGAGTCTGGCGACACTGGGCGGCGCGCTGGCCTCGGCGGGGCTGCGGGTGGATGTCGAGGGAGCGCTGCGGGCCGCGGAGGCTGCCTGGCGGTGATCGGTGTGGGCGCTGCCGACGCTCAAGCCTGAAATCCTGCCCATCGGGACTAATTCCTGGTTAATCCCAGGCGTAATAAAGGACACATCAGGGAATTCATTCGAGAGCAGCTTCCCGTATTCTTCTGCCCGCTTTCTCTCGACCTAAACGCAAAGATTCTGCGGACGCCAGGCGGAGTAATTCGGGGAGTTCTCGTGTGGGTTACCTGGCTGTGACGCGTTACACACAGTGACCATTTCGCCCCTTATTTACCGG
This sequence comes from Streptomyces sp. LBL, assembly GCF_029893585.1. Classification (GTDB taxonomy): domain Bacteria; phylum Actinomycetota; class Actinomycetes; order Streptomycetales; family Streptomycetaceae; genus Streptomyces. The sequence continues at coordinate 107,146 of NZ_JARXYX010000011.1, forward strand.
TCGAAACGGGACATACCCGGCGACTTTCGCGTGTCTGTGCGCGCCCGCGTGATAACACAGCCGTCGCCCGTACGTAACCCCTGACGGCGATGCATTTTTCTATTTAGCTCGGTAAATTCAATTCGCATGACTGCCGCACAAGCAGACCTGCAAATCGACCGTCCGTCGGTGGCGGACGGCGCCGCGCTGTGGCGGATGGCCCGGGACTCGAAGGTCCTCGACCTGAACTCGTCCTACAGCTATCTGCTGTGGTGTCGCGACTTCGCCGCCACATCGGCCGTCGCACGCGACGAACAGGGCGAGCCGGTCGGCTTCGTCACCGGCTACGTCCGCCCGGACCAGCCCCACACCCTGCTCGTCTGGCAGGTGGCGGTCGACGCGTCCCAGCGCGGCCGCGGAGTCGCCGCCGCCCTGCTGGACGGGCTGGCCGCGCGGACCGCCGCCGAACGCGGACTGACCACCGTCGAGACCACCATCACCCCGGGCAACACCGCCTCGGAGCGCCTGTTCACGTCGTTCGCCGAGCGCCACGGCGCCCGGCTGGAGCGCGAGGTGCTGTTCGACGCGGGCCTGTTCCCCGAGGGAACACACGACCCGGAAGTGCTCTACCGCATCGGGCCCCTGTCTCTCGCCCCCGCTGCCTGATCACTCCCTGCCACTCCCCCCGCCATTCCCCCCTGCCACTCCCTCTGCACCCCCCGCAACGAGGAGCGATTCGCGTGACCATCACCCAGCCCGACCTCAGCGTCTTCGAGACCGTTGAGTCCGAGGTGCGCAGCTACTGCCGTGGCTGGCCCGTCGTCTTCGACCGTGCGCAGGGCAGCCGCATGTACGACGAGGACGGCCACGAGTACCTCGACTTCTTCGCCGGCGCCGGGTCACTGAACTACGGCCACAACAACCCCGTCCTGAAACGGGCGCTGATCGACTACCTGGAGCGGGACGGCGTCACGCACGGGCTCGACATGTCGACCACCGCCAAGCGGGCCTTCCTGGAGTCCTTCCAGAACCTGGTCCTGCGCCCGCGTGACCTGCCGTACAAGGTCATGTTCCCGGGCCCGACCGGCACCAACGCCGTGGAGGCCGCGCTGAAGCTGGCGCGGAAGGTGAAGGGACGCGAGTCGATCGTGTCGTTCACCAACGCCTTCCACGGGATGTCGCTGGGCTCCCTGGCCGTGACCGGGAACGCCTTCAAGCGGGCCGGTGCGGGCATCCCGCTCGTGCACGGGACGCCGATGCCGTTCGACAACTACTTCGAGGGCACGGTCCCGGACTTCCTGTGGTTCGAGCGGCTGCTCGAGGACCAGGGCTCCGGGCTCAACAAGCCCGCCGCGGTGATCGTGGAGACCGTGCAGGGCGAGGGCGGCATCAACGTGGCCCGCCCGGAGTGGCTGCGCGCGCTGAAGGAGCTGTGCGAGCGGCAGGACATGCTGCTCATCGTCGACGACATCCAGATGGGCTGCGGACGTACGGGCGCCTTCTTCTCCTTCGAGGAGGCCGGGATCACGCCGGACATCGTCACCGTGTCCAAGTCCATCAGCGGCTACGGCATGCCCATGTCGCTGTGCCTGTTCAAGCCCGAGCTGGACATCTGGGAGCCGGGCGAGCACAACGGCACCTTCCGCGGCAACAACCCCGCCTTCGTCACGGCCACCGCCACGCTGGAGGCGTACTGGGCGGACGGCTCCGCGATGGAGAAGCAGACCCGTGCCCGCGGCGAGCAGGTAGAGCAGGCGTTCATCTCCATCACCGAGGAGAACCTCGCCGACGTCAGGGAGTACCGGGGCCGCGGCATGGTGTGGGGTATGGAGTTCCACGACAAGGAGCGCGCGGGACGGGTGGCGCAGCGCGCCTTCGAACTCGGGCTGCTCATCGAGACGTCCGGTCCGGAGAGCGAGGTCGTCAAGCTCCTCCCCGCACTCACCATCACGCCCGAGGAACTGGACGCCGGGCTGAGCATCCTCGCCCGCGCCGTCCGAGAGACCGCCTGACGGCCGACCGGCTGACCAGTCGACCGGCTGACCGCCGGCCAGCCACCCGGCGGCCCGAATCAGTACATCCACCTAGGAGGCATCGCAGCACCGTGATCGTCCGTTCGTTCAAGGACATTGAAGGCACCGACCGGCACGTGAAGTCCGCGTCCGGCACGTGGGAGAGCAAACGCATCGTCCTCGCCAAGGAGCGGGTCGGCTTCTCGTTGCACGAGACGACCCTGTACGCGGGTACGGAGACGTCGATGTGGTACGCGAACCACATCGAGGCCGTCGTGTGCGTCGAGGGTGAGGCCGAGCTCACCGACGACGAGACCGGGCAGAAGTACACCATCACGCCCGGGACCATGTACCTGCTCGACGGCCACGAGCGGCACACGATGCGGATCAAGCAGGACTTCCGCTGCATCTGTGTCTTCAACCCGCCCGTGACCGGACGGGAGGACCACGACGAGAACGGCGTCTACCCGCTGCTCACCGAACCCGAGGAGGTGTGACGTCACCATGACCACCACCACGCCCAGCGCCGCCACCCACGGCACCACGGTCCCGGATCTCTACCCCAGCCGCGGCGCCACCGAGGTGTCGATCCCTCGCCGGGACCCGGTCGTCTGGTCGCCGCCCGGCACGGCCGGCCCGGTCTCCGGCACCGACCTCCAGGCGTTCGAGCGCGACGGCTTCCTCGCCATCGACCAGCTCATCGGCCCCGACGAGATCGGCGTGTACCAGCGTGAGCTGGAGCGGCTCGTCACGGATCCCGCGATCCGCGCCGACGAGCGCGCCATCGTCGAGCCGACGTCGCAGGAGATCCGGTCCGTCTTCGAGGTGCACCGGATCAGCGAGGTGTTCGCGAACCTGGTGCGCGACGAGCGGGTCGTCGACCGGGCCCGGCAGATCCTCGGCTCGGACGTGTACGTCCACCAGTCACGGATCAACGTCAAGCCGGGCTTCGGCGCCGGCGGCTTCTACTGGCACTCCGACTTCGAGACCTGGCACGCCGAGGACGGTCTGCCGAACATGCGAACCGTGTCCGTGTCGATCGCGCTCACCGAGAACTACGACACCAACGGCGGCCTCATGATCATGCCGGGGTCGCACCGGACGTTCCTCGGCTGCGCGGGGGCCACACCGAAGAACAACTACAAGAAGTCCCTGCAGATGCAGGACGCGGGCACACCCTCGGACGAGGCGCTGACCAAGATGGCGTCCGCGTACGGCATCAAGTTGTTCACCGGCCCGTCCGGTTCGGCGACCTGGTTCGACTGCAACGCCATGCATGGCTCGGGTGACAACATCACGCCGTTCCCGCGCAGCAACGTGTTCATCGTGTTCAACAGCGTGGAGAACAAGGCCGTCGAGCCGTTCGCGGCTCCGGTACGGCGGCCGGAGTTCATCGGAGCGAGGGATTTCACCCCGGTGAAGTAGGCGCGTCGCCCCCGGAGCGGGCGGTGTCACAGGCGGTACGAGCTGCAGCAGCCACGCCGGTGACGCCGCCCGCTCCGGCGTGTTCCCACGGCGTCCTCCCCCGGCTCAGGAAGACAGGGTGTTCAGCAGCCGGTCGACGTCGGCGGGTGTGTTGTAGAGGTGGAAGGCCGCGCGCAGGTTGCCCGCGCGGTCGGAGACCTGGACTCCGGCGTCGCTCAACTCGCCCTGGAGGTGGCCGAGTCCGGGGACGGAGACGATCGGGGAGCCGGGCGCCGGGACCGGCTGGTGGCCGAGTCGGTGCAGCCCGTCGCGGAAGCGGTCCGCCAGGGCGAGGTCGTGGGCGCGTACGGCGTCCACGCCCAGCTCCTCCAGCAGCGCGAGGGAGTGACGGGCACCGGCGTAGGAGAACAGGGCCGGGCTCTCGTCGAACCGGCGTGCGGAGTGGGCGAGTTCGTCGACCGGGCCGTAGCAGGCGTCCCAGGGACGCTCCCCCGCCACCCAGCCGGCGAACAGGGACGGGAGACCGCCCAGGTCCTCCGGAACGACCAGGAAGGCCACGCCGCGCGGGCACAGCAGCCACTTGAAAGCGACGGAGGAGACGTAGTCGTAGGCGTCCGCCGTGAAGTCCAGCCATCCGGCGGCCTGGGACGCGTCGACGTACGTCCGCGCCCCGTGCTCGTGGGCCGCCGCCCGGATCGCGGCGAGGTCGGCGACCCGGCCGTCCGCGGACTGGGCGGCGCTGACCGCGACCAGCGCGGTGCCGGGCCGTACCGACTCGGCGAGGTGTTCCAGCGGCACGCTGCGCACCTTGAGGTCGCGGCGGATGTGGAAGGGGTTCACCAGGGAGCTGAAGTCCGCCTCGGCGGTCAGTACCTCGGCGCCCTCGGGCAGCGAGGCGGCGACCAGGCCGCTGTGGACGGCGACCGAGGCCCCGGCCGCCACCCGGTCGGCGGGAACCCCCGTCAGCCGCGCGAACGCGGCCCGGGCCGCCTCGACGTCGGCGAACATGTCGGTCGGCTGACCGACCGCCGACGCCTGAACGGCGGTGTGCATGGCGGCCACGGTCCGGGCCGGCATGAGCCCGGTGCTCGCGGTGTTCAGATAGGTGTTCTTCGGGGCGAACTCGGCACGGACGAGGCTCTCGAAGGTCTCCATGGAAACCACTGTGCAGCCCAGGCGGCTCCAGGTCCATGGGGTACCTTTGCGTGTTTTCTCCAAGGAGCGCTTATACGTCCGCCCTGACCTGCGCAGTCGCTCAGGACTGCGGCACCGCGCAGCCGTCCGGACCGCACGCCTGAGCGCCGCCCTCGTCGATCAGCTGGAGCGGCGACCGCTCGCCCCACGCCCGGGTCAGCGCCTGCGCGAAGACCTCGGCGGGCTGGGCGCCGGAGACGCCGTACGCGCGGTCGAGGACGAAGAAGGGCACACCGTTCGCGCCGAGCTCGGCGGCCTCGCGTTCGTCGGCGCGGACATCGTCGGCGTACGCGGTCGGGTCGGCGAGGACCGTGCGGGCGGCGTCGGCGTCCAGGCCGGCCGCGACGGCCAGCTCGACCAGCCGCTCGTCGCCCTCGGAGAACACGGACCGCTCCTCGGCGAAGTTGGCCCGGTAGAGGATCTCGATCAGCTCGTCCTGCCTGCCCTGCTCCTTGGCGAAGTGGAGCAGGCGGTGCATGTCGAAGGTGTTGCCGTGGTCGCGGTCCCGGGTGCGGTAGGCGAGGCCCTCGGCGGCGGCCTGCGCGCCCAGGTTCTCCTCGCCGGCCAGGGCCTGCGTCTCGCTCATGCCGTACTTCTTGGTGAGCATGTCGATCACCGGCTGGACATCGCCCTTGGCGCGGCCCGGGTCCAACTCGAACGACCGGTGCACCACTTCGACCTGGTCGCGGTGCGGGAAGGCCTCCAGCGCCTTGTCGAAACGGGCCTTTCCGACGTAGCACCAGGGGCAGGCGATGTCCGTCCAGATCTCGACGCGCATGGTCTCGGCACTCTCCAGGTCGTACGGGAGACGGAGCCTGCCTCCGCCCGATACCTGAACATTCAAGCAGCGGGATTCATTCCCGGGGTCCAGAACTGGCGAGGACAGGACACGTTCCGTCCTCTTCAACGGTTTCGGCGGTGGCAGTGCGGTGGGTGCGTTCGATGGCCTGGCCCCAGTACGTTCCGACGATCATGAGCACGGCGCCGAGGGAGGCCCACACGGTGAGCCGTTCGCCGCCGAGCGTGATCCCGATCGCGACGGCCCAGATCGGCTCGGTGCCCATCAGCAGGCCGGCCCGGCCGGCAGAGGTGCGTCGCACGGCCCACGTCTGGGCGAGGAAAGCGAACACGCTGCAGAACAGGGCGAGACAGATCAGCTGCGACCAGGTGGTGGCGCTGCTGTGGGCCAGGTCGGGCAGGTGAATGAGGGCGGGTGCCAGGAACAACGCCGAGCCGACGACGGCCGCTGGGCGCGGTCCACGCCCGACGCCACATCGACGTCCTCCACCGACCGGAACGCACCGCACGACGGGCCGTCCGAACCGTCCTCGCCGAGTTGCACCGCGCCGCCACAGAGATCCAGAACCGGGACACCGACGCGCCTCACCCCGATGCCGGCACCTCCGCAACCGCATGAAACCGGGAGAGCCCGGTCGGGGTCGTGGCCGGTCCCGCGTCTCACAGTCGTTCTCCGGGTGACTACGGCGTAGTCCCGCAGCACCCCGGCGTCGGCCGCCGCCTCACCGGCGAAGTCGGTGACCTTCGCCCTCAGCTGCCGTCTCGCAGGCCGTCCGGCCAGTGAGGCCTGAACTCGAGGTGGTCGTACGTCACGACGCATCCCTCCCCCATCGGCGACTGCGTCATGAAGCCGACCAGGGCGTCGCCGGTCTCCTTCTCGTCCCCGAGCGTGAAGAGCCGGACGAAGGTCCAGCGCTCGCCGTCCCGGGAGGCGTGGAAGGCGAAGGCCCGCCCGGTGCGGCTCACCCGCAGCCACACCGAACTGCCGTCCACGGTGAAGGAGTTGGCGTCGTCGGAGTGGCCCCGGGTGACCACCGTGCACACGGTGGGCACGTCCGGGGAGTACTCCAGACACAACTTGGCCCAGGCCCGCTCCCCGACATGGACGTACAGCACCCCTGCGTCGAACGCCTTGGCGAACCCGACCCGGACGCGGGCGACGAGCTGGAAGTCCCCCAGGGGCGCGCCGAGGAGGCGGGGTGCGTCGGAGGCGGGGTCCAGCGCCTCACCGGTGGGCGTCACGAAACGGTCCTGGCGAGGACCGGCCCATCCGGTGAGGACTCCGTCCTCGTAGGACCAGTTGCCTTCGGGTCCGTAGGTACGGAGGGGGAAGGGCAGTTCGGGAATGTCGACGTCCATGGCCCTCACCCCTACGGCGCTATCGCTCCAGCAGCCCGTCGAACCGACGAGGCAGCCCCAGCGGATTGTCGTCCTTCAGCTCCGGCGGCAGCAGGGCCTCCGGCGCGTTCTGATACGCCACCGGCCGCAGCCAGCGCTCGATGGCCGTACCGCCGACGGACGTCGACGTGGACGTCGTGGCCGGGTACGGCCCCCCGTGATGCTGAGCCGCGGCCACCGCCACACCCGTGGGCCAGCCGTTCACCAGCACCCGCCCGGCGAGCGGGGTCAGCTCCTGAAGGATCTCCGCCCCGCGCCCCTCCCCGGCCGCTTCCCCGGCGGACAGCTGAACGGTCGCCGTCAGGTTTCCCGGCAGCCGCGACAGCACCGACTTCACCTCGGCGTCGTCCTCGTAGCGGGCCACGACGGTGACCGGCCCGAAGCACTCCTCCAGCAGCAGGTCGTACGCGCCCTCCCGCGTCAGCTTGTCGGCCGGCACCGTCAGGAAGCCCGGGCTCACCGTGTGCTCGCCGCCCGGGCCCGGCGTCACCGGCGAGTCCACGTGGGGCAGCTCGGTCCGCTCGGCGACCCCCGCGATGAAGTTGTCCCGCATCCGGTGGTCGAGCAGGACGCCCGCGTCGGTGTCGCTGACCGCGTCCGTGAGTGACTTGACCAGGCCGTCACCGGCGGCGCCGGACGGCACCAGCACCAGGCCCGGCTTCACGCAGAACTGTCCGACGCCCAGAGTCATGGACCCGGCGAGGCCCGCACCGATCGCCTCGGCCCGCTCGGCGGCGGCGGCCTCGGTGACGACGACGGGGTTCAGCGATCCCAGCTCGCCGTGGAACGGGATCGGCACCGGCCGGGCGGCGGCGGTGTCGAACAGCGCGCGCCCGCCCCGGATGGATCCGGTGAAGCCCGCCGCGGTGACCAGCGGGTGCTTGATCAGCTCGATGCCCGCCTCGAAGCCGTGGAGGAGGCCGACGACTCCCTCGGGGATGTCGTGCGTGACGGCGGCCCGGCGCAGCACGGAGGCCACGAGCTCGGACAGGCCCGGGTGGTCGGGGTGGGACTTGACGACGACCGGGCAGCCCGCGGCCAGCGCGCTCGCGGTGTCACCGCCGGCGACCGAGAAGGCGAAGGGGAAGTTGGAGGCCGAGTACACGGCGACGACGCCCAGCGGCACCTTGTAGCGGCGCAGGTCGGGGATGGGCGGGGTCGCGGTGTCGTCGGGGTGGTTGATGACGACGTCGAGGAAGGCGCCCTCGTCGACGATGTCCGCGAAGGCCCGCAGCTGGTAGCAGGTACGGGCGAGTTCGCCGGTCAGCCGGACCGGACCGAGCGCGGTCTCGGCGTCGGCGGCCTCGACGAGGTGTTCCTTGGACGCCTCCAGGCCGTCGGCGGCGGCGCGCAGGAACGCCGAGCGCACCGTGCGGTCGGCGAGGGAGCCGCGTGCGGCGTGGGCGGCGCGCACGGTGGCGTCCACCTCCTCGGCCGTGGCCTCCACCGCGACCTGCTCACGCTGCTTCCCGGTACGGGGGTCGACACTCCAGACTGGTGCTGCTGCCACCGAGGGTCCCTCCAGGTATGTGTAGCGCTGTAATGCCGCAGTATGTGGGTCATCCACCAGGGTCGTTCGATATGCTGAACGCTGTCTCTGATGATGAATATGCTGTTGGAGACTATTTCCCGTCGAACGAAGGGGTCAAGGGCGATGTCGGCAGCCGAGACAGGCGGCGGGGCGCAGGTCAAGTCCGCGGTACGGACGGTTGAACTGCTCGAATACTTCGCCGGTCGCCCCGGCATGCACTCCCTGGCGGCGGTCCAGGAGGCCGTCGGGTACCCCAAGTCCAGTCTGTACATGCTGCTGCGCACGCTCGTGGAGCTGGGCTGGGTGGAGACGGACGCGACAGGCACACGGTACGGCATCGGCGTACGGGCGCTGCTGGTGGGAACGTCGTACATCGACGGCGACGAGGTGGTCGCGGCGGCCCGCCCGACGCTGGACCGGCTGTCGGACGACACCACGGAGACCATCCACCTGGCCCGTCTGGACGGCACCAACGTGGTCTACCTCGCCACCCGCCAGTCCCAGCACTACCTGCGCCCCTTCACCCGGGTCGGCCGTCGGCTGCCCGCGCACTCGACCTCCCTCGGCAAGGCGCTGCTGAGCACGTACTCCGACGAGCAGGTGCGCAAGATGCTCCCGGAGACCTTGCCCGCGCTGACCGAGCACACGATCACCGACCGGGAGAAGCTCATCGAGGAGCTTCACCAGATCAGGGACCAGGGTTTCGCCGTCGACCGCGAGGAGAACACGCTGGGGCTGCGCTGCTTCGGCGTGGCGATCCCCTACCGGACGCCCGCCCGCGACGCGATCAGCTGTTCCGTGCCGGTGGCCCGGCTGACCCCCGCGCACGAGCAGATGGTGAAGGACGCCCTGTTCGACGCCCGCGACCGGCTCACCCTCGCCACCCGGAGGCTCTGAGTCCATGGAGGTCGTACTCCGCGCGGTCCACGACAGCGACCTGCCGGTCTTCTTCCGGCAGACGAACGACCCGGAGGCCCTCCGCATGGCGGCCTTCGGCCCGGCGGATCCCGCCGACCGGGACGCCTTCGAGGCCCGGTGGAAACGGATCCGGTCCTCGGCCGACGTGGCGCGGACCGTGCTGGCCGACGGTGACGTGGTGGGCAGCGCGGCGGTGTACGGGGAGCCGGGCGAGCGCGAGGTGACGTACTGGGTGGACCGCGCGTACTGGGGGCGGGGCGTGGCCACCGCCGCCCTGCGCGGGCTGCTCGCCGAGGTGCCCGAGCGCCCGCTGCACGCCCGCGCGGCCGCCGACAACCAGGGCTCGCTGCGTGTCCTGGAGAAGTGCGGCTTCCGGATCACCGCACGGGCCAGGGGATTCGCGAACGCGCGGGGCGAGGAGATCGACGAGGCCGTGCTGGTCCTGAACGGTTGAACCGTCCCTTCCCGGATGGGTGTTCATGAACACCCGGTGAGAATCCCGACGGGCGGGAACGTTCCGCTTGCCCCCGTTCGTCTTTCCCAGCGGCATGAACAAGACGATCAGGCGCGCCTCCGTCTTCACACTGCTGCTGGTGCTCGCCCTGCTGGTGAGGGCGACCTGGGTGCAGTTCTACGACGGCCAGGCGCTCGCGGACGACAAGGACAACCGGCGCAACGCGATCGAGACGTACGCGGCTCCGCTCGGGAACATCATCGTGGCCGGAAAGTCGATCACCGGTTCCACGGCGACGAAGGGCAGCGACCTCACGTACAAACGCACGTACCCGGACGGGCCGCTGTACGCGGCGGTCACGGGCTACGCCTCGCAGGCCTACGCGCCCACCCAGTTGGAGGGCATCTACCAGGATCTCCTCAACGGCACGGACAGCCGGCTGAAGACCGTCATGGACACGGTCACCAACGAGCGTGCCGAGCCGGGCAACGTGGTGACCACGATCGACCCCGCTGTGCAGAAGGCGGCGTACGACGCGCTCGGTGACAAGAAGGGCGCGGCCGTCGCGATCGACCCGAGCACCGGCAGGATTCTCGCCATCGTGTCGACGCCGTCGTACGACCCGACGGAGCTGACCGACGCCAACACCGCCGGGTCCGCCTGGCAGAAGCTCACCACGGACGCGGACAAGCCGCTGACCAACCGGGCGCTGCGCCAGCCGCTGCCGCCGGGCTCGACGTTCAAACTGGTCGTGGCGGCGGCCGCGCTGGAGGACGGGCTGTACTCGTCGGTGGACGAGAGGACGGCCAGCCCGAACCCGTACAAACTGCCGCTGTCGAACGACGTGCTGTCGAACGAGAACCCGTCGGCGCCCTGTGAGAACGCCACGATCCGGGTGGCGCTCGAGTACTCCTGCAACAACGTCTTCGCGAAGATGGCCGTCGACCTGGGCCAGGGCAAGGTCCGGGCGATGGCCGAGAAGTTCGGCTTCGACAACGCGACGCAGGACGTGCCGGTGCGCGCGTACGAGAGTGGTTACCCGAAGGACATGGACAAGGCGCAGACGGCCCTCACCGGCATCGGCCAGTTCGATGTCACCGCCACCCCACTCCAGATGGCCATGGTGTCCGCCGCCATAGCCAACGGCGGCAAGCTGGTCTCGCCTCATATGGTGTCGGAGATCACCACCAGTGGTGACGACGTTCTGGAGAACTACGACGACGCCACCGACACCACGGAGGTCGTCAGCTCCTCGACCGCCGAGCAGTTGCAGTCGGCGATGCGGACGGTCGTCGAGGACGGCACGGGGACCAACGCGCGGATCTCCGGCGCGACGGTGGGCGGCAAGACGGGCACGGCCCAGCACGGCGAGAACAACAGCCAGACGCCGTACGCCTGGTTCACGTCCTACGGAAAGGCCGACGGCAAGGAGGTCGCCGTGGCGGTTCTCGTGGAGCAGTCGAACGCGGCACGGTCGGAGGTCAGCGGCAACGGGCTGGCCGCGCCGGTGGCCAAGGCGGTGATGGAGGCCGCGCTCGGGAGGTAGGGCACCGTCGGGTCATTGACGTTTTCTCCGTGTGACGGCATCAGGGCCGACCCGGTCGGCCCGCCACACGATGTTCGAAGAGCCGTACGAACAATGCGGCCATCGCTGCTACGCTTCCGGATCTCGTCCGGACCCCTCCGGGTCATCACATGTCAGACACATGACACGCACGGGCGCCCTGTGGGTGCCCGAGCCCCTGTGAGGAGAGGTCACCCGTGGGCACAGTCGTCGACGACGCCGCCTCCGCGGAGTTCCATGCCTTCTTCGAGCGTCACTACGCCGAACTCTCCCGACTCGCCCATCTGCTGACGGGTGAGGCGGACGCAGCCGACGACCTGGCGGCGGACGCGCTCCTCGCGTTATGGCACCGCTGGGACCGGGTCCGCGCGGCCGACCATCCGGTGGCGTACGCGCGTGGAGTGGTCGCCAATCTGGCCCGCACCCGGATCCGCAGCGCGGTCCGCGAGCGACGGCGGGTGGCGCTGTTCTGGTCGCAGCGCGAGGAGAAGACCGAGAACCCGGACGTGGCGGGCGTGGTCGACGTGCAGGAGGCGTTACGCAGACTCCCGTTCCGCAAACGCGCCTGCGTGGTGCTGCGGCACGCCTTCGACCTCTCGGAGAAGGACACCGCGCTCGCCCTGGGCATCTCGGTCGGTACGGTGAAGAGCCAGACCTCCAAGGGAATGGCCGAACTGCACCGGTCGCTCGGAACACAGGCGGTCCCGCGGCAGGTGCACGCGGCGATGGCACGCACCGGTGAGGCCGGAGGAAGGAACCGATGACCATGCGGCGGGACGTGCACGACGAGCTGCGCGCCCGGCTGCACGAGGCGGCCGGGGCCCACGAGCCCGACCCCGCGCGCATCCTGGCGCGGATCGAGCGCGGTATGACCGAGCAGACCCGCACCGACGACCGGGCGACCCGTCCGCCCGTGTTCGGCTGGGTGCGGGTGGTGAGCGCCACGGCCGCGGTCGCCTGTGTGCTCGGTGTCGGCGGGTACGCGGTCGCCTCGGCGGTGAAGGAGAAGGCTCCCGCGCGGCAGACGGTCGCCAAGTCGCCGCCTCCCGCCCCGGCACCGGACGCGACGACCGGGGCGCCCATTTGGCCGGTGGAGCCGACGGACGGGACGGACGGGACGAAGGGGACGGCTGGAACGCCGGGCTCCCCGCAGGAAACCGGCAGGCCGAGCACGTCGCCCCCGCGGTCCCCGAGGTCCACCGCGACCGCGGCACCGCCCGCCTCCGGCACCGAGGACGGCCCGTTGTGGTCGGACGGTTCGGTCGACCCGCACAGCAACGAGTTCTGGGCGCAGAGCGACATCACCCTCAAGACCACCGAGAAACTCACCGCGCTCACGGTCGAGCTGAAGGTCAGGCAGACCGGCGGGGTCAGCTCGGCGGGCGCCTGGCGGTCCCTTCCCGAGGGCGACTTCACGGCGACGGTCACCGAGCGGGACGGCTTCCTCGTCTACACCTGGGTGCTCAGGACGGGCCGTACGGTGTGGCCGGGCGAGTGGGTGTTCGCGGGCCAGTACGACCACACCCGCGGCGGCCGGGACGCGACGAACGACGGCTACTCGGTCACCGCCACCGCGAGCGGCGAACAGCTGGCCGTGGCGGGCGACTTCGCCGCTCACGGAGACGGTGGGGAAGACGACGGGGAAGACGCCGCGGGCGACTCGTAGCAAAGCGACGAGGGCGATCCCTCAAGAGACCGGAAGAAGTCGCCGCGGCCGAGCGAGAACGATCGAAACTTTCGCCGGGTCTCGTCCCGCTCTCGCCGATTGACGCGCGGATTCCCACTGGTGACACTCCGAGGCGCAACACTCAACAGAAACCCCCACGCTCCGACAGGATTGCCCATGCGCCTACGAGCCGCGCTCCTCGCCTGTCTCACCCTTCTGCTCTCCCTCCTCGCGATACCCCCCAGCACCGCCCAGTCAGGAGCACCACCCGTGAAGCAACCCCAGTACGCCGGGTATCTCTTCGCCTACTTCACCGGTGAGGGCACCGCCGACGGCGAGCAGATCCGCTACGCCCTCAGCCGCGGCAACGACCCGCTGCACTGGCGTGAACTCAACGCGGGCAAGCCGGTCCTGACGTCCACGACCGGGGAGAAGGGGCTGCGCGACCCGTTCGTGATCCGCTCCCCCAAGGGGGACAGGTTCTACCTGATCGCGACCGACCTGCGCATGTACCAGAACAGCAGCGGCAGCTGGGACGACGTCCAGCGGCACGGCAGCAGGTCGATCATGGTGTGGGAGTCGACGGATCTGGTCCACTGGACCGACCAGCGGCTGGTGAAGGTCTCCCCGGACAGCGCGGGCAACACCTGGGCCCCGGAAGCCTACTGGGACGACTCACTCGGTGAGTACGTCGTCTTCTGGGCGTCGAAGCTGTACGCCGACGACGATCCCGGTCACACGGGATCGACGTACAACAAGATGCTGTACGCGACCACCAAGGACTTCCGCACCCTCAGCGAGCCGAAGGTCTGGAACGACCCGGGCTACTCGGTCATCGACTCCACGGTCGTGAAGGACAAGGACACCTACTACCGGTACACCAAGGACGAGCGGGACCCCACCTCCAGCTCGCCCTGCGCCAAGTTCATCACCGGGCAGAAGTCCAAAAGCCTGACGTCGACGACGTACGACTCCGTCGCGGACTGCATCGGCAGCGGTGCGATGGAACGCGGTGAGGGGCCGACGGTCTTCAAGTCCAACACCGAGAACAAGTGGTATCTCTTCATCGACGAGTACGGCGGCCGCGGCTACGTCCCGTTCGAGACCACCGACCTCGACTCGGGCAAGTGGACCCCGTCCACCGACTACCAACTGCCCGCCAGCCCCCGGCACGGCACCGTCCTGCCGGTGACCCAGAAGGAGTACGACCGGCTGCTGTCCGCGTACCCGGTGAGTCCCACGTCGGTCGTGGACGCGACGGCCAAGGGACAGCAGGGGTACGCGATCACCACCGATGCCGCGTCCAAGGTGGTGCTGCCGATGGAGCCCGACGCGGACCTGCGCGGCCTCGCTCCGAAGATCCACGTGGGTGAGGGCGCGACCGTCAGTCCCAGGTCCGGTACCCGCCGGGACTTCCGCACGCCGCAGACGTACACCGTGACGGCCGCGGACGGGACGAAACGCACCTGGACGCTCAAGGCGGCGGTGACCCGAAGTCCCGTCCTGCCCGGCCTCAACGCCGACCCCGATGTGCACTATCTGAACGGCGAGTACTGGATCTATCCGACGACGGACGGTTTCCAGGGCTGGAGCGGTACGCGGTTCAAGGCGTACTCGTCGAAGGACCTGGTCCACTGGAAGGACCACGGCGTGATCCTGGACCTCGGGCCGGACGTGGCCTGGGCGGACAAGAACGCGTGGGCGCCGGCGATCGCCGAACGCGACGGCACGTACTACTTCTACTTCTGTGCCGAGCAGCAGATCGGCGTGGCGGTGGCGGACTCCCCCGCCGGCCCCTTCAAGGACGCGCTGGGCAAGCCCCTGGTGGCGAAGGGCGGTGCGCTGAGCGGCCAGATGATCGACCCGGCGGTGTTCACGGACGACGACGGGACGTCGTATCTCTACTGGGGCAACGGGCACGGGTACGCGGTGCCGCTGAACGACGACATGGTCTCCTTCGACGCGACGAAGGTGAAGGACATCACCCCGGACGACTTCCGCGAGGGATCCTTCGTGATCAAGCGGAAGGGCACGTACTACTTCATGTGGTCCGAGGACGACACCCGCAGCGAGAACTACCACGTCGCCTACGCGAGTGGACCGTCCCCGCTCGGCCCGTGGACCAAGCGGGGGACGATCCTGTCCAAGCGTCCCGACCACGGCATCCTCGGCACCGGCCACCACTCCGTGGTGAACGTCCCGGGCACCGACGACTGGTACGTCGTCTATCACCGGTTCGCCCTGAACGGTCCCGGCCGGCCGGGCGGCGACGGCATGCACCGCGAAACGACCATCGACCGCATGGAGTTCGCGGCGGACGGCACGATCAAGCCCGTGCTGCCGACGCTGGAGTCGGTGAGCCCCGTGCGTTCCGGCTGACCAGCTCGGAGGACGGAGTCGAGCCGGGTGACGGCGCCGCGGCGGCGGCGCCCGTCACGCACGTCAAGGGTCTCGCGCGCGAGGGGGTGGGGCCGGGGCGGAGTGGGATCCGCCCCGGCCGGTTCGGGAGCGGGTCAGCGCAGGCGGCCGGCGCCCGCGCCGTGGTCGACGATCGCGGGGACCGCCCTGGTCCGGTCGACCTCGGTGCGCAGGGTCGGCGTCCAGCCCGCGCCGGACCGGAGGGTCTCGCCGGGGATCTCCGCGTTGTGCACGGCGATCAGGTCGACGGGCTTGCCGTTGACCTGGTTGTCGGCGGCGGTGACCGGCGCCTCGCTCCACTTCTTGAGGGCCTTCGCCGCGCTGACACCGGCGGGCAGCGTGAACGCGTTGTGCTCGGCGACGAGTTGGGACTCCTTGCCGATGCCGAAGCTGTAGGCGTAGTCGCCGTTCGCCACGAAGTGGTTGTTGTACGAGTCGACCTGCCCGAAGCGGACCCGGGGCGCGCGCTCGACCAGGTGCGAGAACAGGTTGTGGTGGAAGGTGACCTTGAGGTGCCCCCGGTCGCCCACCGCCGTGGACTCGCTGTCGCTGTTGCCGATCAGGATCGTCTTGTCGTGCTCGGTGAAGACGTTCCAGGAGGCGGTGACGTGGTCGGCGCCGCGGACGATGTCCAGTTCGCCGTCGTGCTGCTGGTAGAGCATCCCGAAGTAGGTCGGGGCCGCGCTGTCGGGGTGGCTGCCGTCGGTGAACGTGTTGTGGTCCAGCCACACATGCGTGGAGCCGTAGACCACGGCGGTGTCGTACTCGGAGTTCCAGTTGCCGGTGGAGCCGTCCGTCGGGTCCCACTGCGGGAAGCAGTCGACCGGGCTCTCGAAGGTGAGGTTGCGGACGATGACGTTGTCCACGGCCTTGATCTGGAGGCTGGCGCCCTTGAAGCCGGCGTTCCGGCCCACCCCGATGATCGTCGTGTTGGCGGGGACGTCGGCCTTGACGGTCTTGTCCTGGTCGGCGGCGGAGACGCGGCGCAGTCCCTCGGGGCTGTCGGCGGGCTCGGCGCTCAGGTCGGTGTCCAGGCCCCACTTCTCGGGCGAGTACTTCGCCAGATAGGCGTCGAAGTCGTAGCCCGGCGCGGCGAGCGCGGCGCAGCCCTCCGAGACCGCGTCGATCGTCCCCTTCACCTTGATGATCTTCGGCGCGCCGCCGCCGGCGGCGAGGGCGGCCTTGAACCCGGCCCAGGTCGTCACCGTGTAGACGTGCTCGGCGTCGGCAGCGGCGCCGCCGGTGGTCCCCGTCCCGTACGAGGCCCAGCCGTCGTGGGCGGCGAGGGTCTGCCGGGCCGGGTCACGGGGCGGGGCCGGGTGACGGGGGTGGGCCTGGGCGGCGGGGCCGACGGCCGTCAGCACGAGGGCGGCGCAACCCACCACGACGCTACTCGTGACATGGGCATGCCATCTCGGTGTGTTCATTATGGGCCTCTCTCTTCCGGATCCGGGGTGGGTTACGCGGTGGTGACCTGTCTGCGGGTGAGGGACACGACGGTGCCTTTCTCACCAGGCGTACCAACAGGCGTACGAAGAAAGGTGCTGAACGGTGTCTTCAAGTGGGGGTGCCCCGCGCCCCGGAAGGGCGCGGGGCGGTGCCTGATGTGCGACTGCCGCCGCGCGGGCGCGACCGGCTTCTAGTTTTTCCGGCCGTTCCACTCGGTCTGCGCCTTGTTCAACTGTTCGGCCAGCGTGTCCAGGAAGTCCTTCGCACTCATCTTCCCGAGCAGCACCTTCTGGAAGTTCGGCTCGTTGTCCGACTTCGAGATCGTGTTCCAGTCCGGCAGGTAGTACGGCAGCTGCACGATGGTGGTCGACCCGTCGGTCAACGCGTCCGCCGCCAGCTTCGTGGGCTCGGCCTTGGAGATCCACGCGTCCTTCGCCGCATCGGTGTTCGACGGCACTTGCCCCGCCGTCTCGTTGAACTTCGAGTTCTCCGCGCGCGAAGTGGCGAACTCGATGAACTTCCAGGCGGCTTCCTTGTTCTTGGAGTTCTTGAACAGCCCCATCCCGTCCACCGGGTTGGACACCTGGACCCGCTTGCCGCCCGGACCCGTCGGCTGCGGAATGCCGCGGAACTTGTCGGCGCCGAGTGCCTTCACATGGTCCTGGTAGGAGCCGAGGTTGTGGTTGAGCATTCCGATCGTGCCGGAGTCCCACTGGGCGACCATCTTGGTGAAGTCGTTGTTCAGGTCGGCGGCCGGCGTGACCTTCTTGTAGAGGGCCGCGTACTTCTCCAGCGCCGCCACGTTCTTCAGGTCGTTGACCGTGGTCTTCTCACGGCTCGCGTCCCAGAACGACGTGATGCCGGACTGCCCGTACATCGCGTCCAGCGCCTGGGCGATGGAACCGGTGCCACCACGGATGGTGTAGCCGAACTTGTTCTTGCCCGCGTCGGTGAGCTTGTCCGCGGCGTCGTAGAACGTGTCCCAGGTGGTCGGCGCGTCCAGGCCGGCCTGCTTGAACAGGTCGGTCCGGTAGTAGAGGACACCGTTGTTGGCGGAGGTCGGGATCGAGTAGAGCGTGTCGTCCCGGCCGCCGGCCGCCTTCAGCGACTTGACCATGTCCTCGTTGAGCTTGCCGGCCAGGGAGGACTTGGCCACACGGCCGTCCAGCGGCTCCAGCGCGTTCTGCGCGGCGAACGACGCGATCATCGCGGCGCCGACACCGCCGACGTCCGGCAGACCCCCGCCCTGGATGGCGGTGTCGACCTTCGACTGGTACTCGGTGGAGGCGATCCCGACGTACTCGACCTTGATGTCCGGGTTCGCCTTCTCGAAGTCGGCGATGACCTCCTTCCAGATGTCGGTGCGCACACCGCCGTTGTTGTCCCAGAAGACGATCTTGCCGTCGCCGCTGCCCTCGGCGCCCTTGCCACCGCCCGAGCCGCTGCCGTCGTCACCGCAGGCGGTGGCGGTCAGCGCGAGGACGGAGCCCAGGGCGACGGCTATGGCGGCGCGCCTGCTTCTGCGGATGCTGATCTTCATTGGTCGGCTCTCTTCTTCTGGATCCGGCGGAGCTACGAAATGGTGACGTGCGGTGCCGCGCGTCAGAGGGTGTTCAGAGGGTGGTGCCGTGCGTCAGAGCGTGGTGATGCGGAACGTCTCGAAGCTCGCCGCGCCGGCGTGTCCCGGTCCGGCGGGGGCGAGGGCGAACAGGCCGAGCAGAGCGCCGACCCAGCGCCAGGGGGTGGCGGCGAAGACAGGACCCGACGGCCTGAAGCCCTCGCCGACGTCGTAGAAGAAGCGGCAGCGCGCCCCGGCGCCGATCTCGATCCGCAGCCTGGCCCGTCCCTCGGGCGCGAGGCGCGGATGGTCGGCGTCGCGCTCCCGCTCCGCGACCGTTTCGGCGAACCGGTGGACGAGGTGGACCGTGCCGTCGGCGCCCCGCTGCAGGCCGATCCAGCTGAAGGCGTCCCCGAGGACCGCGAGTCCGGCGCGTGCTCCCGGCTCCTCGCCGTGCAACGTCAGTTCCACCTCGGCGGCGGACGGGGTGCCCGGCAGCCGCTGGGTGAGGACGTTCGGCAGGGTGCGCAGGTCGTGCGCGGCGGCCGCGCGGACGCAGGTCAGACGCAGCCCGTCCCCGGAGTGCTGGGTGGCCCAGCCGTCCTGGGGATCGGCGGTCCATGACCACTGGCGGCCGAAGCGTCCGCCGGGGAAGTCGTCGTCGGTGGCGGGGGCGGCGGCCGGCTGCGGCGGCAGGTCCGGCTTCTCGTGCACGGCGACGGGGGCGCCGTCGTCGCCGATCACCGGCCAGCCTCCCTCTGAGTCCCAGCGCATCGGCTGGAGGTGGACGACCCGGCCGTAGGCGCCGCGCTGCTGGAAGTGCAGGAACCAGTCCTCGCCCGAGGGGGTGCGCACCCAGCCGCCCTGGTGCGGCCCGTTGACGTCGGTGTCCTTCTGTTCGAGGACGACCTTCTCCTCGTACGGCCCGAAGAAGGAGCGGGAGCGGAAGGCGCCCTGCCAGCCGGTCTCCACGCTCCCGGCGGGGGCGAAGATCCAGAACCAGCCGTCGTGCCGGTAGAGCTTGGGGCCTTCGAGGGTGAACCAGCCGGGGATGCGGTCCCCGTCGACGATCACCTCGCCCTCGTCGAGGAGGGAGGTGCCGTCCGGGTGCATCCGGTGGCCGGTGAGACGGTTCTTGATGCCGGAGCGGGATTTGGCCCAGGCGTGCACGAGGTAGGCCTCGCCGGTCTCGTCGTCCCACAGGGGGCACGGGTCGATCAGGCCCTTGCCCTCCTTCACCAGGTGCGGGCGGGTCCACGGGCCGCGGATGCCGGGGGCGTTGACCTGGAAGACGCCCTGGTCGGGGTCGCCCCAGAAGATCCAGAAGCGGTCGTCGTGGTAGCGGAGGGAAGGGGCCCAGACTCCGCAGTCGTGGCGCGGGGTCCTGAACTCGGCCGCCGGTTCGAGGCGTTCGAGTGCGTGACCGACCAGGGTCCAGTTCACCAGGTCCCGGGAGTGCAGCAGCGGCAGGCCGGGGGCGCGGCCGAAGCTGGAGGCGGTGAGGTAGAAGTCGTCGCCGACGCGGATGACGTCCGGGTCGGACCAGTCCGCGTCGAGGATCGGATTGCGGTACGTCACTGGCTGACCGCCTTCCTGACCAGGGCCGCCGACGCGTCCCGGTCCAGCCGGCCGTCCGCGACCACGGTGACGATCCGCCGTACGACGGTGTCCCCGGGCGGGATCGGCAGCCGCTCGTCGTACGCCAGGGACGAGCCGACGCCCGGGTACTGGGCGGTGCGCACGAACCACGGGTCGCGGCGGGTCCGGTCGGTGGCGCCGGCGAAGACCAGGGTCCAGGTGGAGCCGGCCAGGGCGAGCCAGTCGGCGCGGGCGCCGTGGACCTCGGCCTCGCCCTCGGCGCCGGAGGTGAAGACCCGCGGGGCCTCTCGCTCCTTGCGGGCCCGCCAGAAGAACCCGCCGTAGGCGGCGCCGGGCCGGCCGTTGGTCGCCGGACTGCCGATGGACAGCGGGCCCGGGGTGACATTGGTGAGTGAGAAGGTGAAGTCCAACGCCCAGGCCCTGTCGGTGAGTTCGGTGGCCGCCACGGTACGGCGCTCGCGCAGCACCTCCGCTCCCGAGGCGACCCAGCGCAGCTCCTCCACGAAGCCGTCGGGGTCCCGCAGCTGGAACGTGGTGTGGCGCTGGGCGCCGTGGTTGTCGAGCTCGGTCGGACCCTGGTCGCGGACGTAGGTGCGGCCGCCCCAGAAGTTGGTCCCCTCGACGTCGGGAACGGCGACACCGACGCCGAGGTGGTGGGTGTGGTCGGCGGGGCTGAGCTCGGTGACCGCCGTGCCGGCCAGGGTGGTGACGGGGTGCAGGTAGGGGCGTGGGGAGAGCCGGACGGGCAGCTCGGGCCGGGTGACATACCGGCCAACCGGGCGGCCCGCGACACGCAGCACCGGCGTGTCGTTCGTGGTCGTCATCATCAGGTGCTCACCTCTTTGCGTGGAGCGTTCGGGGGCGTCCAGGGGGCGCCCAGCTCTGAGTAGAGGGCGAGGGTGTCGGCGGCGGCCGCGACCAGTCCGTCGATGCCGGGCACGACCCGCCGCTGCTCGTCGGGGAGCAGCTGCCAGGTCCCCGCCGGCAGCGGGGTCGGGTCGGGGGCCCGGCGGATCGCCTCGACGACCTTCATGAAGGAGCCCGTCGCCTCCGGCGTGACCAGCAGTTCGGCGCTGTCGGTGAGGTGGTCGACGAGGTTCTCGAGCAGGTCGGTGCGGCCGTACTCGTACTCCTCGGGGCCGTGGCCGGCGCGCTGGAGCAGGACGCGGTCCTGCTTGTACCAGAAGGTGATCCGGCCGCCGCTGCCGTGCACCAGGACGTAGGGCTCGCCGGGGTGCTCGGCGCACAGGGTCACGGCCACGGTCACCGGCAGGTCCTGAGCGGTGGTGACGCGGACGCACGAGGTGTCGTCGGACTCGATGGCGTTGGCGCGCAGCAGCTCGGTCTCGATCGCGCTGACGTCCTCGGCGCGCGGGGCGCCGGCCAGCGCCAGGGCGGTGGCGACGGCGTGCGCGAGCGGGTTGGTGAGCGCCCCGTCGATCACCTCGACCCCGTTCAGCCGCCGCTTGCCCGCCCAGGGGGCCCGCCGGTAGTAGGCCTCGGGCCGGGCCCAGGCACCGGCGCCGCCGACCCCGGTGAGCTCGCCGATCACGCCTTCGTCGATCATCCGGCGGATCGCGGGCACCGCGTGCGAGCCCAGCGACTGGAAGCCGATCTGACAGGCGACCTGGGCCGCGGCGACCCCGTCGGCCATCCGGCGGAACTCGGCGTAGGAAGGGGCGGGCGGCTTCTCCAGCAGGAGGTGCACGCCCTTGCCGGCGGCGGTCAGCGCCAGGTCGGTGTGGGTCGGGATCGGCGTGCAGACCACCGCGATCCGGGCGCCCGTGGAGTCGAGGAGGGCACCGAAGTCGGCGGACTGCTCCGGCGCACCGAGGCCCTCGGGGATCTCGTCCCCGGTCAGCGGGGTCAGCTCGCAGATCCCGGCGAGCCGCACGATGCCCTTGTCCTGGAGCCGGCGGATGTTGTCGAGGTGCCAGCGGCCGTGGCCACGCGCGCCCGCCAGGACGACGGGTACGGTCATGGGATCCTCCCCGCGCCCGCGCCGCGTGCCACCTCTCGGTCGGCCGTGGCGGCGTTGTCGATCGGTATCGCCCTGTCGTGGTCGGCGAACCGGCTCCGGGAGAGGGTGATCTGACGGATCCTCATCCCTTCACCGCCCCCGCGCTGAAGCCGGTGATCAGCCACTTCTGGATGAAGGCGAACACGATCACGACCGGGACGGCCGCGATGATGCCGCCCGCGGCGAGCGCGCCGAGGTCGACGCTGTCCGCGCTCATCAGGGAGTTGAGGCCGACGGGGATGGTCTGCTTGCTCTGGTTGTTCAGGAACATCAGGGCGAACAGGAAGTGGTTCCAGGAGTGCACGAAGGCGAACGAGCCGACGGCGATCAGACCGGGCCTGAGCAGCGGCAGGACGACGATCCTGAAGGCGGTCATCCGGTTGCAGCCGTCGACCCAGGCCGCCTCCTCCAGCGAGTACGGCACGTTCTTGATGAAGTTGCTGATCAGGATCATCGACAGCGGCAGCTGGAAGACCGTCTCCGCGATGATGACGCTGCCCAGCGAGTTGATCATCTTCAGCTCGGCGAAGATCTCGAACAGCGGCACCAGGAGCAGCGCGCCCGGCACGAACTGGGAGCAGAGCAGGGCCAGCATGAACGCCTGCTTGATCTTGAAGTTGAAGCGGGCGAGAGCGTAGCCGCCGGCCAGCGCGACGAGGGTGGTCATCAGAAGGGTGGCGACGCCGACGAGCACGCTGTTCTGGAAGTAGGTGCCGAAGCTGCGGTCCGTCCAGACCTTCTCGAAGTGGTCGAAGGTGATCGGCCAGGGCACCAGCGAGCTGGAGCCGGCCGGGCGCAGCGCGAAGAGCAGGATCCAGTAGAACGGGATCAGGGTGAAGACGAGGTAGATCGACAGGGGCAGATAGATCTGCCAGCGCGGGGCCTCGTCCCAGTTGCGGCCGGCCTTGCGGGGCCGCGGGGGGTCGGGGAGCACAGGCGCGGGGGCGGGCGCCGGCTGGGTGGCCTCCTTGGTGATCACTTGGCCTCTTTTCCGAACTTGCTCAGCCGCAGATAGATCATCGAGCAGAACAGCAGAATCACGAACGCGACCGTGGTCAGGGCGGACGCGTAGCCGAAGTTGTGGGCGTCGACGCTGGTGTTGGCGATGTAGAGCGGGAGGGTGGTGGTCTCCCCCGCGGGTCCGCCGCCGGTCAGGGTGTAGAGCAGGTCGACGTTGTTGAACTCCCACACCGCGCGCAGCAGCGTGGCCAGGACGATCGCGTCCTTCAGGTGCGGCAGGGTGATGTGCCAGAACTGTTTGATCCGGCCGGCCCCGTCGACCTCGGCGGCCTCGTACAGGTCCTTCGAGACGGACTGCAGGTCGGCGAGGATGAGGATCGCGAAGAAGGGGACACCGCGCCACAGGTCGGCCACGACCGCCGCCGGGAACACGGTGGAGGTGTCCGACAGCCAGCTGGTGCCGTAGCTGCCGATGCCCATGTCCGCGAGGTACCGCGTGATGCCGGTCTGGGAGTTGTAGAGCAGCACCCAGATCGCGGAGGTCAGTACGCCGGAGACGGCCCACGGGGAGAAGACCATCGCGCGGCCCAGCCCTCGTCCGACGAAGGTCTGGTTGACGATCAGCGCCAGCGCCAGCCCGAACAGCAGCTGCAGCCCGACCTCGACGACGACCCACTTGGCGCTGAAGGTGATCGTGTCCCAGAACACCGGGTCGTCGGTGAAGGCGTGAACGAAGTTGTCGAAGCCCGCGTAGCCGTTCCGCCACGGCTTGGTGGGGTTGTAGTTCTGCAGGCTGTAGTAGAAGACGCTGATCACCGGGTAGGCGATGAAACCCAGCATGAGCAGGGCGGCCGGGGCGATCAGCAGGTACGGCAGTCTGCGGGGCGTGGCGGATCCACGGCGCCGCCGGGGTGGCGCGGGCGGCTTCGCCACGGCTGCGGCTTGGGCCATGACTGTTCTCCGTTCTCGTACGTCGTCGTACGCGGTGCTTACGTCGTGCAGGAAGCGCTTTCTCTCTGCGCAGGGAGGTGCAAGGTGGTGCACGGTGTGCGGGGGGCGTGCGTGGTCGTACCGGGGCGTGCGTGGTCGTACCGGGGCCTGCGGATGGTGCACGACCGTGCACGGTCGTACCGGGACGTGCACGGTCGTGCGGGGCGTGCGGCGTGCGGGCGGTGGCTCTTCAGCCGGCGTACGGGTCCTGCACCTTGCCCGGACGGGCCAGGAACTCGAAGTCGCAGCCGGTGTCGGCCTGCGTGATCTGCTCGTTGTAGAGCGCGCCGTACCCGCGCTCGTACCGCACGGGCGGGGGCGTCCACTGCGCTCGTCGCCGCTCCAGCTCCTCGTCGTCCACGTGGAGCTGGAGACTGCGCGCCTCGACGTCGAGGGTGATGCTGTCCCCGGTGCGGACGAGGGCGAGCGGACCGCCGACGTACGACTCCGGGGCCACGTGCAGCACACAGGCGCCGTAACTCGTGCCGCTCATCCGGGCGTCGGAGATGCGGACCATGTCCCGTACCCCCTGCTTGAGCAGGTGGTCGGGGATCGGCAGCATCCCGTACTCGGGCATGCCCGGGCCGCCCTTGGGCCCGGCGTTGCGCAGCACCAGCACCGTGTCGGCGGTGATGTTCAACGACGGGTCGTTGATGGTCCGTTGCATGGTCCGGTAGTCGTCGAAGACGACCGCGGGCCCGGTGTGTTCGAGCAGGTGCGGCTCGGCGGCGATGTGCTTGATGACCGCGCCGTCCGGGCAGAGGTTGCCGCGCAGCACGGCCACCCCGCCCTCCGCCGCCACGGGGTTGTCCCGGGTGCGGATGACGTCGTCGTTGTGCACCTGCGCGCCGGTGATCTGCTCCCGCATGGTGTCGTACGAGACGGTCGGGCGCTCCAGGTGGAGCAGGTCCGGGATCCGGGAGAGGAACCCGGGCAGACCGCCCGCGAAGTGGAAGTCCTCCATGAGGTACTTCTGTCCGCCGGGCCGTACGTTGGCCAACACCGGGACCGTACGGGCGATGCGGTCGAAGTCGTCCAGGGTGAGCCTGGCGCCGGCGCGGCCCGCCATGGCGATCAGATGGATCACCGCGTTGGTGGAGCCGCCGAGGCCGAGGACCGTGGTGACGGCGTCCTCGAAGGCGTCCTGGGTGAGGATGTCCGAGAGCTTGCGGTCCCGGTGGACGAGTTCGACGATCGTCAGGCCGGCCTTGGCGGCCATCCGGTCGTGTCCGGAGTCGACGGCGGGGATGCTGGACGCGCCCGGGACGGTCACCCCGAGGGCTTCCGCGGCGGCGGTCAGCGTGGAGGCCGTACCCATCGTCATGCAGTGGCCGGGCGAACGGGCGAGGCCGCTCTCCAGCTCGGTCATCTCGCAGTCACTGATGAGGCCGGCCCGCTTGTCGTCCCAGTACTTCCACATGTCGGTGCCGGAGCCGAGGATCTCGTTGCGCCAGTGGCCCGGCAGCATCGGCCCGGCGGGCACGAAGACGGCCGGCAGGTCGACGCTCGCCGCACCCATGAGCAGGGCGGGCGTGGACTTGTCGCAGCCGCCCATCAGCACGGCGCCGTCGACGGGGTACGACCGCAGCAGTTCCTCGGTCTCCATCGCGAGCATGTTGCGGTAGAGCATCGGGGTCGGCTTCTGGAAGGTCTCGCTGAGCGTGGAGACCGGGAACTCGAGCGGGAAGCCCCCGGCCTGCCACACCCCGCGCTTGACGGCCTGAGCGCGATCCCTCAGATGCACATGACACGGGTTGATGTCCGACCAGGTGTTGAGGATCGCGATGACCGGCTTGCCCAGGTGTTCCTCGGGGAGGTAGCCGAGCTGGCGGGTGCGGGCGCGGTGGCTGAAGGAGCGCAGGCCTTCGGTGCCGTACCACTGATGGCTTCTGAGCTCTTCGGGGCGCTTTTTGACCGGCTCGTTCATATCGCCCACCCGGAGGCTATGGCGGCGACCTCGGTCCGCTCGTCCTCGGACAGCGGGCTGCTCGGCGGGCGGACGTCACGGCGGCACAGGCCGAGGGAAGCGAGGGCCTCCTTGACGACGGTGACGTTGTTGGCGGAGCCGTTGGCCGCGCGGAGTTCCTCGAAGCGGCGGATCTGCTCCCAGACCTTCATGGCGGCCGGGTAGTCGCCGGACCGAAGGGATTCGATCATGTTCAGCGAGACGGACGGGGCGACGTTCACGAGTCCGGAGGTGAAGCCCGTGGCGCCCGCGGAGAAGTACGAGGGAGCGTAGGGCTCGGCGAGGCCGGCGACCCACACGAAGCGGTCGAGGCCCGCGTCGCGGGCGAACGCCGCGAACCTGGCCGCGTCCGGGACGGCGTACTTCACGCCGATCACGTTGGGGCAGGCGTCGGCGAGTTCGGCCAGACGAACGCCGTGCAGCTGCGCGTTGCGCAGGTACGGGACGACGCCCAGCTCCGGCACCGCCTCGGCGATGGCACGGTGGTAGTCGACCCAGCCGCTCTGCGAGACGTACGGGTGGACCGGCTGGTGGACCATGACCATCTGCGCCCCGAGCTCGCGGGCGTGCCGCGCGGAGGCGATCGCGGTGGGGGCGTCGTGGCCGACGCCGACGAGGACGACCGCCCGCTCCCCCGCCTCGTCGACGGTCAGCTCGGTGACGAGCTGCCGCTCCTGGGGCGTCAGTGCGTAGAACTCGCCGGTGTTGCCGTTCGGGGTCAGGGTCCTGACCCCGCCGTCGAGCAGACGACGCAGCAGGGCCCGGTGGGTGTCCTGGTCGACGGAGCCGTCCTCGGCGAAGGGAGTCACCGGGATCGCCACCACGTCGGCCAGGGCCGCCCGCTGGGTCTCGAACGTCGTTGTCATGCCTGACCGTCCTTTCCGTGGGCCTCTGACCCCGCTTGCGGGAAGGCCCGTTCGACGAAGGACGCGATGTGTGCGTGCAGGGCACGTCCGGCCCCGTCGGCGTCACCGGCCAGGGCGAGCCGCAGGATCTCCCGGTGCTCACCGGCCTCCCGCTCCCAGGAGGGCGAGGCCGCCCAGGCGACGGCGGAGACGAGGGCGGCCTGGTCGCGGACCTCGTCGAGCATCCGGCCGAGCAGCGGGTTGCCGCACGGGAGGTACAGGGCGCGGTGGAACTCCCGGTTGGCGAGGGAGCGTTCGGCGGTGTCCGTGGAGTCGTCGGCCCGGGTCAGCGCGTCCCGTGCGGCGTCGAGGGAGGCCCCTCGCCGCACCGCCCGCTTCAGCGCCTCGGGCTCCAGGAGCAGCCGCACGTCGTACACCTCGCGCGCCATGTCCGCGTCCACCATGCGCACCGTGACGCCCTTGTACTGGCTCATCACGACGAGCCCGGTGCCGGCCAGGGTCTTGAGCGCCTCGCGCACCGGGGTCTTGGACACCCCGAACTGTGCGGCGAGTTCGGTCTCGACGAGGGCCTGACCGGGCGTCAACTGCCCGGTGAGGATGCGGTGCTTGATCCCTTCCAGCACGTACTGCGTGCGGGAGGGGATCGGCGTGGGCACAGAGGTCATGCGCGCCTCTCGGATCTCGCGGACCGGATCTCAGGGATCGGATCTCACATATCGCGTCTCATATATGACGTACGAAGTACGACCCGGTTGAAGTTAGGAGGAGACTCGTGTTTCGTCAATGCTTCTGACAGAAGAACAGGAAGTGCGGCGACACCGAGCGCGCATCCGCCCGCCGGGCGACTCCCCGGCGCCTCGCCGCCCCGGGACGTGGTGCTGTTCGTGTACGGCGCCGCGGGCGTCGTACACGACGCGGCGGAGTCGGCTCTGGTCACGGCCGCCGTCGACCCGTCCCTGCTGGGCGACTTCAACGGCCTGCGAATGACGGCCACCGAGAGCATGAAACTCGTGGCCCCCCTGGCGGGTGCCGGGCTCTACGCGGCGTACGGCGGCCCGGGCGTCGCCCTGCTGGACGCCCTCACCTTCGTGCTCGCCGCCGGCCTGTACGCCGGTCTCCGCGTCCGCGAGAGCAGGCCCGGGCCGCCGCCGCCCACGACCGGGTGGTGGGCACAGACCGGCGAGGGGGCCCGCCGTCTCCGGGCAGACCCGCTGCTGCGTTCCCTGGTCCTGGCCGGCGGCGCCACCATGCTCTGCGCGGGCCTGAACGGGGCGATGATCTACGCCGTCATCGACGACCTCGGGCACTCTCCCGCGTACGCCGGCGTGCTGTACGCCGTCCAGGGCGCCGGGTCCGTGGCGGTCGGACTGTTCTCCGGGCCCGCCCTGCGGCGCCTCGGCGAGCGCCGTTTCGCCGCGTACGGCATCGCCCTGACCGCTGCCGCGGCGGGCCTGCGAGCCGTGCCGTCCGACGCGGTGGCCGTGGTGTGCAGCGCGGCGATCGGTGCGGGCCTGCCCTGTGTGCTGATCGCCGCGCTCACCGCCGTACAGCGCCGGACACCGGACGCCCTGCTCGGCCGGACGGCTGCCACGGCCCACACCCTGCTGTTCGCTCCGAACGTCCTCGGGTTGGCCGTGGGAGCCGTTCTGGTCGAAGTCCTCGACCAGCGGCCCCTGTTGGCCGTACTGGGCGCGCTGTGGCTGCTGACGGGGCTGCCACTGTTTCAGAGGCCGGCGAGGGCCTCGCGTACCGCCTCCAGGTCGCCGTCCGATGCCAACCCGGCGTGATACAGCCGCAGTTCCGTGGCCCCCAGCTCCCGGGCCCGCGCCGCGTCCGCCACGAGCGTGCCGGGGCTGCCGCCCATCCCGGAGACGACGCCGAAGTTGGCGGCGACCACGGCACCTGGCTGCCGCTGCTCCACGAACGGCGTCAGCAGGCCGGGGCCGCCCGCGCACGGGACGACGACGCCGTCCGCGACGGACAGGATGTGCGCGGGGTCGACGCCCGGGTTGGCGCCGACGTGGTAGGCCACGGGGTCGGCGTGCAGCAGGACCTGGAAGCCCTCGGGGGCGGCAGCGCGGACCTTGGCGACCGCCGTCTCCTGGAGGGTGCGGGCGGTGTCGTCGCGCCACGCGCGCGTGGCGGCCGCGTTCGCCTCGCCGAGCAGCTTCTCGACCCCCGCCCAGCCCCCGTCGTCGGGCGCGCCCCGCCACAAAGGCTCCAGCGCCCCGCGTACGGCGGCCGCCAGCTCGTCGGCGTCCAGACCCTGTCGGCCGTACCCGTCCCGGCAGGTCGGGCAGAAGCAGAGCGCCATGAGGTACATCCCGGCATCGCCGAGCGGCACCCCGCCGGTCTTGTCGTGGGCGTGCAGGTGCTGGAACCCGTACCAGCCGAGGGACTCCAGTTCGGTGCCGCGCGCGCCGGGCCGTACGGCGGCCTCGGCGGCCAGGTCGACGAGGTACGCGCGGGTGGCGGGCTGTGCGATGCACGGGGCCCACGGGTAGCGGTCGCCGTAGGCGTTGACGACCGACGTGTCCGGGTGCTCGGCGCCCAGACGGGAGTTGTGCGCGAGGACGACCCAGGTGTGCACCTCCAGGCCGGCGTCCGCGAGCGCGGCGGCGGCCTCCCCGAAGGCGTCACCGGGTGCCCAGTCGCCGGCCGCGTACGGGCGCAGCTTCCGGCCGTCCCAGCGGTCGTCCGTGGGGTAGAGCACGGCCGCGTGCTCGGCGGTGACGATGCGGCGGTGGGGATGGCGGGGGGTCAGGGCGCGGGTGGAGTGGTAGGCGGCGGCGAGGGTCGCCTGCCGCACGCCGAGCGCGGCGATGCGTCCCGCGGCCTCCGGGTCCCCGTTGACATCCCAGGGGTAGACGAACGTCGACGCCTTCACTTGTCCTCCGCCTTCACGTGCTTGTCCTCCGCCTTCACGTGCTTGTCCTCCGCCTTCACGTGCTTGTCCTCCGCCTTCACGTGCTTGTTCTCCGCTTTCACGTGCTCGCTTCGCCGCTTTCACGTGCCCGTTCCGGGCGTTCTCCTGCCCTCGACCGGCCGTGCGTTCACTCGCCCTCGACCGGCCGTGCGTTCACTTCCCCTCGTCCAGCAGCGCGTACCCGCGCTCGGTGATCTGGGCGAGCTGCTTGACATGATCCTCGCTCGGCTCGTGCAGCGGGGGCCGCACCTCCCCCACGTCGAGTCCGCGCAGCCGTACGCCGGCCTTGACGAGGGCGACAGCGTACCCGCGGCCCTGAGCGCGCAGCTCGACGAAGGGGCGGTAGAAGCCGTCGAGGAGGCGGTGGGCGGTGGTGTCGTCGCCGGTCTTGTGGGCCTCGTAGAAGGCGAGGGCGATCTCGGGCGCGAAGCAGAACGTGGCGGACGAGTAGAGCGTGACGCCGAGGCCGCGGTAGGCGAGCTGGGTCTGTTCGGCGGTCGGCAGACCGTTGAAGTAGAGGAAGTCACCGGGGGCCTCGGTGCGGACGGCGCTGATGATCCGCTGCAGCAGGTCGAGGTCGCCGAGCCCGTCCTTGAAGCCGATGATCCCGTCGGTGCGGGCCAGCTCCACCACGGTTTCCGGGGTGAACACGGCGTTGTCGCGCTGGTACACGATCACCGGCAGCGGGGTCGCCGCGGCCACCTCCCGGTAGTGCCGCAGCAGCCCCTCCTGGCCGGCGACGACGAGGTAGGGCGGCATGGCGAGCAGCCCGTCGGCCCCGGCCGCCTCGGCCAGCCGTGCGTACCGCACGGCGAGCGCGGTGCCGTATCCGGCGCCGGCGACGACCGGTACCCGGCCCGCCGTCTCCTCGACGGCCGCCCGGACGCACGCCTCGTACTCCTCGGGCGCGAGCGCGTGGAACTCCCCGGTGCCGCAGCAGGCGAAGACGGCGGCGGCGCCGGCCTCCACGCCTCGGCGCACATGCGTGCGGAGGGCGTCGAAGTCGACGGAACCGTCGGGGCCGTAGGCGGTGACGGGGAAGAACAGCGGCCCGCCGGGAATGCCGAGGCGAGTGGCGAGGGGGGCTGACGTCACGGGCTCTCCCTAGAACAGGCGCTCATGTTTCTGACTTAAATCTATATTTATGAACGCCATCACCCTAAGGAGCCCCTTCGATGCCGGTCAAGCGCACAAACCGGCATGACAGAAGCGGATTCCTTCGGTCCACGCCACACTTGACGGAGAACACCCACGATCCCTAGCGTGTCCACGCATGTGAATGGAATCCATGCATGCGGCCGTCGACTCAAGGAGACCCGAGGATGCCCGCTCCCCGCACCGTTCTGCTCACCGGCGCCGCCGGCGGACTCGGCACCCTGATGCGGAACCTGCTCCCGGCCTTCGGATACGAACTGCGTCTGCTCGACGTGCGCCCGATCGAGGGCGACCCGGACGCCGTCACCGCGGACCTCGCCGACCGGGACGCCCTACGGGAGGCCGTGCGGGGCGTCGACGCGATCATCCACCTCGCGGGCATCTCCCTGGAGGCCCCCTTCGAGAAGATCCTCAAGGCCAACATCGAGGGGACGTACAACCTGTACGAGGCCGCCCGCGAGGAGGGCGTACGACGCATCGTCTTCGCCTCCTCCAACCACGCGGTCGGCTTCACGCCGCGCCCCCAGGGCGACGACCCCCTCATCCCGATCGACACCCCGCGCCGCCCGGACACCTTCTACGGCCTGTCCAAGTGCTTCGGCGAGGACCTCGCCCAGCTCTACTGGGATCAGCACGGCATCGAGACCGTCTCCGTGCGCATCGGCTCCTGCTTCCCCGAACCGACCAGCGTGCGCATGCTCTCCGTGTGGATGAGCCCCGCCGACGGCGCCCGGCTCTTCCACGCGGCCCTGACCGCCGAGGACGTGAAGCACACCGTCGTCCACGGCTCCTCCGCCAACACCCGCCTGTGGTGGGACCTGTCCACCGCGCGGGCCCTCGGCTACACACCGCAGGACGACTCCGAGCCGTACGCCGAGAAGCTGATCGCCGAACAGGGTGAGCTGGACCCGGACAACGTGGCACACGCCTACCTGGGCGGCCACTTCGTCAGCGACCCGCCGATCTGGCCGTACTGACACTTGTGCGAGCGCACTTCTGGGGCGGGCGGGCACCGAACGGGCCCGCCCGCCGCCGTATTCGGGCATCCGAGCTGCCCGATCTGACCCGTCGTCACGCAGCCCCCCAGGTCCGAGACGATCATCACCCGCCGGGAACGGGCACATCCGGGCAGGATCGGGCTGACATCAGGCCTGGTCAGTGACGCGCCCCCGCTGTAGAACTTCCCCCATGGGTCTCACCGGGCCCGAACGGGCAAGGAAGCGCGGAGGCAGGTGTCGGCCATGCACATCAAGTCGGCAGAGGAACGCCAGCGGGAGATCGTACGGGTCGCCCGCGCCACCGGCTCGGTCGACGTCACCGCGCTCGCCGACGAACTGGGCGTGGCCAAGGAGACCGTACGGCGGGATCTGCGCGCCCTGGAGGACCACGGTCTGGTCCGCCGCACCCACGGCGGGGCCTATCCGGTGGAGAGCGCCGGCTTCGAGACGACGCTCGCCTTCCGCGCCACCAGCCATGTCCCCGAGAAACGCCGGATCGCGGCCGCCGCGGCCGAACTGCTCGGGGACGCCGAAACGGTCTTCGTCGACGAGGGCTTCACCCCGCAGCTCATCGCCGAGGCACTGCCCAGGGACCGGCCGCTGACCGTGGTCACCGCGTCCCTGCCGGTCGCGGGCGCGCTCGCCGAGGCCGAGAACATGTCCGTCCTGCTGCTGGGCGGCCGGGTCCGCTCCGGCACCCTCGCCACGGTGGACCACTGGACGACGAAGATGCTGGCCGGCTTCGTCGTCGACCTCGCCTACATCGGCGCCAACGGCATCTCCCGCGAACACGGCCTGACCACCCCCGACCCCGCGGTCAGCGAGGTCAAGACGCAGGCGGTCCGGGCCGCGCGCCGCACGGTGTTCGCGGGCGTGCACACCAAGTTCGGAGCGGCCAGCTTCTGCCGGTTCGCCGAGATCGGCGTCCTGGAGGCGATCGTGACGAGCGCCCTCCTCCCCTCGGCCGAGGCCCACCGCTACTCACTGCTGGGACCACAGGTCCTCCGCGTCTGAAACAACCGACACACCGGCAAGAGGGGCGCTTCCCCACCCTGTGGCGCCCTTTATCTCCCTATACGTCCAGGAGCGATCCATGCGAACCCAGAGCCGACGACGGCCCCCGCGAGCCACGCTCGCCATGGCCGTCGCAGGGACGCTGCTCGCCCCGCTGCTCTCCGGCTGCTGGGTCGGAGCGGGCGGGGCGGGATCGGGTGGCAACTCGATCAACGTCCTGATGGTCAACAACCCCCAGATGGTCGAGCTGCAGAAGCTCACCGCCGCCCACTTCACCCAAGAGACCGGCATCAAGGTCAACTTCACCGTCCTGCCCGAGAACGACGTCCGCGACAAGATCAGCCAGGACTTCGCCAACCAGGCGGGCCAGTACGACGTGGCCACCCTGTCCAACTACGAGATCCCGATCTACGCCCGCAACGGCTGGCTGCACGAGATGAACTCCTACGTCGCCAAGGACCCGGCGTACGACGAACAGGACGTCCTCAAGCCGATGCGTCAGTCCCTCACCGGGGACGACGGCAAGCTCTACGGCCAGCCCTTCTACGGCGAGTCGTCCTTCCTGATGTACCGCAAGGACGTCCTGGCCGAGAAAGGTCTGACGATGCCCGCGCACCCGACCTGGACCCAGGTGGCCGACCTGGCCGCCAAGGTCGACGGGGCCGAGCCCGGCATGAAGGGCATCTGCCTGCGCGGCCTGCCCGGCTGGGGCGAGGTGATGGCGCCCCTGACGACGGTCGTGAACACCTTCGGCGGCACCTGGTTCGACAAGGACTGGAAGGCGCGACTGGACTCCCCCGAGTTCGAGAAGGCGGTGAAGTTCTATGTCGACCTGGTGCGCGATCACGGCGAGTCCGGTGCCGCCCAGTCCGGCTTCGCCGAGTGCCTCAACAACATCACCCAGGGCAAGGTCGCCATGTGGTACGACGCCACCTCCGCCGCCGGTTCCCTGGAAGCGGCGAACTCCCCGGTCAAGGGCAAGCTCGGCTACGCCCCCGCCCCCGTCGAGAAGACCAGGTCCGCCGGCTGGCTCTACACCTGGGCCTGGGGCATCCAGGACGCCTCCCGCAACTCCGACAAGGCCTGGAAGTTCGTCTCCTGGGCGTCCAGCAAGCAGTACGAGCAGCTGGTCGGCGACCAGATCGGCTGGGCCAACGTCCCGGCGGGCAAGCGCGCGTCGACGTACACGAATCCCGCCTACGCCAAGGAGGCCGCCGCCTTCCAGGAGATGACCAAGAAGGCCATCGAGGGCGCCCGGCCGAACGACCCGGGCGTGCAGCCGCGCCCCGCGCCCGGCATCCAGTTCGTCGGTATCCCCGAGTTCACCGATCTCGGCACCAAGGTCTCCCAGGAGATCAGCGCGGCCATCGCCGGACGCCAGTCCGTCGAGTCGGCCCTGAAGAAGTCCCAGCAGCTCGCCGAGCGGATCTCCGAGGAGTACGAGGGACGATGACCGCCACCACGACGGCCCCGCCGGCCACCACCACCACCGTAAGCACCGCACCACCACAGTCCTCCGACCGCCTGCGGGCCTGGGCCACGAGAGCGCCCCTGCTCCCCGCCCTGATCTTCATGGTCGCGGTGACCCAGCTCCCCTTCGTGGCCACGCTGGTGATCTCCTTCTTCGACTGGAACGCCCTCTATCCCAAGGCCCGCCACTTCACCGGCTTCGACAACTACCAGCAGGTACTGACCGACGCCGACCTGCGCGAATCCGTGTGGACGACGGTCCTGCTGACGGTCGCGGTGGTCGTCGCCAGCCTGGTGCTGGGCCTGGCCCTGGCGCTGCTGCTGGACCGGAAGTTCCGGGGCCGGGGCGTGGTCCGCACGCTGCTGATCGCCCCGTTCCTGGTGGTCCCGGTGGCCGCCGCCCTGCTCTGGAAACATGTGCTCTACAACCCCGAATACGGCCTGTTCAATGGGCTGTTGCACTATGTGGGCGGCCCACAGCCCGACTGGATATCAGGCACTCCGCTGCTCGCGGTCGAGGCGTCCCTGGTCTGGCAGTGGACCCCGTTCATGATGCTGATCCTGCTGGCCGGCCTGCAGAGCCGGGACCAGCAGCAGATGGAGGCCGCGCGGGTGGACGGCGCGAGTGACTGGCAGATCTTCCGCTACCTGACGCTCCCGCACCTGCGCCGCTACCTCGAACTCGGCGCGCTGCTGGGCTCGATCTACATCGTCCAGAACTTCGACGCGGTGTTCACCATCACCTCGGGCGGCCTGGGCACCGCCAACCTCCCCTACACCGTCTACCAGAGCTTCTACCAGGCCCACGAGAACGGCCTCGCCTCGGCCGCCGGTGTCCTGGTGGTCATCGGCTCGATCATCATCGCGACCTTCGCCCTGCGCGTGGTGTCGTCCCTGTTCCGCGAGGAGGTGGGCCGGGCATGAGCAGCATCGCCGTACGACCCCGCAGTGACCGTCGCAAGGGCGCGGGCCTGGGCCTGGTGGCCTGGCTGCTGGGCATCCTGTTCTTCCTGCCCGTCGCCTGGATGGCCCTGACGTCCTTCCACTCGGAGCAGGACGCGGCCACCAACCCGCCCTCCTTCGGGGCGGCCCTGAGCCTGGACAGCTACCGCGAGTTCTTCGGCACGGGCGGCGGCGCGAGCCCCTGGCCGGCGCTGATCAACTCCACGGTGGCGTCGCTCGCGTCGACGCTGTTCGTCCTTCTGCTGGCCTTCCCGGCGGCCTACGCGCTGTCGATCCGCCCGGTGAAGAAGTGGACGGACGTCCTGTTCTTCTTCCTGTCGACGAAGATGCTCCCGGCCGTGGCGGGCCTGCTGCCGATCTACCTGTTCGCGAAGAACACCGGCATGCTGGACAACATCTGGCTGCTGGTCATCCTCTACACCTCGATGAACCTGCCGATCGCGGTGTGGATGATGCAGTCCTTCCTCGCCGAGGTCCCGGTCGCGGTGATCGAGGCGGCGAAGGTGGACGGCGCGCGCCTGCCGACGATCCTCGCGCGCATCGTCGCCCCGATCGCCCTCCCGGGAATCGCCGCGACAGCGCTCATCTGCTTCATCTTCAGCTGGAACGAGCTGCTGTTCGCCCGAGTGCTGACCGGCGTGGCGGCCGAGACGGCCCCCGTCTTCCTGACCGGCTTCATCACCAGCCAGGGCCTGTTCCTGGCGAAGGTGTGCGCCGCGTCGCTCGTGATCTCCCTGCCGGTGCTCGCCGCGGGGTTCGC
Source organism: Streptomyces sp. LBL (assembly GCF_029893585.1). Lineage (GTDB taxonomy): Bacteria > Actinomycetota > Actinomycetes > Streptomycetales > Streptomycetaceae > Streptomyces. The sequence goes on from NZ_JARXYX010000011.1 coordinate 143,197, forward strand.
CGCCCAGGACAAGCTGGTCCAGGGCCTGTCGTTGGGAGCCGTGAAATGAAGGCCGCCGTCATCGAGTCCGTGGGCCGTGCCGTCGTCACCGAGGTCCCTGACCCGACACCGGGCCCCCGCGAGGTCGTCGTCGAGGTCGCCGCCTGCGGCCTGTGCGGCACCGACCTGCACATCCTCCAGGGCGAGTTCGCGCCCAAGCTGCCCATCGTCCCCGGGCACGAGTTCGCGGGCGCGGTGGTCGGGGTGGGCACCCAGGTCACGGAGCTCGCGGTCGGCGACCGGGTCGCGGTGGACCCCTCGCTGTACTGCTACGAGTGCCGGTACTGCCGTGCGGGCCACAACAACCTCTGCGAACGGTGGGCCGCGATCGGGGTCACCACGGCCGGAGGCGCGGCGCAGTTCGCGGTGGCCCCGGTGGCCAACTGCGTGAAGCTGCCCGAGCACGTGCGCACGCAGGACGCGGCCCTGGTCGAACCGCTCTCCTGTGCCGTCCGCGGCTACGACGTCCTCCAGTCCCGCCTCGGCGCACATGTCCTGATCTACGGCTCCGGGACGATGGGCCTGATGATGCTGGAGCTCGCCAAGCGGACGGGGGCGGCGAGCGTGGACATGGTGGACATCAACGCACAGCGCCTTTCCACGGCGAAGCTGCTCGGGGTGTCGTCCTCGGCGACGAGCGCCGACGAACTCGACCGGCCGCAGGGCTGGGACGTCGTGGTCGACGCGACCGGCAACGCGGCGGCGATCCAGGACGGCCTGGACCGCGTGGCCAAGGCGGGCACGTTCCTCCAGTTCGGCGTCGCCGACTACGCGACCCGCGTGACGATCGACCCGTACCGCATCTACAACCAGGAGATCACCATCACCGGCTCGATGGCGGTCCTGCACAGCTTCGAGCGGGCGGCGGAGCTCTTCGCAGGCGGTGTCCTGGACCCGGAGATCTTCATCAGCGACCGCATCCCCCTGGACCGCTACCCCGAGGCGCTCGACCAGTTCAAGTCGGGGGTGGGGCGGAAGATCGTGGTGGTGCCGTAGCCCTGTCGTCACCTTCCCGCCTGTCCGACCTTCCCGCCTGTCCGACGGTACGGCCGTCGGACAGGCCCCGGGGGTGACAGCCTCCGGGGGTGACGGCCTCCGACCCGATTGGCTCTTGGGTAAGGGAACGGTAAAACGGGCTCGCTCGTTCACCCGGGTATGACAGCTATGACCCCCGGCTCGAACATCCCCCTCTCCGCCGCCCGCGTGACGGTGGACGTCGCCGCCCCGGTGCGGCTCGACGTATCGGGCCTGCTGCTCACCGCCGACGGCAAGGTGCGCTCCGACGACGACTTCATCTTCTACAACCAGCCCACCGGGCCCGGCGTGACCTACCGCTCGGGCGGTGGCACGGCCCCCGACTCGATCACGGTCGACACCAGTGCCGTCCCGCCGGGCATCGAGAAGATCGTCGTCACCGCCAGCCCGGACGCCGCCGGCCAGACGTTCCAGGGCATCGAACCGACGGCCACCATCCGCAACGGGGACGACAACAGCGTCCTGGCCACGTTCACGCCCCCGCAGCTCGGCGCCGAGACGGCCCTGGTGATCGTGGAGGTCTACCTCCGCAACGGCGCCTGGAAGGCCCGCGCGGTCGGCCAGGGATACGCCAACGGCCTCGCGGGCATCGCCACCGACTTCGGCGTCTCCGTGGAGGAGCCCGCGGCCCCGGCCGCCGCTCCCGCCCAGCCGGTGACCCCTCCCCCTCCGGCCACGCAGCCCTCGGTGGCGCCGCTCGACCCGCGGGTCACCGCACCCCCGGCCCCCGCCGCGCCGCCGGCGGCCCCGCCCGCCCCCACCCTCGGCGCCGGAAAGATCAACCTCGACAAGGGCCGGGTCAGCCTCCAGAAGAACCAGACCGTCTCCCTGGTCAAGGGCGGCCGCCCACTGCTGTCCCAGGTCAAGATGGGCCTCGGCTGGGAACCGGCGTACCGCGGCAAGGACATCGACCTGGACGCCTCGGTCATCGCGTACGGCCCGCAGCGCAACCACGTCGACAGCTGCTACTTCGGCAAGCTCTCCATCGTCGGCGGCGCGATCAAGCACTCCGGCGACAACCTCACGGGTGAGGGCGGCGGCGACGACGAGGTGATCGTCGTCGACCTCGGCCGGCTCCCGCAGGACGTCACCGGGCTGGTTTTCACGGTGAACTCGTTCTCCGGCCAGAAGTTCACCGAGGTCGCCAAGGCCTACTGCCGCCTCCTGGACGCCGCGTCCGGTGAGGAACTCGTCCGCTTCGACCTCACCAGCGCCGAACCCCAGACGGGCGTGCTGATGGCCAAGCTGATCAAGCAGTTCTCCGGCGAGTGGGAGATGACGGCCATGGGCGAATTCGTGAAGGCCCGCACGGTCCGCAACATGGTGAAGCCGGCGGCCAAGGCCCTGTGACCACCCACCGCGACGACCACTCGGGCGCCCCCTTCTCAGGGGGCGCCCGGTGTTCAACGCCCGGTGTTCAACGGCCGGCGATCACATCTTCGTCGCCCCCGCCGCGAGGTCCCGCAGGAAGTGCCGTGCCCCGAACAGGAAGACGATGATCAGCGGGACGACGCTCATCAGTGCCCCGGCCATCACCAGGGAGTAGTCGGTGTTGTACAGGACGTTGAGGTTCGCCAGCGCGACCTGGAGGGTGACCTTGTCGGGGTCGATCATGACGACCAGCGGCCAGATGTAGTCGTTCCAGATGCTGATGAACGTGAAGATGCCGAGGAAGGCCAGGGCCGGCCGGAACAGCGGCATCGCGATCTGCCAGTACAGCCGGAAGAAGCCGGCGCCGTCGATCCGCCCGGCGTCCAGCAGTTCGTCGGGCAGCGAGTTCTGGGCGTACTGGCGCATCCAGAAGATACCGAAGGCGTTGGCCGCGCCGGGAATGATCAGCGCCTTCAGTGAACCGGCCCAGCCGAACTCGGCCATGGTGACGAACTGCGGCACCAGGGAGAGCTGCGCGGGAATCATGTACGTGACCAGCAGCGCGCCGAAGAGGAACTTCTTGGCCGGGAACTCGTACTTGGCGAAGGCGAACGCGGCCAACGAGTCGAAGAACAGCACCAGCGCGGTCCCGAGCACCGCGGCGACGACGGTGTTGAACAGCGAGCCCCAGAAGTCGACGGTGTCGAGTACCCGCCGCATGTTCTCCAGGAGATGCGGCCCCGGTATCAGCTTGGGCGGGTAGCGGTAGATGTCCTCGGTGGTGCCGGAGGCCATCACCACCAGCCAGTAGAAGGGGAACAGCGAGATCACCACCCCGAGCAGCAACACCCCTCGGACACCGGCCCGGGTGAGTCTGCTGCCGGACCCGATGGCGAGGCCCGCGCTGCCGGTCGTCCTCTCGTCAGCGGCCATTGCGGGCCCCCTTGCGACGCAGCAGTGACCTGATGCCGCCGCGGTCCTCGCGGTCGGAGCCCGAGACCAGCCGCCAGTTGATGAGGGTGAAGACCGCGATGATCGCGAAGAGGAGCCAGCCCATCGCGGCCCCATAGCCGAACTGGTGGTCCTTGAAGGCCTTCTGCCACAGATAGAGCACGATGGTCATACCTTCCTGGCCGGGTCCGCCCGTGGTGCCGACGTCGGTCGACTGGAAGAGCACCTGGGACTCGGTGAAGATCTGCAGGCCATTGATGGTGGACGTGACGGCGGCGAAGAGGACCACCGGCCGCAGTTGCGGGAGCACGACCCGGAAGAGGGTCTGCCAGCTGTTCGCACCGTCGACCCGGGCGGCCTCGAAGTGCTCGGTGGGGATGGCCTGGAGGCCCGCCAGGAAGATCAGGGCGTTGTACCCGACCCACCGCCAGATGATCATGATCGAGAGGGACGACTTGATCCCCCACTCGGAGGCCAGCCAGCCCACACCGTCCACCCCGACCAGCCGCAGCGCCGAGTTGGCGAGGCCCGTCTGGGCGAAGACCGAGCCGAAGACGACCGTCATGGCGACCATCGAGGTGACGTTGGGGATGAAGTACGCCACCCGGTAGACACCGGTGAACCGGACCTGCGAGTGCAGCAGGAACGCGAGCACCAGGGCCAGGAACAGCATCGGCACCGTGGACAGGAACCAGATCTCGAAGGTGTTGAGAACCGAGTGCCAGAACACCGAGTCCTGGAGCAGCCAGCCGTACTGCTTGAGGCCGACGAAGCGCATGTCGCCGATGCCGTCCCAGTCCTGGAAGGACAGGTACAGGGAGAAGACCACCGGGAAGGCGCCGAAAAGGGCGAACAGCACATAGAACGGGGAAATGGCGAGGAGGGGCCCGAGATGACGTCGGCGTCCGCCCGGGACGGTGGCGCGGGAGCCGCGGCCGTCCGCCCGCTCCGGACCGTCGGCCGCGGGGGCACCGGCATTCGCCGGGTCGGCGACTGTGGTCACGTCAGCTCACCCCCAGCCGGGACAGCGTGGTCTCGGCGGTGTTCACCGCGTCCCGCCAGGCCCTCTCGGGTTTCTTGCCGAGCGATTCCACGTTGGTCAGCTCCTGGAAGAACGGGGTGTTGGCGGTCTCCTCGTACGGACTGAAGTAGACGACCGGAGCCTTCTGGGCGGCCGGACCGAAGACGTCGATGGGCTGCTGACCGCCGAAGAAGGGGTCGGGCCTGTGCATCGCGGGGTCGGCATAGGCGGCCGGAGTGGTGGGGAACAGGGCCATCTCCTGGTAGCTCTTGAGCTGGTTCGCCGGGCCGAGCAGCCACTTCAGGAAGGCGAAGGCGGCCTCCGGGTCGCGGCAGTAGCGGGTCAGGGTGACGTACGACCCGCCGTAGTTGGCGGGGCCGTCCGGCATGGTGGTCAGCCGCCAGGCCCCGGACGTCTTCGGCGCGGTGTCCTTGAGGGTGTTGATGGCCCACACCGCCGTGGTCATCGAGGCGACCCGGCCGCCGCTCATGGCCGCGTTGAAGTCGGGCGTGCCGTCCGTGATCCTGGCGCTGAGCCCTTGGCGGAGCATCTCCACGGACACGTCCCAGGCGTGTCGGATGTGGGACTGGTCGCCGATGAAGCGGTTGTCGGCGTCCACGAACTGCTTGGGGCTCTGGAGCAGGACCTGTTGGAAGACATTGCCGACGTTGCTCACCAGGTACGGCTTGCCGGGGCCCTTCGTCCGGAGCGTCCGCCCGGCGGCGAGGTACTTCTCCCAGGTGTCGATCTCCGCGGCGACCTCCTGCGGCTCGTCGGGCAGTCCGGCCCGCCGGAAGAGGTCCCTGCGGTAGTAGAGCGCGGTGGGGCCGGCGTCGAGAGGGAAGCCGATCATCCGGCCCGACGGGGTGAAGCATGCCTTCCACTTCCAGTCGAGGTACTGGTCGCGGACCGTTTCCGCGCCCAGCGTCCGCAGGTCGAGGAACTCGTTCTCGTCCGGGAAGAACGTGGCGAGGTTGTCGTTGTTCACGACCGTCAGGTCCGGCACATAGGCACGGGCGGCGAGACTGGTGCGCACCTTCGAGTCGATGTCGCCGTCGGGGATCTGGGAGCCCCGCACCTTCAGCCCCGGCACGCCGGGTACGGCACGCCTGGCGGTGGCGAGCAGGGAGTCGCTCAGCGAGCCCTTCCAGTACCAGAGGCTCAGGTGGTCGGTGCCCGTGGAGGCCGAGCCGTCGTCCGCCCCGCATCCCGACAGGCCCAACAGGGCTCCGCCGACTCCGCCGAGGGAGGCTCCCAGCAGACGTCTGCGGGAGATCGTTCGGTGTTCCATCGGCGCGCACTCACTTTCCGGGCACGGCTCGGCCGGGGCAGGGCGCTGCCGCGGGCCCGTCTGCAGGGGGACAAAAGAAGACAACGATGTCGACCGGTGGTTCCGGGCTCGGGGCCGACACCGACTTGGGGTTCTTGAGGTCCGTGAACGTTCACGTGAACGTTGCCGTCGAGTATCAGGGTGGCTGAAAACCAGTGTCAAGGGACCGACGGCGGCAATGTGCTGACGCACCTTCGACGGCCCGGCGGCGTCAGGCGGAACCCCGTACCACCCGTCAGGCGGAACCCCGTACCACCAGTTCGGGAATCACCCAGGCGTCCGCCCCGTCGAGCGGCTTCTCACCCGCCCGCAACCGGGCCACCTGATCGACGGCCAGCCGTCCCAGCCGGCGTTTGTCGAGGTGCAGGGTGGTCAGCGCGGGCTCCACCAGCTCGCCCAGCGAGAGCCCGTCGAAGCCCATGACGGCCAGGTCGTCGGGCACCCGTAGGCCACGGCGCCGGGCGGCCCGCATCGCGCCGACGGCGATCAGGTCGTTGAAGCCGAAGACGGCGGTCATCTCGGGCCGCGCGCCCAGCAGTTGCTCCAGGCCGGCCGCACCACCGGCGACGCTGTGCTCGGGGCACCGTACGATCCAGCTCTCGTCGACGGGCAGGCGGTGCCGCCGGACCTCGGCCAGGAAGGCCTCCCGCCGGGGGCCGGGAACGTCCAGCCGGTCGCCGTCGAGCATGCCGATGCGGCGGTGACCCGAGCGCACCAGGTGGGCGACGCCCTGCTCCAGCCCTGCGGCGGCGTCGATGCCGACGGCGGCGAACCGGGTCTGCTGCGGGCCGCGCTCCAGCAGTACCAACGGCACCCCGCCGAGGTGCCGGGCGAGGACGTCGTCCGCGTTCTTGAAGTAGCCCAGGACCGCGTCCGCCTGGTGGGACAGCATGTCGAGTGCCTCCCGCTCCCGGACCCCGTCGGTACGGGAGTCCCACACCACCACCTGCCAGCCGCGCTGCTCGGCGGCCTCCAGCACTCCGGCGGCCACCTCGGGGAAGAACGGGTTCATCAGGTCCGGGATCACCAGCCCCGCCGTCACGGTCCCCTTGCGCACCAGGCCCCGCGCGAACCGGCTCGGCCGGTAGTCCAGCCGCCGTGCCACCTCGAGCACCCGCTCCTTGGTGGCCGGGTCGATCTCGCCCTTGTCGTTGACCGCCCGGGAGACCGTCTGCCGGGACACTCCCGCCAGTTGGGCGACGTCATGGATGGTGGCCCGGCGGCGGGGGCCGTCAGGCTGGTCGGTACGCGGCTCCCGCTGCTGGTTATCGGCCCACACGCTGTGCACTGTATCCGGCCGTCGCGGACCCGGCGTCGGAGCCGGGGCCAGGACCTGTCCGCCTGCGGCATGATCGGCTCCGCCTGCGGCATGATCGGCTCCGTCTGCGGCATGATCGGCCGGACAGGTCAGAACAGCGCGCTGTACGCGTTGAGCGCGGGCTGCCCGCCCAGGTGGGCGTAGAGGACGGTGGCGTTTCGGTCGATCTCCCCGCGCCGGACCAGGTCGATCATCCCGGCCATCGACTTCCCTTCATAGACGGGGTCGGTGACCATGCCCTCGGTCCGCGCGGCACATCGCATCGCCTCCAGGGTGGTCTCGTCCGGGATGCCGTACGTTCCCGCGTGATACCGCTCGTCGAGTTCGACATCCGCCTCCGTCAACTCCTTCTGTACGCCGATGAGTTGGCCGGTGCGGTGGGCGATCCGCGCGATCTGCCCCCGGGTGCGGGCGGGCGCCGCCGACGCGTCGATACCGAGCACCCGCCGTGGCCGTCCGCCGGCCTCCTCCAGCGCACGGAATCCGGCGACCATGCCGGCCTGGGTGGACCCGGTCACCGAGCACACCACGACGGTGTCGAAGAAGACCCCCGACTCCCGCTCCTGCTCGGCGACTTCGTACGCCCACCCGGCGAAGCCAAGACCGCCGAGCGGGTGGTCGGAGGCTCCGGCGGGAATGGCGTACGGCTTCCCGCCGCCCTCCTCGACCTCCCTGAGCGCCTGCTCCCAGCTTTCCTTGAACCCGATCCCGAAGCCGGCCTTCACCAGCCGTACGTCGGCCCCGGCGAGCCTGCTGATCAGGATGTTGCCGACCTTGTCGTACACGGAGTCGGGCCAGTCCACCCAACTCTCCTGCACCAGCACGCACTTGAGCCCGGCCCGGGCGGCACAGGCGGCGACCTGGCGGGTGTGGTTCGACTGCACTCCGCCGATGGAGACGAGGGTGTCGCAGCCCTGCGCGAGGGCGTCGGCGACCAGGTACTCCAACTTGCGGGTCTTGTTGCCGCCGTACGCGATCCCGGAGTTGCAGTCTTCGCGCTTGGCCCAGAGGGAGGCGCCGCCGAGGTGTTCGGTCAGCCGCTGGAGCGGGTGCACCGGCGAAGGGCCGAAGAGCAGCGGGTAACGTTCGTACGAGGAAAGAGACATGGGTCCTCCGTGTCAGTCGCTGTCGGCGAGTTCGGCCAGCCCTCGCCAGATCTCCGCCGTGACCCGGACCGCGCCATCCACGTCACCGGCCGCGCACGCCCGGATGAGCTGGTCGTGCAGTTCGACCGAGCGGCAGGTGCCGCCCTCGCCGAAGCGTCGTCGCTCCAGCCGGCGGATCAGGGGGATGTAGCGGGCGACGGTGGCGGCCGCCGCGCGGTTGCCGCACACCCGGACGAGAACGTCGTGCAGGTCGTCGTCGGCCTGCAGAGCGGCTTCCACCTCTCCTGCCCGTACGGCCGCCGCGAACCGTTCGTTGGCCGCGCGCATCGCCTCGACGTCCGCGGCGAACAACCGGGGCACCGCGACCCGGGTGACCAACTCGTGCAGGGCCCCGACCACGGCCGCCGCGTCCCGTACGTCGGCGGCGACGACCGGGGTGACCCGGGTGTAGCTCTGCGGCTTGCTCTCCAGCAGCCCCTCGTCGACGAGCCGGGAGAACGCCTCCCGCACCGGCGCCCGGGACAGCCCGAGCCGCTCGGCGAGATCAGCGTCCCGCACCACGGCACCGGGCTCGATCTCCCCGGTCACGATGGCATCCCTGATCGCTGCGTAGGCGCGGTCCCTGAGCAGGGTGCGTGGCACGGGTTCCATGAACTGAAATGTTAGATGTCAATTGCTGGGAAGAGAAGACCGGAAAGGGAGACCGCGAAGAGAGACCGGGAAAAGAAAAGGGGCCCGTACCGAAGTACGGGCCCTATGAGCGCGGTGCCGTGTCAGGCAGCCCACCGCTCGGTCGGCGTCTGGATCGGTTCCGCCCCTGTTACCGCTGCTGACGCTTCCACGGCCCGGTGATCGCCAGCATGATGCCCGGCGTCTGGATGTTGGCGTACAGCGTGCGGCCGTCGGGGGAGAACGTGACGCCCGTGAACTCGCTGTACTCCGGCTCCTTGGCGGTGCCGATGTTGAGTTCGTTGCGGGCGATGGGGTAGGTGCGGCCGCTGTCGGTCGCGCCGAACAGGTGCTGGATGCCCTCGCCGTCCTCGGCGATGACGAGGCCGCCGTAGGGCGAGACGGTGATGTTGTCGGGGCCGTCGAAGGCGCCGTCCTTGGAGGGGTCGGGGTTGACGCCGAGGAGGACCTTCAGGGTCAGGGTGCGGCGCTTGGGGTCGTAGAACCAGACGGCGCCGTCGTGCTGGACGGGGCTCTCGTCACGGGCGAAGGAAGAGACGATGTAGGTGCCGCCGTCGCCCCACCACATACCTTCGAGCTTGCGGGCGCGGGTGACCTGGCCGTCGGTGAACTGCTTGCGGACGGCCACCGTCTTGGCGTCGCGGTCGGGGACGTCGATCCAGTCGACGCCGTAGACCGTGCCGATCTTCGTGGCGCGGGAGAGGTCGTCGACGAACTTGCCGCCGGAGTCGAAGCACTTGAAGGCCTGAAGGACGCCGGCGTCGTCCGCGAGGGTGCGCAGCTTGCCGCGGCCGTGCCGGAAGCCCGCCGGCGGGGTCCAGCGGAAGAGCAGACCGTTGGGGCCGGAGGCGTCCTCGGTGAGGTAGGCGTGGCCGCGCTTGGGGTCGATGACGACCGCCTCGTGGGCGTACCGGCCGAACGCCTTGACGGGCTTGGGGGCGCGGTTGGCGCGGCGGTCCTCGGGGTCGACCTCGAATATGTAGCCGTGGTCCTTGGTCATGCCGTTCTGGCCGGCCTTGTCCTCGGTCTCCTCGCCGGTGAGCCAGGTGCCCCAAGGGGTGGTGCCGCCCGCGCAGTTGGTGGAGGTGCCGGCGATGCCGACCCACTCGGCGACGCGTCCGTCGGGGCGGACCTCGACGACCGTGCAGCCGCCGGACGCGGCCGGGTCGTAGACGAGGCCCTCGGTGAGCGGCACCGGGTGGGGCCAGTTGGCGCGCGGGCCCTTGAGCTCATGGTTGTTGACGAGGAGGGTGGTGCCGCGCGGGCCGTCGAAGGTGGCCGTGCCGTCGTGGTTGGAGGGGGTGAACTCGCCCGACTCCAGCTTGGTCTTCCCGCTGTAGGTGATGACGCGGTACTTGAACCCGGCGGGCAGCGCGAGCAGGCCCTCGGGGTCGGGGAGCAGCGGTCCGTAGCCGACGCCGTGGTGCCCGGCCGTCGATTCCGTTCCGGTGCTCCCGGCCTCCGGGGAGGTCTCCGTGGACGCGAGGGCGTTGGGCGCGGTGGCGAGGGCGCCGACGCTGCCCGCCAGCGCGACCCCGGCACCGGTGATCGCGGAGTTTCTGGCGAAGTCCCTGCGGGTGAGCGACATGGTGTCTCCTGTGACGCGTTAGGTGTGCCGTGGCGGGTGGCGGGCCTCGGTCCGCTCGACGGTCCCGCCCATGCCTGAACGCCGGTTGAACACAGGGCGACATCAGGGGACCCGCTTCCATCCGTGATCTTGCGTGGGAATCCCGGCCTTCAGGCCGGGCGGGAAACGCATCCTGATTGGCGGAGCCGCGAAGTGGCGTAGTACGCTGCGGGTCTGCCTCGGCAGCGGTCAGGGCTTGGCCGTCACGAGACTTCTCGGAGTCGAGTGAGAAGCCCCTTCGTTCACGAAGGGGAGGAGTCACGAATGCGTACACCCGGCCCCAAGAGAACCAAACGGGCTCGCCTCGAAGAGGCCAAAACGGGTCCGTTTTCGAGCCGCCCCGGAACACCGGACGGGCTCACCTCAAGAACCCGGACCGGACACCGCCGGCCGAGCGGACCTCACGCGCCCCCCTGCCCACGCGGCTGCGCGTACGCCGTCCCGAGCCGGGCCCTTCCCGAACCGGGCCCCTCCCCCTCAACCTCCGTGCTGCGAGCGCGCCTTGAACGCGGCCTTCCTGGCTTCCTTGGCGATCCGCTTGTCCGGATGCAGCCGTCCCATCGCCTCCAGTACGTCCGCCGTGGCGGGGTGGTCGACCCGCCAGGCCGCGGCGAAGAAGCCGCCGTGCTGCTGGGCCAGGCCCTCGACGAGGTCCCTCAGTTCGTCGGAGTTGCCCTCGGCGGCCAGCTGGGCGGCGACCGTGTCGACGGTCAGCCAGAAGACCAGGTCCTCGGAGGGTGGGGGGACGTCCGAGGCGCCGTGTTCGGCGAGCCAGACGCGGGCGAGGCCGCCCAGCTCGGGATCGTCGAGGACCTCCCGCAGGGCCGGTTCGGCCTCGGTACCCACCAGGGACAGCGCCTGCTGGCACAGCAGGCGCCGCAGCGGGCCGCCCGCGTCCAGGCCGCGCGCCGCCGCCAGCAACTCCCGTGCCGCGGCGAGGGGGTCGCGGCGGGCCAGCCACTGCTCGGTCTCGGCCTGGGCCGCGGTCGGCGAGAACGTGGCCGTGCCGTCGAGCAGCGCGTCGGCCCCCTTGTCCACGAGGTCGCCGACCGCGGGCGCCTCGAAGCCGGCCGCCAGCAGCCGTGTCCGCAGTCCGTACAGGCCGAGCGGGGTCAGCCGGACCAGGCCGTAGCGGGAGACGTCGGTGTCGTCGAGGGGCGTCGCGGACTCGTCCTCCGCGTCCGCCATCAGCGCCTCGTCGACGGGTTCGTACTGCACGAGTCCGACCGGTTCGAGGAGGCGGAACTGGTCGTCCAGCCGCATCATCGCGTCGGACACCTGCTCCAGCACGTCGTTGGTGGGCTCCCCCATGTCGCCGGGCACGATCAACGAGGCGGCCAGGGCCGGCAGCGGCACGGGAACGTCGCCAGGCCCGTTACCGGCGAGGGTGAGCAGATACAGGTTACCGAGCACGCCGTCCAGGAACTCCGCCTCGGCCTCTGGGTCCCAGTCCAGGGAGGAGAAGTCGACCTCGCCGCCGGAGTCCACCGCGTCGACCAGGTCGTCCAGGTCACCCAGGTCCGGCACGCTCGCGTCGGCCAGTACGGTCTCCAGCGCCCCCAGCCAGACGCTGAGCACGTCGTGCGGGGAGCCCGTGGTGAGCAGGGCCAGGTCCTCGCTGGTCGTGACGGTGCCGGCCTTCTCGTCGACGATCTCGACGAGCCCGGTCTCGAAGGCGACCCGCCAGGCCTCACTCGCGTGCGCCGCCGCCTCGTCCCCGCTCAGCCCGAGGACCTCGGCCGCGGCCGGCAGTTGCTCGTCGACGAGCCCGCCCCCGGCCTCGACGCGGGTCTCCGGGCCGGCCCAGCGGGCGAGCCGTGCGGCCCGGGACAGCAGTGGCGTGGACAGCGCGTCCCGCGCCAGCTCCGCTTCGGGGGGCAGCCGCACCGGGGGCAAGGGAGAGCTGTCTGACATCGGTTGGTTCTCCTAGGGACGCGTACTACCACTCAGCCACTCAGCCACTCAGCCTAGACGGATTTCCACCCATGCCGCCCGGTTCATCATCCGGTCGGCCTCTACACATGGCTGAAACCTTGACAACCGGACTGACCAAGCAGGAGATTGACGCGCGTAGAAGCGTGCAGAGGGCTGCCCGCGCAGAAGGCCGCCGGACACCTGTCCACTGTAGCTTCTACGCGCGTCACCACCGTCGGCCGCTGCACAGGTCGCGCTCCCGCCGTTCCACGCACCACCCTCGTCCCGGCGCCCACGTACGTACGTCCCCGGAGGGATCCCGTTGCCGAGCAAGTCCTCCGCGCGGCTCGCCGCGCTCACCGTCGCCGCCGTCTGTTCCGCGGCCTCGACCGTCGTTTTCACCTCCCCCGCGCACGCCGACTCCGTGCGCATCCATGACATCCAGGGCACGACCCGGATGTCGCCGTACGCCGGACAGCAGGTCACGGACGTGGCCGGAATCGTCACCGGCGTACGCACCTACGGCTCCTCCAGAGGCTTCTGGATCCAGGACCCGGCCCCGGACGCGAACCCGGCCACCAGTGAGGGCGTCTTCGTCTTCACCAGCTCGGTCCCGAAGGTCACGGTCGGCGACGCGGTGACCGTCTCCGGCACGGTCTCGGAGTACGTCCCCGGTGGCACCTCGTCCGGCAACCAGGCGCTGACCGAGATCACCAGGCCGACGGTCACCGTCGTCTCCACCGGCAACGCGGTCCCGGCCGCCACCGTCGTCTCCGCGAGGTCGGTGCCGAACGCCTACGCCCCGGCGGGCGACGCGTCCGCGAACGGCTCGGTCAACGCTCTGCCCCTGCGGCCCTCGAAGTACGCCCTGGACCACTACGAGTCCCTGGAGGGCATGAACGTCCAGGTCTCCGACGCCCGTGTGGTCACCGCCACCGACCCGTACGCCGAGCTGTGGGTGACGGTGAAGCCGCAGGAGAACCGCAACCGCCGCGGCGGCACGGTCTACGGCTCCTACGAAGCGCAGAACACGGGCCGGCTGCAGATCCAGTCACTGGGTTCGACGGCCGACTTCCCGGTCGCGAACGTCGGCGACACGCTGACCGGCACCACCGCCGGCCCGCTGGACTACAACCAGTTCGGCGGCTACACCCTGGTCGCGAACCAGATCGGCACGCTCAGGAGTGCCGACCTCGCGCGGGAGACCACCGAGAGGCAGAAAAAGGGCGAGTTGGCGGTCGCGACGTACAACGTCGAGAACCTCGACCCGGCCGACGCCACCTTCGAGGAGCACGCCGCCGCGATCGTGCACAATCTCCAGTCGCCCGACATCGTGTCGCTGGAGGAGATCCAGGACAACAACGGCGCGACGAACGACGGCACGGTGGCCGCCGACCGGACGGTGACGAAGCTGATCGACGCGATCGTCGCGGCGGGCGGCCCGACGTACGACTGGCGCTCCATCGACCCGGTGAACAACGCGGACGGCGGTGAGCCGGGCGGCAACATCCGCCAGGTGTTCCTGTTCGATCCGGAGCGGGTGTCCTTCACGGACCGCGCGGGCGGCGACGCCACGACCGCCACCGGTGTCACCAAGGACCACGGCAAGGCCGCGCTGACGGTCTCCCCCGGCCGGATCGACCCGGCGAACGCCGCCTGGGACAGCAGCCGCAAGCCGCTGGCCGGCGAGTTCGTCTTCCGTGGCCGGACGGTCTTCGTGATCGCCAACCACTTCAACTCCAAGGGCGGCGACCAGGGGCTGACCGCGCAGTACCAGCCGCCGGTGCGCAGCTCCGAGACGCAGCGACACCAGCAGGCCGCGCTGGTCAACGCGTTCGTCAAGGACATCCTGGCCAAGCAGAAGAACGCGGATGTCGTCACCCTCGGCGACATCAACGACTTCGAGTTCTCCGGGACCGCCAGGATCCTCGAGGGTGACGGCGAGCTGTGGTCGGCGATCAAGTCGCTGCCGAAGAGCGAGCGTTACACCTACGACTACCAGGGCAACAGCCAGGTCCTGGACCAGATCCTGGTGAGCCCGTCGATCCGGCGGGGCTGCGACTTCGAGTACGACAGCGTGCACATCAACGCGGAGTTCCACGACCAGATCAGCGACCACGATCCGCAGGTGCTGCGGTTCCAGCCGTAACGGTGCAGCCGTAACGGCTGGAACCGCACCCCCTTTCGGCAAGAGGCCTCACGGCTGGCTGAACACCCCGTTCAGCCAGCCCTGCCAGGCGAGTTCGTTCGCCTTGGCGTCGGCGTCCGGGGCGAAGTCGTGGACGCTGATGCCGACCGGGGCGCCCCAGTGGTTGCGCCCGAAGAAGCGGATGAGCGCGGTGTCGGTGCGCAGTCCGACGAAGTACGGGTCGCGGTAGTCGAGTACGGCGTCCAGCGCCCGCCCGTCGGGGCCCGAGACGCTCACCCGCTCCGCCGGGGCGGTGTCGTCGGCCAGGCCCAGCGCCCGGCCGACGGCAGCGAAGGCGTCGGAGGCGGTGGACTGCTCCGGGCCGTCCAGCGAGGCGAACGTCACCGGCCGGGGCGCGAAGTGGGCCAGGTACTCGCGGAGGGTGTGCAGGTAGAAGTCGGTGTGCTTGCTCGCGCCGTCGTACTGGTTGTCCCAGTCGTCGGTGAAGATCCCGCTGTGCACATAGCGCACCCAGGCGCGGCGACCGCCGTCCCGCGGCTCGATGGTGTGCTCGAGCTGGTTGACGCTCTGTACGGAGAACCCGACGTCCTCGCTGCGGATGGTGAGGTGCTGCGGCGGGTCCCAGACGGTGACCGTGGACCCGAAGGCCGCCGTGCCGCCCACGCGGGGCTCGGGGGCCTGCATCGGCCACAGGTAGCCACCGGTGCCGTGCGTGATCGCCTCCCACACCTCCTCGGGCGTGGCGTCGGCATCGAACTCGCGGACGATCTCGAATTCCTTGGACATGACGGGCTCCTGCTTACGGTGAGTCGATTTCCGGGGTGGCCTGGTTCTTGACCGTGGGATGGACGGCCACGACGATCCGGTGGTCGCGACCGCCCTCGCTGTCCGGGGCGTCGTACTTGCGGATCAGCGCGCTCACGCCGGCCGTCAGTTCCTGGACGAACGCGGCTCGGTCGGCGGCCGAGGCGAAACGCACCTCACCGTCCAGCGCGAACGTCGCCAGTCGCTTACGGGCCTTCGTGGCGCCGGTGATCAACGAGCCGACGTCCCGCACCAGGCGGGCGGCGAGCGCGAGCATCCAGCGCGCGGAGAGCTGGTCCCGGAAGCGGTCCGGGTCCGGCTGTACGGAGGCGAGGGCGAGCGGCGAGATGACGTACGACGCGGCGGTCGCCCGCATCAGCCGCTCGGTGACGTTCCCCTTGCGGCGCTCGCCGGCCAGTTCGACCAGGCCGTGCCGCTCCAGCGCCTTGAGGTGGTAGTTCACCTTCTGCCGGGGCAGTCCGACCTGGCCGGCCAGCATGGCGGCCGACGCGGGCCCGGCCGTCAGCTCGGCGAGCAGCCGCGCCCTTATGGGGTCCAGGGAGACGGCTGCGGCCTCGGGGTCCTCGATCACGGTCACGTCCAGCATGGGTCCACCGTCTCACCGAACACTTTTTTTGTCCAGACGATTCGAATTTTCGGTGAGGCTGCGGCCTACTCGGGTTTACGGCGCCCTGTCGCTGTTTCCGGCGGTGCTGGTGATGGTGTCCCTGCTGGGAGTCGTGGGACAGCGCGCGACGGCCTGCCACCGACGGAGGAGCCGTACGTGGCACCACGGGACACCCGGAAGTGGCCGGCCAGGCTGCGGGCGGCGCGGGGGAAGCAGCCGGGGGTGTCCTAGGCAGCCGGGGGTGCCCTGGGGTTGCGTCCGGCGGTGCTCTGAGGTCGCGTCCGGCGGGGTGCTGCCCGGCGGTGCCCTGAGGTTGCGTCCGGCGGGGTGCTGCCCGGCGGTGCTCTTGTCGACTCCGGCCCACGGACGGGGCGTCATACCTCAGGAGTACGAGCGGGCGGAAAGCGTCGTGCCGTTGCAGCAGGCAAGTTGCCAGCAGGCGCACGACGCCGTGGGGGGCCGAGTCAGCCAGTCTTGGGACATACCCAAGATCAGATGCGGAGAATCCTGACTCGTGGCTACCATCCTCTACCGCCTGGGCCGCACGGCCTTCCGACGGCGCTGGTCCGTCCTCCTGGTGTGGGCAGCCGTCCTTGTCGCCGTGGGTGCCGCGGCGGCCACGGCACCCGCCGCCGACGACGAGGGCTCGTTCATGCCCGGGATCGAGGCGCAGAAGGCCTTCGACCTGATGGACCAGCGCTTCCCCGGCTCCGACTCCCAGGGCGCGGGCGCCCGGATCGTCTTCGTCGCCCCGGACGGCCAGAAGATCACCGCAAGCGACAACCGGGCCGCCGTCGACGAACTCGTGGACAAGGTCGCCGCCGGCTCCCAGGTCGACCGTGCGGTGAGTCCGTTCAAGGCGAAGGCGGTGAGCAAGGACGCCACCACCGCGTACGCGACCGTCGGCTACAAGGTCAAGGCCGCCGACCTGACCGACGCCACCAAGAAGACGCTGGAAAGCGCCATCGACGTCGCCAAGAAGAAGGGCCTGACCGTCGAGCTCGGCGGAACCGCGCTGACGTCCCAGCCGGCTGCGGGCGGCATGGCCGAAGGCATGGGCGTCGCCCTCGCCGCGGTCGTGCTGGTGATCACGTTCGGGTCGCTGGCGGCAGCCGGGCTGCCGCTGCTCACCGCGATCATCGGCGTCGGCATCAGTCTGTGCTCGATCCTGGCCCTGGGCAGCACCTTCGGCCTGACCATGACGACCGGCACCCTGGCCACCATGCTCGGCCTCGCGGTCGGGATCGACTACGCGCTGTTCGTCGTCTCCCGCTACCGCGAGGAGCGTTCCAAGGGCCACGCCCCGCAGGAGGCGGCCGCTCTGGCTGCCGGAACCGCCGGGTCGGCCGTCGTCTTCGCCGGGCTGACGGTGGTCATCGCACTCGCCGGCCTCACGGTGATCGGCGTTCCCATGCTGAGCAAGATGGGCCTGTCCGCCGCGGGCGCGGTCGTCGTCGCGGTCCTCATCGCCCTGACCCTGGTCCCGGCGCTGCTCGGCTTCTGGCCCCAGGCCGTCCTCTCGCGCGCCACGCGGAAGAAGACGGGCATGCGCAGCGGCAGTGGCGAGCAGCCCGAGAGCGTGCCGCAGGAGAACGGCGGAACTCGCTGGGCGCGGTTCGTGCTGCGGCGTCCCGTGCCGGTCCTGCTGGCCGGTGTCGCGGGCCTGGGCGTCCTCGCCCTGCCGGTGACCGATCTGCAGATGGGCATGCCCGGTGACGAGGCCAAGCCCACCTCGACCACCGAGCGGCGTGCCTACGACGCACTCGCTGAGGGCTTCGGGGCCGGCTTCAACGGCCCGTTGACCATCGTGGTGGACGCCGGGAACGCCCCCGACGCGAAGGCGGCCGTGACCGCGATCACCGCGAAGATCGGCGACACGAAGGGCGTCGTCTCCGTCTCGCCCGCCCAGTTCAACGCGGCCGGTGACACCGCGATGTTCTCCGCGACACCCACCGCCGGCCCGAACGAAGCGGCCACGAAGGACCTCGTCCAGAGCATCCGTGACGAGCGCCCCGCCACCGAATCGGCGACCGGAGCCACCTTCGAGGTGACGGGCAGCACGGCGATGAACATCGACATCGCCCAGGCGCTGCAGAGCGCCCTGATTCCCTACCTGGCCATCATCGTGGGCCTGGCCTTCGTCCTGCTCCTGGTGGTCTTCCGCTCCGTACTCGTTCCCGTCAAGGCGGCTCTGGGCTTCCTGCTCTCCGTCCTGGCCGCCCTCGGCTCGGTCGTGGCGGTCTTCCAGTGGGGCTGGGGCGCCGAACTTCTCGGCGTCGAGCAGACCGGGCCGATCATGAGCCTCATGCCGATCTTCCTCGTCGGCATCGTCTTCGGCCTCGCCATGGACTACGAGGTCTTCCTCGTCGCCCGCATGCGGGAGGCCTACATCCACGGGGACAGGCCCGCCCAGGCTGTGCTCACCGGATTCCGCCACAGTGCCCGCGTGGTCGTCGCGGCAGCTCTCATCATGATCGCTGTGTTCTCCGCGTTCGTGGCTTCACCCGAATCGATGATCAAGACCATCGGATTCGGCCTCGCCATCGCGGTGCTCTTCGACGCCTTCGTCGTACGGATGGCCCTCGTGCCGGCCGTGCTCGCCCTGCTCGGCCAGAAGGCCTGGTGGCTGCCTCGATGGCTCGACAAGGCACTGCCCAACGTCGATGTGGAAGGCGAGGCCCTCCAGGCCCGGCCCGCCACGGGCCGGCCGCATCACGACACCATGGTGCTGGCCCGCAGGTGACCACCCGCTCCGGGGGCCGGAACGACTGATGGCTCGCCGTCCCGGCACCCGTCTCCGCCCGGTCGGCGCAGTCAACGGTTTCAGCGCCCGCGCCTCGGCATCGACTCCTCGATGTCGAGGCGCGGGATGGACCCGTCTGTGGCCAGGGAGCGAGAACCTACGGCAGGATTCCGGACAGGATGCAGGACTGGATTCCGGACTGAGTGCCGGACTGGATGACGGCCGTCCGCAAGGACGCCACCGCCCGGCCTCCGCCCATCAGGCGGTCCGGCCGACGAGAGAGAGAACCATGAGTACTCCCTGGCGGGGCCGTTTGGAGTCCCATCCCCGCGAGGTGGACATCACGGTGGCCCTGGCGCTGTTCGTGTTCTCCGCCGCCGGAAGCGTCTTCAGCAGCAACACGCTCGACGCACGGCTCCCGATCTGGCCCACGGTGCTGCTGTCCGCACTCTCCAGCGCAACCCTGCTCCGGCGCCGGAGCAACCCCCGCACGGTGGTGGCGGTGACCGCCTTGTGCGCCCTGGTGGAAGGAGCCCAGGGATATCTGCTCAGTCCACTCGACCAGGCCCCGCTCATGGCCGCCCTGTACTCACTGGGCCTGCTCACCGACCGCAGAACCACCCGCACCTATGCCACGCTCACCATGCTGCTGCTGGTCGCCACGGCTCTCCTCGCCTCCCCGGACGGCTACGGAACGTTCATGCTCACCGCTGTCAACCCCGTCGCCTGGGTCCTCCTGCCCGCTGTCGGGGGCGGCGCCGTCCAACTCCGCCGTGCCTACGTCGACGCGGTGCACGACCGCGCCGAACACGCCGAACGGACCCGTGAGGAAGAAGCCCGCCACCGGGTGGCGCAGGAACGCATGCGCATCGCCCGCGAACTCCACGATGTCGTCGCCCATCACCTGGCGCTGGCCAACGCCCAGGCCGGCACCGCGGCCCACCTGGTGCGCACCCGACCCGATCAGGCGGGTGCCATGCTCGACAACCTCGCGCAGACCACCGCGGCCGCGTTGCGCGAGATGAAGACGACCGTGGGACTTCTGCGCCAGGACAACGATCAGGACAACGACATCGACCTGCCGATGAGCCCCGCCCCCGGACTCGCCCGGCTCGCGGAACTGACCACGGCCTTCGCCGCCGCAGGTCTCAACGTCTCCACCGATGTCGAGGGAGAGCCCCGCCCTCTGCACCCCGGGGCTGACCTCAGCGCCTACCGGATCGTGCAGGAGGCCCTGACCAACGTGACCAAGCACTCCGCAGGCAGAACGGCACGCGTGCACCTCCGCTACTCCTGGGACCGGCTGACGCTGACGGTCAGCAACGACGGAGCCGCCGCCACCGCAGGCCCCGCCACCGGGCGCGGATTCGGTCTGGTCGGCATGCGGGAGCGCGCCCAGTCCGTCGGCGGGACCTTCTCGGCGGGCCCCCGCCCGGGAGGCGGCTTCGAGGTCACCGGCACACTGCCGCTGCCCCCTCAACAATCCGAGAGAAATGGGGCCACATGAGCACCATCCGCGTCCTCCTCGCCGACGACCAGGCCCTTCTGCGGGCCACTTTCCGCGTCCTCATCGACTCCACCTCGGACATCAGCGTCATCGGCGAGGCCGCCGACGGGGGCGAAGCGGTCGAACAGGCACGCGCCGACCGTCCCGATGTCGTCGTGATGGACATCCGTATGCCGGGGACCGACGGTCTGACGGCGACCGCCGCCATCTGCGCCGACCCCGATCTGGCCGGCACCCGCGTTCTGATCCTCACCACTTTCGAGAACGACGAGC
The DNA here is from genome assembly GCF_029893585.1 of Streptomyces sp. LBL. GTDB lineage: Bacteria > Actinomycetota > Actinomycetes > Streptomycetales > Streptomycetaceae > Streptomyces. The sequence continues at coordinate 163,703 of NZ_JARXYX010000011.1, forward strand.
ACGTCGCCCGGGCGCTGCGGGCCGGCGCCAGCGGCTTTCTGGGCAAGGACGTCACCGCCGATGTGCTCCTGGACGGCATCCGCACCGTGGCCGCGGGTGACTCCCTCCTCTCCCCTCTCGCCACCCGCGCCCTGGTCACCCGCTTCCTGGCCACCCCGGAACCCGAGGCCCGGCTCGTCCACCCGGAGGGTCTGACCGTCCTCACCGATCGCGAGCGGGAGATGACGGCGCTGGCGGCCCTGGGGAAATCGAACGCCGAGATCGCCGACGAACTCTTCCTCAGCCCGCTGACCGTACGCAGCCACATCCAGCGAGCCATGACGAAACTCCATGCCCGCGACCGCGCACAACTCGTCGTCATCGCCTATCAGAGCGGCCTCGTCCGGACCTGAAGCAGTTCATCCGTTTTCCGTGCTCACCGCCCGTGACGCCGTCGCAGTACCCCCACCGCCACGACCGCACCGACTCCTACGGCCGCCCCGGCGACCAGCACCGGCCGCGGGTTCCGCCGGCCCGCCTCGACCGCGTTGCGGACCGGGACGGGCAGGTTGTGCTCCACGGTGTGGGTCCTGTGCTGGAGGCGGTGCTCCATGGCGTGGGTCTTCTCCTGAACTGTGTGGCCGGCCTGCGCCGCGGTGCTGCGGAGCTGGACCGTCATCGCGCCGGCCTTGTCGCGGAGGTCCTCCGCCCGTGCCCGGGCACGTCCCTTGACGTCGACCTTCCCGGCCAGCTCCTCGACCGTGTCGCCGAGCTCGCCCCGGGTCCGCTCGATCTGGCGGCGCAGTTCGTCGGGTCCCTTGGCGCCGACCTCCTGCGGGGCCTCACCGCCCGGTTCGCTCCCGCGTTCGTGTTTGTTCCCGTGCGCTGTCCTGTCCATGTCCGTCATCGGTGCGCCCTTTCCCTGATCTCCTCGACGTCGGCCTTCACGCTGCCCAGGGCTTCCTCGGGCGTGGGCGGGGTGGCGCGGCGCAGCTGTGCGCGGCCGGCCGCCGCGAGCAGGCCTGCGAGTGCGAACAGCACGCCCGTCACGATCAGCGCCGCGGCCCACACGGGCAGTACCAGCGAGAGCGCGGCGGCGGCCGCGGCGGCCAGCGCGAGCAGCCCGGCGTAGCCGACAGCGCCCGCGGCGCCCAGCAGCCCGCCGCCGCGTCCCGCGCGACGGCCTTTCTCGGCCAGTTCCTCCTTGGCGAGCGCCACTTCCTGTCGTACGAGTCGGGAGAGCTGTTCGGTGGCCTGTCCGACGAGCTCGCCCACCGAATGGTGTTCGTCGTGTGCCGCCTTGGGGGCCGTGGTCGCGGTCACGGTTCGCCTCCTCTCGGTAGGGGAACCCCCGGGTACCCCTGGCCCGCCGTCGATACCCATGCACGGTTGCACGGCAGCGGTTCACCGGGTTTTCTGCGAGGATGCCCCAGCTTCCAGAGAGAGCCGCAGCCTCATCGGACGGCCGGGACCTCTTCGGGGAGTTCACGTTCGGGTTCGGTTCGGGTTCAGGTTCTTCCACGGTGGGCCTGCGGTCGCTCTTCCGCGACTCCGGTGGCGAGTGCCTTGCCGAGCTTCATTACGCCCCGCATGACCAGGGGTCGTCGACCGCCCTGGCCTGGTGGCCCATGAGGGGCGACGCGGACATAGGGCATGCCGCCCGCGCACGACCGGCAGCACATCAGCATCCCTTACGAATATCTCGTAGAAAATAAGTGGAGCTTCACTGTCGGCGTGCCGAGACTACCCCCATGACGACACCCCACCCCTTCGGCCGCACCCTCTGCGCCATGATCACGCCCTTCACCGACGCCGGCGCGCTCGACCTCGACGGCGCACAGGCTCTCGCCGAGCGGCTGGTCGCGGACGGCTGTGACGGGCTGGTCCTGTCCGGTACGACGGGCGAATCACCGACGACGACGGATGCGGAGAAGGCCGCGTTGATCACGGCCGTGCGCGAGGCGGTGGACGGGCGGGCGTCGGTTGTCGCGGGGGTGGGTACCTTCGACACCCGGCACACTGTCGACTTGGCACTGGCGGCCGAAAAGGCGGGCGCTGACGGCCTGTTGGTGGTCAGCCCGTACTACAGCAGGCCCCCTCAGGACGCGTTGGAGGGTCATTTCCGTGAGATCGCCGACGCGTCCGGACTACCGCTCGTCCTCTACGACATCCCGGGCCGCACCGGCATCCGCATCGAGCCCGACACCCTGATCCGTCTCGCCGACCACCCCCGGATCGTCGCCGTCAAGGACTGCTCCTACGACTTCCTCGGCGCCCAGAAGGTGCTCTCCCGCACCGAGTTGGCGTACTACGCGGGCTGCGAGGAGCACAACCTCGCCCTGTACGCAGTGGGCGGCGCGGGATACATCAGCACCGTCGCGAACGTGGTCCCGGGCCAACTCCGCGCGGTTCTGGACGCGTTCGACGCGGGCGACACGGCCCGAGCCGCCCGCCTCCAGCAACACGCCACAGAGCTCATCGAGTTGCTGATGTCCTCCGGCCTGCCCGGCGCGGTCACCGTCAAGGGACTCCTCAACGCCCTGGACCTGCCCGCGGGCCCGGTCCGCGCACCGCTGCGGCCCGCCGACCGGGAGACGGCCGACGTTCTGCTGGCGGCGTACGAGTCGCTCACCGCGGGCTGATCAGCGGCACGCGAAGACGGGCTCCCGCGTGGACCGACGTGTAAGCGCCCTTCCCCGGCCGTCCCCGGCCGTCCCCGGCCGTGGAGGGCGCTCAACGATGACCAACGCCGACAGCTACCGACAGCTGCCGGCAGCTCGGCAGCAGGTCGGGGCGTTGATCGATGAGGCGGCCGCAGGTCACGGCCGCCGGTGATCAGTTGTGGCTGTGCAGGATCTCGTTGAGGCCGCCCCAGACCGCGTTGTTCGGGCGGGCCTCGACCGTGCCGGTGACCGAGTTGCGGCGGAACAGGATGTGGGAGGCGCCGGACAGCTCACGGGCTTTGACGATCTGCCCGTCGGGCATGGTCACGCGGGTACCGGCGGTGATGTACAGACCGGCCTCGACCACGCACTCGTCGCCCAGCGCGATACCGACGCCCGCCTCGGCGCCGATCAGGGAGCGTTCGCCGATGGAGATGATCACATTGCCGCCGCCGGACAGCGTGCCCATGGTCGAGGCACCGCCACCGATGTCGGACCCGTCCCCGACCACGACACCCGCGGAGATCCGGCCCTCGACCATCGAGGTCCCGAGGGTGCCCGCGTTGAAGTTGACGAAGCCCTCGTGCATGACGGTGGTGCCCTCGGCGAGGTGCGCACCGAGCCGCACCCGGTCGGCGTCGGCGATCCGCACGCCCTTCGGGGCGACATAGTCCGTCATCCGCGGGAACTTGTCGATGCTCGTCACCTGGAGGTGCAGCCCCGCGGCACGGGCGTTCAGCCGTACCTTCTCGATGTCGCCGACGGCGACCGGGCCGAGCGAGGTCCAGGCGACGTTGGCGAGGAAGCCGAACATGCCGTCCAGGCTCTGGCCGTGCGGCCGGACCAGCCGGTGGGACAGCAGATGCAGGCGCAGGTACACGTCGTGCGCGTCGATCGGCTTCTCGTCCAGTGAGGAGATGACCGTACGGACCGCGACCACCTCGACGCCGCGACGGGCGTCCGGCCCGACCGCCGCGTTCGCGCCTCCGCCGAGCAGCTCAGCGGTCCGCTCGGCGCTCAGCCGCTCCGTGCCGGAGGGACCGGGTTCCGCGGCCAGCTCGGGTGCGGGGAACCAGGTGTCGAGTACGGTGCCGTCGGCGGCGACGGTGGCGAGCCCGGCGGCAACAGCGCCGGTGGTACGAGGAGCAGTCGTGTCGGTCATATGGGCAACCTAACCGGCTGGGACCCACGGAGGCCAACCAGCGGACGGGGCGTCTCAGGTACCGGTTCGTCCCGGCTGGGTGCGGGTGGTGCCGTGGCGGGTCGTGTCGTCCCGGCGGAGCCGGGACCCTCCCTGGGAAAAGGAATGTGGAATCCGGCCGTTTCAAACGGCTGCAATGAAGCCACAGGCTCCACTAGTGTTTCACCGTTCACCTACTTCCCCATCACCGCCGCAGCCGGCGCCCCGGGCGCCGGTGGAGGAACCGCGCATGCCAGAAGGAAAGTCCCGGCCTCCTCAGGATCAGCCCTGGGAGAGCGGCTGGGCCCCGGACACCTCCCGGGTGCCGGGGACACGACGACTGTGGCTGGCCGGCGCGTTGGCGATAGCCACCGTCGCCGCGTGTGTGACGGCGATCGTCCTGACGGACCGGCACGCCGACGACACATCAGCCGCACAGGACCGACAGGACCGCACGACCGCGGCCGATCCGACCGGCCCCGGTCTGATCTCCTACGCCAGTGCCTCCCCCAGCGGCACGGCGTCCCCGGCCGCCGGCCCGGGCAGGAAGAGCGACAAGCCCTCGGCCGGCCCCGCCACCACGACCGCTCCGAAGCCGCATCGCTCCCCCTCCCCCTCCACGCAGCCGGCCGACCCGCCCGAACCCCCCGCGGCGCACCCCACTTCCGCCGCGCCCAAGCCGTCGTCCACCTGGCGCTCGGTCCGCTCGGTCAACTACCCGGACCGCTACTGGCACGTCAACGGCAGCTACGTCGGGTTGGACCGGGTCACCTACGGCTCGGCCCGCCAGGACGCCACCTTCAAACTGGCCAAGGGCCTGGCCGACGCCTCCTGTTACTCCTTCGCCACGACCGACGGCAGCTACCTGCGCCACCGCAACTTCGTCCTCCGGTCGGAACGCGACGACGGCTCCTCCCTCTTCAAGCAGGACGCCACGTTCTGCCCCCGCACCTCGCTGGTCTCCGGCGCGATCATGCTGGAGGCGGTGAACTACCCCGGCCGCTACCTGCGCCACAAGGACTTCAAGCTCCGCCTGGACCCGTACCAGTACGGCGGGCAGTACCAGTCGGACTCGGCCTTCCGGCTGGTGGAAGCGCTGGCGTCAACTTGACCCGGCCCTGAAGGACTTTGTTGGCGGATTCGGCAACTGCTCTTGGTGATCTTGTTTGGTCGGGCAGTCTGGTGGAGGTTCGGTTCGGCGAACCCGGCCCCGGTGCGGGTGCGGCGCGGTGCAGACGGAATACGACAGCCAGAGATTCTCTTTTGCATGATGGATCTTCAACACCTACGTCCGATGGGAAGAGATGTCGGTTCCAGTGGCAGGGGGAGACGCCCTGGCGCCTGTGGCGATCCTGCTCGTCGAGGACGACGAGGTGATCCGCAGGTCGGTCGCGATGGCGCTGGAGCGCTACGGCTACCGTGTCGTCTCCGCCGGTGACGGGCTGACCGGTCTCGAACTGTTCAGGGAGGGCGGGCACGACCTGCTGTTGCTGGACGTCATGCTGCCGGAGCTCGACGGCATCGGGCTGTGCCGCCGGATCCGGGAGAGCAGCACGGCCCCGATCCTGATGATGTCGGCCCGCGGGGACAACATGGACGTCGTGTCCGGCCTGGAGGCCGGCGCCGACGACTATGTCGTCAAGCCGGTCGACACCGCGGTGCTGGTGGCCCGGATCCGGTCGCTGCTGCGCCGCGCCACGTTCGCGCCGACTGCGGCACCGGCGGGTAGCGTCGTAGCGACGGCGGGACCCGCGGTCCACCGACCGGACCGGCCGGACCAGTACCAACCGGATCAGGCGGCCCGCTTCGATCAGGACGACTCGCGCCGCCGGAACGACCGGCTCGTCTTCGGGGACCTGGCCATCGACACGGCCGGCCTGGAGGTGTTCCTGGCCGGTGAGCCGGTTGCACTGGCCCCTACCGAACTTCGCCTGCTGTTGGAGTTCGCCGCGCACCCGGGCATTGTCCTGGACCGGCAGACCCTGCTGCGCAACGTGTGGGACTACGGCTGGGACGGCGACAGCCGTGTGGTCGACCTGTGCGTGCAGCGGCTGCGAAAGAAGATCGACGCCGGTCGAATCGAGACGGTCCGTGGCTTCGGCTACAAGTTGAGGCGCTGACATGGGGATCCCAGAGCCTCTGTTCGACTCGGGAACCAGAGGGAGCCTGCTCAACTGGCGCTCGCTACGCTGGAAGATCGCGCTGTTGGTGGCCACGGCGTGTTGCGGCATCGCGCTGACGGTGGGACTGCTGGTGCACCACAGCACGTACGAGTGGTCCATGAACGACGGCGCGGCCCGGGCATACACCGCCCTGGACACCGCCCTCTCGGCGGAGGACAGCGGCAGGACCGACGGCGTGGTGCACGCTTCCGGGGAGATGCCGACGGACCTGGTGCGGATGGTGCGGGAACACGGGGACGGCGCCGTGTACGACGAGAGGAACGAGTACCGGTCGTGGATGTGGGCCGGCAAGCGGATGCCGGACGGGCGCCTGGCGGCGATCTCGGTCGACATGACGTCCGACCGGCTCAGTCGTCGTGCCCTGGACCGGCACATGTGGAAGTACTCACTGGCCGCGCTGGCCGTCATCGTGCCCCTGTCCGCTCTCGCCGCCGAACTGCCCAACCGGCGCTTGCGGCGGGTGGCGCGCACCGCACGGCGCATCGCCTCGGGCGACCTGGCCGCCAGAACCGAGGGGGGCGGCCGGACGGGCGACGAGATCACCGAAATCTCGGTCACCGTCGACTCGATGGCCGACAGTCTGCAGAACCGGTTGCGCAGCGAGCAGCGCTTCACCGCCGATGTCGCGCACGAACTGCGCACCCCGCTGATGGGCCTGGTCACCTCCGCCGAACTGCTCCCCGAGAGCGAGGCCACCGACCTCGTCCAAGACCGGGTCCGGGTGCTGCGCACCCTCGTCGAGGACCTGTTGGAGATCTCCCGCCTCGACGCCGGCGTGGAACGTGCCGACCTGCGGCCTGTCCCCCTCCTCGACGTGGTCCGGGACTCGCTGGCCCGCACCGGCCTCGACGCACGGCTCGTGGTTGGCGCCGCGCCCGCCGTTGTGGAGACAGACCCCCGCCGGCTCGACCGGGTACTCGCCAACCTGATCGTCAACGCCCACCGCCACGGCGCCGGGCCGATCGAGGTCACCGTCGTGGGCACGACCGTCGTCGTCCGCGACCACGGCTCCGGCTTTCCCGGCAGTCTCCTCGCCGAGGGGCCGCAACGCTTTCGCACCGGAGCAGCTGAGCGCGGCCGCGGACACGGCCTCGGACTGACAGTCGCCTCGGGCCAGGCCCGGGTCATCGGCGCGTCGCTGCTCTTCTCGAACGCCGTCGACGGTGGAGCCGTCGCCACGATCCGGCTGCCCCGGGCGGCTGACGCCACAGAACTCATACAGGACGGATGACGGGCCGAGCGGTACCGGAGGTATGACCGACGGCCTACGGCGACCCACGCCTCCCAAGATGATCGACATGTGCGACCAGAGCACGTCGAACACCTTGGAGGTGCCTTGCACATGGACCCCGACCGTGTCCCGCGCGTACAGGACATACGCGTACGTGTCCTGCGTGCCGCGACGTCGAGCCGCCCTCGTGGATCCCTCCTCGGCATCGATACCGTCGCCCTGATCATCGCGGTCGTCCTCGGCGCCTGGGTCCGGCCCGCCCCGGGAACGGCCGGCACCCCGGCAGCGAAATCTCACGCCCTGTCCGTCGCCTGGCCGTCGCAGGGACAGGCGAGCGCGCTGGTCGAGGGCCTCGGCGACACCGGTGATCTCGGCAACAGGGGCACGCGGGAGCCGGTGCCGATCGCCGGCATCACGAAGGTGATGACCGCATACGTGATCCTCCGTGACCACCCGCTGCGAGCCGGTCAGGGGGTCCCGGCATCACCATCGACCGGACGGCCGCAGACGAGTCCTTCTCGGGCGTGGAATCCAGAGTGCCGGTGCGGGAGGGACAGCTTCTCAGCGAACGGCAGGTGCTGGAACTCATGCTGATCCCCTCCGGCAACAACATCGCCCGGATGCCGGCCCGTTGGGACGCCGGCTCACAGGAGGCGTTCGTCAGGAAAATGAACAGGGCCGCCCGCGACCTGGGCATGCGCCACACCGTCTACACCGGCGCCGGCGGCCTGGAGGAGACGACCGTCAGCACGAGCGCCGACCAGTTGAAGCTGGCACGACAGGTGATATGGGACGCGGCATTCCGGTCCATCGTTGCCAAGCCCAGTACCACCGTCCCCGGTGTCCCCGGCCCGATCCGCAACACCAACACCCTGCTGGGCACGGCCGGCGTGATCGGCCTGAAGACCGGCTCCAGTACACCCGCCGACGGCGCCCTGATGTGGGCGGCCACCGCGCCCGACGACCACGGACACGACCGGCTGATCCTCGGCGTCGTACTCCACCAGCACGCCGGCACCAGTCCCCGACAGGGGTCCCAGGCCGCACTGTCCAACAGCCGCACCCTGATCGAGGCCGTACGGGGACGGCTGTCGACGGTCACATCCGGGACAGGGTGAAGCCGCCATGACAGCACTCCTCCACGTGCCTTCCCCGCCGACGCCTCCCCCTCCCCGGCCCGGGTCCGACGCGGACGCCACAACCGGATCCGGCGTTCGGCGCCGAGGTCGGATCATCACCGGACTCGCGTTGTCGGCCGCCCTGGTGATGCTCAGCCACGCTCACATCCCCAACCAGCTCGGCCACCTCGGCAGCCTCGTCGAGACCTTCCTGCCCTGGACGGGCCTGGCCGTGCCGCTGCTGCTGTCCTGCGCGCTGATCCGCCGTTCCGCGACCGCCGCCGTGGCCGTCGTCCTGCCCGCACTCATCTGGTGTTCGCTCTTCGGCGGGACGCTCCTCGACAAACAGTCGGACGGCGGAGATCTGACCGTCGTCTCCCACAACGTCAACGAGCACAACCCGTACCCCACACGCACCGCACGTGCCCTCGCCGCATCCGGCGCCGACCTGCTGGCCCTCGAAGAACTGGGCGACGCGACACCGCAGTACGAACGGGCGCTGGCCGACGCGTACCCGTACCACGCCGTGCAGGGCACGGTCGGCCTGTGGAGCAAGGACCCCATCGACACTTCCCGTACGGTGGACATCGCGCCCTGGCCACGCGCCCTGCGCGCCGTCGTCCGTACGCCCGAGGGACCCGTCGCCGTCTACGTCGCCCACCTGCTCTCGGTCCGCCTCACCGCGGCTGCGGGCTTCACCACCGCCGAACGCGACGCCGCAGCACATCACCTCGCCACCGCCCTGCGCACCGAACAGTTGCGCCACACCATCCTCGTAGGCGACTTCAACGGCACCCTCGACGACCGAGAGCTGTCCCCCGTGACCTCCGGCATGCACTCGGCCCAGACGGAGGCAGGCGCCGGATTCGGTCTCACCTGGCCCTCCTCGTTCCCCGTCGCAAGGATCGACCACATCCTCGTCCGCGGCATGACCCCCCGCGCATCATGGACACTGCCCGCCACCGACAGCGACCACCGGCCAGTCGCGGCGAAACTGAAGTGGTGACCTCGCCGAAGCCATGACAGGCCGGCCAGGCCAGGCGCCTCCACCGACGGCCTGTCCGCCACCGCGATGGGCCGTCAGGTCACCCACCACCTCCGGCACGAAGGCTTCACACCGGTCGCGGCGTACGCCTGCGGTTCCATGGTCGGCTTCGGCTACACCTTCCCCTGCACACCCGAGTACTGGTACGACGAACTGCTCCCCGAGATCCCCGAACACGTCCGCGCGGGCCGCCTCATGACCTGTGCGAACTCGCCGTCACCCCCGCCCGGCGGTCCCGGTGGCATCGGCCCCCGCCTCCACGCCGAGCTCCTCAAGTCAATCAACACCCAGTGGTCCTCGCTCTTGGTCCGCCCGGACAACACCGCCGGCCGCCGCCTGTACGAACTCCTCGGGTACACGTACGCGGCCCCGTACCGCAACGAACCCGACGGCCCGGTCTACGAACTCCTGCTCCTCCAGGTCGACAGAGAGACCGTCGCGCAGTGACGGCGCGCACCCCGACACCCCCGCAGCGGCTCGCCGGCCACCGGCTCTTCGGCGACCGGATGGCCACCAGGGCCGGGTCTGTGCGCTCACCGGCTCTGGTTCGTAGTCGGTGGTGACGCCGAGTAGCCACCCTTGATCACGATCACGATCACGATCTTGTGATGGATGTCAACTCCCATATCGGGACGGCGTTTTCCGGTTGTCGGCGCTGGTTGTCGAGGACGTGGTGGACGGTGGTGACGCAGTGGTGGTCACGGCTCGCACTCGGGATGTGGCGGTGCTGTGTCCGGTGTGCGGGACTCCGACGGCGAAGGTGCACGGGTATCACCGCCGGACGGTGACGGACGTGCCGGTCGACGGCCGCCCGGTCGTCGACCACCTGCGGGTACGGCGGCCGGTCTGTCCGGCCCTGGACTGTTGGCGGCAGACCTTCCGCGAGCAGATTCCCGGACTGCTGGAGCGCCACCAGCGCCGCACGGTGCGCCTCGCCTGGCAGATATCCCAGGTGGCGCGGGAGTTGTGCGGCCGGGCAGCTGCACGCCTCGCCAGGCTGCTGGCTGTGCCCATGTCCCGCAGCACCGCGCTGCGCGGTCTGCCGCTGCCGCAGCAGGTGATCCCGTGGGTGATCGGTGTGGATGATTTCGCCCTGCGCCGCCCCCGCTACGCCACGAGCATCACGGATACCGAGACCGGCCGACGCGTCGCGGTCCTGCCCGACCGCGAGAGGGCCACCCTGGAGTCCTGGCTGAACAACCGTAGTGTCCGCAGCGACCATGCGAGGAATGCCGCCGGCGCCCCGGTGGCCGCCGCTGAGGCTCAGCACACAGCCGTCCCCGCGGAGAGGACCGCTGCGAAAATGGTCCACACCCTGGCCAGGGAGGTCATGGTCCTCGACCGGGAGGCCGAGGAAGTTGAAGCCCTGATTGTGGGCTGTTTTCGGGAGCATCCCGACGCCGCCGCGATCACCGGCGAAGCTCCTGGCGGACATGGGTGATCTTGATGTCGAGAACCCGTCTCCCAGGAGCTTCGTCGTTGCGCATGAGCGTCCAACTCGCGGTCGTACCGTCAGGTCGGAAAAGGCTCAATGAGTAAAGTGTTGACACGTGTCCGAGATCAGGGGTAAAGGCCCGCCCCTCTGCCCTGTAGTCACTTCGAAGAAAGGACTACAGGGCAGAGGGGCGGGCGTGAAGAGCCGAGTTCAGGGCTTGGGCAGGGTGCAGCCTTGGAGATTGAGGTCCACGACGTTGCCGGATCCGATGCATGCGGCGATCGCTGCGGTCTGCGTGGCGTATCCGCGTCCCTTGTGGACTACGGTGCCCTCCGAGTCCACCTCGCACGGGTTGTTTAGTTCGCACTCTTTCCCGTCACGATTGCTGGTGCTGTTCACCGCAACGAGCTCCCCGGTCTCGGCATTGACGACTGGCGAGCCGGAGCTACCGGGCTGAGTGTTACATTCCTTTGCGTACCGGATCGCCTTGTTCGAGGTGTAGTCCCCTTCCTTGAGTGTCGGGATCACAGCCTCGGCCTGGCACGACCAGACGCTTTGCAGATAACTGGACGCCACCTTGATTTTCTGCCCGGGAACGGGACCGGACGAGGCCAACGGGAACGCCTCGATCTTGTACATCCGTTGAATGTCCGCGTACGTGGAGTCCAGCTGTGCCAGCGTGATGTCGGTTCCGGTCATGGTCGCGTAGAGAACCTTCCCCGTCAGCGGGCCGAGTTCGCGGCCTGCTGGGCTCAACACGGTACCGTCGATCTGGACATCCTTGTCGGTGATCACTTCGCCCGGCTTCGGCCTTCCCCCGGGATGGCAATGCCCATTCGTGAGCAACAACGCCTTGTCCTCATCGCGGGCGGTGCGGGGGCGGACCAGCGAAGCGGAGCAGTCCTGGAGTTTCACCGTCCCAGCCAGATTTCCGGCAGGTCCTGGAGGTCCTGTCTGGTCGGCGGGGAACCCAGGGCAGCTGCTGTTCGCGGTTGTGCCGTTCCGGAAGAAGTCGACCACCTTGGAACCGCAAGCCAGTTCGTTGGATTTCATAGTGGAGTGCGTTGCATCCATGACGGTCAGCAGGGATCCACCGATCTTCTTCTGCATCATCTTTGCCCACACGTAAGGCGTGACGTATTCGAACTTATGTCCGGACAGTTGCAGCTCACTCTTTCCGGGCTTCAGATCCCACGACTTGCCCGCCGGCCAGCCAGCGCAGTACGCGATTGATTGGTCATTCCAATCTGCAGAAAACGGATACTTCTCCTGTCGCTCCTTCCTGAGCCTGAGGAGATCGGAATACTCCCGCCCATCCGCACTCGCATTGCACATGAAGGCGTCATGTGTGATCACATAGTTGTGGCCCATCTCTCCGAAGCCGAAAGCACTCCGGTTCACCTCCTTCGGCTTGTAACTCCCCTCCGCACCGCTTTTCTGCAGTTCCATCAACTTTGCGGCAGATCGCTCCCATCTGTCTGGTATGGCTTCAAAGTTGGGATCGAGAAGGGGGGTGAATTCTTCGCGACCAAACTTCGTCTGCATTGCTTTCAGCGTGGATTCGACCTCCTGAGGCGAGTTTCCGAAATGATAAGTCGCATCCTTGCCGGCCAGCCACTCGAAGAATCGTCGATATCCAGCATGATATTGTGCCGCTTCTGCGGTGATCGCCGCATTTTCACCGATCGGAGACATGATCGAATCCAGCCACATGCGATCAACGCGGTTGTCGAACATTGATCGATAGACGGCGCCCAGTGCGGTTCCACCGGAATTTCCATAAAAGTTTATCTTATGGAAACCCAGTACCTCCCGGACTCGGTCCATATCTCGGGATGCATTTTCCATGCTGATGGAGAGCGTCAGTGCCCGATCCTTAGCGATACATTTGCGACGCTCATCGGCGTATCGTTCAAACGCCTCCTTTTCGGTTTCTCCCTGCTTGGATTCGGGTGTATCACAGGAAACCTGGGCGCTGTAGCCTGTCCCGCGAGTGTCGATACCGATGAAGTCGAATTCATCGTTCATTGGCGCCAGCTGGCTGTCGAGGAGCCCGTAGGGAGATGGGGTTCCGGCTAGGCCAGGCCCTCCCGGGTTGCTGAACAGGGCGCCTTTGCGCTTTCCGGTGGCCTTGACCCTGCTCACCGCAATGTTTATTTGTCTGCCTTTCGGCTTGGAATAGTCCACCGGAACCGGAACGAAAGCGCACTCACTTCGCTCATCGTTACGATTCCAGTCCTCCGCCGCATCTCGGCAGAGTTCCCACTTTACGCTTTCCGGGGCTGCGGATGAAGCCGCGCCGGCGGGAGCAGCCGTCGGGGTAAAGAGTGAGGCGGCAACGCTGATTCCGACTGCAAGCGAGGAGAGGGTCAAATACCGCACGATGATCTACACCTCTTCGATGGAAAGATGGCAGCTTATTTGTCGTTTTCGTGGTTTGTGTGCGCCTCGTCTTAACCGGCGTCTCGTCAGGCAGGGGCTGGAATCCGTCCCACACGGTGTGCGGGGAACGCGGGCAGGCCTTTCAAGGAGCCCCTGGCGGCGATCACCAGAGCACCGACCGTGCACGAACCGGACAGCCGACTGGAGGCAAGTTCCTTGCGCCACTGCTGCACAAGACTGGTGGGCGTTGGCAGCAGTCGTACGTCAGGGATGTATCAGGCAGCACTCGGTTTGACGTTCGTCTGCTGGTGCGTGAGACGGATCCCTTCTCACCTCACGCTGATGCGTGGTGAGTGGCCATCGCTTGTTCGCCGAGGCAGCGGATCTTGGCGTGGGTGCTGTTGTACCGCCGCTGCCACCTCTTGATGCGCTGATGCGACTTCTGCTCGACACCCATGTGGTCCTGTGGTGGCTGGACGACTCTGCTGAGCTGTCCGGCGAGATCAAGGATCTGCTCGACACCGAACCCGCGGTGTACGTCAGCGCCGTATCACCGTGGGAGATCGCCATCAAACAGTCCCTCGGGAAAGTGGAAGGCCCACAGGACCTGGCTGAGCGGGTACGCGACAGCCAGTTCACCGGCCTGCCCATCACCGCCGGGCACGGGGTGCGGGCAGCCCGGCTTCCAGCGCATCACCGGGACCCCTTCGACCGGATACTGGTCGCTCAGGCACAGACCGAAGGGATGACCCTGATGACGAGGGACAAGTGGATCCCGCAGTACGACGTGCGGGTCATGCCCGTGTGAGGAACAGTCCGCTCCCTTTCGTGTCACTCGTCGGCCGCCGGTTCACCTGGTTCTTGCGAGGAGGCCCCGGCGTTCAGTGAACGCCCGGGGTTCCGCGCTAGATCATGTTGAACACTGATGGGCGCGCTGACCTGAACACCGCTTGGCACGCTGGCCTGAACCCTGCTCGGAGCGCCCACCTGGACTCGCGCGAACGCCCCGGACAGGACGAACCACGACGAACGGCGACGCCCCCCACGGGGTGTCGCCGTTCGTTCGAGCCGGTGGATCTCAGACGTTGAACCCGAGCGCCCGAAGCTGATCACGCCCATCGTCCGTGATCTTGTCGGGGCCCCACGGCGGCATCCAGACCCAGTTGATGCGCAGCTCGTTGACGAGGCCCTCCGTGGCGGACTTGGCCTGGTCCTCGATGACGTCGGTCAGCGGGCAGGCCGCCGAGGTCAGGGTCATGTCGACGGTCGCGATGTTCGCGTCGTCGACGTGGATGCCGTAGATCAGGCCGAGGTTGACCACGTCGATGCCCAGTTCGGGGTCGACGACGTCGTACAGCGCCTCGCGGAGTTCTTCCTCGGAGGCGGGCTTCATCTCAACGGTCTCGCTCATGCCGTTTTCCTTTCGGCGTCGGCTCCGCCCAGGGCCTGGGCCGTCGCGTCCTTCCACGCCATCCAGCTCAGGAGAGCGCACTTCACCCGTGCCGGGTACTTGGAGACACCGGCGAACGCGACCGCGTCCTCCAGTACCTCCTCCATCGCGTCGTCCGGTTCGATCCGGCCCTTGGACTGCATCAGCTCCAGGAAGGTCTCCTGGATCTTCTGCGCGTCGGCCAGGTCCTTGCCGACGAGGAGGTCGTTCAGCACGGAGGCGGAGGCCTGGCTGATCGAGCAGCCCTGGCCCTCGTACGAGACGTCGCTGATCGTCGCGCCGTCGTACTTCACACGCAGGGTGATCTCGTCACCGCACGTCGGGTTGACGTGGTGCACCTCGGCGTCGCCATCGCGCAGACCACGCCCGTGCGGGTGCTTGTAGTGGTCCAGGATGACTTCCTGGTACATCGAATCCAGCTTCATCCGCTCGCTCGCCAACCCCTCAGCCGAAGAAGTTCCGTACGTGCTCCAGGCCGTCGACCAGAGCGTCGATCTCGGTCGGCGTGGAGTACAGATAGAACGACGCTCGCGTGGTCGCAGGAATTCCGTACCGCAGGCAGACCGGCCGTGCGCAGTGGTGGCCGACCCGGACCGCGATGCCCTGCTCGTCGAGGACCTGGCCCACGTCGTGCGGGTGGATGTCGCCGAGCGTGAAGGAGATCGCCGCGCCCCGGTCCTCGGCCGTGGTGGGGCCGATGATCCTGAGGCCCGGGACATCGCCCAGCCGCTTCACCGCGTACTCGGTGAGCGCGTGCTCGTGGGCGAGGATCTTGTCCATGCCGATCGCGGAGAGATAGTCGATCGCCGCGCCCAGGCCGACCGCCTGCGCGATCGGCGGGGTGCCCGCCTCGAACTTGTGCGGGGCGGGAGCGTAGGTCGACGAGTGCATCGACACCGTCTCGATCATCTCGCCGCCGCCCAGGAACGGAGGCAGGTCCTCCAGCAGCTCCTGGCGACCCCAGAGGACGCCGATGCCCGTCGGGCCGCACATCTTGTGGCCGGTGAAGGCCACGAAGTCGGCCTGCAGGGCCTGCACGTCCAGCGGCATGTGCGGCGCGGCCTGCGAGGCGTCGATGCAGACCAGCGCACCGACCTGCTGCGCACGGCGCACTATCGCCTCGACGGGGTTGACCGTGCCCAGGATGTTGGACACCAGCACGAAGGAGACGATCTTCGTCTTCTCCGTGATGATCTCGTCGATGTTCGACAGGTCGAGGCGGCCGTCGTCGGTCAGACCGAACCACTTCAGCTTCGCGCCCGTGCGCTGCGCCAGCAGCTGCCACGGCACGATGTTGGAGTGGTGTTCCATCTCCGTGATGACGATCTCGGTCTCGTGGTCCACCCGGTAGGGCTCGTCGGCCCAGCCCAGCATGTTCGCCACGAGGTTGAGCGACTCGGAGGCGTTCTTGGTGAAGATCACCTCGTTGCGGCTCGGCGCGTTGATGAACGCGGCGACCTTGTCGCGCGCGCCCTCGTACAGCGCCGTGGCCTCCTCGGCGAGCACATGCACACCGCGGTGGACGTTGGCGTTGTAGCGCTCGTAGTACTCGTTCAGGGCGTCCAGCACCTGGCGCGGCTTCTGCGAGGTCGCCGCGTTGTCCAGGTATACGAGCTTCTGCCCGTCGTGAACCTGACGGTCCAGGATGGGGAAGTCCTTGCGGATCGCCTCAGTGTCGAGGAGGCCCGGCAGCTGTGTCACGCCACATCCTCCTCTGAGTTCGCTCCGCTCACGGGGCCACCCTTCGTGTAAGCCTCGTAGCCCTCGTTCTCCAGCTTGTCGGCGAGCTCGGCGCCGCCGGACTCCACGATGCGGCCCGCGGAGAAGACATGGACGAAGTCGGGCTTGATGTAGCGCAGGATGCGCGTGTAGTGCGTGATCAGCAGGGTGCCGACCTCGCCGCTCTCACGGACGCGGTTGACGCCCTCGGAGACGACCCGCAGGGCGTCGACGTCCAGACCCGAGTCCGTCTCGTCGAGGATGGCGACCTTCGGCTTGAGCAGCTCCAGCTGGAGGATCTCGTGGCGCTTCTTCTCACCGCCGGAGAAACCCTCGTTGACGTTGCGCTCGGCGAAGGCCGGGTCCATGTGGAGGCGCTCCATGGCCCCCTTGACCTCCTTCACCCAGGTACGCAGCTTGGGTGCCTCGCCGCGGATGGCGGTGGCGGACGTACGGAGGAAGTTGGAGACCGAGACGCCGGGCACCTCGACCGGGTACTGCATCGCCAGGAACAGGCCGGCGCGGGCGCGCTCGTCGACGGACATCTCCAGGACGTTCTCGCCGTCGAGGGTGACGGTGCCGCCGGTGACGGTGTACTTCGGGTGCCCCGCGAGCGAGTAGGCGAGGGTCGACTTGCCGGAGCCGTTGGGGCCCATGATGGCGTGCGTCTCGCCCTGCTTCACGGTCAGGTCGACACCTTTGAGGATCTCCTTCGTGGCGTTGTCGGCCTCGACGGTGACGTGCAGGTCTCGGATTTCAAGCGTAGCCATGGGTACCTCAGGACTCCTGGGTGAGGGAGACGAGCACGTCGTCCCCTTCGATCTGTACGGGATATACGGGGACGGGGCGCGTCGCGGGCAGGCTGGAGGGCTTGCCGGTGCGGAGGTCGAAGCTGGAACCGTGCAGCCAGCACTCGATCTGACAGTCCTCCACCTCGCCCTCGGAGAGCGAGACGTTCGCGTGCGAGCAGATGTCGTGGATCGCGAACACCTCCCCCTCGGTACGGACGACCGAGACCGGCGTGCCGTCGAGTTCCACCCGCTTCGGGGTGTCCTCCTCCAACTCGCTCAGCCCACAGACGCGTACGAACGTCGAAGAGGACGTCATCAGACCGACGCCTCCAGCTCCTCGTCGATCTTCACGAGAAGCCGCTGCTCGATGTCGTCGACACCGATCTGCTGGACCAGCGCGGCGAAGAAGCCGCGCACCACCAGGCGACGGGCCTCGTCGGCCGGGATGCCGCGGGCCATGAGATAGAAGAGCTGCTCGTCGTCGAAGCGACCGGTCGCACTCGCGTGGCCGGCGCCGACGATCTCGCCGGTCTCGATCTCCAGGTTCGGCACGGAGTCGACCCGCGCACCGTCCGTGAGGACCAGGTTGCGGTTCATCTCGTACGTGTCCGTGCCCTCGGCCTTGGCCTCGATGAGGACGTCACCGATCCACACCGCGTGGGCGCCCTCGCCCTGGAGCGCGCCCTTGTAGGCGACGTTCGACTTGCAGTGCGGGGTGTTGTGGTCGACGAGGAGGCGGTGCTCCTGGTGCTGGCCGGCGTCCGTGAAGTACAGGCCGAACAGCTCGACCTCGCCGCCGGGGCCGGCGTAGGCGACGCGCGGGTGGAGGCGTACCAGGTCGCCGCCGAAGGTGACCACGAACGACTTGAAGGTGGCGTCCCGGCCGATCAGCGCGTTGTGCTGACCGACGTGCACGGCCTTCTCGTCCCAGTCCTGGACGGAGACGACGGTCAGCTTGGCGCCGTCCCCGAGGACGTAGTCGACGTTGGCGGCGAGCACGGCGTCACCGGTGTGGTCGATGACGACGACGGCCTCGGCGAAGGCGCCCAGCTCGATGACCTGGTGGCCGTAGGCGACCCCGCCCTCGCCGTGCACCGCGATGCGGATCGGCTCGGTGAGGACCGTCTCCTTGGGGACGGTGACGACACCGGCCTTCTCGAACGCCGAGTACGCCTGGGCGGCGACGCGGTCCACCGGGGTGCCGGCCCTGCCGATCCGGGCGTCGTCACGGCCGACGGTCTCGACGGTGACGCCCTCGGGGGCCTGCACGTCCACCTTCACGCCCCCGCCGGTGGCGACCGCGGTGCCGTCGTGCAGCCCGCGCAGCCGCTCCAGCGGCGTGAACCGCCACTCCTCCTCACGGCCGTGCGGGACCGGGAAGTCCGCCACGTCGAAGGAGGGGGGCGCGCTCATGCGCGTGGCGACGGTCGACTCGGCGGCCACCGCGATCTGGCCGGCCGTGGTGGACCCCAGCGATGGGGGTCCCCCCGCCCGAACGGAGTTGAGGGTGGGGGAGTTCTGAGCCTCAGCCATGGCTGTCGGTCTGCTCTCTTCCTACGTCAGATTTCGCTAGCTGGTCGTGGAGGGCGGGTCTTAACCGACCGCGCCTTCCATCTGCAGCTCGATCAGCCGGTTGAGTTCCAGTGCGTACTCCATGGGCAGCTCCTTCGCGATGGGCTCGACGAAGCCGCGCACGATCATCGCCATCGCCTCGAACTCGCTCAGACCGCGGCTCATCAGATAGAAGAGCTGGTCCTCGGAGACCTTGGAGACGGTCGCCTCGTGGCCCATGGACACGTCGTCCTCACGGACGTCCACGTAGGGGTACGTGTCGGAGCGGGAGATGGTGTCGACGAGCAGCGCGTCGCACAGCACGTTCGACTTGGAGCCGTGGGCGCCCTCGGCGATCTCGACGAGACCGCGGTAGGACGTACGACCGCCACCGCGCGCCACCGACTTGGAGACGATGTTGGAGGACGTGTTCGGCGCCATGTGGACCATCTTGGAGCCGGCGTCCTGGTGCTGGCCCTCGCCCGCGAAGGCGATGGACAGCGTCTCGCCCTTGGCGTGCTCACCCATCAGGTAGACGGCCGGGTACTTCATCGTCACCTTGGAGCCGATGTTGCCGTCGATCCACTCCATGGTCGCGCCCTCGTACGCCACGGCGCGCTTGGTGACCAGGTTGTAGACGTTGTTCGACCAGTTCTGGATGGTCGTGTAACGGCAGCGGGCGTTCTTCTTGACGATGATCTCGACGACCGCGGAGTGCAGCGAGTCCGACTTGTAGATCGGGGCCGTACATCCCTCGACGTAGTGCACGTAGGCACCCTCGTCGACGATGATCAGGGTCCGCTCGAACTGGCCCATGTTCTCCGTGTTGATGCGGAAGTAGGCCTGGAGCGGGATCTCGACGTGCACGCCCTTCGGCACGTAGATGAAGGAGCCCCCGGACCACACCGCGGTGTTCAGCGACGCGAACTTGTTGTCACCGACCGGGATGACGGTCCCGAAGTACTCCTTGAAGAGCTCCGGGTGCTGCTTCAGCGCGGTGTCGGTGTCGAGGAAGATGACGCCCTGCTCCTCCAGGTCCTCGCGGATCTGGTGGTAGACGACCTCGGACTCGTACTGGGCGGCGACACCGGCGACGAGGCGCTGCTTCTCCGCCTCCGGGATGCCGAGCCTGTCGTAGGTGTTCTTGATGTCCTCGGGCAGGTCCTCCCAGGACTCCGCCTGCTTCTCCGTGGAGCGCACGAAGTACTTGATGTTGTCGAAGTCGATGCCCGAGAGGTCCGAGCCCCAGTTCGGCATGGGCTTCTTCTCGAAGAGGCGCAGACCCTTGAGGCGGAGCTTGGTCATCCACTCCGGCTCGCTCTTCTTCTCGGAGATGTCCCGGACGACGTCCTCGCCGACGCCGCGCCTGGCGGAGGCGCCGGCCGTGTCGGAGTCGACCCAGCCGTACTCGTACGTGCCCAGACCCTCGAGCTCGGGGTGGGCGGTCTCCGTGGGGAGAGTCATGCGGGGTTCCTCCCGGCCGTGCTTGCAGATGCGTGATGAGTGGGGTGGGAAATCTTTGGGATGAACGTCGTGCAGACGCCGTCGCCGTGCGCGATGGTCGCCAGTCGCTGGACGTGTGTGCCGAGCAGCTGGGAGAAGATCTCGGTCTCCGCCTCGCAGAGCTGCGGGAACTCTTCCGCGACGTGGGCCACCGGGCAGTGGTGCTGGCAGAGCTGCTCGCCGACCGGTGCGCTTCGCGCCGTAGCAGCGTACCCGTCCGCGCTCAGGGCCTTGGCCAGCGCTTCGGTGCGCTCCTCGGGTGCGGCGGCCTCGATCGCCTCGCGGTAGGCGGAGGCCTGCTCGACGATCCGGGCGCGCGCGAAGGCGACGACCGCCTCGTTTCCGCCGAACCGCTCCTGGATCCAGCGCAGGGCCTCCGCGGCGAGCTTGTCGTAGGACTGGTCGAAGGCGTCCCGGCCGCAGTCGGTCAGCGCGAAGGCCTTGGCGGGCCGGCCGCGGCCGCGCGTGCCGTAGACCCGCTGCTCGCGTGCCTCCACGACGTCGTCGGCGGCCAGTGCGTCCAGATGTCGGCGTACGGCCGCCGGGGTGAGTCCCAGGCGTCCGGCCAGCTCGGTCACGGTCGACGGCCCGTGGTCCAGGATGGACCGCGCGACCCGGTTGCGCGTCGAGCGGTCCGAGCGCATCCCAGCCGCGAACTCCTCCTGAGGGGCCCCCGTGAGGGTCTCCCGAGTCTCGCCGACGTTTTTCACAACGCCATTGTTGCGTAATTCCTCCGAGACAGGCAAGCCGCGTCCGGACCGGTGGACGGTGCCCTGTGTCACTTAGGTTCACCTAATCCGACCTGGGAAAAGATCGTCGCCCGCTGAAATCGGTGGCGCCGCCGGGCCCCGTCAGGGACACTCCCTGACCATGTCCATACCCGCTCCGACCGGCCCTCTTGTCACTCGGGACACACTCGTCGGCCGGCTGCGCGACCTCGGCGTCCGGCCTGGCGACATCCTCCTGGTCCACTCCTCCCTCAGCTCCCTCGGCTGGGTCTGCGGAGGAGCCGTCGCGGTGGTCCAGGGACTGCTCGGCGCACTCGGCCCGAAGGGCACCCTGGTGGTTCCCACCCAGTCCGGCGACCTCTCGGACCCGGCCCTGTGGAGCAGGCCTCCGGTACCCGAGCAGTGGTGGGGGACGATCCGGGCCACGATGCCCGCGTACGACCCCCTCGTCACGCCCGCACTCGGGGTGGGCGTGGTCCCGGAGACCGTACGGACCTGGCCGGGCGCCCTGCGCAGCGCGCATCCGCAGACCTCGTTCGCGGCCGTCGGCCCGCGCGCGGCGGAGATCGTCGAGGGGCACGCGTCCGACTGCCGGCTGGGCGAGCGAAGTCCGCTGGCCCGGCTGGAGGCGCTCGGCGCCCGGGTGCTGCTGCTCGGCGCCGGCTACGGCACCTGCACCTGCTTCCACCTCGCCGAGTACCGCATACCGTCGCCGCTGGTGAAGGTGGGCCGGCCGGGCCCGGCGGGCTGGGAGGAGGTCACCGACGTGTCGATCAGCTCCGACCGGTTCGACGAGCTGGGCCACGACTTCGAACGGGATGTGCCCGTCGTCGTACGGGGGAGGGTGGGCGCGGCCGACGTACGGCTGTTTCCCGTGGCGGACGCGGTGGCGTACGCGCAGCGGTGGCTGGCGCTGCACCGGTCCCGGGAGGACGAGATCTGAGGGTCCCCGACGCTCCGTCCCGCCCGGCGGGGGCGGCCGGGGTGGAGATCTCGCACCCGCCCGTCGGAGCCGCCGTCCGCGAACCTAGACTCTGGACCCATGCGAAGTGAGCCCGTGGTCCAGGTCCAGGCCCTGGTGAAGCGGTACGGCCCGAAGACCGCGGTGGACGGCCTCGACCTGGTGGCCCGGGCGGGTGTGACCGCCGTCCTCGGCCCCAACGGGGCGGGCAAGACGACCACGGTCGAGACCTGCGAGGGATACCGGAGGCCCGACTCGGGCACGGTGCGGGTCCTGGGCCTCGACCCGGTGGGACAGGCCCGCGAACTGCACCCCAGGATCGGCGTGATGCTGCAGTCCGGGGGCGTGTACTCGGGGGCGCGGGCCGACGAGATGCTCCGGCACGTGGCCAAGCTGCACGCCCATCCGCTCGCCGTGGACGTGCTCATCGAGCGGCTCGGGCTGGGCGGTTGCGGCCGGACCACGTATCGGCGGCTGTCCGGCGGCCAGCAGCAGCGGCTCGCGCTCGCCATGGCGGTCGTCGGCCGTCCGGAGCTGGTGTTCCTGGACGAGCCGACCGCGGGCCTCGATCCGCAGGCCCGCCGCGCCACCTGGGACCTGATCCGGGATCTGCGCGCCGACGGCGTCTCGGTGATCCTCACGACCCACTACATGGACGAGGCCGAGGAACTCGCCGACGACGTCGCGATCATCGACGGGGGCCGGGTCATAGCCCACGGCTCCCCCGAGGAACTGTGCCGCGGCGGCGCCGAGAACACGCTCCGCTTTGGCGGGCGCCCGGGACTGGACGTGGGTTCGCTGCTCAAGGCACTGCCCGCCGACTGCACGGCCGCGGAGCTCACCCCGGGCTCCTACCGGGTCGGCGGCAAGGTCGACCCGCAACTGCTCGCCACGGTCACCTCCTGGTGCGCGCAGCACGGGGTGATGCCGGAGAAGATCTCGGTGGAACGGCACACCCTCGAAGACGTCTTTCTCGAGCTCACGGGCAAGGAGTTGCGGTCATGATCCTGGCTCACACACGGATCGGCCGGGGGTTCGGGGGTCGCCCCCCGAAGAAGCACAGCCTCGAGCTCACGGGCAAGGAGTTGCGGTCATGATCCTGGCTCACACACGGATCGGCCGGGGGTCCGGGGGTCGCCCCCCGAAGAAGCACAGCCTCGAGCTCACGGGCAAGGAGTTGCGGTCATGACCACCGCCGCCGCCGGTACGTACGCCCCGAAGCCGGGCGCGGCGCCCCTGCCCCGGATGATCGGGGCCCAGGCGGCGCTGGAGACGAAGATGCTGCTGCGCAACGGCGAGCAGCTGCTGCTGACGGTCGTGATCCCGGCGCTCCTGCTGTTCCTGTTCAGCTCGGTGGACATCGTGGACACCGGCACCGGCGAGGCGGTGGACTTCCTCGCCCCCGGCATCCTGGCGCTCGCCGTGATGTCCACGGCGTTCACCGGCCAGGCCATCGCGACGGGCTTCGAGCGCCGCTACGGCGTGCTGAAGCGGCTCGCCTCCTCGCCGCTCCCCCGCTGGGGTCTGATGACCGCGAAGACGCTCGCCGTCCTGGTCACCGAGGTCCTCCAGGTGATCCTGCTGACGGCGATCGCCTTCGCCCTGGGCTGGTCCCCGCACGGCAACCCGCTGGCCGTCCTGCTCCTGCTGGTCCTGGGCACGGCCGCGTTCTCCGGGCTCGGCCTGCTGATGGCGGGCACGTTGAAGGCGGAGGCGACCCTGGCCGCCGCGAACCTGGTGTTCCTGCTGCTGCTCGTGGGCGGCGGTGTGATCGTGCCGCTGGAGAAGTTCCCGTCCGGCGCCCAGGACGTCCTCGGCCTGCTGCCGATCTCGGCCCTGTCGGACGGCCTGCGGGACGTGCTCCAGCACGGCGCCGGCATGCCCTGGGGCGACCTGGGGATTCTGGCGGTGTGGGCGGTCGCGGGGCTCGGGGTCGCCGGGCGGTTCTTCCGCTGGGAGTAGTCGGGCACTCGGGCCGGCGACGGGGACCCTCGTGAAAGCGTGCACAAGCATGCCCCCTACGATGGAACGCGTGCCCCACGTGACCCGCGCCGACGCCGTAGCGGCCGTCCGCAACCCTCTTGCCTTCATCGCCGAACGCTGGACCCCGACCTCTCGGACGGTTCAGCGGGCGGCCCTCGCCGCGCTCGTGACGGCGGTGGTCATCGTGGTCACCGGCGGCGCGGTCCGGCTCACCGGATCCGGGCTCGGCTGCCCGACCTGGCCCAAGTGCACCGACGACTCGCTGACGGCCACCGGCGCGATGGGCTTCCACGGCGCCATCGAGTTCGGCAACCGGATGCTGACGTACGTGCTGTGCGCCGCGGTCGGCTGGGCGATCATCGCCGCGCGCTCCCAGAAGCCGTACCGGCGCAGCCTGACCCGGCTGGGCTGGGCCCAGTTCTGGGTCGTGATGAGCAACGCGATCCTCGGCGGCGTCGTGGTCCTGGTCGGCCTCAACCCGTACACGGTCGCGGCCCACTTCGTGGCGACGTCGGCCCTGATCGCGATCGCCACGGTGATGTGGCAGCGCGCCCGTGAGGGCGACGCGCCGCCCCGTCCGCTGGTCGGCGGGGCCGTGCGGCAGCTGGTGTGGTGCCTGCTCGCGGCGTCCGTGCTGCTGATCCTGGTCGGCACGGTGGTGACCGGCGCCGGACCGCACGCGGGCGACTCCAGCGAGGTCGAGCGGATGCCGATCGACTGGGAGACCGTGAGCAAGGTGCACGCGGTGCTGGCCTGGATCGTGGTGTCGCTGACGTTCGCCCTGTGGTTCGTCCTCAAGGCGGTCGACTCCCCCAAGGCCCCGCTGGACCGCACCCGCGACCTCTTCCTGATCCTGCTCGCCCAGGGGATCATCGGCTACGTCCAGTACTTCACGGACCTCCCCGAGATCCTGGTCGGCCTGCACATGCTCGGCTCGGCCCTGGTGTGGATCGCGGTCCTACGGGTGCTGCTGGCCCTGCGGGAGCGGTCCGGGGCGGACGTCGGGATCCCGGGGCCCGCGCCGGGCTCAGCGGTCGGCGCCGGGGTCTGACGCGGGCACAGTGCCGGCCCGCCGTTCCCCGCGGAGGCTGACGCGGACGCAGCACCGACCCGCCGTTCCCCGCGCAGGGCTGACGCGGACGCAGCACCGACCCGCCGTTCCCCGCGCAGGGCTGACGCGGACGCAGCACCGACCCGCCGTTCCCCGCGCAGGGCTGACGCGAACGCAACACCGACCCGCCGTTCCCCGCGCAGGGCTGACGCGAACGCAACAACCTTCCGCCGCTCCGCGCCGACCGGGTCACCCCAGCCCCTTCTGCGCCGCCCGGGTCACCCCAGCCCCTTCTGCGCCGCCCGGTCACTCCAGCCCGTACACCCGCCGAGCGTTCCCCGCCGCGATCAGCCCCGCCACCCGCTCCGCGTCCGCCAGTGACCACGCGCCCTCGGCGACCCACGTCCCGAGCACCCTGGAGAGGGCCTCACGGAACAGCCGCGCCCCCACGACGTGCAGTTCGGGCAGCCCCTGGGCACCGCTGGAGAAGAGGATCTTGCCGAACGGGGCCGGCTCCAGGATCTCCGCCAGGACGGTGGCGGCCCGGGCGCCGGTGCGCGCCAGCGCGGCGCCCGAGTCGGCGTACACATGCGGGAAGACCCCGGCGAGATGGGCGGCGTGCCGGTGGTACGGGTAGCTGTGCAGCAGGACGAGGTCGGTACCCAGGCCGGCCGTGGCCCGCACGAAGTCGGTCAGCAGGGCCGGGTCGGTGCGGTCGATGCGCAGGCCCGGTTCGCCGAGCCCGGCGTGCAGTTGGAGGGGCCGGCCGGAGGCGACCGCGATCCACAGCAGGTGTCGTAGCAGCACCGGATCGCTCAGCTCCCCGCCCACCCGGCGCCCGGCGAGCCAGCGCCCCGCCGCGCCCCTCACCTCGCCCGGCCCCGGCGGCTGAGGCGCGAGCGCCGGACCGTGCCGTACGCCCGCCGCCGAGGAGAAGGCGACCGCGTTCGCGGCAGCCGCGTGCACCGACTCGGCGAGATTGGCGAGGAAGGACTCGACGGTGCCGGAGGTGTCGGCGACCTGTTCGGCGAGGAGTTCCAGCCGTACGATCTCGCGGGCCTCGGCGCCCGCGGCCGAGGCCAGTTCGCCGGGTCCGGTGAGGTCGCCGGGCAGCCCGGTGTCCACCAGATACGTCGTGATGCCGCTGCCGCGCAGCAGGCGACGGCCCGACTCCAGTACGCCGAGTTCACGGCGCCGGGCGAGATAGCGGGCGGGTGTGCAGTGCGGTTCCAGGCCGAGCAGCGGGGGGCACCAGCGGCGTACCGCGAACCCGGTCTGGGTGTCGAAGAGCGTCGTGCCCGGCGCGGGCGGGCCCTCGGTGCGGACGAGCTGGGCCTCGAAAGTGCCGAGGCCCAGCTCCGTGCGCAGTACCCCGTGGCAGTACTGGTCCACCAGGGACGGCGTTTCGATCATCCGGACTCCCCGTGACTGGACCACGTCCGAGGACCGCGTCTTCCTACGGCCCCCCACGGGTCCTAACGGGTGAACCGGGCATCAGGTGTTGCTCGGACCGCCCACCTGGATTCCGGCCATGCGCGTCCACTCGTACGGACCGGTCCGCACCTTGGCCGCGAACTCGCCGTCGAAGGCCTCGTGCACCGTGATCCCGGCCTTCTCGACCGCCTTCTCGGCGATCTCGTACGACGGGGCCACCAGGTCGCCCCAGCCACCGTCCTCGCCGACGAGCACGATCCGCGCGCCGCGCTGTCCGAGGTAGGCCACCTGGCCCTCGGCGCCGCCGTGCGCCGTGGAGAAGGCGCCGATCTGCCGGGCCAGCCGGGCCACCCTGCGCGCGGCCTGCTTGGCCTCGGTGCGCTCGTCAACCTGCTGCGTGTCTGCCATGGTCAGGATGCTACCGGCGGGTAGAGGAAACGGCGACGGGCGGGGTGCGTGGCCTTGACCACGCACCCCGCCCGTCGGACGTCACCCAGGCGTCAGCGGAGGAAGGGATCCACCGCGACCGCCACGAACAGGAGCGACACATAGGTGATCGACCAGTGGAACAGCCGCATCTCCTTGAGCTTGCCCCCGGTCGCCTCGGCCTTGGCCCGGCTCTGCAGCCCGTGGGCCTCCCACAGCCAGAAGCCGCCGGCCAGCAGCGCGACCGCCGTGTAGAACCAGCCGGTGTAGCCGAGCGGCGTCAGCAGCAGCGACACCGCGACCATCACCCAGCTGTAGAGGACGATCTGCCGGGCGACCACCTTGTTGGAGGCGACGACCGGAAGCATCGGCACGCCCACGCGGGCGTAGTCCTCCTTGACCTTCATGGACAGCGGCCAGTAGTGCGGCGGCGTCCAGAAGAACATGACGAGGAAGAGGATGACCGGCGCCCACGACATCGAGTTCGTCACCGAGGACCAGCCGATGAGCACGGGCAGACAGCCGGCGATGCCGCCCCACACGATGTTCTGCGAGGTACGTCGCTTGAGGATCATCGTGTAGACGACCACGTAGAAGAGGAGCGCGCCGAGCGACAGCCAGGCCGACAGCCAGTTGACGGTCAGGCCGAACAGCAGCGTCGAGACGACCGCGAGGGTGATGCCGAAGGCCAGACACTCGCGCGGGCTGACCATGCCGGTGACCAGCGGGCGCTGCGAGGTGCGGTCCATCAGCGCGTCGATGTCGCGGTCGAGGTACATGTTGAGCGCGTTGGCGCCGCCCGCGGACAGGTAGCCGCCGACACAGGTGAGCAGGACCAGCCCGAGGTCGGGGACGCCCTGCTGCGCCAGGAACATCACCGGGACGGTGGTGATCAGCAGCAGCTCGATGATCCGAGGCTTGGTCAGAGCTACGAACGCCTTGACACGGGCCCCGAACGGCCGGTGGCTCGGACCCTGGCTCGCACCGAGCACCCCCGCTGGACGGGATTCGACGGCCGTCACGCACACCCCTCAGAGACATCCCAGCGAGCCCGGCCGTGTGAAGTCCCGGTAAAGGCTCGCGCGTACCACGCCACTGTAGACGTTGCCCATACCTCGACATTCGCGGGGGTGGGGTCGGGGGTGGGGTCGCGTTGGCCGACCCGCTGGGAAGAGCTGGGCGGCACTCGATTGAGCACTCCGATGAGCGGCTCCGTATTCACCTGCCGAACCGGGAAAGGCCCCGTCCGGAGGCGGATCCCGACCAGTCCCGGCAGTCTGGAATGGCTCGAAATAACGCACGTACCGACGGGGGTAGGCTCGACAACGGCCGGGGCGTCCAGTGCACCGGCATTCGACATGCGTGGCGTTTCTCCATGCGTGACGTTCCGACATGCGTGACATGTGGAGAGGAGCCCTGACCCAGGGTGAGCACCAAGCCGACCACCACAGACCTCGAGTGGACCGAGGTGGACCAGCGGGCCGTGGACACCGCCCGCGTCCTGGCCGCCGATGCCGTACAGAAGGTCGGCAACGGCCATCCCGGTACGGCGATGAGCCTGGCGCCTGCCGCCTACACCCTCTTCCAGAAGGTGATGCGGCACGACCCGGCGGACCCCGACTGGGTCGGCCGCGACCGGTTCGTGCTGTCGGCCGGCCACTCGTCGCTGACCCTCTACACCCAGCTGTACCTGGCCGGATTCGGCCTTCATCTGGAGGACCTGAAGTCGTTCCGCACGTGGGGTTCGAAGACCCCGGGCCACCCCGAGTACGGCCACACCACCGGTGTGGAGACCACCACCGGTCCGCTGGGCCAGGGTGTCGCCAACGCGGTGGGCATGGCGATGGCCGCCCGCTACGAGCGCGGTCTGTTCGACCCGGACGCCCCCGAGGGCGAGTCCCCCTTCGACCACTTCATCTTCGCGATCGCCGGTGACGGCTGCCTCCAGGAGGGCATCTCCTCGGAGGCTTCCTCGCTGGCCGGCCACCAGAAGCTCGGCAACCTCGTCCTCCTGTGGGACGACAACCACATCTCCATCGAGGGCGACACCGAGACGGCCGTCTCCGAGGACACCGTCAAGCGGTACGAGGCGTACGGCTGGCACGTGCAGCGCGTGGCCCCGAAGCCGGACGGTGACATCGACCCGCACGCCCTGTACGACGCCATCGAGGCCGCCAAGCAGGTCACCGACCGGCCGTCGTTCATCGCGATGCGCTCGATCATCGCCTGGCCGGCCCCCAACGCCCAGAACACCGAGGCCGCGCACGGCTCGGCGCTGGGCGACGACGAGGTCGCGGCCACCAAGCGTGTCCTGGGCTTCGACCCGGAGAAGACCTTCGAGGTCGCCGACGAGGTCCTCGCGCACACCCGGGCCCTGGGTGAGCGAGGCCGTCAGGCCAAGGCCGAGTGGGAGAAGTCCTTCCAGGAGTGGCGCGGCAACAACCCGCAGCGCGCGGCCGAGTTCGACCGTGTCGCCGCGGGCGAGCTGCCCACGGGCTGGGAGGAGAAGATCCCGGTCTTCGAGGCGGGCAAGGGTGTCGCCACCCGTGCCGCGTCCGGCAAGGTGCTGCAGGCGCTGGGCGCGGTCGTCCCGGAGCTGTGGGGCGGCTCGGCCGACCTGGCCGGCTCGAACAACACGACGATCGACAAGACGAGTTCCTTCCTGCCGGCGGACAACCCGCTGCCGGAGGCGAACCCGTACGGCCGCACGATCCACTTCGGCATCCGCGAGCACTCCATGGCCGCGGAGATGAACGGCATCGCGCTGCACGGCAACACCCGCATCTACGGCGGCACCTTCCTGGTGTTCTCCGACTACATGCGCAACGCGGTGCGTCTGTCGGCCCTGATGCACCTGCCGGTGACGTACGTGTGGACGCACGACTCGGTCGGCCTCGGCGAGGACGGCCCCACCCACCAGCCGGTCGAGCACCTGGCCTCGCTGCGCGCCCTCCCGGGCCTGAACGTGGTCCGCCCGGCCGACGCCAACGAGACGGCGCTCGCCTGGCGCGAGATCCTCCGACGCTGGACGAAGGAGTTCGGCAAGGGTGCCCCGCACGGCCTCGCGCTGACCCGCCAGGGCGTGCCGACGTACGAGCCCGACGAGAACGCGGCCAAGGGCGGTTACGTCCTGTTCGAGGCCTCCACCGGGACGCCGGAGGTGGTTCTGATCGCCACCGGTTCCGAGGTGCACGTCGCCGTGGAGGCGCGCGAGCAGCTCGAAGCCGACGGTGTGCCGACCCGAGTCGTGTCCATGCCGTCCGTGGAGTGGTTCGAGGAGCAGGACCAGGGGTACCGGGACAGCGTCCTGCCGCCTGCGGTCAAGGCGCGGGTCGCGGTCGAGGCCGGTATCGGTCTCACCTGGCACAAGTACGTCGGGGACGCCGGTCGCATCGTTTCCCTGGAGCACTTCGGTGCTTCGGCCGACGGCAAGGTTCTCTTCCGCGAGTTCGGCTTCACTGCGGAGAACGTGGCCGCCGTCGCCCGGGAATCGATCGCCGCAGCCCAGCGCTGACGCTCACATACGACACGTAGGAGATGGAATTTCCATGACAGACGCACTCAAGCGCCTCTCCGAGGAGGGCGTCGCGATCTGGCTGGACGACCTGTCGCGCAAGCGGATCACGTCCGGCAACCTCGCCGAGCTGATGGACCAGCAGCACGTCGTGGGCGTCACCACCAACCCATCGATCTTCCAGAAGGCGATCTCCGAGGGCGACGGCTACGACCAGCAGGTCTCCGACCTCGCCTTCCGCAAGGTCAGCGTCGAAGAGGCCATCCGCATGATCACGACGGCGGACGTCCGGGACGCCGCCGACATCCTGCGCCCGGTCTTCGACGCCACGGGCGGCCAGGACGGCCGGGTGTCGATCGAGGTCGACCCGCGGCTGGCCCACAACACCAAGGCGACGGTCGCCGAGGCCAAGCAGCTCGCCTGGCTGGTCGACCGTCCCAACACCCTCATCAAGATCCCGGCCACCCGCGCCGGCATCCCGGCGATCACCGAGGTCATCAGCCTCGGCATCAGCGTCAACGTCACGCTGATCTTCTCGCTGGAGCGCTACCGCGAGGTCATGGACGCGTTCCTCGCGGGTCTGGAGAAGGCCAAGGAGCGCGGCCTGGACCTCTCGCAGATCCACTCCGTGGCGTCCTTCTTCGTGTCCCGCGTGGACACCGAGATCGACAAGCGGATCGACGCGCTCGGCACCGACGCGGCCAAGGCCGCCCGCGGCAAGGCCGGCGTCGCCAACGCGCGCCTGGCCTACCAGGCGTACGAGGAGATCTTCTCCTCGGACCGCTGGAGCCCGCTGGAGAAGGCGGGCGCCAACAAGCAGCGTCCGCTGTGGGCGTCGACCGGTGTGAAGGACAAGGCGTACAAGGACACCATGTACGTCGAGGAGCTGGTCGCGCCGAACACGGTGAACACCATGCCGGAGGCGACCCTGTTCGCCGCCGAGGACCACGGTGAGATCCGCGGCAACGCGATCGCCGGTACGTACGAGCAGGCCCGCGCCGACATCGACGCGGTCGAGAAGCTCGGGATCTCGTACGACGAGGTGGTCGAGCTCCTGGAGGTCGAGGGCGTCGACAAGTTCGAGGCGTCCTGGACCGACCTGCTCAAGTCGACCGAGGCGGAGCTCCAGCGCCTCGCCCCCTCGGAGGGCTGATCCCTTGGCACCAAACTCCGGTTCCGGAGCGAACCCGCTCCGTGACCCCGCCGACCGGCGGCTCCCGCGTATCGCGGGGCCGTCGGGCCTGGTGATCTTCGGCGTCACGGGAGATCTGTCACGGAAGAAGCTCATGCCCGCCGTGTACGACCTCGCGAACCGGGGTCTGCTGCCGCCGGGTTTCTCGCTGGTCGGTTTCGCCCGGCGGGAGTGGCAGAACGAGGACTTCGCTCAGGAGGTCCACGACGCCGTCAAGGAGCACGCACGGACGCCGTTCCGTGAGGAGGTCTGGCAGCAGCTCATCCAGGGGATGCGTTTCGTCCAGGGCACCTTCGACGACGACGACGCGTTCGAGCGGCTGCGCGGCACCATCGAGGAGCTGGACAAGGCGCAGGGCACGGGCGGCAACTTCGCCTTCTACCTGTCCGTGCCGCCGTCCGCCTTCCCGGTGGTCATCCAGCAGCTGAAGAAGCACGGTCTGGCCGACCAGTCGGGCGGTTCCTGGCGGCGCGCGGTCATCGAGAAGCCCTTCGGCCACAACCTGAAGTCGGCCGAGGAGCTCAACGCGACGGTCGAGGACGTCTTCGCGCCGGACCAGGTCTTCCGCATCGACCACTATCTCGGCAAGGAGACCGTCCAGAACATTCTGGCGCTCCGCTTCGCCAACACGATGTTCGAGCCGATCTGGAACCGGTCCTTCGTGGACCACGTGCAGATCACCATGGCCGAGGACATCGGCATCGGCGGCCGTGCCGGGTACTACGACGGCATCGGCGCCGCCCGTGACGTCATCCAGAACCACCTGCTCCAGCTCATGGCGCTGACCGCGATGGAGGAGCCGTCCTCGTTCGACGCGGACGCGCTCGCCGCCGAGAAGACCAAGGTGCTCGGCGCGGTGAAGCTGCCGAAGGACCTCGGCAAGGACACCGTCCGCGGGCAGTACGCGGCCGGCTGGCAGGGCGGCGAGAAGGTCATCGGCTACCTCGAAGAGGACGGCATCGACCACAAGTCGAAGACCGACACGTACGCGGCGATCAAGGTGGAGATCGACAACCGCCGCTGGGCGGGCGTCCCCTTCTACCTGCGCACCGGCAAGCGGCTGGGCCGCCGGGTCACCGAGATCGCGGTGGTCTTCCAGCGGGCGCCGCACTCCCCCTTCGACCACACGGCGACGGAGGAGCTCGGCAAGAACGCGATCGTCATCCGCGTCCAGCCCGACGAGGGCGTCACGGTCCGCTTCGGCTCCAAGGTGCCCGGCACCTCGATGGAGATCCGGGACGTGTCCATGGACTTCGCCTACGGCGAGTCGTTCACGGAGTCCAGCCCGGAGGCGTACGAGCGGCTCATCCTCGACGTGCTGCTCGGCGACTCGAACCTCTTCCCGCGCACCGAGGAGGTCGAGCTGTCCTGGAAGATCCTCGACCCGATCGAGGAGCACTGGGACCAGCACGGCAAGCCCGCCCAGTACGAGGCCGGTACCTGGGGCCCCGTCGAGGCGGACGACATGCTCGAGCAAGACGGACGGAGCTGGCGCCGGCCATGAAGATAGACCTCACGGACACCACGGCCAGCAAGATCAACAAGGCGCTGGTGCAGGGCCGCCGGGCCATCGGCACCCCAGCCGTCGGCATGGTGCTCACACTGGTCATCGTCACGGACGAGGAGAACGCGTACGACGCCCTGAAGGCCGCCAACGACGCCTCGGTCGAGCACCCCTCGCGCAAGCTCGTGGTCGTCAAGCGTGTCTCACGTTCGCCCCGCGACCGTACGCAGTCCCGGCTGGACGCCGAGGTGCGGGTGGGCGGGGAGGCCGGCACCGGCGAGACGGTCGTCCTGCGGCTGTACGGCGATGTCGTCAGCCACGCCCAGTCGGTCGTCCTGCCGCTGCTG
This sequence comes from Streptomyces sp. LBL, assembly GCF_029893585.1. Taxonomy (GTDB): domain Bacteria; phylum Actinomycetota; class Actinomycetes; order Streptomycetales; family Streptomycetaceae; genus Streptomyces. The sequence continues at coordinate 197,073 of NZ_JARXYX010000011.1, forward strand.
CTGCCGGACGCGCCGGTGGTGGTCTGGTGGCCGGTGAACGCGCCCCTGGATCCGGCGAAGGACCCGCTGGGCGCCCTCGCCCAGCGCCGGGTCACCGACACCTACGCCTCCGAGCAGCCGGTACGGGAACTCGGAGCCCGCGCCGACGCCTACACGCCCGGGGACACGGATCTGTCGTGGACCCGGATCACGCCCTGGCGTTCGATGCTGGCGGCTGCTCTCGACCAGGTGACCTGCGAGGTCGAGGCGGTCGAGGTGGAGGGCGAGGAGTTCAACCCGAGCTGCGAGTTGCTGGCGATGTGGCTCGCGGACCGGCTGAACGTCCCGGTGAAGCGTTCACTGTCGTCGGGCCCCGGCCTGACGGCGGTCCGGATGAACACCGACTGCGGCCCGATCGTCCTCGACCGGGCGGACGGTTCCCTCGCCACCCTCTCCATCCAGGGGCAGCCGAACCGTGCGGTGGCGCTCAAGCGCCGCGACACGGCCGAGCTGATCGCGGAGGAGCTGCGGCGGCTGGATCCGGACGACACGTACGCGTCCGCGCTGCGGTTCGGGGTGGAGCGGCTGAGCACGTCGAACGGGTCGCGCGGCAAGGGTGCCGAGGCGCCCGCCCCGGAGCCGGCCACCCAGGCGGACACCGCCGCCGAGGGACCGGCCGCCAAAGGAGAAGGGGCCGCCGCGGTCCCTACTCCCCTTGAAGCGGCTGCGAAAGCACCCGCGAAGGAAGCGGCGGCACCGGCCCCGGTGAAGAGGACGGCGGCGAAGTGAGCACTCCGCAGCTGGTCGTGCACCGCGACAAGGAGCTGATGGCGCAGGCCGCCGCGGCCCGCCTGATCACGAAGATCGTGGACGCGCAGGCCTCGCGCGGTGCGGCGTCCGTGGTCCTCACGGGCGGCCGCAACGGCAACGGCCTGCTCGCCGCCCTGGCCGCCGCGCCCGCTCGGGACGCCATCGACTGGGGCCGCCTCGACCTGTGGTGGGGCGACGAGCGGTTCCTGCCCGAGGGCGACCCGGAACGCAATGTCACGCAGGCCCGCGAGGCCCTGCTGGACTCGGTGCCGCTGGACCCGAAGCGCGTGCACGCCATGCCCGCGTCGGACGGACCGTACGGCGCCGACGCGGAGGCCGCGGCGGCGGGTTACGCCGAGGAACTGGCCCGTGCGGCGAGCCCGGAGAACCATGGCGCGGTACCGACCTTCGACGTCCTGATGCTGGGCGTGGGCCCGGACACCCACGTGGCGTCCCTGTTCCCTGAACTCCCGGCCGTCCGGGAGACCGAGCGCACGGTCGTCGGCGTCCACGGCGCCCCGAAGCCCCCGCCGACCCGCATCACCCTCACCCTCCCGGCGATCCGGGCGGCCCGCGAGGTGTGGCTGCTGGCGGCCGGCGCGGACAAGGCCGAGGCTGTGGCGATCGGCCTCTCGGGCGCGGGCGAGATCCAGGCCCCGGCGGCGGGCGCACGCGGCAGGCAGCGCACCCTGTGGCTGCTGGACTCCGCGGCTGCTTCCCAGCTGCCGCGGTCGCTGTATCCGCCGGCGTTGTCGTGAGCTGAGGGCGGCGGACGTTTCGGCGCCGCCGCCCTCACCCACGTGCTGTTCTCGCCTCCGCCGCCTTCACTCGCCTGGACCTGCTGCCCCGCTGCCGTTCCCCACCTGATTGATCAGCGCGGGGCGGGAACTGTCGCGGCGTCGTCGTCGGGTGCGACAACAGATACGTTCGCCTTGAACGCGGGTATCAGCGAGGCGACGGACAGGACGAAGAAGGCCGCGGCGAGCAGGGCCGGGGTGTTCAGACCCCAGGCGGTCGCCACCGCGCCGCCGAGCAGAGCCCCCAGGGGCGCCCCGGCGACCGCCAGAGTCCGGAAGGCCGCGCTGACCCGGCCCAGCATCTCGGCGGGGGCGCGCTCCTGCATCAGGGTCCTGGTGTTGACGTTCCACACCATGCCCATGAACCCGAAGACGGCCATGGCCCCGGCCAGCGCGACCATACTGTGCACCGACCCCATGACCAGCAGCGCGCCGATCTGCACCGTCCCGGCGAGCAGCACCGCGCGCACCCGCCCGAGCCGGGCGACGAGCCGGCCGCTCACCGCACCCCCGGCCAGACCACCGATCGTGTAGGCGGTCAGGGCCGCCGCGTAGCCCGCCGTACCGGCGTCCAGCCAGCCGGTCACCAGGAACACCAGGCCGGCGATGAGGGCGCCCACGCCGATGTTGCACAGCGCGGTGGCGGCGCACAGCCCGCGCAGGGCCTTGTCCCGCCCCAGGGCGCGCAGTCCCTCGGCGATCTCGCGGCGCAGGGTGCTCCCCGCCGGTCTCGGCTTCCGCTCGGGCAGAGTGGTGCGCAGTGACGCGACCAGAGCGGCGGCCACCAGGAAGGTGACCGCGTCCGCCACGAAGGGCAGGGCGACCCCGCCCCACAGCAACAGCGGCACCAGGGGCGCGCCCAGCAGGCCGCCCGCGATCTGCTGGCCGGTCATGAGACGCGCGTTCGCGCTGCCCAGCGCCGTGCGGTCCACCAGGGCGGGCAGCAGGGCGGTGGAGGCGTTGTCGAAGAGCGTCTGCAGGGTGGTCAGCGCGAAGGCCAGCACGATCAGCAGGCCGATCGAGGCGTGGCCGAGGGCGACGGCCACGGCGAAGCAGGCGACCAGCAGCCCTCGTACCGCGTCCACCGTCCACATCGCGCGCCGCTGGTCCACACGGTCGGCGACGGCGCCGCCGAGCAGACCGAACACGATCCAGGGCAGATGGCCGCAGGCGGTGACCGTCGCGACGAGCAGGGGCCGGTCCGTCAGCGTCGCGGCGAGCAGGGGCAGCGCGGAGCTCCTCAGTGCGTCACCGAAGCTGGAGAGTACGGCGGCACTCCACAGCCGCCCGAATCCCCCACGCCACGCGGGCACACGCCCGCCCACCACGTCGACCGTCGCCACAGCTCCCCCTCACGGTTCTTCCGATGCACAAACCGTAGAGGGCACCACTGACAATCGGTCCGCGGCCGGACGGCCGTCGGGTACGGAACAGCCCCGGCCGGGCATCCGCGGATACCGGGCCGGCTCTCAACTCCTAGATCTCGCCCCGCAGTTTGGCGAGCGCCTCGGCGAGGATCGCTTCGCCGTCCGCGTCGCTGCGTCGCTCCCGCACATAGGCGAGGTGCGTCTTGTAGGGCTCCGTTCGCGGCGGGTCCGGGGGGTTGTCCCTGTCCTGCCCTGCCGGAAAGCCGCAGCGCGGGCAGTCCCAGGTGTCGGGGACCTGCGCGTCGCTGGCGAAGCTGGGCTGCGTCTCATGCCCGTTGGAGCACCAGAAGGAGATGCACAGCCGGGGCGCGGACTCGCCCCGCTCGGCCTCGCCCATCGGCCCCGCCCCGACCCGGCTTCCTCGGATCGCGTTGCCACTTGCCACGGTCGTAACTCCCTGCGTGATGGTGCCGCAAAGCGAGTCGGCGTTTCGCTTCACTGCGAGCGCCTCAGTCTACGTAAGGCCCAACGCGCGTCCAGTGGTTCGAGTTACAACCCGCACACGCAGACGCAAGCCCCATGATAGGCCGCGCTCAGCTGCGCATACCGAACATGGGGCGTTACGTGCGGAATGGACGTGCCGCGTGTGCGACGTCGATCAGTTGTTCACCTTCATCAGGATGCCGAGCACGACAATGCACGCAAACCACAGCAGACCGATCACGACCGTGATGCGGTCCAGGTTGCGCTCGGCGACGGAGGAGCCTCCGACGGACGACTGCATGCCGCCACCGAACATGTCGGAGAGGCCGCCGCCCTTGCCCTTGTGCATCAGCACCAGCAGCATCATCAGCAGGCTGAAGACGATCAGGGCGATCGAGAACCCCATAACCACAGCTGGACCAACTTCCTCGGATTCTGACGGACGACGGGGTCCAGCGTAGACTGCTGGACCCCGCAAGGGTACGACGTATCCCCGCTACCGCATACTCACTGGTCGCGGAACCGGACGATCTTGACGAACTCGTCGGCGTCCAGTGAGGCGCCCCCGACCAGGGCGCCGTCGATGTCGGCCTGCGCCATGATCTCGGCGACGTTGCCGGACTTCACGGAGCCGCCGTACTGGATGCGGACCCGGTCGGCCAGCTCCTGCGTGTACAGCTCGGCGATCTTGCCCCGGATGGACGCGCAGACCTCCTGGGCGTCCTCGGCGCCGCAGACCTTGCCGGTGCCGATGGCCCACACGGGTTCGTAAGCGATCACGATCGACTCGGCCTGCTCGGCCGGGATGTCCTTCAGGCCACCCTCGACCTGGGCGAGGGTGTGCGCGACGTGGTTGCCCGCCTCGCGGACGTCCAGCTCCTCGCCGACGCACAGGATCGGGGTGAGACCGTGCTTGTAGGCGGCTTTGACCTTGGCGTTGACGATCTCGTCGGTCTCGTTGTGGTACTGGCGGCGCTCGGAGTGGCCGATGGCCACGTACGTGCACTTCAGCTTGGCCAGCATCGGGCCGGAGATCTCGCCGGTGTAGGCACCACCGTCGTGCGCCGAGATGTCCTGGGCGCCGTACTTGATCTTGAGCTTGTCCCCGTCGACCAGGGTCTGCACGGAGCGCAGGTCGGTGAAGGGCGGCAGGACGGCGACCTCGACGGCGTCGTGGTCCTTGTCGGCCAGGGCGAAGGCGAGCTTCTGGACGTGGGCGATGGCCTCGAGGTGGTTGAGGTTCATCTTCCAGTTGCCCGCCATCAGCGGCGTGCGCTCCGAAGAAATAGATGCAGCCATTGAGGTCAGTCCTCCAGTGCGGCGAGGCCGGGGAGCGTCTTGCCCTCGAGGTATTCGAGGGAGGCGCCGCCGCCGGTCGAGATGTGGCCGAATGCGTTCTCGTCGAAGCCCAGGATGCGGACGGCTGCGGCGGAGTCGCCACCGCCGACGACCGTGAAGCCCGGGGAGTCGAGGAGGGCCTGGGCGACCGCCTTGGTGCCCTCGGCGTAGTCGGGGTGCTCGAAGACGCCCATGGGGCCGTTCCAGAAGACGGTGGCGGCTTCGGTGAGCTTCGAGGCGTAGAGCGTGCGGGTCCGCGGACCGATGTCCAGGCCCAGCTGGTCGGCGGGGATGGCGTCCGCGGCGACGGTGTTGGGGTTCGCCGGCGCCTTGGTCTTCAGGTCCGGGAACTCGGTGGAGGTCAGCACGTCGACGGGGAGGACCAGCTCGACGCCGTTCTTCTCCGCCCGCTCGATGTACTCCTGGACGACCGGGATCTGGTCCTCCTGGAGGAGGGAGGTGCCGACCTCGTACCCCTTGGCCTTCAGGAAGGTGAACATCATGCCGCCGCCGATGAGGAGGCGGTCCGCCTTGCCCAGCAGCTGGTCGATGACGGCGAGCTTGTCGGAGACCTTGGAACCGCCGAGGGCGACGACGTAGGGACGCTTGACATCCTCGGTGAGCTTCTTCAGGACGGCGACCTCGGTGGCGATGAGGTAGCCGGCGGCGTGCGGCAGCCGGGCCGGGAGGTCGAAGACCGAGGCGTGCTTGCGGTGGACGGCGCCGAAGCCGTCGCTCACGTACACGTCCGCGAGGGCGGCGAGTTGGTCCGCGAAGGCACCGCGCTCGGCGTCGTCCTTGGAGGTCTCGCCGGCGTTGAAGCGCAGGTTCTCGAGGACGGCGACCTGGCCGTCGGCGAGGCCGCCGACGGTGGACTTGGCGGACTCGCCGACCGTGTCGGTCGCGAACGCCACCTCGGCACCGAGGAGTTCACCGAGGCGCGCGGCGGCCGACGCGAGCGAGAAGGCGGGGTCCGGGGCGCCCTTGGGGCGACCCAGATGCGAGGCGACGACCACCCGGGCGCCCGCTTCGGCGAGGGCCTTGACGGTGGGCAGGACGGCGCGGATACGGCCGTCGTCCGTGATGGTGGCGCCGTCCAGCGGCACGTTCAGGTCGGCGCGGACGAAGATCCGCTTGCCGCCCACACCTTCGGCGAGAAGTTCGTCGATCGTCTTCATGGAGGGAACTCCTGGAGAGGGCTCGTGAGGCTCGTGATCGTGAGTGGGCTGATCTGTACGCGAGTCAGGGCTCGGACCGCGCGTCCCTGCGCTGTCCGAGCCCTGACTCACACCGAAGTGCCTGCTCTGTCGATCAGAGCTGGTTGCCGACGAAGACCGTCAGGTCGACGAGGCGGTTCGAGTAACCCCACTCGTTGTCGTACCAGCCGAGGATCTTCACCGAGGTGCCGTCCTGGACCATGGTCAGGGAGGAGTCGAAGGTGCAGGAGGCCGGGTCGCCGACGATGTCCGAGGAGACGATCGGGTCCTCGGTGTACGTCAGGTAGCCCTTGAGGTCGCCGTCGTCGGAGGCCTTCTTGAACGCGGCGTTGACCTCGTCCTTGGTGACCTCGCGCTGCAGCGTCACGACCAGGTCGGTGGCCGAACCGGTCGGGACCGGGACGCGCATGGCGATGCCGTCCAGCTTGCCCTTGAGCTGCGGGAGAACCAGGGCGGTGGCCTTCGCGGCGCCCGTCGTGGTCGGGATGATGTTCTCGGCGGCGGCGCGGGCGCGGCGCAGGTCCGAGTGCGGGAAGTCCAGGATGCGCTGGTCGTTCGTGTACGCGTGGACCGTCGTCATCAGGCCCTTGACGATGCCGAAGTTCTCGTCGAGAACCTTGGCCATCGGCGCCACACAGTTGGTGGTGCAGGAGGCGTTGGAGATGACGTGGTGGTTGGCCGCGTCGTACTTGTCCTGGTTGACGCCCATCACGATGGTGATGTCCTCGTCCTTGGCCGGAGCCGAGATGAGGACCTTCTTGGCGCCGCCGGCGATGTGCTTCTCGGCGTCGGCCTTCTTGGTGAAGATGCCGGTCGACTCGATGACGACGTCGACGCCCAGCTCGCCCCACGGGATGTCGGCGGGGTTGCGCTCGGACAGTACCTTGATCGTCTTGCCGTCGACGGTGATCGTGTCGGCGGTGTGCGACACCTCGGCCTTGAGGCGGCCCAGGATGGTGTCGTACTTCAGCAGGTGAGCGGTGGTCGCGGTGTCACCCAGGTCGTTGACAGCCACGATCTCGATGTCTGCACCCTGCTCCAGCAGCGCGCGGAAGTAGTTACGACCGATGCGGCCAAAGCCGTTGATGCCTACGCGGATCGTCACGAAACCGATCTCCTCGTTGGTACGCCGGGTTCGAATCCGGCAAGCTGTATGGGATGTCCCCGACCGCCTACGACCCTACCTCCCTGCGGCCCACGCGGTGACATCGAGATGCCCCATACACGGCGAGGCGGCCCGTACCCGCCAGTAGGGGTACGGACCGCCCGGGTCCGAAGGTCAGATCACCCGATCTCGCTATGCAGCGTCACACGTGATTGACCAGGGACGTCACCCTTCGATCACGTGTCGAGCGCCGCGAGCGCCTTCTTCAGGAGAGCCGTCTGGCCGGCCGCCGAGGCGACGTGCTCCAGGCCGAAGCCCAGCAGCACGGTGTCGTCCGTGGTGACCGCCCCGTAGGTCTGGAACAGGGTCCCGGTGCGCGTCCAGTCCTTGAGGACGGCGGGGCTGCCCGGAGGCGGTCCGGCGACCTTCCAGGCGCCCAGCGACGTCTCGAAGCCCTCGGTCTCGGTGGCGGTGCCGCCGACCACCAGCGAGGCGTCGTCCGCGAGGACGCCGTGGCCGCCGCTGCCCGGGTCGGTGACGTAGCTGATCGAGATCTCGACCGACCTGCCGGCGTAGGCGCTCAGGTCGAAGCCGACCTGCTGCCAGCCGCTGGAGGCGCCGGTGAAGGCGTTCCACGCGCCGGTGCTGCCGTTGGCGGTGCAACCGTCCGCCGTCACGGTCAGGTAGTGCCTGAGCTGCGGGTGCTCGCCTACGTAGTACCCGCCGGAGCAGTCCTCCGGCACGGTGGTGCGGGTGGCGCCGCCCGTCTCCGGGAGCGTGGTCCAGTCGTCGGCGCCGATGGTGTGGGCCTCGACGATCGCGTTGTCGTAGCCCGGCTCCGTGTCCCACAGCAGCTGGGTACGCAGGGTGGGCTTGTCGGCGGCGCGCACGCCCGTGAGGTCCAGGGTGCGGGTGAGCCGCTTGTAGGCGTCGTCGGTGTGCACGGCGGCCGCCATGAAGGAGCCCGCGTAGGGCCCGTACGGGTTGGCGGTGCCGGCGAACCGGCCCGCGCCCGCACTGGCGAACCGGGGGTACCTGTCGGCGGGCAGTTCGTCGGACGTCACGCCGTAGGTCCCGGCCTTGTCCAGTGGGTTACCGGCCGCGGGGGCGAGCGCGCCGGTGAAGCCCTTGAGCTTGGCGGCGCCGGTGAAGCCGGTGGCCCCCGGGGTCGACGTACGGGAGTAGGCACCCAGGTAGTACTGGCTGAAGTCGTCCGACGGGGTACCGTCGGCGAGGTCCACGCTGCCCCCGGCCTGTTCGCCCGCCTCGAGCAGCTTGCCGCCCTCGTTGAGGAAGGCGCGCAGCTCCAGCTGGGTGGCGATGCCGGGGACGCTCGTACCGGTGTAGTGGACGACGGTGTCGAAGTGGTTCAGCACGCCCAGCGCGTCGGGCGCGCCCTGGGTGGCGACGTCCCAGACGTCCGCCTTGCGCCCGGCGGCCCTCAGCGCGTCGACGTAGGTCTGCGCCTGCGTGGCGGCAGCGCCCTCCTCCGCGACGACGAGGACGTCCGCGCGGGGCCGTTCGGCGATGGTGTAGGTGAAGTGCTCGCTGGAGACCTTCTTGCCGCTCTTCGTCTCGCCGGTGAACCACACCTCGACCTTGTCGCCCGGTTCGCCGTCCTTGACCTTGGCCCGGTACTCGTCGAAGTGGAGGTTGTCCTCGCCGCCGTAGGTCTCGCCGCCCTTCCAGGGGCGCAGTGTCTGGTCGTACGTACGTCCGCCGACGCGGTACTTGAGCTCCTTGTCGCGTACCGCCTTCCGTACGACGACGGAGACCTCCTGGTCGGCACCGCGCGCGTACGACGTCGGGAACGGGGCCGTGGTGAAGTCGGCGGCGCTCCGGCCGACCGAGGACTTCGGCTGGTCGGGGCGGGCGGCGCTCTCGGCGACGGAGAGCGCGAACGGGATGTTCTTCTCGAACTCCTGCTGGATCAGTTTCTCGTCGTCCGGGAAGTTGAAGACCGACTGGCAGTCGGCCGCGTTCCAGGCGTCGTCGGGGTCGATGTCGGACGCGGTCTCACAGGTCGACATCTCGGGGGTGAACATCGCCGTGCCGTTGACGTTGGCCGCGTGGCCGTCCGCCTCGCCGTTGGTGGTGTACAGCTCCGAGGAGACCTGGGGGTGGTAGCCCGGGATCGCGGAATGGCCGGGGGTGCCGGCGAGTGCTTTGTAGAGGACGTCGTCGGGGGTGCCCGTGGCCACCTGCCAGCCGACTCCGTAGAGGAGGAGTTCGGCCGCGGAGTGGTAGTTGATGCCGTACGTGAACCCGATCCGCTTCTCGAAGGCGTCCAGCGCCTGCGTCTCGGGCTCGGAGCCGGGGGCCGCGCCGCGGTAGGTCTCGCTGGTGGGGGTGGGGGACGAACCCTCGTCGTCGTAGCCCCATTTGTAAGGGAAGTTGCGGTTGAGGTCGACGCCGTCGCCGGTACTGATGGCTCCGTCGCCGTTGACGTCGCGCAGGTTCTTGCGCCACAGGCGGGTGTCGGAGTCCTGGAAGGTGTAGTCGTAGCCGTCGGGATTGGCCGACAGCACGAACCAGAGTTCGGTCGAGTCGACGAGCTTCTTGATGCGCTGGTCCGTCTTGTAGTTGTCCAGGTAATGGTGCATCAGCCGGCGGGTCATCTCCGGCGTGATCCACTCGCGCGCGTGCTGGTTGGACATGTACAGGACGGAGGGCTTGGAGCCGTCCTCGGACTTCTTCGCGCCCTTGGTCAGCTTGAGGGCGAGGATGTCCTGGCCTTTGACGGTCCTGCCGATGGAGACGACCTTGGTGAGGCCGGGGTTCTCCTGACTGGCCCTGAGGATCTCCTCCTTCAGGCCGCCGCTGCCGCTGTACGGGCGGAACACGCCCTCGGCCGCGGCCTCGACTCGGTTCCCGGCCTTGGCGGACAGCCGGTGCTCGGTGAGGTCGACGCCCTGGTCCTCGAGCTTGTCGGCCTGCTGGTCGGTGAGGTAGACCTCGACGGTGGCCGCACCCTTCTCCGGCACCTGCTCACTGAGCTCATGGCCGTCCTGACCGGTCGCCAGCAGCAGGGGTACCTGCTGCTGGGTGACCTCGGCCCGGAAGACCTTGACCTCGTTCGGGTCGGGAGAGCCGGGGCCTTCCGCGGCCTGCGCGAGAGGTGCGATGCCCGCACCACCCAGCACAAGTGCGCCAACAGCGAGGATCGCTCTCGCTTTTCGTCTCATGAACCCCCCTAGCCTGGGTCCGCCACGGCGGCGAACAGATGCCAGGCTCATGACAGTTCATGATCGAGTCAAGGACCCCTCAGGACACGCACCCGCCGGTGCCGTTCACCCAAGTGGGCGTCGGCACCGGCGGGTTGGCAGATCGGATGAGCGTGCGCGGCGGACGGCTCAGCCCACGAGGTTGTCGGCCAGCTCCTCGCTGAGGTTGGCCTCCGTGCCCGGGATGCCGAGGTCGGAGGCGCGCTTGTCGGCCATCGCCAGCAGCCGGCGGATACGGCCGGCCACTGCGTCCTTGGTCAGCGGCGGATCGGCGAGCGCGCCCAGCTCCTCCAGGGAGGCCTGCTTGTGGTCCATGCGCAGCCGGCCGGCGGCGGCGAGGTGCTCCGGCACGTCGTCGGCGAGGATCTCCAGGGCACGCTGGACCCGGGCGCCGGCGGCGACGGCCGCGCGCGCGGAGCGACGCAGGTTGGCGTCGTCGAAGTTGGCGAGACGGTTCGCCGTGGCGCGCACCTCGCGGCGCATCCGGCGCTCCTCCCAGGCCAGTACCGACTCGTGGGCACCGAGGCGGGTCAGCAGAGCGCCGATCGCGTCACCGTCACGGACGACCACGCGGTCCACCCCGCGCACCTCGCGGGCCTTCGCCGCGATCGACAGCCGGCGGGCGGCGCCGACCAGGGCGAGTGCGGCCTCGGGGCCCGGGCAGGTCACCTCGAGGGAGGAGGAGCGGCCGGGTTCGGTGAGCGAGCCGTGCGCCAGGAAAGCCCCGCGCCAGGCCGCCTCGGCGTCGCAGGTGGCCCCCGAGACCACCTGCGGGGGCAGACCCCGGATCGGGCGGCCCCGGCCGTCGACCAGGCCGGTCTGCCGGGCCAGCTGGTCACCGCCGGCGACGACCCGGACGACGTAACGCGAGCCGCGGCGCAGTCCGCCGGGCGCCATGACAATCAACTCGGAACTGTGGCCGAAGATCTCCAGGATGTCCCGCTTGAGGCGGCGGGCCGCCATCGCGGTATCCAGCTCCGCCTCGATCACGATGCGCCCGCTCACCAGGTGGAGGCCGCCGGCGAACCGCAGAAGGGCGGAGACCTCCGCCTTCCTGCAGCAGGTCCGGGTGACGGGGAGTCGGGAGATCTCGTCCTTCACCGCTGCCGTCATCGCCATGGGCCGATCCTTCCATGCATCCGAAAAATACGGTCGTACGCGGCGGCAAGGAGCTCCGGGTCATGCCTTGGGCTCCCGTCCGTGCGGGCCACCGGGGCCAGCTCGACCGCGGCACCGAGCCGCTCGGCGGCCTCGATGAGCACATCGCGGTCGGGCACGGCGGCCACGTCGGCCAGCACCACGTCCAGGGCGAGTTTAGGGGCGTGTCGTCCCAAAACCTCCAAATGACGCTGCGGGGAGAAGCCCTCGGTTTCTCCGGGTTGCGGCACGAGGTTCAGGGAGAGCACCCGGCGGGCCTTCGTCTGCGTGAGCGCGTCCAGGAGCTCGGGCACCAGCAGGTGCGGGATGACCGAGGAGAACCAGGAGCCGGGGCCCAGGACCACCCAGTCCGCGTCGAGGACGGCCTCCACCGCCTCCGGTACCGCGGGCGGGTCGTGCGGCACGAGGTGCACGGACTGCACCTCGCCGGGCGTGAGGGCGACGGTCGCCTGGCCTCGCACGGTGTCCACGTTCTCCGGCCGGTGCGGGTCATGCCCCTTCACCAGGGCCTGCAGCTCCAGCGGTACGGCCGACATGGGCAGCACCCGCCCGTGCGCGCCCAGCAGCCTGCCGACCAGGTCGAGGGCCTGAACATGGTCACCGAGCTGCTCCCACAGGGCGACGATCAGCAGATTGCCGACCGCGTGTTCGTGCAGGTCGCCCTGGGACTGGAAGCGGTACTGGATGACCCGGGCCCAGGTCTGGCCCCACTCGTCGTCGCCGCACAGCGCGGCCAGCGCCTTGCGCAGGTCGCCGGGCGGCAGCACCCCCAGCTCGTCGCGCAGCCGTCCGCTGGAGCCGCCGTCGTCGGCCACGGTGACGACGGCGGTGAGGGCGCCGGTGATCCTGCGCAGTGCGGCGAGCGAGGCGGACAGGCCCATGCCGCCGCCGAGGGCGACCACCTTGGGCTGGGCGCCGCGGCGGCGCGGCTTGGCGCCACGGGCCTCGACGGGTCTGCTCGCTCTACCCTCGGGGAGAGCCCGGCGCAGCCCGCTCAGCCGCGGAGTACGTGCCGTCATTCCCGTCCCATGTCCCGGTGCACAACCACCGTTTCCACGCCCTCGGCCGCCAGTCGCGCGGCGAGCTTCTCCGATGTGGCGACCGAGCGGTGCTTGCCGCCGGTGCAGCCGATGGCGATCGTCACGTACCGCTTGCCCTCACGGCGGTAGCCGGCCGCGATGAGTCTGAGCAGCTCCGCGTAGCGGTCGAGGAACTCCTTGGCTCCGGGCTGGTTGAAGACGTACGCCGACACCTCCTCGTTGAGGCCGTTGTACGGCCGCAGCTCCGGAACCCAGTGCGGGTTGGGCAGGAAGCGCATGTCCGCGACCAGGTCGGCGTCGACCGGGAGGCCGTACTTGAAACCGAAGGACATGACGGTGGCCCGCAGCTCGGGCTCGTCGTCGCCGGCGAACCGGGCGTCCATCTTGGCGCGCAGTTCGTGCACGTTGAGGCTGGAGGTGTCGATCACCAGGTCGGCGTCGCCTCGCAGCTCGCGCAGCAGTTCGCGCTCGGCTGCGATGCCGTCGACGATCCGGCCGTCGCCCTGGAGCGGGTGCGGGCGGCGCACCGACTCGAAGCGGCGCACCAGGGCGTCGTCCGAGGACTCCAGGAAGACGATCCGCCGGGTGACGCTCCTGCTGTCGAGGTCGGCGAGGGACTCGCGGAGGTTGTCGAAGAAACGGCGGCCGCGGACGTCGACGACGACCGCGATCCGCGCCACGTTGCCCTGGGAGCGGGCGCCGAGCTCCACCATGGTGGGGATCAGCGCGGGCGGGAGGTTGTCGACGACGAACCAGCCGAGGTCCTCCAGACACTTGGCGGCCGTCGAGCGCCCGGCCCCTGACATACCCGAGATGATCACCAGCTCGGGGATGGCCGCGTCCGGGACCGCGGCCGTCTCGTTGGGCGTGCCCGTACTCACCTGCGCTCCGTCTCCGGCCTGGCCTTGTTGCCCGTCGTGCTCGTTCACATTCATGTCTCCTGCCCCCGTCGTTCGTCCGGGGCGCCCATCGTGAGGGGCTCCCCGCTGGAACCCATGGTGCCGGGTTCCTCCTCCATGATCTCTCCAGTCGCCGTGTTGACCGCCGGCGTGGCCGGAGCCGACTGGGCGAGGGCCACGGCGATCGTCTCGGCCGTCTTGCGGCCTATGCCGGAGACCTCGCAGATCTGGTCGATGGTGGCGGATCGCAGTTTCTTCAGCGAACCGAAATGCTTCAGCAGTGCCTGCTTGCGCGCGTCCCCGAGCCCCGGAACGTCGTCCAGCGGGCTCGACCGGAAACGCTTGGCCCTCTTGGTGCGCTGGTAAGTGATCGCGAAGCGGTGCGCTTCGTCGCGGACCCGCTGGAGCAGGTAGAGACCCTCGCTGGTGCGGGGCAGGACCACCGGGTCGTCCTCGCCGGGCAGCCAGACCTCCTCCAGGCGCTTGGCGAGACCGCACACGGCGATGTCGTCGATGCCGAGCTCGTCCAAGGCCTTCTTGGCAGCCGCCACCTGGGGCCGGCCGCCGTCGACGACGACGAGCTGGGGCGGGTAGGCGAAGCGCTTGGGGCGACCGTCTTCGTCCTTGCGGTTGTCGTTGAGGCCGTCGGTGCGGTCGCCCTTGAGGCCGTCGGTCAGGCCGTTGGTGACACTGTCCTCACCGTCGGTCCACTCGCCCGTCTTCTCCTTCTCGGCGAGGTAGCGCCGGAAGCGGCGGGTGATCACCTCGTGCATGGAGCGGACGTCGTCCTGGCCCTCGAAGCTCTTGATCTGGAAGCGGCGGTACTCGCTCTTGCGCTGGAGTCCGTCCTCGAAGACGACCATGGAAGCCACGACGTCGTCGCCCTGGAGGTGCGAGATGTCGTAGCACTCGATCCTCAGCGGGGCGCTGTCCAGGTCGAGGGCCTCGGCGATCTCCTCCAGGGCACGCGAGCGTGTGGTGAGGTCGGAGGCACGCTTGGTCTTGTGCAGCACGAGAGCCTGCTGGGCGTTGCGCTGCACCGTCTCCATGAGGGCCTTCTTGTCGCCGCGCTGCGGGATGCGCAGGGAGACCTGTGACCCGCGCCGCTCGCTGAGCCACTCCTGGACGGGCCCCACGGGTTCGGGCAGGGCCGGGACGAGGACCTCCTTGGGGACCGCATCGCCCTTCTCCTCGCCGTAGAGCTGCTGGAGGGCGTGCTCGACGAGGGCGTCGGTGGTGATCTCCTCGACCTTGTCGGTGACCCAGCCGCGCTGGCCGCGCACGCGTCCGCCACGGACGTGGAAGATCTGCACAGCCGCCTCCAGCTCGTCCTCGGCGACTGCGATCAGGTCGGCATCGGTCGCGTCGGCGAGCACGACCGCGCTCTTCTCCATGGCCTTCTTCAGGGCCCCGATGTCGTCGCGCAGACGGCCCGCCCGCTCGTACTCCATCTCCTCGGCCGCCTCCATCATCTGCTTCTCCAGGCGGCGCAGATAGGTGCCGGTGCGGCCGGCCATGAAGTCGCAGAACTCCTCGGCGAGTTCGCGGTGCTCCTCGGCGGAGACCCGCTCGACGCAGGGTGCGGAGCACTTGCCGATGTAACCGAGCAGGCAGGGGCGGCCGGTGCGGGCGGCGTTCTTGAAGACACCGGCCGAGCAGGTGCGCACGGGAAAGACGCGCAGGAGGAGGTCGACGGTGTCGCGGATCGCCCAGGCGTGTCCGTACGGCCCGAAGTAGCGCACGCCCTTCTTTTTGTGACCGCGCATCACCTGCACACGCGGGAACTCCTCGCTCATCGTCACCGCGAGGTACGGGTAGCTCTTGTCGTCGCGGTACTTGACGTTGAAGCGGGGGTCGTACTCCTTGATCCAGGAGTACTCCAGCTGCAGCGCCTCGACTTCCGTGGACACCACCGTCCACTCCACGGACGCGGCCGTGGTGACCATGGTGCGGGTGCGGGGGTGCAGGCCCGCCAGATCCTGGAAGTAGTTCGCCAGGCGCTGGCGCAGGCTTTTCGCCTTTCCGACGTAGATCACCCGGCGGTGCTCGTCACGGAACCTGTAGACCCCGGGAGAGTCCGGGATCTGTCCCGGTCGGGGGCGGTAGCTGGAGGGATCGGCCATGTCTCACACCCTACTGGCGGGGGCTGACAGCGTGGCGGGCCTGTGGACGACGCCGGGCCGGGCGGAGGGCGGCGGCTCCACCGCGAACCCAGGAATCGGGCCGACGTGGAACGACACGCTCTGATACGGGCGGTGCCCCCGACCCGGAGTGGAGCGTCATATCACCACCCGTTATCTACTGCCGCACTGCGTGAACGAGGGGCTTCTTTCCGTGACGGTCCGCCGCGGCTTCCGGCTGTCCGAAAGGCGCCTCGTCGGTCCGTCGGCCACGCTGTGCCCATGTCGCTGCGCCGTCTCAGCGTCGATGAGAGCGCCCGGTTCCTTCAGGCCGCTCGCGCCGGGCTGGAGCGGGGTGGTATCCACGTCGTCGCCCGGCCTCGACCGGCACGGAAGCTTTCGCCCGGGCCCGCCGGACGCAGGTGGGCGCCGCCCTGGGCACGTGAGTGCGAAGTCGGCCATGAACAGATTGTGTTGAGCAGCAGGTGTTGTCGGGGCTTGGTCAACACGCTTCAATGCGGGGAAGCTCTGGGCCCTGAACGACGGCGTACGGATGTCAAGGCCCCCGTCGGCACTGCGGCCCCGGCACCTCCACGCACGGTCTGACCAGCCGTTGTGCCCTTCGCAGAAAGGCCCCTGCATGCCGCACGCCACACAGCACGCGGACGTCGCCACCGTCGCCACCGCGGAACTGGACTCGGCCCTGCGTGGCGGCCCTTTTCACGTCGCGCTGCGCGCCGCGATCGCCGCCCGTGGACTGCCTCTGCAGCGAGTCCAGCACCATCTCTCACGCCATGGGGTCAAGGTCGGCGTCACTAGCCTGAGTTACTGGCAGCAGGGCGCGCGGCGCCCCCAGCGTCCGGAGTCGCTACGGGCCGTACGTGCGCTGGAGGAGATCCTCCAACTGCCGGAGGAGTCACTGATCCGGCTGCTCGCCCGGCCCGAGGACCCCGCCGTGCAGCGGCCCGCAGCCCGCTCCTACCGGTCCCTGGTGGCCGCCTCGGACGTGCTGGAGCACCTGCTGGCCGGCCTGGGTTCGCCGCTGGACAGCGGGCTGCACACCCTCGGGCACCACGAACGGGTCCGCATCGGGGCCCGCCGTGAGCTCGCGGCGCGGGAGTCGCACCACATCGTCCGCGCCCACCGGGACGGCGTCGACCGCTTCGTGGCCGTCCACCACGGCGACCCCGGGTGCGCACCTGAGCGCATGACCGTCCAGGCCCTGGACAACTGCCGTACCGGACGCGTCCGTTCGCACCACGACACCGGCGTACTAGTCGCCGAGTTGCTCTTCGACACGCGGTTGCGGGCCGGCGACACCTTTCTCTTCCGCTACGGCGTCGAGGACGGCACGGCGGGCGTGTCGCACGAGTACGTCCGCGGCTTCGGGCCCGCGGGCGGTCAGTACGCGCTCCAGGTGCGGTTCGACGAGAACGCCCTGCCCGTGCGCTGCCACCGGTTCGCCCAGCACTCGGCGGCGGCACCGCGCAGCGGCCTCCAGGAACTGGCGCTCACCGGGCGGCACCACTCGGTGCACCTGGTCGAGCCGCGGGTGCGGTCAGGGATCGTGGGGATCGCCTGGGACTGGAGTGCGGCTCCCGCCTGAACCGTGGGTGAGCACCCTGACCGTGACCCGAAACAACGACCCGGACGGCGACACGGACGGCGACACGGCAAGTGCCCCGGCAAGTGCCCCGGACAGTGACTCGACGTAAACGCTTGCGCAAACGTTTACGTGCGCGGCCGAATGGGATACGTTCCCGCCCGGACGACCCACGCGGGCCCCAGGAGGGAGACTTTATGCCGACCATGGCCGACGTCGCACGCAGCGCCGGTGTGTCCGCGGCGACCGTCTCGCACGTCCTCAACGACACCCGGCCCGTGCTGCCCCACACCCGCCAGGCCGTACTGGACGCCATCGACGAGCTCGGCTACACGCCCAACACTCTCGCCCGCTCCCTGGTGACCTCCCGCACGAGGTCCATCGGCCTCGCGGTGTCGGCCGTCAGTAACCCGTACTTCACGGAGATCCTCCAGGGCGTCGAGGCCGGCGCCCTGGAGCACGGCTACAGCCTGCTCATCGCCGATCCGCACGACGATCCCGCGCACGAGCGCAAGGTCGTCCAGCTCCTGCACGAGCGGCGCGTGGACGGCATGATCGTCGCGCCCTCCGCGGACCCGCGCGAGCTCGTCTCCTACCTGGGGCGTCACGAGGTGCCGACCGTTTTCCTGGACCGGGTGGTCGAGTCCTCGCAGCACCGTGAACCGCGCTTCGACCAGGTCTGTGCCGACAGCGCCGAACCGACGGCCGAGCTGGTCAGCCATCTCGCCGGGCTCGGCCACCGGAGGATCGCCCTGGTCGCAGGCCGCCCGAGGCTAAGCACCACCAGCGAGCGGATCACGGGCTACCGCCACGGCCTAGCCGACGCCGGACTCCCCTACGACGAACGCCTCGTGGTCCACGGCGACTCCGAGTCGGCGGGCGGACAACGCGCCACGGCTGCCCTGCTCTCCCTCGCCGCGCCGCCCACCGCACTCGTCACCGCCAACAACGCGATGACGCTCGGTGCGCTGCGCGCGCTCCGCGAGCGGGGTCTGTCCGTGCCCCACGACGTCGCGCTGTGTTGCTTCGACGACTTCGACTGGGCCGACCTGTTCACTCCCCGGCTCACCGCGATCGCCCAGCCCGGCAAGGAGATCGGCGCCCAGGCGGTCCGGGTGCTCCTGGAACGTCTCGCCGCACCGGAGCGGGCCGCCCGGACCGTACGGCTGCCTTGCACCTTCGTCCACCGCACCTCCTGCGGCTGCCCCGGCGGGCCGGAGCGGCCCGCCGAGCCCCGGAGGCCCTCGTAGCCGCCCAGTCTCCGGGCTCCGTCATCCATCGTCCCTATGTTCCCCCCGTAATTCATGTTCCCCGTGGTTCCCATGCCTCCGTATGCTCCCAACTCCCAGCTCCCCCCAACCCTCGTGCTCCGAGAGAGTCCGAGAGAGGAAGTCTCGTGATCGTCGTCGCCGGTGAGGCCCTGATCGACCTGGTACCGCAGGGGACGGGCGCCCTCGCGGTCCTGCAGCCGGCGCTCGGCGGCGGCCCCTACAACACAGCCGTGGCCCTCGGCCGCCTCGGCTCTCCGACGGCCTTCTGCTCCCGCGTCTCCCAGGACGCCTTCGGGGAGGCCCTGCTCGACGGCCTGCGACAGGCGGGTGTGAGCGTGTCGGACGTACAGCGCGGCACCGAGCCGACCACCCTCGCCGTCGCCACGATCGGCGAGCACGGTTCCGCCGTGTACTCCTTCTACGTCGACGGGACCGCCGACCGGCTGTTCACCACGCCCGCGGCACTGCCCGAGGGAACGCGGGCGGTGTCCTTCGGTACCTGCTCCCTGGTCCTGGAGCCGGGTGCGAGCGCCTACGAGGAGCTGATGCGGACGGCGGCCGCACAGGGCGTGTTCACCGTCCTCGACCCGAACATCCGGGCCGGGCTGATCCCCGACGCGGACGCCTACCGGGCCAGGTTCACCAGCTGGCTGCCGTCGGTGTCGTTGCTCAAGCTCTCCGAGGAGGACGCCCTGTGGCTGGGCGGCACCCCCCGCGAGTGGCTGGCCGCCGGGCCCTCGGCCGTCGTGATCACCCAGGGCGGCGACGGACTGGCCGTCTTCACCCGAGACGGTGCGGTGCACTCCGTACCGGGCGAGAAGGTCGACGTCGTGGACACGATCGGCGCGGGCGACACTGTGAACGCGGCCCTGCTGCACGGTCTCTCCGCGCGGGATGCCCTGTCCCCGCAGGCCCTCGTCACCCTGGGCCCCGACGGCTGGACCCGGCTGCTTCGATTCGCGGCCCGTGCGGCAGCGATCACCTGTTCCCGAGCCGGGGCGGAGCCGCCGTACGCCCACGAGCTGGAGGGCTGAGAGACGACGGCTGACGACGGCTGACGACGGCTGACGACGGCTGACGACGGCTGACGACGGCTGACGACGGCTGACGACGGCTGACGACGGCTGACGAAACGGGCGGCGCCCCGCGGGGAGTTCCCCACGGGGCGCTGCTGTATCTGGACTTGTCCGGACGGGCCGCTTGCCGACCGAGGCCGACCGGCCGGCCTGTGTTCGGGCCGGCCCGCGTTCCGCTCGGATCAGGCCTTGCGGGCCCGGGTCGTCTTCTTCGCGACCGTCTTGGTGGCCGCCTTCTTCGCGGCCGTGCTGTTGACCGCCTTCGTGGCGGTCTTCCTGGCCGTCGTCTTGGCCGCCACGGTGGCCTTGTTGCGCGCCGCGGGCACGGACGCGTCGCTGATCCGGTCGGCTCCGAGGACCTCCCGCAGGAACTTGCCGGTGTGGCTGGCCGGGACCCCGGCGACCTCCTCCGGCGTGCCCTCGGCGACGACCAGACCACCGCCGGCGCCGCCCTCGGGACCCATGTCGACGACCCAGTCGGCGGTCTTGATCACGTCAAGGTTGTGCTCGATGACGATGACCGTGTTGCCCTTGTCGACCAGTCCGGAGAGGACCTTCAGCAGCTTGCTGATGTCCTCGAAGTGCAGACCGGTGGTCGGCTCGTCGAGGACGTAGACGGTGCGTCCGGTGGAGCGGCGCTGCAGTTCGCTGGCGAGCTTGACGCGCTGGGCCTCGCCGCCGGACAGGGTGGTCGCGGACTGGCCGAGTCGGACATAGCCGAGACCGACGTCCTTCAGCGTGTTGAGGTGGCGAGCGATGGAGGGGACGGCCTCGAAGAACTCCGTCGCCTCCTCGATCGGCATGTTCAGGACCTCGGCGATGGACTTGCCCTTGTAGTGGACCTCCAGGGTCTCCCGGTTGTACCGGGCACCGTGGCAGACCTCGCACGGGACGTACACGTCCGGGAGGAAGTTCATCTCGATCTTGATGGTGCCGTCGCCCGCGCAGTTCTCGCAGCGGCCGCCCTTGACGTTGAAGGAGAAACGGCCGGGCATGTAACCGCGGACCTTCGCCTCGGTCGTCTCGGCGAACAGTTTGCGGACGTGGTCGAAGACACCGGTGTACGTCGCCGGGTTCGAGCGCGGTGTGCGGCCGATGGGCGACTGGTCGACGTGCACGACCTTGTCGACCAGGTCGTCACCCTCCACGCGCGTGTGCCGGCCCGGAACGTTCCGGGCGCCGTTGAGCTCGCGGGCCAGGTGCGTGTACAGAATGTCGTTGACCAGCGTCGACTTGCCGGAGCCGGACACACCGGTGACCGCGGTGAACACGCCCAGCGGGAAGGACACGTCGATGTCCTGAAGGTTGTTCTCGCGGGCGCCGTGCACCGTGAGCTGCCGGGACGGATCCAGGGGGCGGCGGATGCCGGGCAGCGGGATGGACTTCTTGCCGGACAGGTACTGCCCGGTCTGTGACTCGGTGTTGGCGAGCAGCTCCTTCAGGGAGCCGCTGTGCACGACCTTGCCGCCGTGCTCGCCCGCGCCGGGGCCGATGTCGACGATCCAGTCGGCGATCTTGATGGTGTCCTCGTCGTGCTCGACGACGATGAGCGTGTTGCCCATGTCGCGCAGCCGGACCAGGGTCTCGATCAGCCGGTGGTTGTCGCGCTGGTGCAGGCCGATGGAAGGCTCGTCGAGGACGTACAGGACGCCGACGAGGCCGGAGCCGATCTGGGTGGCCAGGCGGATGCGCTGGGCCTCGCCTCCGGAGAGGGTGCCGGCCGCGCGGTTGAGCGAGAGGTAGTCGAGGCCGACGTCGACCAGGAACCGCAGCCGCTCGTTGACCTCCTTCAGGACACGCTCGGCGATCTTCTTGTCGCGCGCGTTGAGCTTCAGCTCACCCAGGAAGTCCGCGCAGTCGCTGATGGACATCGCGGAGATCTCGGCGATCGACCTCCCCATGATCGTGACCGCGAGGACGATCGGTTTGAGGCGCGTGCCCTCACAGGTCGGGCAGGGCACCTCGCGCATATAGCCCTCGAAGCGCTCACGGCTGGCGTCGCTCTCGGCCTCGCCGTGCCGGCGCTTGACGAAGGGTACGGCGCCTTCGAAGGGCGTCGTGTAGACCCGCTCGCGCCCGTAGCGGTTGCGGTAGCGGACCTCGATCTGGGTCTTGTGGCCGTACAGAAGGGCCTTCCTGGCGCGCTGCGGCAGGCCCGCGAAGGGGATGTCCGTCCGGAAGCCCAGCGCGTCCGCGAGGGCGCCGATCAGGCGGCCGAAATAGTCCTTGGTGTGGCCGTGCGACCAGGGGTGGATGGCGCCCTCGTCGAGGGACTTGTCCTCGTCCGGGACGATCAGCTCGGGGTCGACCTCCATGCGCGTGCCGATGCCGCTGCACTCGGGGCAGGCGCCGAAGGGCGAGTTGAAGGAGAAGGAGCGGGGCTCCAGTTCCTCGAAGGACAGGTCGTCGTACGCGCAGTACAGATGCTCCGAGAACATGCGCTCGCGCTCGGGGTCGTCCTCGGGGAGGTCGACGAAGTCGAGCACGACCATGCCGCCGGAGAGGCCGAGGGCCGTCTCCACCGAGTCGGTGAGGCGACGCTTGGCGGAGTCCTTCACCGTGAGGCGGTCGATGACCACCTCGATGGTGTGCTTCTCCTGCTTCTTCAGCGTGGGCGGGTTGGAGAGCTGGACGGTCTCGCCGTCCACCCTCGCACGGGAGTAGCCCTTGGTCTGGAGGTCGGCGAAGAGGTCGACGAACTCGCCCTTGCGCTCGCGCACCAGCGGCGACAGCACCTGGAAGCGGCTCCCCTCCGGCAGCTCCAGGACCCGGTCGACGATGGCCTGCGGCGACTGGCGCGAGATCGGGCGACCGCACTCGGGGCAGTGCGGCTTGCCGATGCGGGCGAAGAGCAGTCGCAGGTAGTCGTAGACCTCGGTGATGGTGCCGACCGTCGAGCGGGGGTTGCGCGAGGTCGACTTCTGGTCGATGGAGACCGCGGGCGAGAGGCCCTCGATGAAGTCGACGTCCGGCTTGTCCATCTGACCGAGGAACTGGCGGGCGTACGAGGAGAGCGACTCCACGTAGCGCCGCTGACCCTCGGCGAAGATGGTGTCGAAGGCCAGGGAGGACTTACCCGACCCGGACAGGCCCGTGAAGACGATGATCGAGTCGCGAGGCAGGTCGAGCGAGACGTTCTTCAGGTTGTGCTCGCGCGCGCCACGGACGATGAGACGGTCGGCCACGCCGGTCCGCACCTTTCTTGAGAGAAGTGACAGGGGCGGGGCCCCCGTGCTTTCTCAGACTAGGGGGAGCCACTGACAACGCCGGTCGGATTCCCGGATGCATAACAATCCCCGGCCCTCCAGCATGCCCGACGCCACGCCCGACCCTATAGCACGCGCATTCGATTTTGGGCACCCGTTCGCCACCTTCACCCAAAGGTGTGGCGCAGCTACTGTCAGCACCATGATTGATCACGCACATGACCTGGCGTCTGTACATGAAGCGACCGAGCGGCTGCTCACCGCAGTCGCCGTGCTGGAGACCGCGTCGGTGACCGAGCCGTCACGGCTCCCCGGCTGGACCCGGGGTCATGTCCTGGCCCACCTCGCCCGCAACGCGGACGCCCTCGTCAACGTCCTCGAAGGCCGCCCCATGTACACGTCCCACGAGACACGGGACGCCGACATCGAGCGGGACGCCCCGCGCCCCCTCGACGTCCAGCTCACCGACCTGCGTGACAGCGCGGCCCGTTTCCAGGAAGCCGGGGCCGCTCCGGCGGACTGGGCGCGCACGGTCGAGCTGCGGGGCGGGGTCACCGACTCGGCGTCCCGGGTGCCGTTCCGGCGCTGGATCGAGGTGGAGCTGCACCACGTGGACCTCGGCATCGGACATGAGCTGGAGGATCTTCCGGAGGAGTTCACCCAGCGCGAGATCGTCTTCCTCACCGAGCGGTTCACCGGGCACCCCGACGTGCCCCCGACGCACCTGACGGACGGCACGCGCGCGTGGAGCACGGGTCGCCGGGAGACGAGCGCACCCGAGGTCACCGTGGCGGGCCCCACGTCCGACCTGCTCGGCTGGCTCTGCGGCCGCCGCGACGGCTCCGGTCTGACCACCGTGACCGGCGGCCCGCCTCCGGTGCTCCCTCCGCTGTAGCACTCGGACGGTCTTGGCGCCGCTCCCCCGCTATAGGCTGGCCGCCATGACGTACAGGGGACAAGTGACGGTCGGCGGCCCGGCGGACGTACACGAGCTCAAGGACCTGATGATCACGAAGATCGCGGTCGGCCCGATGGACAACAACGCCTATGTGCTGCGCTGCCGGGCCACCGACGAGCAGTTGCTGATCGATGCGGCCAACGACGCGCACACACTGCTCGGCACGATCGGCGACGAGGGCATCACGTCCGTCGTCACCACGCACCAGCACGGCGACCACTGGCAGGCACTCGCCGAGGTCGTGGCGGCCACACACGCGCGGACGTACGCCGGCCGGGACGACGCCGAAGGCATCCCCGTGCCGACCGACGTCCTGGTGGACGACGGCGACACCATCCGTGTGGGGCGCGTGGAACTCACCGCGCGCCACCTGGTCGGCCACACGCCGGGCTCGATCGCCCTCGTCTACGACGATCCGCACGGGCATCCCCATGTGTTCACCGGCGACTGCCTCTTTCCTGGCGGTGTAGGCAACACCCGCAAGGACCCGAAAGCGTTCGCCAGCCTGATCCACGATGTCGAGACGAAGATCTTCGACGCGCTCCCGGACGAGACCTGGGTCTACCCGGGCCACGGCGACGACACGACGCTGGGTACGGAGCGCCCGCATCTGCCGGAGTGGCACGCGCGCGGGTGGTGACCGGGAGGTCGGTGTGCGGGGAGTGGTGACCGGGAGGATGGCGAGCGCGGGGCGCTGAACGGGACGGTGGCGAGCGCGGGGCGCTGAGACACTCCGCGTGCGCGCCCCTCCCGCAACGCGCCCCGTGCACGCGCCCCGTGTGAACCATTCACACGCGCTGGTGCCGTGCGCGCGCTCCCGGCGCACCTGGTTGCGCAGTCAACTGGAAGCAGCCCCGCACAGGATGACGGCTCCTGCGCGGTACGGGCCGCCGGTCTTTCGATCCCCGCCCTCGACCGGCGGCCCCGGCAGCCCTCCTGCCACGCGTTTACAAGAACGCAACACCCGTTCCCAGTATGCGGACAATTCCCGCTGTGACCTCGACAAACGGGACGGTCGGCTGCCAATCTCCGGCCATGCATCCTGCCCCGCGCGCGCTCCAGCGCGCCCTCGCCGCCCCGACCATAGCCCTTCTCGCCGCCGCCGTCGGTTGTGCTCCGCAGCCGGAGGGGAAGGCCGCCGACACCGCGTCGGGGTCGGCCGGCGCCACCTGCGCCAAGGGCAAGCTGGCCACGAAGGCCTCCGGCAAGCTGACTGTCGCCACCGACGAGCCCGCGTACGAACCGTGGTTCAAGGATGACAAGCCGGCCAACGGCGAGGGGTTCGAGTCGGCGGTCGCGTACGCCGTGGCGAAGCAGCTCGGCTACGACAAGAGTGCCGTCGTCTGGCAGAGCGTCCCCTTCAACAAGGCCTTCGCTCCCGGTGAGAAGACGTTCGACGTCGACATCAATCAGGTGTCGATCAGCGATGAGCGCAAAAAGGCCGTCGACTTCTCGTCCGGCTACTACGACGTGCGCCAAGCGGTCATCGCGCTCAAGAGCACCAAGGCCGCGAAGGGGACGAGTATCGCGGACCTGAAGGGCCTCAAGCTGGGCGCCCAGGTCGGCACGACCAGCCTCGACTACATCGACGCCGTGGTGAAGCCGACGCGGCAGGCGGCCGTCTACTCCAAGAACGACCAGGCCAAGTCCGCGCTGAAGAACGGCCAGGTCGATGCCATCGTCACCGACCTGCCGACCGCGTTCTACATCACCGCGGCCGAGGTGACGGACGCGAAGATCGTGGGCCAGTTCGAGAACCAGGGCGGTACGCCGGAGCAGTTCGGGCTCGTGCTCGACAAGGGCAGCGCGCTCACCTCGTGCGTGACGGAAGCCGTGGACACCCTGCGCGAGGACGGCACCCTTGCGAGGCTGGAGAAGCAGTGGCTGTCCGACGCCGTGGACGCCCCGGTGCTCAAGTGACGCTCGCGAAGGAGGAGTCCGATCAGGAGGGCGCGGACGACAAGGGCGACATGACGGCCGGTGGCGCCGGATACACCCCGTCGCAGCGCCGGATCGCACGTGAGGCCTACAAGCGCGCCCGGTCCCGTCGCGCCACGGCCATCGCCGCGCTCTCCACCCTGGCCACGGGTGTCGTCCTCTACCTGGTCGTCGTCAACGCGCCCGGCTGGCCGCGCACCAAGGAGACGTTCTTCAACGGGCAGTACGCGCGCGAGGCGCTGCCCAAGGTCCTCGAAGGGCTGTGGCTCAACGTCCGGCTGCTGGTGATCTGCGGCGCCGCCGTGCTGGTCCTCGGGATGCTCATCGCCATCGCCCGTACCCTGCGCGGCCCGGTGTTCTTCCCGTTGCGAGTCCTGGCCGCCGCCTACACCGACTTCTTCCGCGGGCTGCCGCTCATCATCAACCTGATGATCGTGGTCCTCGGTGTTCCCGCGCTGCGGCTGCAGGGAGTGACCGTCGACCCGGTGCTGCTGGGGGGCGTGGCACTCACGCTCACGTACTCGGCGTACGTCGCCGAGGTCTTCCGGGCGGGTATCGAGTCCGTCCATCCCTCGCAACGCGCGGCGGCCCGCTCACTCGGCCTCAACAACCGGCAGGCGCTGCGCCATGTCGTCCTGCCTCAGGCCGTGCGCCGCCAGGTGCCGCCCCTGCTGAACGACCTGGTGTCGCTGCAGAAGGACACCGGGCTGGTGTCGATCGGCGGCGCGATCGACGCCGTACGAGCGGCCGACATCATCGTGGGCCGCAGCCTCAACTACACGCCGTACATCGTCGCGGGCCTGGTCTTCGTGGCGCTGACGATTCCGATGACCCGGTTCACGGACTGGGTGACGGCCCGGATGGACCGGCGCCGGGCCCAGGGAGGAACGCTTTGAACGACACACCCGTGCTGCGGATGGAGTCCGTCCGCAAGAAGTTCGGCGACTCGGTCGTGCTGCGGGACGTCGATCTTGAGGTGGCCCCGCATACGGTGACCGCGCTGATCGGTGCCTCCGGCTCCGGCAAGTCCACGCTGCTCCGGTGCGCGAACCTCCTGGAGGAGATCGACGACGGCGCGATCTGGCTGGACGACGAGGAGATCACCGACCCGCGTGCCGACCAGGACGCGGTGCGCCGCCGGATCGGCGTGGTCTTCCAGGCGTACAACCTCTTCCCGCACATGACGGTGCTGGAGAACGTCACGCTCGCTCCACGCCGGGTGCACGGTGCCTCCCGCGCGGAGGCCGAGGCACGCGCGCGTGAGCTGCTGGAGCGGCTCGGGCTCGGCGGCAAGGCGGGCGAGTACCCGGACCGGCTCAGCGGCGGCCAGCAGCAGCGCGTCGCGATCGTGCGCGCCCTGGCCGTACGCCCCCGGTTGCTGCTGCTCGACGAGATCACGGCCGCGCTCGACCCGGAGCTCGTGGGTGAGGTCCTCACCGTCGTCCGCGACCTGAAGGACGACGGCATGACCATGGTGCTGGCCACACACGAGATGGGCTTCGCCCGCGATGTCGCCGACCAGGTCTGTTTTCTGGACTCGGGAGTGGTGCTGGAGCACGGCACCGCCGAGCAGATCTTCGGCGATCCACAGCAGGAGCGCACCCGGCGCTTCCTGCGGCGGATCGTGGAGGCGGGACGCCTGTGAGGAGCCCGCTGGTGACGTAAGCGCTTACGCGTCGGCCTGCCTCGCCCCTGCCAGCGCCCCGACCCGCTCCACCCCGAACGCGTACCCCTGTACCCCGCATCCGGCGATGACGCCGTCGGCGCGCAGCGATACGTACGAGTGGTGCCGGAACGACTCGCGCTGGTGGATGTTGGAGATGTGGACCTCCAACACCGGAAGTCCGTCGCAGGTGTTGAGCGCATCAAGGATCGCCACCGAGGTGTGCGAGTAGGCACCAGGATTGATCACGATTCCGCAGTGCGTCAGCCGTGCCTCGTGGATCCAGTCGACCAGTTCCCCCTCGTGGTTGGACTGCCGGAAGTCCACCGTGCCGCCGTGTGCGGCCGCCGTCTTGGCGCACAGGGCTTCGACGTCGGCGAGCGTGTCGGAGCCGTAGATCTCCGGCTGGCGCTGGCCGAGCAGGTTCAGGTTGGGGCCGTTGAGGATCATGATCGGGGCGTTGGCCAGGGTGCGGGGCACGGTTCCTCCGGTCCGTTCGGGGGCGAGGCGATCCGTCGGGGACCGCTGCTCAGACCCGGTTTATCACGGTGCGCGCGCGGGGCGACGGTCCGTACCCTCGCGGGATGACGACACCCGCCTATCCCCCCAAGCCCTCCCCCGGTGACCGGATTGCCGTCGTCTCGCCCTCCGCCGGCCTGCCCGGACTCTTCCCGCTCCCCTACGAGCTGGGCCTGGAGCGGCTGCGCAAGGAGTACGGGCTCGAACCCGTCGAGTACCCGGCAACCCGGAGGATGGACTCGACACCACAGGAGCGGGCCGACGACCTCCACGCGGCCTTCGCCGACCCGGACATCAAAGCCATCGTCGCTTCGATCGGCGGCGATGACCAGATCACCGTACTGCCGCTGCTGGACCGGGAGTTGATCCGGGCGAATCCCAAGCCCTTCTTCGGGATGAGCGACAACACGAACCTGCTCGCCCACCTGCACGCCACGGGCTGCGTCGGCTACTACGGGGCGTCCGTGATGTGCGAACTCGGCCGTCCCGGCGTGATGCATCCGCAGACCGCCGCGTCCCTGCGGGCGGCGCTGTTCACCTCCGGTACGTACGAACTGCGGCCCGCAGAGCGCTGGAACGATGTCGACCGCGACTGGGCCGACCCCACGACCTTCGCTACGGAACCCGAGACCCGCCCGGGCGCCGGGTGGACCTGGCTGAACGCCGACCGCATGGTCGAGGGGCGCAGTTGGGGCGGCAATCTGGAGACCCTCGGGTGGCTGCTGATGGCCGACCTCGAGATCGCGCACGACCTGGCGGTGTACGACGGCGGGGTGCTGTTCCTGGAGACCTCGGAGGAGCTGCCGGGCGACGCGGAGGTCTTCCGCACCCTGCGCGCCATGGGCGAGCGCGGACTGCTCCAGCGCTTCTCCGCCCTCCTGATGGGCCGCCCGAAGACGTGGTCCTTCGAACACCCCCACAGCCCTCAGGAGGCCGCCTGCTACGCCGCCGGCCAACGCGAGTCCGTGCTGCGCGCCACGCGCGCGTACGCCCCCGGCACCACCGTCGTCTTCGACGTCGACTTCGGACACACCGATCCGCAACTCGTCATCCCCTACGGCGGCACGGTGCGCGTCGACGGTCCCGCCCGGCGCATCACCGTCACCTACTGACACGTGCCGCGACCCCACGCGCCCCCGTAACCCGCGATCACCGTGGGTAGTTGACTCGACATGCGCGACGTACGCTCCGTAAGGGCACCCTCCATGCTGCGGCTCGCGGCGGCCTCGCTCGCCGGGACAGCCATCGAGTTCTACGACTTCTTCGTATACGGGACGGCGGCGGCGCTGATCCTGGGGCCGCTGTTCTTCCCGACGTTCTCGCCGGTGGCGGGGACGCTGGCCGCCTTCGGGATCTTCGGGGTGGGGTTCGTCGCACGCCCCCTCGGTTCGGTGCTGTTCGGGCACATCGGGGACCGGCACGGTCGCAGGCCGGTCCTGGTCGCCTCACTGCTGTTGACCGGCGCCTCCACCGTGGCGGTCGGCTGTGTACCGACGTACCACACGATCGGCGTGGCCGCTCCGGTCCTGCTCCTGGTGCTGCGTTTCCTGCAAGGGCTGGGGCTGGGCGGGGAGTGGGGCGGGGCCGTCCTGCTGACCGCGGAACACGCGCCCGCCGGGCGGCGCGGCCTGTGGTCGAGTTTCCCGCAGGTGGGGCCCGCGCTGGGCTTCCTGCTCGCCAACGGTGTGGTGCTGGCGCTGTCGTCGACGCTGTCCGAGGCCCAGTTCGCTCAGTGGGGCTGGCGGGTGCCGTTCTGGGCGGCCGGGCTGCTGGCCGCGATGGGGCTGTGGCTGCGCTCGTCGCTCACCGAGAGTCCCGGCTTCCTCGGAATCGACGACCACGCGCGCGTGCCGCTTGTCGAGGTGGCACGTGACCACTGGCGACTCGTCCTGCTGACGGCCGGCGCGCTCTCGGTCGGATACGCGATCTTCTACGCGGTCACGACGTGGTCCCTCGCCTACGCGACCGAACGCCTAGGGGTCAGCCGTACCGTCATGCTGACCTGCATCATGGCCGCGGTGGTGGTGAAGGGCTCGCTCACGCCGGTGGTGGCGCTGCTCAGCGACCGTTACGGGCGGCGGCCCCTGTGCCTGGCCGGATGCGCGGCGGCCGCCGTGTGGATGTTCCCGATGGTGGCGCTCCTCGCGACCGGTGAGCCGTTGCCGATGTTTCTCGGCTTCCTGGGATCGATGCTCGCCTTCATCACGATGTTCGCCGTGATCGCCGCCTATCTGCCGGAGTTGTACGAACCCCGGGTGCGCTGCACGGGCGCCTCGGTCGGCTACAACCTCGGCGGGGTCGTGGGCGGCGGGCTCACGCCGATCGTGGCGACCGCGCTGGTGGAACGGGGCGGCCGGGTGCCGTGGGGCGTGGGGGCGTATCTGACAGGGCTCGCGCTGCTGAGCCTGGGGTGCTTCGCTCTGCTGCCGGAGACGCGGCCAGTGCCGGTGCCGGTGGCAGCACAACCGGCACCGGCACCGGAATGAGCGCGGGTGCGTAAGCGCCTGCGTAAGCGCCTGCGTAAGCGTTTACGCACCGTCCAGGGGTTGATCGCCGGCTCCAGGTACGCGGCGAACAGCGCCAGATGCACGCCGCCTTGGAGTGGTGTGGCCCGGCCCGGCACCACGGTCAGGGCTCTCACCACCACAGTCAGCGCAGTGGGTAGCGCCCAGGCCGAGGGCGAGCGGGGGCCGACGAGCCAGAGGGATGCCGGACCGACCGCGGGGATGGTCAGGCCGATGCCGGCGGTGCGTGGGACCACCGGTGCGGTCCGGCAGGCACTGGTCCGTTTCGTCGGTCGGCTTCCGCATCTCCTCGATGCGGTCGGTCTCGAAGTCGACGATCTGCACGAACTTCCTCGGTGTGCCCACGGTGCCTCCACCCGACCTTGGCTCTCCCGGAGGGGAGCGCTCAGCACCCGACGAAGCCCCGGAGCGGTGGTCGGCGATGCGCCGCGCACCGCTCCGGGGGGGTGTTCGTCCGTCCGAGGCGGTCAGGCCTCGATGCTGTTCTTCGCGGCGCCTTCGCTCTGCGCCTGCGCCGCCGCGGCTGCCGCCTGCTTCCTGGATGCCCTCAGGCTGGTGATCGTGGTGACGATCAGGACGGCGCAGATCACGCCGAGGGAGACCGGGATGCTGATCTCCGGGACATGGACCCCCGACTCGTGCAGTGCGTGCAGGACCAGCTTGACGCCGATGAAGCCCAGGATGATCGACAGACCGTAGCTGAGGTGGACCAGCTTCCTCAGTAGGCCGCCGATGAGGAAGTACAGCTGCCTCAGGCCCATCAGGGCAAAGGCATTGGCCGTGAAGACGATGTACGGGTCCTGGGTCAGACCGAAGATCGCGGGGATCGAGTCGAGCGCGAAGAGCACGTCCGTGGTGCCGATCGCGAGCATCACGACCAGCATCGGGGTCATGACCCGCTTGCCGTTCTCCTGGATCCACAGCTTGGTGCCGTGGTACCGGTCGGCCACACCGAAGCGTCGCTCGACGGCCTTGAGCAGCTTGTTCTCCTCGAATTCCTCGTCCTCCTCGTCGGCCCGGGCCTCCTGGATGAGCTTCCAGGCGGTATAGATCAGGAAGGCGCCGAAGAGATAGAAGACCCACGCGAAGCTGGCGAGGATGGCGGCGCCCGCGGCGATGAAGATCGCTCGCAGGACCAGGGCTATGAGGACACCGACGAGGAGCACCCGCTGCTGGTACTGCGAGGGCACAGCGAACTTCGCCATGATCAGGACGAAGACGAAGAGGTTGTCGACGCTCAGCGACTTCTCGGTGATGAAGCCCGCGAAGAACTCGCCGCCCGGCTGGCCGCCACCGAAGATCATCAAACCGAGCCCGAAGAGGCCTGCCAGGGCGATCCAGACGACGGTCCAGATCCCGGCTTCCTTGATGGACACGTCGTGCGGCTTGCGGCCGATGAAGAAGTCCATCGCGATGAGCGCGGCCAGGCCCACGATCGTCAGGACCCACAGGGTCGGGGAAACATTCACTGCGCCTCCAGCATACGTAACGGCAAGTAACCAGCGTCGTCGCGCTGCCGGAGGTCTCTTCCACCCAAGGTGGGCCGGCGCCCCGGGATCTGGCCTGATCCGTATTGACGGGTACGCCGCAGTCGACAGGGAGTACTCCCCTCCGTGAGGAAAACGGTACCCAATCACCAAGGAAAGGTAAAGCGATTGGCAAAAGGAAGGTCAAAATCCCATGTCAGGTCGCTTTACGTACCCTTGGTACGGGACCTCGCCACCTCGGCCAGCACCTGCTGGAGCACCTGACTGCCGGGCGGCACGAGGGCCGGTTCGTATGTCCAGGCGTGTCCCACCCAGGGATCGGCGAGATGATTGTCGGGCACCGGTGTGAGGCGTAGCAGAGAGCGCCACAGCGGGTCGAGCAGCGGACCGTAACCGGAGGCCTCCTCACGGTCCGCGACCATCATCAGATGGACGCCGACTGCCGGGCCCTCGTCCGCGAGGTAGCGCAGCTGGTTCACGGCACGGTCGTCGAAGCCGTGCGGGAAGTCGTTGACGATCAGCAGCTGCTCGGCGGTGTCGAGGCCAGGAGGGAGTGAATCGGCAACGCCACCGCCTATCGCCATCTGCAGCAGGTCGACACGCTGGGTCAGGCGGGCCAGGGTGTCCGCCACGCCCGCTGCTCCGATCGCGGGCGGCGCCGCGAGGACACCGGCCTGCACCAGCGGAACGAGCACCTGCGCTCCGGCACCCGCGGGGTCGATGACATGCACGGTGAACTCGCCCGCGGGGTAGACCGCGAGCAGCCGGGCCGCGTGTGCCACCGCCGTCTCCATCGCAAGGCGGCGCAGGTCGTGGGTGTCGGTGAACGAGCCGTCGAGCGATCCGGCTCCGCCGTCGATCCACAGACCCCGTTCCAGGGGGAGGCGGACCAGCATCGGTATCCGTAGGTCGGCGGCCTCGGGGAGGTGGAGGTCACCCACCCGCAGGGCCATGGGGATCTCCATCGGCACGCGATAGGCATGCCACACGGGGTTGTCCCAGCGCGCATACGCCGGCGGCAGCGCGGGCTCGACGACCTCGGCCTCGGCGGCGAGCTGGGCGAGGTCCCGGTCCAGAGCCGCCCTGGCCTGGTCGACGAGTCGGGCCTGCCTGGCGACGGCGGCCTCG
The DNA here is from genome assembly GCF_029893585.1 of Streptomyces sp. LBL. Taxonomy (GTDB): domain Bacteria; phylum Actinomycetota; class Actinomycetes; order Streptomycetales; family Streptomycetaceae; genus Streptomyces. The sequence goes on from NZ_JARXYX010000011.1 coordinate 229,984, forward strand.
CGCGCGGCGTCGCCCTGTCCGCCGATCCGGCTGCGCGGGTCGGACAGGGCCTGGTCGAGTTCCTTCTCCATGCGCGCGTCGGCGAAGTCGACCGCGCTGCGGTACGCGGCCGTGGTCCGGGCCAGGTCCTCGAACATGCCCCACACCTGGTTGTAGAGCCGCTCTTCCATCGACCAGCCGGTCGCGTCGCCGGCCACCGGCGTCGCGGGCTGCCCGGGCTGAGCCGGAGGCGCGGTCGGCGGTGGCGGGGCCGCGTTCTGCCGACGCGGGTGGCTGTAGTCGATCGGGCCGTCGGTGGTGGGGCCGGAGGGCTGGGTCACGGCGGAGGGGTCGGTCGGTGCGTGCCCCTCGTACCGAGAGGTGGACTGCGGCGGTGCACCGGCCGCCGGTGTGCCCTGTGGGTCGTAGGGAGAGGCGGGTTGTTGCGGTGCGCCCGGGGCCGAGCTCCCGTAGGGCGGCATCGGCTGTGGTGGTACGGGGCCGGGAGTGCCCTGGGGTGGCGAACCGCCCTGGTCGGCACCGGGCGTCGATGCGGCCGCCCGTTGGGAGCGGTCGGCGTCCGCCGGGCGGGGCAGGGCCTGAACCGAGCGGGCAAGGCCGCGGGCGACCGCTTCGTTGATGCCGCTCGCGAGTTGGTGGGCCTGGGCCAGTCCCTGGTCGGTGAGGAGTTCGGCGAGGCCGCCCGCGTATCCCTGGCCTACGGCTCGTACCTTCCAGGCACCCTGTCGGCGGTAGAGCTCCAGGGCGACGAGGGCCGACTCGACGTCCAGACCCGTGATCGTGTAACTGGCGATCTCGCTGCCGTCCAGGCCGGTGACCACGATGAACGGGGCGGTGACGGCGCCGAAACGGACAGGGCCCCCGGTACCCGGTGCGGGCAGTGCGAGCAGCACGCTGACCCGGTGCACGGCCTCGGGCAATGCGCCGAGATCGACGGCGAGGCGATGGTCGGACGCCGCCTGCCGGGAGACCTCCAGCCCCGGCAGGGTGGGGGCTCCCGGGTGGGCTACCCACTCGACGCCGGGGATCTTGCCGCGCTCGTCGCCGATCGTGGCTCCCGCCACGACCGGCGTACCGGCCGAGACCCGGATCTCCAGACGGACCTGGGAGAGCGGGTGGTTCTGCCCCCGCACCAGCTCGGCCGTCATCGCCTTGGTCCCCCTGTGTTTCGCTGTGTCGTGTCGGGAGCCGCTCGCGGCCCTACAGGTGCGGCAGGATCGCCGGCATCAGGTCCTGGAAGGTGCGGCCGTTGGCCGGGGTGCCGAGGGCCGTCATCGTCCAGCCCGGGCCCGTGCGGTGCACCTTGGCCATGATCTGGGCCGTGTACGCGCCACCGCCCGCGAGCGTGTAGCGGGCGAGTTCCTGGCCGTTGGTCTCGTCGACGAGGCGGCAGAACGCGTTCTGCACTTCCTGGAAGGTCTGGCCCGTGAACGAGTTCACGGTGAAGACGATCTGGTCGATGTGGACCGGCACCCGCGACAGGTCGACGAGGATCGCTTCGTCGTCGCCCCCCTGGCCGACACCGCCGACGAGGTTGTCGCCGGTGTGGCGCACCGAGCCGTCATCGCTCACCAGGTGACGGAAGAACACGACGTCGAGCGGCTGCTTGTCAGCGAAGAGCACCGCGGAGGCGTCCAGGTCGATCTCCCGAGTGCGCGAACCGAAGAGACCGCGCCGGGGAGCCGCCTGCCAGCCGAGCCCCATACGCACCGCGGTGAGGCTGCCCCCGTCGCTCTTCTGCAAGCTGATGGCCTGACCCTTGGTCAGATTCACGCCGCCGCCGGGCGCGCCGCCCTTGGATACGTCCACCACGCGCTGGTCCCCTCTCGTGTTTCCCCTGTTGCCGCGGGATCCGCGGATGTCCAGAACCTTACGCAGAGCCACTGACAGTGACGCACCCTTGGCCGCACTTTGTGTCGGTCTTGCAACACAGCATGTGCCCGTCGTGCCCGCGGCGGGCGGGAAACCGCCGGACGTGGGGTTGTGAGCGGCGCGGTGGCAGTGGGGGCTGGGACGCGGGCCAGGGAAGCGGGGGCGGGCACTCGGCGCGCGGAACTCCGGGCGGGGACGGCGGGGGTGCGGGCGGGAAGGCGGGCGCCGGGCCTGGCAGGACGCCGGCCGATGTGCGGTCGGCGGGCGCCCACGCTGGACGGTCAGGCCAGCCCGGCCTCCCTCATCTGACGCAGTTCCTTCTTCATCTCGTGGACCTCGTCACGCAGTCGGGCCGCGATCTCGAACTGGAGGTCGGCGGCCGCGGCGCGCATGCGCTCGGCCATCTCCTCGATCTGCTCGGCGAGTTCGGCCGCGGGACGGTCGGTCGGAACCTTCTCCTTGGCCTTGCCCTTGGCGGCCTTCGCGCCCTTGGCCGCCTCGTTGCCCAGGGCGGGCACCGGGGCCTTGGCACCCTTGCCGTCCTTCAGCTTGCGGTAGCCGGAACCGAGCAGCTGCTCCGTGTCGACGTCCTCGCGGGCGATCTGCGCCACGATGTCGTTGATCTTCTTTCGGAGCGGCTGGGGGTCGATGCCCCGCTCCGTGTTGTACGCGACCTGCTTCTCCCGGCGGCGGTTGGTCTCCTCGATGGCCTTCTCCATCGCCGGGGTGATCTTGTCGGCGTACATGTGGACCTGGCCGGAGACGTTGCGCGCCGCGCGGCCGATGGTCTGGATGAGGGAGGTGCCGGAGCGCAGGAAGCCCTCCTTGTCGGCGTCGAGGATCGCCACCAGGGAGACCTCGGGCAGGTCGAGGCCCTCGCGGAGGAGGTTGATGCCGACGAGGACGTCGAATTCACCGGCGCGCAGCTCTCGCAGCAGCTCCACACGGCGCAGGGTGTCGACGTCGCTGTGGAGATAGCGCACCTGGATGCCGAGTTCCAGGAAGTAGTCGGTGAGGTCCTCGGCCATCTTCTTGGTGAGCGTGGTGACCAGGACTCGCTCGTCCTTCTCGGTGCGTTTGCGGATCTCGTGCACCAGGTCGTCGATCTGGCCCTCGGTGGGCTTGACGACGACCTCCGGGTCGATGAGGCCGGTCGGACGGATGATCTGCTCGACGACGCCGTCACCGCGGGAGAACTCGTACTTGCCCGGGGTGGCGGACAGGTAGACGGTCTGCTCGATGCGCTCCTGGAACTCCTCCCACTTCAAGGGGCGGTTGTCCAGGGCGGAGGGCAGTCGGAAGCCGTGGTCTACGAGGGTGCGCTTGCGGGAGGCGTCGCCTTCGTACATGGCGCCGATCTGCGGAACGGTGACATGGGACTCGTCGATGACGAGCAGGAAGTCGTCCGGGAAGTAGTCCAGCAGGGTGTTCGGCGGGGAGCCGGGCAGGCGGCCGTCGAAGTGCATCGAGTAGTTCTCGACACCGGAGCACGAGCCGATCTGACGGAGCATCTCGAGGTCGTACGTCGTGCGCATCCTCAGGCGCTGGGCCTCCAGGAGCTTGCCCTGCTTCTCCAGCTCGGCCAGACGCTCCCCCAGTTCCTTCTCGATGTCGTTGGCGGCCCGCTCCAAGCGCTCGGGTCCGGCGACGTAGTGGGAGGCAGGGAAGACGTACAGCTGCTCGTCGTCGCTGATGATCTCGCCGGTGAGTGGGTGCAGGGTGGACAGCGCCTCGATCTCGTCACCGAACATCTCGATGCGGACGGCGAGCTCCTCGTAGACCGGGAAGATCTCGATGGTGTCACCACGGACGCGGAACGTGCCCCGGCTGAAGGCCACGTCGTTGCGCGTGTACTGGATGTCCACGAAGCGGCGCAGCAGGTCGTCCCGGTCGATCTCGGCGCCGACCCGGAGGGGGACCATCCGGTCCACGTACTCCTGAGGTGTACCGAGGCCGTAGATGCAGGAGACCGAGGCGACCACGACGACGTCACGGCGGGTGAGCAGCGAGTTGGTGGCGGAGTGGCGCAGCCGCTCGACCTCCTCGTTGATCGAGGAGTCCTTCTCGATGTATGTGTCCGACTGCGGGACGTACGCCTCGGGCTGGTAGTAGTCGTAGTACGAGACGAAGTACTCGACCGCGTTGTTCGGCAGCAGCTCGCGGAACTCGTTCGCCAGCTGGGCGGCCAGCGTCTTGTTCGGCGCCATCACCAAGGTGGGACGCTGGAGCTTCTCGATCATCCAGGCGGTGGTGGCGGACTTGCCGGTGCCGGTCGCGCCGAGCAGTACGACGTCTTTCTCGCCGGCCTCGACGCGTCGGGCCAGCTCGGCGATGGCCGCCGGCTGGTCGCCGCTGGGCTGGTAGGAACTGACGACCTCGAAAGGCGCCACCGTGCGTTCGATGTGGGAAACGGGCCGCATGTCATCCACCGTACGACCCCCCACTGACAACGCGGACCGATCAGCGGTTTTACGGAGGGGGTAGGCCGGAGTCTTCACGGCACGACCGGCCGGGACGGGACTGGACGAGGCGGGGTGTGCGGTCTCGGGGCGATGCCGGGCGGCGGCCAGAGGGGTCGGGGCGGCTGCGGGCCAGGATCCTCCGGCGGGCCGGGCGTGGGGTGCGCAGGTGTGGCTGGCGGGCTTGCGGGCGGGACGGCCTTCCGAGGCGGGCGGGCTCCGGGGCCACGGGACCCCCTGGGGAGTTGCGGGGGGCTCGTCAGCGGTTTTGCGGGGTGCGGGAGCCGTGCTCCGCGTGGCGGCGCGCGCGGAGCACGGGGTGGCGAGAGGTGGGCTGGGAAATGAGTTCCCGCGCGGGGACGCCCGGCTTGTGGTCGGCGGGGGTCCAGACGGGCTTCCCCATGACCATCAGCGGGTCGAACAGCACGACGACACCCGCGAGCAGCAGGAAGGCGAGCGGGCCGATCATCATGGGCGCCAGCAGGGAGGCGGGGGAGTCACCCGAGGCGGGGGCCGTGCCGTGGAGATGGACTCTGAGGGCGGCCATCCCCATGTAGTGCATACCAGTGACGGCGAGCCCCATGATCATGCTCGCACCCACGCTCCACAGGAACCCCCTGACCTGCCCGGCGGCCCAGAGCGCGACGGTGGCGGCGGCGACCGCTATGACGACCGAGGCGGCCACAGTGACCGTGTTGTACTCCAGCTTGCCGTTGAAGCGCATGCCGGCCATGCCCAGGTAGTGCATGGAGGCGATCCCCAGACCGGTGATGGCGCCCCCCGTCATCAGGGCCGTTCCACGTGCCCCCTTGTAGCCGACGATGAAGATCCCGACGCCGACCATGACGATGGCGACGCCCAGGCTGGCGAATGTCATGGGCTTGTCGTAGTGGATCGGCGCCTGTCGGACTTTGAAGCCCATCATCGCGATGAAGTGCATGGTCCATATGCCGGAGCCGATCGCGGCCGAGCCCAGGGCGAGCCAGCCTGGCCGCCAGGAGTTGCTGACGAGCATGGACCGGGTGGTGCAGCGCAGCCCCAGCGCGCCGCCCAGGCAGGCCATGAGGTAGGCCACCACCGGTGTGACGAGTCCGTAGCTGAATCCGTCGACCGTGCCTTGCATGCGCGGCTGCCCTTCCGCCTTCTGACGTCCCGGAATTTCCCGACGTGCACCCCTTCCCAGGACCGTCCGAGCGGTCAGGGCTGAGGCAGAGAGTATGACCCCCACCGGAATGGTCGAACGATTTTCCGGCAAAGAAACACGCCCTTGCCCCAGTTGTGTGGCACCCGTGAGCGGACTTGGCGCAACTCCATTCAAGTTGTGGTCATTCTGCGCCCCTCTGCCGTTGACCCTCTGCTACTTCACGGCGGCCGAGATCGCGCGGCTCGACACGGGGAGCTGGTTCGGCCCCGCGTACGCGGGCGCGCGCGGCCGACGCTCCGGCATACGTGCACCGGGTCGAGCTGCACCACCAGAAGCTGCTCCTGGAGACTGCCGGCCGTCTGAGTCCCGTCAGGGGGTGGGGGCCGCGTTTCGCCGCTCTCCGGGCGTTGTCAGTGGTGCGCCGTACCGTGGGTCGCATGAACAGCGATGGGCAGTACGAGCAGCGGGTCGTGTGGACCGTCGTCGCCACCGGCATCGGTCCGCTGCTGCTGGCCGCGACCCGTGAAGGCCTGGTCAACGTCGTCTTCCACGCCACGGACGCGGTGCGCGACAAGGCGCTCGACCGGCTCGGGTCCCGGCTGGGCTGTGAGCCGGTCGAGGCACCCGGCTCCCCGCTGCTGGCCGAGGCGATACACCAGGTGGAGGCGTACTTCGCGGGTGAGCGGCACGATTTCGAACTGCCCCTGGACTGGTCGCTGAGTTCGGGCTTCAACCAGCAGGTGCTGCGCGAACTCGCCGCCGGCGTGCCGTACGGCTCGGTCGTCGGGTACGGCAGTCTGGCCGGCCGGGTCGGCCAGCCGGGCGCCGCCCAGGCGGTGGGGGTGGCGATGGGCTCCAATCCGCTGCCGGTCGTCGTGCCCTGCCATCGGGTCGTCGAGAGCGACGGCGGCATCGGCGGCTTCGGGGGCGGTCTGGAGACCAAGCGGAAGCTCCTCGCGCTGGAGGGGATACTGCCCGAGCCGCTGTTCTGAGCCCTCGGATGCCGTCTCCCGCGGCCCGCCACTCCGTCGACGGAGTTCGACGCGCGAGCCGCACCTACGTGCTCGCTCCGCACGGTGCGTTGAACCGCGTACAGCCGGTTTGAGTCCATGGAGGGGGCCACGCACGCGCGCGTCGCCCCCTCGCGCGCCAGTGCTAGTCGTAGTGCCGGGCCTCGAAGACGTTGCCGTCCGGGTCACGGAAGTAGAAGCTGCGCCGGGCCATTCCGCGGGCGCCGAAGGAGTCGTAGGAAAGGTCCGAGACGGGGACCGACCGTTCCTCCAGGCGGGCGCGCAGGGCCTGGAAGTCGTCGCCGGGCATGGCCAGGCAGACGTGGTTGACCGGGTGGCCGGCGCTCTCGGCGGCGCCGGGGACCATCTTCATGCGCTCCGCCGTGGAGAGCGGCATGAGGTCGAGGATGGTCTCGTCGTTGAGTCGTACGGAGGGGAACGGGGCCGCCCCCGCGGCGTAGTCGGTGAGCCTCATGGGTTCCATGCCGACCGTCTTCTCGTAGAAGTCGGCCGACACCAGTGGGTCCTGCACCCAGAGGACGACATGGTCGAGACGTGTCGTGTTGTCCGTCATGCGCCCAGGCTGGTGGCCTCCTCCATAGCCCGCAAGGGTTTGACCGGACGTGCCGCCCGACAGAGATGAGGGAAGACCGACCGACAGGAGGCAGGCTCGTGGTGCTGGTGCTGTCCGAAGAAGTGCGGGACGCGATCGACGCGCGTCAACCTGTGGTGGCCCTGGAGTCCACGATCATCGCGCACGGGCTGCCGCGCCCGCGTAATCTCCAGGTGGCACTGGAACTGGAGGACGTCGTGCGGCGGGAGGGTGCCGTTCCCGCGACGATCGCCGTGCTGGACGGGAAGCCCCATGTCGGCCTGGGCAAAGAGCAGCTGGAGCGGGTCGCGAACGAGGACGGCATCCGCAAGCTGGGCCATCGGGATCTGCCGCTCGCGGTGGCCTCCGGAGCGAGCGGGGCGACCACGGTGTCGGCGACCGCGCTGCTGGCGGCCCTGGCGGGTGTGCGCGTGTTCGCGACGGGTGGGCTCGGCGGGGTGCACCGGGAGTGGACGGTGACGCAGGACGAGTCGGCCGACCTCGGGCTGCTGGCGCGCACGCGAATCACCGTGGTGTGCGCGGGCGTGAAGTCCATCCTGGACGTGCCGGCGACGCTGCAGCGGCTGGAGACCCTGGGCGTCGCGGTGGCCGGATACGGCACGGACCGCTTCCCCGGCTTCTACCTGTCCGACTCGGGTCACCCCGTGGAGTGGACGCTGGAGTCCCCGGCGCAGGTGGCGGACGTGATGAGGGCTCAGGACGCGCTCGACGGGACCGAGTCGGCGCTGATCGTCGCCCACCCCGTGCCCGAGGCCGAGCAGCTGGATCCCGAGCTTCACGCGCGCGTGCTCGCCGACGCGCTGCACGCGTGCGAGGCCGAGGGGATCTCCGGTCAGGCGGTCACCCCGTTCCTGCTCGACTATCTGGTCCGGCACACCGAGGGGGCCTCACTGAGCGCCAATCTGGCGGCGGTGCGCGGCAACGTACGACTGGCGGGGCGGATCGCGGTGGCCTGGGCCGGGGCATGACCACGGAACGGCCCGGACCGAGTGCGGCTGACTCGGCGGTTCACGGCCGCGCAGGCGGTGCGGACGGAGCGCTGCTGGTCGTCGGGGACGTGATCACGGATGTCGTCGCCCGGCACCGGGGGCCTCTCGCCACGGGTACGGACACAGCCGCGACGGTCCGGACGGTACCGGGCGGGGCGGGGGCCAACGTGGCCTGCTGGGCCGCTCACAGCGGCCCGGCGGAGGTTCGGCTGCTGGGGCGGGTCGGCGCGGACTCGGCCGCCTGGCACGAGCGGGAGCTGGTCGCCTGTGGCGTACGGCCCCGGCTCGTCGTCGATCCGCAGGCGCCGACCGGGACGGTGATCTGCCTGGTCGACACGGGGGCGGCGGCCGAGCGGACATTCCTCACGGACAGTGGGGCGTCCTTGCGGCTGGCGCCGGAGGACTGGTCGGACACGCTGCTCGACGGGGTCGTGCGGCTGCACCTGTCGGGCTACCTGCTGTTCTCCGAACCGAGCCGGGCGCTGGTGACGGTGGCATTGGAGGCGGCACGCGCGCGTGGGGTGCCGGTGAGCCTCGATCCGGCGTCGGCCGGGTTCCTGGTGGCCTTGGGGGTGGACCGTTTCCTGGCGCTCATCAAGGGCGTGGACGTGCTGCTGCCCAGCCGGGACGAGGCAAGTCTGCTCACGGGTTTGCCCGACACGGCGGACGCGGCGGCTGAGCTGAGCCGTCACGTGCCGATGGTCGTGGTCAAGCAGGGAGCCGAGGGCGCGCTGGTGGCCCGGTCCGGCACCGTGATCGCCCACGTCCCCGCCGTACCGGCGACGCCACGGGACACCACCGGCGCGGGCGATGCCTTCACCGGCGCGTTCCTCGCCACCCTGCTCACGGGAGCCCCACCCGAGGCCGCGGCGGCGGAGGGGTGCCGGGCGGGCGCGGTGGCGGTGGAGCAGGTGGGGGGACGTCCGCAGCGCCGCTGAAGCCCGCCGTCCTCCTACGCCTTGCGACCCCATGCCGAGATCATCGGGGCCGTCGCGAGGTCCATGTCGCCGGAGTCGATGTTCGCGAGGTGGCGGTCGATGTCCTGGTCCGTGGCGTGGCCCGCGGCGACGAGCCGGCAGCGGATCTGGCGGACCGTGGCGGACTCAAGGGCGACGGAGGCGGGTGAGCTGACCGGGAAGTACGCGTCGGCCTCCACCCGGCACAGCCCGGCGTCGCGGAGCAGACGGGGCAGCCTGCGCCCGTAGGAGAGGTCGGCGCCCCGGTCGGCCAGCAGGTGGCGGAAGCCCTGCCGCAGCCGGTTCGCGAGTTGCTGCTCGGGGCCGTGCTCGTCGGGGCACACCAGCGGCTGGAGGGCCGGGTCGGCGTCCTCCACCAGGAGGCGTCCCCCGGGACGCAGGGCCTTGACCATGGACCGCAACGCCCTTTCCCGGTCCGGCACATGAACGAGCACGAGCCGGGCGTGCACCAGGTCGAACCCCTCCCCCGGCGGCTCGTCGGCACCGACGTCGTGCACCCGCACCTCCACCGGCGGCCGGGCCGCTGGGGCGACCCGCGAGGTGTCGATGTCGGTGGCGAGCACCCGTCCGGTCGGGCCGACCTTCTTGGCCAGCCAGGACACCACGGATGTGCCACCGGCTCCGACCTCCCAGCAACGCCAGCCGGGTCCGATGCCGAGTCCGTCGAGATGCCGGAAGGTCGTGGGGTCGAAAAGGGAGGCGAAGGCGTCGAAACGTTCCCCCGCCTCGGTCTGCTGGTTATCGAGGAGATACTCGTCGGATCGCATCATGCCGCGATCATCCCAGTTGCCCGGCTTGTCGGGAGCGGTCGACGCGACGACTCCGGCGAGATGGAGGAGATGACCGACACCTCTCCCGGCAGACGGCCGTCACATGGCACGACGGACCGCCGACGCTTCGGCCGGCCGGTCACGGTGTCCGTATGTCCATGACCGGGAGCGAAGGCGTTGTCCACAGCCGGGAACCAAGCGGAACGTCCTGTTCCCACAGGCTTGCACGCCGCTCGCGCCGAACTGGCAAACTGACCGGCCAGGGCGCGGGAATGCGGCGCGAGGGAGATCCACGCAAGGAGATCCAGATGTCCATGACAGGGAATCTGCGGAAGGTCACCAGCTTCCGCGGGGTGGGGAGCCTCCGCAAGGTGGCTCGGCTGGCCCGGCGGCGCCCCCGCGTCGACCTGAGCCATCCGGCCCGGTCCCCGCTGGGCTCCTCAGTGGTCAACTGCGTGACGTACAAGGAGGGTGTCCGGGTCGCAGGGGGCAGTGATCTGGTCGACGCGATGGAGCGGGTACGCAAGGGCCGTGACGGTTTCGTCTGGCTCGGCCTGCACGAGCCGTCGGACCAGGAATTCGCGGGCATCGCCGAGCTCTTCGACCTGCACCCGTTGGCGGCCGAGGACGCGGTCGAGGCCCATCAACGCCCGAAACTGGAGCGCTACGGCGACACCCTGTTCGCGGTGTTCAAGACGGTCTGCTACGTCGAGCACGAGGAGCTCACGGCGACCAGCGAGGTGGTGGACACCGGCGAGATCATGGTGTTCGTCGGCCCGGACTTCGTCATCACGGTCCGCCACGGACGGCACGGCTCGCTGGGGCCTTTGCGTGAGGAGCTGGAGTCCGCTCCCCAGCAACTCGCCAAGGGCCCGGCCGCGGTGCTGCACGCGATCGCGGACCATGTGGTCGACGACTATCTGAACGTCACCGACGCGGTACAGATGGACATCGACCAGGTCGAGACGGCGGTCTTCACGGACAACGGCGCCCGGGTCGACGCTGGACGGATCTACCAACTCAAGCGCGAACTCCTGGAGCTGAAGCGGGCCGTCGTTCCACTCGGGCGTCCCCTCGATGAGCTCGCCACCCGGCCGATCCGGGTGGTCGCCCCCGAAATACAGGCCTACTTCCGCGATGTCTCCGACCATCTGCTGCGTGCCAAGGAGCAGATCGCCGCCTTCGACGAACTGCTGAACTCCATACTCCAAGCGCACCTCGCGCAGGTGACGGTCGCGCAGAACGAGGACATGCGGAAGATCACGGCATGGGCCGCGGTGATCGCCGTACCTACCATGGTGTGCGGGGTCTACGGCATGAACTTCGACTACATGCCGGAGCTGCACTGGCGATTCGGCTACGGCCTGATCATCGGCGTGATATCGGTGGCCTGCCTGGTGCTGTACCGCGGCTTCCGGCGCAACGGCTGGCTCTGACCGGCAGCGCGCCGTCACTGCGCCGCGTCCCGAATCGGCGGCGCGCTCGAGGTCAGCGGCGTCCGAGGGTCAGTGGCGGAGGCCAGCGGCTCAGTGGCAGCAGAGAGTCAGTGAGCTTAGGCCAGCGGCTCAGTGGCGGCCGGAGGGTCGGGCGTAGACGCTCTCGGCCCAGGTCGCGATCTGGTCGTCGCTCAGGTGCTGGGCCAGGTCGGCCTCGCTGATCATGCCGACGAGGCGCTTGTTCTCGATGACGGGCAGCCGGCGGATCTGGTGCTCCTGCATCTCGTGCAGCACTTCACTGACGTCGGCACCGGCGTCGACCCAGCGCGGGGTGCCGTGGGCCATCTCGCCGGCGGTGACCTTGGCCGGGTCGTGGCCCATGGCGACACAGCCGACGACGATGTCGCGGTCGGTGAGGATTCCGCAGAGCCGCTCGTTCTGGTCGCTGATGGGCAGGGCCCCGACGTTCAGGTCGCGCATCAGCTGGGCCGCACGGTTCAGGGTCTCGTGGGCAGGGATCCACTGGGCACCACGGTGCATGATGTCTGCGGCGGTGGTCATGGGGTGCCTCCCGGTGCCGGGTGGCCGGCGCAGAGCGGGTGCCCCGCAAGTCCCGGTGTCCTCATTCTCACGGCGCCGCCGGACCGACGCACCTGGAGACCGCGTAGGCCGAGAGGCCAATGCGCGCACACGTAAAAGCGGTGGCGGATCAGTGGGACAGAGGCTCCGATCAGCCATTCCAGGCCGGGCGACGGGGGTCGTCGGCACGTATCAGGATGTCGGCCGTGCCGGCCGGGTCGGTCTCGTTCTCGTAGCGCTCGAAGGCGGGGAGGGTCCAGTGCTCGGACTCGGGGGTACGGCGTCGCAGGGCTCCCGGTGAGAGGAGGACGTGGACGGTCAGATCGAAGGGGAACCAGTGGCGCAGCAGGAGGGGGCCGTGCAGCAACAGGAAACCAGCGGGCGGGAGGTGGACGTAGGGGCTGCGGGTGGCACGGTCGGTGACCGGGTCCCACAGGTCGGCCAGGACGCGGCCGTCGCCGCCGGGTTCGAGAGGGCCGAAGACCTCGCGCCACAGGGCGCCGGTGTCGAACCAGCCGTCGTAGTAGGCCTCCAGGTCCTGATGGCCGTATTCCAGGCGGAGCGAAGCGGGACGTAGGAAGCCGTGCGTGCCGATGACGAGCGAGGGCCGGCCACGTATGCGCAGGGCCTCCGAGACGCGATCGGCGAGGTCTCCCGGTCGGCCGACAGGGGCACCGTCGAAGGCGATGCGGGGCCAGGGGCTGCCGTCGGCCGGTTTCAGGTCGAGCAGTCGTTCGGCGAGGAGGTCGCCAAGCCGGTCCCAGGTGATCGCTTCGAGTCGCACACGGCCATGATGCGTCAGGCGGGAGGGGTGGAGACGGCGGAGGACGGGTGACTGGTGAGGGAGGAGCGGGTCTGACGTGGCGAGGTGGGGGCGCGATCGGGAACGTGATGGGGGCGATTGTTCGGCACGCAAAGGCGTGCCGTCGTGACTGCTCGCTGTCGCGGCGCCAGGCTGGACGCTCGCTTGTGGAAGCGCGGGCTTGGCCATGGTGGGGGTCGGTGTTCGGGGAATCACTGGTGGGGACGGTGCCGGGCTGAAGCTCGGCTCGATGTGGGAGTGGGTTGCGACGTGATCGATGGGCCCTACTTTGTGCTGGCCATGGTGGGCGTGATGGGGACCGGACTGGTGGCCGGGGCGTTCTGCGCTTTCTCGACCTTCGTGATGCGGGCGCTCGCCGCGTTGCCGCCCGCGCAGGGGGTCGCCGCGATGAACTCGATCAACGAGTACGCGGTGCGGGCGGCGTTCATGTTCGTGTTCACCGGGTCGGCCGTGGTGTGCGTGGTGATCGCGGTGGTGACGTTCGTGGTGTGGCCGGACGAGGGGGCGGTCGAGCTGCTGGTGGGCAGCGCGCTGTACCTGTTCGGCGTGTTCGGACTGACCATCGCGGCGAACGTGCCGCGCAACAACGCGCTGGGCAGGCTGGAGCCCGGCGCCCAGGAGGCGTCCGCGTACTGGCCGACGTACGTACGCGAGTGGACGATGTGGAACCACGTGCGCACGGTCGCCTCGGCTGCGGCGACGGTGTCGTACGCGCTGGCCCTGACCTGAGCGCGGGCCGGATCCGAGCGGGACCGGGACACCTGTTCTCAGCCTGCGAGAAAGCGCTGTCGGACCCTCTGCGTAAGTGACCGACGGGACGTATCGTGGCCGAAGGACGTGCCGGAGGAAGTACCCCAAGAGGTTCCGGAGGAAGCACCGCAAAAGGTTCCGGAAAGTGCCGCCCGATGACGCACGGCCACGTCGGACGCGCAAGTTACACGCGCAGGCAAGGAAGACGCCCATGGCCGATCCCAAGGGATTCATGACCACGGCCCGCCAGGACTGGCCGCGTCGGCCGGTCGAGGAGCGGGTCCGGGACTGGGACGAGGTGTACGTCCCCGGGGCGCTGCTGCCCATCGTCAGCAAACAGGCCGATCGCTGCATGGACTGCGGCATCCCCTTCTGTCACGACGCCTGTCCGCTCGGCAATCTGATCCCTGAGTGGAACGACCTGATCTCCCGGGAGGACTGGCGGGCGGCCGCCGACCGGCTGCACGCCACCAACAACTTCCCTGAGTTCACCGGCCGGTTGTGTCCAGCGCCCTGCGAGGCGGGGTGTGTGCTCGCGATCAACCAGCCGGCAGTCACCATCAAGAACGTCGAGGTGGCCATCGCCGACCGGGCCTGGGAGCTCGGGTTCGCGCCACCGCGTCCGCCGGAGAGGTTGTCCGGGCGGACGGTCGCGGTGATCGGCTCGGGGCCCACGGGCCTTGCCGCGGCACAGCAGTTGACCCGCGCGGGCCACACGGTCGCGGTGTACGAGAAGGACGACCGGCTCGGCGGACTGATGCGGTACGGAATCCCCGGGTTCAAGATGGAGAAGCACCACCTCGACCGGCGGATCGAGCAGATACGGGCGGAGGGAACGAAGTTCCGTACGTCGACAGCGGTCGGGCGGGACATCGGCGCCGCGGAGCTGCGTTCGCGCTACGACGCCGTGGTGGTCGCCACCGGGGCGACTGCCTGGCGTGAACTGGACGTACCGGGGCGAGAGTTGGCCGGCGTGCACCAAGCGATGGAGTATCTGCCGCTGGCCAACCGGGTGTGCGAGGGTGACCTGGAGATCTCGCCCATGTCCGCGGCCGGGAAGCATGTCGTCATCGTCGGCGGCGGGGACACGGGGGCCGACTGTCTGGGGACGGCGATACGGGAAGGGGCCGCGTCCGTCACCCAGTTGGACATCTACGCCCAGCCCGGCGGCGAGCGCGACGAGGACGTCGAGCCGTGGCCGACGTATCCGAAGATCTACCGGCTGTCAGCCGCGCACGAGGAGGCGCGGGACCTGCGGACGGCGCCGGCGGCGGACGCGGACACGGACGCGCGGCTGTTCGCGGCGTCCACCATCCGCTTCACCGGGGACAGGGACGGGCAGGTACGGTCGCTGCATCTGGTCGAGGTGGACGCGCAGCGGCAGCCGGTGCCGGGCAGCGGACGCTGCCTGCCCGCCGACCTCGTGCTGCTCGCGCTCGGGTTCTCGGGCCCGGACAAGGAGGACGGGCTGATCCGGCAGTGGGGGCTGGAGCTGGAGCCCCGCGGGACGATCGCGCGGGACGCCGGCTTCGCGACGAACGTACCTGGCGTGTTCGCCGCGGGGGACGCCGCGCGGGGACAGTCGCTGATCGTGTGGGCGATCGCGGAGGGACGGGCGGTGGCGACGGCCGTCGACCGCCACCTGACGGGCAGTTCACAATTGCCGGCCCCGATCGGCCCGTACGACCGCCCCATGGCCGTGTAGGCCGACGGACCGGTGGCGGTGACGCGTCCGACAGCGCCGCACCGTCGTGGTACGCCGCCGCTGCGGCGAATGGGAGGAGTCCGGCGAACATGACAACGCCGGGTTCCTTCCGGCCTCTCGCACCCTGCGAACGGCAACCGCAGCGTGCACTGCCCGTCAGGCATCCCGAGCAAGAGGCCGGCGGAAGATGGCCGGTCGCCGTGACGTGACCGGCCTTCGGGCTAGTGCCGTGGCAGGCAATGTTTGCCCGAGAGGAGCGGCGTCATGGGGGTCCCCCCGCTCGAGCGCAGCCGAGAGTGGGGGAGCGTGCTATCGGCGTGCCGGGCGGAAGCCCTCGTACTGGATGT
>NZ_JARXYX010000012.1 GCF_029893585.1 Streptomyces sp. LBL
GTCAGATCGTCGATCAGCCGTTCGGCGATCTCGACCTTCTTCTCAGGGGTACGGGCCTGGCCCTCCTCGTCGATGGTCAGCGCGATCAGCGCGGCGCCGTGCTCCCGCGCCAGCCGGGTGACCTTCGCGAACCGCGACTCGGGTCCGTCACCGTCCTCGTAGTTGACCGAGTTGATGACCGCCCGCCCGCCGAGCTTCTCCAGACCCGCCCGCAGGACCTCCACCTCCGTGGAGTCCAGCACGATCGGCAGCGTGGACGCCGTGGCGAAACGCCCGGCCAGCTCCGCCATGTCGGCCACACCGTCACGCCCGACATAGTCCACACACAGATCCAGCATGTGAGCGCCCTCACGGATCTGCTCACGGGCCGTCTCCACACAGTCTTCCCAGCGGCCCTCCAGCATGGCCTCGCGGAACTTCTTCGAACCGTTGGCGTTGGTCCGCTCACCGATCGCCAGATACGCGGTGTCCTGACGGAAGGAAACCGTCTGGTACAGGGAAGCCGCACCCGGCTCCGGACTCGGCCGACGCTCGGCCGGCGTGAGCTCACGGACCCGCTCCACCACCTGACGCAGATGCTCCGGCGTCGTACCGCAACACCCACCGATCAGGGACAGGCCGTAGTCCCGGACGAAACCCTCCTGCGCATCGGCCAGTTCGGAGGCGGTCAGCGGGTAGTGGGCCCCGTCCTTGGTGAGGACCGGCAGGCCCGCGTTCGGCATACAGGACAAGTGGATGCGGGAGTGGCGGGCCAGGTAGCGCAGGTGCTCGCTCATCTCGGCGGGGCCGGTGGCGCAGTTCAGGCCGATCATGTCGATACCGAGCGGCTCCAGCGCGGTGAGGGCCGCGCCGATCTCCGAGCCGAGCAGCATCGTGCCGGTCGCCTCGACGGTCACCGACACGATCAGCGGCAGGTCGAGCCCGGTGCTGTCCAGGGCACGGCGGGCGCCGATCACGGCGGCCTTGGTCTGCAGCAGGTCCTGGGTGGTCTCCACCAACAGCGCGTCCGCGCCACCCGCGATCATGCCCTCGGCGTTCTGCTGGTAGGCGTCGCGCAGCGTGGTGTACGGGGCATGGCCGAGGGTCGGCAGCTTGGTGCCGGGCCCCATGGAGCCCAGGACCCAACGCTGCTGCCCCGTGTTCACCGTGAACTCGTCGGCGACCTCCCGGGCGATCCGCGCCCCCGCCTCGGACAGTTCGTGCACGCGGCCGGCGATGTCGTACTCACCCAGCGCGGCGTGGTTGGCGCCGAACGTGTTGGTCTCCACGCAGTCCACACCCACCGCGAAATAGGCCTCGTGGACCGAGCGCACGATGTCCGGGCGGGTGACGTTGAGGATCTCGTTGCAGCCCTCCAGCTGCTGGAAGTCCTCCAGCGTCGGATCCTGCGCCTGAAGCATCGTGCCCATGGCTCCGTCGGCCACCACGCAACGGCTCGCCAGAGCCGCACGGAGTGCCGTGATCCGCTCCTTCGTCACGACAACTCCCGCAGGTGGGCGAGGAGATGTGCGGCGCATCCGACTCCGTAGGTCGTCCTCAGACGCGCCATCAGCGGCTCCCGCTGGAGGCGGTACTCCTGCGTTCCGACGTAGTCGAGGACGGTGGCCGCCAGGACACAGCCGAGTTGGGCCGCGCACTTCTCGGGTACGCCCCAGGCGACACCGGCCAGGAAGCCGGCCCGGAAGGCGTCACCGACGCCGGTGGGGTCCACCACGCCGGGCACCTCGACCGCGGGCACCGCCAGGACGCGACTGCCGTCCCGGTGGATCAGCACCCCCTTCTTGCCTCGGGTGACGACCCAGCAGCCCACCCGGCGCAGGATCTCCGCGTCCGTCAGTCCGGTCCGCTCCTGGAGAAGCGCGGCCTCGTACTCGTTGGTGAACAGCCAGCGGGCTCCGTCGACGAGGTCGAGCACCTGGTCCCTGGTGAGACTGGCCAGCTGCTGGGAGGGGTCCGCGGCGAAGGGTATGCCGAGCGAGCGGCAGGCTCGTGTGTGCCTGAGCATCGCCTCGGGGTCGTCGGGCGAGACCATGACCAGGCCGAGCCGGCCCACTCGTTCGAGGACCGGGGCGAGGTCGATGGTGCGAGCCTCGGACATGGCCCCGGCGTAGAACGTCGCGATCTGGTTCTGCATCCGGTCCGTGGTGCAGACGAACCGTGCCGTGTGCAGACCCTGGCGGACGAGCACGGAGTCGGTGTCGACTCCGTGCTCCTTGAGCCAGACGCGGTACGGCTCGAAGTCGCCGCCGACCGCGCCGACCAGCACCGGCCGCAGGCCGAGTTGTCCCAGGCCGAAGGAGATGTTCGCTGCCACACCGCCGCGTCGTATTTCCAGCCGGTCGGCGAGGAACGACAGCGAGACCCGGTCCAGGCGGTCGGCCAGGAGATGGTCCGTGAAACTCCCGGAGAAGGACATCAGATGGTCGGTGGCGATCGAGCCTGTGACAGCGATCTGCATCTCAGCCCCCTACTGCGTTGAGCAGTGCGTCGGCGCGATCGGTCCGCTCCCAGGTGAAGTCGGGCAGTTCGCGGCCGAAGTGGCCGTAGGCCGCCGTCTGCGCGTAGACCGGCCGCAGCAGGTCCAGGTCCCGCACGATGGCGGCCGGGCGCAGGTCGAAGACCTCGGTGACCGCCTGCTGGATCCGCTCCACCGGGACGGTCTCGGTGCCGAACGTCTCCACGAACAGGCCCACCGGAGCGGCCTTGCCGATGGCGTACGCGACCTGCACCTCGCACCGTGCGGCCAGCCCGGCCGCCACCACGTTCTTGGCGACCCAGCGCATGGCGTACGCCGCCGAGCGGTCCACCTTCGACGGGTCCTTGCCGGAGAACGCGCCACCACCATGGCGGGCCATGCCACCGTACGTGTCGATGATGATCTTGCGGCCGGTGAGGCCGGCGTCGCCCATCGGACCGCCGATCTCGAACCGGCCGGTGGGGTTGACCAGCAGCCGGTGCCCGTCGCTCTCCAGGCCGATTCCCTGCTCGGCGAGTGCCTTGAGTTCCGGATCGACCACGTACTCCCGGATGTCCGGTGCCAGGAGACCGTCCAGGCTGATGTCGGCGGCGTGCTGTGAGGAGACGACCACGGTGTCCAGGCGCACGGGCCGGTCTCCGTCGTACTCGATGGTGACCTGAGTCTTGCCGTCGGGCCGCAGATAGGGGCAGGTGCCGTTCTTCCGGACGTCCGCCAGGCGGCGGGCCAGCCGGTGTGCCAGAAAGATCGGCAGGGGCATGAGCTCGGGGGTGTCGTTGCAGGCGTACCCGAACATCAGCCCTTGGTCGCCGGCGCCCTGCCGGTCGAGGTCGTCGCCGTCCTTGCCCGCCGTGTCCACGCCCCGTGCGATGTCGGGCGACTGGGCGCCGATCGAGACGGAGACGCCGCAGGACGCGCCGTCGAATCCCTTGGCCGAGGAGTCGTATCCGATGCCGAGGATCGTGTCGCGCACCAGTTGGGCGATCGGGGCGTACGCGCGGGTGGTGACCTCGCCCGCCACGTGTACCTGGCCCGTGGTGATCAGGGTTTCCACGGCCACCCGCGAGGCGGGATCCTGCGCCAGGAGGGTGTCCAGGATCGTGTCGCTGATCTGATCGGCGATCTTGTCGGGGTGCCCCTCGGTGACGGACTCGGAGGTGAAGAGCCGCCGGACCATGTCACTTCACCTCCGCACAGAAGAAGTGGGTCTCGATGGCGTCGAGGGTGCGGATGGCGTCGACCTCGAGGGTCTCCATCTCGATGGTCTGCCCGCTGAGCTGTTCGAGCAGGAAGACGAACTCGACGAAGGAGAGCGAGTCGATCAGCCGGTTCTCGATCAGGTCGAGGTCCCGCGGGACGTCCTCGCGGTCAGAGTGGCGCTTGAGGATCCAGTCCTTGACCTGCTGCAGAGGGGAGTCGGCCATGAGAGTACTCCTTGGTCTTGAGGTGCTGTGATGGATGTGCTGCAGGGGCTTCGGCAGGTGTTTCACGCTCGGGGATGGGCGGATCTGATTCACGCTCGGGGGCGGGCGGATCTGTTTCACCCTCAGGGGCGGGCGGATCTGTTGCACCCTCAGGGGCGGGCGGATCTGTTGCACGCTCGGGGGCGGGCGGATCGCCGAGGATGGGAGCGGCCACGGCCACCGCGTAGTCCACGTCGTGACTGATGCTCACGGTGATGTCGGTGATGCCGGATTCGGCGGCCATCTCGGCCGCGCGACGGTGCAGCTCGACCAGTGGCCAGCCGCCGTCCGACCGGCGCACCACGATGTCCCGCCACGGCAGGAAGCGCCCCTGGACACGCAGGGTCTTGAAGGCCGCTTCCTTGGCCGCGATCCGCCCGCACAGGCTGAGCAGGTCGAGGCCCTGGGAGGTTCCGCAGTCGGCCAGTTCGCCTGGATCGAGCATCCGACCGAAGAATTCCTCGCCGTACTCGGTGAGCAGTCGGTGGACGCGTTTGACGGACACGATGTCCATGCCGAGGTTCGCCCACCCCAGGCCGCCCGCGGCGGTGGGACGGGCCGGCACGTCAGACCACCGGCCCGGCCGCGGCCAGACTGCCCGCAGCCGTGCGAACCGCGTCGTTCGCTGCGGCCCAGCTGCCGTGGCGTCGGGTCAGGGCGGACAGCCAGCGTTCGAGCCCGAAGGCGACGCAGCTGGTGAAGGCGGGGCCGCCGGTGCCGCCCAGCGTGATGGAGCAACGGTCACCGAAGAAGTTGCGGTGGGTGTTGACCGAGGCGATCGCCAGGTCCTCGTAGAGGAACTCGTGCTTGACCGGGGTCAGCCGTTGCAGAACAGCCTTGGAGCCGCCCTTGTCGAAGAAGGGGTCGCTGGCGGCTTCCTTGCGCAGCGGCAGGTCCAGCGCTTCGGCGAACGCGGTGATGCGCTCGGTGAAGGCGCACAGATGGCTCTCGGCGTGTTCGCGGCTGCCGATCGCCACGATCTCCCGCATACGGAAGCCCAGTTGCCGGCGCAGGCCCTCGTAGCGGTTCTCCTTGCGGAAGCACCAGCCGACGACCGTGACGAGTGTGTTCTCGGCGATCTCACTCCCCTCGTGGTCGAGGTAGACGGCATAGCAGGAGGCGGAGGGAAGGCCGTACTCGGCGGGCTGGAGGGCGTTGCAGGGGAAGCAGCCGGTGTCGGCACAGAACTCGCCGCGTCGGTCGACTTCGATGGGAGTGGCGACGACGGCCTGGTGCGGGAAGTTCTCGTAGTAGTCGAGCCGCTTGAGGTCGACGGCCGGCAGCAGCGGGGGCATGGTCATGGAGCGGGCCCCGGCGGCGGCGCCCCAGCTTTCGAAGGTGTCGTCCAGCAGCCGCAGCAGGGCCGTACCCTCGGGTCCGAGGGACGGGAGACCGCGCGATTCCCGTGTGGAACATCGCTCTTGGGCAAGGGTGTCGTGGGACATGAGATGCCACCTTTCGGTTCAGATGACCGGCAGGGTGTCGTCGGAGAAGATCCCGGTCTTGAGGAAGAAGGCGAGCGGCTTGCGGATGGCCCTGCGCTCGTGCTCGCGGCGGCTCTCGTCGGCGATGAGGGCGTTCCGCAGCGCGAGCGGGTCGGCGATACCGGCGTCGCGGTAGACGTGCGGGTTGTACAGGGAGTTGACGCTGAAGACGACGTAGCGCTTCAGGTACGACTCCACCTCGCGGACTCGTTCACCGCTCACCGCTGTGCACATACGGGCGAACAGCAGGGAGACGAGTTCGCGTCCGAAGGCGATGTGCCGGGACTCGTCCTGGTGGTGGATGCGGTTGACGTGCCGGATGGTGTCGCAGAGCGACGCGTCCTGGGCCATCCGGGAGTTGTAGTGGTCGACCAGCTCCTCGAAGAACAGGATGCGGGCGAAGACCAGGAAGTTCTCGATCTCCGGCTCCCAGGCGGAGTCGGCCCGCATGGCCGTGGAGGCGTAGATCTTCTGGCCGTAGCGGCGACAGAACTCGGCGAAGAACCACATGTGTTCGTTCTCTTCGCCGATGAAGTGGTGGAAGAAGTCGGACGGCACCTCGAAGCCGGGCATGTGGATGCGGCCCACGACCTCGATGAGCAGTTCGCGGATGCCGTGCACGTTGAGGCTGTAGAAGTTGATCGACTCCCACTTGGACAGCCTGTGCAGGGTGTCCTCACCCAACGCGTCGAGGTGGGGGGTGCCGTAGGGGGTGAGCAACTCGGGGGTCATCCACAGACGGTTGTCCTCGAGCTTCTCGGGCCAGTCGAACTGCTGGTACGGGTTGTAGTAGTCCTCGATGGACTTCTCGCTGAGCCGGCCGAGGACTTCCAGGAAACGGTCGGTGACGGGCAGCGCCGTGGCGGCCATGGTTCTCTCCTGTCGGGTACGCGATACGCGGTGCGGGGTTCGCGGTGCGCGACGATGCATGGTTGCTCGCGCGACACGGGTTGCGCCGCGCGTCAGGGCCTGACTTCGTACACGGCGTTGACCGGGGTCTCGGTCGCGCGCCGGAAGCGGGTGAAGCCGGCGTCCTCGGCGATGGCCCGGAACGCCTTCTCCCCGGAGTGGTTGCCGAGGGCCTTCGGTCCGCGCTGGGCCACGGCGACGGGCAGACACATCACGGCGGACAGGGCCATGAACATGTGGGCGGCCGGAGTACGGGTGTCGATGTCCGCGGGCGAGACATTGGACTCGACGAGCATCCATGTGCCGTCCGTGTCCAGGGACTTGTGAACGTGCTGTGCGGCGGTGACCGGATCGCCCATGTCGTGCAGGCAGTTGAAGAAGGTCACCAGGTCGTACCCGGCGCCCGGGTAGTCGTCGGCGGAGGCGGTGTCGAAGACGACCCGGCCGGACAGGCCCTCGTCCTCGGCGAGCTGCCGGGCGATACCGATGGCCTCCTCCGAGTAGTCGAAGCCGTACACCTTGGCGTTGGGGAAGGCCTGGGCGATGAGCCGGGTGGTGTCACCGACGCCGCACCCCACGTCGGCGACGCTTCCGCCGTTGGCCAGCTTGTCGGTGATCCCGTGCAGGGAGGGCAGCCAGTCGGGCAGGAGCCGGTGCTGGTAGGTGGGCCGGAAGAAGCTGCCCATGCCGGTGTCGAGGGCCGGATCGTGCTCGGCCCATCCGACGCCGTCACCGGTGCGGTAGGCCTCGGTGAGCAGATCCTCGGTGGCGTAGAGGGCCTTGAGCGCCGTGAAGAATCCGGCGGCGAAGGTCGGCGCGCTCGGGTCGGCGAGCACCGCGATGTGCGCGGCGGGCAGCGTGTACTTGTCCGACGACGGGTGGCGCTCGACGTAGCCGGCGCTCAGCTGGGCGTGCAGCCACTCCTCCGCATAGCGCACGGTGATGCCGGCGCGCTCAGCGAGCTCAGCGGGGGTCAGCGGCCCGTGCTCGGCCAGCGTCCGGTACAACCCCAGCCGCTCACCGAGGGAGACGGTCAGGCCGCGGACCGCGGCCGCGGCGTCACCGATGATGCGCTGGTGGAAGGCCGTGGCCGGGTCGACGGTGGCTTCGGTGCCGAGGGCCTCGTCGGTCATGCTGATACCTCGTCTCGAACCGCGGTGAACAGAAAGGACCGCGGCACACGGGGAGCCTCCCGCGGCGCCACGGGGTAGGGCCAGCGGCCGAAGTGGGCACCCTCCTCGCCGGGCTGGCGGACCTCGCGGACCGTCCAGCCGCACGAGGTCAGCAGCAGCTCGGGCTCCTCGGTGCCGAAGAGCCAGGGATTGCCGTCCTCCGCGAGGGCCCGCATGAACGACCGGGAGAGCGGGTTCTTCAGGGCCGCCTCGCTGATGACGTCTCCGAGGAAGACCGAGCCCGGCGCACTGTTCTGCCAGAGGGTGGTGATCAGGGTGCGTACGGCGTCTTCGGGGAGGAAGAACA
Source organism: Streptomyces sp. LBL (assembly GCF_029893585.1). Classification (GTDB taxonomy): domain Bacteria; phylum Actinomycetota; class Actinomycetes; order Streptomycetales; family Streptomycetaceae; genus Streptomyces. The sequence continues at coordinate 7,812 of NZ_JARXYX010000012.1, forward strand.
GCAGTCCCTCCACGATCCACAGCGTGGGCTGCTCGGAGCGCCAGCCCGAGTCCTTGAGCTGCCCGGTCCAGTCCTGGGTCAGGTCGACCGCGACGGTACGGCGCTCGCGACCCGCGGGCGCCGGCTCGTCGGCCAGCAGTTCCGCCTTGGCGTCGAGCAGGGCGGGCCGGTCCAGTTCGTAGACGGTGACGCCGTCCGGCCAGTCGAGCCGGTAGTAGCGGGTGTCCATGCCGGCCGCGAGGAACACGACCTGGCGCAGCCCCCGCTCCTGGACGGCGTGCCCGATGGCCCGGTCCAGGTAGGTGGTGCGGATGGCGAGGAACGGCACGGTGCCTGCGCCCGCGTACCGTTCGAGCAGTTCGAAGCCGATGGTGTCGGCGACGGTGCGCGCGTAGGGATCGGCGAACAGCCGGTCCTCGCGTTCGGTTTCCAGTGCCCGCGCGGCGGCGGTCCACTGGGCGGTGCGGGATACGGCCTCCACAGGAGGTCCCCCTTCGGGAAGCGCTTCAGAAGTCGGAGTGCTGTGCGTCAGGTAGGACGGCCGTGCTCAGCGTGTTCGCCCACAAGCGACCGGGTCCTCCGCCGCGGGCATCGACACGGGGGATGCGGCGGAGGCGGCAGTGGGACGCCGCCGGAAGATGCTGTGCAGGATCATGCTGAACACGACCGTCCCGTCAGGGGCCACCAGTTCGCAGCGGGGCTGCACGATTCCGGTGGTGGGGCTCATGAGCGAGGGGCGCGAACCGAGGATTTCGATCCGCGCGGTGAGTGTGTCTCCCGGGCGCACCGGCCGGTGGTAGCGGACCTCGTCGATGCCGGGTGAGCCGACGCAGTCGCTGTAGGAGAGAAGGCCGTCCACGTACCGACGCATGAAGAGCGCCGAGGTGTGGAAGCCGCTGGCGATCAGACCGCCGAAGGGCGACTGCTTCGCACGCTCGGGATCGGTGTGGAAGGTCTGCGGGTCGTAGCGCCTCCCGAACTCCAGCACCTCCTCCTCGGTCACGGTAACGGTGCCCAGTACATGCACGTCACCGGCACGGAAGTCCTCGAAGTAACGCATGGCGCCCCCCTGTTGAGCCAGAAAGGTTTCTCTGAACCACTCCAATCTACGAATCAACCATTTATTTTGTCAATCCAAATCTACGACTTGAGTGCCTGCTCCACGTCACTCCACAGGTCCTCCGGGTGCTCGATGCCCACGGACATCCGCACGGTCCCCGGACCTATGCCGGCTGCGGCCAGGGCCGCTTCGTCCAGCTCCCGGTGCGAGGTCGACGCAGGATGGGCCACCAACGTCTCGACTCCGCCCAGGGACAGGGCGAGTCGAGCGAGCCGCACGCCTTCGATGAACGCGCGCCCCGCTTCCCGGCCGCCTGCGAGATCGAACGAGACCATGCCTCCGCCGCCGGAGAGCACTGTGCGCGCCAGGCCGTACGTCGGGTGGCCCGGGAGCCATGGCCAGTGCACCGCTGTCACCCCCGGGTACGCGACGAGCCGGCCGGCGAGCAGTTCGGCGCCCGCACAGTGCTGGCGCATCCTGAGCGGCAGCGTCTGGACTCCCCGGAGGGTCAACCAGGCGGCGAACGGATCGGCACAGGAACCGAGTTCGACGGCACGCGGCCACACCCGGTCACGCACACCCTCATCGGCGAAGACGGCCACTCCCCCCAGGACGTCGGAATGCCCCGAGAGGTACTTGGTGGTCGAGTGCACCACCACATCGGCCCCGTGTTCGATGGGGCGGCACAGCACGGGCGAGGCCAGCGAGTTGTCCACCACGCTCACCACCCCGTGCTGCCGCGCCACCGCCGTGAGCCCCGCGAGGTCGGGCACCCGGCCGGTGGGATTCGCGATCGTCTCGAGATGCAGCAGGCGCGTCGTCGGCCGTACGAGCCGTTCGAACTCGGAGGCGTCGTCACCGGCCACGTACTCGACCACGACGCCGTACCGATCGACCAGGTCGGAGAGCACGGAGTAGGTGCCGCCGTACAGGCACCGCTGTGCGACCACGTGATCCCCCGGCTTCAGCAGCGCGAAGAGGACGGCGCTGATGGCCCCCATGCCCGAGGCGAACCCGATGGCGGCGGCGCCCCCTTCGAGGCCCGCGAGCGTCCGCTCCAGTGCCCGTACGGTCGGGTTGCCGCGGCGCGAGTACACGTACGGACCATCGGGGCCGGACATGGCTTCCGCGAGCGCGTCCGCGGAGTCGAAGGCGAAGGCCGAGGACTGGACGATGGGCACGCTGAGCGGTCGGCCACCACCCTCCGGGCTGGGCTCGTTCCGCGTATGCACGGCTCTGGTCTGGATATCCATGGCTACGCTCCTGACGAGTGGGCGCTTGGGCGAGGCCCCTGACTGGGCCCTTGTCGGCCCTGCTCGGGCTTGCGGGCTTGTGGGCCCTTCTCTATGACTTCTGCGCCCTGCTGGGCCCTTCTGGGCTCCTCTGGGCTCTTCGAGATCGGGCCCGCTCCTCCGCGTGGGCCCTCGGTCGGCCTCGCTCTCGCGCATCAGAAAGGGCCGCCCCGATGCTGGTTTCCCGGCACTGAACGGCCCTGTTGAGATTCTGCTGGTGCTGGCTGTTGCTGCTTTTGCTGGTTGGTGGTGCTGGCGCTGGTTGTTGGTGCAGGTTGCTCCCTTAGGCGGTGGCCCGCTCTCCGTGAGCGACCTGAGAGTCCTCGGCCTGAGGTGCTGCCGAGGCCTTGTCACCGCGCATCAGGGCCAGCGTCAGCAGGCCACCCAAGGCGGCGATCGCCGCGGCCCAGATGAAGGCCGCGCTGAAGCCGTCCGTCAGCGCCGGCAGGTTGCCCAGCTGACCGGCGCCCTGCGAGGTGGCCACCGCGGTGAGCGCGGCGAGACCCAGCGCCGACCCCACCTGATAGGTGGTGTTGACGATGCCCGACGCCAGACCCGCCTGCTCCTGCGGGGCACCCGACATCGCCGACATCATCGCCGGGATGTACGCCAGCGACATACCGAGCGCGGCGACCAGCGAGGCGGGCAGAACATCGACCGCGAAGGTTCCCGTGGGCTCGACCGCCGACAGCCAGAGCAGACCGGCCGCGAGGACCAGGAGACCGCCACCGATCAGCGGCTTGGCCCCGAACTTGGCCATCAGCTTCGCCGTGATGGCCGTCATGAAGATCATCAGGAGGACGGTCATCGGCAGCAAGGCGGCGCCGGAGGCGAAGGCCCCGTAACCGAGGACCTGCTGGAGGTACAGGTTGAGGAAGTACCACATCGGGATCCACGCGGCACCCAGCAGGGCCATCGCCAGGTTGGCCGAGCCGAGCCGCGGGACGCGCCAGATGCCGAGCGGCATGAGGGGCTCGCGGAGCGTCTTCTGGATCACGAAGAAGAGCAGCAGCAGCGCCGCGGCCCCTGCCAGCTGCAGCACGGTGCCCGTGGAGGTCCATCCGACCTCCGGCGCCCGGACGACCGCGAAGACGGCGAGCGCGAGACCCGCGGTGACCGAAGCCGCTCCCAGCACGTCCACCCCACCACGTCGGCCACCGACGTCCGGCAGCAGCTTGGTGGCGGCGAGAGTCGCGACACCGATCGGGATGTAGATGATGAAGACCCACGGCCAGCTGAGCCACTCGGTGAAGACCCCACCGAGGAAGACACCGGCCGTACCGCCCGCGGGTGCCGCCGCACCGTAGAGGGCCATGGCCTTGCCGAGCTCCTTCGGGTCGTGCATGAAGAGCATCATCAGCAGTGTCATGGCCGAGGGCGCGATCAGTGCCCCTCCGACACCCTGGACGGCGCGGCCGGCGACCTCCACCCAGGCGGTCTGGGCGGCGGCCGCGAGGACCGATCCCGCGATGAGGATCACCCAGCCGGTGCTGAACACCTTGCGTGCGCCGAGCAGATCGGACAGGCGACCGCCGAGCAGCAGTAAGCCGCCGAAGGCGATGACGTAGGCGTTGAACACCCACTGGAGCTCGCCCTGCGAGAAGCCGAGGTCCTGCTGCATCTCGGGGAGCGCCACCCCGATGATCGACGTGTCCATGATCACCATGAACTGAGCAGCGGCAAGCACAACCAGTGCCCACCACCGCCGAGGATTGACGGCCGACATGGCTCCACCCCTTCTCGTCACATACCCCCTCGGGGTACCTTGGAGCTAGAACGTAGCATACCCATGGGGGGTATGTTGAGACCCTGAATCGGCACCGTTCGGGCCCACTTGGGGGAGGTCGGTACGACGACTCCGGCTGCCTGGGTGCGCAGAACTCGTTCACCGGTCGGCCGGTGTCACCCTCGACACTTCGAACTGAGCCCGGACCGGCTCCAGGTTCCTCAGCGTCCCGTCGTCCGCGTTCGGCCAGGACGGCCCGGACGCCCTCCGTCAGTCCCTGGGAGGCCTCAGCCGGATCGAGGAAGTCCGGGAAACATGCCTGGGGGCCGGCACGAATCTCCGTGCCGGCCCCCAGGCCTCTGTATGCGGGCGCGAGGTGACCTCGTGTCCACGTGGCCGACGGGTCAGGGCTTGCGGCCCACTCCGCAGTACGCGTCGACCGCGGTACGGGCGGTCGCGTCGCCGGAGTCGGGGCGCCACTCGGTCACCTGGACGATGCCGGGCTCCACCAGGTCCAGGCCGTCGAAGAACCCGGCGATCTCCTCGACGCCGCGCACGTAGTACGGCACGGCGCCGCTCGCGTTGTACGCCTCGGACGCGGCGATCATCCCCTGGCTGGTGGCGGTGCTGTCGCTGATCACCAGGTGACTGCCCGGCGGAAGGCCGTCCACGAGCCGGCGCACCAGTGCGCGCGCCTGGTCGTACTCGGCGACGTGACCGAGGGTGTTGAGGATCATCAGGGCGATCGGCCGGGAGAAGTCGAGGGTGGCGGCGGCTGCTTCGAGGACGGACTCGGGCTCGTAGAGGTCGGCGTCCAGGTAGGCGGTCCTGCCCTGCTTGGTGCTGGTCAGCAGGGCGTTGGCGTGGGCCAGCACGATGGGGTCGTTGTCGACGTACACGATCCGCGCGTCCGGGGCGACGCGCTGGGCCACTTCGTGGGTGTTGTCGGCGGTCGGCAGGCCCGTGCCGATGTCCAGGAACTGCCGGATGCCCTGTTCTCCTGCCAGGTACCGCGCGGCACGCCCCAGGAAGTGCCGGCTCGTGAGCGCCACGTCGACGAGGCCGGGGAAGATCTCCTTGATCTGGTCCCCGATCTCCTGGTCGACCTCGTAGTGGTCCTTGCCTCCGACGAAGTAGTTCCAGAAGCGGGCCGAGTGCGGCTTCGAGGTGTCGATCCGGGCGGACGGCTTCGCACCGACGGTGACCTCGGAGTGGGCGTCCGACACGGCAGGGCCTCCAGTGGCTCGGCGTTGGCGATCAGGGCACCCAATGTAGGTGAACCTGCCGTGTCCAAGGGGAGTTCACGAAAGATCACCGTCACTCACGGTTGAGTTCTGGCCAATTCTGTGAGTGCTGGTCACCGCGCCGACGTACGGACCCGCCCGACCGCCCCCGGGCCCGTACCCGGCTGGGCCACGTGCGTGAGCTGTCCGCGAACGGCCCGCTGAGCAGGCCGGATTCCCTACGATCATCCCGTGGTCACCTTCCTTCTCGAACGCACGGCACCGCTCCCCCTCGACGAGGCGTGGCGCCGCCTCACGGAGTGGCCCCGCCACGGCACGGTGGTGCCCCTGACCCGTGTCACCGTGCTCACTCCCCCGCCGACCCGCGAGGGCACGGTCTTCGTGGCCCGCTCGGGAATCGGCCCGCTCGTCTTCGACGACCGGATGGAGGTCACGGTCTGGCGTCCCCCGACGGACGACGAGGCGGGCTTCGTCCGCCTCGTCAAGCGGGGGCGGGTGATCAGAGGCTGGGCCGAGATCGAGGTACGGCCCGGACCCGGGGGGCGCTCACGCGTTGTCTGGCGGGAGGAACTGGACGTACGCCTTCTCCCCGGTGTCTTCGACCGCCTGCTCGCGGGGGCAGCCCGGCGGGTCTTCGGACGGGCGGCGAACCGCCTTCTCCGACGGCCGTGACGCGGGTCGAGCCGGTTCGTACGCGGCCGTCGAACCGGCTCCTACGCGGGTACGTGTCATACCGAACCCGAGCCCGAACCCGAGCCCGTTCCCAAGCCCGAACCCGTTCCCAAGCCCGTTCCCGAGCCCGTTCCCGAGCCCGTTCCCAAGCCCGTTCCCAAGCCCGTTCCCATCCCGATCCCGATCCCGCTCAGGCCACCGCCCCCGTGCGCCCCGCCGGTTCCGACGTCGGGTCGTGGTGGATCGGGGTGTGGGCCCCCGTCAAAGACACCCCGCTCCCGCCGCGCCGGTCGGCGACGATCTCGGCGGCGATGGAGAGAGCCGTCTCCTCCGGCGTGCGGGCGCCGAGGTCCAGCCCGATCGGGGACCGCAGCCGAGCCAACTCCAGCTCCGTCACGCCGACTTCCCTCAGCCGCTCGATCCGGTCCAGGTGGGTGCGGCGGGAGCCCATCGCGCCCACGTAGGCCACCGGGAGCCGTAGGGCGAGTTTCAGCAGAGGTACGTCGAACTTGGCGTCGTGGGTGAGGACGCACAGGACGGTGCGGGCGTCGACGTCCGTGCGCTCCAGGTACTGGTGGGGCCACTCGACGACGATCTCGTCGGCCTCGGGGAAACGGGCGCGGGTGGCGAACACGGGGCGGGCGTCGCAGACCGTCACGTGGTAGTTCAGGAACGTGCCGATACGGACGAGTGCCGACGCGAAGTCGACCGCGCCGAAGACGATCATCCTGGGCGGAGGGACGGAGGACTCCACGAACACCGTGAGCGGCGAGCCGCAGCGGGAGCCCTGTTCGCCGGTCTCCAGGGTGCCGGTGCGGCCCGCGTCCAGGAAGGCGCCGGCCTCCGCGGCGACCGTGCGGTCAAGTTCGGGATGAGCACCGAATCCGCCGTCGTACGCCCCCTCGGGGTGGACCAGCATCGCGCGGCCCCTCAGCTCCGCGGGGCCGGAGACGATCCGGGCCACCGCGGCCGCCCGTCGGCTCGCGGCGGCCTCCAGAGCTGCCGCGACCACCGGGCGGACCCGGTCGCCCGCCCGGACCGGCGTGACGACGATGTCGATGACGCCGCCGCAGGTCAGGCCGACGGCGAAGGCGTCCTCGTCGCTGTAGCCGAAACGCTCCAGGACCGACTGCCCGTCCCGAAGGGCCTGTTGGCACAGGTCGTAGACCGCGCCCTCCACACAGCCGCCGGAGACCGAGCCGACCGCCGTGCCGTCGGAGTCCACCGCGAGGGCGGCGCCGGGCCGGCGGGGCGCGCTGCCGTCGACGGCCACCACGGTGGCCACGGCGAAGTCACGTCCCTGCTCGACCCACCGGTGCAGTTCGTCGGCGATGTCCAGCATCGGTCCCGGCCTCCTTGGCAGAGAGGTGGTGGAGGGTCCCCGAACGGGCGGCCGGCGCACGCTGGTTCATGCGGGCCGGCCTCCAAGGTGCACAGGGACACCCGCGGTCGCCGGAGGTCACGTTCCGGTCAGGTGCTCCGGACGTACCGGCGTTCGGTTCAGCTCCAGCCCCGTCGCGTCGCGAACGGCCGCGAGCACGGCCGGAGTCGACGACAGGGTCGGTGCCTCGCCGATGCCGCGCAGCCCGTACGGGGCGTGGTGGTCGGCGAGTTCGAGGACGTCGACCGGAAGGGTCGGCGTGTCGAGGATGGTCGGGATCAGGTAGTCCGTGAAGGAGGGGTTCTGGACCTTCGCCGTCTTCGGGTCGACGATGATCTCCTCCATGACCGCCATGCCCAGGCCCTGGACGGTACCGCCCTGGATCTGGCCGATGACGGAGAGCGGGTTGAGCGCCTTGCCGACGTCCTGGGCGCAGGCCAGCTCGATGACCTTCACCAGACCGAGCTCGGTGTCGACCTCGACGACCGCGCGGTGGGCGGCGAAGGAGTACTGGACGTGTCCGAAGCCCTGGCCCGTGCGCAGGTCGAAGGCCTCGGTCGGGCGGTGCCGCCACACGGCCTCCACCTCGACGGCCTCGTCCTCGAGGACGTCCACCAGAGGGGCGAGGACCTCGCCGCCGTCGGTGACGACCTTGCCGTCCTCCAGCAGCAGCTCGGCGGTGGCCCAGGCCGGGTGGTACGAGCCGAACTTGCGGCGCCCGATCTCCACGACCTTCTCCCGGACCAGCTCGCAGGAGTTCTTCACGGCGCCGCCGGTGACGTACGTCTGCCGGGACGCGGAGGTCGAACCGGCGCTGCCCACCCGGGTGTCCGCCGGGTGGATGGTCACCCGCGCGACACCGAGTTCGGTGCGGGCGATCTGCGCGTGGACGGTGACTCCGCCCTGGCCGACCTCCGCCATGGCCGTGTGCACGGTCGCGACGGGCTCCCCGCCGACGACCTCCATGCGCACGCGCGCGGTCGAGTAGTCGTCGAAGCCCTCGGAGAAGCCCACGTTCTTGATACCGACCGCGTAGCCGACCCCGCGGACGACGCCCTCGCCGTGCGTGGTGTTGGACAGGCCGCCCGGCAGCTGTCGTACGTCCGCGCCCTCGCTGCTCTCCCACTGCCGCTCGGGAGGCATGGGCATCGCCTTGACCCGGCGCAGGAGTTCGGCGACCGGCGCCGGGGAGTCGACCGGCTGCCCGGTCGGCATGATGGTCCCCTGCTCCATCGCGTTGAGCTGCCGGAACTCCACCGGGTCCAGACCCAGCCGCTTCGCCAGCTTGTCCATCTGGGCCTCGTAGGCGAAACACGCCTGGACCGCGCCGAAGCCGCGCATCGCGCCGCAGGGCGGGTTGTTGGTGTAGAGGGCGATGGCCTCGATGTCGACGTCGTCGACGACGTACGGGCCGACGGAGAGCGAGGAGGCGTTGCCGACGACGGCCGGGGAGGTGGAGGCGTAGGCACCGCCGTCGAGGACGATCCGGGCCTTCAGGTGGGTGAGTCTGCCGTCCTTCGTCGCCCCGTGCTCGTAGTACAGCTTGGCCGGGTGGCGGTGGACGTGCCCGAAGAAGGACTCAAAACGGTTGTAGACGATCTTCACGGGTCTGCCGGTGCGCAGCGCCAGCAGGCAGGCGTGGATCTGCATCGACAGGTCCTCGCGCCCGCCGAACGCGCCGCCGACGCCGGACAGCGTCATCCGCACCCTGCTCTCGGGCAGGCCGAGCACGGGCGCGATCTGGCGCAGGTCGGAGTGGAGCCACTGGGTGGCGATGTAGAGGTGGACGCCGCCGTCCTCGTCGGGCACCGCGAGCCCGGACTCGGGGCCGAGGAAGGCCTGGTCCTGCATGCCGAAGGTGTACTCGCCCTCGACGATGACGTCGGCGCGTTCCCGAGCGGTGGACACGTCTCCGCGGATGATCGGCTGGCGGTGGACGATGTTCGGGTGCGGGACGTGGCCCAGGTGCCGGTCGTCGCGGTTCTCGTGGACGAGGATCGCGTCGGGCGCGGTCGCGGAGGCCTCGTCGGTGATGACGGGCAGCGCGCGGTACTCGACCCTGATCCTGGCGGCGGCGCGGCGGGCCGTCTCCGGGTGGTCGGCGGCGACGATGGCGACGGGCTCGCCGTGGTGGCGCACCTTGCGGTGCGCGAGGACCGGGGTGTCCTGGATGTCCAGGCCGTAGTTCCGCACGTCGGTCGGCAGGTCGTCGTACGTCATGACGGCGTGGACGCCCGGAAGCGCGAGGGCCTCGCTCGTGTCGATGGAGACGATCTCGGCGTGGGCGACGGTGGAGCGCAGGGTCTGTCCCCAGAGCATGTCCTCGTGCCACATGTCGGACGCGTACGCGAACTCGCCGGTGACCTTGAGGGTGCCGTCCGGGCGGAGCGTGGACTCGCCGATTCCGCCCTTGCTGTCCGCCCCCTGGGTGACCTGGGTGGGCGTGCCGAGGGGAGGGCCGATGGGGGCGCTGTCGGTGGGCATGCTCAGACCGCCTCTCCCTGCCGGGCGGCCGCCAGGCGGACCGCGTCCATGATCTTCTCGTAACCGGTGCAGCGGCACAGGTTCCCCGACAGCGCCTCGCGGATGTCCGCGTCGGTCGGGTTCGGGTTGCGCTCCAGCATCTCGTCGGCGGCGACCAGCAGACCCGGGGTGCAGAAACCGCACTGGACGGCACCCGCGTCGATGAACGCCTGCTGGACCGGGGAGAGGTCGGTGCCCTCACCGGTGTGGGAGTCCTGCGGCCCGGCCGCCCACTGCCGGGCGGCGTCCAGTGAGGTACCGCAGGAGCCCGTGTCGCAGGAGCCCGTGCCGCAGGAGCGCCGCCGGGCGTACTCCGCGAGCCCTTCGACCGTGACGACCTCGCGGCCCTCCACCTGACCGGCGGCGACCAGGCAGGAACACACCGGTACGCCGTCCAGTCGGACCGTGCAGGAACCGCACTCGCCCTGCTCGCAGGCGTTCTTGGACCCGGGCAGCCCGAGCCGCTCCCGCAGCACGTACAGCAGGGACTCGCCCTCCCAGACGTCGTCGGCTTCCTGCGGACGTCCGTTGACCGTGAAACTGACGCGCATTACGCGACACCGCCCTTCCGCTGTGTCCGGCCTTCGGTGCCGCGATAGGACTCCCAGGTCCAGGTCAGGGTGCGGCGGGCCATGATGCCGACCGCGTGACGGCGGTAGCTCGCCGTGCCCCGGACGTCGTCGATCGGGTTGCAGGCGGCGGCGCACAGATCCGCGAACTGCTGGGCGACCGACGGGGTGATGACCCTGCCGTTGTCCCAGAAACCGCCCTCTTCGAGCGCCGCGTTCAGGAACTCCTCGGCGGTCTTCGCCCGAACCGGCGTGGGCGCCGCGGAGCCGATGCCGGTGCGGACCGTGCGCGAGGACGGGTGCAACGCGAGCCCGAAGGCGCACACCGCGATGACCATGGCGTTGCGGGTGCCGACCTTGGAGTACTGCTGCGGCCCGTCGGCCTTCCTGACGTGGACGGCCCGGATCAGCTCGTCGGCGGCGAGCGCGTTGCGCTTCACGCCCGTGTAGAACTCGTCGATCGGGATCAGCCGAGATCCCCGTACGGACTCCACCTCGACCTCGGCACCCGCCGCGAGGAGGGCCGGGTGGGCGTCACCGGCCGGGGAGGCGGTACCGAGGTTGCCGCCGACGCCGCCGCGGTTGCGGATCTGCGGGGAGGCGACCGTGTGCGAGGCGAGGGCCAGGCCCGGCAGTTCGGCGCGCAGGTGGTCCATGATCTTCGTGTACGGGACGGAGGCACCGAGTCGGACGCTCTCCTCGCCCACCTCCCACTCGTAGAGGTCGCGGACGCGGTTGAGGTCGAGCAGGTACTCGGGCCGGCGGTGGTCGAAGTTGATCTCGACCATCACGTCGGTGCCGCCCGCGATCGGCACGGCGGTGGGGTGCCCGGCCTTCGCGGCGAGCGCCTCCTCCCAACTGGCGGGGCGAAGGAAGTCCATGACCGGCTCTCTTCGTTCGTCTCGTGAGGCTTCGCCTCGTGGGTCGTCCGGATCGGGCCCTGCGTGGGCGGGCCATCCGTGGGCGGCGGTCCCGGCTCGTTCCCTGTGCTCTTCACGCTAAGTGAGATCAGTACACAACGCCGTACGCCGACCGGGTCAGTCACGGAAACCATGAAGGAGTTGGCTGGCCAGGGCGGTCTTCTTGTAGATTCGTATGAACGGAGGTCATCGGTAACCTCCCCGTTCCCCTGGGGAAACGCGCGACACAGCCCACGTGACCTGGGACACAGCCTCGGAGCCGGAGAGCGGAGTTCACCACCCCGAGGGGCCGTCCCCCTCCTCACAGCACCCTCAGACCTGATCGATCGATCGTGGATTTCGAGACACAGAACGGCGGCGACGAGAATGCGGCTGCGCGCACTGCTGGACACCGACGCGCTGGGCCTGCGGCTGCTCGGCGGCGAGGACGAGCTGGATCGCACTGTGCGGGGTGTGATGACCACCGACCTCCGGGACCCCAGCCGCTATCTCTCGGGCGGGGAACTGGTGCTCACCGGCCTGGCCTGGCGCCGCGACGCGGCCGACTCCGAGCCGTTCGTACGGATCATGGTGCAGGCCGGCGTGTCCGCGCTCGCGGCCGGTGAGGCCGAGCTCGGCGGCGTCCCCGACGATCTGGTCGTCGCCTGCGCCCGCCACCGCCTCCCGCTGTTCGCCGTGCACGAGTCGGTGGCGTTCGCGACGATCACCGAGCACGTCGTACGGCAGGTCTCCGGCGAGCGCGCCGACGACCTCGCGGCGGTGGTCGACCGGCACCGGCGGATGATGACCTCCGGCCCCTCGGGCGGCGGCCCGGACGTGGTCCTGGATCTGCTGGGCTCGGACCTGGACCTGCGGGCCTGGGTACTGTCCCCCACCGGCCGCCGGGTCGCGGGCCCGAGGACCGGGGGCGCGGGTCTGCCCGCCGACGTGTGCGCGAAGCTCGCGGCCGAGCACCTGGCGGCGGTCCGCACGGGCCGGCGCGGCCCGCATCGCGTCCTGCTCGGCTCCACCACGTACTCCCTCTTCGCGGTCCGCAGCGGCGGCCCTTCCCCGCACGCCTCCCGGGACGTCCGCGAGACGGTCCTGTCGGACTGGCTGCTGGCCGTCGAGGCGGACGCCGGGGACTGGCCGGAGCAACGCCTGGACCTTCTGCAGGGCGTCACCCAGCTGATCGCCGTGGAACGCGACCGCCGGGACGCCGCCCGCACGGTCCGCCGCCGGCTGGCCCAGGAGGTCCTGGAACTGCTGCAGACGGGCGCCGCCCCCGCCGAGATCGCGGCACGGCTGCGGGTGGCCGCTCCCGAACTGCTGCCCGGCCTGGGCGCGGCCCCGCTCTGGCAGGTGGTCGTGGCCCGCGTCGAGTGGGAGGGCGGGCGGCCGGGGGGCGGCCCGGTGGCCCAGTCACTCCTGGAGGAGATCCTGGTCGACCCGCTCGCCGCCGGTCCCGAGCCCGGCGACCGCATCGCCGTGGCCGACGCCGGTGACGAGGCGATCGCGCTGGTCCCCCTCCCGGCGGGCTCTTCGGAGCACGGGGGCTCGGAGTCCGGCATCCTCGCCGACGTCCTGCTGGAGTCCGTACGGGACCCGTTGTCGGCCGGTCTCGGCGACGACGGCCGGGTCACCCTCGGCGTCAGCGCGTCCGTCCACTCGGCGGAGGGCCTGCGCGGCGCTTTGGAGGAGGCCCGCCACGCCCGCCGGGTGGCCGCCGCCCGTCCGGGCCGGGTCTGCGCGGCCGGCCACCAGGAACTGGCCTCCCACGTGCTCCTGCTCCCCTTCGTACCCGACGACGTCCGCCGCGCCTTCACGGCCCGCCTCCTGGACCCCCTGCGCGACTACGACCGCCGCCACCGCGCCGAACTGATCCCCACCCTGGAGGCCTTCCTCGACTGCGACGGCTCCTGGACCCGCTGCGCGACCCGCCTTCACCTGCACGTCAACACGCTGCGCTACCGCGTCGGACGGATCGAGCAGTTGACGGGTCGCGACCTGTCCCGCCTCGAGGACAAGCTGGACTTCTTCCTGGCCCTGCGGATGAGCTGAAACCCCGAAGCCCGCAGAGTCCCACGACTTTGTGAAATCCTTCACCCACCCCCTTGGCCGGGCCGGTGCATTCGTGCTGAGATGCGGCCACCACTCAAGGCTCGATGGCGCGCTGGGCCTGTCCTCCGGATCAGGTCGATGTGGAGAGGCTGTGCTCGGCGACGCCGGTGAGCGGGGCGTGGTGCGTGCGACTGCGAGGCGGAGGCGGCGGTCGAAGCGGAGCTTCGGCGACCGACGACAACGCCACAGCCGCGCGTGCCGAGCGCCGCGATCCCGAGCTGATCCGAAGGACAGAACCTCGGGGAGGACAACGTGGCGCATACCGCCATGTCTGGTTACGGAACGACCGCCGGTGACGATCCACTCCAGACCGCGGTATGGCGGCTGCGCTCGCGCGCCTGCTGGGCCGACGCGGCGGCGCTGCTCGAACCGGTCACCGCGCCGACCGCCCTCCAGCGGGCGTCGCTGCTGGTGGAACGGTGCCTCTACACCGAGCAGGGCTGGGCGGAGGCCGAGGACGCGCTGCGCACGGCCGAGGCGCTGGCCCACAGCGACGACGAACGCGGGGCGGCCGCTTGTGAACGCGGGCACCTTGCGTACACCGCCACACTGCACGGCGTACGGGACCGGGCCGACGAGGCGCGGGCCGCGCTGGGGCGGGCGGCGGCGCTGATCACTCCGGGGGCTCCGCGGCGGGCGCTCCTCGACTTCCGCCGGGGCCTGCTGGCGGAGAACCTGACCCGCTCCCCCCAGGCGGCGCGGGCCGCGTACCGCCGGGCCCATGCGGGCGCGACCGCCCACTCCGACCTGCTGCTCCTCTCCTTCACCTGGCGCCACCTCGCCGGGCTCGCCCTACGCGAAGGCGAGTTGGCGGAGGCCCGGCACGGCTTCACCGAGTCCCTGCGGATCCGCGAGGAGTTGGGCTACCTGGTCGGGACGGCACCGGCGCTGGCGTCCCTGGCGGATGCGATGGCGGAACCGGAGGCCTCCCGGCTCCGAGAGGAGGCCCGCCGACTGTTCCGGCTGCTCGGCGGTGTACCGACGTGGCTGTCCCACCAGTTGGCGCCGCCGACGGCGGGGGCGGCCTCGGCGTAGGGACTCGGTCGTCGAACACACCGAAGGCGGGCGGGATTCACACCACCCCAGCGGGAACCCCGCCCGCGTTCACACCACCCCGGCGTACACCCGCCCGGGTTCACACCACCCCGGCGTACACCCGCCCGGGTTCACACCACCCCGGCGTACACCCGCCCGGGTTCACACCGCCCCGGTGAAATGTCCCCCCACCAGCGACCGCACCACGTCCAGGTCCCGCGCGATCAGTGCCTCCAGCAGCGACATGTGCTCCGCCGCGTCCGCCACCAGATCGGCGCGCCGCCGCACCCCGGGGCCTTCGACCAGCGGCCACTGGGCGCGGCGGTGCAGGTCCTCCGCGACCTGCACCAGCTGCTCGTTGCCCGCGAGCGCCAGCAGCGCCCGATGGAAGGCCCGGTCGGACTCGGCGTACGTGGCCGGGCAGCCGGAGGAGGCCGCGCGGACCGTCGCGTCGGCGAGCGGCCACAGCTCGGCCCACCGCTCGGCCTGCACCGTGCCGGCCAGCCGCAGCATCACCGGCACCTCGATCAGCGCCCGCACCTCCGCCAGTTCCGCCAGCTCCCGCGCCCCGCGCTCCACCACCCGGAACCCGCGGTTCGGCACGACCTCGACCGCGCCCTCCAGCGTGAGCTGCTGCATGGCCTCCCGCACCGGGGTGGCCGAGACCCCGAACCGCTCCCCGAGCGCGGGCGCCGAGTACACCTCGCCGGGCCGCAGCTCCCCCGCCAGGAGCGCGGTGCGCAGGGCGTCGAGGATCTGCCCGCGCACGGAGGACCGCTGGACCGCCGGCCGGGACCGGGGCAGCGGTGGCTCGCTGTGGGTGTGTTCCCCGCGTACGGCCCCGGGTGCGGCGTCCCGCTCCCGGTCCATGGCGGCGACGCCGGCTTGCGACGGCACCCGTACCGCGCCGGCCGGGCGATCCGGGATCCGCGTCTCGGCGAAGCCCTGCGTGCTCTGCTCCACGGGTCCTCCTCCGGACGTATCGGTACTTGGGGTCATTACGGCGGGTTGCCACTCGTCCGTCAAGCACCTTAGGCGCAGAAGCCGCCAGTTCATATCTCGCCCACGTTGGGTAAGGTAAGGCTTGCCTTCAATTTGCTCCGCATCTCGTCATGGATCGGTGATTCCGGCATGCCAGTGACGCCCTCGGCCCTCACGGACGCGTACGCCCGTCTGACGGACGCCTTCCCGGGGCTCACCGTCACGGAGCTGGCCGCGACCGACCGCCTCCCCGACGACCGCGGCTGGATCACCGGCGCCTCGCTCGCCGAGGGCGGCCCCGGCCTCGACGCCTTCCTGGCCTGGGACGACGCCCAGGTGCGGCGCGACCACGGCCGCCCCGCCCGTCCGGACGTGACCGCGAGCTTCGGCCTGCACCGCTACGCCTGGCCCGCCTGCCTCCTGGTCACGGCCCCCTGGTTCCTCCTGCGCCGCGTCCCCCGCTACCCGGTGACCCACGTCGCGTACGACCGCACCGACGGCCCCATGGCCTTCGCCGTGCGCCCCGGACCCTTCGCCTGCCTCCCGGACGACCCGGCGGCGGCACACCCCGACGCCCGCGTGGTCCCGGACGAGGAAGCCCTGCGCGCCGAGGTCCGCCACGCGATCGCCGAACACATGGAACCCGTCCTCGCCGCCTTCGGCCCGCGGATGCGCCGCCGCGGCCGTGCCCTGTGGGGCATGGTGACCGACGAGATCGTCGAGGGTCTCTGGTACGTCGCCGAGCTGCTCGGCGCACCCGAACAGCGGCGGGCGGAACGCGAGTTGGAGCTGCTCCTGCCGGGGACGGCCAGGCCGTACGTCGGCTCGGCCGCCTTCCGGCAGCTGACCGGGCCGGACGGTGAGACGCTGCCCACGAGGGACCGGGCGAGCTGCTGCATGTTCTACACCCTGGAGCCCGCGGGCACCTGCGTCACCTGCCCGCGCACCTGCGACGCGGACCGGGTCGCCAGACTCACGGTGACCGCCGTCAGTTGACGCACCCTCAGTGAAAAATCCGCGCCCTCATCCCGTAGGATCCCCGACGAATGAGGCGCCCCCGCGGTGAGACGAGCGAGGCGCCCCACGGTTACCGGCACTTCACAATTTCCTCACGAGCCACGGGAACTTTCCGCGGAACCACCCGTACGGGTAGTCTATTCGCACTCAACTCCCGCCCCTCAAACGGCAGTTCGAGCAGAAAGTCGCCCCGGGCATCCCCTTGCACTTCCTTGGCGGCCTCTTGCCCCGAAAACGCCTGAGGGCTGTTGGGATTGGGCCACTATGGCGGGCGTTACGCCCTATCCCAATGCAAGGGACCCCAGATGAGACTGACCGACATATCGCTGAACTGGCTGCTTCCGGGCGCCGTACTGCTCCTGGGCATGCTGGCGGCGGTGGCGGTGCTCGCGCGCGGAAAGCGCTCCTCCGGGGAGAAAGCGAGCACGGAGGATTCGTGGGAGCGCAGCGAGGAGCGCCGCAGGCGCAAGGAAACCATCTACGGCACGGCCTCCTACGTCCTGCTGTTCTGCAGTGCGGCCGTGGCCGCGGCACTCTCCTTCCGCGGCCTGGTCGGCTTCGGCCAGCAGAACCTCGGCCTCACCGACGGCTGGGAGTACCTGGTGCCGTTCGGCCTGGACGGCGCGGCCATGTTCTGCTCCGTACTCGCGGTGCGCGAGGCCAGCCACGGTGACGCGGCCCTCGGCTCCCGGATACTGGTGTGGATGTTCGCGGCTGCCGCGGCCTGGTTCAACTGGGTGCACGCGCCACGGGGCATCGAGCACGCGGGCGCCCCGCAGTTCTTCGCCGGCATGTCCCTGTCGGCGGCCGTACTGTTCGACCGCGCGTTGAAGCAGACCCGTCGGGCCGCGCTGCGCGAGCAGGGTCTGGTGCCGCGTCCGCTGCCGCAGATCCGCATGGTCCGCTGGCTGCGGGCCCCCCGTGAGACGTACAAGGCATGGTCGCTGATGCTTCTGGAGGGCGTGCGCAGCCTGGACGAGGCGGTCGACGAGGTCCGCGAGGACAAGCGTCAGAAGGAGACGGCCCGACTGCGCCGCCGCGAGCAGGAGCGGGTCGAGCGGGCACACCTCAAGGCGATCAGCCGGGGTCACCGCGGCTTCGTCGGCCGCGGCCGGCAGCCCGAGCCCCAGGCCACGGCCACCCTTGAGCGCGGCTCGGACCGTGCCGCCGCGGAGCCTGCCATATCGGCGTCGGAGCAGCTGCCCGTGCCCGCGCGTCCCTCCCTGCAGCCCGTCCGCAGCGGAATTGACTCATTCTCGGTCGACCTCACCGCGGAGGACGACACCATGGCGCTGCCGCGCCTCGACTCCCTGGAGCGCAAGCTCAAGGACCTGGAGCAGCAGTTCGGCTAGGCCGAGCACCATGGGAAGGGGATGTGACCGGCGGGGTCACGCCCCCTTCCCTTTCTCCTTCTCGTTTCCGTTCCCGTTCCCGTTCCCGTTCCCGTTCCCGTTTCTGTTTCCGTTCAGGCCGGGCCCGCGTCCAGCTCGAACCACACCGCCTTCCCCACCCCGTGCGGCCGCACGCCCCAGGCGTCCGCGAGGGACTGCACCAGGACCAGGCCTCTGCCGTTCGTACCGTGCGTCCCGTGCGTCCCGTCGTCGGCGTTCACGACGCGCAGCCTGGGCCTGCGGGCCACAAAGTCCCGTACCTCCACCCTCAGGCCACGGGGTCCGACGGTCGCCGTCAGGACCGCGTCGTGGTCGGTGTGGACGAGCGCGTTGGTGACGAGTTCGCTGGTCAGCAACTCCGCTACCTCTGCCCGTCCGGGCCTGCCCCAGTGCCGTAACAGCTCCCGCAGCGCCCTGCGCGCCTCGGGCACCGCCCTCAGGTCCGCCCGCCCGAGTCTGCGATTGAGCTGCGGTGCCGGCCCCTCGTTCCCGTCGACGTCGGTCGTGTCCTCCACTGTCTCCGCCGAGAAGGCCCCGATCGCCGTGGGACCGCCCCCTCGTGCCTGCCTCTTCATGGCCCCCGCCCGCGTGCCGATGTCGGTTCCCCCTGCTCGATCACGTTCACGGGATCCATTCCCCTTGGCTCACGGGGCAGTCATGTCGGATCCTCAACGACCAGGTGTTCGGCCATGGGTGCGCAGGTACCGGCCGGGCAGCACAGCGGAGCTGGTGCCGGCGGCAGGGGCGGGTGTCAGAGGAGCCGGCGGGCCGCCTGGAGCTGGTGTTCTCCTGCGCGCGGGCCCAGAAGCACGCGTGGGCCGGCGACGGGGCGCCGATGGGTTCACTGTGGGGCGGGTCGGGCGCCGCCGAGCGGCGGCGAGGCGCCCGCAAACTGGCCGGAATCCACTGGTCTTCACGCGGATTCTCGGTCGGATACGCGGCTGGAAGCCACCTGGAACTCGCTGGCCCGAGACGACTCCCTTTTTCGTTTCATGACCGAGAAGGGACACGACTGTGCCGGATCTGCATGTCATCATCGCCGGGGGCGGGCTGGGTGGCCTGGCCCTCGCGCAGGGCCTTCAACGGGCGGGGGCCGGCGTCGCCGTCTACGAGAAGGATCCCAGCCCGGGCTTCCGCAACCAGGGCTTCCGCATCCGTATCAACTCCGACGGCATCACCCGCCCTCAAGGCCGTGCTGACCCCCCAGGCGTTCGACGTGTTCGCGGCCACCGCCGCAACGCCCGGGCCGCGCATGGACACCTTCGACAACCGGCTGAACCTGCTGCATGCCCAGGAACCCCCGCTGGTCCCGGGCCTGCCCGGTGACGGGCACCTGGCCAACCGCATGACGCTCCGCCAGATCCTGCTGGCCGGACTGGACAAGGCCGTCCACTACGGCGCTCGACTCACCCGCTACGACGCCATCGCCGCAGGCGCGGCACGTTCGACGATGGCCGTCACCCCTCCCAAACGGCGGCAGCCGTACGGTCGTCCGCGTATCCCTTGACCCTTACCTGGGCGTCGGCGAGGAACGCGGCGAGGCCGGGCGGGGTGGGGCCGGACCATCGGCCGGTCAGGTATTGGCAGAGTTCGGGTGCGCCGCGCAACGGGTCGGCGAGGCCCCCGGTGCACATCAGGAGCGTGTCACCCGGGCGGGCGACGGAGGCGCGGAAGCGGAAGGGTTCACGGGGCGGCTCGAGGGCCGGTTCGTACGGGCTCGGGGGTGTCGGTATGCCCAGGTCCATGGTGAGGCGGTCGCCTTCGGGAGTCTCGGTGCGCAGTGAGCCGAAGCCGACGACCGGTTCGCCGGTGACGTCGAGGACGCGCGGTTCGATGTCCTGCCATTCGCCGTCGCGCAGCCGGAAGAGTCCGCCGACGCCGACGCCGAAGAAGACGCGGGTGCGGCACTCGGGGTCGGCGGGCAGGAGGAGGCAGCGCAGGGTGGCGCCGTACTCCTCGGGATTTATGCCCTGTTCCGAGGCGCTGGCGCGGAGTTTGCCGAGGCTGCGGTCGGTGAGGCGGTGCAGCCCTGACTTCAGATCGCCGCGCCGGCCGGCCCTGATGTCCTCGGCGAGCCGGGCGTGACTGTGGCCCACGGCCCGGCCGATCCAGTGACAGGCCTCGGCGGCGGCGCGGTGGGCGCCGGGTGTGGCGCGGGCGCCGGTGGCCATGGCGACGAGGACGAGTGCGTGGTCGCCGGTGCCGAAGCGGGTGGTGAGGAGCGAGTCGCGGCGCGGCTCTCCTCGGAACCGGGCGGAGTCCCCGCGTACGGAGGCCGCCCGCAGCGTGCAGGCCCCGTACCGGGCCCCGTCCAGCACGGTGTCCGCCACCAACTCGTCGAGCCGGTCCGGGTCGGCCGGGGGCAGCGTGGTGGGCTCGGCCTCGTAGGTGGGCGGCCCGGACCCGACATGTCCGACGGGGTCGGGTGGCTGGAGGGGGAGGTCGACGCGGGTGGCGGTACGGGTTCCCTGCGGGACGGGAGCGGAGGCGGTGGCGCGGGGCTGATCCCAGTCGGGGCCGGTGGCGGCGCTGAGCGAGGGGGCGGCCTGCGGCTCGCCCCGGAACGCGCCGAATCCGGTGCTGGTGGCGGCGGAGGGGGGATCGGCGTGGGGGGCGGGGTCGGCGTATGCGTCGGCGTCGGCGTCGGCGTCGGCGTCGGCGTCGGCGGATGAGGCACGGGCGTCGGCGGATGAGGCACGGGTGAGATCTTGAACGGGGCCGGCCTCGGTGGCGGGCGGAGCGTCGGCGCCAGGAAGGAGTGGTGCGAACGGAGGTGGGGGCGGTGGGGGTGCCGACGGGAGCGGAGGCGGTACCGACGGGGACGGAGGCGCTACCCATGGGGACGGAGGCGGTACCGACGAGGACGGAGGCAGCGTGTCCGGGGGGATGCGCGAGACCGGGGCCGTGGTGTTCGGGGTTTCCGTGGAGGTGCGACCGCCCGTTGCCTGGGGCGGGACGGCCTGGGGGCCCCGCTCCTCCCGCCCGGAACCGGACCGCCCCTCCACCGTCTCCTCCACCGTCCCCGCCGCCGAGGCGAAGCGGTCGTCCACGGACTCCGGTGTGGGTGTGGGGCCCGTGTCCTCGGCGGAGTCACCGTACAGCTGTCCCCACCAGTCGTCCTCGTGCACCGTGGGCTTACCCCCCTGCTGACTCATGCCTCTGATTGTCCACCGCAAGGGCCGGATGAAAACGGGGCATCCGGAAATCGCCCGCCGTGGACCGGATGGGCCCACGCGCGAGAAGCCCAGGTGAACGGGCCCGGCAGCCTTTGTGACCTGCGTTTTCGGTGGCCCTCCGGCACTCTGGACAGATGGGAGTGGTGGACCTCCTGCTGGTCGGCCTGGTCATGCTGCTCGGGCTGGGCGGCGTGCTCATACCCGGGGTGCCCGGGTCGTGGCTGGTGTGGGCCGCGGTCATGTGGTGGGCGCTGACGGATCCGCAGCCGCTCGCCTGGGCCGTCCTGGTCGGCGCCACGATCGCACTGTTCGTCTCCCAGGTGGTGCGCTGGACGCTCCCGCCCCGTCGGCTGCGCGCGAGCGGCGCCACCCCGCGCATGGCGGTGTACGCCGGGGTCGGGGCGTTCCTCGGTTTCTTCCTGGTCCCCGTGTTCGGCGCGATCCCCGGTTTCATCGGCGGCATCTACCTCTGTGAACGGCTGCGGCTCGGTCGGCACGGCGAGGCGCGGGCGGCGCTGCGGACGGCGATGCGTTCGGGCGGCTCCAGCGTGCTCGCGGAGTTGTTCACCTGCCTGTTGATCATGGGGGCGTGGCTGGGCGCGGTCCTGTGGGGATGAGTCGTAGTCCGGGGGCCCAGTCCCAAGATCTGATGCGTCGACGCGGTGGGCGTGCTTGGCTGATCGTCATGACCGCATTCAGTGAGGCCGAACGCTCGTATCTGAAGTCGCAGCGGCTGGGGCGGCTGGCCACCGTCGACGAGCACGGCCAGCCGCAGGCGAACCCGGTCGGCTTCTTTCCGCAGGACGACGGCACGATCCTCATCGGCGGCTACGCGATGGGGCGTACGAAGAAGTGGCGCAACCTCCAGAAGAACCCGAAGGCCGCGCTGGTCGTCGACGACATCGTGAGTCTCGAGCCGTGGAAGGTGCGTGGCATCGACATCCGCGGCGAGGCCGAACTCCTCGTCGGACCGCACGACCTGGGCCCGCACTTCAGCGAGGAGGTGATCCGCGTCCACCCGCGTCGGATCCACAGCTGGGGCCTGGAGGGAGAGGACCAGTAGGACTCCGTCAGGTCGTCCTGGGCACACCCTTGGGCCGGCGTGTCCAGACCGTTGACGGCTCAATAGCCGCATGACAACGTTTTCCATCATCCGCACCTTCACGGATCGGAGGACGTTTCCATGCGTAGGTATCCCTCGCGCCGGGCAGTGGTCGGTTCCGGCCTGACGGCCATGGCCACGATGTCCGCGCTGACCGCGGCCTCCACCCGATCCGCCTCCACCCGATCCGCCGCCACCGCGGGCGCCGCGGCCACCGACGCCGGCGACGCGGACCAACGCTCCCGCGCCCTGACCCGCGCCCGAGCCGCCTACGCCGGCCTGGACACCTACCTCGGTGCGAAGGACGGCTCCGGACTGGTCCGTGAGCAGTACCCGGCGGCCTCGGGCGACAACGCGTACTCCTACGAATGGGGACGGCGTACGCCACCTCTTCCCCAGGAACCCGCGGTCGCTGCCCGCCACTCCGGGCGCGGGCGGGTCTCCGGCGTAAGGGCGAGCGGGACGTCCGGAGGAAGGGTGGAGGCGCCTAACGCCTGGAGGCCCTGGAGGCCCTGGAGGCGCCCAGAGGCGTCTGGAGGACGCCTTCGAGGCTGAGCAGACTCGTCTTGCGCTCCAGCCCGCCCGCGTATCCCGTGAGGGAGCCGTTGGCGCCGATCACCCGGTGGCAGGGCCGCAGGATCAGCAGCGGGTTGGCGCCGATCGCCCCGCCGACGGCCCGTACGGCGGCCCGGGGCGCACCGATCCGTGCGGCGATCTCGCCGTACGTCGTGGTTGCCCCGTAGGGCACGATGTCGAGCGCGTTCCAGACCCGCTCCCGGAACTCGCTGCCCGCCGAGCTCAACGTCAGCCGGAATTCCTTGAGTTCCCCCGCGAAGTAGGCGACGAGCTGTTCCTCGGCGGCCCGGAAGAGGTCCGGGTCGTGTCGCCAACCCTCCTGTGCGGTACGGCCGTTCTTCTGGCCGGGGACGGACAGCGAGGACAGCGCCCCGGTCGGGTCGGCGGTCAGCAGGAGCGGCCCGAGCGGGCTCTCCATGACGGTGTAGTGCGTCTCGGTGGTCATCGGTACTCCAACTCTCCTGCTGCGCGCAGGTGTTGCACGGCGTAAGAGCGCCAGGGGCGCCAGGTGTCGGGGACGTCGAGGCCCGGCGGCGCGACGTCGGGGTCGGCGAGGGCGCGGGTGCGGATGGCGGCGGCCGTACGGGCGTCCAGTCCGGGCAGGGCGAGCAGCTCGGCCTGCGCGTCGTCCCGGTCGGCACCCTGGTCCAGTCGTACGGCGCCGTCGGCGAGGGCCGCGGCAAGGGTGCCCAGCGTTCCGTCCGGCTCGGCCTCGGCGAGAACGGCCGGCTCGGGAAACACCTGGGTGAGCGGGCCGGAGGGAGCGTCCAGCGCCTTACCGTACCGCCGGACCAGCTCCTCGGCCCGGGCCCGCCCCACCAGGGCCCGCACCGCGAACTCGTCCGGATCGGCGGCCCCGGGCGATCGCAGGCCCGGTCGGGCGGCGACCAGCGGACCGAGCCGTGCGTCGGCCCCGAGCCGCTCGTCGACGGCGTACGGATCGGCGTCCAGGTCGAACAGTCGTCGCAGGCGCTGGACGGCGGTGGTCAGATCGCGCGGGTCGGTGAGATGCAGCCGGGCGTCCAGCCAGCCGCCCGGATGAGCGCCGGACGCGGTCCGTGCCGCCCCCGCCCGCTCCGCCCCCGCTCGCTCGTCGACGGCGACGATGCCGGTGCCGTGCGGAAGCCGCAGGGTACGCCGGTACGTCCGCCGCCCGCGTACCCCGTTCATCTCCTCGATGCCCGCCACGGCCTCGGCCGCCAGCAGGTCGAACACGGCTCCGGCCTGGTAGGGACCGCGGTGGGCGAGCCGCAGCGGGATCCCGGCGGTCGGCGTGGCCGCACGCCGGGTGGCCCGGCCACCGCGAGGTGCGGCGGCCCGTAGCTCGCTCGGTGTGGAGGCGTACACCTCCCGCATGGTGTCGTTGAACTGCCGCACGCTGGCGAACCCCGACGCGAACGCGATCTGGGTGATCGGCAGGTCGGTGGTCTGCAGCAGCACGTGTGCGGTGTGGGCGCGCTGGGCCCGGGCGAGGGCGACCGGTCCGGCGCCGAGTTCGGTGGTGAGCTGGCGCTGCACCTGCCGCGCGCTGTACCCGAGCCGCGCGGCGAGCCCGGCGACGCCCTCCCGGTCGACGATGCCGTCGCCGATCAGGCGCATCGCCCGGCCCACCACGTCCGCCCGGACGTTCCAGTCGGCGGAGCCGGGTACGGCGTCCGGCCGGCACCGCCGACAGGCTCGGAACCCCGAGCCCTGCGCGGCGGCGGCCGTCGCGAAGAACCGTACGTTGTGCCGCTTCGGCGTCACCGCCGGGCAACTGGGACGGCAGTAGATCCCGGTCGTCGCCACGGCGAAGAAGAACTCGCCGTCGAACCGCCCGTCCCGGCTCCGCACCGCTTCGTACCTGGTGTCTTCGTCCATCACGCCCTCCAGTGTCGACCGTGGGGAGGGCCGGCGCTAGCGGAAATCGGACGTGAAGGCCGACCTGCTTCGCCGTGGCTTCGGGAGCACCGGACCTACATCCACCGCCCCCTCTTCGCCTCCATCGCCGCCTTCCCTTCCGCGCCCTTCCGCTTCCAGTCCCGGCGGATCTCCGCCCGGAGCCGCGCGTCGGTTTTGGCGACGATCCGCCGGTTCTCCCGGATGAGCTTGTGGTAGCTCGCCAACCGCCGCTCTCCCAGCTCGCCGGAGGCGATCGCGGCGACCACCGCGCATCCCGGTTCACTCTCGTGCGCGCAGTCGTGGAACCGGCACCGCTCGGCCAGTTCCTCGATCTCGGAGAAGACCTGTCCGACCCCGGTCTCGGCGTCCCACAGTCCGACGCCCCTGAGCCCCGGTGTGTCGATGAGGACACCCCCGGTCGGCAGGGCGAGCAGGTTGCGGGTGGTGGTCGTATGACGGCCCTTGCCGTCGGCGTCCCGGGCGGCCTGGACGTCCATGACGTCCTCGCCGACCAGCGCGTTCGCCAGGGTCGACTTGCCCGCGCCGGACTGCCCGAGCAGCACGGACGTACCGCCGCCGACGATGGCGACGACGACGTCGAGCCCGTCCCCGCCGACGGCGCTGACCGGCAGCACGGGCACCCCGGGCGCGGCCGTCTCCACGTCCTGGACGAGGTGCGCGACGGTCGCCGCGTCCGGTACGAGGTCCGTCTTGGTCAGTACGACCACGGGCTGGGCCCCGGACTCCCAGGCGAGGGCGAGGAACCGCTCGATGCGGCCGAGGTCGAGTTCGACGGCCAGCGACACGGCGACGATCGCGTGGTCGACGTTGGCCGCGAGGATCTGCCCCTCGGACCGCTTGGAAGAGGTGGAGCGCACGAAGGCGGTACGGCGCGGCAGATACGCGCGGACGTAGCGCGGGGTGCCGCCGGGTTCGACGGCGACCCAGTCGCCGGTGCACACCACCCGCATCGGGTCGTGCGGGGTGACGAAGGCGGTGTCCGCGCGGACGATCCCGTCGGCGGTGATCACGTCGCACTGTCCGCGGTCGACCCGGACGACGCGGCCGGGCAGCAGCCCTTCGGGCTCGTAGGGGGTGAACTCGTCCGCCCATGCCTCGTCCCAGCCGTAGGGAGCGAGTGCGGAGCAATCGGCGAAAACCGAGGTGGGAGAGGGGGAAGAGGAGGGAGAGGGGCAAGAGGACGAAGAGGTGGGAGAAGACGAACGGGTGGAAGACAAGGGTGACCCTTCACAGGGCGGCCCCGGCACGCGCGAGACTACGCGCGGAGTTGAGGAATCGTCAGCCGGCGGCCACGGAGGTGGACTTGATGAACTTCCGGATGCGGGCAGCGCCCATCTCAACGACAGCCATCGGTCGCACCTCCCCAACCAAACCAAGTCACCCGCGGCAACCCTCAGTCGCCGCTCCAACAGAACCGACCCTAGAGGCGCCCAGGCCGCGACGCCATCGAATTACGGCGACCCGTTCGGCGACGCGCGCGAGGCGTGCGCGGCATCGATCGCCAGGAGCGAAAAGATGATTCCGCACGGCCCAGACATGTTCGCGTCCGCGGGGCACGGGCCATGTCATGCCATGCCGTAGAGCGTCTCCAGGTCGACCAGTTGGATTTCAGGGTCGGCATGTGCGGCCACGTTGGCCTTGTCGTTGAAACCTGCGCCGCTGAGACACATGAGTCGGGTGCTGGTGGTGTCGTAACGACCCGCCTGGGTGATGAGGTCGCGAATGTGCTGGAGGCGCTCGATGTGGGCGATGCCCATGGTGTCGTTCCATGTGGCCTCGCCGATGGCCAGGAGCGGTGGCCTGGAACCGTCGGCGATGCCGATGACCGCCACATCCACCTCGTGTCCGACGCGGGCCTTCGGATCGTGCACCACGCCGTGTCCGACCCGGGCGGGCAGACCACCGATCAGTTCAGGGTCGGCGTGGTGCAGCGCCCAGTCGCGGCAGACCTGTTCGAAGTGAGGGCCGAGGACGTTGCTGGTGAAGCGGCGGCGACTGGCCTGCCAGACCCGGGCTGCGCTGCCGGGGCGTTCCAGCTGGTCCCAGACCGGTCGCATGATGGCGTGATAGAAGCCGATCAGCGGTTCGGCGATGCGATAGGTGGGGCGGTTGTCGCGGAAGGCGTCGGCGTCCCGGTGCAGCAGGCCGGCGTCTTCGAGGACGTTGATGGGGTGTGCGATGTCGGTGGCCTTGCGTTCCAGGTACCCGGCCATACCTCCGCGGGTGGCGTTGCCGTCGGCGACTGCGGCCAGCACGGAGAGGTACAGGGCGGTGTCTCGCAGGTCGGGCTCTTCCGCGAGTAGATAGCGGGCTTCTCGGAAAAGGGGTGTCTCTGGGTTGAGGACGGTGCGAACGACCCAGTCGTCGAAGTCGTCGGCTCCGTTCGGGGTGTCGCCGCGGGCGAATTCCCGTCGGTACGCGGGGGTACCGCCGACGATCGCGTTGACCCGCAGGGCCAGGCGCGGATCCGTGATGTTCCAGAATTCTGCGGCCAGGCGGTGGTCGAGGGGGCGGACAATCAGCTCCAGCCCTGCCCGGCCTCGCAGGGGGGGCATTGCCGGACAGCAGCCTGCCCATGAACGACAACGCCGAGCCACACAGCAGTAGCCGGGTGCGGGAGGCGCTGCGCTGGTCGCGCATGGTCCGCAGTGCCTCCTGGATGATCGAGGGAAGCTCCGGATTCGCCTTCGGGCCCCGCGGTGGCCCGTCAACGCGTTTTCCCCCGCCGACGTTCTCGCGGCCGCCGCTCTCAGCCGCGACCGGTGCCTTCAGCCGCGACCGGTGCCCTCAGTCGCGGCCCACGCCCTCAAGCCTTCGTGCAGCTCTGCCCGTTCAGCGTGAAGTCGTACGCCGGGGAGTTCTTGCCCTGCCAGGAGGCGAGGAAGCCGAGGTCGAGCGAGCCGTCCGCGGGGACCTTCTTGTTGTAGGCGGCGGCGGTGGCGGTGACGCGGGAGCCGTTCTGGGTGAAGCTCGCGTCCCACATCTGGCCGACTTTCTGGCCGTCGCGGAAGGACCAGGCGACCCGCCAGGAATCGAGGGCCTTTTCGGTTCTGATGGTGACGGTGACCTGGAAGCCGTCGGGCCACTGGTTGACCATGTCGTAGGTGACGCTGCAGGTCGCGGCCTCGGCCGGGTCGGGGCCGGTCCTGTCGGGGTCGCCGCCGGGGGCGGTGGACGAGGCCGTGCCCTGGACCGTGGCGCCGGGGTCCCTCTTCTCGGACGTGCCGGGCGTGCCCGAGGTCCCGGGGTCCGACGGCTTCGGGGAGCTGGTGGAGCGCGCAACCGTGGACGGGGTGGAAACGGTGGACGAGAAGGACGGGCCGGGGCCGGCCACCGGCTGACGGTCGCCGTCGCCGGGCGACGTGGCGCCGTTGTTGTCCGTGCCGCCCGGCATCATCGACACGCCCAGCGCCAGCAGGGACACCAGGACGGCCGCGACCAGGAGCCCATTGCGCACGACACGCGCCTTGTGCGCGCCCGGGTTCGGGGGCAGGTCACTGTCGGCCGGGCCCGGGCGCCCGGCACCGAGGCGTACCTCGGCGGCCCGGCGGCGGCGCTCCAGGTACGCGAGACCGCCCCAGCCGATCACCCCGCCGACCAGCGCCCCGGGCAGGCCGCCGCCGTGCAGTCGCAGACAGGAGGCGGCTTCCGCGCACTCCACGCACCGCGCGAGGTGCCGGGAGAGGTCGTTCGGGGTGTCGGCGGCGGGCGACCGGGTGACCGCGTCGAGCAGCCGGGCATAGCTGCGGCACTGCGCGTCCATCGGTGTGTCGAGGTGGGCGCGGTGACAGCGATCCCGGAACAGGTCCCGCACCTGGGCGAGTTCCTCGCCGACGACGGCCGGATCGAGGCCGAGCCGACGGGCCACGACGGGCAGCGGCAGCGCCTCCACCTCGGCCAGCCAGAGCAGGGCCGCGTCCGGTTCCTGAAGGTCGCGCAGCCCGCGCAGCGCGAGCGGGCGCCGGAGCGGTGGGCCGGTGTAGCGGGCGGCATTGTCGGAGTTGAGCCACAACCGCAGTTCGGGGTCGAGCTTGTGGCCGTGGCCCTGGATCTCCCAGGCCGCCGCCGTGTTGCGTACGGCGGTCAGCAGCAGGGGGATCCTGGGCAGGCGGGCCGGGCGGCGGCCGGCACGGCGAGCGGGAACGGCCTGGGCGTCACGGGCTTCGCGCATGCCCAGGGAGAAAGC
Source organism: Streptomyces sp. LBL (assembly GCF_029893585.1). GTDB lineage: Bacteria > Actinomycetota > Actinomycetes > Streptomycetales > Streptomycetaceae > Streptomyces. The sequence continues at coordinate 36,665 of NZ_JARXYX010000012.1, forward strand.
CTCCGTGGCCAGTTGGGTGGCCGCGGTGGATCCGGACGTGCACAGGTCGGCGTAGGAGAGCACGGCATCCCAGCACTCCGAGAGCAGCGCTGCCTCGGCGGTGTCCTGGGGAGTCGGCAGGTCGGGCATGGGTCTCCTGCGGTCACAAGTGAGGTCAACTCGCCATATTGGCAAAGAAGTTGGGGGGTACCTCACGGCAGGAGGCGAGCCTTTCACGCCTCCCGCACAACTGACAAGCGCCCTGTTCACATGTCATGACAGACTGCCGCACCCCCACAACTCCGGCCTGCAGTACGGACGCGGACCGCCGGACGACTCATCCGTACGTGGCCGAATCCTGTACGCCGTGGCCGAATCCCCCATACCGGAGCCGATTCCCTCGCACCGGGACAGAATCCGCCATACCGGAGCTGAACCCCCTGCACCGGACGGAATCCGCTATACCGGGGTCGAGTCCTCCGCCGGAAGGCTGTCCATGAAAGAACTGACGGAGAAGACCGCGCGACCCGGACCGGGCAGACCGTAACCGGGGGGTGAGGACAGGCCGAACTCGTCCATGGTGGCGCGGTAGGCCTCCAGCAGCCGGATGTGGTACTCCAGCGGCGCACCCTGCGGGTTGGCCTTGCCGAGCGGGGTCGTGGGCTCGGGGCACCAGGTGGTGAAGCGGGGCGTGATGCCGTGCGACATGAAGAAGCGCAGGCCCTCGGTGGTGGACGCGATCGCCTCGTCGACGGTGGTGAAGCCGAAGGGCTCGGCCATCTCCACGCCCGCCACGAAGTTGGGGATGACGTTGCGGGCGCCGAAGACGTCAGCGGAGTCGAGGATCCGCTTGTGCCACTCGTCGCGGCCGACGTAACGCTCCTTGCCCGGGCAGTACAGCTCGAACAGACGGCGGTCCCACACCTCGAAGTTGGGGTGGTAGATCTGCACGCCGTAGTCCTTGAACCGCTGCACGTCGTCCTTGGGCAGCGCCTGGGCGACGACCTTGCCGATCCAGCGGCCCGGGAAACGCTCCTCGATGGCCTTGGCGTAGTGGCCGTAGAAGTCGGCCTCGTCGCGCCCGGCGATCGTCTTGGTGATCGCGCCGCCGGTCAGCGTGTAGGCGGTGGACGCCTTCGCGGTGTCGTACCGGTCGATGATCTCCAGGGCTTCGAGGACCTCCTCGACGTCCTTCACGCCCGTGTACGGCCGCCCGGCCGCCTTGTGCTGGCGCCAGTTGTGGTTGATGTCGCAGTACTGGCACTCCTCCTTGGCGCCGAAGTACTGGCAGACCCGGAAGACGGTCAGGTAGATCAGGTAGCCCCACTGGATGGTCGGGGCGACCTCCATGACGGACTTTCCGTTGGCGAGCGTGTGCCGGTAGTACTCGGGCATGGGCGGCACACCGACGTCGGCGATCCGCTTCCCGTCGAGGTAGAGCCCGAGCACACCGTCCGCACCGGCGGCGACGCGGTAGGGCGAGGACGGGTTCACGCGTACGGAGACGACGGTCCGCCGCAGGTCGTACGGGCCGCCGGTCAGGATGATCTCCTCGGGCGGACGCCTCAGCGCGGCCTCGCCCAGCTCGGGCAGGGTGCCGTGGTCGAAGGAGAAGATGAAGTACGACTTCGGCTTGACGTCCCCGGCCTCGTTGTCGCTGAGGGCCGACGGGTCGAAGGCCAGCCCGCCCCGGAGCAGATCCTCCTTGAAGACGGCTTCCCGTGGTACGTGCGGGAACCGCTCCATCAGATCCTCGACCAGCGCAGTACGGCTGCCCATCCTGTTGTCTCCTCACGGTGCGGACGTACGACTCCTCACGGTATGCCCTCGCCGCCGTGCGAGCCGTGCCGGGTCCCTCGTGCCGCTCGACCTGCCTGGTCACATGGGGTCTCACCGGGATCGGGACCCTGCGCGTCACCCTCCGGATGATCAGTACCCGGTGGGCGGCGGATCACCGGCCGAGGTACGTTCCACCCGTGGATCATGGCTCTCGGTTCTCGACCGGCCAGGTTCTCGACACTCCAGGGAGGGCGACGCGATGTCCGAGACCGTGACGAATTGGGCCGGCAACATCACCTACACGGCCGAGGAACTGCACCGCCCGCACTCGCTCGGCGCGCTGGCCGCCCTGGTGGCCGACAACACGAGGGTGCGGGTGCTGGGCAGCGGGCACTCCTTCAACACGATCGCCGAGCCGGGCGCCGACGGCCTCCTGCTGTCGCTGGCCGCGCTGCCGGCCGAGGTCGACGTCGACGCGGCGGCCCGTACGGTACGCGTGGGCGGCGGCGTCCGGTACGCGGAACTGGCCCGCCGGCTGCACGGCCACGGGTTCGCGCTGCCCAACATGGCGTCCCTGCCGCACATCTCGGTGGCCGGGTCGGTGGCGACCGGCACCCACGGTTCGGGCGTGGGCAACGGTTCGCTCGCGTCAGCCGTGCGCGAGGTGGAGATCGTCACGGCGGACGGCTCGACGGTCGTCATCGGACAAGGTGATGCCCGCTTCGGCGGTGCGGTCACCTCGCTCGGCGCCCTCGGAGTCGTCACCGCGCTCACTCTCGACGTGGAGCCCTCGTTCGACGTCGAGCAGCACGTGTTCGCCGAACTCCCCCTCGCCGGTCTGGATGTCGGAACGTTCGAGACGGTGATGGCGAGCGCGTACAGCGTCAGCCTGTTCACCGACTGGCGCGCGCCGGGCTTCCGGCAGGTGTGGCTGAAGCGGCGCACCGACCAGCCCCTGCCCGACTTCCCGTGGGCCGCGCCCGCCACCGAGAAGATGCACCCGGTGCCGGGGATGCCCGCCGTCAACTGCACCGAGCAGTTCGGGGTGCCGGGGCCGTGGCATGAGCGGCTGCCGCACTTCCGGGCGGAGTTCACCCCGAGCAGCGGCGCCGAGCTGCAGTCGGAGTACCTGCTGCCCCGGCCCTACGCCCTCGACGCCCTGCATGCCCTGGACTCGATCCGTACGACGCTCGCCCCCGTGCTGCAGACCTGCGAGGTACGGACCGTCGCCCCCGACGAGCAGTGGCTGAGCCCTGCGTACGGGCGGGACACGGTGGCGCTGCACTTCACCTGGGTCGAGGACACGGCGGCGGTGCTGCCGGTGGTGGGGCGGCTGGAGGAGGCGCTGGACGCCTTCGACGCGCGGCCGCACTGGGGGAAGGTGTTCACCGCCCCGTCGGCGGTGCTGCGCGGCCGGTACCCGCGGCTGGACGACTTCGCGGCGCTGGCCCGTCGGCTGGATCCGCAGGGGAAATTCGCCAACGAGTTCGTCCGGGACGTCCTGTCCCTCTGACAGTCCCTCTGACAGTCCCTCTGGCTGTCCCTCTGGCTCTCCCTACTGACGGGTCCCTGCCGACCGTCTCCACCGACCGTCCCTCCGACTTTATAAAGCCCCTTTCCTAACCCCTTGTCGAAAGTCCTCGGCTGCCCATAGCCTTACGCCGCGCCGGTGCCGACGTTGTCCCGGCATGGATCCGAAGGGATGGGGGCCGACCGGTGAAGCGCACCTCACGTGACATCCGTACGGCGAACCGCTACGAGGTGCTGCGCCAGATCATCGCCGCGTCTCCCACCTCCCGGCAGGAGCTGGCGGCCGCCACCGGCCTGAGTCTCGCCACGGTCGCCACGCTCGTCGGCGAGCTGCTCGACCTGCGGATGATCACGGAGGTCGGGTTCGAGGACTCGGCGGGCGGCCGCCCCCGGGGTCTGATCGCCGTCAACGCGTCGGGCGGTGCGCTGATCGGCGTCGACATCGCCGAGACGTACGTCCATGTCGAGCTGTTCGACCTCGCGCTGAACGTGCTGGCCCGCGCCGACGAGGACGTGCGCCCCGGCGAGAGCCTGCCCGAGCAGGTGGTCGCCCATGTCGCCGCCGCGGTCGGCTCGGTGGTCACGCAGGCCGGGATCGAGGGTGCCCGGGTCCTCGGCGTCGGCGTGAGCGTGCCGGGCCAGGTGGACCGCGTCACCGGCATCTCCGAGTACGCGCCCAACTGGGACTGGCACGACGTGCCCCTGCTCGACCTGCTCACCGAGCACATCGCCTACCCCCTCCACCTGGACAACCCGCTGCGTGCGTCCGCGGTGGCCGAGCTGTGGTTCGGGGCCGCACGGGGACGCGGGAACGCCGTGGTGGTCAACCTCGGCACCGGAGTGGGCGCCGGACTGGTCCTGGGCGGCGCGCTGCATCGGGGGGTGAGCAACAGCGCCGGCGAGTGGGGCCACACCACGCTCGTCCTGGACGGCCGGCTGTGCCACTGCGGCAACCACGGCTGCGTGGAGACGTACGTCGGTGCGCCCGGCATCATGCTGAACCTGCGGGAGCTGAGCCCGGTCAGCGCACTGCTGCACCCGGAGGACCAGACGGCCACCATCGACGCGCTGGCCCGCGGGGTCGCCGCGCACGATCCGGTGGCCCTGAAGGTGGTCCACGCCACCGCCCGTTACCTCGGCGCCGGTATCGCCGATCTGATCAACCTGTTCAACCCCGAAATGGTCGTGCTCAGCAGCTGGGTCGCGGCCACGCTCGGCGAGCCCCTGGTCGCCGAGGTGCGCGCGGCCGTCGCCCGGCACGCCCTGCCCCGGCCCCTGGCCGCGACCGAGATCGTCCTCTCCCCCATCCCCACCGACCCGGTGTGCCTGGGCGCCGCGACCTTCGCGCTCGAAGGCGCACTCCAGTCGGTGAGCCAGCGCAGCCCCAAGCGCTCCGTCCGCACGAGGGGCCGTATCGCACCTGCTTCGTGACATACCCGCTTCGTGACGCACGCGCTGCGTGACGCCTCCGCAGTGTGACGTACGCGCTGCGTGACGCACCGTCTTCTTGACGCGTGCGCCGTCGTGATGCCCGGCGATCACGTGCCACGCCCTTGCGATCACGTGCCGTGGCCCGGCGAAAACACGCCACGTCCCGGCGATCCCGTCCGGCATCCCGAACGCTACACAACGCTTCAAACAGACTTCGTCCAACCCCTTGCCGAAGCCTTAGCCGAAGGTTAACGTCCGGCTCCGCAACCGTCTTTTTCAGCCATCCATGCTGAACGACTGAGCCACAGCCGGACTCGAGACAAGGACGTCACCATGTCGGCATTGAGCAACAGCAACTGGGACCGCCGCACCGTTCTGCGGTCCGCCCTGGGCCTGACCGCCGCGGGCGGGCTGGCCGCTTGCGGAGGCAACACCGGGCGGGCGAGCGGTGGTTCCGGATCCGGCCTGGTCCAGTACTTCCACGCGTACGGCGAGGCGGGAACGGAGCAGGCCATCAAGCGGTACGCGAAGGCCTACTCCAAGGCCGACGTGACCACCAACTGGATCACCGGCAACAACTTCGAGGCCAAGCTGTTCTCGTCCCTGCTCACCAAGCAGGCGCCCGACGTCTTCGAGTTCCACCCGCAGCTGCAGATGGTCAAGAGCGGTCAGGTGGCCGACCTGAGCGACCTCATCGACCCGGTCAAGGACGACTTCAACCCGGCCGACATCACGTCGCACACCGTGGACGGGAAGATCTACGGGATCCGGATGATCGACGACCCGCAGTTCTTCTACTACCGCAAGTCGATGCTGGAGAAGGCCAAGGTCGACGTCCCCACCACCCTCGACGAGCTGCTGGAGGCGGCCGCCAAGCTGACCACCGACAAGGTCAAGGGCGTCTTCCTCGGCAACGACTTCTCGGCGATCCAGAACGTCATCATCTGGTCCGCCGGCGCCGACACCATCAGCGCGAAGAACGAGATCGCCTACCACACGGACGGCGTCGTCGAGGGCCTCAAGAAGCTCCGCCAGCTGTTCACCAGCGGCAACGTGCTCCTGGACGCGCCGACCGACTTCTGGGACCCGTCCTCGCTCAACCAGGGCCTGTGCGCCATCCAGTGGGGCGGCATGTGGTCCATGCCGGCCATGGAACAGGCGCTCGGCGACGACCTCGGCGTCTTCCCGTTCCCGAAGATCGGGTCCGGCGGCAAGCAGTCCGTCTACAACGGCGGCTGGTCGATGTTCGTCAACGCCAAGGGCAAGAACGTCGACGCGGCCAAGGAATACGTCAAGTGGCTGTGGATCGACCAGAAGAAGTACCAGGAGGACTGGGCCACCTCGTACGGCTTCCACATCCCGCCGCGCACCTCGATAGCCAACGAGGCCACCAAGCTCAAGTCGGGCCTGCCCGCCGAGGGCGTCAAGCTCTTCACGGACTACGGCCACTTCGACAACATCGCCTACGACCAGACGATGCAGACCGCCTTCGCCGACGTGATCGCGTCCTCCATCCGCAAGAACGAAAACCCGGAGGCCGCGCTCGACACCTGCGACAAAAGGGTCAGCGTGGAACTGAAGAAGCTGTTCGGATAGGCCGGCGGACGGATCACGACATCATGTCGACCACCACTGCGCGCGGAGTCGCCAAGCCCGCCCCGGTCAAGGCCTCCCAGGCCCGGCCGCGGCGGGGCCTGCGGGGCAACGCCACCCTCAACTTCTGGCTGTTCACCGGGCCGTTCCTGATCGGCCTGGTGATCTTCGTCTTCGTCCCCATCGGGTGGAGCGTCTGGCTCAGCTTCTTCGACGCCCGTTACACCGTCACGCCGAGCCATTTCATCGGCTTCGACAACTACAAGCAGATCCTGACCAACAGCAGCTTCCCCGACTCGCTGCTGACGTTCACCGCGTTCGCCGCGTTCATCGTGCCCACCACCTGGGCGCTGTCGCTGGGTCTCGCGCTGCTGGTGAACCGGCTGCGGTTCATGCGGGCGTTCTTCCGGTCGGTGTTCTTCCTGCCGACCGCCGTCTCCTACGTCGCCGCCGCGCTGATCTGGAAGATGTCCATCTTCAACGGAGTCCGCTTCGGCCTGGCGAACACGGTCCTGGGATGGTTCGGCGCCGACAACGTCGCCTATCTCTCGAACCCCAGCCCGCCCTGGTACTGGGTGGTCATCGTGTCGCTGCGCCTGTGGCTGCAGGCCGGTTTCTACATGATCCTGTTCCTGGCGGCGCTGCAGAACATCCCGGCGGAGCTGTACGAGGCCGCCGCCATCGACGGCGCCAAGCCGGGCTGGCAGACCTTCCGGTACATCACGCTGCCCCAGTTGCGGGCCACCTCGACCGCCGTGGTCCTGCTCCTGCTGGTCGCCGCGTACCAGGCGTTCGACGAGTTCTTCAACCTCATCGGGACCAAGGCGACCTGGGCCCAGACACCGCTCATGGAGCTCTACAAGACGGCCCTCGGCACGAGCCAGGACTACGGCGCCGGCAGCGCGGGCGCGGTCATCCTGTCGCTGCTGATCTGCCTGGTCACCCTGGCCCAGGGCAAGATCATGGGCTTCGGAAGGGGGGAGGAGTCCAAGTGACCACCACACCAGTGACCACCACCACACCGCAGCCGGGCACGGACCGCAGGAAGCACGGGGGCGTCCTCAGCAGCACAGGGCTGTATGTCGCCGTCGGCGTCGCCGCCCTGCTCTTCCTGCTGCCCTTCTACCTGATCCTCCGCAACTCCCTCTCCACGGACCCCGAGATCACGGGCGAGCACTGGAAGTGGCTCCCCTCCTTCCAGTGGGGGAACGTCTCCGAACTCTTCGACGACCAGACGGTCCAGTTCGGCCGCTCCCTGTGGAACTCGACGATCGTCGCCGTCCTGATGACCCTCGGTACCCTGCTGGTGTGCTCCCTCGCCGGCTACGGCCTGGCCCGCATCCCCTACCGGCATGCCAACAAGGTCTTCTACGCCGTCCTGGCGACGCTGATGGTTCCGACGGCCGTCACCTTCGTGCCGAGCTTTGTGCTGGTTTCCTCCCTCGGCTGGGTGGACACCTACCGGGGACTGATCATTCCGGGCCTGTTCAGTGGTTTCACCTGCTTCCTCTTCCGGCAGTACTTCTTGGGGTTCCCGAAAGAGCTGGAGGAGGCGGCACGTGTGGACGGGCTCGGTTACTGGGGCGCGTACTGGCGGATCGTCGTACCCAACTCGCTGAACTTCTTCGCGGCGATCGCCACGATCACCTTCATCAGCGGGTGGAACGCCTTCCTGTGGCCGTTGGTCATCGGCCAGGACCCCAGCTCCTGGACCGTCCAGGTGGCGCTCTCCTCCTTCATGACCAACCAGACCGTCAACTTCCATCTGATTTTCATGGCCACGGCCATATCCATCCTGCCCCTCGTGTTCGTGTTCCTCTTCCTCCAGCGCTGGCTGGTGCAGGGGATAGCACAGACCGGCATCAAGGGCTGAGCAAGGAGACCGATGTCATTCCGCACGACCTCCGCCGTCGACTACGTCGAGGACGTCTCACCGGGCGCCGGGGCTCTCCCGCCCCGCACCTGGTACGCCTCCTCGGACGCGCAGTCACTGTCACTGAACGGTAGCTGGCGCTTCCGTCTGTCGGCGACCGCCGACGCCGAGGACGACTCGTTCGCCGAGGAGGGGTACGACGCCGGGGACTGGGCCGAGGTCACGGTCCCCGGCCACTGGGTTCTGCAGGGAGACGGGGCCTTCGGGGCGCCGATCTACACCAACCACCTCTACCCCTTCCCGGTGGACCCGCCGCACGTACCGACCGAGAACCCGACCGGTGACCATCTGCGGGTCTTCGACCTGCCGTCCGGCTGGCCCGCGGACGGCGGGGTGGTGCTCCGCTTCGACGGCGTGGAGTCCTGCGCCCGGCTCTGGCTCAACGGCACGGACATCGGTGAGTTCAAGGGCTCCCGGCTGCCGCACGAGTTCGCGGTCGGCCATCTGCTGAAGCCCGCCGGGAACGTGCTCGCGGTCCGGGTGCACCAGTGGTCGGCCGGCTCGTACCTGGAGGACCAGGACCAGTGGTGGCTGCCCGGCATCTTCCGGGACGTCACCCTGCTGCACCGCCCGGCGGGCAGCGCCCTCGACTTCTTCGTGCACGCCCCCTACGACCACACCAGCGGTGAGGGCACCCTGCGCGTCGACTCCGACGTGGCGGGCCGGGTGCTCGTGCCCGCCCTGGGCATCGACGTCGCGACCGGCGAGTCGGTGACGGCCGGGGTGCTGCCGTGGACGGCGGAGACGCCGAAGCTGTACGACGGTGAGCTGGTCACGGAGGGCGAGCGCATCCCCCTGCGCATCGGCTTCCGGACCGTCGCCCTCGACGACGGCCTGATCAAGGTGAACGGTGAGCCGGTCCTCTTCAAGGGCGTCAACCGGCACGAGTGGCACCCGGAGATGGGCCGCGCGCTCGACCTGGAGACCATGCGCGAGGACGTGCTGCTGATGAAGCGGCACAACATCAACGCGGTCCGCACCTCCCACTACCCGCCGCACCCGGCCTTCCTGGACCTGTGCGACGAGTACGGCCTGTGGGTCATCGACGAGTGCGATCTGGAGACCCACGGCTTCACCGAGCAGGACTGGCGCGACAACCCCGTCGACGACGACCGCTGGACCCCGGCTCTTCTGGACCGCGCGGCGCGGATGGTCGAGCGGGACAAGAACCACCCCTCGATCGTCTTCTGGTCGCTGGGCAACGAGGCCGGCACCGGCCGCGGTCTGACCGCGATGGCCGAGTGGATCCACGGCCGGGACTCCTCGCGGCTCGTGCACTACGAGGGCGACTGGAACTGCCGGGACACGGACGTGTACTCGCGGATGTACGCCTTCCACGGCGAGGTCGAGAAGATCGGCCAGGGCCTGGACGGCGGCACCGAGAAGCGGCGCCGGCTCCCCTTCATCCAGTGCGAGTACGCGCACGCCATGGGCAACGGCCCCGGCGGACTCGCCGACTACCAGCACCTGTTCGAGACGTACGACCGGCTCCAGGGCGGCTTCGTCTGGGAGTGGATCGACCACGGCGTCCGGCACCCGGAGCTGGGCTACGCCTACGGCGGCGACTTCGGCGAGGAACTCCACGACGGCAACTTCGTCTGCGACGGACTGGTCTTCCCCGACCGGCGGCCCTCCCCCGGCCTGATCGAGTTCAAGAAGGTCATCGAGCCGGTCCGCTTCGAGGGTCACGGCGCGGACGGCACCGTACGGGTGAGCAACCGGCACGACTTCGCCGATCTGTCCGCGCTGGCCTTCGAGTGGTCGTACCAGGTGGACGGCGAGACGATCGAGGCGGGCACCCTGAACGTCCCGGCGCTCGCTCCCGGTGAGTCCGCCGAGGTGAAGCTGCCCGAGCCGCCCGCTCAGGCGCCCGGCGGCGAGTCCGGGTGGACGGTGCGGGCACTGCTCGCGGCCGACACCTCATGGGCGCAGAAGGACCATGTGGTCGCCTGGGGACAGTTCCCGGCGGCCCCCCGTGCGGTGCCGTCCGTCGCACCCACCGGCCGGCCCGTGCCCGGCGATCGGCTGATCACGCTCGGCCCGGCCTCCTTCGACGCCCGGACCGGTGCGGTGCGGACCATCGGCGGAGTCTCCGTGGAGGGTCTGAAGCTGGATGTGTGGCGGGCGCCCACCGACAACGACGACGGCGTCGAATGGCATTCCGGCACCCGCTACGCCGCGCTGTGGCGGGACCTGGGCCTGCACCGCGTGCACCACCGCCTGGACGCGGTGGAGGTGGGCGAGGACGCGCTGACGGTACGGACCCGGGTGGCGCCCGCGGCCCGCGAGGTGGGCCTGAGCACGGTCTACCGCTGGACCTCGGACGGCGACCGGCTGCGGCTGACCGTGTCCGTGAGTCCTCAGGGCAAGTGGACGGTGCCGCTGCCCCGGCTCGGGATCCGCTTCGGGCTCGCCGAGGCCGACCGGGTGCAGTGGTTCGGCGGCGGCCCCGGCGAGGGCTACCCCGACACCAAGGCGGCCTCGATGCTGGGTCGCTGGGAGTCCTCGGTGGACGAGCTGCAGACGCCGTACGTGCGCCCGCAGGAGAACGGCGCCCGGTCCGACGTCCGCTGGGCGGAGCTCGGCGGACTGCGGATCGAGGGCGACCCGGAGTTCTGGTTCGGCGCCCGGCGCTGGACGACCGAGCAGCTGGACGCGGCGACCCACCTCACCGACCTCACGGCCGGCACGGCGTCCGACAGCGGCTCCGCCGCGCGGGTGTGGGTCAACCTCGACCACGGCCAGCACGGCATCGGCTCGCAGTCCTGCGGTCCCGGCCCGCTGCCGCAGTACGTGCTGCGGGTCGAGCCGGCGGAGTTCTCCTTCGTGTTCTCGGCAGCGAACAGTCCAACTCGTTGATCGATTAATCCATTGACGGATTGATCGACATTTTGCGACTGTCGTGAGGTGTCAGCGGCCGGTCGGCGCTCCCGCCGACCGGCCGCGGCGCGTTCACGGACACGTTCACGGACACGGCGGACGAGACCACAGACGAGTTCACAGACGAGTTCACAGACAAAGGGAGTGATGTCGGTTGAGTGCCAGCATCGAGGTGCGTGGCCTGTCCCGGACCTTCCACACCACCGTCCGCCGCCCCGGATTCACCGGAACGCTCCGTTCCCTGGTCAACCCGGAGCGGGTCGCCAAACACGCCGTCTCCGACATCACCTTCGACGTCTCCCCCGGCGAACTCCTCGCCCTGCTCGGCCCGAACGGCGCGGGCAAGTCCACCACCATCAAGATGCTCACCGGCATCCTCACGCCCACCTCCGGCGAGGCCCGGGTCGCGAGCGTGGTGCCGTACCAGGAGCGCGAACGCAACGCCCGTAACATCGGCGCGGTGTTCGGGCAGCGCAGCCAGCTGTGGTGGGACCTGCCGGTGCGCGAGTCGTTCTCGATCCTCAGGGACATCTACGAGGTGCCGAAGGCCGAACACGCCACCCGCCTCAAGGAGTTCGACGATCTCCTCGACCTCTCCTCGTTCTGGGACACCCGCGTCCGCCATCTCTCCCTGGGCCAGCGTGTGCGCTGCGACCTCGCGGCCGCCCTGCTGCACGACCCGCCGGTCGTCTTCCTCGACGAACCGACCATCGGCATGGACGTGGTGGTCAAGGAGCAGGTGCGGGAGTTCCTGCGGTACCAGGTCGAGGAGCGTGGCCGTACGGTCCTGCTCACCACGCACGACATGACCGAGGTCGAGCGGCTGGCCGAGCGGGTCGTCCTGATCAACCACGGCCGGCTGGTCCTGGACGGCAGCCTCGACGAGATCCGCCGCACGTTCGGCTCGACCTGGCAGATACGGGCGACCTTCGCCGACGCGCACACCGAGGTCGCGGGGCTGCCCGGGATCGCGGTACTGCGGCAGGACGGACCCCAGGTCGTGTTCGGACCCGAGGGACCCGACGCGCCCTCCGTGCACCAGGCCCTGAAGACGGTCATCGAACGGTACGAGGTGACGGGCGTCGCCATCGACGAGGCCGACCTGGAGGACGTGATGCGGGCCGCCTACGTCCAGGCGGGGGCGGCGTGATGGCCGTACTCCACGCCTGGCGTGCCGCCCGAGTCACCCCGCTCGGCGAGCTGCACACCCCGCCCCGGATGACCGCGGTCCTGATCCGGCTGGCCGTACAGGTGGTGCTGGTGGCGTCCCTGTGGCGCGGCCTGTACGCGCACACCGGCACCACCGCCGGACTCAGCCGCGACCAGGCGGTCACGTACGCCGTGCTGGCCGTACTCGCCTCCCGGCTCCGGGAGCTGGACCAGTACGCGGGCCGGGACACCGTCATCCAGCACATGCACTACGGCACGATCATCTACTGGTACCTGCGCCCGCTGCCGCCCCAGCGGTACTACGCCCTGCGGGCCCTCGGCGAGCAGGTGTACGGGTTCGCGTGGGCGCTGGGCGGATACGCGGTCTGTCTCGCCGCCGGAGTGGTCGAGCCGCCCCGGTCGGCCGCGGTGGCGGCGGTGTTCGCACTGAGCCTGCTGCTCGGCCAGTGGGTCCTGTACTACGTCATGCTCGTCACCGACCAGTGGTGCTTCTGGGCGCTGCGCAACAACGCGGCCGTCATGATTCTGATCTTCGCCCAGAACCTGCTGTCCGGGGTGTACGCGCCGCTGTGGTTCTTCCCGGACTGGTTCGTGACCCTGAGCGCCTTCATGCCCTTCCAGGCGACGCTGAGTGTGCCGCTGTCCCTCTACGTCGGCCGTATCCCGCTGTCGGACGCGGCCGGCCAGTTGGCGATCCAGGCGGCCTGGGTCGTGCTGCTCGCCCTGTTCACCCGGTTCCTGTGGCACCGCGCTGCCCGTCGTGTCATCTCCCAGGGAGGCTGATGCCCATGAAAGCCGTCCGGCTCGTGTGGCGCATCACGCGTCTCAACTTCCGTGCCCAGCTGGAGTACCGCTCCGAGTTCCTGCTGATGATCGCGATCGGTGCGATCTGGCAGGTGTCGGTGATCGTGTTCGCGACGGTGCTGCTCTCCCGGTTCTCCGGGATGGGCGGCTGGGACAGTTCGGAGGTGTTGCTGATCCCGGCGACGCGGATGCTCGCGCACGGGCTGTTCGTGCTGGTGCTGGGGCGGATGTTCGGCATCGTCCGGGAAATCCAGGAAGGGCGGATCGACGTGTATCTGACCCGCCCCATGCCGGTGCACCGCCAGGTCCAGCTCTCCTCCTTCCCCACCAACGCGATCGGCGACCTGACGGTCGCGGCGGGCCTGATGGCGGGTGCGCTCAGCCGCAGCCATCTCGACTGGACGTCCGTCCGGATCTCCTACCTGATCGCCGCGATCATCGGCGGCATGCTCCTGGAGGCGGCCCTGTTCACTGCGTTGGCCAGTGCCTCCCTGCGCTTTCCGGCGGCCGGCTACTGGGCCACCTGGCTGGAGGAACTCCTCGGCACGTTCGGCAGCTACCCGCTCAACGTGCTGCCGAGGGCGGTGGGCGGCTTCCTGACGTACGCCCTTCCGCTCGCGTTCGTCGCGTACTTCCCGGCCGCCGTCCTCACCGGCCACGGCGACGGCACCGGCGTCCCGTACTGGCTGGCGGCGGCGTCCCCGCTGCTGGGCGCGCTGGCGTACCTGGCGTCACGGCTGCTGTGGCGGCGGGGCCTCGCGCACTATGCGGGGGTGAACGCGTGAGGACCGCCGTATCGGCGTGAACAGCGCGGCCACGGCGATCAGGACGCAGGCGGCGCCGGCGACCAGACCGACCGGGGCCGTGCCCTGTCGTTCCGCGGCCCAGGTCAGGACGGCCGCGCCGATCGGGGCCGCCGCGTACTGGAGAGTCCAGAAGGCGGCGGTGACCCGGCCGAGGAGGGGCTCCGGGGTCACCTCCTGACGCAGGGACATGGAGCAGGTGCCCGCGATGGCCACGCAGGCGAGAAAGGCGGCGCTGAGAGCCGCGACGACGGGCACCTCCCCGGCCCAGCCGAGTCCGGCGAAGGCGAGCCCGCTCACCGCGACCGCGCCGGTCCAGGTCGGGCCGAAGCCGAGCCGGCGACGGCACCGGGCCACCAGCAGGGCACCGGTGATCGTGCCGAGCGCGCCGACGGCCATGACGGTGCCCACCGTGCCGTCGTCGTGGCCGAGATCGTGCTTGAGGTGGTAAATGACCAGGTCGTTGAGGCCGAGAGTGAGGAAGCTGAAGACGAACAGCAGGGCGGTCAGTGAGCGCAGCACGGGGTGGCCGTGGAGGAAGGAGATCCCGGCGCGCAGGTCCTGCCACAGGCTCGCCCGCTGCGCCGGGCCGCCGTCGTCCCCGGAACGCGCGGCGAACCGTACGAAGAGCATGCAAGCCGCGGACACGCCGAAGCTGGCCGCGTCGACGCCCACCGCGGCGGCCGGTCCGGTCCAGGCGGCCACCACACCCGCGCACAGCGGTCCGAGCACCCCGGCCGCGGCGGCGGTGGCGTTCAACCGCCCGTTGGCCTCGGTCAGTTGCGCGGTGCCGACCAGGCCGCGGACGACGGTGACGTAACCGACGGCGAACAGCATGCCGACGGCCTCGCACAGCGGCAGGACCACGTACAGCAGCCAGACCCGCGGCCCGAACAGCCACACCAGCGGGATCACGCCGTACAGCACCAGGCGCACCAGGTCGCAGGCGATCAGCAGCCGACGGCGGTCCACCCGGTCCACCAGCGCCCCGGCGAACACCGCCGCCAGCACGGAGGCCACCCCGCCGACCGCCGTGAGCAGGCCCATCCGGGCGAGGGAGCCGGTGGCCTGGAGGACCAGCAGGGGCAGGGCGATCAGGGCGAAGGAGTCACCGAGGACGGAGAGGGTCTGCGCGGCCCAGAAGACCCCGAAGTCCCTTTGCCGCCACAGGGGTTGCGGTCGGTTGCCGGGAGGGCCCGTGCGAGGTCCGCCGACTGCGCGCTGCCGCCCGGGTTCCTCCGCGCTCCGCGCCTCGTGCGTCATACCTCTCCCCGGTTCCGGCCTGCCGACCGGGCAACCCTACGAGCCCCCCGGGGCCGCGCGAAAATGACTTTCCGCGTGCGCCGAATGCCGAGAAGAGGACGCGGCGCCGACTGCTGCTCAGCTCGAACTCATGCTTCCTGAACGTCACTTGACGAGCGAGTGGCTGAAGTTGCCGGTGTGGCCCGTTTGTTCCAGCCGTGTAAAGGCGCACGTGATCACGAGCGTGCGATCGGGAAGGGTGAAACGCAAGACCCGGTTTCCGGACAATGGTCTGATCCACTGCTGACAAGTCATACGTTTCAGTGCCAGCATCGTCACTCCGCACGGCCACCTTCACAGGAACCCCACAACGCGGTCAAAGGAGTCTGAGTGACGAGCGACATAGGTCCTCACAGAAGCCCCCACTCCAACTCTCCCTCCACTGACACCCCTTCACAAGCCTCCGTACGCCGTTCTGCGCGCCTGCGCGGCGCGACGGGCACGCTGGTTCTCACCGCCGCACTGTTCCTCGCGGCACTCCCCACCTCCGGCGCGAACGCCGAACCGGGCCCCGGGGCCCCCGGCTCGTCGAGCCCCGCGAAGATCGCCGCCAAGCCGAAGCCGGGCGCGACGCCGGTCACGCTGCCTCCCGCCCAGCGCGCCAGACTGCTGAAGTCCGCGAAGGACACCAGTGATTCCACCGCCGACGCCCTGCGCCTGGGCGCCAAGGAGGAGCTGATACCGAAGGACGTCGTCAAGGACGCCGACGGCACCGTGCACACCCGCTACAACCGCACGTTCGCCGAACTGCCGGTCCTGGGCGGTGACCTGATCATCCATCAGCACAGTGACAGCCGGACCGTCACCAAGGCGACCGACGCCCCGATCACCGTGCCCACCACCAGGGCCGCCGTCCCGGCGTCGACGGCCAGGAAGTCCGCCCTGAAGGCCGCCGGCGCCGAGGGCACCCGGAAGGCCGAGGCGGACGCGGCACCGCGGCTCGTCGTCTGGGCGGCCGACGGAACGCCGACGCTCGCGTGGGAGTCCGTCGTCACCGGCGTCCAGAAGGACGGCACGCCCAGCGAGCTCCACGTCGTCACCGACGCCAAGAGCGGCAAGACGCTGCGGGAGTTCGAGGGTGTCCGGACCGGCACCGGGCACGGACAGTTCAGCGGCAAGGTCGACATCGCCAGCACCCGCGGCACGGACGGCTTCGAGCTGTACGACGCGCAGCGCAACCACAAGACGTTCGACCTGAAGCAGGGAACGGCCGGCACCGGCACGCCCTTCACCGACGCCGACGACACCTGGGGCGACGGAACGGCGGCCGACCCCAAGACGGCAGCCGTGGACGCCGCGTACGGGGCCCAGGAGACGTGGAACTTCTATCACGACCGGTTCGGCCGCAACGGCATAGCCAACGACGGCCGGGAGGCCTACTCCCGCGTCCACTTCGGCAACAACTACAGCAACGCGATGTGGGGGTACCAAGGGTGCTTCTGCATGACCTACGGTGACGGAGCGGGCAACGCGAACCCGCTGACCGCCCTCGACGTCGCCGCCCACGAGATGTCCCACGGCGTCACCGAGAGCACCGCGGGCCTCATCTACGGCGGCGAGTCCGGCGGGCTCAACGAGGCGACCAGCGACATCATGGCCGCCGCGGTGGAGTTCTTCGCCGACAATCCCAGCGACACTCCCGACTACGAGGTCGGCGAGCTGATCGACATCAACGGCGACGGTACGCCGCTGCGTTACATGGACAAGCCGTCGAAGGACGCCGGCCCCATCGGCGCCTCCCAGGACTGGTGGTCGCCCGGGACCGCCTCGCTCGACGTGCACTTCTCCTCCGGCGTGGCGAACCACTTCTTCTACCTGCTCTCCGAGGGCAGCGGCAGCCGGACCGTCAACGGCGTCGCCTATGACAGCCCGACCTACGACGGTCTCCCCGCCGCCGGCATCGGACTCCACAACGCCACCAACGTCTGGTACCGGGCGCTGACCACGTACATGACGTCCAGCACGAACTACGCGGACGCCCGCCAGGCGACCCTCCAAGCCGCCGCCGACCTGTTCGGCCGGTCCAGCGAGGCGTACGAGGCCGTGGGCAACGCCTGGGCGGCCGTGAACGTGGGCTCCCGGTTCGTCGACCACATCGCGTTGACGGCCCCCCGCGACCAGGAGGCCGCCGTCGGCCAGCCGGCCTCGCTGCGGATCTCCGCCGCCACCAGCCGGGCCGGAGCCCTGACCTACTCGGCCACCGGGCTGCCCGGCGGGCTGTCCATCGACGCCGCCACCGGGATCGTCTCCGGCACACCGACCGCGGCGGGCGACTTCACGCCCACGGTCACGGTCGGCGTCGACGGCCAGACGGACAACAGGTCCACGACGTTTTCCTGGACCGTCATCCCGTCCGGCGGCGACTTCTTCGTCAACCCCGGCGACGTCGACATCCCGGACGCGGGCGATCCGGTGGAGTCCCCGCTCGTCGTGACCGGCCGCACCGGCAACGCGCCGAGCGACCTGAAGGTCACCGTCGACATCCTCCACACCTACCGCGGTGACCTGGTGATCGACCTGGTGGCACCCGACGGCACGGCGTACCGGCTGAAGAACTTCAGCGGCGACTCGGGCAACGACATCCACACCACGTACACCGTGGACGCGTCCGCCGAACCGGCCGACGGCACGTGGAAGCTCCGCGTCCAGGACGTGTACTCGGCCGACGTCGGCACCGTCGACAGCTGGAAGCTCACGTTCTGAGTCGGATCCTCCACCACGGCCCTTGCCGGTTCCGCCCCGCCCGGTGTCGCACCGGGCGGGGCGGAACGTCGTTGGCGGGTGAGCGGTGGCCGACCCGGGCTCGGCGGGTCACCTCGTCTCTCACTGTTTCCCCAACTGCCCTTGCCGTTCACGCTGGTTGGCGTAAGCCTGAACAGCGCTCGCCTTCCCCGCCCCCCCTTCCTCCCACCGGAGAGACGCCCCCACCATGAGACGACTCCTTGGCGCCCTCACCGTCGCCGCACTGGCCGTCACCGGCCTCGCCGCCACCGGACCGGCCCCCGCGGCAGCCGCCGCCACCGGCGCGACCCCCTCCGCAGCCGCCACCACCGGCTCGTTCAACGTCCTGACGTACAACGTCGCGGGCCTGCCGGAGGGCCTGAGTTCGGGCCACCCGGAGACGAACACCCCGCTGGTCTCCCCGCGCCTGGCGGCCTACGACATCGTGAACGTCCAGGAGGACTTCAACTACCACGAGACGCTGTACGCGGGGGACAACCACCCGTACCGCACCGCGACGAGCGGCGGTGTGCCCTTCGGTGACGGCCTCAACACCCTCTCGGACCTCGCCTTCGACGACTTCGAGCGGGTGAAGTGGAACTCTTGCACCGGCACCAACTGCCTTACTCCGAAGGGCTTTTCGCTGGCGCGGGTGCGGCTGGCCGAGGGCGTCTTCGTTGACCTGTACAACGTGCACACGAACGCCGACGACACGGCCGACGCGCTGGCCGCCCGCCGGGCCAACGTCGAGCAGCTGTCCGACTTCATCCAGGCGAACTCCTCCGGCAACGCGGTGATCGTCATGGGTGACACCAACACCCGCTACACCCGCTCCGGCGACAACATCCGCACCCTGGCCGACGAGAACGGTCTGACCGACGCGTGGGTGAAGCTGGCGAAGGGCGGCGCCCGGCCGACCCAGGGCGCGGACGCGCTGCTCTGCCCGACGACGGCGCCCACCAACGACTGTGAGGTGGTGGACAAGGTCCTCTACCGA
Organism: Streptomyces sp. LBL; assembly: GCF_029893585.1. GTDB lineage: Bacteria > Actinomycetota > Actinomycetes > Streptomycetales > Streptomycetaceae > Streptomyces. Next base: position 55,587 of record NZ_JARXYX010000012.1, read on the forward strand.
GGCAGCAAGCTGCTGACCCTGTCCGCCACCCGCTACAACAACGAGTGGGCGTCGTTCCTGGACTCCGCCGGCGGCAACCTGTCGGACCACTTCCCGCACACCGTCGACTTCTCCTACACCCTCAACTCGTCCCTGAAGGCGAGCGACTTCTACGGCGGCCCGCACGGCACGGCGTTCAACGACGCCGACGACCTGCCTGCGGCGCCCTCCCCCCGAACCCTGACCCTGCGCGGAGGCACCCGCCTGAACACGGTCTCCCTCACCCTGGACGGCGGTACGGTCCTCTCCCACGGCGGCACAGGCGGCACCGCGTCCTCCCTGGCCCTCGCCTCCGGTGAACACCTCACGTCCGTGAAACTGACCCAGGGCCAGAAGGACGGCCGGACCCGGATCTTCTCGGCGGCCTTCGCCACGGACAAGGGCCGCACCCTGTCCGCAGGCACGCCGGCCACGGACACGAAGACATTCACGGCCCCGTCGGGCTGGCAGATCACCGGCTTCACGGGCCGGTCGGGCGACGAGATCGACAAGCTGGGGGTGGTGTACGCGCCGATCGGCTGACGCAGGGTTCGCCAGCCGACTCATGAGGCCACCAGGGCGCGGGTTCTCACCGATCCGGTCGGGCATCCCTTCTGCCTGGTCAGGGGATAGCCTAGAGCCTCTAGGTTGCTGATGACCGACACAGAGGTAGGCCCTCCATGCCCAGAGCCGGCCTGACCCGTGACCGCGTGGTCGCGGCGGCCGCCGATCTCGCCGACGAGGTCGGGTTGGAGAACGTCAGTCTCTCCGCCCTGGCCCGCCGCTTCGGTGTGAAGGACGCCAGCCTGTACTCGCACGTCAGGAACCTCCAGGACCTGCGCACCCGGCTCGCGTTGCTGGTCGGCGGCGAGATGATCGACCGGATCGCGGTGGCCGTGGCGGGGCGCTCGGGCCGGGACGCGCTCGCCGCCTTCGCCGGGGCCTACCGGGAGTACGCCCTCCAGCACCCGGGCCGGTACGCCGCGACCTCGATCCAGGTCGACCAGTCCCTCGTCGCCGACTCCCCCGCGATGCGCCGCACCGCCGAGATCACCTACGGGATGCTCCGCGCGTACGACCTCCACGAGCCCGATCTCACCGACGCCGTACGCCTGTTGCGCGCCACCTTCCACGGCTACTGCGCCCTGGAGTCCTCCGGCGGCTTCGCCGCCGCCCGCGACGTACGGGCGTCCTGGGACAAGACGATCGCCGCCCTGCACATCGCCCTTGAGAACTGGCCCCGCGAGCAGAAGCACGCCGACTGACCTGCGGCACCCCGGTTCCGGTCGGAGCGCCCCAGGCGTTCACCTCACCCGCACCAGGCCCTCGGGCACCAGGTGCTGGGCGAGGAGTTCGTCGCGGACCAGGCTGGGGGCTTCCCCAGTCACGTCGCCGTACTCTCACTGGGGGCTCCCCCAGTCACATCACCGTACGCGCCGGAGCCCGCGTGGCCGGCGACGGACCGTCCCTCACGTCCCGCGCGTCCACTGCTGGTTGGTCGCCCCGTTGCAGGTGTACGTGATGACCGCGGCGGAGTTGGCGGTGCTCGCGCCGTTCACGTCCAGGCACTCCCCACTCGCGCGGGCCCTGATGTTCACGTAGGAGCCGGTGGTGGTGACCGACCACTGCTGGTCGGCCGAGGAGGCGTCGCAGTTCTCCTGGGTGACCGTGCTCGCGTTCTCCCGCACGCACAGGGAGCTGCCCCGGACCATCAGCTGGTAGTAACCGCTGCCCACGGGCTTGAACCAGTACCTCTGGTTGCCGCCGCCGTTGCAGTCGTACTGCTTGATCTGGGCGCCCTGCCACAGCGACTGGCTGGTCACGTCGGCGCACTTCGAGGAGTGCCGGACGATCAGCGTGTTGTACGTGGCGCTCGTGCCGCTGATCGTGCCGGCGGCCGTGTCGACGGTGATCTCCGGCGACCAGGACAGGGACATCGAGGTGGAGCTGGGGAAGGTCAACGGCAGCCACACGTACCGCGAGTCGTTGACGGTCCCGCCGAAGGAGTTGCCCCAGCGGTCGCCCAGATAGAGGTAGGAGGTGCCCGAACCGCCCTGCACGGGAAGGACGTACGCGGTCTGCGAGCCGTACGCCGTCGAGTCCCCGACGTTGGTCATCGCCGACCAGGGACCGGACAGCGAGGTCGCCGTCGCGTACTGCTGCTGGTTGGGGCTCCAGCCGGTCGCGCCCGACGTCAGCATGAAGTAGACGCCGCCCCGCTTGAACAGCGCCGGGGCCTCGCGGTGGCCGCCGGGCCAGGGGTTGGCGACCAGGCTCGCGATGCCGGTGTAGTCGGCGGTGAGGCGGTAGATCTGGAGGTCGTAGTTCTCGCGGGCGGCGGAGACCATGTAGCCGGCGCCGTCGGTGTCCACGAAGACCGTGATGTCGCGGGACATGTGCTGGCCGAGCGGACGGAAGCTGCCCTGCCAGGTGTAGTCGCCGTCGACGGTGCTCGACACGGCGACGGCGGCCCGGGCCTCACCGTAGTCGGTGCCGTTCTCCTTGTGCATCCACATCACGAACCTGCCGGTGGCCGCGTTGTACATGACCTTCGGGCGCTCGATGTTGGCGGTGGCCAGTTCGGGGTCGCTCGCCTCGGTCAGGACGTGGTTGCGGAACTCCCAGTTCCTCAGGTCGGTGGAGCGGTAGGCGTCCACGTACCGGAAGGTGTTGTCGGCGTTTCGGTTCTCGCCGAACCAGTAGTAGTAGCTGCCGACCTTGATGATCCCGCCGCCGTGGGCGTGCACGGGGTTGCCCGAAGGATCCGTGAACTGCGTGCCGTTGGTGAGGGTCTGGGGTGCGGCCTGGGCCGGTCCCGCGGTCGCGAGGGCGCCGAGCAGCGCCAGACAGAGGGCGAGCAGGGCTGCGTACGCACGTCTCATCTCACGCACTCTCCTTGACCGGGTCGGCGGAGGCGGCCGTCGCCGTGTCGGCCACGGGGATGCCGAAGTCGGGGGTGCCGTCCGGCTTCCAGCCCAGCTTCTGGACGCGGGTGTGGCGGTTGGGGTCGTTCAGCGGGTCGCCGACGATCTCCTTGTACTGGCGGGCGTGGTAGACGAGGACGTCACTGCGGCCGTCCTCGGCCACGGTGAAGCAGTTGTGGCCGGGCCCGTACTGCTTGGTCGTGTCGTTGCCGGTGAAGACGGGGGTCGGGAACTTGGACCAGCTCGCGGGCTCCATCAGGTCGCTGTCCGCGTCGGCCGTCAGCAGACCCATGCAGTAGTGCCGGTCGGTGGCGGCGGCGGAGTACGACATGAACAGGCGGCCGTTGCGGGCGATGACCGAGGGGCCCTCGTTGACCTTGTAGCCGACGCACTCCCAGTCGTACTCCGGTGTGGACAGGCGTATCTGAGGGCCCGTCAGGGTCCACGGGTTCGCCATCCTCGACAGCCACAGCGCGGTGTTGTTGTCCAGGCCGGGTTCGTGCTGCGCCCAGGCGAGGTAGCGGGTGCCGCGGTGGGTGAAGGTGGTGGCGTCGAGGGAGAAGGTCTCCCAGGCCGTCCTGAGCTGACCGCGCTCGGTCCAGGTGCCCTGGAAGGGGTCGCTGTGCGCGTTCTCCAGCACCCAGATGCGGATGTCCCACACGCTCTCGGCGGGCGCGGAGGCGAAATAGATGTACCACTTGCCGCCGATGCGGTGGATCTCCGGCGCCCAGATGTGCGCGCCCATGGGGCCGGTGGCGTGCTTGGTCCAGATGACGGACTCGGCGGCGGTCGCGAGGCCGTTCAGGGTGCGGGAGCGGCGCAGGATGATCCGGTCGTACTCGGGGGCGGTGGCCGTGAAGTAGTAGAAGCCGTCGGCGTGCCGGTGGATGTGCGGGTCGGCCCGGTTGCGGACGAGCGGGTTCACGTAAGGGGCCGCCTTCGGGGTCGGGGCAGCGTGGGCGAGACCGGGGGTCGCCGCAGCGAGGGCGCCCGCGGCCAGGGCTCCCTTCAGCAGCAGTCTGCGGTGGGGGTCGTCGGGCTGGTGGTTGTCGCGGCTCATACGGGGTGCCTCTCGGGGGTGGGGTGACCTGAGAGCGATGGACGATGGGCGATGCGTGACGGGCGATGCGCGACGGACGATGAACGATGTTCGAAATTGCGAACCTATGTTGTTATTCCGAACATCGAAAAGGTAGGGGCGTGGGAGGAAGAGGTCAACGGGTTGGACGCGATGAAAGAAGGCGCTTTCTGTCGAGCGAGCCGGGCAGGGCGGTGACGGGAAGGACGTGGACGTGGACGGGGACGGGGACGACGCGGCCGGGGACGACGCGCTGCTCGGTGCCGTGGCCGCGAGTCCGCGGCGCCCTTGGCCGGCCGACGCCCCCGTCGACTAGCGTCGTGCCATGACCAGCGACACGCCCTCCTCCCTCTCAGCAGCCCTCGCCGCCGGGACGGTCGTCCTCGACGGCGGCATGTCCAACCAGCTCGCGTCCGCCGGCCACGATCTGAGCGATGAGCTGTGGTCGGCGCGACTGCTCGCCGAGCGGCCCGAGGCGATCACCGAAGCGCACCTCGCGTACTTCCTGGCGGGCGCGGACGTGGCGATCACCTCCAGCTACCAGGCGACCTTCGAGGGCTTCGCCAGGCGGGGAATCGAGCGCGAGAGAGCGACTGAACTCCTTTACCTGAGCGTGGAGTTGGCGCGCGAGGCGGCGGCGCGGGCGGAGGGCGTTGGCCGACGGCTGTGGGTCGCGGCCTCGGTCGGTCCGTACGGCGCGATGCTCGCGGACGGCTCCGAGTACCGGGGCCGGTACGGGCTGAGCGTGGCCGAACTGGAGGCCTTCCACCGGCCCCGCATGGAGGTACTGGCCGCCGCCGACCCGGACGTCCTCGCGCTGGAGACGGTCCCGGACGCCGAGGAGGCCGAGGCGCTGCTGCGGGCGGTACGCGGGCTCGGGGTGCCGGCCTGGCTGTCGTACTCCGTCGCCGGCGACCGCACCCGCGCCGGACAGCCCCTGGAGGAGGCGTTCGCCCTGGCCGCCGACGTGGACGAGGTGATCGCGGTCGGCGTGAACTGCTGCGTCCCCGAGGACGTGGCCGGCGCGGTCGCAACCGCCGCCCGGGTCACCGGCAAGCCGGTCGTCGCCTACCCCAACAGCGGCGAGACCTGGGACGCCGACGCCCGCGCCTGGGCGGGCCGCTCCACCTTCGCCCCCGATCAGGTGCGCGGCTGGCGGGAGTCCGGGGCCCGGTTGATCGGGGGGTGCTGCCGGGTGGGACCGGAGGCCATCGCGTCGATCGCGGGAACCCTGTCGGCGACGTGAGTCCGTGCTCGCCGCGCCCAGGAGGACCGGCGTACGGCGTCCGGGGCGGGCGGTGAGCACATCAGCGGCTGACGGCGTTGGCTGACGGATTTGGCTGACGGCGTTGGTTGACGGCGTTGGTTGACGGCGGCGGCGAGGATCTCGGTGGCAGCCGCCGCCTGACGACCGACATCACTGACACGCGAGGTTACCGCCGGCCTCCGGCCCCGGTCAGGACCGCCGCACCGACCCCGGAAGCCGCAACCGCCGTACCACCGACCGCAGTTCCGCACTCCGCGCGGCCGCCGCAGTCCGTGCCGCCGCACTCCGCGCAGCCGCAGCACGCGCAGCCGTGCTCCGCGCCGCCGTGCTCCGCGCGACCGCACCGGTCACCGGCGTCACCCTCGGGGGCAGGCCCTCCTCCGCACCGCCGCCCACCGCTGCCGCGGCCACCGCGGCCGCCCGGGCCGTCGCGTCCGCCGTCCACACCGCCAGCTCCCGGTCGCGCGGACCGTACGCCGTGTGCGGCTCGCCGTCGCCGAAGATCCGCACCGGGTGTGAGGTGTCCCAGCGCTGCCAGCCGGGGTCGCCGTCGGTGGCGAAGCGCACCCACGCCCCGTGCAGGGCGTCGGCCAGGTCCTGCGGGGCGCCCCGGCCGGCGAGCCGGGCGGACTCGGGGACCTCCCCGGTGTCGAAGACGAAGCCCAGTTCAAGGGCGTGGCAGGAGCCGAGGTCGGGCAGCAGGGAGGGCCACGCGAACTCGTAGACGTACGAGCTGTCCGGGCGGGCGTCGGCCAGGCGGTGCAGCGGGAGGCGCAGCAGGTGGTCGGTGACCATCTGGCCGACGATCTCGGCCGTGCCCGCCTCGCGGTGCAGGGCACGGTAGCCGCGGGGCACCTCGTGGCCGCAGTGGCAGCGGGCCATGGCGCCGGCCAGCGCGACCGCGCCGAGCCGGTCCACGCGCTCCAGCAGCCCGCCCGGCACCAGCCACAGCCGGTACTCGTCGTGGGTCCAGCCCATCATCAGGTCGACCCCCTGGGCGACGCCGCCCTCGACGATGGCCTCCAGCGGGTCGCGCGGCACCAGGTCGCCGTCGACGACGATCCCGAAAGCGGGTCCGCCGAGGACCGGACTGCTGAGCTTGCCCACCTCGGCCTGGGTGCGCAGCAGCAGGTCGCGGTCCACCTCGGCGAAGGCGGCGGCGGTCGCCGGGATCTTCAGCCGGGTCGCCATACGACGCACCATCCGCCGTACCTTGTCGCGGTCGCTCGCCTCGGGCGACCCGCTCTGCAGCACGGCCCGCCGGAACAGTCCCTGGGCCTGCGGGGCGGCCAGCAGGGCGCCGGTGCTGATCGCCCCGGCGGACTGGCCGGCCAGGGTCACTCGGTAGGGGTCGCCGCCGAAGGCCGCGATCGACGCGCGCACCCAGTGCAGGGCGGCGAGTTGGTCGCGCAGGCCGGGGTTGGCGGGGGCGTCCGGGAACAGGCCGTACCCCTCGACGCCGAGCCGGTAGTTCACGGAGACGAGGACGACGCCGTCGCGGGCGAAGGAGTGCCCGTCGTACACGGGCACCGCCGAGGAACCCCGGGTCAGGGCGCCGCCGTGCAGCCACACGATCACCGGGAGCCGGGCGCCTGGGCCCGGCTCCGGTGTCCACACGTTCAGATTGAGGCAGTCGTCGCCCGGTACCAACGGGTCGGACAGGTAGTGCGCGAAGGCTTCCGAGTACGGCGGTTTCGGCGCCGTCGGTCCGAAGGCGCCCGCGTCCCGCACGCCGTCCCAGGGCTCGGGCGGCTCCGGCGGCATGAACCGTCGGGGTCCGAACGGCGGGGCCGCGTAGGGGATGCCCCGGAACACCGCGACACCGTGTTCGTACCGGCCCCTTACGGCCCCGTACGGCGTCCTGACCACAGGTTCTGTCTGGTCCACCCCAGGTTCTGTCTGGTCCGCTGCCGTCATCCGCCCACCAGCCTCCCGTGCCGCGCTCGCGCACCGTGAAGACCAGAGCATCACAGAGGTCGCAGGTATTCCTGCGCACGAGCGCGGTGGTGCGGCTGTTCGGCGTACGTCGGCGTACCGAAACCCGGCTGGTCGAACCCGCCGCCGTAGCTGCCGTCGTAGGTGCCGCCGTAGCTGCCGTCGTAGCTGCCTCGTAGCCGCCCCGCGTTCGAAGTTTCGAAAGTTCAGGACCATCAAGACCTGCGAAGTCCGGCCTCTTCCCGACTTCGTGCGGTGAACCTAGGGTAGGAAGCGCTTACTATTCCGCGCTGGTCGAAACTTTTCATGGCCCTCGGGCGGGCCGGAGAGGTGGTTCCCGATGGTCCGTACGGGGAGTGCGAGTGTGGCCGCCGGGCCGACCTTGGCGGTCGTGGCCCGCGAGGCCAGGGTGTCCGTGCCGACCGCCTCCAAGGTGGTCAACGGCCGTGCGGACGTGGCACCGGAGACCCGCCGCCGGGTCACGGAGGCCCTGGACCGGCTGGGTTACGTCCGCAGACCCCGCTTCGACGCGGTGAAGTCCTCGGGCCTGGTCGACCTGGTCGTGCACTCGCTGGACAGTTCCTGGTCGGGGGCGGTGCTGCACGGGGTGGAATCGGCGGCCCACGACGCGGGGCTGGAGGTGGTGGTGTCGGCGGGCCCCACCCGGACCCGCGGCAGCGGCCCCGAGCGGGGCTGGCTGGACAAGCTCGTCGCCCGCGGCTCCTCGGGCGTGCTGTTCCATCTGGCCGAGCTGACGGAGTCGCAGTACGCCTGGCTGGACCAGCACCGGATCCCGTACGTGCTGATCGACCCGGTGCTGGAGCCCCCGCCGGGCGTGCTGTCGGTGGGCGCGGCGAACTGGCAGGGCGGGGTGACGGCGACGGAGCATCTGCTGGCGCTGGGCCACGAGCGTATCGCCGTCATCGCCGGTCACCCGCACAAGATGTGCAGCAGCACGCGGGTCGACGGTTACCGTTCGGCACTCGCGTCCGCCGGGGTCGGGCACCGCCCCGAGTACGTCTGCCACGCCGACTTCGACGAGGGCGTCGCCCGCCACCGCATGCTGGAACTCCTCGACCTGCCCGAGCCGCCCACGGCCGTCTTCGTCTGCTCGGACCGCATGGCGCTGGGCGTCTACCGGGCCCTGTCCGAGCGGGAGTTGCGGGTACCGGACGACATGAGCGTCGTAGGCTTCGACGACCTCCCCGAGGCCCGCTGGCTCACCCCGCCCCTCACCACGGTCCGCCAGCCACTGTCGGAGGTGGCGGCGACGGCCCTCCGTCTGCTGGTGCGGATGATGGACGGTGACCGTCCGGAGAGCACGCGGACGGAGCTGTCGACGCGGTTGGTGGCGCGGGCGAGTACGGCGACGGCGAGGGCGAGTACGTCGGCGGCGAGGTGAGGAGCGGCCGTGAGCCGTCCGGCTCCGACTCCCTTGTGGTAGCGCGGAGGCCGACTGTCGTTGATGATGTCCGTGTGACCAACCGCATCAGCGCTCTGATCTCGGCCTTCGGCGTCCTTGCCGCCATGATGCTGCTCGCCATGGCCGTTGGCGAGTACCGTTCCGGGGCATCGGCCCTCTGGATCGCCGCTGGAGCTGTGATCTTCCTCAGCACCCTGTACACGCTCGTACGGGACGTGCGGCGGCTCCGCACAGGGCGGACGACCTGACGGCGGAGGTACGGAGCGATCGTGGCGTTCCTGCCGAGCCCCGACAGTCAGGCGGAGCTACTGAGCTGCGTGGGTCCGTGGCCTTCGGGTGAGTCCGATTCGTTCAAGACGCCCCGCCGCCGTCCCGCCTACGGTGGCCGTATGAGTCCACGATTCGATGCCATCGGCCTGGTGGCCTCCGACCTCGCCGCCTCCGTCGCCTTCTACCGCCGTCTCGGTTTCGCCTTTCCGGAGGGCGCCGATGACCAGCCGCACGTCGAGGCCGAACTACCGGGCGGGCTGCGGCTGATGCTCGACACGGAGGACACCGTGCGGTCCTTCAACCCCGGATGGCAGCCGCCGACCGGAGGACGCCGGGCAGGGCTCGCCCTGCTGTGCGACAGTCCGGCCGAGGTCGACTCGGTGTACGAGGACATGGTGGCCGCCGGTCACCACGGCGAGCTCAAGCCCTGGAACGCCGTGTGGGGTCAGCGTTACGCGACCCTGCTCGACCCGGACGGCAACGGCGTCGACCTGTTCGCGCCGCTACCCGGAGCGGGCCAGTAGGCGGCTGAGCGGCGTTCCCGTCAACTCCCGTACGTCCCGCGCCAGATGGGCCTGGTCGGCGAAGCCGGACCGGGCCGCCGTCTCCGCGAGGGGGATCCCGGCGCGGGCCAGCGCGAGGGCACGTTGCAGTCGGAGGATCCGGGCGAGCGTCTTGGGACCGTAGCCGAAGGACGTCAGGGAACGGCGGTGCAACTGACGGGCGCCGAGGCCGAGTTCGTCGGCGGTGGCGGCGATCGGGCGGCCCGCGTCGAGGGCGGTGACGAGCCGTCGTAGAAGCGGGTCGGGGGGTTCTGCGGCGGAGGCCCAGCGCAGCGCCACCTCCTCCAGGCCGCTCGCCGGGTCGTCGGCCGCGTTCACCTGCGTGGCGAGCCGCCGCACCTCGGCGGCTGGGCGCAGGTCGGCCAGCGGCACACGCCGGTCGCGCAGCTCGTGCGCGGGGACGCCCAGGAGGGCGGGCGCCGTGCCGGGGTAGAAGCGGACGCCCGCCCAGCTCGTCGGGGTGCCCTGGGTGACGTACGCGCGCGTGTCGGGTCCGGCGACCAGCAGTCGCCCCTCGTTCCACAGCAGGTCCATGCAGCCGTCGGGCAGGACCGGACCGGCGCCGGCCCCCGACGGGGTGTTCGTCCACACCACCGCTCCGGCCAGCCGGGACGCCCTCTGCTCGTACACGTACGCCAGGCTACGTCGCATCCCAGGGCCCGTGCGGCCGACCGGCTCCCAGGGCCTCTGCGGCCGACCGGCCGGGACGGTTCAGGACTGCCCGCGCGCCGGCCACGGACCCCAGCACCGGCACCGGCACTGCCGACAGATCTCGAGCCGGCCTGTCGCCCGGTCGTCGATGCCCGCCACCGGCTGACCGCCCGATGTGGCGGGCGGACCTCAACTCTTGACGGCCTCCGCGATCTGCAGTGCGGCCTGGGCGGGAGTGAGGTGCGTGGTGTCGACGACATCGGCCTCACCGTGCAGCCACGTGCGGGCCGCCTCGGCGTAGGGCTCGAGGTATTTGAGGCGGAACGAGGAGGGGCCAAGGACGGTGTCCCCCGCGATGCGTCCGCGGAGAGTGTCCTGGTCAGCGTGGAGAACGAAGTGCCTCACCGGGATGGCATGGTGGGCGAGGCCCGCGCTGATCTCGCGCCAGTACTGCTCGACCAGGACGGTCATGGGACCCGACGGTAGCGCTGTACGGGCGCCAGGGACCACACCAGGAGCGCGGAAACGAAACGGGGACCGCCGCCTCACCGCGATCCCGTCGGCGACTGACCGGGCACGGCTGACGCGTCCACGCGGCGATCGCGTTCGCCTTCGTCACCCCCGACGGCCAGGACTGCGGCCAGGTATCCGGCTAGGAATCCTTCGGCTTGTGCGGAGGGTGGGTGCTCTTGACGTGGGTGCGCAGGCGGGACGTCACGTCCTCCGGGGGCAGGAAGCGGGACCAGCGTTCCGGGAACTCGGAGGGCATGTCCGGGTCGTCGGGGTCGCCCGGGTCGGTGTCGCGGGCCGCGGCGGCGCGGGCGACGTACTGGGCGACCTGGGCCTCACGCAGGCGATCGTTGGCGGCGCGGGCGGCGGCTGTCGCGGCGGCCGGCCAGACGCGGTCGATGGCGGCGTTGACCGCGGCTCCGACGAGGACCGCGAACGCGGACACGCCGATCCACAGGAGGACGGCGACGGGTGCGGCGAGGGAGCCGTAGATGGTGGGGCCCTCGACCGTGTTGGTGAGGTAGATGCGCAGCAGGAAGCTGCCGAGGACCCACATGGCGAGGGCGACCAGAGCGCCGGGGACGTCCTCGATCCACGGGGAGCGGACCGGGACGGACACGTGGTAGAGCGTGGTCAGGAAGACGATGGAGAGGACGATGACCACGGGCCAGTACAGGACCTGCACGACGGTCGTCGACCACGGCACGATGTTCACCACCGCGTCCGGCCCGGCCACCATCAGCGGCAGCGCGATCGAGCCGATCAGCAGGGCCACGACGAACAGCAGGAACGCCATGATGCGGGTCCTGACGATGCCCCGGACGCCGTCGAGGCCGTACATGACGGTGATGGTGTCTATGAAGACGTTCACCGCGCGGGAGCCCGACCACAGGGCGAACAGGAAGCCGATGGAGATGACGTCGGGCCGGCCGCCCTTCATCACGTCGTGCAGGATCGGCTCGGCGATCTGGGCGACGCCCTTGTCGGACAGGACCGTGCGGGAGGCTTCCAGGAGATTGTTCTCCAGGCCCGCGATGCTGTCGGCGCCGGTCCAGGCGTCGACGTAGCCGAGCAGCCCGATCATGCTGAGCAGCAGCGGCGGCACGGACAGCAGCGTGAAGAACGCGGCCTCGGCCGCGAGTCCGAGGATCCGGTACTCCATGCACGAGTTGACGGTGTCCTTGAGCAGCAGCCAGGCGGTCCGGCGCTTCGAGACGTCGCGATAGAGCGCACGCGCCCGGTGGAGACGGCCGGAGGGGGGCCGCTGGGGGGATTCACTTGCTGACTGCACGCTCTAACGGTATCCGTCGCGCGAGGGTCCACTCGTCCCTCGGGTACCCCGGCTCGCGTGGGCGTGCCCGCCGATAACCGTACGCACGAAAATCGAACCATTTTTCTGTCATGTCCGCGTTGGCTGAAATGTCGGTTATGGAAGCGGAATCCACCGGGCTGATTACACCCGTCGTGCGGTGAGTTCCCCGGTCAGGGACGGAAGCGGAGCGGCCACCTTTTCGATCCATTCGATGAGCGCCGCCCAAAATGCGCCAATGACCGAAACACCCTTGCCGCATTCATGAATCAGTCGTCAGAATTCGGATGGCGTTGACGGCCCCCGACCAGGCCCCTGGCCCCGGACCAGGCCCTTCAGCAGGTCCTTCAGCAGCCCCTTCAGCAGGTCCTTCACCAGCCCCTTGACCAGGCCTCTTGACCAGGCCTCTTGACCAGGTCCCTTACTGAGCCTCTTGCGGGCCTCTTACCGGGCTCCTCGCCTCAACCCGTGGCCATTTCACCCCTCTCACCGCCTCACTCGGGCATCACCACACTCCCCTTGCCCACATTTTCTCAATTTACGTTCCACGCACCAAGAGCCACACCTAGAGCCGCATCAAGGAGCGCCCGTGGGGGGAAATTCCGGAGTCGGCACCGAAAGCGTTCTCGCTGAAGTGCTGGCCGGCGTCGTACGCAAGGAACACGTACCGGTCGACAGCCACTTCTTCGACGATCTGGGTGCCAATTCTCTGGTGATGGCCCACTTCTGCGCCCGGGTCAGGAAACACGCCGACCTGCCGTCGGTGTCCATGCGGGACGTGTACGGCCATCCGACCATCCGCCGGCTCGCGGCGGCCCTCGCCGGGACACCGGCCGAGGCGCCCGTCACGATCCCGGCCGAGCCGCCCACGCCGGGCAGCACACCCCGGTACGTGCTGTGCGGGGTTCTGCAGTTCACCGTCTTCGCCGTCTACTGCCTGTCCGTCGGCACGGTCACCGGCCGCGGCTACGACTGGGTCTCCGGCGCCGACGGCGTGGCCGCGGTCTACGGCCGCTCGGTCGTCTTCGGCGGTGCGCTGTTCACGGGCGCCTGCGTCTTGCCGGTGCTGGCGAAGTGGCTGCTCGTCGGCCGCTGGAAGGAGACCGACTTCCCGGTGTGGAGCCTCGCCCACCTCCGCTTCTGGACGGTCAAGGCACTGCTGCACGCCAACCCGATGATCCTGTTCGTGGGCAGCCCGCTGTATGTGCTGTACCTGCGGGCACTGGGCGCGCGCATCGGCCCCGGCGTGACGATCCTGTCCCGCTCGCTGCCGGTCTGCACCGACCTGCTGACCGTCGGCGCGGGCACGGTGATCCGCAAGGACAGCCACTTCCTGTGCTACCGGGCGCACGCCGGCCGGATCCACACCGGTCGCGTCACCCTGGGCAGCGGGGTGTACGTCGGCGAGAAGACCGTCCTCGACCTCGGCACGACGATGGGTGACGGCTCACAGCTCGGCCACTCCTCCGCCCTGCACGGCGGTGTCACCGTCCCGGCCGGACAGAGCTGGCACGGCTCCCCGGCACAGCGCACCGACGTCGACCACGTCCGCGTGCCACCGGCGTCCTGCTCCACCGCGCGCCGGTTCGGGTACGGCCTGGCGGGCCTGGTCCAGACGCTCCTGCTGTACGTCCCGCTCGGCATCGGCGGCGCGTATCTGCTGCTCGCCCTGGTCCCCGAGCTGGAGGTGCTCCTGGCCCCGGACTCCCCGGACCTGGCGTCGGCCCGCTTCTACGCCGAGGCACTCGCCCTGTCGCTGGCCCTGTACGTGGGCTTCCTGGTCCTCGGCGTGGCCGCCGTGACCCTGCTGCCCCGTCTGCTGCGACCGTTCCTGCGCCCGGACCGGGTCTATCCGCTCTACGGCTTCCACTACTCGGTACAGCGCGCGATCGCCCGCACGACCAACCTCAGGTTCTTCATGTGGCTGTGCGGGGACAGCTCGTACATCGTCCCCTACCTGCGGTCCATCGGGTACGACCTGTCCGAGGTGGAGCAGACCGGCTCCAACTTCGGTACGGAGGTGCAGCACGAGACGCCGTACCTGGTCACCGTCGGCCGCGGCACGATGGTCGCCGACGGGCTGTCGGTGGTGAACGCCGACGTCTCCGGTACGTCCTTCCGCGTCTCCCGCGCCACGATCGGGCCGCGCAACTTCCTCGGCAACCACATCGCCTACCCGGCGGGCGGCCGCACCGGCGACAACTGTCTACTGGCGACCAAGGTGATGGTCCCGCTCGACGGCGCAGTCCGCGAGGATGTGGGCCTGCTCGGCTCGCCCCCCTTCGAGATCCCGCGCTCGGTGGAGCGCGACACCCGCTTCGACCAGCTGCGTCAGGGCGCCGGACTGGAGCGCCGGCTGAGGTCGAAGAACCGGTACAACCTGCGCTCGATGGGGCTGTTCCTGTTCGTGCGCTGGCTGCACTGGTTCGCGCTCATGGTCCTCGGTTTCGCCGCGATCGACCTCTACGGCGTCCACAGCGGCGTCGGCGGTCTGCTGATCGGCGCCTCGATGATCGTCGGCCTGCCCTTCTCCGTCTGCTACTACGTCCTGGTGGAGCGGCTGATCTGCCGCTTCCGCCCGCTGCGGCCCCGGCTGTGCTCGATCTACGACCCGCGTTTCTGGCGGCAGGAACGGCTGTGGAAGGTGCCCGACAACCATCTGGCCGTGCTCAACGGGACCCCGTTCAAGAGCGTCGTCTGGCGGCTGCTGGGCGTCCGGATCGGCCGCCGGGTCTTCGACGATGGCTGCTCCATCACCGAGCGCACGCTCACCGCGATCGGCGACGACTGCACACTCGGCGCGCACACCAAGGTGCAGGCCCACTCGCAGGAGGACGGCACCTTCAAGTCCGACCACATCACCATCGGCGCCGGCTGCACGCTCGGCACCGGCGCACTCGTGCACTACGGCGTCTCGATGGGGGACGGCGCCGTACTCGCCCCCGACTCCTTTCTGATGAAGGGCGAGCAGATGCCGCCGGGGGCGCGGTGGGGCGGCAATCCGGCGGTCGCACCGCGGCACGCGTGAGTACGGCAGGAACAGCGGCAGGACAAATGGGGGGATCAGTCATGGGAACAGTTGCGCGCTGGACGCTCGACCCGGTGCCGGGGACTGCGGAGTACGACGTGCCGCTGCCGGAGGGGGTGGCGGCGGGGCCCGCCGCGCTGTCGGCCGCGCACGCCAGGGTCGTCGCCGCGCTGGCCGGCGAGGCGGACAGCGGTGACACGGACAGCAGTGATGCGGACAGCGGTGACATGGGCAGCGGAGACGACGACCGCGCCGGCGACGACCGCGGGCTGCGGGTGAGCGTCGCCGGACGCACGCTGCGGCTGCGGTACCGCACCGACGTCCTCGACTCCGCGGCCGCCGCCCGGATCGCGGGCTATCACGTCACCGCCCTCGCCGAACCCGGGCGCCGCAGCCTGCTGTCCGAGGACGAACTCCGCTTCCAGCTGGAGGAACTGGCCGGACCGTACCGGAAGCTGCCCGACCGGCGGGTGCACGAGCTGTTCGAGGAGCGGGCAGCGGCCCACCCGGACGCGGTGGCCGCCGTACAGGGCGAGACGCGGTGGACGTACGGCGAACTCAACGCACGGGCCAACCGGTTGGGGCGGGCGCTGCTCGCCCGCGGGCTGGAACGCGAGGGTGTGGTCGCCGTCGTGACGGAACGGAACCTGGACTGGATGGCGGCGGTGCTCGCCGTCCTCAAGGCGGGCGGGGTGTATCTGCCCGTCGAGCCGCACTTCCCGGCCGCGCGGATCGCGGCCATGCTGGACCGCTCGGGGTGTGCCCTCGTCCTGACCGAGCGGGGCAGCGAAGGGGTCCTGGCGGGGGACGCCCGGACCCTGTACGTGGACGCCGGGTACGCCGAGGGCCACCCGGACGGCGACCTGGGGATGCCCGTCGCCCCGGACCAGCTCGCCTACCTCTACTTCACGTCCGGCTCCACCGGTGAGCCCAAGGGCGCGATGTGCGAGCACGCCGGGTTCCTCAACCATGTGCTCGCCAAGCTCGACGACCTCGGGATCGGCGCCGGGGACGTGGTCGCGCAGACCGCGCCCCAGTGCTTCGACATCTCCCTGTGGCAGCTGCTGGCCGCGCCGCTGGCCGGCGGGCGGACCCTGCTGGTCGGCCAGGAGACGATCCTTGACGTTTCCCGGTTCGTGGACACCGTCGTGCGGGGCCGAGTCACCGTGCTGCAGCTCGTGCCGTCGTATCTGGAGGCTGTGCTCGCCGAGTGGGAACAGCGGCCGCGGGAACTGCCGGACCTGCGCTGCGTGTCGGTCACCGGCGAGGAGTTGAAGAAGGAGCTGGTGCAGCGCTGGTTCGCCGCCCGGGCCGGGATCCCGCTGGTCAACGCGTACGGGCTGACGGAGACCTCGGACGACACCAACCACGAGGTCATGCACCGGGTGCCGGACCAGGACCGGGTGCCGCTCGGGCGGCCGATCGCCAACGTACGGGTGTACGTCGTCGACGAGGACCTGGTGCCCGTACCGCTGGGCGCCGCCGGCGAGATCGTGTTCTCGGGGGTGTGCGTCGGGCGCGGGTACGTCAACGATCCCGGGCGTACGAAGGCCGCCTTCACCCAGGACCCCTACCGGCCCGGTGAACGGCTGTACCGCAGCGGGGACCACGGGCGCTGGCTGCCCGACGGGAAACTGGAGTTCCTGGGCCGCCGGGACAGCCAGGTGAAGATCGGCGGGTTCCGGATCGAGATCGGCGAGATCGAGAACGCGCTGCTGCGGGTGCCCGGCGTCCGGGACGGCGCGGTGGTCGTGGTCCGCGGCACCCGGCTGGCCGCGTTCTGCACCGGCCCCGAGCCGGTCGGCGCGGATGCCGTACGGGAGCGGCTGGCCGCGTCACTGCCCGGCTACCTGGTCCCGGCGGTCGTCCACTGGCGGCAGCGGTTGCCGCTGACCGCCAACGGCAAGACGGACCGCGGCACGCTCACCACGCTCGCCGAGAACCTCTACGCCGGGACGGACCAGGACTCCGGGACGGACCAGGACTCCGGGACGCGCGCGCCGGGAACGCCGGGTGAGCGGCGGATGGCCGCCGCCTGGGCCGACGTGCTCGGCGTCCCCGCCGACCGGATCGGCCGGCTCGACCACTTCTTCGCCCGCGGCGGCACCTCGCTGGCCGCCGTGAAGCTGGCGATCGCCCTGGACCGGGCGATCACCCTCCAGGACGTCACCCGCCATCCGGTCCTCGCGGACCTGGCCGGGCTCCTCGAACGACCGGCCTCATGAGTCACGGGCGCCCCTCCCCGGTCCACCGCTCCAGCGCACCACCCGAAAGGAACACCGAGATGACGCCCTCGTCCGAGACGCTGCTTGCCGACGTCGCGCTCGCGCCCGGCAGTCCGCCCCTGCTGTCCGCCGATGCCGCCGGCGATCCGGCGCACTGGGCCGCCGAGCACCGCGACGCGCTGCGGGCCCTCGTCGCCGGGCACGGCTCGGTCCTGGTCCGCGGACTGGGCCTGACCGACCCCGTTCTCGCGGAAGGGGTCTTCCGTCAGGTGTCGGGCGATGGCCTGATGCCCGACCAGGAGCCGTTCGCGCCCCGGCGCCGGTACGCGGACGGTGTGTACTCCTCCACCAAGTGGCCGGCGAACCAGCAGATGTGCATGCACCACGAGCTGAGCTACGCCCTGGAGTTCCCCGGCCTCATGCTGTTCGCGTGTCTGGAGGCGCCCGCCACGGGCGGCGCGACCTGCCTGGCCGACGCCGCGGCCGTGCTCGACGCACTGCCCGCCGAACTGACCGAGCGGTTCGAACGGGAGGGCTGGCTGCTGACCCGGACCTACCACGACGAGATCGGAGCGTCGGTCGCGGAAGCCTTCGGCACCGACGACCGCGCCGCCGTCGAGCACTACTGCCGTACCCACGCCATCGCCTGGGAGTGGCAGGCCGACGGCTCCCTGCGCACCCGCCGGCACCGCAGCGCCGTGGTCCGCCACCCGGTCACCGGCCACCGCTGCTGGTTCAACCAGGTCGCCTTCCTCAGCGAGTGGACGATGGACCCCGAGGTCCGCGCGTACCTGGTGGATGTCTACGGCCCCGACCGACTGCCCTTCAGCACCCGCTTCGGGGGCGGCGACCCGATCGACGAGGACGTCGTCCGCACGGTCAACGAGGTGTACGAGGCGCACACCGTGCGCGAGCCGTGGCGCTCCGGCGACCTGCTGCTCGTCGACAACATCCGCACCGCGCACAGCCGGGAGCCCTTCGACGGTCCGCGCGAGGTGCTGGCCGCGCTGGGCGGACCGGTGCGGCGCACCGACTGCGAGACGAGGACCCTGTGAGCACCGCACCCAGCGCCCCGCCGTTCGCGGTGATCTCCGGCGAGCAGGTCCAACAGGCCCTGCACGGACGGGAGTCGGAGATCGCCGACCTGGTCGAGACGGTGTACCGGCTGCACGGCGCCGGCGACTCGGTGAACCCGCCGTCGTACTTCCTGCGCTTCCCCGACCGCCCGTCGTCCCGGATCATCGCGCTGCCCGCCTCACTGGGCGGGCCGTTGCGAGTGGACGGCCTGAAGTGGATCTCCAGCTTCCCGGAGAACACCCGGTCGGGGCTGCCGCGGGCGTCGGCGGTGCTGATCCTCAACAACCCCGACACCGGCTATCCGTACGCCTGCCTGGAGAGTTCGGTGATCAGCGCCACCCGCACGGCGGCCTCGGCGGCGCTGGCGGCGCACCGGCTCAGCGCCGGGCGGGAGCGGCCCCGGCGGGTCGGCTTCGCCGGGGCCGGGCTGATCGCCCGTTACATCCACACCCATCTCAGCGCCACCGGCTGGGAGTTCGAGGACACAGGCGTGTACGACCTGTCCGCGGACAGCGCGGCGGGCTTCCGGGGCTATCTGGAGCGGTCCGGCGCACCGGGCCGGATCACCGTGCACTCCACGGCCGAATCCCTCGTACGCGCCAGTGACCTGCTGGTGTTCGCGACGGTCGCCGCAGCGCCGCACGTCCACGATCCGCAGTGGTTCACGCACCATCCCCTGGTACTGCACGTGTCGCTGAGGGACCTCTCGCCGCGGATCCTGCTCGCGTCCGCCAACTTCGTCGACGACGTCGAGCACTGTCTGAAGGCGGAGACCTCGCCGCATCTGGCCGAACGGGTCACGGGGAGCCGGGAGTTCGTCGACGGCACGCTGAACGACGTACTGACCGGGCGAGTCGCCGTCCCGGCGGACCGCACGGTGGTGTTCTCGCCGTTCGGGCTGGGGGTGCTCGACCTCGCGGTCGGCAGGTTCGTCCACGACGAGGTGGCCCGGCGGGGCGAACTGCGTGCCGTCGACGGGTTCTTCCACGAGCTGCGCCGGTACGGCTGACCGGACATGCGCGTGGTGCAGGAGGACACGTGGTGCCTGAGCCACGTGGTGCCTGAGTCACGTGCTGCAGGAGGACACGTGCTGCTGGAGTCACGTGGTGCTGGAGTCACGTGGTGCACGAGGAGGGGGCAGCATGCCCGTCATATCCGATCCCGCGCAGTTCAACGCGGAGGAGCTCTACGTCGACCTGCGGGCCGCGCTGGGGCTTCCCCTGTACCTCAAGTGCGAAGGGTTCAACTTCGCCGGGTCGATCAAGCTCAAGGCCGCGGCCGAGATGGTCGACGCGGCCGAGCGCGAGGGCCGGCTGCGACCCGGCTCGGTGCTGATCGAGTCGTCGTCCGGGAACCTGGGCGTGGCGCTCGGCGTGGTCGCCGCGAGCCGGGGCCACCGGTTCCTGTGCGTGACCGACGCGCGCTGCAACCGGGCGAGCGTCCGTCTGATGGAGGCGCTCGGCGGCCACGTCCACGTCATCGAGGAGCCCGACCTGCACGGTGGCTTTCTGGGCGCACGGCTCGCGTACGTGAGCGCGCTGTGCGCCGCCGACGAGAGATACGTGTGGCTCAACCAGTACACCAACCAGGGGAACTGGCGGGCCCATTTCCGCACCACCGCGCCCGCCATCGCCCGCAGCTTCCCGGATCTCGACGTGCTCTTCGTCGGTGCGGGCACCACCGGGACCCTGATGGGCTGCGCCCGCTGGTTCTGGCAGTGGCGGCGCCGGGTACGGGTGGTCGCCGTCGACAGCGTCGGCTCGGTGACCTTCGGCGGGGTACCGGGCCGGCGCATGATCCCCGGCCTGGGCACCAGTGTGGCGCCGCCCCTCCTCGACGAGTCCTACGTCGACGACGTCGTCCGCGTCGAGGAGGCGGACACCGTCCGGGCGTGCCGGCGACTGGCCGGGCGGGGCTTCCTGTTCGGCGGCTCCACCGGCACGGTGGTCAGCGGCGCCGACCAGTGGCTGGCCCGCAACGGCGGCCGCCGTGCACTGACGGCCGTGGCCATCGCCCCCGACCTCGGCGAACGCTACCTCGACACCGTCTACCGCGAGGGGTGGCCCGAGGACGGCACGGAACCGGAGGTGACAGCGGCCCTGGCTCGGCTCGCGTGAGCGGGTGCCGCGACAGGGGACAGCGGGCTGCTGCCCGCGGTCATGTCGGGGTGGTGATCGTGGCCAACAGGGGTAAGTTCCCAGCATGGTAGGCAGCACCCACACCGTGACCAACCAGCCCCCGCCGCTGCTGGGATACGACGTCTTCACCGCCGACCGAGCCCTCACGGCGGCAGTGGAGCGGCACACCGACCCCGAGCTGCTCGATGAGGTACGCAGCGAGTTGACGGCGCTCGGCCGGGCTTCCGGTTCTGCGCAACTGCAGGAATGGGGGGCGCAGGCGAACGAGAACCCGCCGAGACTGCGCACCCACGACCGCTTCGGGCACCGTCTCGACGAGGTCGAGTTCCATCCCGCCTGGCACCGCCTGCTCGGCAAGGGCGTCTCCGCGGGCCTGACCGCGGCCTGGTCCCGGCCCGGCGGCCACGTCCGGCGGGCGGCCGCGTTCCAGGTGTGGACGCAGGTCGACGCGGGCAACCTGTGCCCCCTGTCGATGACGCACGCCGCGGTACCCGCCCTGCGCACCGATCCCGCGCTCGCCGCGGAGTGGGAGCCCCGGCTGACGTCCATGGTCTACGACCGCGGGCTGCGGCCGGCCGGTCTCAAGGCCGGGGCGTTGTTCGGGATGGGCATGACGGAGAAGCAGGGCGGCAGTGACGTACGCGCCAACACGACAGCCGCCACACCGCTCGCCGAGGACGGGACCTACCGACTGACCGGGCACAAGTGGTTCTGTTCGGCGCCGATGTCGGACGGTTTCCTGGTGCTGGCGCAGGCCCCGGAGGGGCTCACCTGTTTTCTGGTGCCGCGGGTGCTGGAGGACGGGTCCCGCAACGTCTTCATGATCCAGCGCCTCAAGGACAAGCTGGGCAACCGGTCGAACGCCTCCGGCGAGGTCGAGTTCGACGGGACCTGGGCGCGTCGGGTCGGCGAGGAGGGGCGCGGGGTGCGCACCATCATCGAGATGGTGGCGGCGACCCGGCTGGACTGCGTCCTCGGTTCGGCCGGCCTGATGCGGCAGGCCGTCGCCCAGGCGGTTCACCACTGCACCTACCGCGAGGCCTTCGGCGGCACGCTCGCCGACAAGCCCCTGATGCGCAACGTCCTGGCCGATCTCGCGCTGGAGTCGGAGGCGGCGACCACGCTCGCGCTGCGGCTCGCGGCCGCCTACGACGACGGGAGCGAGCAGGAGCGGGCGCTGCTCAGGATCGCGGTGCCGGCCGCCAAGTACTGGGTGACCAAACGGTGTACGTCGGTGGTGGTCGAGGCCGCCGAGTGCCTGGGCGGCAACGGGTACGTGGAGGAGTCGGGCATGCCCCGGCTGGTGCGCGAGTCGCCGCTGAACTCGGTCTGGGAGGGCGCGGGCAACGTCCAGGCGCTGGACGTGCTGCGGGCGTTGCAGCGGGAACCGCAGGCCATGAACGCCTACCTCCTGGAGGTCGGCAAGGCCCGCGGCGCCGACCACCGTCTCGACGCGGCGGTCAAGGACCTGCTGACCGAACTCGGCGACCTGGACGGCGGCGAGGGGCGGGCGAGGCGGCTGGCCGAGCGGCTCGCGCTGGTGCTCCAGGGCTCGCTGCTCGTGCGGTACGCGCCCCCGGAGGTGGCGGACGCGTTCTGCGCGGCCCGCCTGGGTGGCGACGGGGGGTCGGCTTTCGGGACGCTGCCGAACAGCCTGGACCTGGCGTCGGTGGTGGAGCGGGCACGTCCGGAGTCGTGAGCCGTCGCGGGCCCCGCGGGGCCTGTCGGGATCCGCGGGGCCTGTCGGGATCCCGGAAGGCCTCTCGGGATCCGGACGGCCGGTGGCGTGATCGGGCCCTGCTCGACCTGGCGTACGGCCATGGTTGAGGGGTGGTGCCGCGCCGACACGGCACCACCCCCGCCGCTGGGCCCGTTCCGGACCGGTGAGGCCGCTCGGAAGGACGTCACTCAAGTTTCGGACACCGGAGGCCGGACCACCAGGGTCGCTGGGGGTTGCAACTTGTCGGCGTCTGTGTGCGGACCGGATCCCTCCGCCCCGGACAGGCGACACCATGAGACGGACAGGCGCGACGGTCGGGTCAGCCGTGGCCGAAAGACGACGTCCACCAGTTGTTCCGAGCCCTCCGGGAGGAACCGAGCCCTCCGGGAGGAACCAGTGGCGCTCTCGCCGACGGACATGACGCAGCTCGCCGCCGTGGACTCGGCGCGTGCGGCGCGCGTACTCAGCCGGCAGGACGAAGGGCTGTGCCGACGTGACAATATGGGCGCCCTCAGGGTGCATCTTCCGCATACTTGCAGGTTCTTCGCCCCCCGCGGTGCCTGACTGCCGTAGCATCCCTCTTCGGGCCACCCCATCTGTTCCTCGGTCAACGTACGGATCGTCAGGCACAGTTGGCTCGCCTCGGGAGGATGCATGACATATCGCGGCAGACACCGCCGGCGCAAGCGGGGCAGAGCGCTGCGCGCGTTTCTGGCCGGGACCGCTCTCGCACTGACCGGCGCGGCCACCATCATCAGCGTTTCGCAGGCCACGGTCGACGGCAGCCCCGGGGCCCTCAAGCCGCTCTCCGCGGCCTCCGACACCGCCCCTCTGCGCTTCCAGGAGAACCGGGTACCGCAACGCAGCCTCGACCGGCTCGCCTCGGAGATGGGGACGCCGGTCGGCGTCGACGCCGTCCTCGACGGTGCCGACCGCACCCTGCGCACAGCGGAGTCCTGCGCGGCCGACGAACGCAAGGCGCTGCCCGTCGAGCCCGCCGCCACCCGCGCCTACTGCTGGAACGCCGCCGACGCCGGCTCATGGCGGCCCGGCGCCGTCACCACCTCCGGGGACGCCGACGACGACGGCGTCTGGGGCAGCAACCGCGTGATCCTCTCCGGCTGGTCCGAGGAGAGCAGCACCCCCGGCCACTCGCTCGCCCGGGTCGCCTTCGTCGACGCCGACGACCTGGGCCGGCTGCGCTACACCTGGGTGCTCCTGGTCGTTCCGGTCGAGGGCGGCCGCGACTACCGGGCGCTCGCCTCACGACTGTCCGGCATGGTCTGGTACGAGGACAAGCTGCTGGTCACCGCCGACGACAACGGGCGCGACGCGCTGTACGTGTACGACATGAACCGCGTCCAGCGCACCTCTGTGGCATCGTCCACGATCGGCCGGGGGGGCGGCGGCTGGTCGGCGCGCGGCTACCGGTATGTGCTGCCCGCCGTGGGGTCCTACCGGCTGACCGGCGCGGACGGCACCGCCCCGACGAGCATCTCCCTGGACCGCACCACATCACCCGACAGCCTGGTCGCGAGCGCGCGGCCCGCCACCGGCAGCCACCGGCCCGCCCTGCTGTGGCGCTACTCCTTCGCCACGGCTCCGACTCCGTCGCCCCGGTCCGGGCTGCTGGCCACCGACACCGCCGGGTACGCCGACCCGACCGAGGCGTACGAGACAGAGGGGGCCGACATCGGGGGTGTCCTGTCGTACCGCTCCGACTGGTACGTGGCCCGCGTCGGCACCGGCGACGGACACGGCACGCTGTGGCGGCAGACCGCGGACGACGCCCGGGCCACCCGATGCGGGTCCGAGGAGCGCCGCAACTGCTGGAGCCCGGACACCTCGTCCCTCTCCTACTGGGCGGAGAGCGGCGAGGTGTGGACCCAGTCGCAGCGGATGCTCTTCGCGCTGCCGTTGGCCTCGGTCGCCAGGTCGCTCGGATAGCGGAGCGGGCCGGCAGACCGGGAGCCAGCGGGCAGGGCGGGCCGGACGGCTTCCCCCGGACGGCTCCCGGCTCCCCCGGGGTGGCGCTCCCGGCTCCCCCGGAGGGGCTCCCCCGGACGGCTCCCGGCTCCCTCGGGCCACCCCTGGCCGCCCCCGGCGGCGATCGACAGATCGTTCGAGCTCGTGATTTCCTGGCCGCCATGACCACCATCCCCGTGACCACCTGGTCCCTGGAGCAGACCGCCCCGACCGACCTCCTGCCGGCCGCCGCGCCGGAGGGGGACGTGCGGATCGTGCGCTCCGAGATCCCCTCCCCCGAGTTCAGCCGTTTCCTGTACGCGTCGGTCGGCGGTGACGTCCGCTGGACCGACCGGCTGGGCTGGACGTACGCGCGGTGGCAGGAGCACCTGGACCGGCCGGGCGTGGAGACGTGGGTGGCGTACGACCGCGGGACACCCGCGGGATACGCGGAGCTGGAGGCCCAGGACGACGGCGCCGTGGAGATCGTCTACTTCGGGCTGCTCCCGTCCTTCCGCGGGCGGCGGATCGGAGGACACCTGCTGTCGTACGGTGCTGCCCGTGCCTGGGATCTCGCGGACCGCCGGCCCGGACTGCCGCAGACCAAGCAGGTCTGGCTGCATACCTGCAGCCTGGACAGCGAGCACGCGATGGACAACTATCTGCGCCGGGGCTTCCAGCTCTTCGACACCCAGGTCGAGGAGAAGCCCCAGGTGTCCGCGCCGAGCCCCTGGCCCGGCGCTCACCCGGTCTGAACCGCTCTGAACTGCTCCGACGTGCGCCGACATCCTCTGACCCGCTCTGACCTGCGCAGACCTGCGCGAACAGGGTCGCGCCCCACAGTGTGTGACGGACACCACGTTTGTCTCACCATACGGGACCAGGATGTCCGCATGGCGGACAAAGCTGGACTGTGTCCAGATCGCCGTGACACGCTTCCGTCATGTCCGGAACTGGAATTGCCTTGGTGAGTCGGCGGCACGTCGACCTCGGCCGCATGTCCAGCGCCATCTGTCCGGCGAGCTGAGAGCCCGGCGCCGCCCGACACCTCTTCCTTTGAGTCTCACCCCGCGCAACGACGCGCATCTCCCCCATGCGCCCGCACGCGCAGGTCAGAGCCGCTTTCCGCCTGTCCCGAAGGACGTATCAACCATGGCCGCCACCCCGCAGAACCCTGCCGCCGCGACTCCCCGCCGCAAGGTGAGCCGTCACCGCGGTGAGGGTCAGTGGGCCGCGGGGCACCACACCCCGCTCAACGGCAACGAGCAGTTCAAGAAGGACGACGACGGTCTCAATGTGCGGACACGCATTGAGACGATCTACTCGAAGCGCGGCTTCGACTCGATCGACCCCAACGACCTTCGCGGCCGGATGCGCTGGTGGGGCCTGTACACCCAGCGCAAGCCCGGGATCGACGGCGGCAAGACCGCCATCCTGGAGCCGGAGGAGCTGGACGACCGGTACTTCATGCTGCGCGTCCGCATCGACGGCGGCCGGCTGACCACACGGCAGCTGACGGTCATCGGCGAGATCTCGCAGGAGTTCGCGCGCGGCACCGCCGACATCACCGACCGGCAGAACATCCAGCTGCACTGGATCCGGATCGAGGACGTGCCCGAGATCTGGAACCGCCTGGAGGCGGTCGGTCTGTCCACCACCGAGGCCTGCGGGGACACGCCCCGCGTCATCATCGGCTCCCCGGTCGCCGGTATCGCCGAGGACGAGATCATCGACGGCACCTGGGCCATCGACGAGATCCACCGCCGGTTCATCGGCAGCAAGGAATTCTCCAACCTGCCCCGCAAGTTCAAGACGGCGATCTCGGGTTCCCCGCTCCTGGACGTCGTCCACGAGATCAACGACGTGGCGTTCGTCGGCGTGGAGCACCCCGAACACGGCCCCGGCTTCGACCTGTGGGTCGGCGGCGGGCTGTCCACCAACCCGAAGATCGGCGTCCGGCTCGGCGCCTGGGTCCCGTTGGAGGACGTCCCGGAGGTGTGGGCGGGCGTGGTCGGCATCTTCCGCGACTACGGCTACCGGCGCCTTCGTACGCGCGCCCGCCTGAAGTTCCTCGTCGCCGACTGGGGCCCGGAGAAGTTCCGCCAGGTCCTGCAGGACGAGTACCTCAAGCGCGAGCTGGCCGACGGCCCGGCCCCGGCCCAGCCGCTCGCCCGCTGGCGCGACCACGTCGGCGTGCACCGGCAGAAGGACGGCCGTTTCTACGTCGGGTTCGCCCCGCGGGTGGGCCGGGTGGACGGCACCACGCTGACGAAGATCGCGGAACTCGCCGAGGCGCACGGCTCGGGCCGGGTGCGCACGACCGTCGAGCAGAAGATGATCGTCCTCGATGTCGCGGAGGCGCAGGTCGAGTCGCTGGTCGGGGCGTTGGAGTCGCTGGACCTGACCGCGAGGCCCTCCCCGTTCCGGCGCGGCACCATGGCCTGCACCGGCATCGAGTACTGCAAGATCGCCATCGTCGAGACCAAGCAGCGCGGCTCCTCGCTGATCGACGAGCTCGAACGCCGGATCCCGGAGTTCGACGAGCCGATCACCATCAACATCAACGGCTGCCCGAACGCCTGCGCGCGTATCCAGGTGGCGGACATCGGTCTCAAGGGCCAGCTCATGGTCAACGACGCCGGCGAGCAGGTCGAGGGCTACCAGGTGCACCTCGGCGGCGCACTCGGCCTGGAGCCCGGGTTCGGCCGCAAGGTCCGCGGCCTGAAGGTGACGGCCGACGAACTGCCGGACTACGTCGAGCGGGTGCTCAAGCGGTTCCAGTCCGAGCGCGAGGACGGCGAGCGGTTCGCCACCTGGGCCGCGCGCGCCGACGAGGAGGCCCTCTCATGAGCGGGCGGGCCGCCCCCTTCTACTGCCCCTACTGCGGCGACGAGGACCTGCGGCCGAGCGAAGCCTCGGACGGCGGCCACGGCGCCTGGGAATGCGCGGCATGCAATCGCGCATTCCAGCTGAAGTTCCTCGGGCTGCTGGCCCGGGGTGTTCAGCGAGCCGACGACGGAGGGGACCGGATATGAACACGGTTCAGGAAGAGCGCACCGCCGAGGAGATGAAGGCGCTCGCCGAGCAGGCGGGCCGCGACCTGGAGGACGCCACCGCGCTGGAGATCCTCCAGTGGGCGGTCGACACCTTCGGGGGACGCTTCTGCGTGACCTCCTCGATGGAGGACGCGGTGGTCGCCCACCTGGCGTCCCGCGCGCGGAAGGGCGTCACCCCGGTCGACGTGGTCTTCCTCGACACCGGCTACCACTTCCCCGAGACCATCGGCACCCGGGACGCGGTGGAGGCCGTGATGGACGTCAACGTCATCACGCTGACGCCGAAGCAGACGGTCGCCGAGCAGGACGCCGAGTTCGGCCCGAAGCTGCACGACCGCGACCCCGACCTGTGCTGCAGGATGCGCAAGGTCCAGCCGCTCGAAGAGGGCCTGACGAACTACCTGGCCTGGGCGACCGGTCTGCGCCGCGACGAGTCCCCGACCCGGGCGAACACCCCGGTCGTCGGCTGGGACGAGAAGCGCCAGAAGGTCAAGATCTCCCCGATCGCCCGCTGGACCCAGGACGACGTGGACGCGTACGTCGCCGAACACGGCGTCCTGACCAACCCGCTGCTGATGGACGGCTACGCCTCCGTCGGCTGCGCCCCCTGCACCCGCCGGGTCCTGGCGGGCGAGGACGCCCGGGCCGGCCGCTGGGCGGGCCGCAACAAGACAGAGTGCGGGCTGCACGGATGACCGACACCCAGACCCACCAGTCCCATCGGATTCAGGAGAACCACGTGACGACCGGAGCCACCGTCTGGCTCACGGGTCTGCCGAGTGCCGGCAAGACCACCATCGCGTACGAGCTGGCCGGCCGACTGCGCGCGGAGGGCCAGCTCGTCGAGGTGCTCGACGGCGACGAGATCCGCGAGTTCATCTCGGCGGGCCTCGGCTTCAGCCGCGAGGACCGGCACACCAACGTACGGCGCATCGGTTTCCTCGCCGAACTGCTCGCCCGTAACGGAGTCACGGCACTGGTCCCGGTCATCGCGCCGTACGCCGACAGCCGTGAGGCGGTGCGCAAGCGCCACCAGGAGAGCGAGGCGGCGTACGTCGAGGTTCATGTGGCCACCCCGGTCGAGGTGTGCAGCGAGCGGGACGTCAAGGGCCTCTACGCCAAGCAGGCGGCGGGCGAACTGACGGGGCTCACCGGCGTCGACGACCCGTACGAGGAGCCCGTCTCGCCCGACCTGCGCATCGAGTCGCAGCACCAGACGGTTCAGGAGTCCGCGGCGGCGGTCCACGCGCTGCTCACCGAGAGGGGACTGGCATGACGACGACCATAGCCAAGGTCGAGGAGGGTACGGGAACTCCGTACACCCTCTCGCACCTGGACGCGCTGGAGTCCGAGGCCGTCCACATCTTCCGCGAGGTGGCGGGCGAGTTCGAGCGGCCGGTGATCCTTTTCTCCGGTGGCAAGGACTCCATCGTCATGCTGCATCTGGCGCTGAAGGCGTTCGCTCCCGCGGCGGTCCCCTTCACGCTGCTGCATGTGGACACCGGGCACAACTTCCCCGAGGTCCTCGACTACCGTGACCGTACGGTGGAAAAGCACGGGCTGCGGCTCCATGTGGCCTCCGTACAGGACTACATCGACCGCGGTGTGCTGAAGGAGCGTCCGGACGGCACCCGCAACCCGCTGCAGACCCTCCCGCTCACCGAGAAGATCCAGGCCGAGAAGTTCGACGCCGTCTTCGGCGGCGGGCGCCGGGACGAGGAGAAGGCCCGCGCCAAGGAGCGGGTGTTCTCGCTGCGGGACGAGTTCTCCCAGTGGGACCCGCGCCGCCAGCGCCCCGAGCTGTGGAACCTGTACAACGGCCGGCACGCCCCCGGCGAGCACGTCCGCGTCTTCCCGCTGTCCAACTGGACCGAGCTGGACGTGTGGCAGTACATCGCCCGCGAAGGCATCGAACTCCCGGACATCTACTTCGCCCACGAGCGCGAGGTGTTCGCGCGCGGCGGGATGTGGCTCACCGCCGGCGAGTGGGGCGGCCCCAAGGACGGCGAGAGCGTCGAGAAGCGGCAGGTCCGCTACCGCACCGTCGGCGACATGTCCTGCACCGGCGCCGTCGACTCCGACGCGACCACGCTGGACGCCGTGATCGCCGAGATCGCCGCCTCCCGGCTGACCGAGCGGGGCGCCACCCGCGCCGACGACAAGATGTCCGAGGCCGCGATGGAAGACCGCAAGCGCGAGGGGTACTTCTGACATGACCGCCACCACCGAACCCACCGAGCCGCTGTCGGTCGAGCAGCTGTCGGAGACGACCCTGCTCAGGTTCGCCACCGCCGGGTCCGTCGACGACGGCAAGTCCACCCTCGTCGGCCGGCTGCTGCACGACTCCAAGTCGATCCTCACCGACCAGCTGGAGGCCGTGGAACGCGTCTCCGCCAGCCGCGGCCAGGACACGCCCGACCTCGCGCTGCTGACGGACGGCCTCCGGGCCGAGCGGGAGCAGGGCATCACCATCGACGTGGCGTACCGCTACTTCGCCACGCCCCGGCGCCGGTTCATCCTCGCCGACACGCCCGGCCATGTGCAGTACACCCGCAACATGGTGACGGGTGCCTCCACGGCCGAGCTGACGGTGATCCTGGTCGACGCCCGCAACGGCGTCGTCGAGCAGACCCGCCGGCACGCCGCGATCGCCGCGCTGCTGCGGGTCCCGCACGTGGTGCTCGCGGTCAACAAGATGGACCTCGTCGAGTACAAGGAGCCCGTCTTCGCCGCCATCGCCGAGGAGTTCACGGCGTACGCGAGTGAGCTGGGCGTCCCGGAGATCACCGCGATCCCGATCTCGGCGCTCGCCGGTGACAACGTGGTGGAGCCGTCCGCGCACATGGACTGGTACGGCGGGCCGACCTTCCTGGAGCACCTGGAGTCCGTCCCGGTCGCCCACGACCTCAGCCACTGCCACGCCCGGCTGCCCGTGCAGTACGTGATCCGGCCGCAGACCGCCGAGCACCCCGACTACCGGGGCTACGCGGGACAGATCGCCGCCGGTTCGTTCCGGGTCGGCGAGTCGGTCACCGTACTGCCGTCCGGCCGGGCCACCAGGGTCACCGGCATCGACCTCCTCGGCGAGCCGGTCGACGTGGCCTGGACCACGCAGTCGGTCACCCTCCTGCTGGAGGACGACATCGACATCTCCCGCGGCGACCTGATCGTGCCCAGCAAGGACGCCCCGCCGACCACCCAGGACATCGAGGCGACCGTCTGCCATGTCGCCGACGCGCCGCTGACCGTCGGCCACCGGGTGCTGCTCAAGCACGGCACCCGCACGGTCAAGGCGATCGTCAAGGACATCCCGTCCCGGCTCACGCTCGACGACCTGTCCCTGCACCCGCACCCGGGCCGGCTCGTCGCCAACGACATCGGCCGGGTGAAGATCCGCACCGCGGAGCCGCTGCCGGTCGACTCGTACGCCGACTCACGGCGCACCGGCTCGTTCATCCTGATCGACCCGAACGACGGCACCACGCTCACCGCGGGCATGGTCGGCGAGTCGTTCGCCTCCCCGGAGCCGGTCAAGGACGAGTCCGACGACGACGGGTGGGACTTCTGACATGAACTGCCCCGACATCTACTCCACGTTCGCGAAGGAGGGCGGCCGCGTCGGCAGCGGCGCTCTCGGCAGCGGGCAGGGCGGGGTCGCGCGATGTGCGTGCTGACGTACGCGCACCGCCTGCGCGCCCTGTCCCCCCACCGCCGTAGACGAAAACCTGCCGACCTCCCGGCCACCGCCTGAAAGACCGTGACCGCCGGGCCAACGAGGGGAACGCCTCCCGTGCCTGTCCACCGCTCAGCTCTCCTTCGCCGCGGCCTCGCCGCCCTCACCGCTCTGCCCCTGCTCACCCTCGCCGCCTGCGGTTACGGCTCCGAGGCCAAGGACACCGACACCGCCAAGGTCGCCGCGGGGGCGAAGAAGATCGACGGGCTCGACTCCGTCAAGATCGGTTACTTCGGGAACCTGACCCATGGCACCGCGCTGGTGGGCGTGCAGAAGGGCTTCTTCCAGAAGGCGCTCGGCGCCACCAAGGCCTCGTACGCGACCTTCAACGCCGGCCCTTCGGAGATCGAGGCGCTCAACTCCGGCTCCATCGACATCGGCTGGATCGGCCCGTCCCCGGCGATCAACGGCTACACCAAGTCGAACGGCAAGAGCCTGAAGATCATCGGCGGTTCGGCCTCCGGTGGCGTCAAGCTGGTCGTCAACCCGGACAAGATCAAGTCCTTGAAGGACGTCAAGGGCAAGAAGATCGCCACCCCTCAGCTGGGCAACACCCAGGACGTCGCGTTCCTCAACTGGATCACGGACCAGGGCTGGAAGGTCGACGCGCAGAGCGGCAAGGGTGACGTCACGGTCGTCCGCAGCGACAACAAGGTGACGCCGGACGCGTTCAAGGCCGGTTCACTCGACGGCGCCTGGGTGCCGGAGCCGACCGCGTCGAAGCTGGTCGCCGAGGGCGGCAAGGTGCTGCTGGACGAGTCGACACTGTGGCCCGACAAGAAGTTCGTGATCACGAACATCATCGTGCGGCAGGCATTTCTCAAGGAGCACCCGAAGGCCGTCGAGGCGGTGCTGAAGGCCTCGGTCGAGACCAACAGGTGGATCAACGCCAACCCGGACCAGGCCAAGGCCGTGGCGAACAAGCAGCTGGAGGCCGACTCCGGAAAGGCCCTGAAGGCCAACGTGCTCGACCCGGCGTGGAAGTCGATCCAGTTCACCAACGACCCGCTGGCCGCCACGCTCAACTCCGAGGCGGAGCACGCGGTCAAGGCCGGCCTGCTGGAGAAGCCCGACCTCAAGGGCATCTACGACCTCACCCCGCTCAACAAGGTCCTCAAGGCCGAGGGTGAGAGCACGGTCGACGCCGCCGGTCTCGGCACCAACTGATCGCACGACCCGATGAGTTCCCAGGAGGTGACGACCATGGCCACGACCTTCGCCAAGGCCGCCGAGACCGTGGACAACGCGGCTCGCCTTGAGCACGTCTCGAAGTCCTTTGCCGGGCCCGGTGGGCAGCAGCTCGTCCTGGACGACATCAGCATCGATGTCGCGCCCGGCGAGTTCGTCACCCTCCTGGGGGCCTCGGGCTGCGGCAAGTCCACGCTGCTGAACCTGGTGGCGGGCCTCGACAAGCCCAGTACCGGGGCCATCACGACGGACGGCCGCCCGGCCCTGATGTTCCAGGAGCACGCCCTCTTCCCGTGGCTGACCGCGGGCAAGAACATCGAACTCGCCCTGCGGCTGCGGGGAGTCGCGAAGAACGACCGGCGCGACAAGGCCGAGGAACTGCTCCAACTCGTCCGACTCAAGGGCGCCCACGGCAAGCGGGTGCACGAACTGTCGGGCGGTATGCGCCAGCGCGTCGCGCTGGCCCGGGCGCTCGCCCAGGAGAGCAACCTGCTGCTGATGGACGAGCCGTTCGCGGCCCTCGACGCCATCACCCGGGACGTGCTGCACGACGAGCTGACCCGCATCTGGGCGGAGACCGGCGTGTCCGTCCTGTTCGTCACGCACAACGTGCGCGAGGCGGTCCGGCTCGCACAGCGCGTCATCCTGCTGTCCTCCCGGCCCGGCCGGATCGCGCGCGAGTGGACCGTGGACATTCCGCAGCCGCGCCGCATCGAGGACGCCCCCGTCGCGGAGTTGTCCATCGAGATCACCGAAGTACTGCGTGGGGAGATCCGCCGTCATGGCCAGCACTGAGACGAAGTCGACGCAGCCCTCCGGACTGGCGGGCATCGAGGCGGGGCTCGACGCGCTGGACGTCGTCACCCCCAGCGGCCGCGCGCCCTTCCGGCGGACCTTCGTCGACAAGATCCTGCCGCCGGTCCTCGCGACCGTGCTGCTGCTGGTGGTCTGGCAGATCACCTTCAAGATCGTCGATGACCCGACCAAGCTGGTCTCGCCCGTCGACGTGGGGCGCGAACTCCAGAACGCCTGGCTCGAGGGCAAGCTGCTCGGCTACATCTGGACCAGCGTCTCGCGCGGTCTGCTCGGCTTCCTCTTCGCCCTGGCCATCGGCACCCCGCTGGGCCTGCTGGTGGCGCGGGTGAAGGTCATCCGGGCGGCCATCGGGCCGATCCTGTCCGGCCTGCAGTCGCTGCCGTCGGTGGCGTGGGTGCCGCCGGCCGTGCTCTGGCTCGGTCTGAACAACTCGATGATGTACGCGGTGATCCTGCTCGGCGCCGTCCCGTCCATCGCCAACGGCCTGGTGTCGGGTGTCGACCAGGTGCCGCCGCTGTTCCTGCGGGCCGGCCGCACCATGGGCGCGACGGGCGTGAAGGGCACCTGGTTCATCATGCTGCCGGCCGCGCTGCCCGGCTACGTGGCCGGTCTCAAGCAGGGCTGGGCCTTCTCCTGGCGCTCCCTGATGGCGGCCGAGATCATCGCCTCCTTCCCCGATCTCGGCGTCGGCCTGGGTCAGTTGTTGGAGAACGGCCGCAACGCCAGTGACATGTCGATGGTGTTCGAGGCGATCCTGCTCATCCTGTTCGTCGGCATCGCGATCGACCTGCTGATCTTCAGCCCGCTGGAGCGGTGGGTGCTGCGCGCCCGCGGCCTGCTGGTGAAGAGCTGATCCCATGTACCACAAGCCCGTCCTCCTGGTGATCGCCCACGGCAGCCGCGACCCGCGGCACGCCGCGACGGTGCACGCCCTGGTACGCCGGGTGCGCGCCCTGCGCCCGGACGTACGGGTGGAGACCGGCTTCCTGGACTTCAACCTTCCCTCGGCACAGGGGGTGTTGGAGTCCCTGGCGGCGGAGGGCGTCCGTGACGTCGTGGCGCTGCCTCTCCTGCTGACCCGCGCCTTCCACGCGAAGGCGGACATCCCGGCGGTCCTGCGGAACGCGCCGCCGCAGCTGCGGATCCGGCAGGCCGAGGTGCTCGGCCCCTCCCCGCTGCTGCTCACCGCGCTCGAACGGCGGTTGTACGAGGCGGGGGTGACGCCCGCCGACAAGTCCTCGACCGGGGTCGTGCTGGCCTCGGCGGGGTCCACCGACCCGGAGGCGATCGCAGTGATCGCAGACATCGCGCGGGAGTGGCGGCACACCGGTTGGTGCGCCGTGCGGCCTGCGTTCGCCTCCGCAGCCCTCCCCCGCACCGAGGACGCGGTACGGGAACTCCGGGCGCTGGGCTGCTCCCGTGTCGCGGTCGCACCGTACGTCCTGGCCCCCGGCTTCCTGCCCGACCGCATCGCGCGGGGCGCGGCCGGGGCGGACGTCCTGGCCGCGGTGCTCGGCCCGGCGCCGGAGGTGGCGCGGGTACTGCTGAAGCGGTACGAGGCGGCACGGATGCCGGTGCTGTCGGCGCTGGGCGCCTGACGCGGCACGGATGCCGGTGCTGTGGTCGCTGGTCGCTGGTCGCTTGACGCCGGACGGTGGTGGGTGTGCGGCCGTGGATCGTAGGTCTTACGGCCGTGGGTCGTGCGGCCGTGGATCGTGCGGCCGTGGATCGTACGGTCGTGGATTGTGCGGCCGTGGATTGTGCGGCCGCCCGCGGTCCGACGCTCCCCTGTGACGCCGGTTCGCGGACGACCGCGAGCCGGGCACGGCATCCGGTTCTCGCGAACCTTCTTGCCGTGCTCGGCACTTGGTACTGCGCTCACTGCTGCGGAGGTGTCACAGCGGCAGGGATCTCAGGGTCGATTTCAAGCCTTCGTGGTTGCCGTGACCGAGGCCGCGGGCCCGGTGCCCGCCGCCGTCACCGCCGCGACGGTCACCGTGTACGAGGTACCGGGTTTCAGCCCGCCGATCACCCGGAACATGCCCTTGGCGGACGACTGGGTGACCAGGACGTCCCGGCCGGTGACGTCGACCGGGTCGCGGCCGTCGGAGACGGTCACCCGGTAGCCGACGACCTTGGCATCGCCCGTCGCGGTCGGCGGGGTCCAGGCGAGGGTGGCCGCGGTGGACGCCGTACGCAGCTTGGGACCCGTCGTGGCGCCCGGCAGGACGCTCACGGCCGTCGGCGTCAGCGGTGCGGACGCGAGGGACGGGGCGCTCGCACCGTACGCGTTGCTCGCCGTGACCGACACCGTGAAGGGACCGCCCGACGTCGGCAATTGGCTGATTTTCACCAGTGCCGTGCGCTTGAACTCGGCAGCGGTGATCGCCTGCTGGGCGACCTGCCGGCCGGTCGAGTCGTACGCCCGCGTCGTGTAGGAGGTCACCGGTGAGCCCCCGTCGGCGAACGTCGGGTTGAAGGTGACGTACAGCGCGTCCGGGCCCGCCGTGCTCGTGCCGACACGGGAGGGCGCCTCCGGGGCGGAGAGGGCGCCGACGCGGCGGCTCAGCAGGCCCCGGTAGGACGGTTCGAGCCCGGCGTTGCGCACCACGTCCTGCGGTACGTCGGAGAGGGACGTCATGATCTTGTTACCGGTGGTCACGAGGCCCTTGTTGTCCCCGTCGGCCGTGCCCTCCTCCCACCAGTTGCCCTTGACGAGCGTCGGGTCGTTGTTGCCCAGGTCGTCGCGGTAGTCGGTGTGCCGGGAGGCGACGTTGGCGTAGGAGGCGTGGTAGAGGACGTTGCCCTCGACGGTCTCGTAGGTGCAGCCGTTGTCGGTGTAGACGCTCTTGCCGAGGCCCCACTGGTCGCGGATCACGTTGCCGGTGACCTTCTCGCCGTCGGCCAGAGAGGTGCCGGTCAGTCCCTGGGTGTAGATGCCGCCGCCGTCGTCGAGCATCTGCATGTAGTCGAAGATCAGGTTGTTGCGGACGGCGTTGTCGTGGCTGGGGTTCGAGGTGGCCGCGTCGCCGATCTTGTCGGGCCAGCCGCCCCAGCCGAGGGAGATCGCGGAGTAGCCGACGTGGTCGATCTGGTTGTGGGCGATCGTGTTGTTCTGGGTGTAGCCGTTGACGATCGCGACGGTGCCGTGGTACTCGCGGGGCAGGCCGTAGAGGTGGTTGTTCGTCACCTGCACGCCGGAGGCCGGGGTCTTCCCGTCCACTCCCCCGATCGCCAGCCCGTTGCCGGAGATGTCGGTGAAGACGCTGCCGCTGACGGACGAGTCCTTGCTGCCCGTGCCCAGGTCCAGCCCGGCCGCGCCGAGGTGGGCGAACACGTCGTCGGTGAACTCGATGCGCTGTCCGTACGCGAAGGACAGGTTGCCGGGCATCTTCGTCCAGGACGCGAACGGGCAGGTCCCGCCCTCGACGTACTGGCACAGCCCCTGCGTGGCCCAGCCCCGGTCGCCGGTGATGGTGTAGCCGGCCTGGATCTCGGAGAAGCCCTCGGGCCCCGAGGGGGTCAGCCAGGTCGCGTAGCTGAACTGGAGCCCGCGGAAGGCGATGTCGTGGACGGGCGCGTCGGCCGTACCCCGTCCGTCGACGAGTTTCTCGGCCGCGGCCGCCTCGATGTCGGCACGGGCGAGGTTCTCGCCCTTGCGCGGCAGGTAGTAGACCTTCCGCGCGCTCTTGTCGAGGTACCACTCACCGGGCTGGTCGAGGAGTTCGTAGGCGTTCTCGACGTACGACGCCTTGCCGCCGTTGGTGAGGCGGCCCGGGCCGACCATGCTGACCGAGCGGCCCGGGATGTCGGGGAACTCGACACGTTTGTTGGTGTTGTCCCAGCAGGGCTGGACCATCGTGAGGGTGGTGTCCTCGGCGGCGGCGACGCGGCAGCGCGGTTCGGTCCACGCGCCGAGGCCGTTGCGCTCGATGTTCCAGAGGGGCTCGCCGCTGGTGTAGACGAACTCGGCGTCGGACGGGCGCTTCCAGTGGGCGATGGTGTCCGACGAGGCGGTGTAGCCGGTCGCCGTCTGGGTGAGGGCGACGGGCACGGCCCCGCGGGCCCGCTGTGCGCGCACACCGTCGACGTACAACTGCCGGGTGTCGGTGAGCCCTTGGGGTGCGGGCGCGGACCACAGGCCCTTCCGTCCGGGTACCGGGTTCCACCCCTCGACCTGGCGGCCGCCGCTGATGACGGTGGCGCCGGTGCCCTGCCAGATCACCCGGTGGCCGTGCGTACCGGAGTCGCGGGCGTCGAGGACGAGCGGGCCCGACTGCCGGTACGTACCGGAGGCGAGACGGACGGTCAGGTCGGACGTCAGGTTCGCGGCCCGTGCGCGGACCAGGTCGCGGGCGCGTTGCAGGGTGCGGACCGGATGCCGCGCGGTTCCGTCGGCGTGGTCGTCTCCGACGGGTGACACGTAGACGTCGGAGGACGCGGCCTGGGCCGGAGCTGCGAGGCCCGGGACACCGAGGGCCAGAACAGCGGTGACAAGGGTGACGAGGACGGCTCTTCGGTGCGTGGGCATGTACCCCTCCCGTGGGATCAGCCTGAACCCAACGTCGGGAAAGGTAGGAGCACTTAGGCGCCGCAGTCAATGAATGGGACAGAAACTGCCGCAATCCTTCCGACCGTCGGGAGATTCATCCGATCAATCGAAGAATGGCGAGCGGTGAGCGGCGAGCTGGAAGGGTCACTGGCCGCCGGGCGTGAACGGGGTCCCCTGGTGGAAGTAAAGCAGCCACCGCGGCTCCGTCCGCCGCCAGAGCGAACTCTGGTGTACGTGGCGGCCGTTGTGCGCGGTGTCGAAGGTCAACTGGACCAGGTCGGGGGCGAGTCGGACGCCCTTCATCCGGGAGACCGCGACCGGCGCGGTCTCCGCATCGGTGGTCGCGGCCAGGTCGGCGATGATCGAGGCCCGGTCCCAGTGCCGTCCGGAGGCGCCGAACTCGTGGAAGTCGGGGTGCAGCAGCGCCCCGACCAGCTCGGGGCAGCTGCGGACCTCCGGGGCGAGCAGCCTCAACTCGCCCTGGACAGCGGCCTCCACGGCCTGATCGCGGTCAGCCACCGGTCATCTCCACCAGCTTGACGACGGTGTTCCAGTTGCGGCTGGTGGCGATCACTCCCTTGTTCAGCCGGGGCTTGGACACGTGCACGCCGAGCTTGGAGCGGCCGAGGCCGTTCGGGGCGTACAGGTACAGGGCGCGGTCGCCGAGCCGGAACTCCTCCGGGAGGTAGGCCGCCCGGTCGATCTCCGCGAAGCGCTCCTCGCCGACGGAGGCGGAGAAGTAGGTGACGTGGAGCTGCTTGGCCTCCAACTCGGCGGCCGGGAAGGGACAGGCGTCGAGGATCGCCTTGAGATAGGCGTGGTCGCGCACGATCACGTCGACCGGGAAACCGAACCGATTCTCGATCGCGCCCGTGAGCTCGGCCGCCAGGGAGTCCTCGTTCCCGTGGTCGTCGGCGAAGGTGGCCTGGCCGCTCTGGAGGTAGGTGCGTACGTCGGCGTAGCCGAGGCCCTCCATCAGTGTGCGCAGGTCGGCCATCGGGACTTTTCTGCTGCCGCCCACGTTGATCCCGCGCAGCAGCGCCGCATACGTCGTCGTCATCCGCACACCATAGAGCGGACGCCGGGGCCGGCACGTGTTCGCCAGGACCGAGCGGGGCCCTGTCGGCGGAGCGGACACACCGGTAGTGGACCGGACATCGTGGTAGCGGACCGGACGCCCCGGTAGCGGAGCGGACACACCGGTAGCGGAGCGGACACCCCGGTAGATGTAAGGGGCCGCCGTCCTACCCAGTGGGGAGACCTGGCGTCCGGGGGGATGACTTCGGCCCGTGGGACCTCACCGGGGAGCACGACGAGATGGCTTTATCCGGCCCATACCTTCGAAGTGAAAGGTGGCGGCAGGGGGCTGTCACCGCTCACGAGGGGGCAAGCCCATCATGGGGAACGGAGATACGCGGGTGCGGGGCCTGGCCGCGCGGGCCGGTGGCTGGAGCGCTCGGCACCGATGGGCTGCCGTCGGGATCTGGGTGCTGTTCGTCGTCCTGGCGATGGGGCTCGGTTCGGCAGCGGGCCGGGTCGACGTCAAGGACAGCGACCAGCTGAAGGGCGAGACCCACACCGCCGCGAAGATCACCGAGGACGCCGGGATCGACGAGCCGGCCAGTGAGACCGTACTGATCCAGGCCAAGGGCGGCAGCCTCAAGGCCACGGACGCCGAGTTCCGCGCCGCCGTCACCGCGGTCGTGACCGCCGTCGAGGGGACCGGCAAGGTCACGGGCGTCACCTCGCCCTACGACACGGACACCATCTCGAAGGACGGCCGCAGCGCGCTGGTGCAGTTCGACATGCGCGGCGAGTCGGACACCGCGGGCGAGCGGATCGAGCCGGTGCTGAAGGCGGTCGAGGGGGTGCAGAAGCAGCACGCGTCGCTGCGGGTCGAGGAGATCGGCGGCGCCAGCATGATGAAGACGTTCGACGACGCGTTCGGCGACGACTTCCAGAAGGCCGAGTACTCGGCGGTGCCGGTGGCGCTCGGTATTCTGCTCATCGCCTTCGGCGCGCTGGTGGCGGCGCTGCTGCCGGTGCTGCTGGCCGTCACCGCGATCATGGCGACGATGGGCCTGATGGGCATCGTCAGCCATGTGATGCCCATGAGCGACACCGCCAACTCCGTGATGCTGCTGGTCGGTCTAGCCGTCGGTGTCGACTACTGCCTGTTCTATCTGCGCCGGGAACGCGAGGAGCGCGAGGCCGGCCGGGACGCGCAGACGGCCTTGAGGGTCGCCGCCGCGACCAGTGGCCGCGCGATCATCGTCTCCGGTGTCACGGTGTGCGTGGCGATGGCGGGCATGCTCTTCACCGGGCTCGCCGAGTTCGAGGCGATGGGCCTGGCCTCGCTGATGGTCGTGGCGGTCGCCATGGTCGGCTCCGTGACGGTGCTGCCCGCCCTGCTGTCGCTCCTGGGCGAGCGGGTCGAGAAGGGGCGGATCCCCTTCCTGCGCCGCCGTCGCCGTAACGGCGGCAACGGCGGCAACGGCGAGAGCCGGTTCTGGACGGCCGTGCTGAAGGGCGTGCTCGCCAGGCCCGTCGTGTCCGTGGCCGTGGCGGCCGGCGCGCTGCTCGCCATCGCGGCGCCGGCGGTCGGCATGAAGACGCAGAATCTCACCCTGGACCAGGAGTTCGGGGACTCGCTGCCCATCGTGCAGACGTACAACCGGGTCAACGACGCCTTCCCGGGCGGCTCCGAGCCGGCCGAGGTGGTCGTCAAGGCGGACGACATCAACGCCCCCGAGGTGAAGAACGCGCTCGCCGCCTTCAAGGACGAGGCGGTCGCCTCCGGTGCCTCGCGCGGCCCGGTCGAGATCAAGCTGCACGACGCGCAGAACATCGCGTATGTGTATGTCCCGCTGGTCGGCGGTTCCGACCTGGACAAGGCGGGGGCGAGCCTGGACAAGCTGCGCGACGAGGTACGTCCGGTCACGCTCGGCAAGGTCGACGGGGTCGAGGCGCCGATCACCGGTCAGGTCGCCGGGTCGAAGGACTTCAACGACCAGCTCGCCGGAGCCGTCGTCCCGGTCTTCGCGTTCGTCGTGGTCTTCGCCTTCGGGCTGATGCTGCTGTCCTTCCGCTCGCTGACCGTCGCGATCACCTCGATCGTGCTGAACCTGCTGTCGGTGGGCGCCGCTTACGGCATTCTCGTGGGTGTCTTCCAGCACGGCTGGGGCGCGTCGCTGGTGGGCGCGGAGGGCGTCGGAGCCATCATCACCTGGCTGCCGCTGTTCCTCTTCGTGATCCTGTTCGGCCTGTCGATGGACTACCACGTGTTCGTGGTCTCGCGGATCCGCGAGGCACGCCTGCGCGGCCGTACGACCCACGAGGCCATCCAGCACGGGGTGGTCACCACGGCCGGTGTCGTGACCAGTGCCGCGGTCATCATGGTGGCCGTGTTCGCGATCTTCGGCACGCTGTCCATGCAGTCCATGAAGCAGATGGGCGTCGGCCTCGCGGCCGCGGTGCTCATCGACGCGACGATCATCCGGGGTGTGCTGCTGCCCGCGGTGATGGCGCTGCTGGGCGAGCGCAACTGGTACCTGCCGAAGTGGCTGCACCGGCTGCCGGACCTCACCCACGACGAGGCGCCGGAGGCCGCCGTGACCCGGCCCGCGGTGCGGGACGACGAGGGTGAGCGGCTGGGGGTCTGAGCCCACCGGCACCGAACCACCCAGAACTGAGGGCCCGTTGGTCACCGGGGAGCCAGCGGGCCCTCTGCCGTGCGGGGTGCCGGGAGGGCTTCTGCCGTGCGGGGTGCCAGGGAGGCTGAAGGATCGGGGCACCGCGCCCCTGTCCCCTCCAGGGGTCGGCCGTCCGGGCCGGTGACGGTCACCGGCGCCGGCCGGCCGGCGGGGTCGGCGACGCGCTGTGCCGCGACGGCCGTGCAGGTGAGCTGGGCCGCGGCGAGGGCGTTCAACCGGTCCACACCGCCGGTTATTTCGATCGATACGCGGTCTTCCCGCACCGTCACCTGCACGAGACCCGACGTACGGGCTTCCTGCGGCACCTCGGTCGGAGCGTCCGTAGCCAGGGCGTCCGTAGCCGGGGCGTCCGTAGCCGGGGCGTCCGTGGTCGGGGCGTCCGTGGTCGGGGCGCGAGAGGGTG
The DNA here is from genome assembly GCF_029893585.1 of Streptomyces sp. LBL. Taxonomy (GTDB): domain Bacteria; phylum Actinomycetota; class Actinomycetes; order Streptomycetales; family Streptomycetaceae; genus Streptomyces. Next base: position 97,149 of record NZ_JARXYX010000012.1, read on the forward strand.
CGGGAGCTCTGGTCGGCGGGGCCATGGCCGACGGCAGCCCGGTGGTGATGCCGCCGGCCCGTTCCGCACCGGTCGGGCCCTGAAGCAGCATCTCCACGGCCGACTCGACGTCGACCGGCGCGACGGTCCGGCGGGGGACGCCGACCAGGGCGCCGTCCGCCACGAAGTAGACCCGGATCATCGGCACCACCCCACTGGCGGGACCGCCCGCCTCCACCACATCGGTCGCGGGGATACCGCAGGAGGCGAGCGCGCACAGAGCCGGGAGGAACAGCAGAACGGACCTGCGTACGGCACGCGCGGACCGGCGCGCGGCCTGCGCGGTGGATCGGGATCCGGCCTGCGCGGCCGATGATCGGTGTACGGAGGTCATGGTCGGTGCTCCTGGGGCAGCTCGTCGCTCCTCAGTGGGAGTTCGACGGTGAAGACGGCGCCACCCTCGGGCCGGTTCGCCGCGCGGACGGTGCCGCCGTGCACGCGGACGTTCTCCTCGGTGATGGCGAGGCCCAGGCCGCTGCCCTCGGTGCGGGTGCGGGCGGCGTCCGACTTGTAGAACCGCTCGAAGACATGGGGCAGCACGCTGTCGGGGATGCCGGGGCCGCTGTCCAGCACCTCGATGACCGCGAGCCGCTCCCCGCCTTCGTACAGGCGGAGTCGGACGGGCCGCTCGCCGTGCCGCAGGGCGTTGCCGACCAGGTTGGCTACAACTACGTCGAGCCGGCGCGGGTCGACGCGGCCGCGAAGGGCGTCGGGCGGCGGCAGCTCGACGTCGACCAGGTCGGTCCAGGCACGGTCGGCGAGCGTACGCCGCAGCGACTCGGCGAGGTCGATCTCGTCCAGGTGCAGCACGGCCGCGCCCGCGTCGAAGCGGGAGACCTCCATCAGGTCCTCCACCAGCCGGGCCAGCTTCACGGTCTCCTCGCTGATCAGCCGGACCGCGGTGGCGGTGTCCGGGTCGAGGCGGTCGGCGTCCTCGTCGAGGACGTCGGTGACCGCCGACATGGCGGCGAGCGGGGTGCGCAGTTCGTGCGAGACATCGGCGGCGAACCGGCGGGCCCGGGCCTCCATGTCGCGCAGTTCGGCGACCGACTCCTCCAGCGCGGCGGCCGTCTCGTTGAACGTGTGCGACAGATCGGCGAGTTCGTCGGACCCGTTGACGGCGAGCCGGGTGTCCAGCCGCCCCTCGGCGATACTGCGGGTGGCTCCCCGCAGCGCCCGCACCGGCCGCAGCACCCCGCGCGCGGCGAGCAGCGCCAGCAGCACGGCCAGCGCCAGAACGGGCACGGTGGCCCGCTGGACGGCGGTGACCAGGGCGTCGACGTACTGCCGTTCCCTGGTCTGCGGCACCGTCACGAAAACCTGGATCCCGGAGGGGACCACACCTTCCGCGGCGGGCAGGGCGAAGGCGATCGACATACCGACGACGAGTGAGGTGCGGTCGCCGCTGGTCACCCGCTGGAAGACGGTGGCCGGGCTGGTGTCCACAGCCCGGCGCAGGGCGGGCGTCAGCTTCTCGAACGGGTCGTCGGGGACGGAGGTGGCCCTCAGGTCTCCGTAGACGGCCAACACGCGCCAGGTCCCGGCGGGTTCCGCGTCGGCCACGTCGGCCGCGAACCGGCTCAGTGCGGCCTCGCCCGGTGGGAAGCCCAGATCCGGGGCGAGCCTGTTGACCTGGGTACGCAGCAGCTTGATGACAGTGTCCTGGCTCTGCTGGAGCACGCCCGTGCGCGCCTCGCGGAAGGTCAGGGCGCCGGTGGAGGCGGCGGCGAGGGCGGCGACGAGGGTGAACGCCACGACCATCCGCGTGCGCAGTCCCCGCAATTGGGGGGCGCCGAACCGCTTCCTCCGCGCACCCCGCCCCGAGTCCTCTCCCGGGCCCTTTCCCGAGCCCTCTCCTGAGCCCTTTCCCGGGCCCTCTCCTGAGCCCTTTCCCGGGCCCTTTCCCGAGCGTCTCCCCGAGCCCCTCACCGCGACGCGAACCTGTAGCCGAAGCCGCGCACGGTCTGGATGTAGCGGGGTTCCCGCGGCGGCTCACCCATCTTGGTGCGCAGCCGCTTGACGCAGGCGTCCACCAGGCGGGCGTCCCCGTGATAGCTGTGCTCCCAGACCGCCTCGAGGAGCTGCTGTCGGCTGAACACCTGACCGGGCGAGGCGGACAGGGTCAGCAGCAGTCGCAGTTCGGACGGGGCGAGCGCGACCGGATCTCCCCGCCAGGACACCACCAGTCCGGCCCGGTCGATGGACAGGTCCCCGTAGGTGTCGATCTTCGGTATGCCGCCCTCGGCGGGCGGCCCGGCCGCCCGGCGCAGCACGGCCCGGATCCGCGCCTCCAGCACCCTGGCCCGCACGGGCTTGACCACGTAGTCGTCGGCCCCTGCCTCGAGTCCTACGACGATGTCCTCGTCGTCGCCCCGTGCGGTCGCCATGATGATCGGCAAGGTCTGGTCCAGGGAGCGCATCCCCCGGCACACGTCCAGGCCGGGCATGCCCGGCAGCATCAGGTCCAGCACCACGACGTCCGGCCGGAAGGACCGCAGCCGCTCCAGCCCCTCCTCGCCGGTCTCGGCGGCGGCGACCTCGTGCCCCTGGCGACGCAGGGCGAGGACGACGCCCTCCCGCACGGCACGGTCGTCTTCGATCAGCAGAACGCGTGGCATGCGCTCAGTATCCGTACTGCCGGTGATCACTCGGAGCTTTGTTACCGGATGATCATATGAACCCACGCGAAGTGAATCCGTTACCATTCCGTTACCGTTTGGGCCAGATCCGATCACATAGCGATCACAACCTGAACAACTATGACAGCGCAGAAGACACCTTCCTCCCGTGGCCGTCGTCGTCGGCGCGGCGCCGCCCATGCCGCCGCGCGCGGGCGGAAGGGGCTGCTGTGGGGAGGTCTCGCCGCGGTGACCGTCCTGGGCGCCGCCGGGTTCGCTACGGTCGGCTGGACGGCTCCGCAGACGGGCGGGACCCGCGCGGACGCCAACGCCGAGCCCACGCAGCACGCGGAATCCAGTCCCGCGGCCACCCGCCCGACGTACAGAGCCAAGCCCGCGCCACCCCACCGGTCCCCCAGCTCCTCCCCCAAGCCTTCCGACAAGCCTTCCGACAAGCCGTCCGGCAAGTCTTCCGAAAAGCCTTCCCAGCCCGAGATCCCGTCCACCGGGCCGGGCACGTTCACCACCGCGTCCGGCGGCAGCGGCACGGTGGGGAAGGGAAGGGTCCTGCGCTACCGGGTCGAGGTCGAGGACGAACTCAACCTGTCCGCGGCGGACGTCGCCGTACAGGTGGAGCACATCCTGGCCGACCGGCGCGGCTGGACGACGGACGGCCACTCCGCGTTCCAGCGGGTGCCGAGCGGCACGACCGACTTCGTCGTCCGGGTCGCCACGCCCGGGACCGTGGACAAGATCTGCGGGCAGTACGGGCTGGAAACCGGCGGCGAGGTCAACTGCAACGTGGCGCAGAACGTGATGGTCAACCTCAAGCGCTGGCTGCTGGCGACCCCCGTCTACGCCAAGGACGTCCCGTCCTACCGCGCACTGATCATCAACCACGAGGTCGGCCACTTCCTCGGCCACGGCCACGTCGACTGCCCCGGCCCCGGGAAGCCGGCCCCCGCGATGATGCAGCAGATCAAGGGCATGCACGGATGCGAGCCCAACGTCTGGCCCTACGACGGCGACCGACGGTACCTCACCGGCCCGGCCGTTTCCTGAGCCCGGACCGGCCGTTCGCTGCGCCCGTTCCCTGCGCCTGTTCCCTCCGTCCGGACCGGCCGTTCCCTGGGCACGAACCCGCCATATCCTCACCCGTGCGCGTGCGCGTGCCGCTCAGCGCTGATATCGGGCCAGGACCAGGTTGCCGTCGTCCTCCAGTCGTTCACGCAGCTCGCCGAGGCCGATCGCCCCGCTGTAGTACTCCTGGAACGCGGGTGTGGCGACCTTGTCCTTCCACTCCGGGTAGCCCCGCACGGACTGCGCGGGCGCCGGGCGCAGGTGCGTGGCGAGGGCGGTACCGGTGGCCCAGCCGTTTTCCGTGGTGTGCAGGTCGGGGTCCTTCAGCGCCCGGGTGCCGGTGGGCAGCATCCAGTCGCCCAGGGCGAGGCGGACCATGTTCGGCGGTCGCAGCAGGAAGTCGATGAACTCGGCGGCCTCCTTCTTGTGCGGGCTGTCCTCGGCGATCGACAGGGTCTGCGGGCTGACGCCCTGGGTGAGTCCGTCCGCGCCGGCCGGGGCGGGCAGCACCTGCCACTCGAAGCCCTTCGGCGCCTGCTGGGTGATCTGCTGGCGGTACGAGAACCCGAGCGGGACCATCGCGTACCTGCCGCCGAAGAAGCCGGGGAGGGTGTCCGAGCCGCCGCTGCCGAGGGTGGTGGGCGAGGCGCTGTGGTCGGTGTCGGCCTGGTCGTGGATGGTGCGCGGCATCGTCTCGTCCGCTGCCTCGAACCGGATCGTCACCTTGCCGTCCGCGCCCCGGTGGAAGAGTTGTCCGCCCGCCGACAACGACAGGTTGAGGGTCGCGGAGACGGGCTCCTTGAGCGGCCAGGCGACGCCGTACTTCCCGTCGCCGCTGAGCTGTTCGGTGATGCGGCGGAACTCCGGCCAGCTCCACGGCTGTTCGGGCGTGGGGATCCGTACGCCCGCGTCCCTCAGCCAGGTCGCGTTGGCGATGAGCACACGCGGCTCCTGGAGGAAAGGGACACCGTAGATCCCGTCCCCGAAGGTCGCCGTGTCCCAACTGCGCCGCGGGATGTCCGACATGAGCCGGTCGGGCAACAGGTCGGTCAGATCGGCGAGGTAGCCGCCGTACGCGAAGTCCGCGAGGTCGTCCGAGGCGTCGTGGATGATGTCGGGCGCCTCACCGCCCTCGAAGGAGGTGAGCAGCTGGTCGTGGACACTGTCCCAACTTCCCTGGACGTACTCGACCTTGACGTCCGGATGGGTCGCGTTCCACTCCTTCACCAGATCCTGGTTCGCCGCCACGGACTCCTGCTGCCAGGCGAGGGACTGGAAGCGGAGAGTGATCCGACCGGTGCCGGAGTCACCGCCGTCGCCGGTGCAGCCCGCGAGGAGCAGGACCAGCGCGAGGATCCCGGAGATGCGGACGCGCATCAGCTCTTCACCGCCCCGGCCGTCATGCCGCCCGTGATCCGGCGTTGGATGATCGCGAAGACGACCAGCGAGGGCAGCGTGGCGAGGAAGGCCGCGGCGGCCAGCGGGCCCAGGTCGGCGACGCCCTCCGCGCCGATGAAGTGGGTGAGGACGACCGGCAGGGTCTGCTTCTCGGGCGTCTTCATCAGCACCAGCGCGAAGAAGAACTCGTTCCACGCGGTGACGAACGCGAACAGTGCCGTCGCCACGATCCCCGGCGCGAGCAGCGGCGCGGTCACCGACACCAGCGTCCGCAGCCGCCCGGCCCCGTCGACCGCCGCCGCCTCCTCCAACTCGGCGGGCACGGCACGGACGTATCCGACGAGCATCCACAGCGCGAACGGCAGCGCCCACACCACGTACACCATCACCAGCCCCGGCAGCGAGTTGATCAGCCGCAGGTTCTTCAGCACCAGGAACAGCGGGATGATCACCAGTACGAGCGGGAACGCCTGGCTGACGACCACCCAGCCCGTGGCCGCCTTGGCGAGGCGGGTGCGGTGGCGGGCCATGACGTAGGCCAGGGGTGTCGCGATCAGTACGGCGATCAGCGCGGCGCCGAGCGCTGCGAGCAACGAGTTGCCCGCGGCCCGCAGCAGGGGTTGCTCGTCGAAGGCCTGCCGGAAGTTGTCGAGGGTGGGGTCGCGCGGGATCCAGGTGGGATGCAGACTGCCCAGTTCCCTCGGGGACTTGAAGGCCGTGGAGACGAGCCAGAGGAAGGGGAAGGCCAGGAAGACGAGATACGCGAGCAGGGCGGCGTACTGGCCGGCCCGGCCGCCGGTACCGGTCCTCATGTCTCGTCGCCTCCCCTGAACCGGCCCACCAGGAAGAGTGCCAGCAGCACCGAGATCACCGCGACCATCACACAGCCCATCGCCGCCGCGTAGCCGAACTGGCCGTAGCGGAAAGCCTCTTCGTAGGCGAAGAGCATCGGCAGACGGGTACGGCCGCCGGGTCCGCCGCTGGTCAGGACGTACACCAGGGCGAAGGAGTTGACGTTCCAGATGAAGTTGAGGGCGGTGATGGCGAGGGCGACGGGGCGCAGGGCCGGCCAGGTGACGGTCCGAAAGCGCCGCCAGGCTCCGGCGCCGTCCAGGGCCGCGGCCTCGTGGAGTTCGTGCGGGGCGTTCTGCAGGCCGGCGAGCAGCGCGACCGTGGTCTGCGGCATGCCCGCCCAGACGCCGACGACGATCACCGCGGGCAGGGCGGTCCCGAGTCCGCTGAGCCAGTCCCGGCCGTCGCCGAGACCGAGGTCGCGCAGGGTCTCGTTGAGGACACCCGCGTCCGGGTTGTAGACGAGCCGCCACATGACGCCGACGACCACCTCGGGCATGGCCCACGGGATGATCGCCAGGGCGCGGGCGAGCCAGCGCAGTCTCAGGTCCTGGTCGAGGAGGAGGGCGAGGCCGAGCGCGAGCAGGAACTGCGGGACGGTCACCCCGACCGCCCAGACCAGTCCGATCCGGAACGACTCCCAGAACAGCGTGTCGTGCAGCAGATCCTGGAAGTTGAGCCCGCCGATCCACCCCGTGGGCTCGGTCCGACCCGACTGGGCGTCGGTGAAGGCCAGCATGATCCCGTACAGCAGCGGGCCCACGCTCAGCACCAGGATCGGGATCAGCGCGGGCAGCACCAGGAACCAGGCCCCGCGGTCCGGAGGCCGCCGGCCCCCGTCGACACGCGGCGGGCCTTTTTCCGGCCGCTTCGTCGCGGTCACCACTGTCACGTGATCGGCTCCTCCGCGCGGCTCGTGACGTTCGGGCCCGACGGGCCTCCGTCATGGTCTTGACGTCGCTGTACCCCGTCAAGACACCGCGCAGACGGTCCCGGCCTGTACGAATGCGACACTGGCCGGCGGATGGCGGGAACCCGACGCCGTCCGGGCCTCGGACGACATTGTCCGGACGCCGCACGACACCGTCCGGACCCCGCCCCCGACCCCGCCCCCCAACCGGCCGGACGCCGCACGGCATGATCCAGGCGGAGCGTCCGGGTGGCTGCCCGCCGCAGCACGACGAGGCACACAGAACGCAGGGACGCAGGGACGCAGGACGCACGACGACACGGAGGCGGACGATGGACGAGGCAAGGGCGCGGGGCGTACTGGCCGCGGCGCGGGTTCTCCCCGGCCCGGCGCGGGACGCGCGACTGCTCGCCCTGGGCGAGAACGCGGTGTTCGCCGCCGGTGACCTGGTAGTCAAGGTGGGCCGGGACGCCGAACTCCTCGACCGGGCGCGCCGCGAACTGGCCGTCGCGGTCTGGCTCGCCGAGTCGGACGTGGCAGCGGTCCGGGCGGCCGACCCCGAGCCTCTGCTGGTCGAGGGCCACCCGGTGACCGTGTGGCACCGCCTGCCCGACCCCGTACGCCCTGCCGAACCCCACGATCTGGCCGAACTCCTCCGGGTGCTGCACGCCCTGCCCTCCCCCACCTTCGGCCTGCCGCCGCGCGATCTGCTGGCCGGGGTGGAACGCTGGCTGCGTCTCGCGGGCGACGCGATCGACCCGGCCGACGCGGCCTACCTCCGCGAACGCCGCGACAGCTTCGCGACAGTCGCCGCCGCACTCACCCCACACCTGCCGCCCGGCCCGATCCACGGCGACGCCCTTCCCCGCAACGTCCACATCGGCCCGGACGGCCCGGTCCTGGTCGACCTCGAGACCGTCTCCGCCGACCTGCGCGAGCACGACCTGGTCGTCATGGCCCTCTCCCACGACCGCTACGGCCTGCCTGCCGCGGCATACGACTCGTTCACCGAGGCGTACGGCTGGGACGTGCGCGCGTGGTCGGGCTGCTCGGTGCTCCGGGGTGCCCGGGAGACGGCAAGCTGCGCCTGGGTGTCCCAGCACGCCCCGACCAACCCGAAGGCCCTGACCGAGTTCGAACGCCGGGTGGCTTCCCTGCGGGACGGGGACGAAACGGTGCGGTGGTATCCGTTCTGAGCCGATCTGAGGGGTCGACTCGCACGTCGCGGCCCAGCGCCCCGGCGGTACTTCAACGCCGCCCGTCACACAGCCCGTCAGTCGCCCGCCTGGACCGGGCGGTCTCGTGGCCGAGGCCCTTGTTCGCGCCGGTGATCAGAGCAATGGTCGCTGCTCGTGCCCCATGTGATCGCGGCCGGTGCCCTGCGATACCGGCCCCGCCGCCCGGCGGGCACCATCAGCACCAAAGGAAACGGTGCCTGAGCGGTGAGCGGGAGGCTTCTCATGAGTGACGATCGCGGGCCAGCCTCAGCGATCGACCCGGCCGTCAGCGGACATAGGGGACGACGGGCCAGGCCGATTCCACCGTCGCTTCGGGGTTCGAGGTGCGTCGGAGGTACCGCTGCAGCGACACTGCCTGCTCGGCTGCTGCACGAACCTGCAGATCGTGGAGATCCGCCGCAGCCAAGGTCCCTATGTCCGAATGCTTCGCCCCCATGCGTCGGGCCGCCCGTGCCGCAGCCACGGCGTCCGCAACAGCGTTGTGCGCATCGTCGAGTTGCACGCCGTAGTGCTCACAGAGAGCCTGAAGATTCCGCTTCCCCTTCCTGTAACGGTCCACATGCTTGTCCAGGACCAGAGGGTCGATAACGGGCGATGCCTTTCCGCTCAACCGCTCGACCAGTGGTTCTATCCCATGCCGTCGGCACTCACGGTCGAGCAGCGAGAGGTCGTATCGCGCGTTCATCACCACCAGCGGAGTCCCCGAGTTCAGCGCCTCGGTAACCGCGGACGTGATCTCTTCAATCGCGGGAGCAGGCGGTGTCCCATGCCTGCGGGCGTGATCGGTGGAGATGCCATGAATCGCTGCAGCCTCTTCAGGGATGGCCACGCCTGGATCGAGCAGCCATGTCCGGACTTCTGGGAGCCGCCCGTCCGAACTCACGACCACAACCGCCGCGGTGACGATTCGGTCGTTCTCGATATCGGTCCCTGTCGTCTCCAGGTCGAAGGCCATCAGCGGCTCCCGGTGCCAGCCCATGGGTGGTCCCCCTCCTCGGTGGTGCTTTCCCCAGTGGTCTCCACGATCCCATGGACCACTGACAATCCGAGGACCGCATTCCGCTTACGCCGCTCCCGCAGCGGACCTGAGGACTTTCAGGACACCGGCCGTGAATCCGCCCAAGTCGTCTCGAACTCCTCGCGGTATGTCGCGAAGAGTCCGGTCTCGTCGACTTCGCCCGCCTTGACCAGCTTGCTGCCGCCGCGCAGCACCAGCACCGGCACCTCCATCCCCCGCGAGCGCCGCAGATAGGACTGCACCACGGCGATGCCGTCCGCGCCGTCGCCGTCGACGAGGTACGCCGTGAAGCGGGGTGTGTCGTCGTAGACCTGGATCTCGAAGGCTCCGGGGTCGCGCAGCTTGGAGCGGACCCGGCGCATGTGCAGGATGTTCATCTCCACGGCCCGGCTCAGCTCGCCGCGCTTGACGCCGAGTTCGCGTTCGCGCCGCTTCACCGCGCTGGAGGCCGGGTTGAGGAAGAGCAGCCGCACCCGGCAGCCGGACTCGGCCAGCCGCACGAGGCGGCGCCCGGAGAAGTTCTGCACGAGGAGGTTGAGGCCGATGCCCACGGCGTCGAGACGGCGGGCCTCGCCGAAGATGTCCTCGGCGGGGAACGTGCGCATGAGCCGCACCCGGTCGGGGTGCACGGCGACCACGTCCGCGTACCGGTCGCCGACGAGGTCCTCGACCGCGTCCACCGGGAGGCGGCGCGCGGAGGGCACGTCGCCGCCCGTGCCGAGCATCTCCAGCAGCCGGGCGGAGGCCCGCTCGGCCTGGTTCAGGACGGCCTCGGACAGGGCCCGGTTGCGCGAGACGACGTTCCGGGTGACCTCCAGCTCGTCCAGGGCCAGTTCGACATCCCGACGGTCGTCGAAGTACGGCTCGAAGCACGGCCAGTGCTGCACCATCAGCTCACGCAACTGCGGCAGGGTGAGGAAGCTGAGCACGTTGTCGTCGGCCGGGTCGAGCAAGTACCCCTTGCGGCGGCTGACTTCCCGGACGGCGACCGCCCGCTGGACCCACTCCTGTCCCGCCGGTCCGGCTGCGGCGACCACCCAGTCGTCGCTGTGGACGGGTTCGTAGATGGGGCGCAGGACGGCGGCCACGACGGCGCGCAGCCGCTGTTCGACGAGGTTCAGCCAGATGTAGGCGCGGCCCGCCCGCTGGGCGCGGACGCGCACCTCGCGCCAGGCGTCGGCGTCCCAGTCCAGCTCCGGGCCGATGGCGTTCGTCTCCATCGGCCGGGCCAGGGACACCGTGCCGGGCGGGACGTCTGCGGAGTGCCCCTCGTGACTCTCGTCACCAGGGGGCAGCTCCAGCCCTCCCGAGCCCACCCGCGCACCGCCTTCCGCTCCCCCGAGCTCTCCCGGGACGCCAGGCCCCACCCAACGATCAAGGAAGGGTACTCCGGGAGCGGTCGGAGGTGCAGCCGGATGGACAGGTCGTTTCTCAACTACGCGGCTCCCAGTGTCCGTTCTGCCAGCCGAGTTCGGCGGGAGTGAGCGGATTCATAGCGGTGACGTCCCTCGGGGCGATGGAGAAGCCCTGCCAGTGGACCGGCATGGGCTGCTGGTCCTCGTCCCGGGCGATGTGGTGGAAGCCCACGTTCATCCAGACCACCGGGTGGGTGAGGGTCTGTCCGTTGACCCACTTGTCGACGGACTTGCCGCCGCAGCTGCCGGGGTTGTTGCTGGCGAACAGCTCGCAGTTGTCGTACTGGGTGAAGTACAGGTCGTGCTTGGTGAAGCTGCGGCCCGGGTACTTGGTGGTGGTGCCGGGGACGATCTCGTAGGAGCGCGCGTGCCCGTCCTTGTTCTTGCCGGCCGCGCTGACCACGCGCCACCAGCGATAGGTTTTGGCGTCGGCCGCGAGTTCCTTGGTGACCTTGGTGCGGGTGGTCTTCGTGGTCGGGGCCTGCTGGCCGCGGGCGGGCGCGGTGACCGCCGAGTCGTACTGCTCGATGCCGTTCTTGGAGGAGCCGTCGAGGCCGAAGTCGAGCCGCCAGAAGACGTTGTGGCTGTGGCTGGTGGCATAGGCCTTGGCGCCCCCCTTGCCGATGGGCCAGCCGCGGCCGTCGCCGGCGTCGTAGTCCTCGTAGGAGAGGCTGCCGGTCGCGCCCACGTTCATGTGGACGGTGCCGTCGTCCTGGAAGCGCCACTCGGTGATGTACTCGTACCAGCCGACCTGGTTGACCGTGTAGATCAGCAGGTCCTTGCCCTGGGCCTGGTAGACCTTGTTCGCCGCGTCGCCCTGCATACGGTAGGCGTGACCGCGGGAGCGGGTGGTGGTGCACAGACCCTTGACGTTCGGGTTGTCCGAGGTCCACACGTCGGGGACCTTCACGGTGTGGATGGTGCCCCCGGGGCATTCACCCGGCGCCAGGTTCATCAGGCTCTGCGCGAAGGGCTGGCCCGTGAGGTCGTCGTACTCGGCCTTCCCGTCGTCGTACGGGACGTGGACCTGGCCGAGCCGGGCGCTGTTGAGGACCTTGATCGGCGCGGCCTCGCCCTTGGGCTGGTAGGAGATGTTCTCCAGGACGAGCCCGGCCTTGTTGTCGTAACGCCAGCACATCCGCCACGTCGTGCCGCTGGAGAGCTGCTGCTCGATGCGGTAGTCGGCACTGCACGCGGCGGCGGCTGCCGCCGCGGGGGCGGCCTTCGGCTGGGCGATGGCCGGACCGGCGCCGGTCGTCGCGCCGGCGGCCAGTGCGGCCACGGACAGGCCGACGGCCGCCCGCGTACGGGCACGGTTCAGTCTCCTCGGTCGGAGGTCGCTGAGGGAACGCTTTTCGCGCATGAAGGAATGACTCCCTTGCAGGAGGTGCAGGTTCGAACGATGGGCGGAGGCGGCTCAGAGCTGCAGTTCGGCGACCTTGCGTGCGCTCAGGTCGATCACCAGGGACCGCGCGTCGATCCACGGTCCGTTCCTGACCTTCGGGAACAGCCGCACGCACCGGTGCTCGCCGCACTTGTCGAGTACGGCGGGCTGGGCGCCCGGAGTGGCCCGGTAGACGCCGCCGGTCACCAGCAGCTGGTCCGGGGAGGTGAGCTCCTTGCCGGTGGCGTCCTTGTAGTCCGCCTCGAGGCCCGCGCCCAGCGGGTCGGCGATCAGGAGGGTCGCCGCTTCGACGCTCTCGGCCCGGCTCGGCGGCGGCTGGACGCCGTGCTGGGTGTCGGTCCGCACGACCCTGCCGCTGTCGAGGTCGACGGTCCTGGTGACGAGGGTGTCGTCCCGGTAGTCGTAGAACGTCACGTCGGCACGGCGGGGCGCGTCCGGATTGTCGACCTCGGCGGCCTCCGGGTCGGCGAGGTCGACGGTCAGGGTCTGAGGGCCGCGGTCGCCCTCGACGTCCTCGCTCGTGTCGAACAGCTGCCGGTTCACGGCGATCTTCTCGACCCGCTCGATCTCGTCGTCGGTCAGCGGGTCGCGGCCCTTGCCCTTCTCGCCCTCGACGGGAGGCTGCTTCACGACACCGGGCGCGACGGCCGCGCCCAGACTTTGGTCCTGCCCTTGGTCCTGCCCTTGGTCCTGCCCTTGGTCCTGCCCCTGCCCCTGGCCCTGCCCGGACCGGGCCGCCCGGGAGGCCCCCTGGGAGCCTCCGGCCTCGTCGGCTCCAGCCGTCCCCGGCAGGGTGATCCCGACCATCACGGCGGTTCCCGCCACCGCGATCGCCGCACCGGCCACCACCTTGCCCAGATGGCGGTGCACTATGTTGCGCACATCTTCTCCCCACTCCCCCAACAACCCCGGAAGTACGCGTTTGCCCCACTGGTTTCGGCCCACGGCACGGTCGTTGATCACCGCGGGCACTGGTCGCCTGGTAAGAGGGACGTAAGTCATAGGTGGTTCCCTCACTTTCCGGGAGACTCGGGACCAAGACGCCCCCGGCGACCCCCTCACCTGAAAGAGTCGAATCCATGCAGGTCTGGCCTGGAGAGGCGTATCCACTCGGCGCCACGTACGACGGCGCCGGCACGAACTTCGCGGTCTTCTCGGAAGCCGCGGACCGAGTAGAGCTGTGTCTGTTGCACGACGACGGCTCGGAGACGGCGGTGGAACTGCGCGAGAGCGACGCGTTCGTACGGCACGCGTATCTGCCCGGCGTCATGCCGGGACAGCGCTACGGCTTCCGTGCGCACGGGCCGTACGCCCCCGAGCACGGTCTGCGCTGCAACTCGGCGAAGCTGTTGCTCGACCCGTACGCGAAGGCGATCAGCGGTTCGATCGACTGGGGCGAGGAGGTCTACGGCTACCACTTCGACGCCCCCGACAAGCGCAACGACCTGGACTCGGCACCGCACATGATGACGTCGGTCGTGGTCAACCCGTACTTCGACTGGGGCGACGACCGGCCGCCGCGCACCGACTACCACCAGACGGTGATCTACGAGGCCCACGTCAAGGGCCTGACCATGCGGCACCCGGGGCTGCCCGAGGAACTGCGCGGGACGTACGCCGCCCTCGCCCATCCGGCCATCATCGAACACCTGACCGAGCTGGGGGTCACGGCGCTGGAGCTGATGCCGGTCCACCAGTTCGTGAACGACCACCGCCTGGTCGACATGGGGCTGAACAACTACTGGGGCTACAACACGATCGGTTTCTTCGCCCCGCACAACGCTTTCGCCTCCTGGGGCGACCGCGGCCAGCAGGTGCTGGAGTTCAAGTCGGCGGTGCGGGCGCTGCACGAGGCCGGCATCGAGGTCATCCTGGACGTCGTCTACAACCACACCGCCGAGGGCAACCATCTGGGCCCGACGCTGTCCTTCAAGGGCCTCGACAACCCGCAGTACTACCGGCTGACAGACGACCCTCGCTACTACATGGACACCACGGGTACCGGGAACTCGCTGCTGATGCGCTCCCCGCACGTCCTGCAGCTGATCATGGACTCGCTGCGGTACTGGGTCACCGAGATGCATGTCGACGGATTCCGTTTCGACCTCGCGGCCACCCTGGCGCGACAGTTCCACGAGGTGGACCGGCTGTCGTCGTTCTTCGACCTGGTCCAGCAGGATCCGGTGGTCTCCCAGGTGAAGCTGATCGCCGAGCCGTGGGACGTGGGCGAGGGCGGCTACCAGGTGGGCAACTTCCCGCCCCTGTGGACCGAGTGGAACGGCATGTACCGCGACACTGTGCGGGACCTGTGGCGGGGCGAGTCACGCACCCTGGCGGAGTTCGCGTCCCGGCTGACCGGTTCATCCGATCTGTACCAGGATGACGGGCGGCGCCCCCTGGCCTCCATCAACTTCGTGACCTGCCACGACGGGTTCACGCTGCACGACCTCGTCTCGTACAACGAGAAGCGCAACGAGGACAACGGCGAGGACAACCGGGACGGGGAGAGCCACAACCGGTCCTGGAACTGCGGGGTCGAGGGGGAGACCGACGACCCGGCGGTGCTGGAACTGCGGGCCCGGCAGATGCGGAACATCATCGCCACACTGATGCTGTCCCAGGGCGTGCCGATGATCAGCCACGGCGACGAGGTCGCGCGCACCCAGCACGGCAACAACAACGCGTACTGCCAGGACAGCGAGCTGGCCTGGGTGGAGTGGCCGGGCAGTGAAGGGCCCGGCCGTGAGCTGCTGGACTTCACGCGCGCGATGGTGGGGCTGCGCAAGGACCATCCGGTGTTCCGGCGCCGGCGCTTCTTCCACGGGCGGCGCGTGGAGGGCGCCCACGGCGAGCTGTCGGACATCGCCTGGTTCACCCCGGAGGGCAAGGAGATGACCCAACGGGACTGGGACTCGGCGCAGGCGTCGGCGCTGTCGGTGTTCCTCAACGGCAACGCGATCTCCGAGCCGGGCCCGCGCGGGGAGCGCATCACCGACGACTCGTTCCTGCTGATGTTCAACGCCTCGCCCAAGACGCTGGACTTCGTCGTGCCGGTCGACCACGGCCGTCAGTGGGAGGTGGTCGTCGACACCGCCCGCACGGACGGCGTGCCGCCGGCCACGGCCAGGAAGGTCCAGGCCGGGGACCGGCTGACCCTGACGGACCGGAGCATGACGGTGCTGCAGCGGCCCCTCTAGAAGGCGGCGGCCCCTTACCCACGCGCGCGTGCCCGGCCCTTTCGGGGGCACGCGCGCGTGTGGGCATCTTCGGGCCGTGTGTCCGTGGCCGTACGCGGACGGGACCGGTGTGGGCGGGACCGGTGTGGACGGGACCGACGCGGGGACGGTGACACGAAACGCTGTGGGGCGGGTACGTAGGTTTGTATGACATCTGAGCGATCTGTCCCGGCGGTGCCGACAGCCACCTACCGGCTTCAGCTGCAGCCCGAGTTCCCGTTCGGGGCGGCCGCGGCGGTCGTGCCGTACCTGGCCTCGCTCGGCGTCTCGCACCTGCATCTGTCGCCCGTCCTGGAGTCGGTCCCCGGCTCCACGCACGGCTACGACGTCGTGGACCACGCGCGCGTACGCGAGGAACTGGGCGGCGAGGAGGGGCTGCGAGCACTGTCCCGCACCGCGCGGGAGCACGGGCTCGGTCTCGTGCTGGACATCGTGCCCAACCACATGGCGATGGCCCCGCGCCACAACCGTGCCCTGTGGGAGGTGCTGCGGGAGGGCCCGAAGTCGCCGTACGCGCGCTGGTTCGACATCGACTGGGAGGCACAGGGCGGCCAGGTGCTGCTGCCGGTGCTCGGCCGTCCGCTCGGCACGGAGTTCGAACACTTGGAGGTCGACGGGAACCTCCTGCGCTACTACGACCATGTGTTCCCGCTGCGCGAGGGCACCGAGGAGCTGCCCCTGCCGCAGCTGCTGGACGCCCAGTGGTACCGCCCTGCGTGGTGGCGGCTGGCCCGCACCGAGCTCAACTACCGGCGGTTCTTCAGCATCTCGGAGCTCATCGGGGTGCGGGTCGAGGACCCCGAGGTGTTCGAGGCGACACACGCCAAGATCCTCCAGCTGCTGCACGAGAGGGTGGTCGACGGGCTGCGTGTCGACCACCCCGACGGCCTGGCCGACCCCGACAGCTACCTCCGGCGGCTCCACGAGGCCACCGGTGGCCGCTGGACGGTCGTGGAGAAGATCCTGGCCGACGGGGAGCACCTGCCGGCCTCCTGGCCGGTGGCGGGCACCACGGGCTACGACGCCCTGCGGCACATCGACGGCCTGTTCGTGGATCCGGCGGGCGCCGGGGAACTTTTGGGCCAGTACCGGCGGTTCGCGGCCCCGCAGACGGACCGGGGCGGCGACTGGGCGGCGACGGTGCGGCGGGCGGCGTACAAGGTGCTCACGCACGAGCTGGCGGCCGAGGTGGACCGGCTGACCCGGGTGGTGAGCCGCCTGTGCGCCACCTCGCCGGAGCCCGCGCTGCGGGACCGCGCCCCCTGGGCGTTGCGGACCGCCCTCCAGGAGCTCCTGGTCCGCCTGGAGGTGTACCGGCCGTACTCCCCCGGGGACGCGTCCCGGGTCGTCACCGAGGAGGCCGCGACCGAGGCCCGCCTGGCGTTCGCGGTGCCCGAGGAGGCGGGCGCGGTCGACGTCGTACGGGATCTGGTGCTGGGGCGGTACGGCGACGGGCCCGCGCACGTCGAGTTCCGGACGCGGTTCGCGCAGACCGCGTCGGCGCTGCGGGCCAAGTCCGTGGAGGACACGGCGTTCTACCGCTATGTGCCGCTGCTGTCGGCGACCGAGGTGGGCGGCAACCCGGGCAGTCCGGCCGTGTCCCCGGAGGACTTCCACGTCTACAGCGCGCGCGTGCAGCGCGACTGGCCGGTGAGCGGGACCGTCGCCTCGACGCACGACACCAAGCGCAGCGCGGACGTACGGGCGGCCCTCGCGGTGCTCACCGAGTGCCCGCAGCGGTGGGCGGACGTACTGGCCGAGGTGACCCGCACCGGGGCGGGCGTGCCGGACGCGCAGTTGGCGTGGGCGGCCTGGCAGACGGTGTTCGGGCTCGGGCGGACGGAGGTCGGGCGGGTCCGGGAGGCGTTGCTGAAGCATGTGCGCGAGGCCGGGCTGTACACGAGCTGGACCGAGCAGGAGGCGCCGTACGAGGAGGCGGTGGAGGCGTTCGTCGCGGCCGGGCCGTGCGGGGTGCCGGGCGAGCACGTGGCTGCCCTCCGGAGCACTCTGGAACCCCACATCCGGGCGAACGTGCTGGGCACGGCCCTGGTCCAGCTGTCGATGCCCGGAGTGCCGGACGTCTACCAGGGCACGGAGGGTGAGTACCGGGCTCTGGTGGACCCGGACAACCGGCGGCCCGTGCGGTTCCCCCCGGAGGATCCCGGGGACAAGGGCGCGGTGACACGGGCGGCGCTGCGGCTGCGCGCGCGTCGGCCGGCGGCCTTCGGTGACGCGGCGACCTACACACCCCTGGCCGCCGAGGGGCCGGCGGCGGGCCACTGTATGGCGTTCGTGCGCTCCGGGGAGGCGCTCACGGCGGTGACCCGGCTGTCGCTGCGGCTGGCGGAGGCGGGCGGCTGGCGGGACACCCTGCTGCCGCTGCCGCCCGGCCGGTGGGCCGACACGCTGGACCCCGGGCGGGAGTTCGCGGGACACCCGCGCGTGGCGGAGCTTTTCGACCGGCTTCCGGTGGCCCTGCTGGAGCGGATCGGGTGAGGGAGACCCGCACGGTGCCCGCACGGTGGTGGCGGCACTGCACGCACGCGTGCGGTCGGCGTGAGCGGACGGCGTGAGCGGACGGCGTGAGCGGTCGGAGCGACCTTACGCCCCGACCGCGCGCCGAACGCGCCTCACCGCCACGCGCGCATGCCCGCAGACGCTGCCTCTCTCCGAGCGCGCGTGCCGCAGGCGATCCGCCACCGCGCGCGCAGGCCGCAGACGCTGTCTCGCCGGGGCGCGCGTGCCGTACGCGAACGGCCGCCCCGCGCGCGTGCCGCCCCGGCTACCGCGCGGGTGTCAGCCTCAGCCGTCCAGGGCGAAGACGGCCCCGGTCCGTGCCCGCATCACGCAGCCGTTCGTGAAGGTCTCCGTGTAGTCGACCGGTCGGCCGTTCCACCGCCCGCGCGCGTGGGCGGTCACCGGCGCGTAGATCATCGTGCAGTAGGTGTCCGCGGCCGGAAGCGCGCGGATGTCGCCGGCGACCGTCTCCAGTTGCGCGCAGGCCTCGGCGGCGTGCTGGTGGCCCTGGGGCGGGTCGCACAGCAGCAGGGTCTCGCGGCTGTCGCCGGCACGGGCGGCGTCGCCCGTGGTGACGGTCACGAAGAGCCAGTCGCCCCGGTCGGCGGCGTGGGAGGCGGCCTGCGCCGGGGTCGCGAGGGCGAGGAGGACGGCGGCCGCGGCCGGCAGGGCGCCTCGGAGCGCTTTCGGTGTGGTGGTGTGCGTCATTCCCGATGCATCGGCACGGCGGCCTGGGAACCCCACCCCGACTCACCCGAACGGGAGCACGCGGGCGCGTACCGCGCGGCGAGTTCGAACGCGGCCCGCACGACCCGCGACTGGTACTCCACCTGCCGGGCGACGGGGACCCAGCGTGCCCCGCAGCCGTCGCGGTAGTCGGCGCACCACTCGTCGATCAGCCGGTCGAGGACGGGCAGTACCCCGGCCGGATCGGCACCGGTCCGGGTCACGAGCTGGTGCAGCAGCCCCGCCGTCCGCAGGGCCAGCCGCCGCCCGGCGATGCGCAGGGTGGCCAGGTGGGCGGAGCTGAGGGGCGGCAGCGGGCGGACCCCGTCGGGGACATCGGGGTCCCACGCGTCGGCGAGGCCGGGGCAGACCAGCAGGTAGTCCTCGACCGGGGCGAGCAGGCGGGCCGCGTCCGGGGCGGCCAGGACGTGCGGGCGGATCCGGGCGACGAGCACGTCGAGGATCCGTGCGTCGTTGCGCAGGGCGTGGCTCACGGTCCGCAGCACACCGGCCCGGTCCGCGGGCGCGCCGGCGTCCTCCACGGCCGCCACGCCCCACATGGGCGCCTCGACGACGGCGGTCACCGTGCCGTGCCGGTGCGGGTGGTACCAGGTCGACTCGACGGCGGCCTCGGTGATGGCGGCGGCCAGGTCGCCGGGGCTGGGTGGCGGTATCCGGTAGACGGCGGGCCCCAGGCGCGGCCAGTACAGGGTGTCGTACGGTCCGAGTTCGCGCGGTATGCCGAGACGGGCCGCGGTGTGCGCGACACGCTGGGCGAGGCCGGGCAGGTCGCGGGTGAGCTCGACGAAGCCGCCGCCGACGTCGACACCGTGCAGCGAGCACTGGAAGAAGGGCCGCAGCTCGTCCTGGAGGTCGAGCAGGGTGCGCGTCTCCGGCAGTACGGCGGCGGCGGCGCCGTCGGGCAGCCACTCGGGTTGCTCCAGGAAGCCGGGCCGGAAGAAGTTCCGGAAGTAGTGGCCGAGGGTGTACGGGCCCCGCAGCCAGTCCTCGTTGCGCCGCAGGCCGTCGGGGTCGAGGCACAGCAGCAGGTTCCAGGTGGCGTCGGCGCCCGTGGTGAGCGTCGGATCGGCCAGGGCGCGCTCGGCCAGCCGCAGGACGGTGGCGCCGCCGACGGGTTCGTTGGCGTGCGGGCCGGCGACGACGAGGGCCTGACGGCTGCCGTGGCCGACGGAGAGCAGCCACAGGGGCGTGCCCGCGCGGGACGTGCCCGCCCGGCGCAGTCGGGCGGCTTCGGGGTGCCGGGCGACCAGCGCGGCCGCCCGGGCGCCGAGTTCGTCGACGGTCGGGTAGCGGAGGAGGGGCGGCAAAGCACACCTCCACAATGTGGTGCCGGCGGTTCACCTGCTGTACATGGCGTACGCACAGTCAGTCACGGCTTGACAGGTACGTCAACACCAAGAAGAGCAAAGGGACTTGAGTCAACACATCAGGTAAAGCACAGGCCAGAGCTAAGGTTCGGCTCAGTCGACGGCGAGCCGGAAGGCCATCCGGCCGAAGCCGATCTGGTCACCCTCGCGGACCACCGCCGCGCCGATGACCCGCCGCCCGTTGACCGTCGTGCCGTTGGTGGATCCGAGGTCCCGCAGCACCCACATGCCGCCCTGCCGTCTGAGCTCGGCGTGCACCCGGGAGACCGTCTCGTGGGTCAGCCGCAGGCCGTTGGCCGGGTCGCGGCCGATCCGCAGCGGGTGCCCGTTGCCGGGATGCGGCAGCAGCAGCTTGGGGAGCCGCTCGGCCTGCCAGGCCCTGCGCAGCCGTACGGTGAAGCCGGAGACCGCCTCGACGGTGCCGAACACCAGGCGGGAGACGCGGCTCTCCCGGGGCAGGTCGGCGGTGAGGTCGGCGAGTTCGTCCGAGCGTCGGGCGGAGAGCGCCAGTTCCATACGGTGGATGAACGTGTCGTGCGAGAGACGGCCCATGGCGACGCCGTCACGGAGTACCTTCAGCGCCTTGTCGCGTTCCGCGTCGGACAATCGCGCGGGATACGTGTTGAACTCGAAGGACGACGTCACGCTCGTGATTGTCGGACAGTGAACGACCGGTGTCCAGGAAACGGGAGAACGCCCGGCACGCGCGCGTGGCCGACGACACCTGCCGCAAAGGGAAGGACTCACCGGCGTATCGATCTCGTTTGAAGCGCCAGGAACGGGCTACATCACGGTGAACAGACGAAGGGGAACCGTCCGTGCAGTTCGAGGTGTGGGCACCGCAGGCCGCTCGTGTGACGCTCCATTGCGAGGAGGCCACGCGCGCCTTGGAGCGCGATCCGCAGCGCCCGGGGTGGTGGCACGGGGAGGCGGAGGCACAGGACGGCACACGGTACGGCTACGCGCTGGACGAGGGTCCGGTGCTGCCGGACCCACGATCCCGTCGGCAGCCGGACGGCCCGGACGGGCTGAGCGCGGTCGTCGAGCACGAGCGGTACACGTGGCACACCGAACGGGCCCGGCGTCCGCTGCCCGGGGCGGTGCTGTACGAGCTGCATGTGGGCACGTACACGCCGGAGGGCACGCTGGACGCGGCAGCCGAGCGGCTCGGGCATCTCGTGGAACTGGGCGTCACGCACGTCGAGTTGATGCCGCTGTGCCCCTTCCCCGGTCGGCACGGCTGGGGGTACGAGGGGGTCTCGCTGTGGGCGGTGCACGAGCCGTACGGCGGCCCCGAGGCACTGAAACGCTTCGTCGACCGGGCGCACGAGCTCGGCCTCGGCGTGGTCCTGGACGTCGTCCACAACCACCTGGGACCCTCGGGGAACCACCTTCCGCAGTTCGGTCCGTACTTCACGGACACGCATCACACGCCCTGGGGTTCGGCGGTGAACCTGGACGCACCCGGCTCGGACGAGGTGCGCGCGTTCCTGCTGGGCAGCGCGCTCGCGTGGCTGCGGGACTACCGGATCGACGGGCTGCGGCTGGACGCGGTGCACGCGCTGGTGGACACGCGCGCGTACCCCTTCCTGGAGGAGCTGTCGACAGAGGTGGACACCCTCGCCGCCGAAGCGGACCGGCCGCTGTTCCTGGTCGCCGAGTCGGATCTGAACGACCCGCGGCTGGTCACCTCGCGCGCGACGGGCGGCCTCGGTCTGCACGCGCAGTGGAACGACGACTTCCACCACGCCCTGCACACCGCGCTGACCGGCGAGGACCAGGGATACTACGCCGACTTCGGGCGCGCTCCACTGGCGGCGGTCGCCAAGACGCTCATGGGCGGTTACTTCCACGACGGCACGTACTCGAGCTTCCGGGGCCGGCACCACGGGCGCCCGCTGGATCGCTCGCGCGTGGCGGCGCACCGGCTCCTCGGCTACAGCCAGACCCACGACCAGGTCGGCAACCGTGCCCAGGGCGACCGTCTGTCGGCGTCCCTCTCCCCCGGCCTGTTGGCATGCGCGGCCGCGCTGGTCCTCACCGCGCCCTTCACGCCGATGCTGTTCATGGGCGAGGAGTGGGCGGCGGGCACACCGTGGCAGTTCTTCACCGACCACACCGATCCCGAGCTCGCCGAGGCGGTACGGCGGGGCAGGCGCCGGGAGTTCGCCGCGCACGGATGGGCCGAGGAGGACGTCCCCGACCCGCAGGACCCGGCGACCCGCGACCGCTCCTGCCTCGACTGGTCCGAGCCGGAACGTGAGCCCCACGCGCGCGTGCTGGCCTGGTACCGCGAGCTCATCGCGCTGCGCCACGAACAGGCGGACCTCACCGACCCGGACCTCGCCGACACCAAGGTGGCCTACGACGAGCAGGAACGCTGGCTGGCCTTCCGGCGAGGAGACGTCCGGGTGGCGGTGAACCTTTCCAAGGAACCGGCCGCCATCCCCCTGGGGCCCCGCGAAGCACGCGTCCTGGCGGCCTGGGAGCCCGTCGAGCCACCGGGCGCGGACGGGGTGCTGGTCGTGCCCGGGGAGTCGTGCGTGGTGCTGCTGCAGGGGTGAGTGGGGACGGGGTTCACCGGGGCAGTCCTCCGGGGGTGAGGCTTGCACAAGCGCTTGCGTAAGCGTTTACGCCGACCGGTGCACTCCTCTGCGGACCTGGTCTGCGTAAGCGCTGACGTAAGCGCCGACGTCGTGACGTAAGCGTTTACGTCACCGCTTACGCACCGCCCTACCGATCCGCGTCGTCCCGCTCGTCGTCGTCCCGTAGTTCCGTGACCCTCTCCAGCAGGATCGCCTCCCAGGCCCGGCGCAGTTGGGTGCGCAGGAGCGGGAGAGGCGTGGGGTCGCGGGTGTCCAGGCGGGTGTTCAGGCGGGTGTCCAGGCGGGCGGCGAGGCGGATGACCGTGTCGCAGCGGGCGAGCCAGAGGCCGCGCAGGCAGGGGCGGGCTCCGTAGCCGGCGAGGGTGGCGGCGCGCACGGCGGCCGGGGAACCCACGGCGAGCGCGAGGCCGGCGATGTCCTCGGCGGGGTCGCCGATGACGGTGTCGGTCCAGCCGAGGACACCGCGCACCCGGCCGTCGGAGCTGACCACGAGGTGTTCGCCCCGGAGGGCGTGGTGGACGAGGACCGCGGAACCGGGCTGCGCGGCGAGCTGGGCCGCGGCCGTCGGCGCGAGCTGGTGCAGGCGTACGGGGTCGGACTCGTCGGCCGCGGCGAGACGTCGGGCGACCTGCCCGGCGGCGCGGCGCAGGGCCTCCAGGGAGCGTGGCGCGGTACGCGGCACCCCGAGCGTCTCGGCCTGCCGGACCGGCACCTCACGCAGGCCGGTGAGCAGCCCGGCCAGATCGGCCTCGCCGACGGCGGACACGCCGTGCTCCTCCCCGGACCCGCCGGGCACCCTGGTGTCCAGGGTGTAGGTCAGCCCGGCGACCCACTCGCCGTGCGCCACGCTCGTCGGCAGCGCGACCGGGAGGTGCGGGCGCACCAGGTCCCGCAGCCGCAGTTCACGGCGCTGCCGGACGGCGGCCTCCTGGTCGGGGGCGAGGCGCAGGACGTGGCGGGCGCCGACCCACCAGGCGGAGTGCTCGCCGCCCTCGGCGACCGGCCGGACCTCGGGCCCGGCGCCGCCCGCGCCGACCCCGCTGTCCTTGAGCAGGGAACGGACCAGTTGGCGGACGGTGTCCGCGGTGGGTGTCGATGCCTGGGTCATGGTCGCGCCGCTGTCAGTCGGGGACGTGGGGACTCCTGCTGCTCGTCACTCCACTATGACCATCTCCCGGCTGGTGGCGTTGAGGCGGCGTCCGCCGTCCTCGGTCACGGTGACGATGTCCTCGATGCGTACCCCGAAACGTCCGGGAAGATAGACCCCGGGCTCCACGGAGAAGCACATGCCGGGCACGAGAGGCTGCTCCTCGCCCTCGATCAGGTACGGCGGCTCGTGCGTGGTGACGCCGATGCCGTGCCCGGTGCGGTGGATGAAGAACTCGCCGTACCCGGCCTCGACGATGACGGCGCGGGCGGCCCGGTCGACCTCCTGGCAGGCCACGCCGGGCCGTACCGCGCAGAAGCCCGCCTCCTGGGCCTCGCGGACGAGGTCGTGCACCCGGCGTTCCTCGTCGGTGGGTTCGCCGACGTGGACCGTGCGGGAGGTGTCGGATCCGTAGCCGGCCCTGAGGCCGCCGAAGTCGAGGACCACCATGTCGCCGCGTTCGACCACGCGGTCGCCGACTTCGTGGTGCGGGTCGGCGCCGTTCGGGCCGGAGGCGACGATGGTGAAGTCGACCTGCTCATGGCCGTGTTCGCGCAACAGGCGGCTCAGGTCCGCGGCGATCTCGGACTCCCCGCGCCCGGCGAAGGCAACGTTCCGGATCTCCTCGAACGTTGCGTCCGCGGCTGCTCCCGCGGCCGCCAACAACTCCAGTTCCGCCGCGTCCTTGACGGCGCGCAGCATCGGCAGCGCCTCGGTGAGGGAGGCGTACGAGGTGCCGGGCAGCGTCTTCTGCAGTCCCAGCAGGTGCATGGCCCAGGCGTTGTCGCTGATCCCGAAGCGGCCGTCACCGTCGAGGAGCGGGGCGGTGGCGGCGTAGGGGTCCTTGCCGTCGGTCCAGTCGCGCAGGGTCAGCGCGGGCGCGCCGATGGCCTTCGCGGCGTCCGGGGCCTCCAGGGTGGGCACGACGAGGACGGGATCCTGTCCGGGGGCGAGGACCAGCAGGGTGAGCCGCTCGGTCGTCGCGGTGGGCGCGTAGCCGGTGAGCCACACCAGGTCCGGTCCCGGCGCCACCAGGAGCCCGGCAAGCCCCGCATCGGCGGCCGCCCGCACGGCCCGCTCCAGACGAGCCCGGTAGTCGTCGGCGGTGAAGGGCGCGCGCATGCTGCCGGTCATCCGGGCCTCCCTGGGCGGTGAAGGGACTACGGGCAGCATCCTGCCCGGACAGCGAGGGCAGCGCGAGCCGGTTGTCACGTCTTTCGGTTCTTCCTCCCACCACCTCACGTCACGGATATGCACGAATACGCATGGATACGCATGGATACTCGTTGATGCGCGCGGATGCCGATGGATACGCACGGATACCGGAAGGCGCCCGCGCGCTCCTGACGGCGGCCGGCGCACTACTCGGCGAGCCCTCGGACAACGCCGCGGACGGCGTACGAGAGCTCGCCGAGGGCACCGCCGATGAGACCGACGAGCGGACCGTCGAGCGGGCCGTCGGGGGGACCGCTGAGGGGACCGTCGAGCGGGTGCGGGAGGTCAGCCGACGAGGGGCAGGGCCGGCGGCCTCTCCGGGAGGAAGCCGTGGGCGCGGCGGGCCAGGTAGTCGGCCTTGTAGCGGTCGACCTCACGATGCCAGTTCAGGATGCCCGCCATCCAGTTCCGCAGGTCGGCCACGTAGGACCGCATGACCTCGCGAGCCTCTTCGGAGAGGTCGAAGTCGTCGTACACGATGGGCAGTTCTTGCTCCGCGACATGCTCGAACTGTTGCATCCGCTGGGTCATCAGGTCGTGGACGACGGCGAGCCCGGTCGGGTAGTCGATGCCGAAGAAGTTCTGCACGACGAGGATCGCGTTGTGGAACTCGCCCTCGTACTCGATCTCCTTCTGGTACGAGAAGACGTCGTTGAGCAGGCAGGCGTAGTCCACGGCGGCGTTCTCCAGCGAGCGGACCGGGCCACTGCGGTAGACGTCCGGGGGGACGGCGGGGCCGTGGCCCATGCGGCACATGCTCAGGGTGAGGTCGGAGCCGAACGTGGCGCGGCGCATCTCCAGATAGTCGACCGGGTCGGGGATGCGGTTCTGGAGCTGGTTGGACAGCTCCCACACCCAGCTCTCCGTCATGACGTCGACCGCGTCCTTCAGGGTGCGCCGTTGGCCGGGCGTCATCTGCGCGGTCGTACGCCTCCACAGGTCGACGAGTCCGCGCTCCATGCCGTTGCCCGGCACGACGGTCTCCTCACCGTCGACGGGCATGCAGTCCGACAGCCGCTGGGTGGTCAGGCGCGCGGCGCCGAGGTCGCGGCGGTGGCCGAAGACGAGCGGGTAGTAGTCGTCGCCGTACGTGCCCCAGGCGAGCCACTGGGAGCTGAGGTCGAGGGCCTCGGGGGTGGCGTCCGGGTCGAGGCCCGCCGAGCACAGCGGGAGGTCGCAGGCGGCGAGCTTGTCCTCGTCCCAGACGCCCTCCTCGAGGATGCCCATGCGGTGTGCCCACTCGGTGAGCCGGAGGCGGGCGCCGGCCAGGTGCGGGCTGAGCTCGACCTGGAAGGGCATGTAGAAGTCGGGCAGCAGGGACGGGCCGACCTTCTGGTACGGCACATGGGTGTAGGCGCGCAGCCGCTCGGCGCCGGCCGAGGCGAGCAGCGCGCCGACGTCGGAGGCGGAGGTGCCGGGCCCGGTCAGCCCCTGCCACGGCCTGGCGGGCCGCGCCCGCGCGTTCATGTACCGGCTGGAGCGCATGTGCCACTCGTGGCCGCCGGACTGCCAGTCCTGCAGACCCTGGGTGTACCTGGCCACCGCGGTCACCTCGTCCGGCGTGAGGCCGTGTTCCAGGGCCAGGGCTGGCACTTCGGTGAACGCGGTGTGCTCGAACTGGTGGAGGCGGGAGGTGAGGACGTCGTTGACGGTGTCGGCGGCCTCCTGGGTGGTGCACCCGAAGAAGGTC
Organism: Streptomyces sp. LBL; assembly: GCF_029893585.1. Lineage (GTDB taxonomy): Bacteria > Actinomycetota > Actinomycetes > Streptomycetales > Streptomycetaceae > Streptomyces. The sequence goes on from NZ_JARXYX010000012.1 coordinate 123,647, forward strand.
TCCAGTACGAGTACGCCGTTGCTGAGTTCGCCCTCTTCCTCGACCTCCCGCTGGTAGGAGAACAGGTCGTTGCGCAGGTGGACGGCGTCGGAGAAGGTCTCCATCAGCACCCGGAGGGGCCTCGCGCCGGCGACCGACGCGGGCACTTCGGCGGTGGCGTACTCCACCAGCCCGGCCGACCAGGGGGCGCCACCCACCTTGCGGCGCATCTCGATGTACTCGACGGGGTTGGCGACCCGCCCCTCGTTGATGTTGGACAGTTCCCACAGGGACTCGTTCAGCAGGTGCTCGGTGGCGACGGCGAAGCGGCGGCGCCAGTCGGCGGACATCGACGGCACCGTGCGCGTCCACAGGTCGGCGAGCCCGGCCTCGACCGGGTTCTGCGGCTGAGGCATCGGAGCCGACGGGTCCATCGGCATGAACAGCGGCAGCCGGTCCAGGTAGGCCTTGCCGCCGGCGCGGTCCTGGGTGCGCTTGAAGATCTCCAGGAAGTGGTCGTCGAAGAAGAAGACCCAGACGTACCAGTCGGTGATGAGCGAGAGGGCGGGGCCGTCGCAGTCGGGGTGAGTGGAGGCGCAGAGCAGGCCGTAGTCATGCGCGTCGAGGTCGGACTGCTCCCAGATCCCGGATCCCTCCAGCATGCCCATCTCGCGCGCCCACCCGCTCGAATGGGCGCGCGCCTCGTCGACGTGCGGGTTCAGCCGCGCGGGATACGGCATGTAGAAGTGCGGGAGTTCGAAGGGCTGCTGCGTCATGGCCGGGCCCTACCCAGGGCCTTTCGGCGGCATCCGCGGGCCGGGACATGATCACACCATCGCGTGAATCCGGGGTGAATCCGGGCGTCCCGCCCCGCGCGCATGATGGCGACCCGCTCGACATGATCACCGCGTCAGGGTCGGTCGAATCGGAGTTCTTCCGAACAGCCGGAACGGTCGGAACAGCCGGAACATTCGGGAACGGTCGGAACAGCCGGAAGGCACGAACCACCTCCGAGCCGGCGACGCGCGTTTGTGCTCAGGACCTGACCTGGATCAGCGCATGAGTGCCGCTGGTGCGCCAGCGCTGTCCCTCCGCGGTGACCAGCGCGGCCTCCGTGTCCGCCTCAAGGCCGGTGATCACGTCGGACTTCAGGGTCCGCAGGGCGGCGACCGGGCCGGGGAAGTGGGCGGTGACCTCGGCGAAGGGTGTGGTCGGGGGCCAGCGGCGGTCGCCCACCAGACGGCGGTAGTTGAGGTCGCCCTTCAGGACGGTCAGATCGGCGGTGGTGAGTTCCGCGCGGAGGTCGTCCGGCATGTCCGCGTACGGCAGCGGGGCGCAGGAGAAGGGATGCGCGCGCACCGCGAGGCGACCGTCGGCCATCGCGGCCCACAGGCGGCGCCCGTGGACGGCGGCCTCGCCCGGCGCCCGCGTGAGCCGGCGCAGCCCGTCCACCACGTCCATGGTGGTGGCGTCGGAGACGTAGTACGGGTACGGCTTGACGTGCAGGATCGCCCGCCCGATGCGCCCGTGCGCGAGAAGATGGGCGATGAGCAGCAGGTCCGGGATGAGTTCGCGGCCGGCGTTGTCGGCGATCAGGCAGAGGGTGCCGGTGCCGCCGAGCAGTGTCCGGAGGGTGTCGCTGTCGTCGGCGACCAGGCCGGGTACGGCGGCCCGCTCCTCGGCTTCGGCGTCGGAGAGGCGGAAGCCGAGGTCGGCGCGGTTGCCCCACAGGGAGCCGTGCAGCAGGGCTGCGGTCTGTTCCGCCACCGGGCGGCCGGAGAGCTCATCGAGGGCGGCCAGTTCCTCGTCCGTCTCCCGGGAGTCGAGTTCGGCGAGCTTGGAGGGGCGGAAGGGGTCGATGCCCTGCCACGGGCCGGGGCCGAAATAGCCGACGGCGTCAAGGAGTCGGCGATAGAAGTGGCTCTCGGACCACAGCCACGGCACGTCGAACCAGGACCGTCCGGTGTACGCGTCCATCCCCCAGGCCGACCAGCGGTCCACGTCGTGCGCGTCGGCCGGGAGCGGTTCGACGACGCCCTTGGTGCAGTTCGCGAGGAGAGCGTCGAGGGCGTCGTGCTGCTCGGGGCCGTACGGGAAGGACTCCCGCACCTGTCGGACGATCGCGGGGTGCCGCTCGGCGAGCACGCTGTGCGGGAACGAGCCGGGTTCGTCACCGAGGATCACGGGCGCGGGCGGCACGGGCGGAGCGGACAGCGGGGTGTCGGGCATGCGCCTCACGGTAGCGCGCGCGTTCCGACGGTCGGCGGACGCGTCATACGACCCCTCGCGCCCCGACCTCTTATCGGGCGCTGCGGCTCCGATCCGGCTCCGGGCGGCCGGCACCGCGTAGAACTCCGGGCGGCCGGCGCCGCGTAGGACACGGACACGATCGCCACATAGAACACGGACGCGATCAACGTGCCGCTCTGCCGCACCGTCTCCACGACGGGCCGCGGGTCGTGCGCGATCCGGTCCGGTTCGGTTCGGTTCGGTTCGGTTCGGGAACGAACTCCTGGGCCCCTTCCCGTGGCGGCGTCGGCCAGCCCGCCCCGCCCGCTTCCGCGACAGCCCCTCACACCATCCTGGTCTCCCGCTCCAACTGCGTGACCAGGGTCAGATACCGGGCCCGGCGGGGTACCGGGACCATGCCGCGGATCATCAGGTGCCACATCTCTGCCAGGCGGCGTGGCTGGCGGGTCATGGGTTCGAGGGAGCGGCTGACGACACGGGTGCCGACGAAGAAGCAGACGAGAGAGTGGGCGACGGCGTCGATGTCCGTGTCCGGGTGGAGGTCGGACTCCTTGACCGCGCCCAGGAGTTTGCGGGAGGAGAGCTCCAGCCACTCCGTGAAGGGGTGCCGAAGCGGCGGGCGCACCTCCACTCCCCCGGTGGCCAGGCGCAGGCCGGCCCGGGGAACGGGATCCTCGACGGACATCCGCGCTATGCCGAAGGTGATGCGCATCAGCGCCTCGAGCGAGGAGTAGCCCCGGCCGTCCGCGTCGCTCGCCAGCCGGCGCGAGAAACGGGACTGCAGCTCCATGATCGCGTGGGCCAGGTCCTCCTTGGCGGCGAAGTGGAAGTAGAGGGCGCCTTTGGTGACTTGGGCGTGCTCGACGATGTCGCTCAGGCTCGTCGACTCGTAGCCGTGCCGGTCGAACAGGTCGGCGGCGGCCGTGATGATCGTCGAGCGGGTCTGCTCGGCACGTAACTGCCTCGGCATTGACGGGACTCCTGCGGGAAAGAACGGGTCATGCCGTTTGTTTCTCTCCCTGTACACGATAGCTCACCTTGCCTCCGTGCCCACCGTGCAGACGAAGACCGTCGAATCTCCCTGTCTGCCCACGACTTGCACATCGCCCCCGGACCCGTCCGTCGCCTCTATCCAGGCGAGTTCGTCCAGTTCGGCGTACCGATGGAAGGCGATGTGGAACGAGACCGGCGAGCGGGTCCCGCCGGTGTGCGCCTGGACGGCCTGGCGGGTGGCCTCCAGCAACAACATGCCCGGGACGTGATCGAGAGGGTGGTCAAAGAAAACGGGGTGTGCGGTATCTATTCGCAGCCGCCAGAGGTTCGGCCGCCCGGCCGGGGCGAGGACCACGTCCGCCGGCAGCGCGCGGCCCACGGTGGCGGCGGGCAGCGCGGGCGGCAGCGGCAACGGGGTCACGGTGGCGGCGGTACGACCGCCTCGCAGCCGGCGATAGACGGGCTCACTGGTGCAGGTGAACGCCACGCGCCGCGCGGTCGCGACGCGTTCCCCGTCACGCAGGACCTCCGCGGTGTACACCGCACCCACCGGACGACGGCCTCGGTACTGGATGTCGACGAAGGCGACCTCGACGGTCAGCTCGGCTGGGACCGCTCCCACGGCCAACTGCCGCGGAAACGTGGCGACGTCGAACTCCCGGAGCACGAAGTGGTCGCCCAGCGGAACCTCGTACTCTGTGTGCGAGATCAGCGCTCCGCTCTGCCGCACCGTCTCCACGACGAGCAGCGGGTCGTACGCGGACCAGTCCGGCGAGACGTGTAAACCGTGTGCGCGCGGCCATTGCGCCGACACGGAGAACCGGTCGTCCGCGATCCGGTGCCACCCGGTGAGCAAGGTTTCCGCGACCGCCGCGCGGTGAACGAGTTGACGGGGAACGGTCGCCGTCATGGACGGGATTTCGGCAAGCTGCCGCGGTTGAGGCATATCTCTCCCTACGGTCCCCCGAAAGGCCAGGAGCAGACAGTGAAGAGCCCGCTCAGGTGACCGTTAGAGTACGAGCCGACCGGTTTGTTTTCAATGCGATCAGTCGGCAGCGTCCTATGATCGGACCGAGACAGCAAACACGATTCCGGGAATTGGCCAACTCGGCGCAGTGGAGGAGCTCTTAATGGCACAACAGGAGCGCGCCATCAGGACGCGCAGGACGATCCTGGAGGCGGCGGGCGCGGTCTTCGACGAGTACGGCTACGCCTCCACCACCATCTCCATGGTGCTGGAGCGGGCCGATGTCACCAAGGGCGCCCTGTACTTCCACTTCTCCTCCAAGGAGTCCCTGGCCCAGGCGGTGCTCGACGAGCAGGTGCCGTTCGGCGCCGTCCCGGAGCAGCCCTGCAAGCTGCAGGAGATCATCGACATGACGTTCGTGGTGGCACAGCGGCTGCTGACCGACTCCCTGCTGCGGGGCAGCGTGCGGCTGACGGTGGACCAGGCCACGCCCCCCGGGGTCGACCACTCCGGGCCGTTCCGGCAGTGGGCTGAACGACTCATCGCGCTCATGGAACAGGCGCGCAGCCAGGGCGAGTTGCTGCCCACGGTGCAGCCGCGGGACACCGTGGAGCTGCTCGTGGGAGGCTTCGCTGGCATTCAGCTGATGTCACGGGCGCTGACCGACCGGGCGGACCTCGCGCACCGGGTCTCCGTCCTGTGGTCCCACATCCTGCCCAGCCTCGCGGTGCCGGGCCTGCTGCTCGGCCTGGACAGCAAAGCCGACCGTGGTCTGCGGGTGCTCTCCGCGGTCCCCGTGTCGTGATCCTGGTGACGGGTGCCACCGGCACCGTCGGGCGGCTGGTGGCCGAGCGTCTGTCCGGCACCGGCCCGGTCCGTCTGCTCGTCCGCACTCCGCACCGTGCCCCGGTACGGGGCCCCGGAATCGAGACGGTGGGCGGGGACTTCGACGATCCCGGCAGTCTGCGCGAGGCGCTCTCCGGCGTACGGTCCACGCTGCTCGTCACCACGAACCCACTGGCGCCCGCCCAGGACGAGAACTTCGTGACGGCAGCCCGCACGGCGGGGGTGGCACATGTGGTGAAACTGTCGGCCCACGCGGTGGCCGACCTCGACGCCACCGACCTGGTCACGCGATGGCAGCGGGACAACGAGGAACTCCTGCGCGCGTCGGGCCTGCAGTGGACGTTCCTGCGGCCGCGCTCGTTCATGTCCAACACCCTGAGCTGGGCCCGCTCCGTCCGGGAGGAGGGAGTCGTCCGGGCGCCCCACGGCAGTTCGCGCAACGCGACGGTCGATCCGCGGGACATCGCCGACGTGGCGGTACGGGCCCTGACGGAGCCGGCGGGGCACGCCGGCCGCGTGTACGCGCTCACCGGGCCCGAGGCCGTCACTCCGGCGCGGCAGACGGACACCCTCGCGGATTTGCTCCAACGTCCCCTGGAGTTTGTCGAGTTGACCAAGGATCAGGTGTTGCGGGAACTCCTGAGGCGCTATCCCGCTCCGGTCGCCCACGCCCTGGCCGAGAGTGCCGAGCGCGGCCGACACGGGTCGAAGACCCAGGTGCACCCCACGGTCGCCGAACTGCTCGGCCGACCCGCGCACTCCTACCGGGACTGGGCCGACGCCCACCTGGACGCGTTTCGCGCCTGAGTTTGGCGGCTTGGCGCACGACGGCCGGACGTACGGGGCTGGCGTAAGGGGCGGCGAGGGGGACGGCGTGCGGGGCCTGGCCGGTGGGGCGGCGCACGGGGGCTGGCGAGCGGGACGGCGCACGGGGCCTGGGGTACGGCGGGCCGTCGGTGCCGTGAACGCGTCGGGCGGTTCTCCCGTACTGGACGGGAGCAGGCCGTGGACCTCACGGAAGCCAGACCGTTCCGTTCCGCCCGAGGAGACGTTCCGGATGCCCCGGACCACCGCACACCGCACCGCTGCCCTGGCGGTCTCCGTCACGAGCTCCCTGTTGCTGGGCGTGTGGGCGGCGGCACCGGCCGCGGCACACGGCGCCCCGACGGATCCGGCCAGCCGGGTCTACGGCTGCTCTCCCGACGGCAGCCAGAACGGCACCGCCGCCTGCCGGGCGGCCGTCGCCGCGAACGGGTCGCCGTTCACGGCCTGGGACAACCTGCGCGTCGCGAATGTGAATGGACGGGACCGGCAGACCATCCCTGACGGAGAGCTGTGCAGCGGGGGCCTGCCCGCCTACCGGGGCCTCGACCTCGCCCGCACCGACTGGCCGTCCACCCGGATGACCCCGGGCGCGGCGCTGACCATGCGGTACGTCTCGACGATCCCGCACACCGGCACCTTCCGGCTCTATCTCACCAAGCCCGGCTACGACCCGGCGAAGCCGCTGACCTGGTCCGACCTTCCGGAGAAACCGTTCGCGGAGGTGAAGGACCCGGCGCTGACGGACGGGGCGTACCGGATCGACGCGACCCTGCCGTCCGACCGGACGGGACGGCAGGTGCTGTACACGGTCTGGCAGAACAGCAGCACGCCGGACACGTACTACTCGTGCTCGGACGTGGTGTTCCCGGCGGCGAAGAGTACCGGGGCCGGGGCCCAGGGGGCCGATCCGGCCGCGGGCGGCGGCAGCGGCAGCGGCAGCGGCAGCGGCAGCGGCGAAGCGAAAGCCGGCGCGTCGCCCGGGCAGACCGGGCAGCGGGCGGAATCCGCGAAGGAGAGCCCCGCGCCGGCCGGTTCCGCAGCGACCGCCATCCCTTCCGGCAGCCCCGCCGAGGCCGGCGCCGCCCCCGAAAGCACTCCGGTGGCCTCCGCCGCCGACACGGACTCCGACCCCTCCGCGCCGACCATGGCGGGCGGCGCCGCCGCGGTACTGCTGCTCATCGGGGGCGCCGCGGCGGCGCTGCGCTTGCGTCGACGGTGAACGCCGGGCGCGAGGAGGCCGGTTGACCGCCAGGGCTTGGCCGGCGTGATCCGTGGGACTGGTCCTAGTTGACGTAGACCCGCGCGTTGCCGTCCGTCACCGGGGCGTACTTCGCGGTGAAGTAGCCGTTGGCGAAGCACAGGGACGAGCCGGACGTCTTGGTGAACTGCTGCTTGGTGAAGGTGATGCTGCTGTCGGCGTTGTCGGCCTTTCCGGTCAGACTGGGTGCCTGGTAGACGCAGCTGATGCTGCCGAGCAGGGTGCGCAGCACCACCGTGGTCTGGACGGCGGAGCCGGTGGCCGCGGTGACCTTGACGGTGCCGTCGGAGCTCACGGAGGTCTTGTAGGGCACATTGTTGACGGTGATGCTGGTGACGCCGAGCACGCCGGTGACGTTGGCGCTGCAGCCGCCGAAGGTGTGCGCGCTGAGCGACTCGGTGGCCGTGCCGGGCGCGGCCGGGTTGTCGGTGACGGTGGCGGTGAACTGCGAGGCCGTGCACGAGATGCCGCTGGTGCCGGTGGCGCTGGAGTAGAGGGTCGCGGTGGTGCCGGTGGCCAGCGGCGCGGTGAGGACGTCGCCGGCGGCAATGGGCGTACCGCCGACGCTGCCGGTGGTCAGGACCGGGCCGGCGGCCGCCGACGCGGGGGTGATCGCCGGGAGCGTGAGGGCGGCGACGGCTCCGGTGAGGGCGAGGAGGGCTCGAGTGCGCATGCGGGTGCCTCGTTTCTGGGGCGAGGGGTGGGTTTTCCGTCGGGGTGACGTCGTCGCCGGCCCGTGACGCCTTCTCCGTACGTGACGGACCGGCAACGACGGCCGACCGGAGACCGGTCGGAGAACCACCGGCGACCGGCCGTGACCCAATGGATGAGGGCCTCCGGCCGGACCGGGTGGAAGAGCGGTCCGGCACGGCCACCGGGGGAAGCGACCGTGCGGGTGCCGTGGAGGGTCGGACTCGGGCGATGAGATGCCCGTACTGGACAGAACGTCCGGGAAAGCGACTGGATCCGGCGCCACGGATCGGGGGAAGCCTGGGAGAGTTGTAGACCTGATGGTCCGTCAACGTCAAGGTGTTGTAAGGCAGTTACTCGGCCGACTGAGGTGTTTTTGTCGTACGGTCAACGCCGCGACCATGGGCGACACATAATCGACACCCTTTTCGCACAACATGCTTGACCCTCGAATGTAACCACCGGTAACTTCCTCGAAGGCTACCGATGCGTAACCAGAAAGTCCTTGCATCCACCGGGAGACGCGAGGAGGTCTGCGCACGGTTCGCTGTCCGCGCCAGGACAACCTGCCACTGAACCTGAAGCCCCACTGCATTGACTATGCCCACGGGAGCAGAACATGGCCTCGTCCTCGGACTTCACCTCGTCCGCCGGCAACACCCCTGAGAACCCGGAAAGCGGTTCCGTGACAGACACGCCCGAAGCCCCCGACGGTTCAGCGAGACGCGGGCGGGTGCGGGCGCGCCGGGCCGCGATCATGGCGGTGCCGGCCGTCGCGGTCACCGCGGGACTCGCGATCCTGACGGCCGAGGGAGCACTGGGCGTGCAGTTCGCCATCTCCGGCATGGCCTTCACGGTCACCGCGACCGAGCTCAAAGGCACCGGATTCGAGCAGTTCGGCGGCCTCGACGTCATGGCGCAGGGCAAGGACAACCCGAACGCGGGCGACACCGGCGGCGACGTGCTCGTCATCACCTCCGCCATCAAGAAGGCCACCCTCACCAAGCTGTGCCAGAGCGTGGACCTGGGCGGCACGAACCTGCTCCTCACAGCCGGCGAAGGCAAGCAGAAGGTCCGAGCGACCGATCTGACCACCGACTCGACCGAGATGTCGGGCAACGCCGTCTTCAAGAACATCGAGATCGGCAACGACGCCAGCACGCTCAACAAGGCCGGCGTGAAAGGCCCGCTCGGTGTGTTCAGCCAGCAGGCCGACACCGTACGCATCACCAACCTGCGGCAGACCAACTACGCCACCACCGCGGGGGTGTTCAAGCTGCCCGGCCTGAAGCTCAGTTTCAGCCAGAAGGGCTGCTGATGCCGGGCCGGCCAGGCCAGGACCCGCGGTCCGGCTTCCAGCGCTGGCGGGCCGCCCGTCCGTTCTGGGGCGGGCTGCTGCTCGCCCTGGGCGGGGCGGAGATCCTGCTCACCGAGAAGGCCTCCATCAAGGTCGTCATGCACATCGGCATGCAGGGCCTGGCCGGCTACCTCCTGCCGGGCCTGATGGTGCTGCTCGGGCTGCTGATCCTCTTCAACCCGGCCCAGCGCCTCTTCTACTCGATCACCGGCGTCCTGCTGTCCCTGGGCACCTGGGTCACCTCGAACCTGGGCGGCTTCTTCATCGGCCTGCTGCTGGGCACGGTCGGCAGTTGCCTCGCCTTCGGCTGGCTGCCCGACCAGGAGCCGCGCGTGAGCCGACGGCAGCGGCGGAAGAAAGCTCGGGAGGCGAAGCAACTCGGCCATGAGCCGCTCCGCGGGGAGACAAGCCGTGCGGATCCGCAGGCCGGTCAGCGGCAGGCGCAGGACGGTCAACGGCAGGGGCAGGACGGTCAGCGGCAGGCCGTCGAGCCCGCCTGATCTCCGGCCCGGCCGTCCGGTGACTCCATCGGGCGGCCTCTGCCGGGCTCACCGCGGACGGCTTCACACGGCGTCACGATCATCCCGTTGCGTCTTTTGGGCTCAGCGCCCACAGAGATTGTTCGGCCGGGACAATACCTCCGCAGCGGTGGCAGGCCGGCGGTATCGAGCAGACCGATGTACCCGGATCGAGCACACTCCTACCTGGCCAGCTTCTCCGCCGCGGCGAAGGCCACTTCGGACGCGGGCAGCACCCGGATGCTCCGCCCAGGGAAGTCGATGTGCCGGAAGATCTCATTGTGGTGCGCGATCGACTGCCCCGGCGAGGCGTAGTCACCACTGTCGAGCCGGACGGAGGTGGTGTGGCCGTCCGCGACCAGCACCAGGTCGTACCGGTGGCTCAGCGCCTGCCGCGCCGTGGTGTCCACACAGATCTCAGTCGCGAACCCGGTGACGATCACCTCGGTGACTCCCAGCACCTTCAGAACCTTGTCGAGATCGGTGTCCAGGAAGCTGTCCGGGCTGCTCTTGTGGACGACAGTCTCGTCGGCAGCGGGCGCGAGTTCGGACACGATCCGCCAGCCCTCCGTCCCGGCTTCCATCCCGGCACCCTGGTCCTGAATCGTTACCACCGGTACGCCGGCGGCTTTGGCGCGTTCACGCAATCCGGCGATCACGGCGACGGTCTCGGCGGCCCGGTAGGCGATGCCCACCAGGTCGTTCTGCATGTCGATGACGAGGAGCGCGGAAGCGGGTGGCATGGGCTCACGGTAGCGTTCCCCTCCGGACAACGACGTGATACCGACGCCCCCGACGGCGTGGACGGACTGCACGGACTGCACGGACTGACCATCATCAGCGAGCGGCTCGTCGCAGCAGTTCCGGCCGGGCACTCCTTGGCGAAACAACGGCGGGTCACGCTGCGCGACCTGGCCGTTCACCCCATCATCTGCATGCCGACAGGGACCGGCCTCCGAACGGTGTTCGACCGTGCCTGCGCCGCACAGAGCCTCCAACCCGCGATCGCGTTGCAAGTCGGCGCCGCGGATGCCATCGCCGGCCTCGCGGCCCGCGGTCTCGGCGTCGCCATCCTCAGTGATTCGATGGCCGCGAGCCACCGTGACCGACTCACCGCCCGCACCATCGACGACATCGAAACATCGGCGTCACTCGCTCTGGTCTGGAAAGACACCCACAACCGTTCCTAATCAGTGAGCAGGAGTGAGTCTTGGACCCACTGCCTGTCGCTGCGCGCATCCCGAACGGTTTTGGATGCACTGGTCGCCCGCGTTCCTTGTTTTCTCCCTGTCCGGGCCGGTGGCTCTTGACCACGGTCCGTGACGGGGCGGCGGGTTCCCTCACACCCAAGAGCACGCCGGTCGGCCTGGACGGTCCGATGCCCGTAACGATCACTCTGGTCGTTACGGGGCGGTGTCGTCCGTCGCCGGATCGGGTGCCCTTGGGCGCGTCTGCCGATCGCGATGCTCGCGGCATCGTGTCGGCTGGTCTTGCGGGTGGGGCCAGCCATGGGCTTCTGCCAGTGCCGTGCGCCCCACATGCTGGTGTAGGCGGGGTCCACGGCGATGATGGCGATACCGGTGGCGTCGGCCATGGAGGTGAGCCGGGCGCGGAGTTTCCCGGTGGGCATGCCGGAGATGAGTTGGCGGAAGCGGCGCTTGCGGCCGTGCTTCTCGCGGGTCTTCTCCGCCTGGAAGTCCAGGTCCTCGACCGCGATAGCGGCAACACCGCAGGTTTTCGCCCAGTTCAGCAGCCTCGACAGGGCATGGCGGACCTGTGCGTCACGGTGCTCGGCGTTGCCGGACAGGTCGAACCAGAAGCGCCGGGGCTGGCCGGTCGGGTTGCCATGGGTGTCCAGACGCCAGGCGGCTAAGTGGTCGGCGTTGGTGTCCACGCCGACCACCCCGTGCGCGAGGGCGGTCTCCATCGGGATCGTCTGGGTGATGGGAAAGGTCCAGGAGGCGTCCACGTACCAGCGGCCCCTGGCCGTGTCGTAGTGGATGCGGTAGGCGACCGCCCGGTTGGCTTCCACGCGGTCGGCCCACTCGGTGCCCCGGTGCGGGAACGACACGCGGGCTGTGAGGACGTACCGGCCGTGCTTGCTGTTGGCCAGGCCGGCGAGCGGGGCGGGCAGCTTGATGCTGACCTCGCCGTCCGGGGTGATGCGGATGGTTTCGTTGCCGTACCGCTTTCCCGACTCACCGTCCGCTTGGAGGAACCAGCGAGATGCTTCCCAGCGCCGGCGCCATTCGGGTTCGGTGAGCTGGGCTTTGCCGAGGTTGTGGCGGGTGTTCAAAAGGCGTCTGCCGCCGCGCACTACGCGAACACGACCCGCTTCACGGTCGGCGCGAACAGCGTCGGTCCGCTCCTCAAGCAGATGCAGGCGCCGGGTCTTTTGGAACCACTCGTTCTTCGACCGGTAGCCGCCGGGGGCGCGCTTGGTGCCCTTCTCCCCGATGGGCAGGGACAAGCGGTGCGCGACGGTCTTGATCCCGGCTTCGAGGTTTTGGAGGTGCGCGGCCTGTCCGCGCCGGGCGAGCGCCCACTGATCATGCGTGGCCTTCGTGATCGACCCGGCCCACCGCGACGACGAGAGAGCGGTCAGCTCCCGCTTACGGGCGGCCCACGTATCGGTGGAGTGCTCCATGCCGTCAGCGCACCAGGTCCTGAGGTCCTTCGACGCCAGCGAGCCGAGGTGCGCGCCGAGCAGGCGCAGGACCTTCTCATCCTCGGGCGTGAGGTGCTTGAGGCGGTCGCGTATCGACACGCCAGAGGGGCCGAGCGCGACGAACGACGGGGCGATCTGGCGGAGTTGTTTCTTCGGCTCAGTCATCGGACGCCGCCGCTTCCCATGCCTTCCTCGCCCGGTTCTTCGCGGAGTGACGCCCGTACAGGCGGGCACAGAACGAGGTCAGGACCTCCACCATGTCCCGTACCAGGTCGTCTTCGACCTCGCCGTCATCCAGCACCACCAGGCGACGCCCGGTCGCGGACAAGGCGGCTTCGATCAACTCCACGTTCATCCGCCCGAGCCGGTCCTTGTGTTCCACCACCACGGCCGTCACCTCAGGATCAGCCAGCAGGCGACGGGCCTTGGGGCGTGAGCCGTTCACGCCCGAGGCGATCTCCGACTCGATCCGGACCACCCGGTGACCTGCCTTCGCCGCCCACTGGGACAATCGGGTCGCCTGGCGTTCGAGATCGTCCTTTTGATCGTGCGAGGAGACGCGGGCATACAAACCCACCCCACCCGTCACGGACGGTGAGGAGTTCGCCTCGATGTTCACCAGGATCGTGCGCGGCCCGACCCGCTCAGCGGGAACCGGAAGAGTGCCCTCACGGAACCAGCGATAGGCGGTATGCGGATGCACACCGTTCGCCATTGCCCACTCCTTGAGGTTCATGCAGCGACCGTAACACGCACTCAAGGGCTGCAATACACGCTAGAGTTGACTTAACCCTGAGCAGTTGGCCACCCTGCTTAACGCTGGCACCTTCAAGATCTACGCAACCGCTGGTGGGTTGAGGCGAGCGAACCCTTCCTGACGGTGGTAGGGGAAGTAGGGGTAGGCCGCGGTCCTGGCGCTCGCCGCATCGAGTTTTGCCAACTGGTCGGGCGTAAGAGTCCAGCCGACGGCACCGAGGTTCTGACGGAGCTGCTCCTCGTTGCGGGCGCCGATGATGACGGAGGAGACGGTCGGCCGCTGCAGCAGCCAGTTGATGGCGATCTGCGGAATTCTCTTGCCGGTCTCCTGCGCGATCTCGTCGAGGGCGTCGACCACGCGGTAGAGGTGTTCGTCCTCGACCGGCGGACCGTGGTCCGCGGTGTGATGCAGTCGGCTGTTGGCCGGCAGGGGCCGGCCGCGGCGGACTTCACCGGTGAGCCGTCCCCAGCCGAGAGGGCTCCAGACCAGGGCTCCGAGGCCCTGATCCAGCCCGAGGGGCATCAGCTCCCATTCGTAGTCGCGGCCGATGAGGGAGTAGTAGACCTGATGCGCGACATAGCGGGGGTGGCCGTACCGCTCCGCGATCGAGAGGGACTTCATCGCCTGCCACCCGGAGAAGTTGGAGATGCCGAGGTAGCGGACTTTTCCTGCTCGTACGAGATCGTCGAGTGCGGACAGGACTTCCTCGATCGGAGTGCCGGCGTCGAAGGCGTGCAGCTGGAACAGGTCGAGGTGGTCGGTACCGAGTCGGCGCAGGGCGGCCTCGCACGCGGTGATCAGACGCGAACGGGAGGAGCCCGCATCGCCTGGGCCGTCCCCCATCGGCAGGCTGGTCTTGGTGGACACGATCACCTGATCCCGGCGGCCTTTGATCGCTTCGCCCAGCACCTCCTCCGAGGCGCCGCCGGAGTAGACGTCGGCGGTGTCGAACATCGTGATCCCGGCTTCCAGGCAGATGTCCACGAGGCGGCGGGCTTCTCGCGCATCGGTGGTGCCCCAAGCCCCGAACAGCGGTCCTTGGCCGCCGAAGGTGCCGGCACCGAAGCTCAGCGCGGGGACTTTGAGGCCGGATGCACCCAGCCGCCTGTACTCCATGACTGTTTCCTCTCTTGTCGACTGATCTAACTAATGGCCCTGAAGACCCGTTAGCCAGGTCCCTCAACCTAGCAGGCGCGAAGAGTTAACGAAACCAGGGTCCCGTTATGGGGTCCCCTATGAGGTTCGGGGTGCGGGACACCCGTTCGGGCTCCGGCTGCGGGGCGGCGGGCGAAGTGGGGCCTTCCGTCAGTCGTCGGACGCGATAGGGGAGTTCGCCGACTCCGGTTCGGCCATTCCCGGTTGGTGCCGTGCAGCGGGGCCCGCGCCGTCGAGTGGTTGCCCGTGTCGGGCGGGCAGCCCGGTCGACGCGAGCACGGCGGGAGCACGGCGGGAGCACGGCGGGAGCGGCCTTCTGCGCAGGCCTCGGCCGGAGAGATCATCACGATGCGGCACCGACAACTCAGGGCGAGCGGCTGATCACTTGACTACCAGCGGTCACACACGGTTGGCTCCAGGCCAACGAAGGTCCAAACGGTCGGCGCACCTTCCGCGTCGGCCGCAGTTTCGAGTTCGGCTTGCTCGGCCGCACAGCGAGGTGCCCCCCTCCATGACCACTCCTCCCCCACCTCAGGCCTCCTCGGGTTCCGTCCGCACGGCCGCCCTGACCGCCGCACTCTGCCTGCTCCTTGCCGGCTGCTCCGGATCCGGTGGCGCCCGGTTCGACGCGGGCGCGGACGCGGCTGGCAGCGCGACCACCGGCCGGATCAAGGTCGCCCTGATCACCCACGGCGGCCAGGGGGACGCCTTCTGGGACCGCGTGCAGAAGGGTGCCCGGGCGGCGGCCGCCAAAGACGGCATCGCCCTGACGTACGTGAACGACTCCGATCCGGCCAAGCAGGCGAAGTTGGTGCGGGACGCGGTCCGCGACAAGGTCGACGGCATCGCGGTGACCCTGGCCAAGCCGCAGGCGATGAAGGGCCCGGTCGGCGAGGCGAAGGCGGCCGGTATTCCCGTCGTCGGCCTCAACTCCGGTATCGACGCCTGGCGCTCTCAAGGGCTCCTGAGTTACTTCGGCCAGGACGAGAGCCTCGCGGGCCGGGCCGTCGGCGACCAACTGGACGCCATCAAGGCCAAGCACGCCCTGTGCGTCATCCACGAACGGGGCAACGTCGCCCTGGAGGCGCGCTGCGCCGGCGTGAAGAAGACCTTCGCCGGTCAGACCGAGATGCTCTATGTCGAGGGCACCGACATGAACTCCGTGGACGCCGCCGTCACGGCCCGGTTGCGGCAGGACCCCACCATCGACGAAGTCGTCACCAACGGCGCCGCGTTCGCCCTCAGCGCGGTCAAGTCGGTTCAGGAGGCGGGCAGCAGGGCCGAGGTCGCCACCTTCGATCTCGACAAGGACCTGGTCAAGGCCGTGACCGACGGGGACGTGCAGTTCGCGGTGGACCAGCAGCCCTATCTGCAGGGCTACCTCGCCGTGGACGCGTTGTGGCTGTACCGGACCAACGGCAACTTCAGCGGCGGCGGTGTGGCTCCCGTGCTCACCGGGCCCGCGATCGTCACGAAGACGAACGTCGCCTCGGTCGCCCGGTTCGCCGCCGCCGGAACCCGCTGACCGGCCGGCGCACGCCACCGTGCCCCCATCTGGCCCCCATCTGGCCTCTATCGGTCCTCCCTCGGCACCGGACGCCGCGCGACCGCCCGCTCCCGACCGCCCTGCCCCGCTCCTCGCTCCCTGCTCCCCACTCCCCTGCTCATCGCCCAAGGAAGACCATGTCTAGACGGACAGGTTCCCGGCGCCGCCTCGGCTCCATACGTCTCTCCCTCATCCTCCTGGCACTGGTGCCGAGCGTCACCCTCGCCGCCCTGTGGGGTCTGACGACGACGCAGATGTTCTCGGAGGGCCTCAGACTGCGCTCACAGACGGAACTGAGCATGTCGACCGGCGCGATGGGCACCGACGCCACACTCGCGCTCCAGCGGGAACGCGGGTTGTCGGCCGCCTGGCTGGCCGCGCAGCCCGGCTCCCGGGCAGCCCTGGACCGGGCGCGCGGGGAGACGGACAAGGCGGTCGCGAAGCTCGTCGGCCGGGCCGACGCCATTCAGAAGGCCCCCACCCGCGTGGCCGATCGGCTGTACTCGGTCGTCGGGTCGGTGGGCAGCCTGGAGTACTACCGCAGTCAGGTGAACAACCCCACCGACATCACCGCCGAGCAGGCGCTGGACCAGTACACCTCGATCATCGACGACCAGATCCACGCTTTCCAGGAGCTCTCCCAGGTCGACGACGGCGACCTCACCTCGCAGGCCGGTCCCCTGGTCGCCCTGGAGCACGCGGCGGAGCTGGTCTCCCAGGAGGACGCCCGGCTCACCCTCGCCTGGCCGTCGGGATACCTCGATGAGAAGGCGCGGACCGAGTTCGGCCACATGGTCAACACCCGGCGCTGGATCGTCCAGGACGAGATCGTGCCCGCGCTGCGCGGCAGCACGAAGGCGCAGACCGAGCGGATCCTGCAGAGCCCTCAGTGGCAGACCCTGCAGACCGTCGAGGACCGGGTGCTCGCGGCCCGGCCGTCCGACGCCCACCGGGTCGCCCTGCCCGAGGCGCAGAAGCAGTGGGCCACGGCGATGAAGACGGTCGCCGCCGAGTACGGCGCCCTGATCCGGCAGCAGACCTCCGCACTGCTCGACCGCAGCGCCGACAAGGCCGACGGGCTGCTGCTGACGGCCGCCTCGCTGAGCGCCGGAGGACTCGTCGCGGTGCTGCTGTGCGTGGGCATGTCCTGGCGGATCACCCGTTCCCTGTCCCGGCGGCTGCACGGTCTGCGGGAAGCCACCCTCGGGCTGGCCGAGGAGCGACTGCCCGACGTGGTGCGCCGGTTGGAGCGGGGCGAGAAGGTCGACATCGACCTGGCAGCACCCCCGCTGGACTACGGCTCGGACGAACTCGGCCAGGTGGCCCAGGCGTTCAACACCGCACAGCGCACGGCCGTGGTGACCACCGTGGAACTCGCCGACACCCGGCGCGGTTTCCAGAAGGTGATTCTCGGCATCGCACGGCAGAGCCAGAACCTGGTCAACCTCCAGCTCAGTCAGCTCGACGCGCTGGAGCGTGAGCACCAGGACCCCGACGTTCTCAAGGGCCTGTACGAACTGGACTCCACGGCCAGCCAGTTGCGCCGCTACGAGGAGAACCTCGTCATCATCAGCGGTGAGCAGCCGCGGCGCAGCTGGACCGAACCGGTCGCGCTGGTCGACATCCTGCGCAGCGCGGTCGGCGAGGTCGCCGAGTACCAGCGGGTGGAGGTGCTCACCGACTTGGAGGTGTTCCTGGTGCCGCCCGCGGTGGCGGACGTGATCCATCTGCTGGCCGAGTTGATCGACAACGCCACCGCGTACTCCCCCGCGCCGAGTCCCGTCGGGGTGCGGGCCGCGATGGTGGCCAAGGGGCTGGCCGTCGAGGTCGAGGACCGGGGTCTGGGCCTGTCCGAAGAGGAATACGCCTCCCTCAACGCCCAGTTGGCCGACCCGCCGCAGTTCGACGTGGTGGCGCTCGCCGACGACCTGCGGCTCGGCATGTTCGTGATCTCCCGGCTTGCCAGGCGGCACGGCATCGGGGTCACCCTGCGCTCCTCGCCGTACGGCGGCACCACGGCGATCGTGCTGATCCCACACGAGGTGGTGGTGCCGGAGGCCGCGGTCGTACGGCCCGCGAAGGGCGCGGCGTCCACGGCGGCACCCGAGTCCCGGAAGGACGCGGTGAAGGACCCGGACCCCGTCCAGAACCCGGACCCCTCCCCCACCCCCCACGCTCACCGCCTCGTACCCACCGCCAGGACGTCCGCCACCACCCGGACGCCGGCCCCCGCCACCACCCCGACGCCGGCCCCCGCCACCGCCCGGACGTCCGCCACCGCCACCGCCACCGCCCCCGGCCCCGCCCCCCGCTTCGACGGCCTCACCCCGCTGCCCCGTCGCGTCCCGCAGACCAGCCTGGTCGCCGAGCTCCGCGAGGAGGCGTCGGCCGACGAGACCGACGCCGACGCCGACGCCGACTTCACCGCGGAGCACGCCGCCTCCTCGCTCGCCGGCTTCCAGGCCGGAACCCTCCGGGCACGCGACGAGGACGGACCAGCCCCGGACGGGGATGGGCCAGCCCCGGACGAGGGCGGACCGGCCCCGTGCAACGACGTGCCGACGCGGCACGACGACAAGGACGACGCGACACCGTACGACGACAAGGACGAGCCCACGCCGTACGACGACAAGGAAGACCTCCCGCCGTACGACAAGCAGGGATCAGCCCCGCCGGACCTCTTCGCCTCGAACCCAGCCGTCATCCCGACTTCTCACGCCGACCGCTCATGAAGGACACCGCCATGACACGCCCCACGCCCGCCACGGACACCCAGCTGGACCAGTTGCTCACCGGTCTCGTGGACCGGGTCGCCGACGTGAACCACGCCGTCGTGCTCTCCGAGGACGGACTGGTCGTCAGCAGGTCCACCGGCTTCGTGCGGGACGACGCCGAACGGCTGGCGGCGACCGCCTCCGGGCTGATGAGCCTCAGCAAAGGCGTCAGCATGGACTTCCGCGGCGGCCCGGTGCGCCAGGCACTCATCGAGATGGCCAACAGCTTCCTGATCCTGACCTCCGCCGGACCCGGCGCCCACCTGGTCGTCCTGACCGGACCGGGAGCCGACGTCGGCGTGGTGGCGTACCAGATGAACATGCTGGTGAAGAGGATCGGCGAGCACCTGAGCGCGGCACCTAGGGCCCATGCGGGACCCACGGCCGCCTCCGGCGAGTGAGGTGAGCGGAAGCGACGCGGCGGGCCGGCTGGTACGGCCCTTCGCCCTGACCGGTGGCCGGACCCGGCCGAGCCGCGCCGACTTCACCCTCATCACCACGGTGACGGCGGTGGATCCGGCGCCGGAGCGGGCCCCCCGGCCGCAGCCCGAGCAGACGCGGATCCTGCGCCGGTGCGCACGGCCGGTGGCCGTGGCGGAGCTGGCCGCGCTGCTGGACCTTCCGATGAGCGTGATCGTCATCATGCTCAGCGACCTGCTGGAGGCCGGTCTGATCACCGCCCGCCCACCGCACCACGTCTCGCCCCGCGCCCCGCGCATGGACCTGCTGCAGAAAGTGAGGGACGGCCTTGGCCGGCTCTGACGCCGCCGCCCCGGCGGCACCCGACACCGTCAAGATCCTGATCGCCGGGGGCTTCGGCGTCGGCAAGACCACGATGGTCGGGTCGGTCAGCGAGATCGCCCCGCTGCGTACCGAGGAGTCGCTGACCGCCGCGGGTCTGGGCGTCGACGACCTGGACGGCATCGAGGAGAAACGTGCCACCACCGTGGCTCTGGACTTCGGCCGGATCACGATCAGCGACGAGCTGGTGCTCTATCTCTTCGGCACGCCCGGGCAGCAGCGGTTCTGGTTCATGTGGAACGACCTGGCCGTCGGCGCGCTGGGCGCGGTGGTGCTGATCGACGTCCGCAGGCCGGAGTCGAGCTTCGCCGCCGTCGACTTCTTCGAGCGGCGGGGCATCCCGTTCGTCGTCGGCGTCAACGGCTTCCACGGACGGCATCCGTACCCGCCGCAGGACGTCCGGGACGCGCTGGCGCTGCCGGAGCACGTCCCGGTGCTGCTGTGCGACGCCCGGGAGCGCGGCTCCTGCCGGGACGTACTGATCGCCCTTCTGGACCGGGTGATCGCCGAGGCGGGCGAGGGCGACAGCCCGGGTCGGCTCACCCGTCCGGTCCGCTGAGGCTCGGTCGCAGCGGTCACGGCGGTCGCGGCTGTGGCGGCAATGGCGGCGCCCGGTCCGCTGAGGGGCTCGGTCGCGGCGGTGGCGCCCGGCGGCGACGAGGACGTGAGGACCGCCGGCCGGTGTGCCTCCAGGACGACTCCACCGAGGACAGCGCGGGTGCCCCCCGTTCGGGAGGGCACCCGCGCCGATCCGTCAGCCGAGGCGTCCAAGGGCGGACGTCGCGTCCAAGGGCAGACATCGCGTCCAAGGGCGGACGTCAGCTCAGGCCGGCCGACTTCAGCCAGGCCTTGGCGACGTCGAGCGGGTCCTTGCTCTCGAGCTGCACCTGGGAGTCCATGTCCAGCAGCGACTTCGTGTCCAGCTTGGCCGAGACCTCGTTGAGGGCGGCGACGCCTTCCTGGGAGAGGCCGGACTTGTACACCAGCGGGGTCACGCTCGCGAAGCCGAAGAGGTTCTTCGGGTCCTGGAGGACGACGAACTTCTCCTTGACGATGGTCGGGTCCGTGGTGAAGATGTCCGCGGCCTGGACGGTGTTCTTCGTCAGCGCCGCCTGGGTCAGCGGACCGCCCGCGTCCAGCGCCTTGAACGACTTGAACTTCAGGCCGTACTGCGCCTGCAGGCCCAGCAGGCCCTGCTGCCGGGTCTGGAACTCCGGCGAACCGCCGATGACCAGCTCGGGCGCGATGTTCTTGAGGTCCGCGAGCGTGGACTGCGAGGTGAGGTTGTGCTTCTTCGCGGTGTCCGCGTTGACGCTGACGGAGTCCTTGTCCTCGGCCGGCGACGACTCCAGCAACGTCAGCTTCGAGTCGAGCTTGGCCTTCGCGGCCGCGTTCACGGCCGCGGCCGACTTCTGCTCCGCCTTCGGGTCCAGATAGGCGAGCAGCGAACCGTTGTACTCCGGCAGAACAGTGATGGAACCGTTCTTCAGCAGGCCGTAGGTGGTCTCACGGCTGCCGATGTTCGGCTTGTAGGAGACCTTGATGCCCTTGGCCTTCAGGGCCTCGCCGTAGATGTCGGCGATCAGGATGCTCTCGGCGAAGTTGTTGGAGCCGACGACGACCGTGCCGCTCTTCGCGGTGTCGGCGAGCGGGTCGGACGTGTCGTCGGATGAGGAGGAACATCCCGCCAGCAGGGCGGTGGCGGCGGCGAGCGCGAGGGCGGCCACGCCGGGACGTCTCCTGAGGGGCCTGCTGTGGGCTGCGTAGGAAGTCACGATTTCCGTTCCGGACTCTGGGGGTTGCTCGGAAGCTCTTCCACTGATCCAATCCAGCGGGTTCTTGGTCAGTCAAGAGAAGGCCGGTCACCAATTGGCCTCAATGTCTGATCATTTGTGAATGGCGAAGAAACAGGATCATCACCGAACCCGCCCATCCATGGGTGAGTCGTGATGGATTCTTGACGCAGGCGGGCACGATCCGGCGACGAAAGAGGCTGTAGTCTCCCGGAAGTTGGCTCCGGTCACAGTGGCGTGCGGGGCTGCATCGGTATTGTCTGGTCATACTTTGTCTGGTCACACCGCGCCGCCCCATATCGATCAGAAACGGTCATGTGGAGTTCTTCGCGCGCCGTAAGACACCCACGAAGGAGGCCAGGTGTCCACGACCGAGGTGGGCGCAGCCGCCCAGCCGACACCGCCGTCGGACCCGGGTGACGCATCCTTCGTACAGGGTGTCCGGCGGCTACGGGCGTTCGCCGACCGCTGGCCGTTCCGCCGCAAGCTCAACGTCCTGGTCGGTGTTCCGCTGGCCGTGGTCGCCGCCCTGCTCGCCTATCTGATCGCCGACCAGGTGAGCCAGGCCTGGGACACGGGCTCCGCCGCGCAGCTGGTCCGGGACAGCGCGCAGGTCGCGGAGCTGGTCGACCGGGTGGAGGCCGAGCACCAGCAGGCCATCCTGCTGTCCGTACGGTATGAGGCCGCGCCCGCGGGCGCCCACCCCTCCTCCGTCGACTACCGCAAGGCGCAGACCGCGGTCGACGTCCAGGTCGAGAAGGTGCGTGACACCTTCGGCGGCCGGCTGCCGGACACCGAAGCGCAGGCCCTGCGGGAGATCAACGGCCTCACGAGTCTGCGCGACACCGTCGAGCAGGGGTATCTGCCCGCCGACAACATCGACCCGGCCTACACCAACGCCTCCAAGGGCCTGATCGACGGCCTCGGCCTGGACCACAACGAGGCCCTCACCGGCACCTTCACCGGCAACCTGCTGGACTCCCTGCTGCGCGCCGACGCCGCCCACAGCGCCTTCGAGACGGCTGTGTTCTCCGCGCGCACCGGTGACAGCAACGCCCAGATCGAGTTCATCGGCGCGGTCGGCTTCGAGAACGAGTACACCCACCAGGCCGACCGATTCGCCCGGTTCGCGACCGAGGCCCAGGCGGACGAGCTGGGCGGGATCGAGCACAACAGCTCCCAGGCCACCATCGGCCGGCACTACGCCGAGCTGCAGATCGACCCCGGCAACCTGCAGGCCGGAACGCCCACGCAGATCCGTGAGGCCTTCACCGGGGCGCTCGGCTCCTACCCCGACTACCGGCTCCAGTCGGAGACCCGGCTGCAGATCACCGCGTCCCTCATCGGCCAGATCGCCGACCGCGCCGAGGACGCCTCCGGCGAGGCCGCCTGGCGCGCGGGTCTGCTGCTGGGCCTGGCGGCGTTCGGCTTCGCCATGTGGATCGCCTTCGCGGTCCTCGTACGGCGGTCCGTGGTGCGCCCGGTGCAGGCGCTGACGGGTGCCGCACGGCAGGTCGCCGACATCGCCGGACGTGAGCTCGCGCGGGTCGCCGACGACGACGCCGAGGACGACGCGCCGCCGCGGCTGCGCGAGGTGCCGGTGACCGCGCAGGACGAGATCGGCGACCTGGCCGAGGCCTTCAACCACGTCCAGACCACGGCCGCCGCGCTCCTTGAGCGGCAGGTGCTCAGCCGGCGCAACGTCGCCGAGATGTTCGGCAACGTGGGTCGCCGGGTCAGCAACCTCACCACGCGGCAGCTGGCGCTGATCGACGCGGTGGAGCGGGGTGAGACCGACCCCGCGCTGCTGGAGCGGCTGTACTCCATCGACCACATCGCGGTCCGGTTGCGCCGCAACGCGGACAGCCTGATGCTGCTGGCCGGCATCCGCGAGACGGTCCTCGCCTCCGGTCCGCTCGCGCTGACCAACGTCGTACGGGCCGCGCTGGGCCAGATCGAGGGCTTCCAGCGCGTACAGCTGCGGGCCGCGACCGAGGCCATGGTCGCGCCCGACATGATCGGCGACCTCACGCTGATGATGGCCGAGCTCGTGGAGAACGCCGTGTCGTTCTCGCCCACGGGCAGCCCCGTCGAGGTGACGGTCCGCGGCGGCGCCGAGGGCGCGCTGGTCGTGGTCACCGACCACGGTCTGGGGATGAGCGCGGAACGGCTCGCCGAGGAGAACGCCCGCCTGATCCGCCGCGAACGCCTCGACGTGGTCCCCACGAAGGTCCTCGGCCTGTTCGTGGTCGGCACGCTGGCACGCCGCTGGGAGGTCGACGTCGCCCTCTCCCGCACCCCCGGCGGCGGCGTCACAGCCGAAGTGACCATCCCGGCGTCCCTCCTCCTGACGATGAGCCCGGTCGCGGTGGCCGCCCTTGGCGGTGCGGCGAAGAACAGGGGGGCGATCGGCTCGGGGGGCTCGGGTTCGGGCACCGACATGGGAGTGGGCTCGGGCACGGGAGTCGGCACAGCCACGGGTTCGGGTACGAGGTCGGGCGCGGGTACGAGGTCGGGCGCGGCCGTGGGGTCGGACTCCGCCGGTCCGCGTTCCGCCGCTGCCCGGACCTCGCATACGACGACGCACTCGGCGTCGCTCCAGGGCCCCGCCTCGCTCCAGAGTGCGGCCGGGACCGCGGGTCCGACATCGGCCTCGACCGGCCGTCCGAGCCCGACCGGCGCACCGCCCGCCGCCGCCAACGGCACCACCCTGGCCGACGGCCCTGCCCCGCTCCCCCGCAGGGTGCCCCAGCGCGACAACGCCCCGGCCGGTTCGTCGCCGCTCGGCTCGGACGACAACTCCGACAAGAACTCAGCGGCGCCCGGCACGTCGGCCCCAGCGGCCGGCCCCGCCCCGGACGCCACCTCGGCCGCCCCCGGCAGGCCCGCCGCCCCGGCAGGCGAGTCGCCCGGCACCGACCGCCCCGACGCCCCCTTCATCCCCCGTGCCCGGGACGGTGAGACGGCATCCTCCGCGTCGGCCCGTGCCGACGGGACGGTGCCCACGGGCCCGCCCGCAGGCGGTGACGGAGCCCGCCCCCTGCGCCGCCGCGTCCGGGGAGCGACCCTGCGTACGGCCTTCGGGGCCGACCCCGACCAGCAGGCCGCACGCCGGTCCGCGCCCCGGCCCGCCGACGCGGACGCCGTACGTGCCGCGCTCGACGAGTTCGAGGCGGCCGTGGAGCGCGCCCACCGCGACAGCGAGGGCGACGACACGGCCACGCACCACGTCACCCCCGACGACGACACCAGGACCACCACGACCACCGCCACCGCCACCACCCCGACCACGACCACCGCCGCCACCACCACCAGCCCGACCCCCGTGCCCCGCGTCAGCGGATCCGCACCCGACCCCATGCACCAGCACCACCACTCCCCGGAAGGAGCGGAGCAGTGAGCACGTCGACAGGTGACACTCCGACCGGCACCACGCCGGCCGAACTGCAGGCCGCGGCAGCCGACTTCACCTGGCTGTTGAATCGTTTCGCCACCGAGACGGCGGGCGTCGTCGACGCCATCGCCGTCTCCTCCGACGGCCTGCTCATCGCCGTGTCCGAACTGCGCGAGCACGCCGACTCCGAACGCCTGGCCGCGATCGTCTCCGGCATCACCAGCCTGGCCGCCGGGGCCTCCGGCAACTACGGCCTGGGCGGCCTCAACAAGGTCATCATCGATCTGGAGGGCGGCCACGTGCTGGTCTCCGCGATCGGCAGCGGCGCCGTCCTCGGCGTGGTCACCGACAAGGAGGCCAAGCTCGGCAACATCGCGTACGAGATGACGCTGTTCGCCAACCGTGCCGGCGCCGCGCTCAGCCCCCAGCTCGTGCTCGAACTGAAGAACAGCGTCGGCGCCGCTTCGAAGCGCTGACCGGGCGCCGCCCGGGCGAGGAGAAAGACACAACCCATGGCGGAAACACCCCCGGGGCCGGACCCGGCCGGCCCCGTTCCCGCCGTACGGCCGTTCCTGGTCACCGCCGGCCGGGTGGCACCCAGCGCGAACGGCCGGACGATGCCCGTCGAGACCCAGGTGGTGGCCACCGCCGAGGGACTCGACGTGCTCGACCGGCTCTCCTTCGAACAGCACGACATCGTCGCCGCCTGTCGGCAACCGCAGTCCATCGCGGAGATCGCGGCCCGGCTGCGGCTGCACCTGAACGTGGTCCGTGTCCTCGCCGAGGACCTGCGCGCGGCGGGGCAGCTCACGGTGCACGTGCCCGACACCGGCGCCACCCACGACGCCTCCGTCCTGCGAAGGGTTATCGATGGCCTGCGCGCCATCCCCGACTCCCGAGGGGTACTCCGTGATTCCGACTGAACCGGCCATCCTCCCAGCGGCCGCGCAGGCCGCCGTGAGACCGCCGCTGCCGGTCAAGATGGTGATCGCGGGCGGCTTCGGGGTGGGCAAGACGACCGCCGTCGGTTCCATCTCCGAGATCGAGCCGCTGACCACCGAGGCCGCCATCACCGAGGTGGCAGCCGGCGTGGACGACCTCAGCCACACTCCGCGCAAGACCACCACCACGGTCGCGATGGACTTCGGCTGCATCACCATCGACCCGACCCTGAAGCTGTACCTGTTCGGCACTCCCGGACAGGAGCGGTTCGGGTTCATGTGGGACGACATCGTCGAGGGCGCGGTCGGCGGGCTCGTCATCGTGGACACCCGCCGCCTCGACGACTGCTACGCGGCCGTCGACTACTTCGAGCACCAGCAGATCCCGTTCGCGGTGGCCGTCAACGCCTTCGACGGGCAGGTCCAGCACACCCTGGACGAGGTCCGCTGGGCGCTCGACGTCAACGACCGCGTCCCCGTGGTGGTGTTCGACGCCCGCGAACGCGGCTCGGTGCGGGACGCCCTGCTCGTCGTACTCGAACAGGCACTGGCCCGCACGGAGGGCTGAACAGCGGTACGGCGGTACGGCGCAGGGCCCGGGCGAGATGACGATCGCCCGGGCCCTCTGCCGTAGAACCAGCCGCTCCGGCCGCCGCGGCACTAGCTGCTCCGGCGCACTCCGGCCGACACCGCGAACCGGTTCAGCGCCCAGAACAACCCGAGCGTCACCAGCGCCATCAGGGCGACCAGGGTGGCGCCCCCGACGACCTTCTCGTAGTTGCGCTGGTAAAGGCCGTCGACGATGTACCGGCCGAGGCCGCCGAGGGAGACGTACGCGGCGATGGTGGCCGTCGAGACGATCTGGATGGACGCCGAGCGCAGGCCGCTGAGGATCAGCGGAAGCGCGACGGGCAGTTCCACCTGGAACAGGATCCGGGACTCCTGCATGCCCATGCCGCGGGCCGCGTCCACCGGGGACGGGTCGACGGAGCGCATCGCCTCGTAGGTGGTGACCAGGATCGGCGGGATGGCGAGGACGACCAGCGGGATCATCACCGGCAGCAGACCGAGACCGAGGATGACGAACATCAGCACCAGCAGGCCGAAGCTGGGCAGGGCGCGGGCGGCGGTGGCGATGAACGCGAGGGCGTTGCCGCCGCGGCCGGTGTGCCCGGTCAGCAGGCCGACGGGCAGGCCGATCGCGGCGGCGATGGCGAGCGCCAGGAGGGAGTAGCCGACGTGCTCGCCCAGCCGGGTGGGGATGCCGTCGTAGCCCGTCCAGTGGGCACTGTCGCTGAAGAACGCGTTCATGAATTTCAGGATGTTCATTTGACCGCGTCCTCCAGGGCGAGCGTGGCCGGTTCGGGCCGGGCCGCGGCCGCCTTCGGTTTCTTGCGGGCGCCGCTCGGCATCCACGGAGTCAGCAGCACGCGCAGGCCCACCAGCAGAGCGTCCAGGACGATCGCCAGGACGGCCGTGGTGACCACCGAGTTCACGGCGAGTTCGGGCCGGTGGTAGAACATCGCGTCGGCGAGCAGGTTGCCGAGCGCGCCCTGGTTGCCGATCAGCGTGCCGACGCTGACGAGGCTGACGCTCGAGACGACCGCGATGCGCAGTCCCGCGATGATGGCGGGCACGGCGATCGGCAGCTGCACCTGGACGTAGCGGCGTACGGGCCCGAAGCCCATGGCGGTCGCGGCGGCCAGCGTCTCCTGCGGCACCGACCGCACACCGTCCACGATCGCCGGGACCAGCACCACCAGGCTGTAGACGCCCAGCGGGATCATCACGGTGAGCTCGGTCTGGCCGGTGTAGTCGATGAGGACGACGAAGAAGGCCAGCGAGGGGACGGCGTACAGCACGGTCGTCACCCACAGCACCGGCGGGTACAGCCAGCGGAACCGCACGCACAGCTGGGCCAGCGGCAGTGCCGTCACCAGGCCGAACAGGACCGGCAGCAGGGCCTCGCGCAGATGCAGGCCGACCAGGCCGAGCCAGCTGTGCTGGAGGTCGCTGGGGATGTCGAAGAAGCCGTTCATCCGGCGGCCCTGGTGAACTTCGTGGCCTCGGCGGCCTCCTCGGGCGCGCGTCCTTCGGCGTGCGCGCCGCGGATCGCCTCGCCGATGGTCTGCTGGGAGACCACCCCGGCGGCCCGGCCCTCGGCGTCCACGGCGACCGCCCAGCCGGTGGGCGAGAGCACCGCGCAGTCCAGCGCGGCCCGCAGCGATTCGGTCCCGGCGACGAACGGCCGTCCGTACGGCAGGAGCTGGTCCGTCCTGATGTCCCCGGCGGTCAGCCGGCCCGGCTCGCCCCAGCCGAGCGGCTTGCCCTCCAGGTCCGTCACGAGGAGGTAGGGGGCCTCGGAGGTGTCACGGGCGGCGATCTGCTCGGCGGTGGAGTCGATCGCGACGATCGGCGCGGTCAGCAGCTCCAGTCCGGCGGAGGGGAAGAAGGACAGCCGCCGGATTCCGCGGTCCGCGCCGAGGAAGTCCTCCACGAACGCGTCCGCGGGATGCGACAGCAGCTCGGCGGGCGGCGCGAACTGGGCGAGCTTGCCGCCGGTACGCATCACGGCGACCATCGTGCCGATCTTGACGGCCTCGTCGATGTCGTGCGTGACGAAGACGATCGTCTTGCCCAACTCGTCCTGGATACGCAGGAGTTCTTCCTGCAGCCCCTTGCGGACCACGGGGTCGACGGCGGAGAACGGCTCGTCCATGAGCAGTACGGGCGGATCGGCGGCGAGGGCGCGTGCGACACCGACACGCTGCTGCTGTCCGCCGGACAGCTGGTACGGGTACCGCTTGGCGAGCGCGGCGTCGAGCCCCACGCGCTCCATCAGCTCCCGGGCCCGGGCCCGCGCCTTCTCCTTGCCCCAGCCGAGCATGCGGGGCACGGTGGCGATGTTGTCGACGATCGTGCGGTGCTGGAAGAGACCGGCGTTCTGGATGACGTACCCCATGGACCGGCGCAGCGTGTTCACGGGCTGCTGCGTGATGTCCTTGCCGTCGAGCAGGATGGTGCCCTCGCTCGGCTCGACCATCCGGTTGATCATGCGCAGGGTCGTCGTCTTCCCGCAGCCCGAGGGCCCGACGAGGACGGTGATCGAGCGGTCGGGTATCTCCAACGAGAGCCGGTCGACCGCCACCGTGCCGTCCGGGTACCGCTTGGTGACTGAATCTATCCGTATCAAGGCGCCGAATACCCTTCGGGTCTGGCAGAAGTCGCCCGCTCCAGGACAGTCGTGCGGGCCGTTGGGGGGAGAGTCTAGACGGCTTGTGTGGGGGCTCGACGCTGGGCGGACCATCGGTTTCCGCCGGTGGGCCGCCGGTGAGTCCGTGAGTCCGTGAGTCTTACGAAGCCGTGACGTGGTGGGCGCGGCCCGGTCGTCCGGCCCGCCCCCGCCCCTAGCGTGGCCGCATGCGCGTACTGGTCACCGGCGGTGCCGGATTCATCGGGTCCCCTGTTGTCGAGGCTCTGGAAACCCACGGGCACGAGCCCGTCGTCTACGACGTCCGCACCGACCCCCCGTCGGACGTGCGGGATCCCCGGGCGGTCGGCCGCGCCCTGAAGGGCGTGGACGCGGTGTGCCACCAGGCGGCGATGGTCGGCCTCGGCGTCGGCTTCTCCGACGCGGCGGAGTACGTCTCCCGCAACGACCTCGGTACGGCCGTCCTGCTCACCGCGATGGCCGACGCGGGCGTACGACGGCTGGTGCTGGCCGGGTCGATGGTCGTGTACGGCGAGGGCCGCTACGACTGCCCGCGGCACGGAGTGGTCCGCCCCGGTCCGCGTGCCGTCGCCGACCTGGACGCCGGGCGCTTCGAGCCCACCTGCCCGGAGTGCGGGGCGGAGCTGTCGCCCGGGCTGGTCGCCGAGGACGCCCCGGTCGATCCGCGCAACGTCTACGCCACGACCAAGCTGGCCCAGGAGCACCTGGCGGCGGCATGGGCGCGGGCCACGGGCGGGTCGGCGGTGTCGCTGCGCTACCACAACGTGTACGGGCCGGGCATGCCCCGCGACACCCCGTACGCGGGCGTCGCCTCCTTCTTCCGCTCGGCGCTGGCCCGCGGCGAGGCCCCGCGCGTCTTCGAGGACGGCCGCCAGCGGCGGGACTTCGTGCACGTACGGGACGTGGCGGCGGCCAACGTGGCGGCACTTCAGGCTCCCGCGCGCAAGGGCGCGCTCACCGCGTACAACACCGGCAGCGGCGAGCCGCACACGGTCGGCGAGATGGCCGGGGCGCTCGCTTCCGCGCACGGCGGTCCGCAGCCGGTGGTCACCGGGGAGTACCGGTTGGGCGACGTACGGCACATCACGGCGGACTCGGCGCGGCTGCGGGCGGAGCTGGGGTGGAAGGCGGAGGTCGGGTTCATGGAGGGAATGCGGGAGTTCGCGCGGGCCGGACTGCGCGGGAGTGATCGCGCGGGCCGGACTGCGCTGGGGTGATCGGTGCCCCCGTGAGGTACCCCGGCGGTGACCGCTCAGACCCCGGTGCCGCCGGCGTCACGCCGCAGAGGGAACGCGAGAGATCGCGCGGGCCGGAGGGCCGGGCTGCGCGGGAGTGATCGGTGCGCCCGTGGGGTGCCCCGGCGGTGGCCTTTCAGACCCCGGCGGCCGGCAGCGTCACCTCGAACCGGCAGCCCCCGGGAATGTTCCGTACGGTGGCCTGCCCCTGGTGGGCCTCCACGATGCCCCGCACGATGGCGAGGCCGAGGCCCGCGCCGGCGGGCGGGGTACGGGCGTGCGTGCCGCGCCAGCCGGTGTCGAAGACGCGCGGCAGGTCCTCCTCGGGGATGCCGCCGCAGCCGTCCGTGACGGACAGGACGACCCCGTCGGGGCGGCGCTCGGCGGCCACCGCGACCGTGCCGTCGGCGGGTGTCCGGCGGATGGCGTTCACCAGCAGGTTGCCCAGGACCCGGCTCATCTCCTTGCCGTCCACCTCGACCGGCACGGGCTCGACCCGGTCCCCGACCAGCCGTACGCCGTGCTCGCGCGCGAGTGGGTCGGCGCCCGCGAGGGCGTCGCCGACCAGGTCGTACAGGGAGATACGGCTCGGGCTCAGCGGCAGTGTCCCCGCGTGGATGCGGGAGAGTTCGAAGAGGTCGCCGACCATGCCGTTGAGACGTTCCACCTCGGTGCGGATCTGCCGGAGGTAGCGGTCGGGGTCGGCGGCGACACCGTCCTCCAGCGCCTCGGACATCGCGCGCAGTCCGGCGAGCGGGGTGCGCAGGTCGTGCGAGATCCAGGCGACGAGTTCACGCCGGGAGGTCTCCAGGGCGCGTTCGCGTTCCCGGGACTCGGCGAGCTTGGCGCTGGTGGCCTCCAACTCATGGCTCAGCTCGGCCAGTTCGGCGGTGGCCGGGCCCTCGGGGGAGGTGAAGTCGCCACCGTCGCCGAAGGAGCGCGCGGCCAGCGCGAGGGCGTGGCTGCGGGCGACCACCCAGCGGCCCAGCAACAGTGCGGTGGCGAGGGAGACCACCGCGGCCATGGCGACGACCGTCGTGACGACCTTCAGGTCGTGTGCGGACAGGAACATCGCCTGGGCGACGGCGAGCGTGCCCGCGAGCATCGCGGTCACGGCGACCGCGGCGACCACGGCGAGGTGGGTGGCGACCGAGCGGCGCCGGATGAACAGCAGCACGCCCGCGCCGAGCACGCCGACCGCGGCGGCGCCGAGGAAGGCGAAGAGGGCGATGAGGAAGGTGTCGCGCATGGTCACGCCTCGTATTCGAAGCGGTACCCGACACCCCACACGGTCCGGATCAGCCGGGGGCGTGCCGGATCGTCCTCGACCTTGCCGCGCAGCCGCCGGACATGGACGGTCACGGTCGACAGGTCCCCGAAGTCCCAGCCCCACACCTCGCGCATCAGGTCCTCACGGCTGAACACCCGGCCGGGGTGGCACAGGAAGAAGGCGAGGAGGTCGAACTCGCGGATGGTGAGGGCCAGTTCGGTGCCGTTCTTGGCGGCGCGGCGGGCCGCCGGGTCCAGGACGAGCCCGGCCGCGCCGAGGGTGCCGGAGGACTGGGAGGGACGTGTGCGGCGCAGCACGGACTCGACGCGCAGGACGAGTTCGCGGGGGCTGAAGGGCTTGGTGACGTAGTCGTCGGCGCCGACCTCCAGGCCGAGGATGCGGTCGTCCTCGTCGCCGCGCGCGGTGAGCATGATGACCGGGACCGGCCCGCGTCCGCGCATCCGGCGGCACACCTCCAGGCCGTCCATGCCGGGCAGCATCAGGTCGAGGACGACGAGGTCCGGCCAGTGCGCGGCGGCCCGGGCCAGTGCGTCGGGGCCGTCCCCGGCGCGGTCCACCACGTATCCGGCCCGGTCGAGGTACCCGGTGACGACCTCGGCGACGGTGGGGTCGTCGTCCACGACGAGGACCCGTGCCCCGGTCTGTTCGTACGGCTGCTGCTCCATGCCGCCAGCCTCGCACCGTACCCGCGCCGACGCGCCTCCCGGCTCCCGACGTCCGCGTTTCGTAAGGAGCCGAAGTCCGGTATGCCCCTTTCGTGCTCGTAGGGTGAGAGCCGTGACGATCTCTTCCGCTCCCCTCCCGGACCTGCTGTCCGTGGACGTCGTACTCCCCTGTCTCGATGAGGCCGAGGCGCTGCCCCGGGTGCTGGAGCGCGTTCCGCCCGGCTGGCGCGCGCTGGTGGTGGACAACGGCTCCACGGACGGTTCCGCCCGCATCGCCCGGACCCTCGGCGCGACCGTCGTACGCGAGGAGCGGCGCGGTTTCGGCGCCGCCTGCCACGCGGGCCTGGCCGCCGCCACGGCCGACGTCGTCTGCTTCTGCGACTGCGACGCGTCCCTCGATCCGGCGGACCTGGTGCCGTTCGTACGGGAGATCCTGGCCGGCGAGGCGGACCTCGTTCTCGGCCGGCGCCGCCCGCAGACCCGCGGTGCCTGGCCCGTTCACGCTCGCGCGGGCAACCTCGCCCTGACCCGGCTGCTCCGCCGCCGCACCGGACTTCGACTGCACGACCTCGGACCGCTGCGGGCCGCCCGGCGCGGGCCGCTGCTCGCCCTCGGTCTTACTGACCGCCGCAGCGGCTATCCGCTCCAGATGGTGGTGCGCGCCGCCGAGGCGGGCTGGCGGATCGCCGAACACGACGTCCCGTACCGGCCGCGCACCGGCGCCTCCAAGGTGACCGGCACCTGGCGCGGCACCTGGCAGGCGGTGCGGGACATGAGCCGGGTGCTGGCCGAGCCCGCGACGGCCGCGGAACAGGCCGAGACCCGGACGGCCACCGAGCAGACCGAGCCCACGACGACCACAGGGCAACCCGAAACCGGGACGACCACCGAGCAGACCGAGCCCACGACGACCACAGGGCAACCCGAAACCAGGACGACCACCGAGCAAGCCGGGCCCGCGACAGCGACCGAGCAGACCGAGCCCACGGCGACCACGGGTCAACCCGAGACCGGGACGACCACCGAGCAGGGGGTGCGCGCGTGACCACGCTGCTCGTCATCGCGAAAGAGCCCCGGCCGGGCCGGGTGAAGACCCGGCTGACCCCGCCGTTCACGCCGCACGAGGCGGCCGCGCTGGCGGAGGCGTCCCTGGCGGACACCCTGGACACGGTGGTACGGACGCCCGCCCGACGCCGGGTCCTGGTCCTGGAGGGCGAGCCCGGCCCCTGGCTGCCCTCCGGTTTCCACGTCGTACGGCAGTGCGCGGGCGGCCTCGACGAACGGCTGGCCGCCGCCTTCGCGGGCTGCGCCGGCCCGGCCCTCCTCATCGGCATGGACACCCCCCAGGTCACGCCGGAACTGCTCCAGGTGGACTTCGCGGACTGCGACGCGTACTTCGGGCCCGCCGAGGACGGCGGCTTCTGGGCGCTGGGCCTGGCCGCACCGGATCCCGCGCTGCTGCGGGGCGTGCCGATGTCGACCGCGCACACGGGCGCCGCCCAGCGTGCCCGGCTCGCGGGGCTACGGGTGCGGGACCTGCCGCGCCTGAGGGACGTGGACACGGCGGACGACGCGGAGGCGGTCGCCCGGTCCGCGCCCGGCGGCCGGTTCGCCGCGGCGCTGGCCCGGCTCAGCCCGGCCGGGGCCCGGTGAGCACGGTACGGATCGGACGGCAGCGGACGCGCCTCGCCGACGGGAGCGCCTCCGTTCCCGACGGGGAGCCCTGGTCGGCCGACCCCTACGCGGACGCCCTGCGCTCCGGCCGCGGTCCCCTTTTCCTGCGCCGCTCCGACGGCTGGCTGCTCCCGCTGGACGTGGAGCGCTGGTGCGCGGACGCCGACGCGGCCGACCTGGAGGTGCTGCGGCGCTGCGAGGGCGCGGTGCTCGACGTCGGTTGCGGGCCGGGCCGTCTGGTGGCGGCCCTGGGCACACGGGGACGCCGGGTGCTCGGCATCGACGTGAGCGAGGCGGCCGTGGCACGGACCGAGGAGCTGGGCGGGCCCGCGCTGCGCCGCTCGGTCTTCGAGCCGCTGCCCGGCGAGGGGCGTTGGGGCACCGCCCTGCTGATCGACGGCAATGTGGGCATCGGCGGGGACCCGCGCACCCTCCTCACCCGGATGTCCCAACTCCTCTGCGAGGGCGGGCTGCTGGTCGCCGAGACGGTTCCCGGGCTAGACCTCGACGAACGTGTCCTGGTCCATGTCACCGACGCGCGCGGGGGGACCGGCAGCCCGTTCCCCTGGGCGCGGCTCGGCACGCCGGCCCTGCTGCGGCTCGCGCGCCGCGCGGGCTGGCGTGCCGTCGATCAGTGGGCGGTCGGCGGGCGTTCCTTCGTCGCCCTGCGCAGCCGCAGCACGAACAGGATGGCGGAACCGCCGAACAGTGCGGCCGTCAGCAGCAGCCAGCGGGTCAGGAAGCGGTCCGCGGGCAGACCGGTGGCCGAGGCGTAACGCCCGGCGACCTGCCCGCTGATCAACGGGAACCACACGAGCAGGAGCAGCAGGGAGAGCGCGGCCGGCACCCGGACGTACACGACCCGGTCCTGGTGCCGGCCCGCCCCCCTCACCAGGGCGCGGTCGAGCGCGGCGTACAGCGGCAGCAGCACCAGGTCGTGGAGGAACGCCGCCCCCACGAACCAGAGCGCGACCCCGAACCAGTCC
Source organism: Streptomyces sp. LBL (assembly GCF_029893585.1). Lineage (GTDB taxonomy): Bacteria > Actinomycetota > Actinomycetes > Streptomycetales > Streptomycetaceae > Streptomyces. Next base: position 158,242 of record NZ_JARXYX010000012.1, read on the forward strand.
TCGGCGAACAGTCGGATGCCGGCGTAGGCGGCGACAGCGAACGAGCAGGCCGGCAAAAGGAGTTGGAGCGGGCTTCCCAGCGGGAGGAGCCTGGACGGCATCACAGTTCTCCGAACGTCATCCGGGCCACCCACTTGGTGTTGAGCACGCCGGGCGCGGCGGGCACGATGACCCTCGCCGGGTGGCCGTGGTCGGGGGTCAGGTCCGCGCCGTTGACGTACAGGGCGAGCAGCGAGCGCGGGTCGGCGACCTGGTTGGCGCGCAGGGCGGCCCGCCGGAACGCGCCGTGGCGTTGCAGCGACTCGACGAGGACGTCGGGCGGATCGTCGTACCCGACGAGGGCGGCGAGGTCACGCAGCCGCACCCCGCGCCACTCCTGGTCGGAGGTCGACCAGCCCTCGACACAGGCGATGGGCAACGACGAGCTGTACAGGGGAAGCCGGAGGAGGTCCGAGCGGCTGAGCCGGACGGTTCCGGTGCGGCCGGCGAGGACCAGGCGCCATGCCTCCTCGCTCGTCTCCGCCGCGTGGACACCCGCGTAGGCGGCTGTCTTGTTGATCTGGAACCCGCCGGGTCCGGTGCCGGGTTCGGCACCGCCGTGGGGTGCGAGGAGGGCGGTCCCGCGCAGCGGCCCGTCGAAGCTCTGGCCGGCCGTGGTGGCGAGGAGCAGGAGCGAACCGCCGCCGACCAGGCCGAGGGCGCCGCGGCGGGAGACGGTGGGCCTGGCGGGGTTCGGGGAGATCAACTCGTCGTGCTCAGCGCGCAGTTGACGTACGTTGCGTACAGCCGCCGGGGTCTTCAGTGCGGCGTGCGCGAGGAACGCGCCGAAGAACACCCAGGCGCCGTAGAAGTGCAGGGGGTAGAAGGAGCCGGGGAAGACGTAGTCCAGCTGGACGTTCAGCACACCGGTCACGAACTCGAACAAGGCGCCGCCGACCAGGAGCAGCAGCGAGACCCGCTCCAGCGCGTGGGCGAGCGAGCGAGCGGGCGGCAGCGTGAACAGCTTCGGTACGACCGACCACAGTTTGGCCAGCAGGACCGGGATCAGCGTGATCCCCAGGGTGACGTGGACGCCCTGGGTGAGCCGGTACAGCCAGTGCGGATCGGTCGGCCAGGAGAAGAGGTAGAAGCCGAGGAGTCCCTTGTCCGGGGTCTTGTCGTTCACCGGCGACAGACCCGGGTTGTAGGCGGCGTACGACAGCAGCCCGGTCAGGAACAGCACGGTGATCCCGCCGAGCAGGACGAACCCGAGCACCGAAGTGAGCCAGGAGCCGCGCAACGGGCTGCGCCAGAACGACGGCGAGAAGGGAGTACGCGGCAAGGGGCGCGAACGCGCCGGGAAGGGAGGGCGTGCCATGCCCCGACCGTAGGCCCGCGCCACCCCCCCAGCGGGCCCGCGAACCATGACGAAACTCTGACGTCCGCGCCGGTCAGCCGTCCGGAGGACCCCCGGCGACCTAGCGTTCCGGCGTGAACCGCCATCTGAGACATGACCTGTACGCGGCCCTCGCCGCCGCACTGCTCGTCGTGACCGCCGTCCTGGCCGGCAGCGCGATCCAGCACCGCGACGGCACCCTCCGTGTCGGCTGGCCGCCCCTGCTGGCGCTCTGGGATCCCCATCTCGGCCCCGGCACCCCGGCCGCGGTCGCCGTCGCGGTCGCGGTGGTGACGTACGGGCCCGCCCTGGCCGCCCGGCTGCCCTGGCGCGCGCTGCTGCTCACCACGTGGGCGGCCGGTACGGCCTGGACGTGGTCCCTCGCCCTGGTCGACGGCTGGCACCGGGGCGTCGCCGCACGGCTGACGACCCGGAACGAGTACCTCCAGGTCATCGACCGCTTCCACGACATCCCGGCCACGCTGGCGGACTTCACCCACCACATCCTGATCGACACGCCCGGCAACTGGCCCGCCCACGTCGCCGGCCACCCCCCGGCGGCCACCGTCACCTTCGTCCTCCTCGACCGGGCCGGTCTGGGCGGCGGGGGCTGGGCCGGCACCTGGTGCATCACCGTCGGCACGACCGCGGCCCTGGCGGTCCTGGTGACCGTGCGGACCCTCACCGACGAGTCACTGGCCCGCCGCGCCGCCCCTTTCCTCGTGCTGGCCCCCGCGGCCGTGTGGGTGGGCACCTCCGCCGACGGTTACTTCGCGGCGGTCGCGGCCTGGGCGGTCGCCTTGCTCGCCCTGGCGGTGACGGGACACCGGCCCGCCTGGACGGGCCTCGCCTCGGGCCTCCTGTTCGGTCTGACGGTCTACCTCTCGTACGGTCTGGCGCTCTTCGCCGTCATCGCCGGAGCCGTCCTCCTCCTGGGCCACCACCGCGTCCGGCCCCTGCCCTTCCTGCTGGCCGGATTCCTGGTCGTGCCGGTGGCGTTCACCGCCGCCGGCTTCGACTGGTGGGAGGCGTACCGGCTGCTGGTCCGCCGCTACTACCAGGGGGCGGGCGGGGTCCGGCCGTACGACTACTGGGTGTGGGCGAACCTGGCCTGCACCGCGCTGATCGTGGGCCCGGCGACGGTGGCGGGCCTCAGGCGCACGACGACGACACTGCTCACCAGCAGACGTCTGAACCGCCCCGGCGTCCGCCTCTGCGACATCCGACTGGCCGTACTCGTCCTCGCCGCTCTCCTCGCCCTCCTCGCCGCCGACCTGTCCGGCATGAGCAAAGCGGAGACGGAACGCATCTGGCTCCCGTTCGCGACGTGGCTGCTGCCGGCGGGCGCGTGGCTGACGGGGGCGCGGGGGTGGCTGGCGGCGCAGGGGGTACTGGCGCTGCTGATCAACCATCTGTTGATGACGTGGTGGTGACGAGCCGTCAGCCACGGGCCTCGGGCAGGGGTGACGGGCCGTCAGCACCGGCCTCAGGCAGGAGTTGACGGCCGTCAGCACCGGCCTCAGGCAGGAGTTGACGGCCGTCAGCACCGGCCTCAGGCAGCGAGCGAGGCCGGGGCCGGGGCCGGGAAGGAGGACCGCGACCGGGGCCGGACCCCGGCCGCCCTCCCCGTGCGGCTCAGCCGGCGGTGCGGCGGATGCGGCCCGTGTACTTCTTCTCCAGCTCCAGGTTGCCCTCGAAACCGCCGGGGACGTTGGCCGAGACGTACACCGGGGGATGTTCCCCCGCGGCGAGGAGTCGGGCGGAGGCCTCGGCGACCGCCATCTGGACCAGCATCACGCCGGTGAGCGTGGACAGGGCGCACACCGCGCCGCCGCCGGGGAGTTCGAGGAGGGCGTCGCCGCGCGGGGCCGCGTTGTCGAGGACGACATCGGCGAGGTCGGCGAGTTTCTTGCCGCTCGGGTGGCCGGCGGGGACGGCCCTGGTGTGGGCGAGGGAGGTGACGGCCAGCAGACGGTGGCCCTGTTCCTTGACCCGCAGCGCCATCTCGACGATCACGTTGTTGACGCCGGAGTTGGAGATGACGACGAAGAGGTCCTGGGGGTGCGGGACGGCGAGGTCGTAGAGCCGCGCGGCCACACCCGGCCGGCGTTCGAGGAGCGGGTCGTCGAGGACGCTCGGGTCGTCGCCGCCGTACAGCACGAGGTCGGCGATGCTCAGCCGGTTGGTGGGCACCAGGCCGCCCGCCCGGCCCGCGAGTTCGAGGACGATCGCCTGGGAGTGGCCGGTGCCGAAGGCCTGGATGACGCCGTCCGCGCGGACACAGTCGGCGATCAGTTCGGCGGCGCCGGCCACATCCTCGCGCGCCGACTCGGTGAGGTGCTGGAGGACGGCCAGGCTCTCGTGCGCGAACCCCTTGGCGCTGACGGACTCGACGGACACGCGACACTCCCCACTCACTACTGATGGATTGAACCACCCTATACGTCTCGAGTAATGAATCATTAAATCGCCGGCGGTCCTGGTATTCAATTCGTCCCATGAATGGTGGCTGATACATTCTTCACATGCCCCCGACGGACGTCACCACCCTGATCCGCACCGAGCTGCCCCGGCTGGCGGGCTCGCTGCGGAAGGTCGGCGAGCTGATCCTGGAGGATCCGGCCGCCGTGACCCACTGTTCGGCCGCCGAGCTGGGCCGTCGCACCGGCACCTCCCAGGCGACGGTGACCCGCTTCTGCCGCGCCATCGGCCTCGACTCCTACCAGCACCTGCTGATCGAGCTGGCCCAGGAGCGCGGCCGCGGCGAGGTCACCGACTGGGGCACCGCCGAGATCGGCTCGGACATCTCGCCGGACGACAGTCTCGAACGGGTCGTGCAGGTCGTCGGCACCGCGGACCTGCGGGCCATCCAGCAGACCATCGAACGGATCGATCTCGACGCCACCGAGCGCGCGGCCCAGGCACTGGCCCGCGCCCGGCGCATCGACGTCTACGGGGTCGGCGGCAGCGGCGCCGTGACACAGGAGACGGAGACGCGACTGTTCCGCATCGGCTGCTCGGTCCGCGCCTGGACCGAGGTGCACGCGGCGGCCACCTCCGCGGCCCTGCTCACCCCGGCGGACGTGGCCATCGGCATCTCCCACTCCGGGGCGACCCGGGAGACCCTCGAACCGTTCGAGATGGCCAAGGAGCGCGGCGCCACCACCATCGCCCTCACCACGGACCCGCGCTCGGCGCTCGCCCGGGTCGCCGACATCCGGCTCATCCCGTCCTCCGCGGAGACCAGCTTCCGCTCCGAGAGCATCAGCAGCCGGCACTCCGTCCTGATGCTCGTCGACTGCCTGTACGTCCGGGTCGCCCAGCTCACGTACCAGCGCGCGAGCGCCTCGCTGGCGCTGACCGACCACATCACCCCGCAGCACGCGGCGAAGAGCCGGCGCGGACGCTGAGCGTGGGCCGCCGCTGACACTGAGCGTGGGCCGGCGCGGGCGCTGGGCATGGGCCGGCGCGGACGCTGGGACCAAGAACCACCCGCGGACACTGAGCCGCGCCGAAGTTGTGTGGATGAGCCACCGGAAAAACGCGAAGATGGTTGTTTGAATCATCCTTCCGGTGCCACGATGGTGCTCCGCCGAGCATCCTCGTAGGAGTCTCATGCGCGTGTCCTCTGTCGAGTCGACCGAGCTCTTCGTCGGAACCACCGAGCAGCCGCGCCAGGTAGTGGCCGTCGTGCTGAGCCACACCCCCGGCCGGACCGTCCGGCTCACCGTCGAGGGCCCCGGCGTGCACGGCACCCTGCAGGCCACGGTGGCCGAGGACGGCGTCCTGCTCGCCGAGGTGCCGGTGACCGCCGATGTGGCCGTCGGCGAGCACCGTGAGATCACGGTCACCGCCGCCGATGGGGACCAACTCGCGTCCTACACCGGCGAGTTCATCGCCGCCGAGCCCGGCTGGACCATGTTCATGGTCAGCCACTTCCACTACGACCCCGTCTGGTGGAACACCCAGGCCGCCTACACGGAGACCTGGGACGTCGTCGACGACCCGGCCACGAGCGGGCTGCCCGCCCGCACCTTCGACTACCGCGGCCAGTCCGGGATGAGCCTGGTGCGGGCCCACTGCGATCTGGCCCGGCGCGACGCGGCGTACCGCTTCGTGCTCGCGGAGGTCGACTACCTCAAGCCGTACTGGGACGCCTTCCCGGAGGAGCGGGCCTTCCTGCGCGAGCTGATCCGCACGGGGCGCGTCGAGATCATGGGCGGCACCTACAACGAGCCGAACACCAACCTCACCGGCGCCGAGGCGACCGTACGCAACGCCCTGTACGGCGACGGGTTCCAGCGCGGGATCATGGGGGCGTCCCCGGAGACCGCCTGGCAGTTGGACGCCTTCGGGCACGATCCACAGTTCCCGGGGCTGATGGCGGACGCGGGGGTCACCTCCAGTTCGTGGGCGCGCGGGCCGTTCCACCAGTGGGGGCCGACGCTGTCCGTGTTCGGGGACGAGCCGCGCGACCCCGGACGGATGCAGTTCCCGGCCGAGTTCGAGTGGATCGCCCCCTCGGGACGCGGACTGCTGACCGCCTACATGGTCAACCACTACGCCGCCGGCTGGGCGATCGACAGCGCGCCCGCCCTGCCCGAGGCGGAGGCCGCCGCGCTCAAGCTGTTCAAGGGGCTCAAGAAGGTCGCGCTCACCCGGAACGTGCTGCTGCCGGTCGGCGGGGACTACGCGCCTCCGTGCCGCTGGGTGATGGACATCCACCACGACTGGAACGCCCGGTACGTGTGGCCGCGGTTCGTCAGCGCGGTCCCCCGGGACTTCTTCGCCGCCGTCCGCGAGCAGCTCGACGAGGAGGGCCGCAGGGCCTCGCCGCAGACCCGGGACATGAACCCGGTCTACACCGGCAAGGACGTCTCCTACATCGACACCAAGCAGGCCCAGCGGTACGGCGAGACCCTGCTCGCCGACGCGGAGGCCTGGGCGACGCTCGCCTCACTGGTCACCGGTCGTCCCTATCCCGACGCGGCCCTCGACAAGGCCTGGCGGCAGTTGGTCTACGGTGCCCACCACGACGCCGTCACCGGCTCCGAGTCCGACCAGGTCTACATCGACCTGATGACCGGCTGGCGGGAGCTGTACGACCTCGCCGAGACCGTGCACGCCGACGCCACCGACGCCCTCGCCGACCGGGTCGCCCCGGGCAGCGGGCCCGACCTGATCGTCTTCAACTCCGTGACCTGGCAACGGCGGGACGTGCTCACGGTCGACGACCCGGGACTGGTCCCCGTGGACGACTCTCTCCGGCCGCTGCCCGCCGTCCGCGAGGACGACGGTCGCCTCCGCGTCGTCGTACCGGCGGTCCCGGGCATGGGCCTCAAGGCGTTCCCGCTCACGGCCGGTTCCGTACCGGAGTGGGCGCCGGGCGAGGGGACGACCATCCGCAACGAGTTCTACGAGGTGACCGTCGACCCCGGACGCGGCGGCGCCGTCAGCGGCCTGCGCGCCCTCGCCGAAGGGGACGGCGGCCGGGAACTGCTCCGCCCCGGCGACATCGGCAACGAACTCGTCGTCCAGGAGGAGTACCCCCGGCACCCGCGCTTCGGCGAGGGCCCCTGGCACCTCACGCCGACCGGCACGACCGCCGCCCGCAGCCGGGACGTGACAGCCGAGGTCGAGGTCGAGCACTCCCCCGCCGGATCGCGGATCACCGTCCGCGCCGACCTCGGGCTCTTCCGGTACACCCAGCGGCTGACCCTGTGGACAGGCGTCGACCGCCTCGACGTCACCACCACCCTCGACGGCTACGACGGCGCCGACCGGCTCATCCGGGTCCGCTGGCCGTCCGACGTGCGGGGCGGGCTGCCGGTGCACGAGGTGGCGGACGCCGTCATCGGGCGCGGGTTCGGGTTCGTGGAGGTGGACAGCGAGCGCTTCCCGTGGACGCTGGACAACCCGGCCAACACCTGGTTCGGGCTGGGGTCCACCGCACGGATCGCGGTCCACGACGACTCCGGCGCGTTCCTCGGGCACCGTGCCATCGGGGTCGCGGAGCTGGTGTACGCCGACTGGGAGGCCGCCGCCGAGCTGGGCACCCCGCTCGCGGCGGCCCTGGTCCGCGCCGGGGTCACCGCGACCTCGACCATCGCGGGCGGCCCCCGCTACGGCGACCTGGACGTCGACTCCAACCTGCCCGACATCCGGATCGCCGTCGGTGGCCCCGAGCGCAACCCGGTGGCTCGGGAGGCCCTCGGCTGGGACCCGGCCGCCGGACGGGAACTGCGACGGCAGCTGGCCGAGCGGGGGGTGGCGGCCGTGTGGGTCGCGCCGCGGGCCTCGCTGCGGGAGGAATGGGTGCCGGGAGCCGATCTGCGTGACCTGGAGCGGCTGCCGCTGCTGGTGGTCGCGGGCGCCGACGCCGAGGACGACGCGAAGGCGGTCGACGCGCTGATCGCCGACCTGGACGACTTCACCGTCGCGGCCACCGCGGCGGGCGGCGGCGAGGCGCTGCCGCCGGGCGACGCCTGGGACGGGCGCGGCTTCGCCGTCCTCAACCGGGGCACGCCCGGCTGTGTGGTCACCGCCTCCGGCGACCTGTACATGTCGCTGATGCGCTCCTGCACCGGCTGGCCGTCCGGCATCTGGACCGACCCGCCCCGCCGCACGGCCCCCGACGGCTCCGCGTTCCAGCTCCAACGCTGGTCCCACACCTTCGCGTACGCGGTCGTGGCGGGCGAGGGCGACTGGCGGGAGCTCGGACTCCCGGCGCGGGGACACGAGTTCAACCATCCGCTGACCGCCCGGCTGCGGGACGCGGACGCAGTCGCGCGGTTGCCGAGGAGTGTTTCCCTGCTCACGCTGGAGCCCGCCCGCGAGGTCCTCCTCGACGCCCTCAAGCCGGCCGGCTCCCCGCTCGCGCGGGGCAGCGTGGCCCCCGCCGAGCCGGGGCGCGGAGTGGTCGTACGGATGCACGAGGTGAACGGACGGCCGGTGCGGGCGCGCGTCCAGGGACCGTCGGCATGGACCGACGGCGCCCGGACGGACGTACTGGAGCGCCCGCGCCCCGGGGAACGGCTGACACCGGACGAGGCGGGGATGCCGGACGGAGCGGGCGTGGTGAATGGAGCGGGCGTGCTGGACGTCGGCCTGACCGGCTTCGAGGTGGCGACCGTCGTGGCCACGCCGTCGGGAGACCCCGAACCGTCGCCGGGCCCCTACGCCACCGCCCACGAACCCGGAGTCGCCGCCCCGGCTCCCGATCGCGCCACCCCGCCCCCCGATCGCGCCACCCCGGCCCCCGGTGTCGCCGCCCACGAGCCCGCGCAGCCCGTCCACACCCGCTACTGGCTGCACAACTCCGGGCCCGCGCCGCGCGGCAACATGCCCGTGTCCGTGTACCTTTCGCCCGCCGCGCTGACCGTCTCCGGTCCCGTCACCGCGACCGTGCGGGTCGGCTCGGAGCTGACCGACGCGTCCGCGCGGGGCACGGTGGCCTTCGAGGTGCCGTCCGGCTGGTCCGCCGAGCCCGCCGAACTGCCGTACACGCTGGGCCCGGGCGGGTTCACCCTGGCCGAGGTCACGGTGACCCCGGCGCCGGGCGCGGAGCCCGGCCGGCACTGGCTGGCGGCCCGACTGGCGTACGACGGGCAGACGTACGAGGACGTCGTGGCGCTGGACGTGCCCGACGGGCACACCGGGCCGACGCTGGTCTGCCGGCTGGGAGTCGAGCGGGTCGCCGTACGGCGGGGCGAGCGGGTCCGGGTTCCGGTGAGCCTGCGGAACACCACCCGGGGGCCGGTGAGCGGGCAGTTGTGGGCCGTGTCGGCCTGGGGCACCTGGGCGGGGGTCGGACCGGGCTGCCAGGGGTTCACGGTGGCCGGCGGGCAGGAGCTGGAGTGCGGGATCGAGGTGGACGGTTCGGCGGTGCCACCGGGGACGTACTGGCTGATGGGGAAGGCCGCCTGGCACGGATCCGTCGCCTGCACGGAGGCGGTCGTCCTGGAGGTGACGCCTTGAACGCCGCTACGGAGCACGCCGCGACGGTGGACGGCCAGGTGGTCGGGAAAGACCGGGTGGACGCTTTCCTGAGGGCCGTTCCGGCCCGCGACCGGGAGCCCCGTCCCGAAGCCCTGGCCCGTCCCGAAGCCCTGGCCCGCGCCGAACGGCAGCGGCGGCGCTGGGCGACCCAGGTCGTGGTCACCGACGAACTCGCCCGCCGGGCCTGTGCGCAGCGGGGGTTGCAGCCGCCGGACGAGGTGTCGCCGAGCCGGGTGCTCGCCGTGGCCGAGGCCGACGTCGCCGACCTGGGCAGCATCGTCGCGGCGGCGCTCGCCCACTCCCCGGCGGCCCGGATGCTGCTGTCCGAGCTGGAGGCCGAGCAGATCGTCCGCGAGGCGGCCGTACGGGACTACTACGACCGCAACCGGGACCGCTTCCTCACCCGGGCGGCGCTGCGACACGGCGTCGATCCCTTCCGCGCGGCGTCGGACGCGGACTTCCTGCCGTACGAGGACGTCCGCGAGGCGGTCGCGCGGGAGCTCCGGCGGACGGCGGGGCGGCGGGCCTTCTTCGACTGGTTGGACCGGGCCCGCGCCGAAGTGGTCTACGCGCACGGGCACGAGCACCCGGGCGATCCCTCGCATCCGGACCACGAGCACCGCCACTGAGCCGTCCTGATCCGCGAGTTGAGAGCGGGCGGAACCGAAAAGCAACACGGCAACCCATTGACCTCCGATGAATTCTGGTCCACCTTTTCATCAGTCGGAGTCGAAGTTGGTTATTTGAACCAAAGGCATCCTGGCTTACCGGTCGCTGGAGGGCACACGCATGCGCGCAAGAAGACTGACCCGGACCCTGACCTGTTTCGCGGTACTGTCCCTGACCGCCGCGGGCTGCGGCCTCTCCGGCGGTTCCGGCGGCGACGGCGCCACCGCCGGCGGCTGCGAGGTCGACCAGGACAACGTGGGGTCCGGGAAGCTCTCCGGCGAGGTCACGGGCGACATCACCTTCCAGACCACGAACCTGAAGAAGGACTTCGGCGACTACTTCAACGGCGTCATCTCGGCCTTCGAGAAGGCGCACGCCGACGCCAAGGTCAAGTGGATCGACGACCCCGGCGACGCCACCTTCACCCAGCGCCTGGTCGCGGACGCGCAGGGCTGCACGCTGCCGGACGTGGTCAACATCAACGTCAACACGGCGATCGCGCTCACCAGGAACGGCTACCTGCTCGACCTGGACAAGAAGGCCCCGGACGCGGGCAAACCGTTCGTCCCCGCGCTGTGGAAGTCGAGCATGTACGCGGACGCCGCCGGAGCCAAGGTGCACAGCGTGCTGCCCTGGTACTCCGGTGGCATCGTGCAGACCTTCAACAACGATCTGCTGAAGAAGGCGGGCCTGGACCCGGCCGAACCTCCGACCACCGTCCTCGGCCTGTTCGACGACGCCCAGAAGGTGGCCAAGGCCTCGGGCGGAAAGTACTACGCCTTCCTCGCCAACCCGCAACTGCGCATCCCGGCCGACTGGCAGCAGATGGGCATCAGGGTCTTCTCCGCCGACGGCAAGAAGTTCACCTTCGCCGACGACCCGAAGACCGTGCGGTGGGTCGAGGCCATGGCGAAGCTCTACCAGGCCGGGGGAATGCCCCGGGACTCCCTCTCCTCCACCCAGGACCCGGCCAACGTCTACGGCCAGGGCAAGCTGGTCTACGGCCCCACCAACCCCAACTTCCTGCGCTTCATCCAGCAGAACAACCCGACCGTCTACAAGAAGACCGGCGTGGCCCGCTTCATGCTGGACACCCTCGGCCACACCGTCGGGGCCCCGCAGTACGTCGGCGTCGCCTCCACCAGCAAGCACGCGGCGACCGCGCTGTCCTTCGCACGGTTCCTCACCGACGCCGAGAACCAGCTGACGTGGGCCAAGGACCCGAACGTGGTCATCTTCCCGTCCACCACGGCCTCCCTGAACGACCCGTTCTTCCAGTCGGTCAAGGGCGGCGACCCCTTCGCCCAGGCCCGCAAGATCGTGGCCAGTGACCGCACGACCGCCACGGCCGACGAGGTCACCCTCACCCCGGGCGAGCTGAACGCCGTCTCGGCCCAGATCCAGTTGGCCATGCAGGGCAAGAAGAGCGCCGAGGACGCCCTCAAGGAGGCGCAGTCCAAGGCCAACGAGCTGATCAAGCAGGCCGGCTGATGGCTCAGCACACCCTCGACCAGGCGCCCGTCCCTCCTCCCCTGGGGGCGGGCGTCCCCCGCCCCGGCGGTTCGCCGGCCCGTCGAACGCCGGGGCGCATGCGCCGCGTTCTCCGCTCCGTGGTCCCTGGCCCGACCGCGGACGCGGGGGGCGCGGCGCTCTACCGCCGGTGGTGGCTGCCCTGGCTGTGGATGGGCCCGGCGATCGTCGGCACGACGGTCTTCGGGGTGTTCCCCTTCCTCAACACGATCCTGGTGTCCTTCACCGACGCCAAGCCGCTCGGCGGCGCGTACAACCTGGTGGGGCTGGACAACTACACCCGGCTGCTGGGGGACGCGGACTTCTGGCTGGCGACCCGCAACAGCGTCCTGTACGCGCTGATCGTGGTCCCCCTGATGGTGCTGCTCCCGCTGCTGCTGGCGGTGCTGGTGGAGAAGAACCTGCCGGGCATCGGCTTCTTCCGCTCCGCCTTCTACACGCCGGTGCTCGCCTCCAGCGTGGTCGTGGGCCTGAGCTGGCAGTGGCTGCTGAGTGACCAGGGCCTGGTCAACGTCTGGCTGGAGAAGACCCACATCATCCGGGAGGCCATCCCGTTCCTGTCCGACTCGTGGCTGATCCTGCTGTCGGCGATGGGCCTGACGATCTGGAAGGGCCTGGGCTGGTACATGATCTTCTACCTGGCCGCGCTCGGGAACGTACCTAAGGAACTCCACGAGGCGGCGGCCGTCGACGGGGCCGGCCCGGTCCGCCGGTTCTGGCACATCACGGTGCCCGGCGTCCGCCAGTCGATGATGCTGGTCGGCACCCTCACCGGCATCGGCTCACTGCGGGTCTTCACCGAGATCTACATGCTCGGCGGCGCCACCGGCGGCCCCGGCGGCGCGGACCGCACGCTCCCCTTCTACATCCGGGACGTCGGTCTCGATCCGCTCACCGGCAACGCCGGCTACGGCGCCGCGGTCAGCGTCGCCCTGTTCGCCCTGACCCTGGGCCTCACGCTGCTCGCCCAGCGACTGACCAAGGAGGACGAGTCATGACCACGGCTGTGGACAAGCCCCGGCGCCTGGTGCCGCGCTGGCGGGACTACGGCCGCCCCCGCGAACTCGTCCTGCGCTACCTGCTGTTGGTGTTCGTCCTGTTCATCACCGTCGGCCCGCTGGTGTGGCAGGTGCTGTCGTCGCTGAAGGGCCCCACCGAGGACGTCTTCGGCGCGGGCGCCTCACTGATCCCGCGCCACCCGACCCTGCGCGCCTACCGGCAGGTCTTCGACCAGGTCCCGGTGTGGACGTACATCAGGAACAGCCTGTTCGTCGCCGTCATCTCCATCGCCAGCCAGCTCGTCTTCTCCACCATGGCCGGGTACATGCTCTCCAAGCCCGGCTGGAAGGGCCGCAAGCTGGTCTGGATCGTGCTGATGGCGTCCATGATGTTCCCCTTCGAGTCGATCATGGTGTCGCTGTTCCTCAGCGTGCGGGACATGGGCCTGGTGGACAACCTGGTCGGCGTCTGGCTGCCCGGCTTCGTCGCCGCGATCAACGTCCTCATCATGCGGGCCGCGTTCCTCGCCGTGCCGCGTGAGATCGAGGACGCGGCGATGCTGGACGGGGCGGGCGAGTGGAAGCGGTTCCGGTATCTGTACCTGCCATCCGCGTACGGGGCGATCCTGGTCGTCACCATCAACACCTTCATCAGCGCCTGGGACGACTTCCTCTGGCCGCTGATCGTGCTGCGCACGGAGGACCACTTCACGCTCACGCTGGGGCTGTCCCGCCTCCAGGCCTCGTCGTTCGGCTATGACCAGCGGCTGGTGATGGCGGGTTCGGTGATCTCGGTGATTCCGGTGCTGGTGCTGTTCGTGATCACGCAGCGGTGGTTCTACCGGGGCGTGTCGTCGGGGGCCGTCAAGCTCTGAGGTCTCCGAGGTCTCCGAGGTCTCCGAGGTCTCCGAGGTCCCTGAGGTGCAGCACGACGGGTACGGCGGTGAGCGCGGCCCGGGCCGACTCGGCGACGCGGATCTCCACGGTGCCGGACCGGGCGAGTGGGCCGACGTCGGCGTCGACGCCGAGGGGCAGGGCGAGGGCCAAGGTGACCGTCCGGCGCTCGCCCGGGGCCAGGCCGACACCCTCGAACGCGCACAGTTCGAGGGTGCGCGGCCAGACGGCCGTGATCAGGCGTCGCAGATAGACCTGCACGACCGTACGCCCGTACCGGTCCCCGGTGTTGGTGACGTCGACCTCGACAGTGTGTCCCGACAGGCGTGGCTCGTCGTACGCGAAGCTGGTGTACGACAGCCCGTGCCCGAAGGAGTAGAGCGGCTCGGCGCTCTCGTCGACGTAGCCGCCGTACTCGATGTCCTTGTGGTTGTAGTAGACGGGGAGCTGTCCCACCGAACGCGGGACGGAGACCGGCAGCCGCCCGGCCGGCTCCGCGAGTCCGAGCAGCACCTCGGCGATCGCCTCGCCGCCCCACGGGCCCGGGTACCAGGCGGTGAGCAGGGCGGCCCCGGTCGCGGGTACGGCATGGGGGCGGCCCTGGACCAGTACGACCACGGTGGGGGTGCCCGTCGCGACGACGGCGTCCAGCAGGGCGTACTGCGCCGAACCGAGCCTCAGTCCCGCCAGGTCGACGCCCTCGCCGCAGGTCATCTCGGAAACGGCGGTCCGGGCCGCCCCGTTGGCGGCGAAGTCGGTGTCGGGGGTGCGGGCGCTGCTGCCGCCCAGCACCAGCACGGCCACGTCACAGGCGGTGGCCGTGGCGACCGCTTCGGGGATGCCGGAGAGGTCGTCGCCGGTGAGGGCGCAGCCGTGGACGTGGCGGACGTCGACGCCGGGCGGGGCGAGCCGGCGCAGACCGTCGAGGACACCGGTGCCGGTACCGGGCCGCTGCGGGGCGGTGTAGTCGCCCGACTGGTGGGCCGTGGTGGCGGACTGGGGCCCGAGCACGGCGATACGGGAGATGCCCGGCCCGAGGGGCAGGACACCGCCGTCGTTGTGGAGGAGGGTGACCGCGGCCCGGGCGAGCGTCGTGCTCACCTCCCTGCCGCGGGCCGGGAAGGCGGCTGTGGCGCCGTGCTGTTCGAAGAGGCCCAGCCGGAACTTGAGCCGCAGTACGCGGGCGACGGCGGTGTCGAGGGACTCCTCGCTCACCAGCCCCCGCTCGACCGCCTCCTCCAGGTGGGTGAACCCCTCGTCCCAAAGGCTCAGGTCCACCCCGGAGTTGAGGGCGAGGGCACCCGCGGAGGTCTTGTCGCCGGTGATCCGGGCCAGCCGGTCCACGGCCAGCCCGTCGGCCATGACCAGCCCGTCGAAGCCCCAGCGCTCCCGCAACAGCCCGGTGAGCAGGTCCCGGTTGCCGGCGCAGGGCATCCCGTCGACCTCGTTGTACGCGGCCATGACGGCGGCGGCTCCGGCGCGGACGCCGGCGTGGGCGGCGGGGAGGTGGATCTCGTGGAGTTCACGGGGTCCGAGCTCGGCCTCGGCCGAGTTGCGGCCGCCGACGGTGGCGCCCTGTCCGGCGAAGTGCTTGAGGACGACGGCGGCCTTGTCGGCGGCGAAGCGGTCGCCCGTGCCCTGCATTCCCTTCACCAGCGACTCGGTGAGACGGGCCGCCAGGTACGGGTCCTCGCCGAAGCACTCCTCGGTGCGGCCCCAGCGCGGGTCCCGGGCGATGTCCAGGGCGGAGACGAGAGCGACATGCCCGCCGCGGGCGCGCAGTTCGGCGGCGGCGTGGGCGGCGGCGTCCTCGTACAGCCCGGGGTCCCAGGTGGCGCCGACGGCCAGGTTGACGGGCAGGACCGTGCCGTCGAGGGCCATGTGGCCGTGCGGCACCTCCTCGACGAACAGCGCCGGGATGCCGAGCCGGCTGCGCTCGACGACATGCCGCTGCACCAGGTCGGCGAGCGCGGCGCCGTCCTGTGCGCCGGGCCCGTCGCCGTGGTCGACGCCGGACCAGGCGTCGGCGCGCTGGAGTCCGTACAGGGCGCCGAGTCCGGCGAACCGCTCGGTCTCGGCGTACAGGGCGTCGGTCAGCTCGAAGCCCCGGGAGGTGCGACGGTAGGCGTCCCAGCCGTACATCCGCTGGTTGAGCTGGCCGACCTTCTCCCGCAGCGTCATCCGGGAGAGCAGGTCACGGACGCGGGCGTCGACGGGGGCGGCGGGGTCGCGGTAGAGCGCGCCGGGGCGGTGGCTGGGCTCCGGATCGTTCAACGGGCTTCGCCACCGTGTGCGAGGAGCCGGGCGAGGGCCACTGCGCCCCGGGAGCCGTCGGCGACCCAGTCGAGGGTGGCGCCGAACGCCTTCAGGCGGGGGGTGAGGCGGGTGGTGAGCGGGCCGTCGGGACCGAGGAGGCCGCCGGTGGCGACGATCCGTTCACCGGGCCTGGGCTCCAACGCCCGGACGGTGTCGGCCAGTTGATTGGCCGCCTCGTCCAGGATCGCCTCCGCCACGGCATCCCGCTCCGCGGCCGCCTCGGCCACCAGCGGGGCGAGGCGGGCGAGCCGGATCGGGGCGTCGGCCATGACGGCGGGGAGCAGGTGCCTGCGGTAGGCCTCGCGGTGCGGCCGAGCCCAGGCGGCACCGTCGGTGGCGGTGGCGGTGGCGGTGGCGGTGGCGTACGGCAGGACCTCGCCCGGCAGGCCCAGGGCCCGTCCGACCGCCGCCGCGAGTGCCGTCGCCGGGCCCCGCCCGTCCGCCATCCGCAGCCCGGCCCGTACCGCCGACCGGCCGATCCAGAATCCGCTGCCGTCGTCGCCGAGCAGCCAGCCGTCGCCGTCGACGGTGACCGTCGCGCGCCGGTCGGCGACGCGCAGCGCGACCGCGCCGGTGCCGGCCACCAGGGCGAGACCGTCGGCCGGGGTGCCCGGCGCGGCGGCGAAGGCGGCCTCGATGTCGCTGCAGACGGTGACCGGTCCGGGCGGGACACCCAGCCGGGCCAGGGCCGCCGTGAGAGCGGACCGGGCGTTGACGTGCCCGGGGTCGTCCGGGGAGGCGGCGGTGGCGCCCGCGAAACCGCCGGCGACGGCCACCACGTTCCCGCGGGCCCGCTCCGGCACCGCCGTGGCGATGGCCTCGGCCAGGTGCGCGGTGAGCCGCGGCACCGGCACGGTCAGGGCGTTGCCCGGCCCGGCGGCACCCTCGCCGAGCGGACGGCCGTCGTGGGCGGCTGCGAGCACGACACGGGTGCGCGTGCCACCGGCGTCGAGGCCGATGACCAGATCCAGATCCTGGTTCAAATCGTTGCTCATCACTGACTATGGTGGTTGATACATTCGCGCAGGACAAGTGCGGCGCGGTACGAGTGCGACGTAGAACAAGTGCGGCGCGGTACGAGTGCGACGTAGAACAAGTGCGGCGCGGTACGAGTGCGACGCAGGACAAGTGCGGCCCGGTGGCACAAGTGCGGCGCAGGCCCGGACACGAGGAGGATCCCATCCGTACACTCCGCTTCGGCGTCAACTACACGCCCCGCCGCGGCTGGTTCCACTCCTGGCACGACTTCGACCCGGCGCACGCGCGCGAGGATCTGGAGCAGATAGCCGGGCTGGGCCTCGACCACGTCCGGGTCTTCCACCTCTGGCCGCTCCTCCAGCCGAACCGCACGTTCATCCGCCCGGCCGCCGTGGAGCAGCTGGCGCACCTCGTCGACCTGGCGGGCGAGGCCGGCCTCGACGTCCTCGTGGACGGCGTGCAGGGTCATCTGTCGAGCTTCGACTTCTACCCGGAGTGGACCCGCAGCTGGCACCACCGCAACGTGTTCACGGACCCGGAGGTGATCGAGGCGCAGGCCGAGCTGCTGCGCACCCTCGGGCACGCCCTGGCCGGCCGGCCGAACCTGCTCGGCCTCCAACTGGGCAACGAGCTCAACAACATGGTCGAGCACAACCCGGTGACGGTGGAGGAGGTCGACCACTACCTCGACACCCTGCTGGCCGCCGCCCGCGAGAGCCTGCGCCCGGGCCAGCTGGCCACCCACTCCGCGTACGACGCCGCCTGGTACGGCGACGACCACCCCTTCACCCCCGAGGCCTCGGCCCGCAAGGGCGCTCTGACCACCGTCCACCCGTGGGTGTTCTCCGGCGACTGCGCCCGCCGCTACGGTCCGCGTTCCCCGCAGGTGCTGCACCTCGCCGAGTACGGCACGGAACTGGCCGTCGCGTACGCCGAGGACCCGGCCCGGCCCGTCTGGGTCCAGGAGACCGGCGCGCCCGAGCCGCACATCCCGGCCGCCGACGCACCCGGGTTCGCGCGGGCGACCGTACGCAACGCGGCCGAGTGCACGGCTCTGTGGGGGGTGACCTGGTGGTGTTCCCACGACGTGGACCGCGCGCTGGCCGACTATCCGGAACTGGAGTACACGCTGGGCCTGTTCGACTCGGCGGGCCGCGCCAAGCCGATCGCGGACGCCCTGGCCGCCACCGTCGCCGACCTGCGCGCCGCACCGCCCGCGCCCCTCGCCCGCGAGACCGCCCTGGTCCTGGACTGCACCCCGGCCACCCGTTCCGTGTCCGGTCCGGGCGGCGCGTTCTTCGAGGAGTGGATGCGGCTGCGCACGGAGGGCGGCCGCCCTGCGGTGGTCCTGGCCGGGCGGACGGACGACGTGGAGTACCTGGCGGCGCGCGGGATCAAGGAGCTCGTACGACTGGCCTGAGGGCCTGGCCCGGTCCGCGGTCCGGAGCGGGCCCGGCGAAGCCCGGTACCGTGCCGGACTCCGGACGCCCGGACGCCCGGACGCCCGGACTCCGGACTCCGGACTCCGAACTCCCGGTGGAGCGTTCAGGCGCCGGTCAGGATCTCGGCCGTCGCCCGCAGGTTCACCCGCGCCCGTCCGTACGAGCACAGGGCGTCGCCGTCCGGCAGTCCGGTGGCCACGGGCACCGCGTCCGGACGCCTGGCCAGCAGGGCGTCCCGAAGGTGCCGCTGCCAGGGGTGCAGTCCGGCGTCGCAGGTGGCGACGATCAGCGGGGCCCCTTCCGCGAGGCGCGCGATCCCGTCGACGAGGGAGGCCGGATCCGCGGCCTCGCCGGTGACCGTCGTCCCCGTGGCCGTCGGGTCGACCGCCCGCAGCTCGCTCAGCAGGTCCTCGCCGCCCCAGTTGAGCGCCGGATGCGGCGGCGGGAACAGGTCGACGACGTGGGCGCCGCGCACGGGCTCGCCCGTCCCCTGGCCGCGGACGGCGCGGCGCGCGGCCTCCAGCCCGGCTCCCGCGTCCCACGCGGCGACGGCGGGCGCGGGGGCCGCGTACCGCGCGGCGAGCCGCCGCACCCGACCCGCGGCCTCCATCAGGCGCTCCTCGGTCAGCAGCCGGGACTGCAGCGCGTCGAGCACCGTGTCCCGGCAGGACAGGGTGACCTCCAGATCCGGTACGGCGACGATGACCTGGTCCGCTCCGGCGGCGAGCGCGATCCGCGCCCCGGCGGCCTCGCCGTACCGGTCGGCTATCGCCTTCATCTCCAGGGCGTCGGTGACCAGCACCCCGTCGAAGCCGAGGTCGGTCCGCAGCAGGTCGCCCAGGATGCGGCGGCTGAGGGTGGCCGGCCGGTCGGCGTCGAGCGCCGGGAACACGACATGGGCGCTCATCAGCATCGGTACGCCCGCGGCGACGGCGGCCCGGAAGGGGGCCAGGTCGAGTTCCTCGTACGGGCGCGGGTCGACGGCCAGTTCGTGGTGGCTGTCGGTGAGGGTGCCGCCGTGCCCGGGGAAGTGCTTGGCGCAGGAGGCGATGCCGCGGGCCTCGGTGGCGTCGATCCAGGCCCGCACATGGCGGGAGACCAACTCGGGGTCGGTGCCGAAGGCGCGGGTGCGCACGATCGGGTTGTCCGGCTGATGCTGGATGTCGGCGACGGGGGCGTAGGAGGCGGTGATGCCGAGCCCGGCCAGGTGCCCGGCGAGCGCGTCGGCGCAGCGGGCGGTCAGCGTGGGGTCGTCGACGACGCCGAGGGCGTAGGAGCCGGGGACGTCCGGTGCGCCCGCGCCGACCAGGTGGCCGATGCCGCCGCCCTCGTTGTCGATCCCCACCAGCAGGTCGGGGCGCAGGGCCCGCAGGGTGTCGGTGAGCCGGCGCACCTGCTCGGCGTCCCGCACGTTCCGGGTGAACAGGATGACCCCGCCCAGACCGCGGTCGACCAGCCGCTTCAGGGTGTCGGGGACCACGGAGGTCCCCTCGAACCCGGCGACGAGACAGCGGTGCGCGGCCTCGTCGAGGTCGACGGGAGGAGCGGCACCGAGGGTCTGCTCGAAGAGGGTCATTTCGCACATTCTTCTGGCTTGTTCAGCCGGAAGTCAACAGCTCGACGATTCGTTTATTCAGGAGACGGGCCCGGAAGCCCGCCGGTACGGCCGCCGTCGCGGCGGCTCGGACAGGCCCGCATCGCCGCGCCGCCCCCGGGGACGACTCGGACACATGACCTCCCCATGCGCCACCGGGGGCATTCCCGGCCCGCGCGTCTATTCTGAGGACGCATGGAGGGGGCTTCGGGTACGGGTGCGCCAGGGGGACCGCCGGACACCGACGGGTCGCCGCTGTCGTCCGGGTCGCCGCTGTCGTCCGGGTCGCCGCTGTCGTCCGGGTCGCCGCTGTCGTCCGGGTCGTCGCTGTCGTCCGGGTCGTTCGGGCCGTTCGTCGTCGCTCCCGCGACCTATCTGCGGGCCGCGCAGGTGCGGCTCCCGGAGGAGAGTCCCGACCCGGGCCTGCTGCCCACGATCACCCTGCTGGAGCGCGCGGCGTCGCGCGGTGCCGACCCGGGCGGGCTGCCGCTGCCGCCGGACGAGCTCCTGGCCGGGCAGTACCGGCTGATCCGCCCGCTCGGCTACGGCTGGATGGGCGAGGTCTACCTGGCGCTCGACACCAACGTCGACGACCGCGAGGTCGCCATCAAGATCCTCCACCCGGACCAGGCAGTGGCCGCCGCGGGCGCCCTGGTCCGGGAGCGGCGGGCGCTGGTCGACCTGAGCCACGGAGACATCATCCGCGTCTTCAACTACGGCCGTCATCCCGAGGTCGGCGACTTCCTCGTGCTGCAGTACGTGGACGGGCTCACCCTGGAGGAGGTACGGGCCCGGGCCCAGATGAACCCGGACGAGTTCGGCGGCAGCCGCTTCCACGAGTTCGTGCTGGCGTACGGAGTGCGCATCCTCGCCGCTCTCGGGTACCTGGACCGGCTCGGCAAGGTCTACGGCGACCTGAAACCGGACAACGTCATGCACGACGGCACCACGACGAAGATCGTCGACGTGGGCAGCGTCCGCGCGGCCGGCCGTCCCGGCCTCACCACGGACGGGTTCCGGGCCCCGACCGTCGGCCCGCACGGCCAATCCACCCGCCGGGACGACCTGTTCAGCCTCGGCGAGACCCTGCGCCGGCTGAGCGGCCTCGGCCAGTCACCGAAGGACCTGGCGGACCTGGGTTCCCTGGACACCCTCGACCAGCCGACCGGAACAGACACCGCCCCGGAACTCTCTCGTACGACGGCCCCCCCGCCGCAGGGCCTCGGTCTCCTCTCGCTCGCCCGCGTCCTGCACCGCGCGACCCGCGGCGAGGGCGCCGAGCGCTTCGCCACCGCACGCGAGATGGAGGAGCAACTGCGCGGCGTCTTCAGGGAGTTGCGTTCCCTCCGCACCGGTATGGAGACTTTCGAGCCGTCGCCGCTGTTCCTCCAGTCGCCGTACGCCCTCGACGGTGAGCTCGGCTCCGCCCCACCCCTGACCCGCTGGGCCGCGCCGGACGCGCCGGTGGCCTACGCACCGCCGTCGCCCGCCGAGGTCGCGCAACGACTGCCCGTCCCCCGGCCCGACCCGCACGACGCCCGCCACGCCGAGGTGAGCCGGCTCGCCGACGCCGCTCCGGAGGCGCTGCTCCAGCACACCGCGGACTGGCCGGAGTCCCCCGAGGTCCATCTGCTGCGCTGCCGCGTACGGTTGCGGGTGCCCGGCGGCCGGACCGAGGGCGTGGAACGGGAGTTGAGGTCCGCCGAGGCGCTGATCGGCCCCGAGCGCGCCCCGTACGACTGGCGGCTGGAGTGGCACCGCGGGCTGCTCGCGCTCGGCCGCGGCCACGTGGACACCGCACGGCGGCACTTCGACCGGGTGTACGCGGCGATCCCGGGTGAGTACGCGCCCAAGCTCGCGCTCGGCTACTGCGCCGAACGCCTCGGCCGCTGGCAGGAGGCAGGGACCTTCTACGAGGCGGTCCGGCTGCGCAACCCGTCCCTGGGCAGCGCCGCGTTCGGCGCGGTGCGGGCCCGCCTCGCCCTGGGCGGCGAACACGCGCGGGACGAAACCGTACGGGTGCTGGACGCCGTACCGCAGCACTCACGGCATCGAACTGCCGCCCGCACGGCCGCCGTTCGGGTCGGAGTCGAGCATGTGCGGACCGCCGGGCGCCCCGCGGAGGCGGCCGAGCGGCTGAGCGAGGTGCTGGAGCGGCTGACCCGGCTCTTCCACGCGCACGGGCTGACGGACGAGGAGGCCAGGGTCCGGATGACGGCGGAGGTGTGGGAGGCCGTACGGGGTGCGCTCGCCCGGGGTCTCCTCGACGCGCCGGGCCTGGCCGCACTGGCCGCGGGCGCAGGCAGGCGGCTCGGTCTGCCGTCCGACGAACCGGGGCTGCGCAGGGAGCTGTCCCGCCGCTACGTCGCCCTCGCGCACCAGGCCGCCCGGTCCGCGGCCCCCGAGGACGCGGCCGTCGCCGAGATCCTGCTCGACCGTGCCTACGAGGTACGCCCGCTCGCCTTCCGACACCACAGGGACAGCCCATGGCTCGGAACGAGACTCACCACCTGGCTCCGGACGATCGCCCACCCACCGTCGCCGAGCGACCGCGCCAGGGCGGTCCTGCCGCCGGGCGACAGTGCCGGGACGGTCCTGCCGCCAGGCGACCGCGCGGGGAGGGTCCGCGAGTGACCCGGATCGGACGGCCGCGGCAACCGGAGGCCGGCCCCTCGCCCGCCTTACGCCTGCCGCGCAGCGCCCGGGCCTCGGGCGCGGGGGCCCGGGCCCGGGCGCTGCGCGCGGTCGCCGTCGAACTCGCCCGCCGCGTGCGGCGTTACGCATGGCCGACGGCGGCCGGCACCCCCAACCGCGTCTTCCTGCGCGATCGGCTGGTCGCACTGCCGCTGCTCGCCGTCGTGGGGTTCGGCGCGTTCGGCTGGGCCTACGCCGGCGTCCGGGACGACTCGGTGTACCTACGGGACCGGCTGGCGCCCGCTCTGGTCGGGCTCGCGGACGCCAGGGCCTCGCTGTTCATCGCCCAGGGCGAGGCCGAGGAGAACCTGGCCGAGGGCCGGGCGGCGGAGATCGGCGGGCTCAGCGAGCGCTACCGGACCCGGGTCGCGCGGGCCACGCAGAGCCTGAACCAGGTCACCCGCAGCGGGGCGCTGACCGTGGCCGAGGAGCAGGAGCTGCGGGTGGTGTCCGCGCTGGTCGTGGACTACACGGGCTGGATCGGCCGGGCCCAGGCGCACGCCAGGGACCCGCTCCTGCGGAAGGCCGAGCTGACGTACGCGCGCAGCATGCTCTGCTCGGCCCCGGTCGCCGCGCCGGAGAGCGGCGGCCGATACCCGTCGTGCCCGCCGTCGACCGGCTCGGGGGCGACCGCGATCGTGGACCGGGTCTCCGGTCTGGAACGGCAGCTGCGGGAACGGCTCGCCGAGCGGGCGGGCTGGGGCTCGGGCGTGCTCGCCGCGGCCGTGGTCTGCGGGCTCGCCCTGGCGCTGTTCGCCGTCGGCCTCGGGCGGACCGTGGTCTTCCTGCGCCGCCGCTTCCGGATCCGGCTCAGCCTCCCGCTGGCGGCGGCCGCCCTCCCGCTGCTCGCCGTCCCGCTGCTCACGGCCGACGCGCTGCTCGCGCAGCACGCGCAGCGGGAGACCCTCCCCCTGGCGGACACGCTCGCCGAGGCCACCTCGCCCGAGACGGAGACGGTCGCCGAGGAACACCCCTTCGGCGCCCCCGTCCCCCAGGCCGTCGAGACGCTGACCGGCCGCATCGACGGCTCTCTCGCCGCCGGGCGGCTCCCCTTCCTGGACGGGACCGCCCCGTTCGTGTTCCCGGTCGGCCTGGCCGCCGCCGGCCTGATCGGCGGCGCCCTGCACGCATACCGCCGGGAGTACCTCGTGGTGACCCGACGGGGAGCCGCCGCATGAGTCGAGTCCCGCGGCGGCTGCTGCGCACCCTCCTCACGGCGGCCTGTCTGCTCGCCCTCGCCCCCGGCTGCGGTACGTCCGCCCCCGCGCCCCTCGTCGTGCTGGGCCCGTGGACCGGTGCGGAGGGCGACGCCTTCGAAGCGGCCCTGGAGCGGCTCGACGACGGGACGGGACGGACGTACACCTACGAGGGCACCAGCTCGCTCCGCGAGACGCTCGTCTCGCAGTTGGAGGCCGGCGACCCGCCGGACGTGGCGATCCTCAACAGCATGGGCGAACTCACCGAGTACGCCCGCCGCGGCCGGCTCAGGCCCCTCGCCGAGGAGACGGCCGAGCGCGCGTCCCCGCCGTGGGCGCAGACCCTGCTCGTGGACGGCAGGCGCCGTACGTACTGGGTGCCGCTGAAAGTCGACCTGAAGAGCCTGGTGTGGAGCCGGAAGGGCGCCTCGGACGACGATCCGGCCTGGTGCGTGGGCCTGGCCTCGCAGGCCACCTCGGGCTGGCCCGGCACCGACTGGATCGAGGACATCCTGCTCCACCAGGCCGGCCCGGCGCTGTACACGGAGTGGGCCACGAGCCGGCTCAGCTGGCGCGATCCGGCCGTCCACCGGGCCTGGACGACCTGGTCCCGGCTGCTCGGCAAGCGCTCCCCCGCGTCGGTCGAACGCTCCCTCACCACGTCGTACGAGGGCACCGCGGGCCCCCACGGCCGCCCCCGCGGCCTGCTCGGCTCCCCCGGTCCCGCCTGCACGCACGAGCACCAGAGCGCCTTCATCCGATACGTCTACGCGGGCACCGGCATCGGCGTGGAACCGTCGGCCCCCTTCCTGGAGGGGCGGGCCGAGTACCGCGGCGCCTACGAGGTGTCCGGCGACATGGCCGCCGTCTTCAGTGACGACCCGGCCGCCCAGGAACTGGTGGAGCGGCTGTCGAACCCGCACGGGCGGGCCCTCTGGCGGGCGAAGGCGGACCCGGCGGTGCGCCCGCTGTTCCCGAGCAGCACGGGGCCCACGCCCACGAACCCCACCGAGCGGACGATCGACACCCTGCTCACCTCGGGCGCCCGCACCCTCTGCTTCGACGCCTCGGACGCCATGCCGCCCGAACTGCGGGACGCCTTCCACCGCGCGGTCCTCGAGTTCTTCCGGGACCCCGCCGAGCAGCATCTCGACTCGCTGCTGCGGCAGTTGGAGACGGTACGCGCCCAGGTGACCGATCAGTCCCCCGCCGACCGCTCGTTCCGGCCACCGGAGGACCTGTGCGCGAGCCCGGGCGGGTGAGCGGAGCGGCGGTTCGAGCGCGTGCCGTCGTTCAGGGGGCCGTCGCTCGGTGACCGGTCGCTCGGTGACCGGTCGTTCAGTGACCCCGTCCCGCGCCGCCCGGCCGGCTCGGTGCCGCCGCCCAGGTGATCCGCCAGACAGGCGAGGTAGAGGGCCATGGTGGTGCGGTGTTCCCGCAGCGGACGGCCGGTGAGCTGCTCGATCTTGTGCATCCGGTAGACGACCGTGTTGCGGTGGATGTGCAGGGCGGCGGAGGCCCGGACCAGGTTGAAGCCGCTCTCGCACCAGGCGGTGATCGTGTCCCGCAGCACCGGCCAGTCCGGCTGGGCCCGCAGGTCCGCGGCGGTGAGGTCGAGCAGCCGGTTGCGGGCGGACTGGCTCGCCGCCGCCAGGACCTGGTGGACCCGCAGATCGGTGACCAGGTGGACGGGTGAGCCGTCCGTGAGCCGGGCGCCCAGGCGGAGCGCGTCGCACGCGTCCTGGTAGGAGTCGTGCAGACCGCCCGCGGTGGCGGCCGGCTCGCCGATTCCGGCCCGGGCGGCGAGGCCGTCCTGCGCCGCGATGACGTCGATGACCCGCCGGCAGCCGGCGACCAGGGAGGCCGTGGGGCCCCGGGCCGGGAGCCGGTGCAGGACGCCGATCCAGCCGGGGGCGGTGCCGGCCACGATGTCCTGGGGGTCGGCGAACACGTCGCGGACCGTGCGCAGCAGTTCCGAACGGACCAGTGCCATGTCCCGGGTGGGGGTGCCCTGGCGTCGGGCGGCCGCGTCGGGCACGGTCACCTCGAACGCCACCGCGACCCGGCGCAGCCTCAGGTCGAAGCCGAGTTCCGCGGCCCGGTACCCGAGGAAGTCACCCTCGACGACCTGGGGGTCGTACGAGGCGATGTCGGCGAGCAGCGTCTCGGTCGCCCGTTCCGCGAGCAGCCGGGAGCGCAGCATCACCGACTCCCGCAGCAGAATCTCCGTCTGGCGTTTCACCAGCAGTCCGAAGCGGCGTACCTGGGCGGGCGTGCCGGTGATGCCGACGGTTCCCACCGCCTGCCCGCCGGTGACCAGCGGCAGGGTCACCCCGGGGCGCACCCCGCGCAGCTCCTGCGCCTGCGAGGCGCTGTGCGTGGCGGGCTCCTTGCTGCGCACGACCTCGACGGACGCCTCGTGGAAGGTGCCGACCCGGCTGCTGTCACCGCTGCCGATGACCACACCCTCCGCGTCGGTGATCAGCACGTTGAAGCCGATGACGGCGGAGGTGTCCGAGGCGATCTCCTGGGCGAGCGAGGGACTCAGCACGGGCGTTCCTCCCGTCGCGGGACCTGCCGGGACTGGACGCACCGTACAGGAGATCGAGCGATTTCGGCCATAACTTCGTACGAAGTGACCGGTGACGCGCGACGGGCTGAAACCTACCGTATGGGCACATCATCTCCCTCCCCCTCACTTCCCCGCCGGGGGCACAGCGCAGTGAACGGCGGGTTCCTCCAGTGCCCGAGCGGAAGGCCCATACCGATGATCCGTACGCGCTCTCTCGCCGTCTCCCTGTCCGCCCTGCTGACGTTGTCCACCGTCGCCGCCTGTGGCTCCGGGGGCGACGACGCTCCGAAGAACGTCTCCGCGAAGGCCGCCTCGCTGGGCACGCTCACGCCCGGCGTCCTCAAGGTCGCCGTCGAGCCGTACGCGCCCTACACCAGCGTGCAGGGCGGCAAGATCGTCGGACTGGACGGCGACATCCTCGCCTCCGTGGCCAAGAAGCTGGGCCTCCAGATCAAGCCACAGGTCACCGACTTCGCCGGCATGCTCGCCGGAGTGCAGTCCCACCGGGTGGACATCACCATCGGCGGTGTCGCCTGGTCCGCGGACCGGCAGAAACAGGGCCTGTTCACGGACCCGCCCTACTACTCGCCGCCCGCGATGGCCGTGCGCGACGGGAAGACGTACAAGACGGTCGACGACCTGTTGGGCCTGAACCTGGGCACGGTCGAGGGCTATGTCTGGGTCAAGTCGATCCAGTCCGTGCCCGGCGCCAAGCTGCACGCCTACCCGGACGCCAACGGGGTCTTCGACGATCTCGGCGCGGGCCGCGTCGACGTCGGCTTCCTCGACCCGCTGATCATCATCGCGGCACAGAAACAGCGCCCCGACCTGAAGATCGCCACGCAGTACCTGACACCGCCGACCGCCGCCGAGGTCAAGGCCAAACCCTCGTACCAGTACTTCCAGCAGTACCAGACCGGCTTCTACCTCCCCAAGCAGGCCACCGGGCTGGAGAAGGCGATCTCCGCGCGGATCGACGCCATGTACACCGACGGCGAGATGGCCAAGCTCGTCAAGAAGTACGGCGGTGACCCGGAGCAGTTCCTCAAGCCCGCCGCCGGCATCGCCACCGCCCGCCGCGGCGTGGACCGGCCCGACGACTGGACACCGCCGTCCGTCGGTCGGTCCGGCCAGTGAGGGGATGACATGTCCGCTCTCTTCCAGGTCCCCTGGTCCGACTACCGGTCGGACCTGCTCGACGCGCTGGTGCGCACCGTCTCGTACACGGCGGTCAGCTTCGTCGGCGCGGTGGCGCTCGGTCTGGCGGTGGCGCTGCTGCGGCTGAGCAAGGCCTGGCCCGCGCGGGCCGTGGCCGCCGTCTACACCGAGGTGTTCAAGAACGTCCCGCTGCTGGCCATCATCTTCCTGACCTACTTCGGTCTGGCCTCGGCCGGGATCCGGCTGGACGTGTTCACGGCCGGCTGCCTCAGCCTCGTCGTCTTCTACGCGGCCTACCTCTCAGAGATCTTCCGCTCCGCGATCGGCGGGGTGCACGCCGGACAGACGGAGGCGGGCGAGGCCCTGGGACTGAGCAAGGCCGGCATCTTCGGCCAGGTCGTCCTGCCCCAGGCGGTCCGTCAGGCGCTGCCCGGCACCAACACCATGCTGGTCGACCTGCTGAAGTCCACCTCCCTGCTCGTCACGGTCTCCGCGGCGGAGCTGATGTCCGAGGGGCGGCTCATCACCTCGGCCACCTTCCGGGCGCTGGAGGTGTACCTGGTCATCTCCGCCCTGTACTTCGCCCTGTGCTACCCGCTCTCCCAGCTCCTTCTGCTGCTCGAGCGGAAGGTGCGGGCCGGCGTCCCCCTGTCGCCGTGGCGGCGGCGTCGGGTGCGGGCCGCCCGGGCCCTGCTCGCCGCCGACCTCGGCATCGTCCGCGGCACCGACCTCCACAGCGACCGCGGAACCGACCTCAACCGGAAGGAGACGGCCGCATGACCGAGCCCGTCACCACGGCGAAGACCGTCCCACCGGCCCGCGCCGAGGCGGTCGTACGGATCGAGGGCCTGAGCAAGTCCTTCGACGGACGGCTGGTTCTCGACGAGGTGAACCTGGAGGTCGGCCGGGGCCGCATCGTGAGCGTCATCGGGCAGAGCGGTGGCGGCAAGACGACCCTGATGCGCTGCGTCAACCTGCTGGAACGCCCCGACCGGGGCACGGTCGAGGTGGCCGGCGACGTGGTGCACCGCGGCGGCCGGACGGTCTGCCGTGACCTGCCGCGGCTGCGTCGCACCGTCGGCATGGTCTTCCAGCGGTTCCATCTGTTCCCGCACCTCACCGCGGTGGAGAACGTCGTCCTCGCCCAGCGCCGGGCGGGCATCCCGGAGCAGGAGGCGCTGGAGCGTGCCGTCGCGCTGCTGCGCCGGGTCGGCGTGGCCCACCGCGGCCTCGCCCAGCCCGAGCAGTTGTCCGGCGGTGAACAGCAGCGCGTCGCCATCGCCCGGGCCCTCGCGCTCCGGCCCGAGGTACTGCTCTTCGACGAACCCACCTCCTCCCTGGACCCGGAGGCCACCCGGGAGGTGCTGAGCGTGATGCGCGAACTGGCCGCGGACGGCATGACGATGCTGCTGGTCACCCATGAACTCCCGTTCGCCCGCGAGGTGTCCGATCATGTCGTGTTCGTCGACGGCGGCCGGATCGTGGAGGAGGGCGGTCCCCGGGAGGTCCTCGACCACCCGGCCCGGGCCCGCACCCGGGAGTTCCTCGCCGCGTACGGATCCCCGTCGTGACCGCCGCACTCGGCACCCCCGCACTCGGCAGCGGTGACCCGGTGGTGGTGGTCGGCGGCGGGGTCGTCGGGCTGTGCACGGCGTACTACCTGGCCGCGGCCGGGCTGCCCGTCGAGGTCGTCGAACGGCGCGGCCTGGGCTCCGGGGCCTCCCGGGGCAACGCGGGCTGGGTCTGCCTCAGCCATTCGACGCCCGTCCCGGCCCCCGGCGTGGTGCGCTTCGCGCTCCGCTCGCTGGGCCGCCCGGACTCGCCGCTGTACCTGCGCCCCCTCCCCGACCCCGCGTTCGTACGGTGGTTGTGGCGGTTCTGGCGCAGCAGCACCCCGGACGCCTTCCGGCGCGGATACACGGCGATCGCCGAGTTGAACCGCACCACCTTCGACCTCTTCGACGGCCTGCGCGCGGCCGGCGTCGAGACGACCCTGACCCGGCCCGGCATGGTGCACGCCTTCCTCTCCGCGGCCGAGGCCCGTCGCCACCTCGCCGTCCAGCGGGAGATGGCGGACGGCCGCTATCCGCTGCCCGACGCCGTCACCACCGGCGACGACGCCCGGCTGCTGGACGACGCGTTGTCGAGCGGGGTACGCGCCGCGTACCTGGTCGCGGGAGAGGGCGTGGTGGACCCGGAGGCCTTCGCCCAGGGGCTCGGCGAGGCGCTCACCGCGTCGGGGGTGAAGGTCCACGAGCATGCCGAAGTCACCGGGTTCCGGTCCCCGGCCGGACGCGTCACCGGGTTGCGCACCACCCAGGGCGACATTCCCTGCGCGGCCGTCGTCATCGCCGCCGGGATGCGCTCCTCGCGCCTGCTGAGCGACCTCGGACAGCCGCTGCCGCTCCAGGCGGGCAAGGGCTACAGCTTCTCGGTCGACCTGGACCCGGCCCCCCGGCACACCCTGTACTTCGGGGAGCGCCGGGCCGTCGCCTCACCGATCGGCACCACCACGCGGATCGGCGGCACGATGGAACTCAGCGGCAACAACAACCGACTCGACTGGCGCCGGGTCGTCGCCGTCGCCCTCGCCAGCCGGCACTACCTGGGCCCCTGGTTCGACGATCCGGACGACCTGGTCACCCTGATCCGCGACCCCTGGGTCGGCGGCCGGCCCTTCCTCCCCGACGGGCTCCCGGTCATCGACCGTGTACCGGGCCACGACAACGCCTTCGCGGCCACCGGCCACGGCATGCTGGGCGTCACCCTGGGCCCGGTCACCGGCCACCGACTCGCCGAGTTCATCCGCACCGGCCGCCGACCCGAGGCCCTCGGCCCCTTCCGTTTCGGCCGGCTGCGCGGCTGAGCTCAGTCGTAGGTCGTAGAAGGACGGCAATCCGCACCCCCTTCAACCCCATGAGCCCCATCAATCGCTCCGACGCGCACCGACCTCATGCGGCAAACCACCGTCAGACAGCAACCACATGCACGTCCGGCGGAGCCAACACCGTCAGGTACGCGCGCATGTCGTCCGGGTCGCTGGTGAAGATGACCGCGCTGCCGTGCCGGGCGGCGGCGAGGGCCACCCAGGCGTCGACGGCGTCCGGCCGCTTCTTCGTCGGGAGGGCCGCCTGCCCCAGCGCCGTGCCGATGCGCCGCCAGTCGACCAGGTCCGGGCCCGTGGCGCAGGCCAGGCACTCCGGGCGGCCCGCCTTCGTCTCCCGCATCGGCGGCTCGGACGTACGGGCCTGACGGACGGTGCAGTCCTTGAGCGCCCCGGACAGGGAGTGCACCAGCGCCGGACGGGGGCGCCACACCTGGGCAAGAACCGGGCCAAGCACCAACGCTCGGTGCGGGGCCGCCCGCAGTCCTTCATGGAGCGCCATCGCCTTCGCCTTGCGATCGGCGAGCGCGATGAGCATGCCACTGTCATAGACCGGCACTCGAGCGCTCACGCGGCATGCCCCGGCCGCCGGCTCTGCCGGTCCCGGCCGTGAACGAGCCCGAGGGCCTCCTCGACCTCGCAGCGCTCCTGCTCCGTCAGCTCCACCGACGCCGCGGCGGGCTCTTCGGGCAGATCGACCGCTTCCCGCTCCGCCCGGACGATCAGCGCATCCACCCCGGCGAACTGTTCCTCTATGGCGTCACTCTCAGCCATCTGGCGCGTCGCCGCATGCACCAGGTACGCCGAGACATCCATGCCCGACCGCTCCGCGTGCTGTCTGATGCGCTCGGCCTGCGCCTGATCCAGGCTGATGCTGATCCGGGTCTTCGCCATACAACAACCGTATGACGCGTATTACGGAGGCGCAAGCGGCGATACCCTACGCTCCCGGTCTGCGGTCCGCCGCGGTGGCCGCGACGGTGGCGCCGTATCTCCGGACACCCTGACGCACCCGGGTCCGGTGAAACGTGATGACGCCCGCACAGAACTCCCTGTGCGGGCATCATCCGGTCCGTCGTCAGCTGGTTCCGGTCAGTTCTCGTCCGTCGTCAGCCGCAACGAGATCGAGTTGATGCAGTACCGCTGATCCGTCGGCGTCGGATACCCCTCGCCCTCGAAGACATGCCCGAGATGCGACCCGCACCGGGCGCACCGCACCTCGGTCCGCACCATCCCGTGGGCCCGGTCCTCGACCAGCTCGACCGCGTCGGTGTCCTTCGGATCGTAGAAGGACGGCCAGCCGCAGTGGGACTCGAACTTTGTGGTGGAGGTGAACAGTTCGGCGCCGCAGGCACGACAGGAGTAGACGCCCGTCGTTTTGGTGTCCGTGTACTCACCGGTGAAGGCCGGTTCGGTCGCCGCCTGGCGAAGCACTGCGTATTCGGACGGAGTCAGTTCCGCGCGCCACTGCTCGTCCGGCTTGTCGACGTCGTACGACATGAAGGCCAACCCCTTACTGCTGTTTACTTCTGTGCGAGACGGTCCAGGATCCGCGGGCCGAGGTCCGTCACGTCACCCGCGCCCATGGTGAGAACGAGATCACCGGGCTTCGCCATTCCCGCGACGAGCGCCGGCACCTCGGCCTTGTCGTGGACGGCCGTCACATCGGCGCCGGCGGCCCGCGCCGCCTCCATGATCAGTTCGCTGGTGATGCCGGGGATCGGGTCCTCACGGGCCGGGTAGATGTCGAGGACGAGCGAGGCGTCCGCCAGGGTCAGCGCCTGGCCCATCTCCTTGCCCAGCTCCTGGGTGCGGGAGAACAGGTGCGGCTGGTAGACGACCAGGATCCGGGCGTCACCGGCGGCCGCGCGCATCGCCTCCAGGTCCGCCGTCATCTCGGTCGGGTGGTGCGCGTACGAGTCGATGACCTGCACCCCCGCCTCCTCGCCCTTCAGCTGCAGCCGCCGCTTCACGCCCGTGTACGCGGCCAGCGCCGGGGCCAGCTCGGCGGCCGGGACACCCAGCGCCACACCGGCGGCCAACGCGGCGACCGCGTTGTGCGCGTAGTGACGGCCGGGGACGGAGACGGTGAAGGTGAAGGTGCGCTTGTCACCGCCCTTGCCGTTCGTACCGCCCTCACCGCCCAGCAGGACGGTGACCTCGCTCTTCAGGCCCTGGGCCACCACGGACAGGATCCGTACGTCGGCGTCCTCGGACTCGCCGTACGTCACCACCCGTACGCCGCTCGCCGCGACCCGGCGGGTCAGCTCCCGCGCCCCCGCCTGGTCCGCGGCGATCACCAGCGTGCCGCCCTCGACGACCCGGCCCGTGAACGTCTCGAAGGACTCGTAGATCTCGTCCATCGACGCGTAGTTGGCGTGGTGGTCCAGCTCCACGTTGAGGACGATCGCGACCTCGGGCGCGTACTTGTGGAAGCTGCGGTCCGATTCGTCCGCCTCGGCGACGAAGATCTCGCCCTCGCCGTGCAGGGCGTTGGAGCCGGGGGCGTCCAGATCGCCGCCGATGGCGTACGAGGGCATCAGGCCCAGTTCGCTCAGCGAGACGGCCAGCATCGACGTGGTCGTGGTCTTGCCGTGGGTGCCGGCGACCGCGATCGGACGCAGGCCGTCCATCAGCCGGGCGAGCGCGTCCGAACGGTGGACCACCGGGATACCCAGCTCGGCGGCCCGCGCCAGCTCCGGGTTGTCGGCCCGGATCGCCGACGAGACGACGACACAGGAGGCGTCGTCGGCGAGGTGCTCCGCGGCGTGCCCGATGTGCACCGTCGCGCCCAGCGCGCGCAGCGCCTCGGCGGTCTCGGACTCCTTGGCATCGCTGCCGGCCACCCGCGCTCCCCGCTGGGCGAGGATCTTCGCGATCCCGGACATCCCGGCCCCGCCGATGCCGATGAAGTGCGGTCGGTCCATGGCGGTGGGAAGGCCGGGTGCCATGCGTGTCTCCCTGTACGTGCTGGGGTGAAGGTTCGGCGACCACACTACTGACACCATCGCACTGCCGTGGCCGACAGGTGAGCCACGGATGAGCCACCGGCGAGGGTGGCGGATCCTCAGGCCTTGCTGTGCGAGAACAGCTTCAGCACCGGTACCCCCACCTTGTGCCGCGCCCGGGACGCCCAGTCCCGGTGGAAGAACTCCTCCACGTAGTGGGGATCCGTCAGCACGATCACCTCGTCCGCCCGGATCTCGTCCACCAGGGACTTCAGGGCGTCCAGCGGATGATCCTCGATCAGCCGTCCGTCCGCCTCGCTGCCGGAGACCCGCAGCGCCCGGAGCGACACCTCGAGCGCCAGCTCCGCGGGCCCTCTCGCCTCCTGACCCTCCGGCGTCTCCCGCTCCCGGGCGGCCTCGTCGATCTCGCCGAGCGCGACGTCGTCGATGGCGCGCAGCAGGCGGTCCGCCTGATCGCCGCGCGCCTGCAGCAGCACATGGAAGGCGATCTGCTCGTCCCCGTGCAAGGTGGTGACGAACTCCACGTCGGCGGACGTCAGGGCCTTCTCGATCATCAATACGCTTGTGAACACCAGGCGCCCCTTCTCCTTCGAATCCTTCGAAGACCCGGCGGGCCGCGCCGGGCTCTGCGGAAACCATCCTGCCCCGTGACCGCACGGGTACTGCCGGATTCAGTGTGCCCGTCGGAAGCCAACCGGAATGGCGGGTTCTGTCGATATCGGTACCGGCCAGGCCTGTTTCCGCCGGGGGGTACGGTCTTACCCATTTTCGGCCGGGCGGTACGGCCGTACGCGTTCATGGCCGGGCGGCACGGCCGGACCGGGCTCAGGACCGCCCGTACCGGCTGAACAGGAACCCCTCCTCCTCGAGCAGCGACACCAGGCCGAACCGCTGCGGCACCCCGACCGACGGTCCCCCGGCGATGCGCTGCGCGTCCCCGGCGGTGAGCATCGGGGCGACGGTCAGACACAGCTCGTCGAGCACCCCGGCCGCCACCAGCTGGCCGAGCAGTCGCGGGCCGCCCTCGGTCAGCAGCCGGGTGTGGCCGAGGCCGGCGAGGGCCTGTACGGCTCGCGCGGGCTCCACGCCGACGCCGTCACCGGCGACCACCACCCGGGCGCCCGCCTTCTCGGCCGCGGCGGTCCGGTCAGGGGCGGCCGCGGCGCCCGTGAGGATCAGAGTGGGGACCAGGGGCGCGGTGAACAGTGGGAGCGAGAAGTCCAGGTCCAGGCTCGCGCTGACCACCGCGATCGCGGGTACGGGGCCCTGCCTCGCGGCCTCCCGCATCCCGGCGAACTCCGCACGCGCGCGTGCCGGGCGGTACCCCTCCTGGCGTACGGTCTCCGCGCCGACGACGACCACGTCCGCCAGGGCCCGCAGCGTGCCGAAGATCCGCATGTCGGCGGCGCTGGAGATGGGCTGCGAACGGCCGTCGTGCTGACCGGCCCCGTCCAGCGTGGACACCATGTTGGCCCGCAGCCAGACCCCCGGCCCACCGCCGCCGGCCTCCGGCTCGGGATAGGCGTACGCGTCGGCCAGTTCCGCGAGGCTCCACTCGGCGTCCCCCCGGGTCTGGGCGGCTGTCTCGTCGGTCACAGGGAAGAGGCGTCGCATGTCGTGCAGTGTTCCACGCAGAAGCGAAACGTCACGTCCTGGACAGGGGCCGGGTGGTCCGTAATGCCCCCGAGGGCTTCCCGAGGCCACCTCCACCGCCCGCCCCGCCACCCACGCCACTCCCCTTGCCCGTCCCCGCAGGGCCTAGCATGGGTAACCGTGTCTACCTCCACCTCCGCGTCCGGATCCGGCCCCATAGCCGGGGTCACCCCGCTGTCCCTGTGCACCCGTGAGCCGCATGTCCCCGCGGACCGGCTGGTCGCCGAGATGGTGCCGCCGCCGCGGTTCGACTCGGTGCGGTTCGGGACGTACATTCCGGACCCGAACCAGCCGAGCCAGACCGCCGCGGTCCGGGTTCTGGAGTCCTTCGCCGCCGGACTCGACGGGGCGCACGCCACCGGCACCGGCAGGCGCGGCGGCTTCCTCGGCTTCGGGAAGGCACGGAGCAAGGCGCCCAAGACCCCGGCCGGCCCCCGCGGTGTCTACCTGGACGGCGGATACGGCGTCGGCAAGACCCACCTGCTGGCATCCCTCTGGCACGCCACCCCGGCCGAGCCCGCGCTCAAGGCCTTCGGCACCTTCGTCGAGCTCACCAACCTCGTCGGCGCCCTGGGCTTCCAGAAGACCGTCCAGACCCTCTCCGGCCACCGTCTGCTGTGCATCGACGAGTTCGAACTGGACGACCCCGGCGACACCGTCCTCGTGTCGACGCTGCTCGGCAAGCTCGTCGACGCGGGCGTCGCGGTCGCCGCCACCTCCAACACCCTGCCGGGCAAGCTCGGCGAGGGCCGCTTCGCGGCGGCCGACTTCCTGCGGGAGA
The DNA here is from genome assembly GCF_029893585.1 of Streptomyces sp. LBL. Taxonomy (GTDB): domain Bacteria; phylum Actinomycetota; class Actinomycetes; order Streptomycetales; family Streptomycetaceae; genus Streptomyces. The sequence goes on from NZ_JARXYX010000012.1 coordinate 193,943, forward strand.
TCCAGAGCCTGTCCGCCCACTTCCGCGCCCTGCGCATCGACGGCGAGGACTACCGCCACCGCGGGCTGCCCGCGGCTCCGGCGCCGTTCAGTGAGGAGCAGGTCACCAAGGCCGCGTATGCCACCCCGGACGCCTCCCTGGACGCCTTCCCGCAACTGCTGGACCATCTCGCCCGCGTCCACCCCAGCCGCTACGGCGCCCTGACCGACGACCTGCGGGCGGTCTGCCTCACCGACGTCCGGGCCGTGCCCGACCAGTCGACGGCCCTGAGGCTGGTCGTGCTCGCGGACCGGCTCTACGACCGTGAAGTACCGGTCCTGGCCTCGGGGCTGCCCTTCGACCAGCTGTTCAGCGAGGAGATGCTGAACGGCGGCTACCGCAAGAAGTACTTCCGGGCGATCTCCCGCCTCACCGCCCTGGCACGGGACGCCAAGGGACTGGTCGAGCCGAACTGACGGCCCTCCAAGCGGTCTCCAACCGGGCCCAACCGGTCTCCAAGCGGTTTCCAGCCGGTCTGTCGCTGCCTTCAACCCCGCCTCCCGCCGGCTTTCAACCGGCCTCCGACCGGTCTCCCAACGAGCAACTCCACCAAGATCAAGAGCCGGTTCGCGTCACGAAACTCCGCGCGTTTCAGCCTCTCTTCAGCTCGAAACGTTATGTTAACCCTGCAAACAACTTTGCAGGGCTAATGTGTTTCTTGACCAGTCGTTGACCAACTATTGGTCTGGACTAGACGCGGGCCAAAGGCGAATCATCTGGAGGGGGGCGCATGTTCCGAGGTACGACGGTGCGGACCACGTTGGCTCTCCTCACCACCACCCTCCTCGCCCTCCAGTTCTTCGCACCCACCGCGTCCTTCGCAACCGCGCACACGGCCCGTCATGCAGAGGCCAACGCTCAGCCCGGAATCAAGCCCGCCGGCCCCGCCGGCAAGGCACCGCGCGACGAGACCGCCACGCACCGCAACTGCGATCCCACGGGAAACCCGACCGGTCCCCTGCGCACCCGCGACCGGCACCGCCCCGTCGACCTCACCCCTGAGCGGCCCGACCGCCCAGCCCTGACCGAGGAACCGGCGCACACGGGCACCCAGGTGCCGACCGGTGCGTTCCCACAGCCGAGACCCTCGGCGGCCCACTCCCCGGCCGCGCTCCAGGTCTTCCGCTGCTGACAGCAGAGCTGTTTCCCCACCTCTGTCATGTACGTCCGACGCGCCATTGCGGCGCGCCAGGAGGAGTCACCGATATGCAGCCCCTCATCGACAACGCCCGCATGTTCGGACAGCGCCCTGAGGAGTTCGCCAAGCTGGCCGAAGGCCAGTCCCCGCAGGTCCTGTTCATCACCTGCTCGGATTCCCGGGTCGTCCCGGCCCTCATCACGGGCGCCCGCCCCGGCGAGCTCTTCGAGCTGCGCACCGCGGGCAACATCGTCCCCCCGTACGCCTCCGAGCACCCCACCAGCGAGGCGGCCACCATCGAGTACGCCGTGGAGGTGCTGGGCGTCCGCGACATCGTGGTCTGCGGACACTCGCACTGCGGCGCCGTCGGCGCCCTGGTGCGCGGCGACGACCTGACCGCCGTACCGGCCGTACGCGACTGGCTCACGCACGCCACCCCGCGCCCCGTGGGCGCGGCCGAGGACCCGGCCGTGGCCGACGGCGTGCAGAACCACGCCCTCGCGCAGGTACTGCGCCTGCGCTCGTACCCGTACGTCGACAAGAAACTGGCGGAAGGTCAACTGACCCTGCACGCCTGGTACTACGAGGTACACACGGGGTCGGTGCTGACCCACGACCCATCCTCCGACAGCTTCCGGGCACTGTGAGGGCGGCCATGGAGAATCGAATAAAGTTCCCTTATCTGAAGCAGGATTTCGCCGCTTCGCTCGTCGTCTTCCTGGTCGCCCTGCCGCTGTGCGTGGGCGTGGCCGTCGCCTCCGGGGTTCCGGCGGAGCTCGGCCTGATCACCGGCATCGTCGGCGGCATCGTCACCGGCCTGATGCGGGGCAGCAGCCTCCAGGTGTCCGGACCGGCCGCGGGGCTGACGGTGCTGGTCTTCGAGGCGGTCACCGAGTACGGACTGCCCGCACTCGGTGTGATCGTGCTGGCCGCCGGACTGATCCAGCTCGCCATGGGCGCCCTGAAGCTGGGGCGCTGGTTCCGGGCGATATCCGTCTCCGTCGTCGAGGGCATGCTGGCCGGTATCGGACTCGTGATCATCGCGGGCCAGCTGTACTCGGCGGCGGGGCTGAAGGCTCCCACCTCCGGCATCGACAAGATCCTGGGCCTGCCCGGGGCCGCCGCCGACGCGCTCGGCAGCACCGAGGCGCTCGCCTCGCTCGCCATCGGCGCGGGCACCATCGCGGTGATGGTGTTGTGGAAACGGCTGCCGAAGCAGGTCCGGACGGTGCCGGGCGCGCTCGCCGCCGTCGTCCTGGCCACGGTGGTCACCCTGGCGTTCAGCCTGCCGGTCGCCACCGTCGAGGTGAACGGGCTGCTGGACTCGGTCCAGCCGCCGGGCCTGGACGCCTTCGGAGAGCTGGCCGACCCGGCCATCTTCGGCACGATCCTCGCCTTCACCCTGATCGCCTCCGCCGAGAGCCTGTTCAGCGCCGCCGCGGTGGACCGGCTGCACGACGGTCCGCGTACCGCGTACGACAAGGAGCTCATGGCCCAGGGCGCGGGCAACGCGGTGTGCGGCGCACTCGGCGCGCTGCCGATGACCGCGGTCATCGTGCGCAGCTCCGCCAACGTGCAGGCGGGCGCGAAGACCAAGGCGTCCCGGGTGCTGCACGGCGTGTGGCTGCTGCTGTTCGCGGCGCTGCTGCCGTCGACCCTGGCGCTGATCCCGCTGCCCGCCCTCGCCGGCATCCTGGTCCACGCGGGCTGGAAGCTGATCCCCTTCCGCGAGGTCGTGACGCTGTGGCGGGGCCACCGCGGTGAGGCGTTGATCCTGGTGGTCACGGCCGTGTCCATCGTCGCCGTGAACATGTTCGAGGGCGTACTGATCGGTCTGGCTCTGTCCGTGGTCAAGACCGCCTGGGAGGCTTCGCACCTCAAGATGGAGATCATCGACAAGGGTGCCGGCCCCGTCCAGGCGTACCTGTCGGGCAACGCGACCTTCCTCAGGCTGCCGAAGATCCTCGACAGTCTGGAGGCGCTGCCCCAGGACCGCCCGGTCGAGCTGGACCTGTCCGGGCTGCACCACCTGGACCACGCCTGCCGTACGGCCCTGGAGAACTGGGCCGAGCGGCACAGCGCGGTCGGCACGGAGCCGGTCAGGGTCACCGAGCCGGTCCGGGCCACCGAGTCGGAGCCGGCGAAGGCCACCACCGCTCGGTAGCCCACCTCGGTGAACCCGTCTCGGTGAGCCCATCTCGGTAAGCACACCGCGCCGGGTCCGGAGCCCGATCGTGGCTCCGGACCCGGCATCGGGCATATCGTTACAGGAGCAGACATAGCGGACCCCTGAGTGGGAGGCCGGGATGCTCCAGGAGCTGTTGACGGCGGCCGTGGCGGCCGCTTGCGCCGGGGTCGTGTACGTCGCATCGGCGGCACGGGTCGTCAAGCAGTACGAGCGGGGGGTGGTCTTCCGGCTCGGGCGGCTCGCCGGGGACGTACGGTCGCCGGGATTCACGATGGTGGTCCCGTTCGTCGACCGGCTGCACAAGGTGAACCTGCAGATCGTCACGATGCCGGTGCCGGCCCAGGAGGGCATCACCCGCGACAACGTGACCGTACGCGTGGACGCCGTCGTGTACTTCAAGGTGGTCGACGCGGCGAACGCGCTCGTCCGGGTCGAGGACTACAAGTTCGCGGTCTCGCAGATGGCGCAGACCTCGCTGCGTTCGATCATCGGCAAGAGCGATCTGGACGACCTCCTCTCCAACCGCGAGAAGCTCAACCAGGGCCTGGAGCTGATGATCGACAGCCCGGCCGTCGGCTGGGGCGTGCAGATCGACCGGGTCGAGATCAAGGACGTCTCGCTGCCGGACACGATGAAGCGTTCCATGGCCCGGCAGGCCGAGGCGGACCGTGAGCGGCGGGCCCGGATCATCAACGCGGACGCCGAGTTCCAGGCGTCGAAGAAGCTCGCCGAGGCCGCCCAGCAGATGGAGGACACGCCCGCGGCGCTCCAGTTGCGGCTGCTGCAGACGATCGTCGCGGTCGCCGCCGAGAAGAACTCGACGCTGGTCCTGCCGTTCCCGGTGGAGCTGTTGCGCTTCCTGGAGCGGGCAAAGGAGCACCCGGCCGAGGGGTGACACACGCGGCGCGTGGTTCCCGGGGCCCGTGAGCGGTGGGCCGACTCCTCGCGTGGTTCCCGGAACCCGCGGGCGGTGACGCACTCCTCGCGTGGTTCCCGGAACCCGCGCGCGGTGAGCCGGCCCTCCTGGAACACCTCAGGCCGCTGGACCCGCAGTAACCGAAGGCCGGTTTCGGCATCGCCGACATCGCTGCCATCGCCGACAGCCGCGGGCAACTCCCCGCGCAGTGAACCGGCCTGGTCGGGGTACCCGGCCCGTATGATCCAGAACCCGCACGTCAGCGGCTCGTACTGGCTGGAGACCGCACCCGGCCCGGACCGGCCCGCGCTCGTGGACGACCTCACGGTGGACGTCGCCGTCATCGGCGGCGGGATCGCCGGGCTGAGCACGGCCTGGGAGCTGACGCGGGCCGGGCGCCGGGTGGCGGTGCTGGAGGCCGACCGGGTCGCGGCCGGCGTCACCGGACACACCACCGCCAAGCTCACCGCGCTGCACACCCTGGTCTACGACAAACTGCGCCGCACCCGCGGGCCTGAGGGAGCGCGGCTGTACGCCCGCTCGCAGACCGAGGCGATCGAGCGGGCCGCGGAGATCGCGGGCGAACTGGACATCGACTGCGACTGGGAGCGACGCAGCGCGTACACGTACGCCTGTGACGCGGGCCGGGTCGAGGAACTGCGGGCGGAGGCGCGGGCCGCGCACGAGGCGGGGCTGCCGGCGTCGTTCGTGACGGAGACCGGACTGCCGTTCCCGGTGGCGGGCGCGGTGCAGGTGACCGGGCAGGCGCAGTTCCATCCGCGCAAGTACCTGCTGGCCCTCGCCGACGACCTGGTCCGGCAGGGCGCGCACGTGCACGAGCACACCACGGTCGTCGGTCTGGAGGAAGGCGAGCCGAGCCGGCTCACCACCGACACCGGGGCCACGGTGACCGCCCAGGACGTCGTCGTCGCCACTCACTACCCCGTCTTCGACCGGGCGCTGCTGTTCACCCGGCTCCATCCGCGCCGCGAACTGGTCGTGGCCGGGACGATGAGCGCCGACCGGGATCCGGAGGGCATGTACATCACCCCGGACGAAGGCACCCGCTCGGTCCGCACGGCACCGCACGGCGACCAACGTCTCCTGGTCGTCACCGGGGAGCACTTCACGCCCGGCACCGGCGACACCCGGGCCCGCTTCCAGCACCTGTCCGACTGGGCCGCCGAGCACTTCCCGGACGTCACCCTCACCCACGCCTGGGCCACCCAGGACAACGACCCCACGGACACCGTCCCGCTGGTCGGCCCGCTGCACCCGGGCGCGCAGCACACGTACGTCGCCACCGGCTTCGGCGGCTGGGGCATGAGCGGCGGGATCATGGCGGGCCGGCTGCTCACAGCGCTGATCACCGGCGCGGAGTGCGCGTGGAGCGAGCTGTACGACCCGCGCCGACTGCGCTCGACCGTGCGTGAGGCCCCGTCGTTCCTGAAGACGCAGGCAGAGGTCGCCCGCCACTTCGTCGGTGACCGGCTGCGCCCCTCGCCGCCGGTCGAGTCCCTGCCGCCCGGCGAGGGCGCCGTCGTCCGCACCGACGCCGGCCGCCTCGCCGTCTACCGGGACGAGGCCGGCCACCTGCACGCCCTCTCCGCGCGCTGTACCCACCTGGGCTGTCTGGTCTCCTTCAACGCCGCCGAACGGGCCTGGGAGTGCCCCTGCCATGGCTCCCGCTTCGACACGGACGGCAAGGTGGTCCAAGGCCCGGCGATCCGGCCCCTGGAGCAGCGGGACATCTGACCGAAGGGGTGACATTCCGCCGCATCGGCTCCGACGGGAAGCCGATCATCATATCTTCGTACGGTGATCCGTTCCGTACGCCGCGTCACCCTCGCCTGTGTCGGCGCGACCCTCGCCTCCCTCACCTCCCTCACCGCCTGCGGCACCGCCCAGGCCCCTCCGGCCGCCCACCCGGCCCTGTCCACGCCCCGCCCCACGGCCCCGTCGTCCCGCCCGCCCACGCCCCGCCCGACGGCCCCGTCGTCCCGCCCGCCCACGCTCGCCCCCGGCCCCACCGGTCTGACCCCCGTCTTCGAGCACGGCTCCCGGACGCACGGCAGGACCGTCGCGCTCACCTTCGACGCCGACATGACCGCCGACCAGGGGCCGCGGGCGGCGGCGGGCGAACGGTTCGACAACCCGCGGCTCATCGCGACCCTGCGGGCGCTGAAGGTCCCGGCCACGGTGTTCATGACGGGCCGGTGGGCCGAGCAGTACCCGGCGCAGGCCCGGTCCATCGGCCGGGACCCGCTCTTCGAGATCGCCAACCACTCCTACAGCCACTACGCCTTCACCGGTGACTGCTACGGCCTGCCCACCATCTCCCAGGACCGGATGCGCGCGGACGTGGAGCGGGCGTACGCCGCCTTACGCAGGGCAGGGGTCCAAGAGCCGATGCCCTACTTCCGCTTCCCCGGCGGCTGCTACGACCAGCGGGCCCTCAAGGCCCTCGCCCCGGCCGACGTGACCGCCGTGCAGTGGGACGTGGTGAGCGGGGACGCCTTCGCGACGGATGCGGACGCCGTGGCCCGGCAGGTACTGGAGAAGGTGCGACCCGGTTCCGTGGTCGTCATGCACTGCACGACGAGTGCCGCGCCCGCGACCGAGGAGGCGGTACGGACGGTCGTGCCGGAACTGCGCCGGCAGGGCTTCCGGTTCGTGAAGGTGTCCGAGCTGATCGGGGCCTCGGCCGTCCCGCGGTGACCGATCTACGCTGGGCGTATGAGCGAGGACGACCACTGCCTGATCGACGCGACCAGGCCCCCCGCAGCAGACGGGCCGCCGTACGCGGAGTGCGTGCAGTGCCGGAAACCGACGGAGTACCGTTCCTAGAGACTGAGCGGGAGTGAGTCCTGTTGCCAGGTCTGCTGCTCGGCCGTGTGCCCCGAACGGTGTTGGGCACGCTGGTCGCCCGCTTTCGCTCCGCTGTCCGGGGGCACGCCTCTGGTGCGTGGTCCGGGGATGCGGGGGCGGGATCCCTCACGTCCTTGGGCCTCCCATCGGGCCTGGACGGTCCGATGCCCCGCACGATCACTCTGGTCGTGCGGGGGCGGTGCCGTCCGACGCCGGATCGGGTGCCCGAGGGCGCGTCGCCCGATCGCGATGCAGGCTGCATCGTGCCGGGAAACCTTACGGGTACTGCTGGTCAGGGGCTGCTGCCAGTGCTGGGCACCCCACCGGGAGGTGTACGCCGGATCCACCGCCACGACCGCGACACCCTGCTCGGCGGCCATCGCCGCCAGCCGCGCCTTCAGCTTCGCGGTGGGAAAACGGGAGATGAGCCGGCGGAAACGTTTGTTACGGCCGTGCTTCTCCCGGCTTGTACCGTCGCTGAAGGCGAGGTCCTCGACCGCGACCGCCACCGCACCGGTGTGGCGGGTGTGATGCAGCAGCCGGGTGAGGGCGTGGCGGATCTGCGCGTCGCGGTGCGCGGCGGAGCCGGACAGGTCGTAGCAGAAACGGCGGGGTTCACCGACCGGGTTGCCGTGGATGTCCAGGCGCCAGGCGGCGAGATGGTCGTCGTTCATGTCGACGGCGACCACGCCCCGGGCAAGGGCCGCGGACAGGGGCAGGACGGGGGCGGGGGTGCGCTGCCAGGAGGCGGTCACATACCAGCGGTCCCGCACCACATCGTGGTGGATACGGTAGGCCACCGCCCGATTGTTCGTGATCCGGTCCAGCCACTCCGTACCCCGATGCTGGAAGGCGACAGCCGTGTCCAGCTGGTACCGGCCGTGCGGGGCGTTCGCCAGGCGGGCCAGCGCGGCGGGCAGCTTGAGGGAGAGCTGTCCGGTGTCGGTGACGCGGATGGTCTCGTTGCCGAAGCGTTTGCCGGACTCCCCGTCCGCGGTCAGGAACATCCGCGCTGCCCGCCACCGTTCCCGCCACGCCTGCTCATCCAAGCCCGCCGCATCCAGGTGATGGCGCAGGTGTGCGAGTTTCTTCCCGCCGCGCACCACCCGCACCCGGCCCGCCGCCCAGTCCGCTTCCACCCTCGCCAGGCGGGACTGGAGGGCGTGCAGGCGCCGGGACTTGGCATGCCACTCGGCCCGCGAGTCGTACCCGCGTGCCAGTCCTGCCCGCTTGTCCGCCTTCGCCCCCAGCGCACGCGCCAGCCGCGCCTCGACCGCTGCGATCTGCCCACGCAGCCAGGCCAGCTCGGCCGCCTGCCCACGCCGGGCCAGCGCCCACTGATCATGCGTGGCCTTGGTGATACTGCCCGCCCACCGCGCCGAGCAGACCCCCGTCAACTCCCGCTTGCGCACCGCCCACGCGGTGGCATCGTGCTCCAAACCCTGGCGGGAACGCACCGCGAGATCACCCGCGGCCAGCGAACCGAGGAACATCCCCACCTCGGCCAGCACCGCCGCATCCACCATCGACACCCGCAACCGCGCCCGGACCGCCACACCCGCAGGAGCGGGCACCACGAACGACGCCGCCACCTCACGCAACCCGCCCAACCCCACCACCCCCGCTCCCGGCCCAGACCGTCCGAAGAACCCATCACCGCATCCAACGAACACCCCCGGCAGAGGTCACGCATTCGATGCAAGAACCTCCGTTCCACCACACTCGACCACCCCCTGTGCCACCCAACTCAGGGACACCAGAACTCACTGGCGCTCACCCAAACGCACCCGATCGTGCTCCATTGGCAGCAGTTGCAACCCCGAGTCGTACAAGGGGATCACGCTGTGTCCGGTGTGCGAGTGGCAGGAAGCGCAGCGGACGGCGTGCTCCGGGTGATCAGCGGGCGGAGCGCTCCGGGTAGTCACCGGGGAGGCAGGCGATCAGCACCGGTCTCCGGCCTGGCAGACTTGGCTCCGTGAGCCAAGAGCAGCCGACACCCGTTCCTGACAGCCCCTTTGGGTCCGAGCCCCACGCACGCGACGAGGCGCCGCAGTTCGTGCTGCCCCTGGTCGTCCGGATCGAGCGGGCCGCTCCCCCGGCCCGTACCGACGCGCTGGAGACCGCCGCCCGAGCCGTTCTCGTGATGCTCAGCGATGAGCGGTCGGTCGGGGACGGCGAGTGGGCGCAGGCGATGCGGGACTGGCAGGACACGCGCATCCGGAAGGTCGTGCGGCGGGCCCGGGGGGCCGAGTGGCGGCGGGCCGAGGCGTTGCCCGGGATCACGGTCGCGGGCAAGGCGGCAGAGGTACGCGTCTTCCCGCCCGTCCCCCTGGACGGCTGGCCCAAGGACCTGGCCCGGCTCCAGGTCTCCGGCACCGACCTCGACGATCCGGAGCCGCCCGTCGAGGCGGACGCCTCGGCTCCCGTGCTGTGGCTGAACCCGGACCTGGACATGTCGGCCGGCAAGGCGATGGCGCAGGCCGGTCATGGGGCCCAACTCGCCTGGTGGGAGCTTTCGGAGGAGGAGCGGGCCGAGTGGCGCGACGCGGGTTTCCCGCTCGCCGTACGCACCGCGGACCCGGCCCGCTGGGGCGAACTGCACACGAGCGGGCTGCCGTTGGTGCGGGACGCCGGGTTCACCGAGATCGCGCCCGGGTCCTGCACGGTGGTCGCCGACCATCCGGCGCTGCGGTGATCCGCCTGGACGTCACGGAGACGTTCCGGCTGCCGCGGCGGTGGCCGGCGGTCGTCTGAACACCGTGGCCGGAGGGCGCTGAAGACCGTCGCCGGCGGTCGCTGAACACCGTGGCCGTCCCGCGCGTACCTCCTGACGCCCGCCGCGGGCGCCCGGGGCCCGAACCTCAAATGTTGCTCTGAACGCGTCCACCGAGCGGTTCAGGTCCGCCGGCCGGGGCCATACCCACGTCACGCCGTGGGGCTGTGCGAAGGAGGGGACCATGGAGCGACTGGGGACCGGCATCGGGTGGCGGCCGGAGATCGCGGACGCCGTGGAGCGCATGCCGGGCATCGACTGGCTCGAGGTCGTGGCGGAGAACACCTGCCCCGGACACCTCCCGCAGTCCCTGCTGCGGCTGCGCGAGCGCGGGGTCACCGTGGTCCCGCACGGCGTCTCCCTCGGCCTCGGCGGCGCGGACCGCCCCGACGAGGGACGGCTGACCGCCCTCGCCGAGCGCGCTCAGGTACTGGGCGCTCCGCTGGTCACCGAGCACATCGCGTTCGTCCGGGCAGGCGGCCCGCTGACCGCCTCCCCCCGCCTGGAAGCCGGCCACCTGCTGCCGGTGCCGCGCACCCGCGACTCCCTCGCCGTGCTGTGCGAGAACGTCCGCATCGCGCAGGACGCGCTGCCGGTGCCGCTCGCCGTGGAGAACATCGCCGCGCTGATCGCCTGGCCCGGCGAGGAGATGACCGAGGGACAGTTCCTGTACGAACTGGCCGACCGCACCGGAGTGCGCCTGCTCATCGACGTGGCGAACCTGCACACCAACCACGTCAACCGCGGCGAGGACCCGGCCGAGGCGCTGGCCGGGCTTCCCCTGGAGGCCATCGCGTACGTCCATGTCGCGGGCGGCTTCGAACGCGACGGCGTCTGGCACGACAGCCACGCCCACCCGGTCCCCCGCCCGGTCCTCGACATCCTGACCGACCTCGCGTCCCGGGTCTCCCCGCCGGGAGTCCTGCTGGAGCGGGACGAGAACTTCCCCGAACCGGCCGAGCTGGAAAGCGAGTTGGCGGCGATCGGGGAGGCGGTGGAGAAGGGCGGCGGCGCGCGCGCTTCGACACCCTCGGTGACCGTGGCGACCTCGGTGACCGTGGCGACCGAGACCCCGTCGGCTCCGGCCCCGAACGCGACTCCGGCCCCGGACACGGGCTCGGCCCCGGCCCCGGCCCCGGCCCCGGCTCCGGACGCGGACTCCGCGGCACATCAGCAGACAGCCCCGGACGCGGCTCCGACTCCCGACTCGACGGCCCGTCCGCAGAAGGCCCCGGACGCGGACGCGGACTCTGCCCCGGCCCCTGACGCGGGTTCCGACCCGGACCCGACCACCGCCGCAGCCCCGGCCGACGATCTCCCCCGTCAGCGCCTCGCCCTCGCGCAGACCGCGCTGCTGTCCGCGCTGGTCGCCGGGACCCCCGTGCCTGAGGGCTTCGACCGGGTACGGGTGGGCGTTCAGACCCGGGCCCTCGCCGCGAAGCGGGCGGACGTCGTCGCCAAGGTCGCTCCCGACCTCCCGGTGATCCTCGGCCCCGCCTACCGCGCCGCCTTCCTCGCCTATGCCCACGGCCACCCGATGCCGGACGGCTACCGCCGCGACGCGCTGAACTTCGCCGAGCAGGTTCTCCTCGCCGGGCATCTGGAGGACGCTGCGGCCCGGAGGCGGCTGCGGGAGTGGTGGCTGGAGCGCTCGGGCCCGGCGCCCCGCTCGCAGCGGCCGACGGTACGGCTGGCCCGCGCCACCCGCCGGGTCCTGCTGCGCCGCTGAGGCCCGCCCTCGACTGTGCGGGGATTAACACCAGGCCATCCGACCTGCTCTCCGCAACCGTTTTTCCTCTCCTTTGTTCCGGTCTGCCCTCCTCTCCCGCTCCCCCATTCGCCCCACCTCACCCACGTTGCAACCTTTCACCCGCGTACGGCGGTTGACGTAGACCCCGAAGTAACATGTCAACCCCGCACCTGAAACCCACTAGCGTGCGGTGCCGCAACAGGAGGCACCATGCGACCGCGACCCCCCGTCAACGGCAGAGGCATCTTCACCGGCACCGGGATCATCATCACCGGTCTGCTGGCGACTTTCGTGGCGTTGATCTTCCCGATCTGGTCGTACGCCGACCGGTCCGGCACCAGCGTGGACGTGCTGAACGCGCAGACCGTGTCGACGAGGTACGGACCGCTGTCCGGCCTCGACCGGGACTTCGTCACCAAGGTCCGGCTGGCCGGCCTGTGGGAGCTGCCCGCCGGCCGGCAGGCGCAGCAGAAGGGGACGACGGGGGCCGTACGGACGGCGGGGCAGCACCTCGTCGAGGGGCACACCTTCCTGGACGAACGGGTCCGTGGCGTGGCCGCCGAACTGGGCCTGGAGCTGCCCGACGAGCCGAACGACCAGCAGAAGCAGTGGCTCGCGACGCTGAACTCGACCCAAGGAGCGGACTACGACCGCCAGTTCGCCAACATCCTGCGGCTGGCCCACGGCAGGGTGTTCTCGGTCGTCGCCCAGGTGCGGGCCGGCACCCGCAACTCCCTCGTTCGCGCCCTCGCGGACGACGCCAACACGACCGTGCTGGACCACATCAAGGTCCTGGAGGCCACGGGGTACGTCGACTTCGACGCACTGGCCCGGGACATGGTCGCCGGCAGCACGCCCCCGATCACCAACTCCCCAGCCCCGGCAGGCCCGACGACGGACCCGAGCCCGGCGTTCCCGGCGTTCCCGACGTTCCCGGTGACACCCTCCCCGTCCCCGAGCTATACGCTCCCGCCGCCCGCGTCCAGCCCGCCCCCGCAGGCACCCGAGATCTCCTGACGAGACCTCCTGCCCCCGGCGCTCACCGGAACGTCACATACCGACAGCGCTCCATCCACGACGGCGAACAAGGCATGGCGCCGCGCTTCGCTCAGCCGGTCGGGGCCTCCAGCTTGCTGATCCGTACCGCCCCCTGGACCTCTCCCGGTCGGCTGCTGGTCAGTGTGAGCCGCAGCCGGGAGCCGCGAACCTGGTCGAAGGTGAGCACGGTAGGCGTGTCCGAGGCGGTGGCCCACTCCACCGTGGTGCCCGTCACCGGCACGAACCGGCGGCCGTCCCACACCGCGACCTCGACCGACGCGGGCAGGGCATGGGTGCCGTCCACGGTGAAGGAGACCTCCACCTGGTCGAAGGTCCTGGCCCGCCCCCAGTCCACGCAGACCCAGTCCTTCGGGCGGGCGCCGTCGAACGCGGGCAGCAGGGACGTCGCGGACTTGGAGAACGCGTTGGACCAGCCGGTCGCCGGGTCGCCGTCGAGCATGGCGGCCGGCAGGGTGTCTTCTTGGTGTCGAACGTCCGGGTGCCCAGGGAGGTCCCGTTCAGGAACAGCTCGACGGTGTCGACGTTGGCGTACGCCCAGACCTCGACCGTGTCGCCCTTGTCGTGGTTCCAGGTCATCGGAAGCAGATGGACCATGGGCTCATCCGTCCACTGGCTCCGGAACAGGTGGTACATGTCCTTGGGGAAGCCGGCCGTGTCGACCGCGCCGAAGAAGGAGGCCTTCACCGGGAAGACCTTGTACGGCGTGGGCTCGCCTATGTAGTCGATGCCCGACCACAGGAACTGCCCGGCCAACCACTTCCGGTCCCTGTCCCTCTTGTGCTCGTACTCGCCGCTCAGCGTCCAGCCGGCGAGGTTGTTGTCGTACGACGAGGTCGCGCGCTTGCCGGGGGTGTGGTTCTCACCCGTGTTGAGGTGCTCGGGCTCCTGATACGTGCCGCGACTGGAGGTCTGGGACGACGACTCGGACACGAAGAGGAAGAGGTGCGGGTAGGCGGCGTGCAGGGCGTCCGCGGACTTCGCGGTGTTGTAGTTGAGACCGAGCCCGTCGAGTTTGGCGAGCATGAGGTCGGCCGCGGAGCCCTTGGCAGGGACGCCCCCGCGGTACTTGTTCGAGCCGATGACCAGCGGGCGGGTGTCGTCCGCCGCCTTGATCGCGGCGATGACGCGGTCTGCCATGGCGAGCCCGGCGGTGGCGGTCGAGTCGGTGATCTCGTTTCCGATGGACCACAGCACCACGGCGGGCGAGTTGCGGGCCGCGAGCCCCATCTCGGTCGCGTCCCGCTCGCACCACTCGTCGAAGAACCGGCCGTAGTCGTACCGCGTCTTGCCGGTCTGCCAGCAGTCGAAGGCCTCCACCATCATGACGATGCCGAGCTCCTCGCAGACCTGGATCACCTGCGGCGAGGGCGGGTTGTGGGAGGTGCGGAAGGCGTTGACACCCATCGACTTCATGATGGTCATCTGCCGGCGTACGGCGTCGATGCTGACGGCGGATCCGAGCGCGCCCTGGTCGTGGTGCAGGTCGACGCCCTTGATCTTGGTATGGGCGCCGTTGAGGTGGAAGCCCTCGTCCGGGTCGAAGCGGAAGGTGCGGATGCCGAAGGGGGTGCGGTAGGTGTCGGTCGCCTTGCCGCCGACACGGAGTTCGGTTTCCAGGGTGTAGCGCTGCGGGGTCTCGATGTCCCACAACCGCGGTCTGGGGACGGTCAGTTCATGGGTCTCGGAGGTCTTGTCGCCGACGGCGACGGTGACGGTGGAGGCCGTGCGGGCGACCGTGAGGCCGTCGGGATCGACGACTGTCGATCTGATCTCGACCTCGCTCGCCGCTCCGGACTCGTTCACCACGGAGGTACCCACCCGGACGACGGCACGCTTCCCGGTGATGTCCGGCGTCGTGACATACGTCCCCCAGCGCTCGACGTGCACCGCCTCGGTGACCACGAGGCGGGCCTCGCGGTAGATGCCGCTGCCGGAGTACCAGCGGCTGCTGGGGAGCTGGTTCTGCACCTTGACGGCGATGACGTTCTCGGTGGTGCCGTCGGTGTGCAGCATGTCGGTGAGGTCGAAGGCGAACCCCGTGTACCCGTACGGGTGCCGGCCCGCCTCCTCGCCGTTGCAGTAGACGTACGAGTCCATGTAGATCCCGTCGAACTCGACGGAGATCCGCTTGCCGGCACAGGCGGGCGGCAGCGTGAACCCGATGCGGTACCAGCCGAGGCCGCCCGGCAGGAAACCGGTGCCGCTGGTGGTGCCGTTGTCCGTGGTGGGGGTCTGCTCGATGCTCCAGTCGTGCGGGACGGCGACCTCGCGCCACGCCGAGTCGTCGTGGCCGGGGTCGGCCGCGTCGGCGTACGCGCCGGTCGGGTCGGTGATCCCGCCGGGGTTGACCAGCGCGAAGCGCCAGCCGTCACGCAAGGCGACGGTGTGGCGACCCGTGGCACCGGTGGAGGCCGTGGCAGCCTGCGCGGCCGGGGTGCCGAGAATTGCTCCTGCCGTCGGTACGGCCGTGCTGGCGATCAGGACCGATCTGCGAGTGACCGTCATCGCGGCTCTCCCTCTCCAAGAGACCAGAAGTGCTCACAACTCATCGGGAACAAACAGCATCTGATGACGCGCCACACGGTCCCGTCAAGGGTGCGGGAAGCCCCTTCTGTCCCGGACGCCTCCTCGGGCCCAAAGGGAGGCCCATGACCCGATGAGGTCCGATGAGGTCCGATGACTTGGCAGTCCACGACCTCTGGCCCTGTACTCGATCTCCTGGCGCACGCACTCTGAGGTAAGGGCACACAAGAAACGTAGAGGTAGCCGACGAAGCGTCAATGACTTCGACGGCGATACATCGGATCAATGTGCCCGAGATGCGGGGACGCGGTCACGTCAAAAGTATGGACCTGCTCATGCCGATCGGTTACGGTCCCAACCGCCTCAGGAGGACCCCCCACAAGGAGCCGAGATGCCCGTTCGACCCATGACACCTCGTACGAGGACGCTGTTTTCAGCCTTACCCGTCGGCGCCGCCGCCTGCGTGCTCGCGCTCGCGTGGCCGGCCCAGGCCGCTTCCATCTGGACCGGCGACGCCTCCGGCGGCACCAAGGTGTTCGGGCTGCTGAACTGTGACGCCCCCGGCAGCATCACCACCGCGAACGACGCGGAGCGGGGCAAGGTCTGGAAGTACAGCAAGCCGAGCGGCAGCAACCGCTGCGAGAGCCACGGCATCACGGTCGACGGCGCGAAGTACACCTTCCAGAACGGCAAGACCTACTGGTTCGGCTGGTCGAGCAAGCTGTCCAGCACCGTGGACAACAACGCCAACTTCCAGTGGAAGTCCTACGGCGACCACATCCAGAACTGGCCGGTCGTGCTGAAGATGATCGGCGGCCGCGCCACGGTGATCCAGCGTCAGCCCGACAACAAGGTCTACACGATCTGGTCAGCGCCCGTCTCGGCCGGCCAGTGGAACCGCTACGCGATCGGGCTTCATCTGTCCGACGCCACCAAGGGCGGATGGGTCGAGCTCTATTTCAACGGCAAACACCAGACGTTCAGCGACGGCACCACACAGTGGGCCTGCCGCACCTTCGACAGCAGCAACGACCCGAAGTGGGGCACCTACGGGGCCGAGGGAAGCAGCGTCGTCAACTACGTCGACGACCTCAAGGCCGGAACCGCATACAGCGACGTGGACTGATCCCCGACCATGACTCACGATCGCTGACCTCCAGCCGTGCTCTCGGCGGGCGGCCGGAAGTCTCGTACCGCACCACGGCGGCGGCCGGTCCCACGCACCGGGCCGCCGATCCCGGCCTCCCGGCCTCCGCCCCCTCACCAACCCGTGCCGCCGGCGTCCACCGCGGTCGGCCGGGCGGCCGACCGCGGTGGACGCCGCACGCCCTGACGCCTTCGGGTCAGGCCGGCTGCCAGGACAGGATCGCCTGGTACTGCGACTCGATGCCGCCGGCCGCGATGACGGCGGACGGAACCTGGGACGCCCCGGTGATGTTGTGGTTGTCCTTGATCAGGACGCCCTTGTCGTCGTAGTCGGCCGGACCGTTCGGCCAGTAGTTGCCCTCGATGTCCGTCGGGTCGTACGTCCCGTCGCCCGCGGTGTAGTTCCCGTGTTTGCTCCCCCACGGCGAGACATTGATGTTCCACACCGCGTTGCCGAGGATCGACACGTAGGTGGCGCCGTTGTCGGTGTACAGGACGTGGCCGCCGGAGGTGTTGAGCTGGTCGTGGACCAGGTTGCCGGTCACACGCTCACCGCTCGCCATCGAGGTGCCGGTGATCCCGTTCGTGTAGACGGCACCGCCGTCGCCGAGCAGCGACATGTGGTCGTAGATCAGGTTGTTCGAGATCGTGTTGTTGTTCGAGTAGTTCGGCTGTGCGGGCAGACTCACCTTGTCGGGCCAGCCGCCCCAGCCGATGGAGATCGCCGTGTAGGGCACATGGTCGATCTGATTGTGGGTGATGGTCGATGTCTCGACATATCCGGCGTCGATGGCGACCCCGCCGTGGTATTCGGCGGCGGTGTCGTAGAAGTGGCTGTCTTTGACGGTGATCCCGCTGGTGTGCTGGGCCGCGCTGCTGGGCTGCGGGATGTCCACGCCGCCCAGGTCGAGGCCGTTGCCGGAGATGTCGGTGAACACGCAGGCGGTGACCGTGGCGTTCTGCGAGCCGTTGCCGAGGTCCAGTCCGGCCGCGCCGAGATGGACGAAGTAGTCGTGGTCGAAGTGGATGCTCTTGTCGTAGGTGAACCGTACCGCGCCGGGCATCTTCGTCCAGTTGCCGTACGGGCAGGTGCCGCCTGACACGAAGTCGCACAGTCCCTGGGTGGCGTAGCCCGACGCACCGGTGACCTGGTACGTGGCCTGGATCTCGGAGAAGCCGGTGCCGGTGTTCGAGGTCGTGTAGTTCGCGTAGCTGAACTGGATGCCCTGGAAGCCGACATGACTGGGCTCGTCCGAGGCCTTGCCGGAGGACGCCACCAGGGTGTCGAGCGAGGGCGCCTCCACGTCCGCGGTGGTCAGGTTCTCCCCGGAACGCGGAATGTAGTAGAACCGGTGCTCGCTCTTGTCCAGGTAGAACTCACCCGGCTTGTCGAGGAGTTCGTAGGCGTTCTCCACCGCCGTCGGCGCCTCGGTGATCGACTTGCGGCCGACCAGGTTGTAGGTGCGGCCCGAGTCGTCGGTACGCATGACGCGCTGGGTGGAGTTGTTCCAGCAGGGCTGGGCCATGGCGATGGCGGTACCGGTGACCGCGGCGACCGGACAGCGCGGCTCGGTCCACAGCCCGAGGCCGCCCCGATAGACGAACTCGATCGCCGACGGATTACGCCAGCCGGCCATCGGGTCGCCGGACGCGGTTTTGTATCCGGTCACCGTCTGGGTCACCGACACCGGCAGGGAGCCGTTGGCGCGCTGGGCGCGTACGCCGCCCACGTAGAGCTGCCGGGTGTCCAGGCCGCTGGGGGCCGGGGCGGACCAGATGCTGCCCGTGCCGGTCTTTGCCCAGCCGGTGATGCGGGCACCACCGCTGATGACCGGGGTCTGTCCGGACGCCGCCTTCCACCAGACGGTACCGGCCGTACCGCCGCCGGAGTCCGCAGCGGTGAAGGTCAGCGTCTTGGTCATCCGGTAGACGCCACCGGCCAAGGTCACGGTGATCGGGCCGGACGTCGATTTGTCGATCGCCCGGACTGCGGTCTGCGCCTTGGTGAGCGTGCGGAAGGGGGCGCCGACGCTGGTTCCAGCGTTGCTGTCGCTGCCGCTGGGCGAGACGAAGTAGGTGATCGCGGTCGCCGCGTGCACGGGCAGGGCGAGCGCTCCGACGGACAGGAGCGCGCAAAGGAAGGCCGCAATGACACGATAAGACCCGATGAATAAGTGGAGCACTCCAGCGGGTCTCGTGACGTGCGCCTGGTCTCTTGTGGAAAACATGCGGGGAAAGTAGGGGCAGCAGGGGGAGATTTCAATGGCCGCGACGAGGAAACATCGGACCAATTGCTCCTGTCACCTTGGCGGCCTGTGCGTCGGCGCCGGCCTTCACCCACCGCGAGCCGCAGAACCGGCGCGCAGAGCGGGACGGCGGGATCCGCTCGCCCGGGGGGCGTGCGGAGGCATTGGGGCCGACACCGGCGGTCGGTACTTGCCTTCACCGACGCCCGAACGAAACATCCCTTCTGTCGCTACCGTGCATCGAAGGGATACGCGATGAGAGCCCCCGCCCTGTACTCGGCCGCCGGGTCCTTGCTCCTGACCGCGCTGGTCGCCGCCCCGGCGGACGGCGCTCCGGCGGTCCCGGGCTCGGCCGAGCTGCGCGGCACGGCGGTGGCCGCCACGCGGGCCCGGGCGGCGGGCGTCGTCTTCGGCGCCTGCCCCGCCGAGGAGGACCTGCCGGTCCCGGTGCGGTGCGGCACCGTGTCGGTCCCGCTCGACTACGCCCATCCCGACGGTCGGCAGATCAGACTGACCGTCAGCCGGGTGCCGGCCACCCAGAAGGACCCGTACAACAGCAAGCGCCGGGTGCCCCGGCAGGGCGCCCTGGTCTTCAACCCCGGCGGACCGGGCGCCTCCGGCATGTACTTCCCGTTGATCGGCGCGCTCCCCGAGTGGAAGCGGGTCGCGGCGGCGTACGACCTCGTCGGCTACGCCCCGCGCGGAGTGGGCCGTTCCGCGCCGCTGTCCTGCCAGGACCCCAAGACGTTCTTCCGTACTCCTTCGCAGGCGCCGACGTACCCCTCGGAGTCGTACAAGAAGGAGCGCGTCGCGCAGGCGAAGGCGTACGCGCGCGGCTGTGCGACGCGGGCGGGCGACACGCTGCGGCACTACACCTCGCTCAACAACGCCCGTGACCTGGACATCCTGCGCGCCGCGCTGGGCGAGCAGAGGCTGACGTTCATGGGCGCGTCGTACGGCACGTACTTCGGGGCGCTGTACGCGACCCTGTTCCCCTCGCACGTACGGCGGATGGTGTTCGACGCGGCCGTGGACCCGGACCCCGAGCAGGTCTGGTACCGCAACAACCTCAAGCAGTCGGCCGTGTTCGAGGAGCGCTGGCAGGACTTCCGGGACTGGATCGCGCGGCACGACGACGTGTACGGGCTGGGTGACACGGCGGACAAGGTGCTGCGCAGCTACGAGAAGGCGGCGGCGCTGCTCGCGCGGAAGCCCGCGGGCGGGACGGTGGGGCCCGGGGAGCTGCAGGGGGCGTTTCTGTCGGCCGGGTACTACGACGACTACTGGCCGCATCGCGCGCGGGCGCTGTCGGCATATCTGAAGGGTGACCCGCAGCCGCTGATCGAGCAGGCCGGACCGTATCCGGAGGCGGCGGCCGAGGCGGAGAACTCGCACGCGGTCTACACGGCCGTCGAGTGCAACGACGCGCCTTGGCCGACGGAGTGGACTGTGTGGGACCGGGACAACACCCGGCTCGCGCGCGTGGCGCCCTTCGAGACCTGGGGCAACGTGTGGACGAACCTGCCGTGTGCCTTCTGGCCGGCGCCCCGTCAGCAGCCCCTCGATGTGCGGACGGGGCCCGGTGAGCTGCCTCCCACGCTCGTCCTGGCGGCCGAGCGGGATGCTGCCGCGCCGTATGAAGGAGCCCTGGAACTGCGGCGGCGGCTGTCGGGCTCGGTGCTGGTGACCGAGCGGGACGCGGGCACGCACGGCATCGCGTACGGGCCGAACCCGTGCGTCAACAGCCACGTGGACGCGTATCTGCTGGAGGGCGCACTCCCGGCACGGCGCACGGCCTGCGCCCCGCACCCGGAGCCCAGCCCGGTGACCGAGCCCGGGCCGGTGACCGAGCCCGGGCCGGTCGCCAACCCCAGCCCGGTCGCCAACCCCAGCCCGGTGACCGAGCCCAGCCCGGTCGCCGAGCCCAGCCCGGTCGCCGGGCTCAAGCCGGTGACCGAGCCCCCGAAGGCGCCGGCCACCCGGTCCGCGCGCTGATCAGGCGAGGCCCTCGACCAGCTCGGCGACGGACTTGCGGCGCCCGGTGTAGAAGGGGACCTCCTCGCGGACGTGCATCCGGGCCTCCGAGGCGCGCAGGAGGCGCATGAGGTCGACAATGCGGTACAGCTCGTCGGCCTCGAAGGCGAGGATCCACTCGTAGTCGCCGAGAGAGAACGAGGCGACCGTGTTGGCGCGCACGTCTGGGTAGCCGCGGGCCATCTTGCCGTGGTCGGCGAGCATACGGCGACGGTCCTCGTCGGGCAGCAGGTACCAGTCGTAGGAGCGCACGAAGGGGTAGACGCTGACGTAGTCGCGGGGCGTCTCGTCGGCGAGGAACGCCGGGATGTGCGCGCGGTTGAACTCGGCGGGGCGGTGCAGCGCCATGTTCGACCAGACCGGCTCCAGCGCGCGACCGAGCCTGGTGCGGCGGAAGAGGTTGTACGCCTCCTGGAGCTGGTCGCTGGTCTCCGCGTGCCACCAGATCATGAGGTCGGCATCGGCGCGCAGGCCGGACACGTCGTAGGTGCCACGGATCGTCACGTCCTTGGCGGCGAGCTGGTCGAACAGCTCCTGGACCTCGTCGGCGTAGCCCGCGCGGTCCTCGGGCAGGACGTCCTTCAGTTTGAAGACCGACCAGAGGGTGTAGCGGATGACCTCGTTGAGGTCCTTGGCCAGCTTGCCCTTGTTCGGGATGCGGCCGGCCTCGGGGGTGGGGGCGTCGTCACTCATGGTCCTTATTCTCCCGCTCCGCCATGCAGACTCTGCACCGGGTTGGCGGTGAGCTCCGGTACGGCGCTCAGGTCGCCGCCGAGCTGGTCCACCGCCGCGTAGGCGCTCGCGATGCACGCCGGGATGCCGACGCCGTCGTACGGGGCGCCGCACACGGCGAGGCCCGGCAGTCTGCCGACGTGTTCGCGGATGCGGGCCACGCGCGCGTGGTGGCCGACGGGGTACTGGGGCAGGCCGTCGGTCCAGCGAGTGACGCGGGTCTCGAGCGGGGTGGCGTCGAGACCGGTGGCCTCCCGGAGGTCGTGGCGCGAGACCTCGACGAGTCCGGCGTCCTCCCGCTGGAGGATCTCCATCTCGCCGTGGCGTCCGACGGAGGTGCGCAGGACCAGGAGGTCCGGGTTCTCGTCGGCGATCCACCCCCACTTCCGGGAGGCGAAGGTGGACGCCTTGATGCTGCGTCCGTCGACCGGCGGGACGAGGAAGCCGCTGCCCTCGGGAAGCGTGACGTCCGCGCGGCGGTAGGCGAGGGTGACCAGGGCCATGGAGGCGTACTCGATGCCGGTGAGCTCGGCGGCCGCCCCCGGGGCCTCCGTACGCAGCAGCGCGGCGGCGGCCGGGGCGGGGACGGCGACGACGACCGCGTCGGCGTGCAGGACCCGGCCCCCGGCGACCACCCGCCACCCGGCGGACGGCTCACGGCGCAGCTCCGTCACCGCCGCACCGGTCAGGATCTCGCCCCCGCGCTCCCGCACCGATTCCGCCACCGCGAGCGGCAGGCTCCCCACCCCGCCCTCGATGCCCATGAACACCGGCCCGGTCTGCTGGTTGGCCGCGGCCTTCGCCTGGATCTCCCGCACCGCCCGGGTCAGGGAGTCGTGCGTCAGTGCGGCCTGGTAGAGCTGCGGGACCGCCGAGCGCAGGGAGATGCGGTACGCGTCGCCCGCGTACACCCCGCCCAGCAGCGGCTCGACGAGGCGATCGACGACCTCGCGGCCGAGCCGCGCCGCCACGTACTCCCCGACCGCGACGTCGTCGCCGACCTCGGTACGAGGCAGGTCGGCGTCGCGTTCGATACGGGCGAGGCCCTCTTCGGACAGCACTCCGGCCAGGGCGGAGGCGGTGCCGGGGACGCCCATCACATGGCCCTTGGGCATGGGGCGCAGGGCGCCGCGGGTCCACAGGGAGGCGGTCGCGGTGGCGGGCGGCTGGAGACGGTCGGTCAGGCCCACCTCACGGGCCAGGGCAACGGCCTCGGGGCGGCGGGCGAGCATCGACTCGGCACCGAAGTCGACGCGGGCGCCCGCGATCTCGCCGGGGAGCAGCTTGCCGCCGACGCGGTCCGCTGCCTCCAGCACGGTCACGCCGACCCCGCGTCGCAGCAGCCGGTGGGCGGCGGCCAGCCCCGCGATTCCGGCTCCGACGACCACGACCCGGGTCTGGGTGACCTTGGCCCGACCTGCACCCGTTGCGCTCATGACCCCACCTTCTCAGACCCCACTGACACTCCGCCCGAGACCCCGGTGTCCGTCACGAGTCCCGATCGTGACCCCATCGGGACCGCGGGGCCCCAACGTTCGGTCCCGGTCCGGCGTCGAAGGAGTGTTCGTCGAAAAGTGTCAGCCGTCACGACCATCGAGGGTAGGCCCATATGCGCACACGACGTTCCGTACGGCCCGTCCAAGGCCTGGCCGGGCTGCTGCTGGCGGCGGCCCTCGCGCTGTCCGGCTGCAGCGCCGGCAGCGACGATTCCGGTGGTGCCGGCAGCAAGCCGGCCAACGACGGGGCCGCCGCGCAGAGCGACGCGAAGGGGGTCGCGCCCGGCGGCGCGGCGGGCAGCGACAGCGGGGCGGGCGGCGCCAAGGCGACCGCGCCGCCCAGGGTCACCAGCCACATCATCCGCACGGCGGCCCTGACCGTGCAGGTCAAGGATGTCCCGAAGGCCCTCGACGACGCCCGCTCCACCGTCGAGACCGCGGGCGGCTATGTCGGTGACGAGTCCACCAGCCGCGACGGGGACGGCCGTGAGCGCACCCGGGTCGTACTGCGGGTGCCCGTCGACCAGTACGACGCGGTCCTCGCCGACCTCCAGGGCGCGGGCAAGCTCCTGGAGCGCACCGCGAAGGCTCAGGATGTCACCGACCAGGTCGTCGACGTGGACAGCCGGATCACGTCGCAGCGCGCCAGTGTGGCCCGGGTGCGCGAGCTGATGGACCAGGCGACCAAGCTCAGTGACGTGGTGACGCTGGAGGGCGAGCTGAGCCGGCGGGAGTCCGACCTGGAGGCGCTGCTGGCCCAGCAGTCGTCCCTGAAGGACCGCACCAGCCTGGCCACCATCACCCTGTCCCTGTCCGGGACTCCGGTGAAGAAGGCGGCGAAGGAAGACGACGCCGACGACGACCCAGGTTTCGTGGACGCGCTGGCGGGCGGCTGGGGCGCGTTCGTGACGATGCTGCGCTGGCTCGCCGTGGTCATCGGGGCGGTGCTGCCGTTCGTGGCGGTGGCCGCGCTGATCGTCCTGGTGTGGCTGCGGATCGTCCGGCCCCGCCTGCCGCGCGGGCCGGCCACCACGCCCACGTCGACCGCCCTGGGCCCGCTTCCGACGGCCAGGCCCGCCCCGGAGTCCACCCGCCCGCAGCAGGGTGGCGAGCAGGACTGAGCCACTGCCGGAAGGGACCGGTGCGGCGACAGGGGATCGGCGATAAGAGATGGGCGATAGGCGGCAGGCGCTCGGCGACGGGCAACAGCACCGAAATGCCCTGCCCCCGTAGCGTGTTCGCATGAGCATGAGCCGTACGAAGCGTGGGTCGGAGCGTCTGGTCGTGATCGGCGGTGACGCCGCGGGGATGTCCGCGGCGTCACAGGCACGTCGTCTGAAGGGCCCGGACGAGCTGGAGATCGTGGCGTTCGACCGGGGCCACTTCACCTCCTACTCGGCCTGCGGCATCCCGTACTGGGTCGGCGGTGACGTCGCCGAGCGGGACCAGCTGATCGCCCGTACGCCCGAGGAGCACCGGGCCCGCGGCATCGACCTGCGTATGAGAACCGAGGTCACGGAGATCGACGTGGCCGGCGGGCGGGTACGCGCGCGTGACGTGGATTCCGGAGCCGAGTCCTGGACGTCGTACGACAAACTCGTCATCGCAACCGGTGCCCGCCCGTTCCGGCCGGACCTGCCGGGGGTGGACGCGCCCGGCGTCCACGGTGTGCAGACACTCGACGACGGCCAGGCGCTCCTGGACACGCTGGCACGCACGCGTGGCCGCCGCGCGGTGGTCGTCGGTGCGGGATACATCGGTGTGGAGATGGCCGAGGCGCTCATCAGACGCGGCTACGAGGTGACGGTCGTCAACCGGGGCAAGGAGCCGATGTCCACGCTCGACCCGGACATGGGCCGACTGGTGCACGAGGCGATGGAGGGCATGGGCATCACCATGGTCGACGACGCCGAGGTCACCAAGGTGCTCACGGACGACGGCGGCCGGGTGCGGGCGGTGGCCACTCAGGACGCCGAGTACCCGGCGGACGTGGTCGTGCTCGGCATCGGCGTACATCCCGAGACGGCGCTCGCGCGGGCCGCGGGGCTGCCGCTCGGCGTCCACGGGGGCCTGCTGACCGACCTGGCGATGCGGGTGCGCGGGCACGAGAACATCTGGGCCGGCGGCGACTGCGTGGAGGTCCTCGACCTGGTCTCGGGCCAGCTACGGCACATCGCGCTGGGCACGCACGCCAACAAGCACGGACAGATCATCGGCACGAACGTCGGCGGCGGATACGCCACCTTCCCGGGGGTGGTCGGCACGGCGGTCAGCAAGGTGTGCGACCTGGAGATCGCCCGCACCGGCCTGCGCGAGAAGGACGCCCACCGGGTCGGTCTGCGGTTCGTGGCGGTCACGATCGAGTCCACCAGCCGCGCGGGGTACTACCCCGATCCCTCTTCCATGACGGTGAAAATGCTCGCCGAGCGCCGCACGGGACGGCTGCTCGGCGTGCAGATCGTGGGCAGGGAGGGCGCGGGCAAGAGGGTCGACATCGCCGCCGTGGCCCTGACGGCCGGAATGACGGTGGAACAGATGACAGCCCTGGACCTGGGCTACGCGCCCCCGTTCTCCCCCGTGTGGGACCCGGTGCTGGTAGCCGCCAGGAAGGCCGCGAAAGCAGTGGACCAACTGGCCTAGAAGGGGTGCGGGGCGGTATCGACAAAGGGCCGGGGGCTGGGGGCCGGCTTCGCCGCGCGGGCGACCAGCCGCAACGAGCCCGCACCCCGCAGTCAGCCCGCACCCGTACAGCGTTACGCGCCTCCACACCCCTACAGCACTACGCGCCCCGCACCTCTACAGCGTCACGCGCCCCGCACCTCTACGGCGTCACGCGCTGCCGTTGATCCGCTCGATGGCCTGCCGAGCCTGATCCGCCGGAGGCCGCGGCGGCAACGACGACACCGACGCGCTGCCCCCCAGCGGCGTCGGCACCGGCTGCTCCCCCGGCGGCTTGGCATGAGCGGCGGACCGTGCGGAGCGCAGCCGGTTACTCACCGCCTCGTCCAGCGTCACCGGCCGCTGCATCTGCGAGGCCAGCCGCCCGGCCTCCTGACCCAGCCGGGCCACGTCCTCCCAGGGCAGTCGCACCACCAGGGAGATCTCCGCTTCCCCGTCGGGCAGAGCGTGCATCGGAGGAGTACCTCGGTCGTTCATCGCCTGTTCCTCACGTCGTCCCCGCGACCCGCCGTGCCGCGGGCGGTTGAGGAGACATACGCACGCGTGGACGGCGGCGTTCACCGGTTCGGCGCCCGCATCGGGGGCAGTACTTCCTTGTGGTCATCCCCGTCCATGACGTGAACCCCGTGCGCCGCACCCCCGTGGTGACTTACGCGCTGATCGCCGCGAACGTCCTCGTCTTCCTGTTCACGCCCGGAATCGCCGGTTCCGTGGCCGGGGACAGCAGCCTGTCCCAGCTCTGCCACCTCCAGGCGTTCCTGGACCACTACGCGGCCGTTCCACAGGAGTTGATCCACCATCAGATGCCGCGGCTGGTCCCGACGGGCGACGTCGGTGTGGGCGCCCGGGGCGCGGGCTGCGTGGTCGGACCGCCGGGCTACGACAAGTCCCCCGCACTGTCCGTGTTCACCGCGATGTTCCTGCACGGCGGCTGGCTGCACCTGCTGGGCAACATGCTGTTCCTGCTGATCTTCGGCAACAACATCGAGGACCGTCTGGGGCACATCCGTTTCACGCTGTTCTACGTCGCTTGCGGCTACGCGGCCGCATACGGCTTCGCCCTCGCGAACCCCACCTCGGGCGACCCGCTGATCGGCGCCTCCGGGGCGATCGCCGGCGTCCTCGGCGCATATCTGGTCCTGTACCCGAGAGTCAGAGTCTGGATCCTGGTCCCGTTCCTGCTCTTCCTGCCCGTGCGACTGCCTGCCTGGATCGTCCTGGGCTTCTGGTTCGCGCTCCAGGCGCTGTACTCCTCCGGCCAGGGCGTCTCCCACGCGGGCACCGTGGCATACATGGCGCACGTCGTCGGCTTCCTGACCGGCATGCTGCTCGCCTGGCCACTGCGCCCCGGCACCCCGCCGCCACCGGAGCCGCGAGGCCTGCTGTTCGGCAGGCGGGCGCGACCGGGCTGGTGAGCGCGACAGTGCCGTTCCAGCGCAGCGAGAGATTCACGCCTCCCGACGAGCGGGAGGACGCAGGGCAGGATCAGCGCGGGGCGGAGAACTCAGCCGATCGCACATATATTTGCATTATCAACCTTTGCAGCAGCAGACCATCGAGCGACACGTCACCCGCGCGATCAGTCGCATGTTCGATCGCCTTTCCCCGCCTTCAGCAGAGCTCATGCTGACCCAGCGCTGAGTTATCCGACTCGCCGTCAAGCAACACGGGGCCATGTCGACGCACTCGCCAGCTCGCCCCGGACGACACAACGGCACCCACCAACGTCGGCACCACTCAGCCACCAGGGTCCCCAGCGATGGTTCGGACCTACCAGTCCGACCATGTACCCCTCTCAAGGGCGCATGTCCACAGAGAGCAGACCCGCGGCGCGGAACATAGCGGAGCATCCTCGGTCAGCAGAACCGGGGATCCACAGCACTGAGTTCCGCGGCGATCTCCTTGTTCGTCCCGCCTTCGCGCACCGCAGCACGATCCTCGCCCGCAGTGCCAGTAACTGCACGGTCTTCGCCCGCCGCGCCCAGCGTGTCAGCTCCGCACGCTCAGCCTCGGAGAGCACCAGCTCCGGCTTGCGCCGACCCGGCTGCGGCTCGTCCACCAAGCCCGCCACCCGCCGGGCCACGAACCGCGAACGCCACTTGCGTACCGTGCCCGCGGTCACCTTGAGGTCCGCCGCCGCCCGCGAATTCGGCACCCCGGCCGCACACGCCAGAACGATGCGGGCCCGCTCCGCAAGACGCGGCTCCACCGCCCCGTCCACCCAGCGCGACAACTCGGCGAACTCCCCACCGGACAGCCTGACTTCAACACCACGAGGTCCCGGCGACATGGCCACACACACTACAGACTTGAGCCCGAAATTTCTGGCGCATCACACTAGCCCCTTGAGTCGACCTCACGGGAACCGAAATATTTGACAGGTCTCATTTGACGCGGGGACTCTGATGACCTTTTACGCGCCGCATCTATAATGTCCTTCTCTTCTCGGGTGAGAGTGTTGAGAATTCTTTGATTTTTGATCCAATCATTCAGAAGGGCATGAGAACCCCCTAGGTTTAGCGAGTAAAGCCACATACTTCTCCCCTGACCGCCTCCACTCCACTCGGTCGCCCATTCGAGCAGGTGACCTATCTTTTGTTTGGCGGTGAACCTTGACGGCATGACAACCCCTTTCCTTAACGGGCAGGCAGGACTCACATCTCGTGAACATATCCGCGGAGGGAGGAATTTGCATTTCGTCTATTTTTGCATGCCCGCAAACCCGAATACGGCCATGTCAACGACGAGAGAACCAACCACCACAACGGCTCCGCCCCCGAGAGGGGGACGCCCGTGCGACAACGATCGAACTTGCCATTCCCAGGCTTCGGACCGTCAATTACTTCCTACTATGGCTGCTGGAGCGCCGTCGTGCAGAACAGGCCCTCATCAGCGTGGTGACCGCCGCCTACCCCCCAAGTCGAGAAGCCCGAGAGAGCCGCGGTGACACGGTTGAGGAAGCCTCAGGCGTCGTCGGGTCCGTGGCAGCTGACCTTGCGGCCGAAGAAGCGGGCGGTCTCCGCGGTGTCCCCGATCTGCAGCCGGTGCCGTCGCAGGCCGCCGTGCGTAGCCCCGCCCACCAGGAACCAGCGCAATCAGCGCTGGCCACAGGGCTTTTGAGCTGGTCGAACGGGGTTTTATCGTCCGGCTTGCCTAGCCGACTTGGTCGTGACGATCATTCCGGGAAGTCGCTCGCGCGGCCCCGTGATGATATCGACGGCGTCTCGTCCTGAGCTCTCCGCCGCCGCCCGTTCCAGCTCTGTCACCGTGCCCTCGTCCAGCCATTCGGTGTGCTCGCCGCCGGAGCCCACAGGGTGCTCAGAGGGCTCCAGCGGAAACAACTCCCGCATCAGCACGCGGGGCTGCCGACCTGCGTTGACCTGCAGTACTTTGAAACGGGTGCGGGGAGAGAAGACCAGACGCCCAGGAGCGTACGGATCTACCGCTCTCGTAAGACGCCCGGTCAGCGACCACACCAAGAACCCAGGACCACCCTCGCTCAGCGCGGAGGCCGACGTAGAAGCGGTCCAGAAGCCGTGGTCGACGACGAATTGGTTCTCGCGGTACCAATCCGCCACCATCCCGACACTGCTCGTGTGCACAATTGCGGGGCCGCGATAGGACGGCAGTCTTCGTAGGCCCGACGCCGCGCAACGGGCAAGCGGTAAATGCGCACCCACCGTCCCTTCGAGTATTGCCGGATCGAGCCATTCCCATTCCCGGTCCAGGTACAGGTACACGGCAGCCAAGTCGGCAAGCGCACTGACACGATCGCGACGAGGACCACCCCGAGGACTTTGGGATTCCGGCAGTGCTCGTGTCATGACCGCCATCGCCTGCCGGTATCGCCAGCCGTACATCATCCGTAGCCAGAGCCGGTCTCGGGCGACGCCTCGTCCACCCGTCGATATGATCCGGGCGGCAGCGCGCGGGACTGATTGCACCTTAATATCGGGACCTCGCCGCGTCCGCCGCGAAAAGAATTCCGAGCCGGGATCGGGGCCCGTGCCGACGGACTCGCCGAGTGCGCTCATGGCGTCGCTTCTCCATGGAAAGCCGGGGGTGGGAGCGCGCACGGCAGGAGCACTGCGCTGGTGGCGCCTTCGACGAGTATAGGAATGGCTTGCCGAACCGGGCTGGCGCAGAGCAAGAGCTGCACGCAAGGGCACCTGCGTCGTCCTGTTCGTACGGACCGGTGCCCTTGCACGTGTCGCCGCCGGTGATTTCGACCTGATGCTGTGACATGAGGCGGGATGGCGCCCGGCGGCCACGAGGGCGGATAGGACCGCGTCCTTTCATGGCGAGGCGGACGAGTACTACAGCCTCAGATCTTGTGACCGATGATCGGTGCTGACCGTTGTCCGGTCATGCTGATGAATGTGAGTCCGCAGAACCTTGAGGGTTGGGCGGAGGAACTGGCTTCCCTGGGCAGCCCACCGGCCCGGACCCGGCAGACGAGGGAAAAGCGCGAACCCTGCACCAGACCCGGGCCACCGTCAGGCACTACAAACGGCGCGGCGGCCCTCTGCCCGCCCGCCTCCGCCCCTGGCGACAACCCGAGCAGAACCAATCACAACATCAAGATCTGAGGCTGTAGTACACGGCCCCGACTTTTTCCGCTCTGTCCGTTTGGTGATGGTTGGTCAGATTCTGTGCGGTCAACGCCAACCTCAAACGGAGCCTTCCGATGCACAGCCGGGCCCGCGCCCCAGTCCCAACTCGCCGCCGAGACCCGCAGGTTCTTCCACCGCCGCCAACGCCAGCCGCACATCGTACGCGGCTACTTCGGCGGACCACACGTCCGCTGCATCTTGCCCTGGTTGAGGCGGGCGATGTCCATGTAGTCGTCGGCCTCGTCGGCCTCGTCGGCCTCGCCGCGGCCCCCGGGCGGTACGAGCCGTCGTGGAGGTTGTCCGCGGCTCACTTGAAGTGGACGAAGACGCGGCCCTCGTTGGAGGGATCCACCTCGTACCGCTCGTAGAGCTTCTTCAGATGGGGCTGGCCCAGCATCGCCAGCACGCGTGCCTTGAGCTTGCCGGCGCCCTTCCCCGGGATGATCTCCACCAGATCCGCCTTTGTCGCCGCCGCCTTGAAGATGATCTCGCGAACGGCGCGGTCAATGTCGCGTTCGTTGCGGAACAGCGGATGCAGATCGAGCGTGAGCGTCACGAGTGTCTCCCGTCCAGGCGTTTCCCACCTAAGCCGCAGCACTGTGGCACAGCGCAGTGGCGCGGCCGAAAATACCGTATGCCTCGTGTCCAGTCGGCAGCCCAGCGGGCACTGGGGGCCGGAAAAGCCGGAAACTCGTACCTACGGACAGTCGGCAACGTACGGAAGGGCAGGACGCGTACCGCGCCACGGAGGTGCTCACCGGCCGAGGACGGGCAACTCTCTGGTGCGCGGAACACCGAAGAGGAAGTCCCCGTTCTCCTGAACCACGACCACCGGCGGCGTGTCACCCGGACCGAAGCAGTGGGCCTTGCCCTCCGGTCCGATGAGCACCACGACTTCGTCCAGTTCCCGGGCGACCACCGTCGCGGCCAGGGCCATGGACGATGCCGCGCGGGGGGTGAGCGCCAGAGCCAATCGGAGTCGCTGCACCGAAGTGAGATCCACCTCCCCGGCCGGCAGCGCACCGCCCTCGATGATCGCCCGCATCGACTGTGTGTCCGTCAGGACGACCCCGGCCCGTGCGAACGCCCGGATGGGCACGGGCCGCTCACCGTCGATCAGCGGTGAGCCGGCGGACAGATCGTCCCGCGTCGCCCGCTCGGCGATCCAACGGTGCAGGGCGTCCACCGCCGTGGCCGGGTCAGACCCGCCGTCGAGCAGGCCACGGAGGCCATCCGGCAGGCGCGTCAGATCGAAGACGCCGCTGCGCATCGCATGGACCAGCGCGGACCCGAGCCCGTCCGCGCCGTCGGCCACCCGGTGCAGGTCGAGCGGGACCTCCTCGAACATCGCGGTCCGCTCGCCGGTCCGCCGGTAGAGCTCACCGGTCCGCGAGGAGAAGGAGTGCGCCGCGGCCACGTCCGCGCCCTCCACCACGACCGGTGTGTCCGGCCCGCCCGACGCGGTGCCCGACGCGGTGTCCTCGGCGGCGCCGTCCGGGACGGCGAGCCGGTAGTGGTGGTCGGCGAGGCTGAGGACGATGTGCGGGCGCGGTCGCTCGGCGCCGTCGAGAAGGCCGGCGAGCGTGCCGGACGTATCGCCGGTTCCGGGACCGTCACGGAAGCCGGCGAAGTCCTGGAAGCTGCCGTCGTCACGCACCACAGTGACCCGGGCGCCGAAGACGCGGGCGGCCAGCACGGGCAGCAGGTCGGCGCCGGAGTGGTCCCAGCCGGTGTCGGCGTCCGCGTCGGCGGGGCGCCGGAGTTGGGCGGTGGCAAGGGCCGCGCGGACGTCCTCGGCCAGGTTCAGCGCGTGCGGGATCAGACCGCCGAGCCCGTCGAACTCACGGCGCGCCGGGGTGTCCCGGCCGAGATCGAGCCCCGCCTCAGCGATCTCGGCGGCGGTGAAGGTGTCGGCGGCGTCCGGGGCGGCGAAGGCCAGCAGGTCGGCGTCGGCCGGGTCGGTGAGCCTGGCGGCCATCAGCTGCCTCAGCCCGGCGACGGCTGCTTCCGGGTCGGCGAGGTCCACACCCGCGTCCACCAGCAGCCGTGGGGCCGTACGCCGCAGCCCCTCGGCGAGGGCGCGGTAGAAGGACTTGTCCCTGTCCACGTCGTGCAGGGTGTACGTGACGTGGTCCGGGGAGGTGAGCCCGGCGCCGGGGCCGGTGCCGCCGCTCCGCGTGTAGACGGGCCGGGCCGAAACGGCCGGGCCGACGGCTTCGGGCGGCGGGGTGAAGGTGACCTCGGGGGGCTCGGCGAGCCCGTCGAGCTGCCGACGGCCCTCCTCGGTGGCGTTCAGCTGATGCCATCGGGTGAGTTCGTCCGCGCCGACGCGTACCCGGTGGTACTCGTGTGCGGCGCGGTCCGCCGTACCGCGCAGCGCGGTCAGCTCAACACTCCGCGCGTGGAAGTTCCGGCGGGCGGCGTCCAGTCGCGCGGTCGCGGCGTCGAGCCGCCGGGTGGCGGCCCGGTGGGACAGGTCGGCCGCGTCACGCC
The DNA here is from genome assembly GCF_029893585.1 of Streptomyces sp. LBL. Taxonomy (GTDB): domain Bacteria; phylum Actinomycetota; class Actinomycetes; order Streptomycetales; family Streptomycetaceae; genus Streptomyces. Next base: position 226,636 of record NZ_JARXYX010000012.1, read on the forward strand.
GCGCGGCGGCCTTCGCCTGCTCCGCGCCCCGCCGCGGGGCGGGCGCCGCGCCCGGACGGCCGTCCCGCGCCGGGCCACTGTCCCCGGGCGCGGGCCGGTCCGGACGGGCAGCGGCCGCGTGCGGGTCGTGGCCTATGTCCCGGCCGGGTCCGGCGTCGTCGGCCGGATCCCGACGGGTCACCGGCGCGGCGGTCCCCGCCTGCCGCACCCCGTCGGCCGCCGCGGCGGCCGCGTCCCGGGCAAGGTTCAGGGAGCGGGAGGTGGCGTCGGCCGCGGTCCGGGCCGCGGCCACGCCGCGCAGGGCGGCGTCGACCGCCTCGCGCAGGCCGACGGCGGTGCGGCGCTTGGCCCAGTAGGCCTTGTCCGCGTCGACCCAGGCCTTGCCCGAGCCCGCGACAGCGTCCCATGCCTTCCCCACCCGGCCGGGGAAGTTCCTGTCGCTCACCATGCCCAGTTCGCGGGCGATGTCCTCCCGGACCCAGGCGACCGTGTAGGCCTGGGAGCCGACCTCCTGCTGCCCCGGCCTGGCGTGCCCGAAGACGCCCTGGGCCCATGCGCCGAGCGCCGAGTCCTTGATGCCGCGGTGCACATCGGCCACGCTGAGCCAGGTGGTGGGGATGGCGAACAGGAACGTCCGGCCGGTTTCCGGTTTGACGTTGATCGAGCCCAGGTGTTCCCCGCCGATCGTGGTCCCGTCACCGTCCGAGGTGTACGGGCCGGTCGTGGTGGCGCTGTACTGGTTCTGGCCGAGGGCGGAGTCGACGAGGAACCCGCCGCCGAGCGCCGAGTCCTGGACGCTCTCGTGCGCCACCGAGGAGCCGCCGCCCTCGGTGACCCGGTGGAGCGCCTCCAGTTTCATGCCGTCGGCCACCGTGAGCAGCACGGCGCCGCCGAAGTCGGGCTTGGAGTACAGCGCCAGCGCCGCGGTGTCCGTACCGGCCAGGTGCTTCTCCGCGAGGCCCGGCACCGCATAGCCGGTGCTGGTGACGGTGCGGTCCCAGAAGGTGGTGAGCGACGCGTTGGCGGTGCCGTCCTCCAGCGTCTGCGCGGAACCGGAGCCCGGCCGGGTGAGGCTGGTGTGCGTCGCCCGCCGGACGATGTCGTGCGGGCTGTCCCGCTCCTCCCAGTGGAATCCGTGCTGGTAGGACCTGGCGATCGCCGCGTTGTTCGCCGCCTGGATGTTCTCCTGCCCGACGATCCTGCGGACCTGGAACCCGTTCTCCGGGAAGGTGAACGGCTTCAGGGTGCCGTCCCCGTGACGGGTGGCCTGGTCCATCACCAGCGCTGTCCGGTCCAGCCGCAGCCGAGGGTCGGGGAGGAGCCGGGGCGGGCTCAGCCGGGGGTCCGCGGCGGGCATGCCTGCGGTGCGCACCGGGGCCATGAGGCTGAGCGGTACGTGCTCGCGCACGCTGCCGACGTCGCCTTCCTCGGTGAGCGTCGTCCTGCCGACGGCGTTTCGCCACGCCTCGGCCAGCCGCCCGCGCGGCGGCCGCTCCCTTACTGCGCCCGCCTCGGCCGGGCCCGTCCGAGGCGCCGGGTCGTCGTCCGCCTCCAGGGTGAGGCGCAGCCGGTACGGGGTGGTGACCTCGGCGTACGGTTCGGTGGACGCGGCCCGGTGGATGGTGATGCTGGTGTTGGTGTGGCCGGAGGAACGCGTGCGGCGAGCTGAGCCGGTCTCGCCGTACGTCGGCCCGGCCGCCACGACCGCCGCGCCGTGGGTGGACGTGCCCTCGCTGACGGTGACCCCCAGGTCGGCGCCCGAGGTGAAGTCCGAGCCTTCGTGGACGGTCTCCATGCCGCGCCGGTTCTCCTCGAACTCGGTGCTGTGGTCGAGCATCTCGAAGTCGGGGTCTCCGGGGATCAGCTCGGCCCTCGCCCGGACCGTCCGGCCGCCGATCCGTGCGCTCCCCCAGCCGAGGGCGCCGGTCCGCACCGGAGTGGACGAGCCGACACCGGTCATCTCCTTGCTGAGGGCCCGCAGGGCGCGGGACGTCACCAGTGCGCGCACGCTCTCCAGGCCCGCCTCGTCCAGCCCCAGCCTGCGCTGCGCGGCACGCTCGAACGCGGCGAGCACGTCCGTGGGGTCCAGCACGTTGACGGGGTAGGTGCCGAACCTGTTGTGTTTCAGCCACGGCTGGGGCAGCCAGGTGCGGCCCGTGTAGCGGGGCACCTCCCCCATCGCGTCGTCGATCAACCGCAGCCGGTAGGCGCTCTTCTCCGGCACGTGCCCGAGCCAGCCGCCCGGCACCGAGGTGGTCCGCCCGGCCGCTCCGGCGAGTGCGGCCGGCATGAACGTCCGGCCTGCCAACCGCCTCCCGACAAGGCTGGAAACCGTCACCATCCGGTGCTCCGCCGTGCCTCCGACCAGTACCTGGTTGCCGAACTCCTTGCGGTTCGTGTCCGCCTGGACAGTCCGGACGACGGTCCGGCTCTTCGCCGCCGAACTCGACCAGGGGCTGATCACGACGCCGTAGTTGCCCATCACCCCGGGCCCGACCCGCTGGGGCTTGGTGTAGGACACCTGTCCGCCGAAGAAGAGCGTGGTGGACTTGCCCGTCTTGCCGGCGGCCTGGTGGGTACTGCCCAGCGTCAGCTCGCTGTCCATCGGCACCGAACCGGTCAGCGCCTGGAGGCCGTCCACCGTGGTGAAGTGCCGGAAGTCCGCCCGCAGTGACGCGTAGGGGCCCTTGCCCAACAGCCCTGTGCTGCTCCAGCCCAGCGGCCCGGAGCTCTGGTCGAAGTTGGCCGTCAGATACTGGGGCTGGAAGCCGCGCAAGACGGCTTCCCGGGCGGGAGCGCCCTCCTCGGTCAGCTGCCAGGCGCCGCCCGACGCGGAGCGCAGCACCTCGCTCGCGGCCTTGATGAGGCCGGGCGTCGCCACCACGGTGATGGTCGCGAACGGGTGCTGCTGGAGGTCGAGAAAGGCTTGCCCATGCCGCGCGCCAGGCCTTCCCGCGCCACCTGGACGCCACAAGTGGCCCTTCGCCAGCGCCAAGGCCTGCTCGGGCGCCATGGGCACGGACTCGATCCGGTCGCGGAGGCCCGCATAAGGGTTGGGCGTCCCGGGCCGGTGGGGATCGACGGCCGGCGCGTGCTGGTCCGGGATGCTGATCAGCACCCGGCCGAGCACCGGGCCGTGACCCACCGGCCTGCCGTCCGGACCGGTGCCGATCAGCGTCCCTTCGGGCCGGCTGACGACGAAGGGCTGGGTGCCCAGCAGCCCGGCGGAGGCCAAGCCGCGCACCAGGCCGCGGAACCGCCAGTAGCCACCCGTGCTGACGGTGAGGGACAGGTCGTAGCGGTACAGGTGGGACGGCGTGAGACTCACCGACATCGGCTCGTTGCCGAGGGTCGGGCCGAAGCCGGACTCGTTCTCCGTCTGCCGCCCCGAACGCCAGCCCGCGAGCAGTGTCCCGGCGTTGTCCGGGGCGCCGATGGCCGGGACGGCGTCCTTGCTCGGGTCGCGGAATATCAGCGAGCCCTCGACGCCGTATTCGAGCCCGCGCTTCCTGCCCGTCTGCCCGTCGCGACGCTCGATGCCCGGGGCGCCGTACCGCAGTTTGACGTCCTTCTGTATACCCCGGTAGCTCCGGTTGGTCAGATCACCGTGCAGCCAGACGTAGCGGTGGCCCTGGCCGATGGTGCCCGGTTCGTTCAGCCGGATCCGGATGCCGGTCGTGGTGAGCGCCTCCAGGGCGCCGGACATGCTCTGGTGCGACAGGACGCTCAGCACCTCCAGCGTGTTCGACAGCGCCGTCTGGTACGCCTGCGCGTCGCTCCACGGCGAGGACACCGGGCCGTCGTCCGCCTGCCGCGGGACGCCGGACGCGAGTGCGGCGCGGATGCGGCCGCCCAGGTTCACCGTGGCCGGCGGGGCGAGCCGGTCGAGGGGCGCCACCAGTCCCGGATACGCCTCGGCGACGGCCGCGAGCACCCGGTCGGCGAAGTGGTCCAGCAGTGTGCTGCCGCCGCCGTCGATGTCGCGGACGCGCCGGCCGTCGTCATGCGAGAACTCCTCCACCCGGTGCATGCCCAACGTGGGCGGATGGTCGGTGGTCAGATACGGCGGGGCGTACGGTTCCGGTGCGCCGTTGTCCACCGCCAGCCGGGTCATGTCGTCCCACCCGGCCAGTCGGCGCGCCTCGCTGCGCGTCATCCGGTCCACGCTCCAGGTGGGGAACTCCCGGGGCGGGGCGGTGCTGCCGCTGTGCCGTACGGAGACCGTCTTCCTGACCAGGTACAGGCCGGTCGGGTCCCCCTTGACCTGCCCGGCGGACCTGATGCCGCCGGATCCGCCCTGGCCCGCCGTGCGCGATGCCGACAGCACGTACCGGCCGGCGGCCCCGACCTGCAGGCGCAGGTCGAGGAGCCCGCCCGCGAGGTCGAGGAGGTTGAACGCCGGCCCCAGGACGGCTTCCAACGCCAGGCTGACGCCCTTGGTGCTGCTCCGCTCGTTGCGCACCGCCGAGGCGTTGATGTCCCGCAGTTCGGCCTTGGACGTCTCGGTGATCAAGACCGCCCGCTCGGGCACCATCCGTTCCACGACGAACACGCCGAGGGGCGAGTTCTCCTTGTCGTCGGCGAACAGCGCAAGCGTGGGAACCCGGCCGGCCGCCAGTCGGCGGGACATCCGCTGGAAGGCGTCGCTGGAGAAGAACGCGTCCAGCTCCCGGTAGGCGGTGCTCGCCGGCCGCACGCCGATCAGGTCGGCCGCCCAGTCACGGATCTTCGCTACCGGGCCGAAGCCCTCGGTCCTCACCAGCCGGTACTGCGTCTCCCCGTCGAGCCGCAAACTCCGGGGGATGCGGCCGGGTGTGGCCAGTGCCGTCACGCTGTCGGGCAGCCGCACCAGCAGCCCGTTGCGGACCGCGAAGCCGAAGTCGCCCTGACCGGCGGCGCTCGTGCGGGCGCGGGGGGCGGCGCGGGTGCTCGTGGCGGTGTCGGCGCGGGTGCTCGTGGCGGTGTCGGCGCGGGTGGCGGTGTCGGTGGCGGTGTCGGTGGCGGTGTCGCCCGCTATGGTCCGGCCGTCCGCGTCGGTGACCCGCAGGTGGTAGTAGACGTGTGTCAGGTGCACATGGGAGCCGTCCAGGGTACGGGTCTCCATCTGGCTGCTGTTCTGGTCGGTCTGCGTGTAGCCGATCTTCTCCGTGAAGCCCACCCGGCCGGCGATCCGGCCGAAGCCGCTGAACGCCGCCGTACTGACCGGGCCGAACGGGCCCCCGAGGCCGACCTGAGTGCTCGTCTGAACGGTCTTGCTCTGTCCGGCGGCCGTGACGGACCGGTGCATGGCGTCGACCTTGGCCGGATTGCCGTGGCCGTCGGCGAACTTCTCCCACACGGGGTAGTTGCGGGCGGTCAAGTGCAGGACCCGGGTCCGCCCGGCGTGGTCGGTGTACGTGAACGAGCGCCCCTCGCCGGTCAGGCCCAGCGGTCGGAGCTGGAGCGTCCGCCGAATGACGCCCTTCAGGTCAGTGCCGCCGGTGCTCTCGTCGGCCGGCCGGACGAGCGGCCGGCTCCGCAGCACGTTGACGATCTCCGTGACCACCTGCTCGACGCCCCGCAGGACGACATCGCTCTGCCCGAAGGTGCGGGGGCCGGCGAGGAACTCCCGTAACTGCTCTTCGGAGAGGCCCGGCAGGAGCGTCTCCAGCGCGTCGATGTAGGCGGGCATGCGGGTGCCGTCCGCGAACCGGCGCGTCACGGCTGGCAGCCGGACCGGCGGCCGGGCACCGCGGACGGCCCGGGGCGGCCTGATCTCGTCGAGCCTGGTGCCGATCCACTGCCCGGGCTCGGCGTTCCCCGTCGGTGCGGCGGTGGACGGGCCGGACCCGGTGCCGGACGTGCCGGACTCACCGCCAGGCGTGCCCGACTCGCCCGCGCGTGAAGGGGACTCGGCCGTGGACGTCCCGGACTCACTCGCCGGGGGCCGCTGCAGCGTCACGGTCACACCCGACAGCAGGGGCTCGCTCTCGGGGCGCTCCCGACCGGCCCGCTCGCCGCGGACCGAATCGGCGCCGGCCCCTGCGCGCGGACCGGATCGCAGCGCCTTCAACTGGGGAGCAGTCGGAACGAGGCCCAAAGCCGGATCGGTGACCCGCCCACGCTCACCGGACCGCAGGGGCTCACGATCGGTGCGAACCTGAAGCTGCTCCGAGCCCCGGTGGTCAGGCCGCCGAGGGACCTGCTCGGCATGATCCGAGTGGCCCATCCGCTCGGAACGGGACCCGACACGGGCCGATTCCGCGCGGGCCGACTCGGGGCGGAACCCGGCACGGGCCGGCTCGGTCTCCGGCGCCCGCCCGGATCCGGCGCCGGACGACGGCCGGTCCTCCATGACGGTCCGGCCCTCGGGCCGCCCGGCGGCGGCGCCCCCGGAGCCGCGCGATTCGCCGCCATCGTGCGACGAGTCGTCGTCGCGCCCCTCCGAACGGTCCCGCTCCGGCAGGCCCTCGTCGATGATCCGCTCCAGACGTCCGGCATCCACCGGCTCGTCAACGCCCCGGCCCAGTTCCTGACGCAGGGCCCTCGTCCGCTCGTCGTACGACAGCGAGTCGTCCAAACGCCGCTCAAGTTCCGCGATGCGCTCACCCACGGCGGCCACCTCGCCGTCCCGGCCACGCAACAGGTGCTCGGTACGCTGCGCGCTCAACCCCTCGATCCGGGCCCGCAGATCAGCCACCGTCGCCCGCCGGGCCTCCTCCTGCCGACGTAGATGCTGCTCAAACCAGTCGAACGCGCGCCCAGCGGCCATCGGCGCAGAAGCCTCGTCAACCTCCTCCAGCCACCGGGCAGCCCGCGCGTCACCACCGTCACGAAGAGCACCAAGCCGCTCACGCAACTCACCCTCATCCGGCACCACGCGACGATCACGCGGACCGTCGTCAAAGTCGTCGCGCCTCAACCCGTCCAAGCGGTCCTGCAGCGACCCGCTCTCCTGGTAATCCCGCAGCTCAGTCAGCGCCCGTTGGGCCTCCTCCGCACTGCGCGCCTCCTTCATCAGCGCCCGCAGCTCACGCTCCCGCTCGTCGCCGGCCCGATCCAGCCCCTCCAGCCGCTCCCCCAGCCCCTTCTCGCTGGGGGCAGCCCGCTCGTCCGAACCCAACCTGTCCAGACGGTCCTGAAGAGCCTGGTCACCACGCTCCTGCTCGCGGTACCGCTCCAGCTTCTCCAGCGCACGCACCGCATCCCGCGTGCTGTCCGCAGTGGTGAGCCGCTGCCGCAGCGCCGCCTCCTCCCCGGAAACATCCCCCTCGGTCAGGCGCTCCAGACGGTCCCGCAAAGCCGCCGTCCGCAGCAGATCCTCCAACCTGGCCGGCAACCCCGCCGCCTCCGCATCATTCTCCGTACCGGCAAGCTCCTGCCTCACCCGCTCCAGCTCGGGGTCGAACGACCGCGCGGCGTCCTTCCCCGTCAGCACCCCCGCCGGCACATGCTCCTCGACATACGCGGTGTACTCCCGCAACCTGCTGTCCAGCAGCGCCACGTCACCACGGCGCCACGCGCCCTCGACCGCGTCCGCCTTCCGCTGCCACCCAGCACGAGACGCCCCCAGCTCACCGAGCCGCTCGAAACCACCGTCGACATGCGCCCGGAACACCTCCAACTGCTGGGCCAACACCCGCATGTTGGCGCGCTCACGGAACTCTTCCAGCCCACGAGCGGCCCGACCCCAGTCATCCGCCCCCAAAGCCTCGGTGACCCGCTCGCTCAAGGCCAGCCGGTCGCCCTCCGGCATCCCCGCCTCACGCGCCACCCGGTTCAGGGCGTCAACCCGCAGCTCTGCCTCCGCCCGCGGTGAAACCACCCCGTCCGACGAAACGGCAGGAGCACCATCGATCACACTCGGCTCCCCCAGACCGTCCCGAGGAACACTCAGGCCCTCCAATTCCACGAACCGACCCTCCCGGAAGCCCCCCGGCCCACCGGAATCCGGGCCCGGTGACCCCAACTCCGGGCCCGCCCCCGCGCGTTCCTCACCAGTGCCGCCCGTGAGACCGCCGCTCTCCTGGAGATCCACCGACGTCCGATCCCCGCCGGACACGGGAAAGGCGGTCTCGGTGACACCGTCCCCGCCAACGGGCTCCCGCACCGTCTGCAGACGCACCGGCAAGGCCACCTCCGGGCCACCGCTCTCCGCCCCGTGTCCCCCATCGCCGCCCAACGCCTGGGAGCCGCCCCCCTCTTCCCCGCTCTGCGGGGCCGAGGCCTGTGGCTGCTGCGGTCCGGACTCCTCGGTCGGGATGCGCGGCGGGGTCACACCCTCGTCCCGCACCGCCGG
>NZ_JARXYX010000013.1 GCF_029893585.1 Streptomyces sp. LBL
AAGCCCGCCAAGCCGTCGGTCAAGTAGACGCCATCGGCGCCCGGGGCTGGGGAATTACGTGAACTCAGCCCCGGGGAAATACGTGAACGTCCACACTGGTGCGCACGGCTGACCGGATATGCGCGAGGGGCCCGTGCCAAGCCCGGGGCCAAGCAGATGCTATTGCACCACACAGCCCTGAACGCATGTGCCTGTCGGCAAACCGCCTCTCGGGTGATCCGCCGTAGCCGTTTGAAACGGGCCTCGCAGTCACCCGGTCCACTGGACTTCATGCCACGCCCGTGCCGAAGGCGCCTCTGACCTGACGGTTCTTCTTTTTTCTCAGGGTGCGGGCGGGTGGGCCGACCTGGTTCCCGGGGTGCGGGGGTGCGTCACCGCGCCGGTCTGTGTCCATCGTCATGCAACTGCCGGGGCGCACCGGGGCAAGGTCTCCGTGACGAGGGTGCCGGGCACGGAGACCGTCTTCACGCTGCGGCTGCCCGCTGACACGTAGACAGGGTTGTACGGGCAACGGCTCTCGCGAGATTCCCAGAGCGGTTGATCGCGACAGCCGGGCCCGTACCACTCGACCCCGCGTCGTGTCGTCGCTTGGATGCCGGACCGTCAACTCACGCCGGGTTCCGCGTCACCCATGAGTCGTCGAGGAACGGGCTGGGCTTTCCGTGCCAGAACACGTCCACGCTGTCGCGTGCCCGTGTCGCTGCCACGAACAGCAGGGATCGAGCCCGCTGGATCTCGTGCCGGTGGCGTGCCGGGTCCCTGTCCCGCAGTCCGCTGACGGCCTGGCGTGGCACGAGTCCGTCCGCCACACCCGCGATGATCATTCGCTGGTACTCCAGCCCCTTGAACCGGAACATTGTGCCGATGTGCACGCCGGTGGAGCCGTGCGGGCCATCGGAGCGGATCTCCACCGAGTCGATGCCGTGCAGTTTGAGCGTGTAGGCCATCTCGGCCGCCATCTGATTGGTCGGCACGCAGATCGCGATCTGCTCGTGGGCGATGGCCAGGTCGTCGTCGGCGTCCCACTCCTGGATGAGCGCGGCCACGCCTTCCCGCTCGGCGGCCCAGTCCGGGAACGCGTGCCCCGCCGGAAGCCCCCCGCTGAGGACCGACCGGTAGCCGGCCAGGGTTTCCTCGCTGCCGTCGAGGTCGTCGTACGTCGTCTCGCCCAGCACGCCGAGGGCGGAGCGCAGGATCTGCCGCGTCGTGCGGTAGCTGAGGCTCAGCCTTGAGGACCGGCCGCGGATGTTGACGCCCAGGCTGCCGAGGGTCACCTGGTTCTTGTAGATCCGCTGGTGGGTGTCGCCGACCAGGAACAGGTCGTCCGCGCCGCGCGCGACCATCGCGCGCAGCATCTTCCAGTGGGCGGGGCGCAGATCCTGGGCCTCGTCGACCACGATGTGCCGGTACCGGTAGCGCAACCAGCCTCCTGAGCCGTCCTGGAGGTGGACGTTGTCGAGGCCGCCCGTCGCCTCCCGTTGCCGGTCGATGTTCAGGATGCGCTGCTCCCGGCCCATCTCCAGCCGAGCGGCACGCTCCGCCACCTGGTCCCAGGTCTGCCGCCCGAGCCGGTCCAGCCGCTGTGTGAAGCGTTCGGTGAGCTGCCAGATCTCGGCGCGCTCGCCGCGGCCGATGTTCCTGCCGCGTCCGGAACGCCGGGCCCGGAAGTAGTCGGTACGGGTACCGACGGCCTGGCCGAGGATGACCTGTGTCCACTCGTCGTGCAGGAACTCCGGGTCCCAGCCGTCCCCGCCCAGCTCGTCGAGCAGCCCGCGCCATTCGCGTACGGCCTGGCTGTCGTCAATGGCCTGCTTCCTGCTGCCCGGTTCGGCCTCGCGGACGATGCGCAGCGCCAGCTGGTCGACGTGGCTGACCTCGACCCGGCTCAGCAGTTCCTCGCCGCCCAGTTCCAGCAGCCGGGAGCGCAGGTCGGCCGCGAGGTTCTTGTTGTACGTGGTCAGCAGGACGGGCTTGTCCCGGCCCGGGGGAAGATGCCGCACGAGATGCCGCACCCGGTGCAGGGCGACGATGGTCTTGCCGGTGCCGGGGCCGCCGCCCACCCGCGCGGGGCCGTTGTAGCGCCGTTCGACGAGCTTGGCCTGGGTGGGGTGGAGGAAGACCTTCCAGCGGCCGAAGTCGCCGCTCTCCAGTGCCTCCCGCAGGGCGTCGTCCGTCGTGGTGACGACCGTCGCCGGCCGTTGTGCGGCGGCCTCGAAGTCGTCCGGGTCGACCGGCTCGGTGGCGGCCACCGGCTTGGTGACCTGGTCGAGGACATCGTCGTACGACGCCCCGTCGAACAGGGCGAGCAGCACTTCGCCGGTGAGCTGCGGCGCGTACTCGACGAGACCGAGCAGCTGGTCCTCGGTGGCGAGGGTGCGGATGACGGGCAGCAGGGGTTCGGCGACACCGAGATCCGACAGTTGCTGGTCGGACCAGGCAGCGAACAGCGGCCGGGGCGGTTCCGGCCGCGCGGGCCTGGCCGGTTCAGCGGGTGTCGGGGCCTGGGCGGGCGGGGCGGGGAGCCTGCGCAGGACGCTGTCCTCGACCACCTCCAGGTCCACGTACTCGATGCCGCCGGTGACGTGGTTGACGCCGTACGACAGCCGGTTGTACACGTCCTTGCGGTGCTTGACGGAGACGATCAGCCAGTCGTCGTCGGCGAGCCGCAGCAGCAGCGCCCGGTACTCGTCGTTGACGCGCGCCGACCAGAGCCTGCTGTCGCCCTTGAGCTGTTGGAGTTTGAGCCCGGTGGTGTGCGGGTTGCTCCGGAACTTGTGCTGGAAGTCGAAGAACGCGCCCTTGACCGTGCGGGGGAGTTTGAGGATCTCCTTGTCCGCCTTGTCGAGCAGGCGCAGTGTGACGCCCGAGGTGTTCATCGCTTCCGCTCCCCGTCGCTGTTGGTGTCGCTTTCCTGCCGCCGTGCCGTGAGCCGGGCGGTCATCGCCGCCGGGTCCCATTGCGTGGCGGTGCGGACTGTCCAGCCCGCTGCCGAGAAGGCCTTGTCCCGGTCCTGTGCCTCGTAGTCGGGTTCGTCGCCGTCCGTGCGTGGCGCGCGGACCACCGCGATGCGGGCATCGGGCCAGGCCAGTTCGGCCTGCCAGCCGTGGCTGTCCAGTTCGAAGCCGTCCCGAGGTGCCGGCACCGCTGTCGTGGCCAGTGCGTGGGCCAGCTCGGCGAGCCCCGGTTCATCGGGGTCGAGCAACTCGATGACCCGGTTCCAGCGGGGATCCCGTCCTGCCCCCGCGTCGCCCGGGATCTCGGGTGCCTCGGATTTCGGCGGGACCGTCTCACCGCCGGCCACGGCGGGCACCGAGGGTGCGGCGACGATCCCGACGGAGGCGAGGTCGTTCGCGGGCGAGGGCATGGGGGTGCGGTTCGACGTCAGCCAGCCCGCCCCGCCGGTCACGGTGAGCGCCTCGGTGGCGAAGTCGTCGAGCATGCCCGACGTCAGCTGGGCGCTGTCACCGCCGCCGTGCTCCAGGAACTGCAGCACGTTGCTCCAGTACAGCCAGGCACGCCAGCGTCGCTTGTGGGCCGGCTCGTCGGCCAAGGCCGCGTCACTGTCGTCCAGGACGGTGAGTCCCGTCCACACGGGCGGGGTCCGCCTGCCGTCCGCGGCGAGCACCAGACGGCAGCCCGACGCGTCGGGTCCGGACAGCAGCCGTACGGGACCGGCCACCCCGGCGGGCATGCCGCCGCGCAGCGCTTGCCCCAGGCCCGCGCCGATGTCCTCGCCGGTGAGGGCGGCGGCACGGACCCCGTCCCTCCCGCTGAGTCCCGCGGCCGCCGCTTCCGCCCGCCGACGCCAGCGCTCCGGGTCGGGGGAGCGCAGGTAGGCCAGCAGCAGCCGGGCCGGGTTGACCCACACCGTCTCGGCGAGCTCACCGGGCAGGCCCCGGCCCACGCGGTCGTAGTAGTCGCGGGCACGCTGCTGCCCGCCCGTGCCGTACGGCTCCCACACCGGGTCGGCGGCGCCCGCCCCCCCGTATCCGGTGTCCTGGACCTGCTGACGCCACTCCTTGACGTCGTGGTAGGTCAGCTGGAACACCCGCAGTCCGTCCGCCCGGAGCCGGGTGCGTTTCCTGGCGTCGTCCGCCAGCCGGTTGTGCTCACGGGTGGCGTGGTACGCGTAGCCGTCGAGGTACAGGGCGACACGCGGGCCCGGGCTGTCCAGCCGTTCGAGGAGGATGTCGGGCCGGGTGCCGTTCAGGTCACGTTGCTGGGAGACGCGCCAGCTCACGGTGGTCCCGTCGGCCGCCGTGAGCCGCAGGTCGAGGGCGTACGTACCGGCGGAGGTGGTGTACGTGTCCGCCGCGGCGTTCGACTCCGGCGTCTTCGCCCAGTCCTGGAGGGTGTCGATGAACAGGATCTCCAGGTCGCTCTCGGCCTGCCGCTGCAGCGGGATGTGACGGGTCGTCGCCACCGGTGAGGTGTGCCACCGTTCACCGTCGGCGCCCAGCAACTCGTCCAGCATCTGGCGGACCTCGTTGCGGCTGACCTTGTCGTAGTCGGCGGCCGGTACCCGTCGCAGCAGGCACTGGTGGCAGCCGTCGAGCCCTTTCTCCCGGCACGCGCAGCCCTCGATGACGTCGCGCGCCCTGAGCAGCACCTCACGGAATCCGTCGGCGGATGCCAGCCGGTGCAGGTAGCCGGTGCCGCCCGGCAGCCGGTCGTAGACGACGAGGAAACGCCTCGGCCAGTCGGCGTCCAGGTCGCCCGCGTGGTCGGGCATCGTCGCCTCGGCGATGTCGATGTGGTCGGGATCGCCGCCGTAGCGGGCCGCGATCCCCGCGAACAGGGCGGCGGTGAACGACGCGAGCCGTTCCTTGACGCGGGCCACCGACGCGGGCAGCAGGATGCGTACGGCCTCGGTGGTCAGTTCGTGGGCGAGCAGCAGCGGCACGTCCTGACCCTTGCCCTGCTGTCGGCCCTTGTCGGTCGCCGGCCCCCGGACACGGCGGCGCGGGCACCACAGTTGGTGGTGCGCCGCGGCCGGGGTGCTCGCCGCCCCCGACTCGGTGAGCGCGTGCTGCGACACGTCCACCACGGGCCGTCCGTCGGCCGTCGCGCCGCCGCACTCGGTGCAGACGTAGAACGGGTTGAGCCGTACGTCCTGTCCGGCGAGCGGCACCGTGCTGCTGCCGTCCTCGCGGTCCAGCCCGAGGTTGAGCGTCCGGATCGTGGCGTGGCGGGTGAAGTCCACCCCGAACACGGCACTGTCGTGCCGCCACGAACCGGACGCCATGCGGTCGGGGTCGATGTCGACGGTGGTGAGGACCGCGTAGCGCTTGCGGTCCCGTTCGTCGCGGTCGTCGCGGACCCGGGCGTCGTCGCGTTTGTCGCGGGACAGGACCCGCCTGGGCCGCAGTACGTACTGGACGCACCCAGCGTCGGCGATCTCGCGTCCGCGGCAGCGCGGGCACGGGTCGGTGTTGTGTTCGGCGTCGTGTTCCTCGGTGCGGACGTATCCGCAGGCGGGGCAGAACCGCCACACCGACCAGGCGCGGCGCTCGGGGCTGCCGACGTCGAGGGCGCGTACCACGTGCCGGTAGCCGTTGACGTAGAAGCTGTTGCCGGGGGCGAGTTCGGTGAGGGCGAGCTTGCGGGACCGTTCGTAGTCCCGGGTCTCACTGCGGTACACCTTGCCGCCGGCGCCTTTCCCGGCTGCTGCCCCGCCCGTGCCGTCCTCTTCGCCCGGTGTCTCAGCCCAGTACAGCGTCGCTTCCAGCTGGGTGGTGGTGTCCGTCAGGCTGTAGTTCGGCAGCAGCCCGAGGTCCACGAGGGTGGCGTGGGCGCTGGACTGGCTCAGCTCCCGCAGCAGGTCCCCGGCGCCCCGCCGTTCGGCGAGCAGTTCGCGGCGCTCCCGGTCCTGCGTGTCGTCGGACCGGGCCAACTGTCCCGCGGCCTCGTCGATCGCGGCGATCCTGCGGCGCAGTTCCTCGCGCCGCCCCGTCCAGTCCTCCTCGGCCTCCTGCAGTGCCCGCACGATCCCGCCGGTCGCGTAGGCCCGGAGTTCCGCCGCCGCGTACGCGGAGACGCCCGCCCCGTCGGTGCTGTCGGCGTCCCGCACGTCGCCGCTGTCGGGGAACAGGCCCAGGAACTCCTCCGCGAGGGCGGCGCCGTGCGTCTGGGCGGCGTCCGCGAGGTCCTGGCACCATCCGCTGGTGCCGAACAGGGCGGAGGACAGCCGGGGGAGCGGCGCGAGCACCTCGCCGTCGGAGGTGCGCAGTTCGCCGCGGGCCGCCAGGTCCAGCAGCCGCGCCGTGTACTGGCGGCGCAGGATCTCCACTGCCGACAGGTAGCAGCCCGGCGGCAGGATGGTCCCGGCGATCATCTCGCGCGGCTCGTCCAGGTAGTACAGGTCGCGTGCCTTGCGTCCGCCGAACGCGACGATCAGGGCGTTGCCCGTCCGGCGCCCGGCGCGTCCGGCGCGCTGCACGTAGTTGGCGGGCCCGGCCGGCAGGGAGCCGAGCAGAACGGCGGACAGGTCGCCGATGTCGATGCCGAGTTCCAGGGTCGGGGTGCACGACAGCACATTGGGGTCGGTGTAGTGCGTACCCGCTTTGAAGGTGCGCTCGACGCGCTCCCGTTGGGGACGGCTGAGCATGCCCGTGTGCTCGGCGGTCACCACACGGAACGTGCCGCCGGTCAGGTAGAGGCGGCGGTAGTAGTCGCCGGTGTAGTCCCGCTCCTGCGCGAGCGCGCCGAAGCGGGACACGTCGGTCCCGGTTCCGGACAGGCCGGGCTGGGGGGCGGTCAGGCTGCCCTTGCACCGGTAGCGGGGGCAGGGATGCCCGTACCAGCGGGTGCGCCGCTCGGGCGCCACGACCTGCTGCCAGCCGCAGTCCTCACAGCTGACGAAGGCCTTGTTGACGACGGTGTCGCCTAGTAGCCGCACCTCGATGTGGCCGGGCTGCAGCCCGTACACCCGACTCTGGCGGTCACGGGCCGTCCGCACCGCGAGGACGCCCGCGTCGGCGAGGGCGGGCAGCAGTCTGCGCAGGTATTCGGTGGCCCCCGCGGCGTCCAGATCCAGGCATCTGCGGGTCCAGTCCTGGTACCAGCCCAGGCGCCCGGTGACCGCGTCGAACTCGGACCTGTCCTTCTGCCCGTCCAGCAGGAACCTCGGGGGCGCGACCCCTTCGGGAAACGCGGGCATGCCGTCGGGCCTGCGCCCGGAGATGAGGTAGCGGTCGGTGCCGGCCTCCTTGATCCAGGTGTCCAGCCAGTGGTGCCGCACCGCGCCGCGCAGCCGCAGCCGCTCCAACAGGCCCCGGACATACGCCAGATAGCGTTCGGGTGTGGGCAGCCCGCCGACCGCCAGCAGCTGGCCGGGCAGCGACAGGTGCAGGTCTCGTGCCAGGTCCGTGACCCGGTCCGGTTCCGCCACCGTGACCTCGGCGGCCGCGGTCCGGGTCAGCTCCAGGGTGCGGCCCATGCGGCTGCGCAGCCCGAACTCCATCACCGTCGCGAACGCGAGCCGTTCGCCGATCAGCCGCCAGGTCCGCGCGTCGCCGGTGCCGCGACCGGACAGCAGCCGGTCGACGCCCGGCTCGTCATGCAGGTCGGGGGGCACCACGGCGGCCAGCGCCTCCGGGTCGTCCACCGAGTCCAGGACATGCCCGATCAGGTCGTTCAGCGCGGTCGGCGCCCCCGAGTCGTCCAGGTTGTGGGCGAGCAGCGAGCGCAGCGAGAACTTGTACGAGGCGTTCGCGACGTATCCCGCGCGGTGTGCCGCGTCCTGCGTGGAGTCGTTGAACAGCAGCGTCTTGCGCTCCTCCGGTACGAGCGCGATGTCGCCGCCGGTGAACAGCTGGGTGACCGTCGCCGAGGCGAGGGCCGCCTGGGCGGTGCCGAGGAAGCGGATGCTGTTGTCGGTGTGGCAGGCCGGGCAACGGTCGTCCTTCGCGGCCCGGTCGGCGGTCTTCTTGTCGAGCACGGCCAGCGCGAACCAGGCGTCGACGAGTTCGCCGTCGTCCCCTGCGGTGGGCAGCCGGTAGGTGCCCTGTCCGCCGTCGAGGACGACCACCGACAGCGGGTCGACGCCGCCGTCCGAGGGTCGTGCCCCGGTCAGCGCGTCGAGGGCCTGCTGCCGCTCGCGGGCGGTGGCGGAGACGAAGTAGCGCACGCGCCGCTTGTCCCGGCCCACGCCGGCCCGCCAGATCCGGTCCTGCGCCATCACCAGCCGCTGCGGGTCGGCTTCGGGGGACAGGGCGGCCCAGCCGGAGCGCCCGCAGTTGCGGCAGTACACGGCGGGCAGGTGCACCTGGGCGGGGCGCGGCGCGGTGTCGGTGCCGGGCAGCGGCTGCCTGCTCGCGGAGGACGACGGCCAGTTGCCGGACGAGGCGTCCGGATCCTCGTCGCCGGGCGGCGCGGCGTTGAGCGCGGCCCGGCGGGCGGCCGTCCGGTCGTCCTCGTACCAGCGGAACTCGGGGGTGCGGCCCACCCCGCGCAGCACCCGCGTCACGGGCCGCACCCACAGGTGTGCCTCGATGTGCAGCAGCGGCCGGGGCCTGCGCTCGTCGGAGTCCGGGTCGCGGGCGGCCGACAGCAGCGCCACGAACCGGGACAGCGCCTGGAGCACCAGCCGCGGGTTCTCCCGGGCGGTGCGGGGCCAGGAGTAGCCGAACCGGGCGAGCCGGTCCCGCAGCGCCCACTCGTCCAGCGGCTCACCGCCGAGCAGGGACAGCACCCCGTGGGTGAAGTCGTGCCGCTTCAGCAGCCGCCCGACGCGGAAGGCGTCCAGCCCGGTGCGCCCCAGCATCCGGGCGGCGAGCGCGTCGAGGTCCAGCAGGTCGGGCCGGGCCTCCACGTCCGGCCCGCCGGACACCGCCACGACGTCCTGCGGGGTCGGTGGTTCCGGCAGCTCGTAGTCGACGGTGCCGGTGAACTCGTCGGCGGTCATCCGCTCCTCGCCGATGACGGCGTCCGGCGGGAACGGCATCCCGAACACCCGCCCCGCCACGTCGAGGATGCCCCCGGCCTCCTTGCCCGGCGCACCCTCACCGAGCGTCGCCGACGTCGCCACCGGGCAGATCGCGCCCAGTGGCCTGCCGGGCCGGGACTTTCCGGTGGCGGCGGCCAGCCGGCGCAGCAGCATCGCCACGTCGGTGCCTTGCGCACCGTCGTACGTGTGGAACTCGTCCAGCACGACGTAGGCGGGGTCGGCGCCTTCCCACAGACCGCGGTCCTCGCCGCGCTGGAGCAGCAGGTCGAGCATCTTGTAGTTGGTGATCAGCACGTCGGGCGGGGAGAGGCGCATCTCCTCGCGGCGCGTCATCACCCGCCGGAAGTCCGTGTCGGGCCGGTCACCGATGTACAGGCCCGCCGTGACCTGCGCCAGCTCCGGCCGCGCCAGGTACTCGCCGATGCGGCCGGCCTGGTCGGTGGCGAGCGCGTTCATCGGGTACAGCAGCACGGCCTTGATCCCGGCTCGCCCCTCGGCCTTCTGGCGCCGGCAGTGGTCCAGTACGGGGATCAGGAAGGACTCGGTCTTGCCGGACCCGGTGCCGGTGGTCACCAGCGTCGGCCGGGCGGGCCCGTGCAGCGTCGACAGCCGCGCCCACGCCTTCGCCTGGTGCCGCCACGGAGCGAACCCCGGGAACCCGGCCGACCACTCCACATCCCGCTGCCAGTCACGGTCGGCGACGTGGAACGGCGTCCTGATCCGCAGGTAGGGCCCGCGGAAGATGCCGGTCTCGGGGTGCCCGAGGAAGCGTTCGAGGGCGCCGCGGGTGTCCTCGTCGGCGAGGGCGTACGTCGTCGTGAGGTACTGCGTCAGACTGCCGCGCAGCTGCGCGGCGGCCATGGTGGGCTTCACGGTCCCCCTTGCGTGCCGGTGCCCTGATGACCTGATGATCGGTACCACCGTAGTACGCGCCGTACGGACGCACAGGTCACCGGTACCGCGGCTACCAGCCGGCCAGTTCGCTGATGAACTCCTCGTACGAACGGTTCTTCCCGTCGGGTCGCATGAGCTTGCCGTCCTGACTGAAGGCCTTCTCCATGATCCGGGGTGCGTCCGACTCCAGATAGGGCGGCGTCCAGGCATGCTCCTTCAGGCGTTCCTTGGGTTTGTGGATCTTCGTGAGATCACATCCCTTCTGGTACTTCGCCTTGAGGATCCAGCTGTTGTTGACCTTGGCGAAGGCGGCGGGGAACTGCATGAGCCAGGCCTCCATCTCGAAGGCCGCCAGGGCCACGGCGGACGGACACGCGAAGTGCTTCCGCAGCTCGGCGCTGATGCGTCGGCGAACCTCTTCGTATTTCTCCTCGTTCACGAGGTCGAGATCGACGTGGACCACGATCCCCGCCAGTTCTGACCGGACGGAGGCCGCCTGTGCGAGCTTGCGCAGCCTGTCGATGCGCGGTGTGAGTTCCTTGTCCGCCTCCCGGAGCGAGGTCTTGTCCCTGATGTTGACGATCTTCGTGTCCGGGCGGAAGGCTCGAATGAGGTGCCAGAGCACCTTCCTGTCGAAGTCGCCCTCACCCGCGACGACTATGACGGAGTCTTTCCTCCCGTGGCTCTTGCCCTTGCCTTTCACAGCCCACCCCCCAGCGTGTTGGCGAACCACAACTCCCCGATGGGCATGCCTTCGGACGCGTCGATGACCTCTTGGACCTCATCCGGCGTGAGCGCCGGGATGCGCGATGCCCCGTCCGTGCCCCGCTCGCAGACCACGAATTCCTCCGGGGTCAGTTCGCTGACGAAGACAGGAGAATGAGTGGTGATCAGGAACTGCGCCCGGCGGCTCGCCTCCCGCAGTCGCCCCGCGAGGAGTTCCAGCGCGTGCGGATGGATGCCGTGGTCGATCTCCTCGATACAGGTGAGAGCGGGCGGCTCCGGGTCGTGGAAGATCGCCAGGAGGCACAGGACGCGCACCGTTCCGAAGGAGGCGTCCTCCAGCCGGGTGCGTCCCCGCAGGCCCTCTTCCTCCAGTTCGATCGAAAGATGGTCGTAGGTCCCGGGCGTGTCCACGACGTGCACGTCACGGATCTGGGGGATCACCGCTCTGACGTCGTTCAGCAGGGCCTCCCAGACGTACCTGCGGCCTTTGTCGTTCCTGATGGCCTGGAGGGTCTTGAGGAAGTCCGCGAGGTTGGAGGCGTCGTCTTCCAGGTGACGCCCTGAACTGGTGATCGGGGAAGGCTGCCGCGCAGCCCGCACATCCGGGTCGAACACCCGGACCTCGGAGAGGTGCCGGCTGATCTCCGCCACGGCGTGGGCGGTTGGGCTGTCCGTGGTCCAGGGCAGCGGTCGGTGCAGGGCGGACGCCATCCGGTCGATGCCCGCGGGGTCCTCCAAGCCGTCGGTCGCCAAGGGACTGTTGACCTCCACGGCGGCGCTCTTCAGTTCGACGGAGGTCTCCGTGTCCTGCCGCGGGTGCTGGGTGAACCGCTCGTGCCGGTACAGCCTGTGTTCGAGCGTCGACACGCGACGCCGGTTGACACTCAGTTCGTAGCGGTCCGGGCTCTCCTCGGACGCGAACTCGGACCAGATGCCCTCGACGCCGATCGTGATCCGCGACACCGGTTTCGGACCGCCTCGAAAGGCGACCCTCTCGAAGCCGCCGCGCTCCGTCAGCGCCGACGCGATCCCGTCGTGGGACACGCCGCGCAGAAACTCCAGGGCGTGGAACACGTTCGACTTGCCCGCCGCGTTCGGGCCGACCATGACGGTCAGGGCCCCGAGTGGCAGCTTCGTGTCGGTCAGGGTGCGGAAGTTGCGCACGGTCAGACCGAGTATGCGGTGGTTCAAGCCTCGCGCCCCATCGTGGAACAGCCGGGTGACAGCGACCCGGTCATCGAACTGTTCGGCGCACGGTGGACGGTCCCCGAGGCAGACAGCTGAGTGCCGCTCAGTTCCCCATGTGTGCCGTCCACTTGGCGCGTCCGACCACCGAGCATCACGAAGCGTACAACTTGTGTCACACCGTCACCAGGTACTCACGTACTTCAGCCAGCCGGGCCGAAAGGGCTCTCTTTCCCCGTGCCTTGACGTTCGCGGACCCTGACGGGAAGGGAAAGCGCGCGGGCAGTGTCGAGGGGAAGCCACGATGTCCGAACCGCTCTACGTTCCCGTCCTGCCCGTCCGGCAGCACGCCCGGATGGCTTACGAGCGCCTCCGCCCCGACATCCAGGCGGCGATCGCGCCCGTGTGGAACCTCCCGCCCTTTTCCGGGGTGACTCCGGCGGAGCTGGAGAGGGCCCACTGGCAGCGGGAACTGCGCCGGGTGAGGGGCGCCCACCGGCGCCATCCGGGCTGGATCGACGCCCCGTTCGCTCAGCCCGCGCAGACACCGGCACTTGCCGGGCTCCTGGCCGAGTACAGCGCGCTCTCCCACCTGCTTCGCCCGGTGACCGGGCCTGAGCGGAGCGAGGCTCAGCAGACAGCGGCGATGGAGACCGCCCGTCGCTGCGGCTGTGGAGTCGGTATCCGCGTCAGCCTGCCGGGCGAGTGGGACGGAGCCGCCGTCGAGGGCGTCAGCTCACTGCTGGCTCGGTTCGACCGGGAGGTGCCTGTCGATCTGTTGCTGGACCTGGGGGGTGTGCTGCCCGGCCGCCCCGATGCGGGAAAGGATGCGCTGCGCGCTCTGGACGCACTGGTGGCCCTGACCGACGACTGGCGGACCATCGCCGTACTCGGTGGGGGAGCCCCTCAGGCCACGGACGACATGCTGGAGTTGGGGCAACCGCACGAGGAGCCCCGCGCCGACTGGGACATGTGGCACGAGATACGGGCGGGCCGCCGGGAACGCCTCTCCCGTCTGAGATACGGCGACTACGGGGTGCAGCCCCCCACGGCCCTGGCCCAGGAGCCGGGGGGCGGCGGACCGCCCTGGGGCGTCCTCCGCTACACCACCGACCGTACATACGTGCTGTGCAAGGTGCTGAACCAAGGACCGGACCGTACGGCGGGCATCCGGGCCGCCGCCGGCCAAATCTGTGATCTGTCCGAATTCCGGGGAGCGGTCGCGAGCGCCGGTGAGACCTGGCTGCGCGACTGCGCCGACGGACCCATGACGGACGGCGAAGGATCCGGCAACCATACGCAGTGGCTCTGGGCAGGCAACGTCCAGCACATGACCTACGTCGTCCGGTGTCTGCCCAGCAGCTGAACCGCCGGTGGAAGCACGGTCGGGCTCAGTCGAAGAGCGGCGCGAGTACCTCCTCGCCCGCCAGGATCCGCCACGCCGGAACCCGCACCGTCCGGCCCACCGGGGCCGCCTTCGCCCCGTAGCCCCCGGACGGCAGCCCGGTCAGCAGGTCGCTGCGCGCGTGTGTCAGCCGCAGGTGCCGCGCCGGATCCCCGCCGGGCGGCGGACCGGGGTCGATCAGCACCGCCGTGTTCTCGCCGGCCTCGGTGAACAGCAGGTCCACCGGATGGCCGCCGACCACCGCCGCCCGCTCCAGATCGGTGATCCCCCGCCGGGCGAGGTACTGCTGGAGCCGGTCGGCGAGTTCCTCGCGGAGCCCGGTCACCGGGGTGGCCGTCAACACCGGCCCGCCGTCCTCACCCGCCGCCGCCCCCAGGGGCACCGAGCGTCCCGCGAGCAGGGTCGGCAGTCCGCTCTGACCCTGCCAGAACGCGTGGGCGCCCACGGTGATCAGCTGCGACTTGGCGCGGGTGACCGCCACGTTCCACAGGTTGACCTGGCTCGCGACCCAGTACGTCGTCCTCGGCGGCGTGTTGTGCGTGGCCACCGGGCTCAGCACCATCACGTCGCGCTGCCCGCCCTGGAAGGCGTGCACCGTGCCGACCCGGACACGGTCGTCGTCGCGCCACATCCGCGCCAGCGCCTCCTTCTGCGCCCGGAACGGCGTGACCACTCCGACCTCGGCGTCCTGCGGCAGCCGCGCCAGCAGTTCGTCCACCACCCGCCGTACGGCCTGCGCCTCCGTCGCGTTGCGCCAGGACCGCCCGTCGCCGCCCCGTGCCGACTCGCCGTGCGGTACGTCCACCCAGCCCAGCACCGGCGCCGGATCGGCGGCCCCGACCGGGTCCACTGGCGGGACCTGCCGCCGTACGTCGGTGAGCACCTGCAACTGGCCCGCGTAGCAGTAGCCGTTGACGACGTCGGCGATGCTCGGGTGGCACCGGTAGTGCTCGTCGAGGAGCAGTGCCGAGTCGCCGTGCTGCTCGGCCGCGTGGTACGAGGAGTACACGTGGTACGTGAGCCGGTGGTCCTCCAGCTGGGCCGCGCTCAGCCCGGCCCTGACCCGCGCCTGCTGTTCCTGCTGCGGTGACACGCCGGGGATGTGTCCCAGCTGCATCGGGTCGCCGATGATCAGTGCCCGGCGAGCCCGGAACAGCAGCGGCAGCACCGACGGGATGGAGCACTGGCTCGCCTCGTCGATGACGACGAGGTCGAACAGCTTCGGCGTGAGTTCCAGTTGCCGCACCGAGTGGGTGCTGATGGCCCACCCCTTGATGTGGGCCATCAGGTTCTTCTGGCTGCGCTGGTAGCCCGCGCGGCTCCGCAGCGCCTGGAGCCGCTGGCCCATGAGCGCGCGTGCCCTCGTCAGCGCCTCGGCGGACGCCGCCCGGGACAGCTCCGCCGACAGTGCGGACAGTGCGCCCGCCGTCTCCAGCCGCGACCGCCGCAGCCCCTCCTCGTCCCATCCCAGGTGCCGGGGTACGAGTTCCCGCACCTCGCGTTCCACGGCCACCGCGTCCGCCAGCGACTCCAGCAGCTCGGGCGGCACCGGCCGCCCGGTCGCCCACGCCGGCCACGCCGGCCGGCCGGGCAGGTCCCCTTCCGGGGCATCGGCCACCGCCGAGACCAGCGCGCCGAGCGCCCGCCCCCGCCGCCAGGGTCCGAGCCGCCACCAGCTTGCCCCGGCCACCTTCCGCGCCCTGTCCTCCCAGCGCCCCAGAGCGTCCACGCCGTCATCCTCAGCCGCCCAGACACCCTCCAGGAGCGGCAGCGGCAGCTCCAGTGCGGCCGCCCGCTCCTCCCGGTCCCGGATCAGCTCCAGCAGCCGCCCCTCCTCACCGACGCGGCGTGCCGCCTCCGCCCGCAGCCCGTCGGCTGTCCCGCGGGTGTTGCGCAACTGCCCGCCCACGGTGGCCGATCCGCGCCGCGGGGCCTGGGCGGTCTCACCGAGCAGCCGCTCCAGTTTCGCCGCCTCCCGTTCCAGCGCCTCGGCGTTGCCCGTGCGCATCAGCAGGCCCGGCGCGATGTCGTCGCAGCGTTCGGCGACGACGTTCACGGCCTCGTTGTTCGTGGAGGCGACCAGCACGGACTGCCCGGCGGCGACACAGGTGGTGACGACGGCCGTGACGACCTCGCTCTTGCCCGTGCCGGGCGGCCCGGTCGCCACCGTCAGGGGACGTGTCATAGCCGAGGAGATCACCCGCTCCTGGCTCTCGTTGCACGGCCCCGGAGCCACGACCACGGCGGCGGACGCGGCCGGTGCCCCGTCCCCACCGCCGCTCAGCAGCGCGTCCAGCGCGGTGCCGGGGATCCGCCCGGTCCGTGTCGACATCTCCAGCAGGTTGCTTACCAGAGCCTGGGTGGCGATGGCCTCCACACCCGAAGGCACCAGCAGCACGGCCGCGTTGTGCGCGCCGGGCCGCAGCGCCTGCATCACCGTCCGTTCGCTGAGCGCCGACGGGTCGAGTGGTTCCAGCTCCGGCAGCCCCAGCTCCTCCAGCAACTCCCGTACGGCACGCAGCATCTGCGCGTCGTTGCCCTCCTGCCAGGTCGGCTGCCAGCGCGCGACGAGGTCGGCCGCGTCACCCGCGTCCAGCAGTTCCGAGACGACACCGGTGTGCAGCGACGGTACCCCGCTGGGCCGGAGCACGTTCCTGCCGTCCTCGTCCGGCGCGAGTTCCAGCTGCTGGATGAGCAGCGGCGCCAGCTCCACCGCCGTACGGCGCCCCCGCCCCCCGTCCCGCACGGGCAGCGTGATCGCCGGATAGCCGTACCAGTACTCCTGCCGCGCACCCGCGTCACCGCCCGCCCCGGCCGACCCGCCCTGCGGTGTGGACAGTTGCCCGGGAGCGAGAACGGTCGAGCCCCGCCCCGACTGGATGGTCTCCTCGCCCTGACCCAGCAGGAAGTACGTGGAATCGCGCCCGATGTCACGGTCGGGCCGCATGCCGGCCGCCGCCTGCGCGGTGAGGCAGTGCGCGTAGTACCGCAGCAGCCGCTGCCGGTCGACGCCGTCCCGGGCGTCCAGCGCGGCCAGTTCGCGGGCCTTCAGCAGAGCGGGCGAGCGCCGCGCCGCCTCGGCCGCGTCGCGCGGCAGGGCGGCGATGTGCACCGGCCGCGCCACGGACCGGGCGAAGGGCAGGCTCCGCGTCGCTCTGATCGTGGACTTGGTGGGGCGCTGCTCCTCCGGTACGCCCTCACGCGCCATCTGCGCGGTCAGGTAGTCGAAGAGGTCGTCCGGTGTGATCCAGCCGCCGCCCTTGATCCTCCCGTTGCGCAACCCCTCCACGATCTCCCCGGTGAACCGGGACGTGCCGAGGCTCGACCCGGGCGGCGCCATCGCGGACGCCGACTGGAGGGCGTCGGAGGCGGTGATGAAGTACACGCCGGTCGGCCGCAGCAGGGTGCTCGGCACGGGCCGCGCGGGTTCCTCCGCCGGCCCCTTCGCGGTCCAGCCCTGTACGACGGAGCCGCTGGAGCAGCAGTCCAGCAACACCAGTTTCGAGGAGGCACGGCACGACTGGAGCATCCGTTCCAGGAACTCCGCCGGCACCGCCGTGCCCGGCAGATCGGCGGGGTCGGCGTCCCGGGTCAGGAAGTACAGCTGGTTGTCGTCCTCGCAGAACTCCCCGTGCCCGCTGAAGTACAGCAGGGCCGTCTCGCTGGGCTGCCGCGCCTCCAGGAACGTCTCGATGGCGTGCAGCATCTCCGCGCGGGTCGGCTCGGCGACCATCGCGCAGTCGTTGTACATGCCGATCTCGGTGTTCTCCAGCACCGCCCGCATGTAGTGCAGGTCGGCGCGCACGGGCGGCAGATCGCGGTAGGCGTCACTGTCGTACGTGGACACGCCGACGAGCATGGCGTACCGGTCGTTGTCGGCCATCCGCGCTCAGCCCGCCGCGGGGGTGTTGCCGAGGCCGTCGTCGCCCGTGGGGTGCGGCGTCTCTCCGCCGCCCGCGAGGAACCTCTCGATCCGCTCGTCGTCCTCACGGGCCTGCTTGCCGGTGATGTGCAGGGTCGACCCGTCGGGCCGCTTGACGATGATCGTCCGCTGCGGCATCCGCGCCAGCCAGATCTGCACCCCGGCGGCCACCAGTGAACCGGCGCTGATCACCAGCCCGATGGTGTCGGCCGACAGCCCGCCCTTGTCCGCCGCCCCGGCCGCCACGCCCGGCCGGGGAACGTCCAGGGCGGCCCCGGGATCGACGTCGGCGATCCCGGCGAGCAACTCGCGCGCTTCCTTGCGCGCACGCAGCGGGTCCTCGTCGACGATGGAGATCCGGTACCCGGTCCGGTCCTCGGGCGTGGTGGTCACAGCGCTTCCCCTTGGTCTGCGGTGCTCTTGGCGGAGGGATGAGCGGCTGACGTTAGTCGGGGGGTACGACACCGGGCGCCCGAGTTTCCGAAAACCCGTCAGGTGTTGGCGGGAAAGCGCCTGACCGAGGGCGGTACGGGGGGCTCCCCGGGCGGTCCCAGCTCCAGCTCCGCCCATACGGTCTTGCCGGGGCGGTCGACACACGGCGCGACCGCCCACCGCGTCGCCAGGTGCGCCACGATGAGCAGACCCCGCCCCGACTCCATGTCCCCTGGGGGTTCTTGGGTGGCGAGCAGCGGCACCCGCTCGGTACGGGTGTCGGTGACCTCGACGCGCAGGACCCGCCGGCGCGGGCCGTCACCGGTCTCGGTCAGCCGCACGTGGAAGTCCCGCCCAGCCACATGCCCGTGCCGTACGGCGTTCGCGGTCAGCTCCGCGGTGATCAGTGTCAGCGTCTCGTTGACCGCACAGGTGTACGGGTGGCCCCAGGTGTCCAGCCGGTGCGAGACGAGACGCCGGGCGAGGCGCGCGCCACGGTGGGAGGACGTGAAGCGCATCGCGAACTCCCCTTGTCTGCTGGGGTGTTGGGTCGTCTCGCGAGCGTGGTGGGAAGGGGCCTGCTCGACGGTCCGCTGTGGAGCCGGGTTCGGGTCCGGCTGCGCCGGGGCGTTCGGTCGGGCCCCCGGGGAGGGGGAAGTTTCGCTGTTCATGCGTCCACGCTGACGTGGTGGTTTTACCGTGACGAGACACGACGCGCACACGGACGGTCGCTGTACGTGAGCAGTCTGCGCGTGTAGGCGGAGCGGAGCGTGACGGTCGACGCGGTGCCGCGTTGGCCGAGGGAGGTGGTGCGGGACATGAACGAGCCGGTGGAGTCGGCGGCCGAGGACGAGTCGGGTGCGGAGGGGGACGAGCGGGAGGCGGGGACGGGGTCGGGCATCCTGCGCGTCTTCGGACGCCAGTTGAAGAGGTTCCGGGTACGGGCGGGGCTGGAGCGGGTCGAGTTCGGGTCGATGACGGGCTACTCCGTGTCGACCATCGCCGCGTACGAGCAGGGCCGCCGGGTGCCGCCGCCGAAGTTCATCGACCAGGCGGACGAGATGCTGGACGCGGGCGGAGTCCTCCAGGAGATGAAGGAGGAGGTGGCGCGGGCGCAGTTTCCGGCGTTCTTTCGGGATGCGGCGCGGTTGGAGGCGGAGGCCGTTGAGCTGCACGTCTATGACACGCACCTCATCAACGGGCTCTTGCAGACGGAGGAGTACGCACGGGCCGTTTTCACGATGCGACGGCCTCTGCTGAGCGACGAGACGATCGACCAGCGGGTCGTCGCGCGTCTCGCCAGGCAGGAGATCTTCGCCCGCAGCCCGATGCCGACCATCAGTTTCGTCATCGAGGAGTCGGTCCTGACGCGTCCTACGGGCGGCGAGTACGTGATGCGCACGCAGTTGGAGCAGCTTCTGCTCTGCGGTCAGCGACGCAACGTCGAGATTCAGGTCATGCCGAACAACAGGGAGGAACACGCCGGTTTGGCTGGCCCCTTCACCTTGATCGAGACGCAAGATGCGCGGAGGATCGCCTACGTGGAGGCGCACAAGCACAGCCGTCTCTACACGGACCGGGGGACTGTCCGGGAGCTCGAAGAGCAGTACGGTCTGCTGCGAGCCCAGGCTCTCACCCCGCGCGAGTCGTTGACACTCATCGAGAAACTGCTTGGAGAGACATGAACGTCGACGGTGATGAACTCATTGCGTGGCGCACGAGCAGCTACAGCAGCGGTGAGGGCGGCCAGTGCGTCGAGGTGGCTTCCTTCACTCAGGCCATCCACGTGCGGGACTCCAAGGACACGAGCCGACCGGGCCTCGCCGTCGATGCTGCCGCTTGGAACCTGTTCGTCGGCTTCGTGGGGCGGTAAACACTGCCCGATGGTTAGTGCGCGGCCTGCCCCCGACAGGTGTCGGGGGCAGCGCCCTTCAGGTGAGGCTTGTCGCTACGCCTGTGCGGCTTCACGGACGGGCGGAGTCCAGCGGCCGACTGCGATTTCGGCGTCCAGCCTGGCCTGGAAGTGCGCGTGTGCTGCTCTCATCTCGGCCTCTCGGTCGGCCTTGTAGAAGGGGGCCGTGTAGCCAGCCGGGGGTGGGGTGCCGTCTGGGTCTTCTAGGTGGGCGAGGAGATCGAGGTAATCCTGCTTGGTCTGGCCGTGGCCGTAAGTGTTGAAGTCGCCCGCGATCTTACGGCCGTTGGCGTCGAAATAGGTCGCCGACTCGTAGTCGTACAGCTGCGGGTAGCGGGACTTGAAGATCGCGGCGAGTTGGTCAGCGGTGATGCCGAGCCAGACGGCGACGAGGGCGTCGAGTTCTACGAGGGCGGCGCGGCGCTCGTGTTCGGTGCGGAGGGGGGTGCTGTACTCCCAGGCTGGCTTGAGGCCGGCGGCGAGGGGCTTCAGGTGGGGCCAGCGGGGGTTGGCCCAGTCCTCGTAGCCTGCCCAGCGGGGGTCGAACAGCTCCGTCCAGAGGGGGGTGTAGTGGGTGGTGAGGGCGTTCAGGCGGAGGGTGCGGAGGAGTAGGGCGGGGGCGAGGGGGTGCTTTGGGTCAGGGGCGGGCATCTTCAGGGCTTCGCCCGTCATGAGATTAGCGCGGCCAGTGATTCGTAGCAGATAGTCCAGCGGAAGAGCACCCCAAAAACCGGCGTTGAGGACCGTCGCGCGATTAGTCGGCATGGCCATGGTGTGTACGCCATGAATGTGTGCGGGGCCGGGTGGGATGAGGGCGGCCTGAAGGCTGCGGCTGGTGTTGAAGGGGATCATGATTCGCCAGGCCAGACGGAAGAACGTGGTGAACGGCCTTCCGAACCAGGAATCCTGGGCCGCCAGGTACGCTGCCTCGTCAGTGGACCGCACATAGTTGGTCACGGGGACGTGCGACTCGGGAAGCTCTGTTGGTGCGAGCGCATTCCAGTGTCTCTGGTTCCGGCAGGGGATCATCGGCTCATTCGAAAAGGGGAGTGCACAGGAGAAGTGCGGCCCTTGCAGAATTGTATCTGAGAGCTCGGGAACCCGCTGGTTACCCCAGCGGATAAGCCCGTTCTTCTTGGCGCCTGATTCGTGGTATCCGCTTGAGATCATCGGGCCGTAATCGTCCAGACTGCTGCCAAATGAGGCCAGCGCATCGATCGCCCCTTGCTCGCCAATCAGGACTGGATACAACAGAGGGTTCTGCCCAGCTTTCCCTGCTGAGCCCGTTAGGGCATACCAGCTGGCTAGCCGGGCTGTGTCCACCTGGACGACGCGATCGCGGTGCGGCCGGATGTCCCACGAGCCGTTGTGTTTGATTCCGGGCGCCGTGCCTTGCCCGTCATGAGTCAGAGAGTTGGGCAGCGCCTCAGCGTCGCGAAGCTGGCTTACGTGCAAGAAGTTGGGTTCCTGCGACGTGCCATAGATGTGCATCCCAAATTCCTGGGACCGGGAAAGGTCTTCGAACGCCCAGTTCGCCGAGTTCACAAAGTGCGAGTGGATCCGCAGATGTCGGTACGCGGCAGCCCGGATGACACCTTCGCGTACGCCCCCGAAATGCGTATCCGGATGGATCATCCCTGCGCTGCCGTGCAGTGCGATGTGCTGCCAAACCTGAGCCATGAAGGCCCGGTAGAGGTCGCCCTGGGTACCGACAAGGAGCGGATAGGTGGCCAGGCTGCCCAGCGTGGCGACGGACCCAGCATGGGGTGCCAATTCGTTGAGGAGGAAATCCTGGCCGCCCGCACGTGTGGCCAGCACGTCCTCTTTGCGGAGGCGCCATTCCGCCGCGCTCGGATTGTCCGCCAGCACAAACCATGGCTCCAACTCCGCCAGAACCAGGTCCTCCTGCCACCTCGGCCGAACCCAAGGCGGATTCCCCACCTGCAAATCAAACCCACCCCGCGCAAACACCTGCGCGAACTCCAGCTCCCAGTGGAAGAACCCCTGCGCCTTCGCCACGTCCTTCGCGACGGACGCCCACAGGAACCGGTTCTCCAGCCACTGGAACCGTTCCATGCCCATCCACTCGGGCAGCTCGTCCTCGTACCTCGACAGGTCGTCCAGCGTCCCGAACGTCGACACCAGCGACTCGTCCGGCACGTCCTGCGTGCCCAGCAGCGCTTCCGCGAAGTCGAGCCAGTCGTCCAGTGTCGCCAGCGGAATGACCTCCCGGCGCTGCCCCTTGACCTGCTCCGCGCGGCGGCCGGTGCGGCGGCGCGACACCGAATCACGCGTCAGCGTCATCTGCTTGGGCTCGGCCGTGAACCCCGGCAGGGCGTCCGCCTCCCACGCCATCAGGACACCGGAGTCCTCGTCAGCAGCCCCGACCGCCTTCCCCTCGGCAGTCGCCGAAAGGCCCGCCGCCTCGAACTCCGCCGCCCGTTCCGCCAGCGCCTCGGCCCGCGCGTACCGTTCGTCCGTACCGTCGAGCAGTGACGCGCTCTGCACGGGCCAGAACCACAGCGCGCACCACGAGTCCATGAGCGTCTTCAGCCGCCAGTACGGGGTGTCCTCCGCCTGGAGGTCGGCCAGCACCTTGTCCCGCTGTACCGCGGCTTCCGGCCGCCGCAGCCAGTCGCCCTCCGCGCCCCACACCTGGATGTGCCGCGAGATGTACTGCTCCGACAGCTCCAGTCGCTGTACGACCAGGTCCCACAGGTACTCGGCCCGCCGGGCCAGCCCCTGAAGCCGGGCCGTCTGCTTCGTGGTCGGGGACTTCGTGATCGCCTTCCGCCACGCGCCCAGCGCCTTCGCGGCCTCCGGGGCGAGCGCCTTCGCCTCCTTCTCGGCCGCGACCGCGCCCCACTCCTTCGCCGGAAGCAGGAAGTGATGCACGGCCCCTTCCGGAAGCGGCGCGCCCTGCACCGCGTCCGTCAACGCGAACCGTTCCGGAGTGGCCCCCAGCCAGCCGCCCTTCTTCAGGCGCTCGGCGCCGTACACCTCCCGCCGCCCGCCGATCAGCGAGTTGCCGCGCCGCAGGTGCAGGCCGAACCAGGGGGCCTCCATGCCGGGGTGCATGGTGTTGAGCCACAACGACACCTCGGCCAGCTCCACGGCCGTCTCGTTGAGGTCGACGCCGTAGGAGTTGTGCAGGGCGATGTACGCCTTCGCCTTCTGGAGTTCGACGGCGTACTGCTCCGTGTCGATGGAGCGCCCCAACTCGCTCTGCCTGCGCCGCAGATACTCGGCCGCGACCTGGTTGATCGCCTCGTTGAGGAACGCGCCCGAGCCGAGGGCCGGCTCGCAGATCCTCCAGCCCAGCAGATCCTTCGCCTCGGTCTCCTCGGTGAGCAGCTGCTGCAAAGCCAGCTGCACGGTGACCTTCGTCAGGGACTCCGGCGTGTAGTACGACGCCGAGGTCTGCCGGTCGCGGCCGGAGAGGCGGTACACGAACGAACCCGGGGCGTACCGCATCCGGACGTCCTCGCCCGTGTGCCGGTCGCGGCGCCGTACGAACACCGAGTCCGGGTACTCGTCGATCTTCGACTTGGGGACCAGCCAGGAGCCGTCCTTCGGGTCGCCGCCCTTGGCGACCTCGTACAGCTCCTCGCCCGCGATGAAGCCGCTGTACGACATCAGGCCCTCGTACACCGCGCCGAGCTGGTTGATGCCGAGCTGTGCGTACGAGATGAAGCCGCCGCGCTCGCCCCGCTTCCCCTGGGTGATCATCAGGCTGTGCAGGACCTGGTGGAGGGTGGCGTTGCGCAGCCGGGTGTCGAGGTAGCGGACGGGCTCGTCCCGGGCCAGGGCCTCGTCGGAGTCGAAGCGCGGATCGAGGAGGCTGTCGGCGCCGATCAGCCGGATGGCGTCGCGCTCGAACAGCTTGCTGTGCAGCGGTTCGAAACGCAGGCCGATGTCCTCGCTGGTCTTCCCGTCGATACCGTCGGGGGAGGGCTCGACGCCGTGGGTGCGGCGCGGGCGGTAGCCGTCCTGGACCTTCTTGAAGAGCAGGTCCAGGGACTCGTACAGGTAGAAGCCCTTGCGGGCGGTGTCGCCGATCGGCTCCCGGTCGGCGATCAGCTCACCGAGCCGGCCGAGCCCGTACCCCTGCTGGTACTCGGGATAGTCGGCCGGCAGGATGCCCAGCTCGGGGCGGGCCTCCGCGTACAGGAGGAACAGGATCCGGTACAGATAGCGCAGGGACTCACGCGTCAACCGGCGCCCCAGTTCCGGGAGTTCACCGATGTCCTGCGGGCTCACTCCCTGGTCGCGCAGTCGCTCCAGCACTTCGCCCGCGATCAGCTCGACGCTCTTGCGCAGGCCGTCGCGCAGTTCGCTGGAGACTCCCACCGCGTGCTTCGCCGACTTGCCGACCAGCTCGGAGAGCGGGTTGTCGCCGCCCTCCTCCGGAGTGCGCAGCGAGTCCGCGCCGAACAGCGCGGCCACCGTGTCGAGTTCGCCGCCCGCCCGGGTGTCGTTGCGCTGGAGCGCCGTGTCCAGGGAGACCCCGAGGTAGCGGCTCTCGCCCCACACCGCGCGGTCGGCGAGGACGATCACACCGCCGCCGAGCAGCAGCGCGTACCGGGGCGGCTCCTCGCAGGCGAACAGGAACTTGGCCAGCTTGTCACCGGTCTCCACCGGAGTCGTACCGTCCAGCGGCACCGGCTCCAGCAACCGGCCCCGGCCCTTCGGGTCGACGGCGGCGTCCGGTTCGGCGGCCCAGCCGCAGTCCAGCGCGACGAGGCCCTTCTCGGCGTGCGCGACCGGGATCTCGTACGTCTGCCCGGCGCGTACCACCGTGAGCGTGCGGGGCTTCGCGTCGTACCCGAGGGCGCGCAACACCTCGGCGTTGAGCGCCCGCACCCGCTCCCGCCACTCCGGGTCGCCGTACGTCGCCCTCTCCTCGTCGACTTCCCGTACGACGGGGAGGCCGTCCTTGTCCTTGGGGACGGCGAAGGACGACCGGGCCCGGAAGTAGTCGCGGCGCAGCGCTCGCAGCCCGGCCCGGGGGGTCACCGGAAGCTCGCCGCCGCCGGGCGCCGCCGTGACGAGGTCCTCGGCCTCCGTGCCGCGCTCGTCCCCGGCGGGCGGCTTCGCCGCCTCCTCGCGTTCCTTCCACGCCTGCAGCAGGCCCGACTTGAGGTCCTTCGGAAGCACCTCGGCCAGATAGTGGGCGGAGAAGTAGTCGCCGCGGTTGACCAGGGAGTCGTACGTCATGACAGTGCTTCTCTCAGATGGTCACAGACCAGGGTCACAGGGCGGCGGACGAGGACGGGGGCCGGAGCGCGGTCGCGGTCGCGGACGGGACGGTGAGGGAGACGGACGGCGGCCCGTCGTCACCGTCCTCGCGGTCCGTGTCCGGCAGGAGCACCGCGAGGACCCGCAGCAGCGGCCTTCCGGTCGTCAGCAGGGAGTCGGCGAGATCGGCGAGGCGCTCCTTCGTACGCTCGTCGGCGAGGGTGGGCTGCCGCCAGGTGCCGAGCCGTCGCTTGTACTGCTCGATGGGCTCGCGCAGCGGTTCGTCCCAGGCGTCGCGGTGCGCGTTGAGGAACGCCTCGGCCGTGTCCAGCACCTGGGGGAGGGCCTTGCGCAGCGGCTTGGGATCGCGGTAGCGGAGCTTGTTCGCCATGGTGGGGCCGACACCGCAGCGGCGCAGCAGCGACACCATGTCGTCGTCGACCAGCCCTTCGCCCGTGGCCTCCAGCCAGGTGACCCCCATCCACTTCACGACGGTGGGCTTACCCAACTTGTTCGAATAGACGCCCTGGACCAGGTAGATGGGCTCCATCACGTTCGCCGTGATCATCGGGGCTTCCTGGCGGCCCATCCCGACAAGGACCTTGTCGGTGAGCCACTCCACGACCGGATGCAGGTCCGTCAGCAGGGAGATCTCCGGCCAGCTCGACGTGGACGACTCCCGGGCCCGCTGGAGGGAGTGCTCGGCGAGACGGCGGTTGAAGGTCACGAGCAGCCGCTCGCGCAGCCGTTGCTCGCGCAGGTAGTCCATGGGGAGCGCCTTGAGGCGGTGGACGAGTTCCGTCGGCGGCCGGAACGACAGCAGTCCCGACTGCTGATCGCGATCCAGGTCCAGCCGGTCACGGGCGTCCGGATACACCTCGCGCAGCGCCTCGTCCAGGAAGTGCGCGGTCGAGTCGAAGAGACGGGGGACCACGGGGCTCGCGGCGGCACGGTCGGCCGATGACGACCCCGTACCGGCCGATGACGACCCCGTACCGGCCGGGGCCGAGCTGCCGGACTCCGCCGCTCGTGGGCCCTCGCCGACGGGCCCGGACCCGCCGGCCTCACCCACGGGCCCGGCCTCACCGACCGAGCCGAAGAAGTCCGCCAGGAAGTCGTCCAGGCCCGCGTCCTCGCCGTCCGCGCCGGAGCGGCGGGCGTTCAGGGACT
This sequence comes from Streptomyces sp. LBL, assembly GCF_029893585.1. GTDB lineage: Bacteria > Actinomycetota > Actinomycetes > Streptomycetales > Streptomycetaceae > Streptomyces. Next base: position 25,832 of record NZ_JARXYX010000013.1, read on the forward strand.
CGTCCACCGTCCTGCCGCGCAGCAGGTCCTGGATGAGGGACTTCTCCTCCGCCTCGGCCCGGTACAGCCCGGTCACCGCCTCGGCCGTACCCAGTGACCGGTGGGCCTGGTCCTCGCGTTCCAGGAGCCGCTCGGCGACCACCGTGTCGTCCTTGGCGCCCTTGACCTCGCTGGTCAGGATCAGCGCACGGAACTCGGGGGGACGGGCCTGCCCGTACCGGTCGATACGGCCGTTGCGCTGCTCGATACGGATCAGCGACCACGGCACGTCGTAGTGCACCAACTGGTGGCACTGGCGGTGCAGGTTGACGCCCTCGGAGGCCACATCACCGGTCAGCAGGACCCGTACGGGTGCGTCGGCCAGGCCGAACTCCTCGACGCAGGCCATCTGTTGCTCGTCGGAGAGGCCGCCGTGCATGACCCGGACGCAGTCACGGGCGGCCCGGCCCTTGAAGCCCAGCGCGGCGGGCAGCACCGCGGACAGCCACTCCAGGGTCTGCACACGCTCGGAGAAGACCACGACCCGTTCGTCCGAACCGGGCCCGACTCCGATCTTCTCGCGCAGTTGACGCACGAGGGCGGTGAACTTCGCGGAGTCCGCCTCGGTGAGGTCGGCGGCCAGTTCTGACAGCCGGTCGAGGGCGGCCAGTTCGGCCGCGGTGCCCTGCGGGTCGTCCTTCTTCTCCAGGGTTTTGACACGCGCGGAGACCGTGGCTCGCAGCGCCGCGTGGGAGGACAGGAACGACTTCAGCAACGTGTACGGGAAGAGGGGGACCGAGCTGACCGAGGTGCCGCCGTCGCCGGGCAGCCAGACGGCGGCCAGCTCCTCGAAGATCTTCTCCTCGGCGGGGGTGGCCGGGCAGCGCACGGAGTGGGAGGGACCGCGGTCCGCCCACTGGCCCTTCATCTGCTCCCGCACCTCGGGGCTGACCTTCGTACGGCGGATGAAGAGGTGCTCGATGTCCGCCGCGCGGTAGTTCTCCGGGTCCTGGATCGCCACCGGGTCGAGGAGGCCGATCAGTTCGGCGAAGGATTTGGCGTCGCCGTTGTGCGGGGTCGCCGACGCCAGGATCAGGGCGTCCGTGCGGGGAGCGAGGGTGCGCGCGAGCTGGTTGCGCAGGGAACCCCGGTTGATCAGGTTGTGCGACTCGTCGATGACGACCGCGTCCCAGCGGATCTGCTCCAGATGGTGCTGGTACTGGTCGGTGTTCTTCAGGGTGTCGATGGAGACGATGACCCGCTTGAACGAGGTGAAGGGGTTGCGGCCGGCCGGGATCTCCCGCTGGATCCGCTCGATGCCGACCGAGTCCAGCCGCACCAACGGGATCGCGAACCGCGTCCACAGCTCGTGCTGGAACTGCTCCAGCACATGCTGCGGCGTGACGACCAGGATGCGCTCGCCCCGGCCGCGACGGATCAGCTCGGCCAGGGTCAGCCCGATCTCCAGGGTCTTGCCGAGTCCCACCACGTCCGCGATCAGCAGACGCGGGCGGAGATTGGCGCCCGACAGGGCCAGCTCGGCGGGGCGCCGCTGGTACGGCAGCGGGTCCATCAGGAACGAGTCGGCCAGCGCGAGCCGACGCTCCGACTGGGGGAGCGCGGTGCGGCGCAGCACCGCCTCCAGGAACAGCCGGGAGCGGCGGTAGTTGGGGGAGTCGTCCATGACCAGAGCGGTCTCGCGGGGGTCCAGGAGCTCGATGCGGTCCAGGCCGGAGAAGAACACGGCCTCCTGGTCGCGGACGAACTCCGACACCCCGACGACCTCGATCCGGGTGCCGTCGTCCGTCGTGGGCATCGAGCTCCTGACCAGCCACACCTCGTCCCGCACGACCACCTGGGCGCCTGCCGGGTACTGGTCCTGGCCGGTCGTGTCCTGGCCGGTCGTGGCGACGCTCTGCTCCGCACTGGTCTGGACGGCGGTCACCCGTGGCCTCCTGAGGCGGTTCGGTCGTACAAGGCACGCGCCCCCTTCAGGGCCCGGCCATTATCGCGGGTCACAGGGGCGTATGGGTCAGAAGGGTGTACTGGCCGCATACGCCTCGCGCAGCCGCTGCGCGGTGATCCGGGCCTGCGCGGAATGCCGCAGCGAGCGCCGCTGAGCGCTACCGCTGCCCGCGTGGTCACGCCCCACCGGGCGAGCCGGGGAACGGGTGCCGCCCGGCTCCGCCGTCGTCCCGTCCGCCGGCTGCCGCCAGGCCGCCGTGGAGTCGGCCGCCCGGTCGGCGGGCGGGGGCGTGGGGGTGTCGACACGGGCGAAGAACAGGCGTGGATCCGTGGGCGGACGTACCTGGGCCGGAGGCATCGGAGGGGCGGGCATCGCGGGCTCCGGGCGGGTGGGCCGGAGCCCGCCCGGCTCCTGCCGGGCCGACCTGGGCGTGGGCGTCTCCGGCTCCTGCCGGCCGGGCGGTGTGTCGGCGGGGATGCCCGCCGTCTGAGCGCGGGTCCGGGCCGCCGGTCCCGACGCGGGCGGGCGGTCCACGGCGAGCAGGTCGTCGAGGACGTGGGCCGGCGCGGCCGTGTAGTTCGTGAGCCTGCGCCGCGCCTGAGCGACCTTCAGCCCGTGCGCCTCGATCAGCGCCCGGCACCGCCGTACGACCTCGTCGAGCGCGGGCCGGTCCTGGGGACGGTGAGCCAGCATCGCCGTCAGCAGCGGCACGAGCTCCTCCGGCGTCCCCGAGAGGTCCGGCGAGGTCGCCGGATCGACGACCTGGTGGAACAGGAGGTGGATGTTGTCGGCCAGGTAGGGGGCGTGCCCAGCGGCGGCGAACAGCAGCACCGCGCCCAACCCGTACACGTCGACCGCCGTGGTCAGCGGCTTCTCGCCGCCGGCCTGCTCGGGTGGCATACAGGAGGGCGTGCCGACGACCGTGTTGGCCGCGGTCAGCGACACACTGGACTCCGCGAACACCGCGAGCCCGAAGTCGATCACCTTGGGCCCGTTGGGGCCGAGAAGCACATTGGCCGGCTTCAGATCACGGTGCAGCAGCCCCTGCTTGTGCACCGTCGCCAGCGCCTCCGCGAGCGTCGCGCCCAGCGAGGCGGTGAGCAGGGCGTCGAGCGGGCCGTGCCTGCCCACATGCCGGCTCAGGTCCAGCCCCTCGACGTACTCGGTCGCCAGCCACGGCGGGTCAGCCTCCGGGTCGGCGTCCAGCAGCGCGGCGACCCGGGCCCCCCAGACCGTCTTGAGGATCTCCACCTCCTGCGCGAACCTCAGCCGGGTCTCGTGGTCCACGACCGACGGCTTGATCACCTTCACCGCTGCCGGTTCCCCGCCCGGCGACTCCCCCAGATACACCTGCCCCATGCCGCCCTGCCCGATCCGCCCGAGCAACTCGTACCCGCCCAACTCGGCGGGATCGTCGGGACTGAGGGGCGCGATGTGCACGTGAGGCCTCACATTCGGGACGAGCGAGCCGGGGCAGCTGTTCATCGCCACGCTAGACCACGCCTGGAAGGAAGGGGGCCGGTCAGCTCAGGTGACGAGGGGCGAAGCACGGGTCCTCCCTATCTCAGGTCCCGTCGGCGCTCGGCCAGGCACCGCTGCCACAATTCGTACGAGCGCTGTGCCTCGCGAAGTGACTCACCGGCGAATTCCTTGTCGGCGAAGCCGACCGCGGCGACCTGTTCCACCACGGTCACCAGGTGGGTGGCCACACGAGCAATCCGGTCCGCGTGCACCAGTTTCAGCTGGGGCCTCAGTTGCTCTTCGCGGCCGGCCACCGCGAGCAGGTCCGTATAGTCGTCGGGCTCGGTGTACGCGGACGGGAGCTTCGGCAGGTCGTCGGCGGTGCGGCGGACGACAGCCATAGGAGCGGACGCATCCCGGTCCTCCCTGCCCAGCACGCGGTTCAGCAGTTGGCGCGTTTCATCGGTGCTTCGCACCCGGGCAGCGACCGTCTCCAACTCCGTCAACTCGGCGGGGATCTCCGCCGCGGACTCCGCCATGAGATGTACGCGCAGGCGGTCCGCAACCTTCCTGCCGACCTCCGAGGCTTCGTCGATCACGTGGTCGCACGCGTCGAGTTCGGCGAACGCACGCTCTGCCGTCCGTACCGAGGCACGAACCATCTCCGCCGGGTCACACTCGAAGCCGCCCACCGCATGGACGAGCTCCGATACGGACATGCCCAGTGCCGCGGGCAGCGCCTCCGCCTGCGGCTTCCCCGCCGGCACCGTCGTTCCGCTACTCACTGTTCCCCCTCATGCCTGGTCCCCATCGGAACAGATCATGGGCGCAGCACGCTTACGAGGGCAATCCGGGCTCCGACCGCTGGCCGGAAACGCTCCTACGGCTGTCACCCCGGCACCCGCCGCCCGCAGAATGCCCGAATGCAGTGCCAGGAGGCCGCCTTGGCGCTGCCGGTCGACATGCCGGCCTTCGTAGCTGCGTGTCGGGACTGTGCAGTTGCCTGCTGATTGCGGCCTGGTCCTTGCCTCGCGTAAGTACCTAACAGTGACCTGAGTAACTGAGGAGACGGATGACCGAGGAGTACCCGGAGTTCCTGCTGCGCCTGCCGCACGGTGGGCCGTCGGCGCGCGGGCGGTTGCTCACGGAGAAGGGGACCAACGGCAGCCAGAAGATGGTGGTCCTGGCCGGTTCGCCGGCCCGCCCTGAGGTCGTACCCTCCTTCCCCTTGCGGATGCCGTCCTCCCACCGGCTGCGGGAGCAACTGCGGGACGAGGGCACGATCAAGGAGACGACGACCTGGCCCGGGTGGCTCGAAGTGGTCAGTGACGTCGAGTGCAACTCACCGTCCGCCGCGGCGGAGATCCTCCTCGGCCGCAGCGCCAACGGCTGGCTGGAGTGGAAGACAGCCGACGGCCGACCGCTCGCCGACTTCCTGGAACAGGCGTCGGCCGGCCCCAGCCGTGCCTGGCTGGTCCGCGACCCCAGCGTCACCGGTCTCGCTCCGGTCGACCAGGAGTGGCTGACCGAGGGTCGTGTGACGCTCGCCGCGGACCGGCTGAGGCCCGGGGTGACCCCGGGCATCAGCAAGGAGAACCTACGCGCCATCGTGGACGAGGACTACGAATCTGCGGTCGCCTACAGCCAGAAGGCCCGGTTCGTCGACGAGTTCCATGCGTTCCTCTCCCGGATGAGACCGGGTGACACCGTCTGCGTGTTCCCCGGCGACAAGCTGTACGCAGGTGAGATCACCGGCAACGCTGAGCAGATCGCCACAGAGGACGGGCGCAGCGTTCTGCGGCGCCCGGTGGAGTGGAGCGAGGGCTATCCGTACGACAAGCTTCCGGAGGAGCTTCAGCAGAAGCTGAACACCGGACACGACCTGGTCGACTTGACGGCGGTGAAGGGCATCCTCGACGGACTCTGGGTCACCGACGACGAACTGAAGAAGGCAGCCCAGGAATCCGCCGACACCTCCGGCGTCGCGCTTCAGACCATCGCCGCCCGCCGTGACCTTGACTTCCCTCACCCCGATGAGGCACTGCGCAAGAAGCTCAACGTCCACAGACTCGCATGGCTGAGCGAGGTACGGGACCTGCTCTGGGACGAACGTCAGCTGATCTTCTACGGGCCACCCGGAACCGGCAAGACCTACCTCGCGCAGGAAATAGCCGAATTCCTCGGCGGCGGCCCGGAGCAGGTCAAGCTGGTGCAGTTCCACCCCAGCTACGCCTACGAGGACTTCTTCGAGGGGTTCCGGCCCCGGGAAGACCCGGACACCCGCGAGGTCGCGTTCCGGCTGACTCCCGGTCCGCTTCGTGAACTGGCCGATCTCGCCCGCCTGGAGGGCAGGGGGCACATCCCGCACTTCCTGATCATCGACGAGATCAACCGCGCCAATCTGGCCAAGGTCTTCGGTGAGTTGTACTTCCTGCTGGAGTACCGCAAGAAGTCGGTCCGGCTGACCTACTCGGGCGAGGACTTCGCCCTGCCCCGGAACCTGTTCGTCATCGGCACGATGAACACCGCCGACCGGTCCATCGCGCTGGTGGACGCGGCGATGCGACGACGGTTCGCCTTCGTGGAGCTCTCGCCGAGAACCGAACCCACCAGCGGACTTCTCCGGCGCTGGTTGGAGGGCGAGAGGAAGGACGCCGAGCCGGCCGACCTGCTCGACGCCCTCAACGCCCGTATCGACGACCCCGACTTCCGGCTCGGGCCGTCGTACCTGATGAAACCCGGCGTCTACCGCGAGGGCGGACTGGAACGCACCTGGCGGACAAAGATCCTGCCCCTGCTGGAAGAACACCATTACGGGGAAGGCGTGGATATCGAGAAACGGTACGGGCTGGCGACGCTACAGGCCTCCGCGCGCAGGACACCTGAAGCGGATGACGCCTCGGAAGGCACCGGCACGCCGTGACCGACGTTCACCTCGTCGAACACGCCCCGGCGAAAGTCGTGTCCCTCCCGGACGAGGCAGGGCGGGCCCTGGCCGCTTCGAAGATCGTGGACGCCGTACCCGATCCGTACGAGCCGGGGCTGTGGCGGCTGCGAGCGGGAAGCAAGGTCGGGGCCGTGGCGCTCGATGTCCCGGGAGGCGAGACCGTCCGGCTGCGGATCACGCCCAAAGTGCCCATCGGGCGCCTGTTTTTCCTCCTTGGCTACAGCCTCGACCCACGCGGCTGGCGGGACGCAGAGGTCGACGCCGCCGGATACGACGAACTCCTGCCGGCGTTCGCCCACGCAGTGGAGCGGCAGACGGACCGGGCACTACGGCAGGGGGTTCTGCAGGGTTACCGGCCCACCGAAACCACGGCGTTCGTCGTACGAGGCCGGATCCGCGAAGCCGATCAGATCCGGCGACGATTCGGGGCCCCACTGCCGGTGGAGACGGCATACGACGAGTTCACCACGGACATCACCGAGAACCGCATCCTGAGGTCCGCGGTGGAACGACTGCTGCGCCTGCCCGGCGTGCCCCGAGCCGTCCGCACACGCCTGATGCATCAGCGGGCCAGGCTCGCGGACGCCACCCCACTCGGAAGGGGGCAGGCGGTCCCACCATGGCTGCCGAACCGTCTCAACGCCCGGTATCACCACGCCCTCCATCTGGCAGGGCTCGTACTGGACGGAGCGTCGGCCGAGCATCTGCCGGGCGGGCTGCGGATGAACGGCTTCCTCTTCAACATGAACAAGGTCTTCGAGGACTTCGTCTGCGTCGCGCTCCGTGAGGCCCTGTCCGCCTACGGCGGATATGTCGCGCTGCAGGCCAGGGACATCTTCCTGGATGAAGGCGACACCATCCGGATGCGACCGGACCTCGTCTGGTACAGGGCGTCCGGAGCTCCGTTGGCTGTGGCGGACGCGAAGTACAAGGTGGGCAGGCCGCAAGGGTATCCCGATGTCGATCTGTACCAGATGTTGGCGTATTGCACCTCTCTGGGACTGGAGAACGGGCACCTCGTCTACGCGAAAGGCAACGCACCGCACGCCGGCCACATGGTCCGCCGTTCCGGCATCGGGCTGCACCAGCACGCTCTCGATCTCGACCAGGCCCCGTCGGAACTTCTCAGAGAGATGGGTGTTCTGGCCGAGCGCATGGTGCGACAGTGACACCACTGATCGACGAGGTGCGAGTCGTGCCGACGCGTGCCGGGCCGGACCATTCGCCTCCGTCGAAGGGACCACCTTCTTCCTCCAGGCGCACCCGTCCGAATGAGATATGACGCCTGGTGTGTCCCCGGACGCGACTTCCACCTGTTCCTGCACGTGGTCGCGCCCACCCGTACGGTCAGAGTCGAGGTCACTGACAGCCGTACCGAACGGACCCCGCCCGGCCCGAAGGCGCTGCGGGCCCCCGGCGCCGAGGACACCGGCGGCCGAGGACTGCTCCTCGTCGCGGGGCTCGCCACCCGCTGGGGCTGGCACTTCCGGTCCGAAGGGCCGGGCAAGACGGTGTGGGCGGAGTACGTGTTCACGACTCCCACGTGAGCTCGTGAGCGGGGTGGAACAATGTGGCGAGATGACCTCCATCGACTACACCCCCTTTGCCCACCTGACCGCCCCCAACGCCGCCCTCTACCGCCAGGTGATGCGCGCGTTCCTCACCGCCAAGGAACGGTTCGCGGTGCATCTGCGGCCGGAGGACGTGTACGCCGCGCTGGACGCGGGGAGTCGGCCTGCCGAGGTCGAGGCGGTGGTGAAGGCGCTGGACAGTCTTGTCGGCTGGGGCAATCTGCGGGCCGATCCGGACCACGCGCGGGTGACGGCGGTCGAGGACTTCTATCGCAGGCGGTTCATCTACCAGCTCACGCGGGCCGGTGAGGCGGCCGAGGCGGCGCTGGGGACGTACGACGAGGTGCTGGGGCGGCGCGGTCAACTCCAGGCGGTCGCCCTGCACGACATCGTCACGCAGCTGCGGGCCCTCCTGGTGATCGCCGCGGAGGACGAGCCCGACCCGGCCAAGGCGTACATCGCCCTGTCCGTGCTGACGGCGCGGTTCACCGACCTCGCGGACAACGCCCGTGCCTTCATGGGGTCCCTGCAACGGACCATCGACCTGCACGACATCGAGGTCGAGGCGTTCCTCGCGTACAAGGACCGGCTGATCCAGTACCTGGAGCGGTTCATCCAGGACCTCATCACCCTCGGCGGGCGGATCGCCCTGCTGATCGGGGAGCTGGAGGATCAGGGCCGGGTCGGGCCGCTGCTGAGGCTCGCCGCCGTCCGGGAGGCCGCCGACGCCGCTCCTGAGGACGCCGAGCACGCGGAGGCGGCGGCGTACGGGAAGTGGGCCGGCCGGTGGTCCGGCCTCGCCCAGTGGTTCGTGTCGGGGGAGGGGCGGGAGTCGCAGGCCAGGCTGCTGCGGGGGCGGGCCCTGGGGGCGATTCCGCAACTGCTCGCCGTCGTACGGCAGTTGAACGAGCGGCGGGCCGGGCGTTCCGACCGTTCCGCCGACTTCCGGGCGCTGGCGCGCTGGTTCGCCCAGGCGCCGGACGACGCGGCGCGGCACCGGCTGTGGCGGGTGGCGTTCGGGCTGCACTCCTCCCGGCACCTCACCGTCGACGCCGACACCCTCGCCGAGCGGGCGGCCTCACCGGAGCCGGCGTCGACCCCGTGGAGGGAGGCACGGCCCCTGCGTATCAGCCCCCAACTGCGCCGTACGGGCAGTTACGAGCGGCGGGGCAAGCCGCGCAAGGTCGCCGACCGGGGTGAGGCGAAGCGCAGGCTCGCCGAGATCGCCGCCCGGCAGGCGGGGGAGGCCAGACAGGCGCGGGACCGTCTCGTGACGGGCGGGCCGGTGCGGCTGTCCCGGCTGGGTGAACTCGATCCGGCGTCCTTCCAGTTGTTCCTGGGTCTGCTCGGCGACGCGCTCGCCACCTGGCGGCCGGGCATGACGACCACCGTGGCCACCAGTTCCGACGGCTCGATGGAGATCCGGCTGACCGCCCTCGACGACGGTTCGACCGCCGAAGTGCACACCCCGGATGGGGTGTTCAGCGGACCCGACCATCTGGTCGACATCATCGACAGCAGCGGTATCGGCGATATCGGCGACAGCAGCGGTAGCAGCGATCTCACGGAGGAAGGGGAGGGCAGTGCGCCCTCCGGGAGGGCACCCGCACCGGCCATGGGGCCGGGGCCGGAGTCCGTCGGGCCGGAGCCGCAGTCCGCCGAGTCCTGGCCGCAGCCCACCGGGCCGGAGCCGCAGGCCACCGCCGTCCCACGGCAGGACGCCTCGCTCCCGCCGCCCTCCCCGCTTCCGCCCTCACGGGCCACGCAACACCTTATGGAGAACCGATGACCGGCCCCCTCGCCGAGGTCCTCGACGGTCAGCGCCAAGCCGACCTGCAGCGGGCCGCGCGGGCCCTGCTGAAGGAGCCGTTGCTCACCGCCGAGGGGCCGTACACCGACGAGTTCCGGCTGGTGCGCCGGCACGCCGCCGAGCTGCGGGAGTGGTTCGAGCGCAACGCCGGCTGGGCGCTGCGCACGGACACCGACGCCGCACGGCTGCGCAAGACACCGGGCGCCCTCACCGACGCCACGCACCCGGCCCGGGAGGCCGCCCGGACCGCTCTGCCCTTCACCCGCCGCCGCTACGTCCTGTTCTGCCTGACGCTGGCCGCGCTGGAGCGGGGCGAGTCGCAGGTGGCGCTCGGCCGCCTCGCCGAACAGGTCGTCCTGGCCGCCGCCGATCCCGAACTCGTCGCCGCCGGGATCACGTTCACCCTGGAGCGGCGCGACGAGCGCCTCGACCTCGCGGCCGTCGTACGCCTGCTGCTGCGGCTCGGTGTGCTGCGGCGGGTGGCCGGCGACGAGGAGGCGTACGTCAGCGGATCGGGGGACGTGCTGTACGACGTACGGCGGCGCGTGCTGGCCGGGATGTCGGCGTCCCTGCGCGGCCCCTCCATGGTCGAGGCCGAGGACTTCGAGGAGCGTCTGGTGGAGATGACGGCGCAGACCGCCCTCGACAGCGACGAGCTCAGGTTCCGCGCGATCCGCTGGAAGCTGACCCGCCGCCTCCTCGACGACCCGGTGCTCTACTACGACGACCTCACCGACGACGAACTCGCCTACCTCACCCGGCAGCGCGGCTTCATCACCGCGCGGATCAACGAACTGACCGGGCTGGTCGCGGAGGTGCGTGCCGAGGGCATCGCCATGGTCGACCCCCTGGACGACCTCACCGACGTACGCATGCCCGAACAGGGCACACACGGTCACATCACCCTGCTGCTGGCAGGGCACCTGGCACGGGCCGCCGGACCCGTCCAACCGGCGGAACTGGCGGACCGCGTACGGGAACTGGCCCTGGAGCACGGCGGTTTCTGGTCCAAGTCGGCGAGGGAGCCGGGAGCGGAGCCCGAACTCGTCGAGCAGGCGCTGACGAAGCTGGTGGCGCTGGGGCTCGCCGAGCGCACGGAACGCGGCGTCGTACCCCGCCCGGCCCTCGCCCGGTACGCGGTCGGCGAGCCCGTGATCAAGCAACCGGGACCCGCCGGCCCCCACCACCCCGCCGCAGCCCTGGGCATGACCATGAAGGACGAAAGGTGAACCGCGCCGTGACCGCGCTCCCCACCCCCGCGCCCGGCCGGTGGCGGCCCCTGCGTATCGGGCTCGTCGACCTGTTCCACTACGACGTCGAGGAGTTCTGGTTCCGCGACGGCCGCCTGCTGCTGCGCGGCAACAACGGCACCGGCAAGTCGAAGGTGCTCGCCCTCACCCTGCCGTTCCTGCTGGACGGCGACCTCTCCGCCCGCCGTGTCGAACCCGACGGCGACCCGGGCAAGCGAATGGAGTGGAACCTGCTCCTGGGCGGCCGGCACCCGCATGCGGAGCGCCTCGGCTACACCTGGATCGAGTTCGGACGGCTCGACGACACCACGGGCGAGGCGCACTTCCGTACGCTGCTCTGCGGGCTGAAGGCGGTCGCCGGACGCGGCATCGCCCGCCACTGGTTCGCGGTGACGGACCAGCGGATCGGCGCCGGCCTCGACCTGCTGGACGCGACCGGAACGGCACTGTCCCGGGACCGGCTCGCGGAGGCCGTCGGCAGTCACGGCATGGTCTACGACACGGCGAAGACGTATCGCAGAGCGGTCGACGAAGCCCTCTTCGGGCTCGGGGAGCGGCGCTACGGCGCCCTCGTCGACCTTCTGATCCAGCTGCGCCAGCCCCAGCTGTCCAAGCGCCCCAGCGAGGCCGCCCTGTCCAAGGCGCTGACCGAGGCGCTGCCGCCGATGGACCAGGCGGTCGTCGCCGACGCGGCGGAGGCGTTCCGGTCGCTGGAGGAGGAGAAGGAGGAACTGCGGGCGGCCCGCGAGGCCGAGCAGGCGTCCTCGGCGTTCCTCGACCACTACCGGCGCTACGCCCGCCTGGCCTCCCGGCGCCGCGCCCGCCTGCCCCGCCGCGAACACGCCCGCTACGAGAACCTCCAGCGGGAACTCCTCAAGGCGCAGACGGACCGGGACCAGGCGGTGACGGACCGCGAGGAGGCGGGGGAGAGGGGCGCCGCACTCGACGAGCGGGCCGCGCGGCTGGCCGCCCAGGACGCCGCGCTGCGGTCCGGGCCCGAGATGCGCGACGCCCGCGCACTCGACCAGGCGGCGACCGACGCCTCCCGCACCGCCGGGGAGCTGACCCGGGCCGAGGCGGACCGGCGGACGGCGGCCGAGGCGCACACCCGTGCCCTGGGCCGGCTCGCCACCGCGGACAACCGGCTCACGGCGGCCCAGGAGGTGCTGGACGACCTCCAGAACCGCGTGACGGAGAGTGCGGAGACGGCCCGGCTCGACGTCCCCAGGACACACGGGGCTCCTGACCCGGTGCTGCGCCGGGAGGCTCAGGAGGCGACGACGGGCAGGCGGCGTGCCGTCGAGCACGTGGCGGAACTCGTCACGCGGGCCGAGCGGGCCGAGGAGCAGCGCGGGGCGGCCCGGTTGCGCGCCGACGAGGCCGACGAGGAGGCCGTGCACAGCGGGGAGCGGCTGGCCGAGGCGCAGGAGAACGTCGACGGGGCGGGACGGGCGCTGGTCACGGCCGTGCGGGAACACCTCTCCGGGTGCGTGGAGCTACGGATGCCCGGGCTGCCGGGAGTCCTGGACGCCGTACAGAACTGGGTGAGCGGGCTGGACGGCCCCCTGCCGGCCCGTACGGCGGCGGCCGAGGCGCACCGCACCGCCGCCGCCCGCCTGGCCGACCGGGCGTCCGGGCTGGCCCACCGCGAGGCGGCGAGAGCGGAACGGCAGCGGCTGGCGGCCGAGGAGCTGACCGCCCTCGAAACGGGCGGGCAGCGCGGTCCCTCGGCTCCGTACACGCGCACGCCCGACGTCCGGGACCGAGTCCTCGGCGCCCCGCTGTGGCGACTCGTCGACTTCCGCCCGCACGTCCCCGAGGCCGACCGGGCGGGACTGGAAGCCGCGCTGGAGGCGTCGGGGCTCCTCGACGCCTGGGTACGGCCGGACGGTACCGCGGTCACGGCGGACGGCCATGACGTACTGGTCCACCCGGACGGCCACCCCGTGCCGCTCGCCCCGGACGGCCACCACGTGCCGCTCGACCCGGACGGCCACCCCGTGCCGCTCGATCCGCACGGTCACGACGTGCTGCTCGACCCGGACGGGCTGCTCGGCGGAGCCGGTCTCGACCGTGTGCTGTGCCCGGCGGTCAACCCCGTGGACGTGGGGGCCGCCGCCGTGGGGGAGGAGAGGGTCGCGCGCCTGCTCGCCTCGATCGGGCTGGCCGAGGGGAACGGCGACCGGACCGAGGAGACCTCCTGGGAAGCCGGCGGCCACGACACCTGGGTCCGCGCGGACGGGCGGTTCCGGGTCGGCGCGCTCACCGGAAGCTGGGCCAAGGACAGAGCCCAGTACGTGGGAGAAGGCGCCCGGGAACAGGCCCGCCGCGCCCGGATCGGCGAACTGCGCACCGAGATCGACGCGTTGGCGGAGGAACGGCAGCGACTGGCCGAGGAGTCCCGCGCCGTGGGCGAGCGTCGCGCCGTGCTCGACGCCGAACTCGCCGCCGTACCGGGCGACGATGACCTGCGGCACGCCCACGCACGCGTCACCGCCGCCGCCGACACGGCCCACCGGGCCCGTACCCGGCAGGACGAGCGGGCCGCGGACCTGGCCCTGGCCACGGAACAGGCCGACCGGGCGACGGCCGAGCTCACCGAGACCGCGACCGCCCTGAACCTGCCCACCGACACGGCGGGACTGGGCGCCGTACGCCAGGCGCTCGCCGATCACACCGCCCTCCTCGCGGCGCTGTGGCCGGCGCTGCGGGAACGCGCCGACGCGGAGCGCGCGGTGACCGGCGAGCAGGCGGAGACCCGCCGGGCCGAACTCCTCGTGTCCCAACTCGCGGAGCGCGCCACGGAGGCGGTCCGGGCCGCCGCGGCGGCGGACGAACACCTCACGACACTCCGCTCCACCGTCGGAGCGGCCGTGGCCGAGCTCCAGCGGCGACTGGAGGAGACGGCCGAGGCCGTCCGCGTCTGCGCGCGCGAACAGCAGCAGGCCCGTACGGACTTCGGTGACGCGGACCGGCGGGCCAGCCGCGCCGAGGGGCGCATCGAGCGGCTCGCCGAGGACGTCACCGACGCGACCGCCGCACGCGAGGAAGCCGTCGCGGCGCTCCAGCGGTTCGCCTCGACGGGGCTGCTCGCCGTCGCGCTGCCCGACCTCGCCGTACCGGACGACGACGAGAAGACCTGGGCGGCCACCCCCGCCGTAGCCCTGGCCCGCGCCGTCGAGTCCCGGCTCTCCTCCATCGACGACTCGGACGCGGCCTGGGAACGCGTACAGAAACGGCTGAGCGAGGAGTTCGGCAGGCTCCAGGACGCGCTGTCGCGGCACGGCCACACCGCCACCGCCCGTCCGAGCGAGGACGGCATGCGGGTCGACATCGTCTACCAGGGCCGCGAACGGGCCGTGCCCGAACTCGCCGAGGCGCTCGCCGTGGAGGTCGGCGAACTGACCCGCATCCTGTCCGCACGCGAGCGCGAGATCCTCCAGACCCATCTCGTCACCGAGGTCGCCGGGACACTCCAGGAACTGATCGGGGCCGCCGAACGACAGGTGCGCGCGATGAACAAGGAGTTGGAGGAGCGCCCCACCTCGACGGGAATGAAGCTGCGACTGGTGTGGCGGGCGTCCCGTCGGGCCCCGCAGGGACTGGCTCAGGCACGGGAACGGCTGCGCCAGTCCGCCGACGCGTGGTCGCCCGAGGACCGGGCCGCGGTCGGCGCGTTCCTCCAGGAGCAGATCGCCCGACGACAGGCCGACGAGAACGCCGGCAGCTGGCTGGAGGACCTGACCGCCGCCCTCGACTACCGGGCCTGGCACGAGTTCGGCGTCGAACGCCACCAGCACGGCAAGTGGGTCCCGGCCACCGGGCCCGCCTCGGGCGGTGAACGGGTACTCGCGGCGTCCGTACCCCTGTTCGCCGCCGCGTCCTCCCACTACGCGACCGCGGGCGGCGCCCACGCCCCGCGCCTGGTCACCCTGGACGAGGCGTTCGCCGGCGTCGACGACGACTCGCGCGCCAAGTGCCTCGGCCTGCTGCGCGCCTTCGACCTCGACGTCGTCATGACCAGCGAACGCGAATGGGCCTGCTACCCCCAGGTACCGGGCATCGCCATCGCCCAGCTCTCGCGCGTCGACGACATCGACGCCGTACTGGTGACGCGGTGGGAGTGGAACGGCAGCGACCGGCGGCGCGGCCCGGAGCCCGGCGCCGTCGTTGACGGCACCGGTGAAGCTCCGGGTCGGACGACCGTTGTCGACGGCACCGGCGCACCGGAGGCCCTGTGGACATGAATCCCGCGGGCGGTGCGCGGCCGGACGCGGAGACGACTTCGTCCGTCCCCAGCGGCAGGGTTCCCGAGACCCAGGCGGTGTCCGGACGGGAGGCACGGGAGGTACGGGAGGCACCGACACCGGCGACACGGAAGACACCGGAGGACGACGCCGTGGTGGACGTGGCGCCGACCGCGCCGCCACCGGCCGGGGACCGGGCCGGGCTGGCCGTGCCACCGCCGGCCGGGGACCGGACTGGGCCGACCCCGCCACCGCCGGCCGGAGACCGGGCCGGGCCGACCCCGCCACCGCCGGCCGGAGACCGACTCGGCATCGACGCCGAGCGGCTCGGCCGTCTGCTCGGTGACGCAGGCCTCGCCTGGCTCGTGGACCGAGCCCGGCAGCGGATGGTACGCGGCCGGCCGCTCACCGGCCCCGTCACCCTGTCCCACCCCGACGAATCCCAACGCCGCGCCGCCGACCGGCTGCTGGGACGGGCGCCCCGCGCCGGCGGCTCCCTGAGCGTTCGCCTCGACACCGTCGACGCGATCCTGCGGCGCTCCGGTGTCAGCCGCGACGGACTGGCGGCCGCCGTGGTGGCCCTCACCGGCCCCGTCACACTCCGCGCGGAGGTACGGGACCGGGAGGAACGCGCCTGGGAAAAGGCGTACGCCCCACTCGGCGCCCTCGATGCCGGGCTGGCCGACTGGGCCGAACGGATCCGCAGGGACGGCCTCGTACGACGCCTCGCCCGCACACCGGAAGTGGCCGGCCCCTTGGTGGCGGATGCCGTGCGCGCGCTGCGTGCGCTGCCCGTGTCGCCCCCTGCCGCGCGAGCGACGTTCGCGGCACAGAACCTCTCGGGCGCCCACGACCTGGACGACGGGAAACCGCTCGCCACTCTCGTCCTGTCCGGGATCCGTTGGCTCACCGGCTTTCCGGACGGCGCCGGTGGCCCATGGCGGCGGGAGGCATGGGCTTCGGCGGGTCTGCTCATGGACGACCTGTCATCGACCGTCCTCACCCTCAACCTGCGAGGTACCCCCTCCCTCGACTGGATGGCCGACGCGGGTGAGCCCGCGGTACTGACGCTGCGCTCCCTCACCCGTCGCACACCGGTTGCCGCCGTCCCGGCCACGGGAACCGTCCACGTCTGTGAGAACCCGGCCGTGCTGTCCGCCGCTGCCGACGCCTTCGGCCCGAAGTGCCCGCCGCTGGTGTGCCTCCAAGGGCAGCCGTCGGCGGCCGCCCTCACCCTGCTGCGCGACCTGTCCGCGCAGGGGGCCGGCCTGCTCCACCACGGCGACTTCGACTGGGGCGGCGTACGCATCGCCACCGCGCTGAGCCGCAGCGTCCCTTGGCGACCATGGCGCTACACGGCCGCCCACTACCGGGCGGCGGTGACCGGAGTGGCCGACGCCCCGGACCTGACGGGCCCACCCGCCGCGACCCCGTGGGATCCGGACCTGGCCGTCGCTCTCGCCGAGTGCGGTGTCCGGGTCGAGGAGGAGGCGGTGCTGGACGACCTGCTGGCGGACCTGGAAGTTCCCGCTACGGAGGACATAGCCGAACACCGGGGGTAAACCCGTGGAGAGACGAAAGATCCGTCTCTACGATGGGCCGATGACGTCGATCAAGCAGGTCCAGATCACCTTCGACTGCGCAGAACCGGAGCGCGTCGCTCGTTTCTGGTGCGAGGTGTTGGGGTACGTCGTACCGCCGCCGCCGGAGGGGTTTGCCACTTGGGACGATTTCGATCGCTCGCTGCCGCCTGAGCGTCAGGGTGCAGCGTTCGCCTGTATGGATCCCTCAGGTGTGGGCCCGCGACTGTTCTTCCAGCGCGTTCCCGAAGGCAAGGTCGTCAAGAATCGGGTGCACCTTGACGTGCGGGTCGGCACCGGGCTCGTGGGTGAAGAGCGCCTGGCCGCACTTGAGGCCGAATGCGCACGACTGGTCCCGCTCGGCGCGGTACGCGGGCGGCTGCTGCGTGCCGACGGCGTCAACGAGTCGTGCCTCCCGATGCAGGACATCGAGGGTAACGAGTTCTGTCTCGACTGAGTGGCCGCGAACGTGGCACCTTCGCGTGTCGACTGGTGCAGTTCGCCACCCCGAGGGGCGCCGTCCCGTCGGCGCGCCGATCGCTGTCCCGCGGCGCGGCCAACGGTCCTGACCCAGAACCCCCTCTTCGGTGTCCACAAGCAGGGACCCGGTACGGGGTGGGCGCCGACCGAGTCCCCGGCGGGATCCGGCGTTATGTGTGTCCCGCCCTCCGTATCCTGATAATCTCCACCCAGTCCTGGGATGCCTCAACTGCCCCCGGACGTGCGCCTGGACGCGGTTTCGCCCGCGCTGTCGCGATCTGCTTTCCGCACCCTGGGCCGATGAACCGGCCGGTGTCGTTCCTGAGCGCGTTCATGGTCCATCAGGCGTACGCGACAGCGAGCGGCTCCCCGGCGGACGGGTGGCCGCGGTCCTCCCGCACGCACCCCACAGACGACTGTCTGGTGGGGTTTCGCTGTTTCACCACCCGGTGCCCTCCCCGTCGCGGGCGGCGCCGGGCAACCACCTGTTCCCCGCCGCGGTCGAGCCGCGGTCCACCCACCAGGGAGCCATGCATGACGTCTCCGTCGCCGCAGCGACCGCCCGAACTGCCGAACCGCCCGAAGGGAGAATCCGACGAGACGTCGAAAGACCTCGATGAGACATCGAAGGCCCCGGAGATCCCGCTGCGGCGCATCCCCGGGTTCCGCTGGTTCTGGTTGTCGCGCGCGGTGTCCGGGCTGGGCTCCGCAATCACCACCGTCGCCCTGCCCGTGCTGATCTTCCAGGAGACCGGCTCGCCCCTGATGGTGTCCCTGGTGGCAGCCGCCGCGACCCTGCCCTACCTGGTCTTCGGACTGATCGCGGGCACCGTCGCGGACCGGGTGGACCGGCGCCGCCTGATGATCGTCACCGACTGGCTCAACGCGGCCTGTCTCGCCTCCGTCCCGCTCGCCTCGGCCCTGGACGTGCTGACCGGAGGCCACGTCCTCGTCGTGGCGCTCGCGTCGGCCGCCCTCAGCCTCTTCTTCGACGCGGGCGTGTACGGGTTCGTCCCGGACATCGTCGGCAAGGGCAACCTGGCCGGGGCCAACAGCGCCCTCTACGGCGCCGATACCGTCGTACGCATCGCCGGGAACGCGGTGGCGGGCGGCCTGATCTTCCTGTTCCGCCCCGCCGGCACGCTGGCACTGGACGCCCTCTCCTTCGCCGTGTCCGCCCTGCTCATCAGGGCTGTCTCGCACTCGCACTCGCACTCGCACTCGCACTCGCACACCACGGAACGGCCCGGCACACCGAGAGCCAAGCAACCGGGGTGGAAGGAGTCCGTCCACGAGGGACTCCGCTTCCTCTACCGCCAGTCCACGCTGCGCGTCATGACCGTGGTCGGCACCCTGCAGTCGTTCTCCGGCGGGGCGATCATCGGACAGCTCGTCGTCTTCGCCGACCGGGTGCTGGGCATCCAGGGATCCGACGGGCGGATCGGTCTGCTGTACATGGCGTGGAGCGCCGGAGGCATCGGCGGGTCCGTGCTGCTGCCCCGGCTGCGGCGCCGTTTCGAGGCCTTCCCGCTGTTGCTCGGGGTGCTCCCGATCGGGGCGCTGCTCGGCCTGGTCGTCGTCCTCACGTCCGACTGGCGTGTCGCCCTGGTCGCGCTGGCCGTGTGGGGGTCGGCCTACCTCGTCGTCCTGGTGAACACGATGACCTACTCCCAGGAGGTGACCCCCGCCGAGCTCCAGGGCCGGGTCAACACCACCCGCCGGATGCTCTCCTCGGGGCTGGGTGTTCCGCTCGGTGCGCTGGTGGCGAGCACCGTCACCGTGCGGGTGGGCATCCAGGCCGGAATGTCCACGGCCGTCGTGTCGATCGCCCTGGCCGCCGTCGTGGTCTGGGGCGTGCAGCTGCGCAGGTGGCTGCGGGGGCGGACGGAGGAGTAGCACGATGGTGCGCGCCCGCGTTGGTTGTGCGCGCCCGCGTCGGCGGTGCTGGTTCGTCGCTGCGGCGGGGGCCCGCGTGCAGAACGCCCTCTCTCCGCACTCGGGCGCGAGGCCCAGGGGATCGGCAATGAGGCAGCGGGCGGTCTCCGCGCAAACATCGGAGGCGGAGGATGGTTCGGGTGGTGGGTCGGGTGCCGAAGATCCGGTAAACCTGCACACCGTTCACCGGCAGGACGCGCGGAACCTGAACCGTACTCACGACCGGGCCGGATCATGTCGGTCTCGGCGCGGGGTGTCCGTCTCGTAGAACGTCGGCGGCCCGTCGGCAACCCGTCGTACGTGCAGGAAGATGCGGGCCGAGTGAAGGAGTCGGTGTGTCCGGTCACTGCCCGGTCACACCGGTGACGTCGCGTTCCCGGCTGAGCCTCGGACCGCTGGCCGCCCTCCTGTGGGCGTGCTTTGATCCTGCGCGTGGCGCAAGTCGCCGGGAGGGCCCCCGTTTCGTGAATCAGACGAGCTCTGCCATTCCGAAGAAGCCCAGAAGAAGCACAAAGAAACTCAGAAGAAGTTCATACGAAGGGAACCGCACGTGATGAACCACGCCGTCCAGGTTGAAGCAGCCGAGATCTCCGACGCCGACCTGGACAACGTCTCCGGTGGATTCGCCGCCGGTGGCTCCGGCGGTCTCTGCCTTGAGACGCCGGTCGCGAACATCAGTGCCGGCCTCCTGGCCTTCGCTTCCACCGAGGGCCTTGCGGCGGGAGCGAGCCTCAACACCACCGCTCCGTGACAACAGACGACGCGTGTACGCCTGTGGGCCCCGGATCGGATGATCCGGGGCCCACAGGGCGTACAGCGGGGTTTCAGCGAGGTGGGTCGATCAGATCAGGTCGAACCGGTCCAGGTTCATGACCTTGTCCCACGCGGAGACGAAGTCCTTCACGAACTTCTCCTTCGCGTCGTCGCTCGCGTAGACCTCGGCGAGCGCGCGCAGCTCGGAGTTCGAGCCGAACACGAGGTCGGCACGGGTGCCCGCCCACTTGAGCTCGCCCGTGGCGGCGTCGCGGCCCTCGAACGTGGTCTGGTCCTCCGACGTCGACTTCCACGTCGTGCCCAGGTCGAGCAGGTTGACGAAGTAGTCGTTGGTCAGCGACTCGGGCGTCGTGGTGAGGACGCCGAGCTGTGACTGCTGGTGGTTCGCGCCGAGGACGCGGAGGCCACCGACGAGGACCGTCATCTCGGGGGCGCTCAGGTCCAGCAGGTTCGCCTTGTCGAGCAGCAGGAACTCGGCCGGCAGGCGGTTGCCCTTGCCCTGGTAGTTGCGGAACCCGTCGGCGGTCGGCTCGAGCGCGGCGAACGACTCGACGTCCGTCTGCTTCTGCGTGGCGTCGACGCGGCCCGGCGTGAAGGGCACCTGGACCGCGAAGCCGGCCTCCTTGGCGGCCTTCTCCACGGCGGCGACGCCACCGAGCACGATCAGGTCGGCCAGCGAGACCTTCTTGGCACCGGAGCCGAACTCCTGCTGGATCCCCTCAAGGGTGCGCAGCACGGTCGCCAGCTGGTCGGGGTCGTTGGCCTCCCAGCCGCGCTGCGGCTCCAGGCGGATGCGGGCACCGTTGGCGCCGCCGCGCTTGTCGCTGACGCGGAAGGACGAGGCCGAGGCCCACGCGGTGGAGACCAGCTGCGAGACGGACAGTCCCGACTCGAGGAGCTTGGTCTTGAGGGTCGCGATGTCCTCGGTGTCGATGACCTCGCCCTCGGCCTCGGGCAGCGGGTCCTGCCAGTCGAGGGTCTCGTCCGGGACCTCCGGGCCGAGGTACAGCGACTTCGGGCCCATGTCGCGGTGGGTCAGCTTGTACCAGGCGCGGGCGAAGGCGTCCGCGAACTGGTCCGGGTTCTCGTAGAACCGGCGCGAGATCTGCTCGTAGACCGGGTCGAAGCGCAGCGCCAGGTCGGTGGTGAGCATCGTCGGGGCGTGGCTCTTGGACGGGTCGTGGGCGTCCGGGACGGTGCCCGCGCCGGCCCCGTCCTTCGCCACCCACTGCTTGGCGCCGGCCGGGCTCTCGGTCAGCTCCCACTCGAACTCGAAGAGGTTCTTGAAGAAGCCGTGGCTCCACTGCGTCGGTGTGCTGGTCCAGGTGACCTCCAGACCGGAGGTGATCGCGTCGCCGCCCTTGCCGGTGCCGTAGGTGCTCTTCCAGCCGAGGCCCTGCTGCTCCAGCGGGGCGGCCTCGGGGTCGTCGCCCACGTTGTCCGCGGGGCCCGCGCCGTGGGTCTTGCCGAAGGTGTGTCCGCCCGCGATCAGGGCGACCGTCTCCTCGTCGTTCATCGCCATCCGGCGGAACGTCTCACGGATGTCACGGGCCGAGGCGATCGGGTCCGGGTTGCCGTTGGGGCCCTCCGGGTTGACGTAGATCAGGCCCATCTGGACCGCGCCGAGCGGGTTCTCCAGCTCACGGTCGCCGGTGTAGCGCTGGTCGTCGAGCCAGGTGGTCTCGGGACCCCAGTACACGTCCTCCTCGGGCTCCCAGACGTCCTCGCGGCCGCCGCCGAAGCCGAAGGTCTCGAAGCCCATCTGCTCCAGCGCGACGTTGCCCGTGAGGATCATGAGGTCGGCCCAGGAGATGCTCTGGCCGTACTTCTTCTTCACCGGCCACAGCAGACGGCGGGCCTTGTCGAGGTTGGCGTTGTCCGGCCAGCTGTTCAGCGGCGCGAAGCGCTGCTGGCCGGCGCCGGCACCGCCGCGGCCGTCGCTGATCCGGTAGGTGCCGGCGCTGTGCCAGGCCATACGGATCATCAGCGGGCCGTAGTTGCCGAAGTCGGCCGGCCACCAGTCCTGCGAGGTGGTTAGCACCTCGGCGATGTCCCGCTTCACGGCCGGGAGGTCGAGGGCCTTGAACGCCTCGGCGTAGTCGAACTCCTCGCCGAGAGGGTTGGCCACGGCCGGGTTCTTCGCAAGGATCTTCACGTTGAGCCGCTCCGGCCACCACTGGCGGTTTCCGCCGCCCTGGGTCGGGTGCGCCGCGCGCCCGTGCGCGACCGGGCAGCCGCCCGTCTCCTCCGGCTTCGGGTCGCTGACGATCGCGTCGTGGTTCTCGGTCATACGAAATCCTTCCAAGCGGGGTGGATCTAAATGCTCAGGAACTGGGGGCGGTGGAAGCGGTGGAAGCGGTGGAACAGGAGGGGCACTGGCCCCAGTAGATGACCTCGGCCTCGTCGATCGAGAAGCCATGGTCGTCGGACGCGGTCAGACAGGGGGCCTCGCCGCGCTCGCAGTCGACGTCGGCGACGACACCGCAGGACCGGCACACGACGTGGTGGTGGTTGTCCCCGACCCGGCCCTCGAACCGGGCCGGGCTGCCGGCCGGTTCGATGCGGCGTATGAGCCCGGCCGCCGTGAGGGCGTGGAGGGCCTCGTACACGGCCTGGACGGAGATGTGACCCACGCGGTCGCGCACTCCGGAGGCGATCGCCTCGACCCCGAGGTGATCACCGGCCCGCACGGTGTCGAGCAGCGCGACACGAGCGGCCGTCACCCGCAGGCCGACACCGCGCAGCTGGTCGGCGGTGGTCGGGCTCGGGGGTGAAGTCATGCGGTCAACCTACCCTCTCAAACACGAACGGTTCAAGAAATGGATTGGTTCCAATTCTTAAATCGTCCTGAATGTGGCA
Source organism: Streptomyces sp. LBL (assembly GCF_029893585.1). Classification (GTDB taxonomy): domain Bacteria; phylum Actinomycetota; class Actinomycetes; order Streptomycetales; family Streptomycetaceae; genus Streptomyces. The sequence goes on from NZ_JARXYX010000013.1 coordinate 48,691, forward strand.
TGCCTGCGGTGAGCGGGCCGCCTTCGCGGGTACGGCCGGGCGGGGGAAACGTCAGCGTCGAAGCCGTGCGCGGGCTGTACGTCTGCTGCCTGGAGGTCGTGGTCGCCGGATGGCACGGGCCGACCGGGGCACCCCGTGGGCGCACCGACCACGGGGTGCCCGATCCGACGCCCGAGGGCTTACCGTTCGGCGTCCGTGCGTCCCTTATTCGGCGTCCGAGGGCTCCGTGAGGTCGGGCAGCAGTGCGCGCATCGCCTTTCGCTGGGTGGGGCCCATGAACCGGCCGAGGGCCTGGACGACGGTCTCGGAGAGAGGCTCGGAGACCTCCGTCAGCAGGCGCCGGGCCTTGTCGGTGAGGATGACCTCGACGCCCCGTTTGTCGCCGCACACCGACTTGCGGGTGACGAGGCCGGCGTGCTGGAGGCAGGCGATCTGGTAGGTCAGGCGGGTCTTGGGGCGGCCCAGGAGTTCCGCGATCCGTGTCATGCGCAGGCCCGCGGGCTGCTCGGCCAGCAGACACAGGACCAGGAACTCGTCGTGCGAGACGTCGAGCCCTTCCTTCACGGCCGCGCGCAGCTGTTGTTCCACGGCTCCGGTCGCGGCGAGCAGCACCATCCAGGCCCGCAGCTCGGTCGGCAGGAGTCCGTCACCGGACATGGAGGGACACGTGGGCAGATCGTCCATGGATACGATTCTAGCGGTTGTCCAAATTTGAATTATTGGCTAGCCTGATGTCATCCAAATTTGGACGATAGGGAGCAAGGATCATGACCGTCACCGTCGAAACCGGCACCTGGCAGCTCGACCGCACCGCCTCCACCGTCGCCCTGCGGCACAAGACCATGTGGGGCCTGGTCACCGTGAAGGGCACCTTCACCGGCGTCACCGGACAGGGCGAGGTACGGCCCGACGGGTCGGCCGTCGGCACCCTCACCCTCGACGCCGCTTCCCTGGACACCAAGCACACCAAGCGCGACAAGCACCTGCGGTCCGCCGACTTCTTCGACGTCGAGAATCACCCCGAGATCACCTTCACGGTCCGCAGCGCCGAGCTCCGCGACGGCCAGACGGTCCACGTCGTCGGTCAGCTGACCGCGCGAGGCGTCAGCAGGCCCCAGTCCTTCACCGCGCGCATGGTCGGAGCCGACGCCGACGCGCTCACCCTGGACGCCGAATTCTCCGTGGACCGCGCACAGTTCGGCATGGGCTGGAACCAGATGGGCATGATCCGCGGCCTGACCACGATCGCCGCCACGCTCAAGTTCACGCGGACGGCAGCTTGATGTAACCGCCCGGCAGCGTCTGCGGCGAGGCCGTGAACACCGTGGACGCCGCACCCGCACCCGCACCCGCGCACCTGGCTGCGGACGTCCTGCCGTCACAGGACCGTCCGCGTCCCCGGGCAGGTGCCAGAAGGCCTTCAGTACCGGAAGCCCTCCGTACCGGCAAGCCTCAGTACACGTCCCGTACGTACCGCTTGGCCGCCGCCAGTTGCTTCACCCACCCCGACGCCTCGGCCTCGCCCAGGCCGCCGTGCGCGACCGCGATGTCCCGCAGGGCCCGGTCGACGTCCTTGGCCATCCGGGCGGCGTCGCCGCAGACGTAGAAGTGGGCGCCGTCCTGGAGCCAGCGCCACAGCTCGGGGCCGTGCTCGCGCATCCGGTCCTGCACGTACACCTTGTTGCGCTGGTCGCGGGAGAAGGCGGTGTCGAGGCGGGTCAGGGAGCCCTCGTCGAGGAGTCCGGTGAGCTCCTCCTCGTAGTAGAAGTCGGTGGCGCGGTGCTGTTCGCCGAAGAACAGCCAGTTGGGCGCCTTGTGCCCGAGTGCGTGCCGCTCCTGGAGGAAGCCGACGAACGGCGCGACCCCCGTCCCGGGACCGACCAGCACCATCGGCGTCGACGCGTCGGCGGGCGGCCGGAAATGCGGTGAGCGCTGCACGAACACCGGCACCTCCGTGTCCGCCTCGGCGTCCGCGAGGAACGGCGAGCAGACCCCGCCCCGGGGACGGCCGTACAGGTTCTCGTAGCGCACCACGGACACCGTGAGCGAGACGAGGTGCGGGTCGGCCAGCGGGCTGGACGATATGGAGTACAGACGCGGTTGCAGCTTCTTGAGGACGTCCGCCCAGTCCTGAGCGTCTGCCCGCACCGGATGCTCCGCGAGCACGTCCACCGCCTGCCGTCCCCAACTCCACTGAGCCAGCCGGTCCTTGTTGTCAGGCCGCAGCAGCTTGCGCAACTCCCGGTCGTCACGGACGCGTTCGGCGACGAAGCGGAGCAGGCCGGGGGTGATCCGCGTGATGTCGAGATGCCGGTGCAGGGCCTCGGCAACGGCAAGTTCGCCGACTCCTTCCACCGATACGGGCGTTGCTCCGTCCACCCCGGTCGCCGCGAGCCACTCCTCCACCAGCGCGGGCGAGTTGACCGGCCGCACGCCGAGCGCGTCCCCCGCCTCGTACGTCAGCTCGGTGCCGCTGGTGTCGAAGGTGAACCGCCGGACCTCCTTGCCCGCGCCTGCCCCGCTCAGCAGCCGGTTGCCGACGAGCCGGGCAGCGGCGGAGACCGGCCTGGCGGTGGGGGAGACCGGCCTGGCGGTGGCGGTGGCGGTAGCGGCAGCGGAGGCGGGCCGGGCGGCAGACACGGGCTGCGTCGGAGCCGGCCGCGTGCCGGTGCCGGTGCCGGTGCCGGTGCCGGTGCCGGTTCCGGTGCTCAGAGCCGACAGCACCTGGTCCAGCCAGACCCCCGCGGAGGACTCGTAGTCGGGCTCGCAGTCCGTGCGCGGCGCGAGCCGCACCCCGCCCAGTTCGTCCAGCCGCGCGTCGAGCCGGCGCCCGTGCCCGCAGAAGTCGCCGTACGAGGAGTCACCGAAACCCAGCACGGCGAAGCGGACTCCGTCCAGGCGCGGGGCGTGCTGCCCGGCCAGCGACTCCCAGAACCCGGAGCCGTTGTCGGGCGCGTCGCCGTCGCCGAAGGTGCTGGTGATCAGGAGCAGGTCGGCGCCGGACGGGAGCGTGCCCAGGTCGGTCTCGTCCATCCCGGCGAGCCGCGCCCGGTGCCCTCCGGCGGACAGCCGGTCGGCGACGGACCCCGCGAACTCCTCGGCGTTCCCGGTCTGCGAGGCCCACAGGACGACGACCTCACGGCCGGACCGGCCGTGCTGTTCCCTGGGCTCGGCTGCCGTACGCGAGTACATGCCGGCGAGGACACCGTCCACCCACAGCCGGTGCTCGGGACTGAAGGGCGCGTCCGGCGGCAGCACCGGGACACCGGGGGCACCGGAGCTGATGCCTGCGAGGAAGCCGGTGAGATAGAGCCGTTCCTGCGCCGTGAGCACGGGCGGCGCAGCCGGAGCGATCCCGAAGGGGTCCCCGCCCGGGGTGACGGCTGTGGAGACGACGACCTCGGCCGGACCCGCCGGTCCTGCCGGACCCGCCAGAGCCGCCGGACCCGCCGGACCCGCCAGCCCCGCCAGCCCCGTCGGAGCCGTCGGACCCGCCAGAGCAGCCGGAGTCCCCCGATCCGCCTCCGCCGGAGTCCCCTGATCCGCCTCCGCCGGAGTCCCCCGATCCGCCTCCGCCGGAGTCCTCCGATCCGCCGGAGTCCCCCGATCCGCCGAAGCCGCCACCCGCGCCAACGACACCGCGCACACCTTGAACTCCGGCTGGAACGACACCGGATCCACCGCGTCGCTCGTCACCGCGTTGACGCTCAGATACTCCCCGAACAGGTCGTTCCAGTGGAACGGCGCGAAACAGGCCCCCAGCCGCACCCGGTCCGTCACCACCGCGGGGAGCACGGCCCGCCCCCGCCGGGAGGCGACCTCGACCCGGTCGCCGTCCACGATCCCCAACTCCCGCGCGTCCCCGGGATGCAGCTCCACGAACGGCCCGGGGTTCAGCTTGTTGAGCTTGGCGACCTTCCCCGTCTTCGTCAGCGTGTGCCACTGGTGCTGCACCCGCCCGGTGTTCAGTACGAAGGGATAGTCGTCGTCCGGCATCTCGGCGGCCGGCAGGTGCGGCCGGGCGTGGAAGACGGCCCGTCCACTGGGCGTGGGGAACCGCAGCCCGCCGGCACCGGACACGTACCGGATCGGATTGCGTGACGGCCCGTCCTCCTCCGCGGCCGGCCACTGCACGGGCGTCGACCGCAGCCGCTCGTACGTCACCCCGCGCAGATCCCACCCCGTGACGGGATTCCAGAAGCGCCGGATCTCCTCGAAGACGTCCTCGGCACGGTCGTAGGAGAACCCGTTCTCGTACCCCATCTCCCGCGCGACGGCCGCGATGATCCGCCAGTCGGCCATCGCCTCGCCGGGCGGATCGGACACGGCCCGGGTGAGGGTGAGGTTGCGCTCGCTGTTGACGAAGACGCCCTCGGCCTCGGTCCACATCGCGCCGGGCAGGACGACATCGGCGTACGCGTTGGTCTCCGTGTCCCCGAACACGTCCTGGGTGACGACGAACTCGGCGGCCTCCAAGCCCTCGATGACGGTACGGCGGTTGGCGACCGAGGCGACCGGGTTGGTGCAGATGATCCAGCAGGCCTTGATCTCCCCGTCGGCCATCTTCTGGAACATCTCGACGGTGCCCTTGCCGACCCCGTCCCCCCGCAGGGTGTCCGGCGGCAGCCCCCACACGTCCTCGGTGAACGCCCGCTCCTCGTCGACGAGCACCGACCGCTGCCCGGGCAGCCCCGGCCCCATGTAGCCCATCTCGCGCCCGCCCATCGCGTTCGGCTGGCCGGTCAGGGAGAAGGGCCCGCTGCCCGGACGGCAGATGGCGCCGGTCGCGAGATGCAGGTTGACCAGGGCGTTGGTGTTCCAGGTGCCGTGCGTGGACTGGTTGAGCCCCATCGTCCAACAGCTCATCCACTCCCCGGCCGCACCGATCAGCCGGGCCGCCTCGTGCAGGTCGTCCTCGGCGAGCCCGGTGATCTCCGCGACCGTGGCCGGCCCGTAGTCGGCGAGGAACTCCTCCATCGCCTCCCAGCCCTCGGTGTGCGCGGCGACGAACGCGGGATCGGTGTGCCCGTTCGCCACCAGCAGGTGCAGCAGCCCGTTGAGGAGCGCGAGGTCGGACCCCGACCTGACCTGCAGGAACAGATCGGCCTTCGCGGCCGTGGCGGTGCGCCGCGGATCGACCACGATGAGCTTGGCCCCCGCCTTGACCCGCTCCATCATCCGCAGGAACAGGATCGGATGACAGTCGGCCATGTTCGACCCGATGACCAGGAAGACATCCGCCCGGTCGAAGTCCTCGTACGACCCGGGCGGCCCGTCGGCGCCCAGCGACAGCTTGTATCCGGCACCGGCACTCGCCATGCACAGCCGGGAGTTGGACTCGATCTGGTTGGTCCGCACGAACCCCTTGGCCAGCTTGTTCGCCAGGTACTGCGCCTCCAGGCTCATCTGCCCGGAGACGTAGAAGGCGACCGCGTCCGGCCCGTGCTCGTCGATGACCGCGCGCAGCCGTCGCGCGGTGTCGGCGATCGCGTCGGCCACCGGCACCGGGACCGGCTCCTCGCCCCGGTCGTCCCGCACCAGCGCGCTGGTCAGCCGCCCCGGCGCGGCGAGCATCTCGGCCGTGGTCGCACCCTTGGTGCACAGCCGGCCCGCGTTCGCCGGGTGCGCCTTGTCCCCGGACGCCTTCAGGACCGTACGCCTGCCGTCCGGCCCCATCCCGACATCGAGCAGCAGGCCGCAGCCCACACCGCAGTACGAGCAGACGGTCCGCACCTGTTGCGTCTGCTGTGCCTCGGGGGTCGTCGTCATGCAGTCGACGGTACGAATTGCCCGTTACGCCGACGTGACACGGCTTGATCATGAGGGGTTACGCCCGCTGCACAGCCGACCTACGGCCGGTGTGAGGTGCAACGATATCGCGGAGCGTGTCGCATTGGGCCGAACGGGTGACCATGGGTAAGAATTGGCCAATGCAGACAGCACGGCCAGCCAAAGATGGAGCATGCCGGTGAACGGCCACGATGTCACCGACGCACAGTGGGAGGGGCTCGCCCAGGTAGTGCCGTTGCGGGGCCGGGACGCCTGGCCGTCCGCGGTCGGGCACCGGTCCATACCGGACGCCGAGACCGAGATGCGGCGCCGCTTCGTCGTCCTGCGCGTCGACGTGTTCGCGGACGCCCGCGACGTCGCCGAGACGTTGATGGCGGGCATCCCCGTGCTGCTCGACCTGACCAGCGCGGAGACCGAGGTCGCCAAGCGGGTCCTGGACTTCAGCACGGGCGTCGTCTTCGGCCTGGCGAGCGGGATGCACCGCGTCGACCGAAACGTGTTCCTGCTCACACCGGCCGGCACCGAGGTGACCGGGCTGATGGAGGGGGCGGGGGTTCCCGAGGTGTGAGGGGCCGGGGGTCCCTCCCCGGGTGGGAGGGGTGGCGACCGGGCGCCGGGGGCTGCCGTGCTCGGCCGCCAAGATCGGCCGCGAGCTGTTTCCTGTCCGAGGACACGGTCGAGACGCGGAAGGCAGCGGAAGGTAACGGGGCGATCCCTCGATCGTAGGAAGGTCACCGCGACGAAACGGTTCGCTCGGCCGCCGGCGCCTACCGTCCGGATATGACCGCGTCCTCCGTGCCGCCCGCGCGTCCCTCACCGCCCGTGTCCTCCGCGCCGTCCGCATCCTCCGTGCCGCCCGCGCGTCCCTCACCGCCCGCGCGTTGCTCGCAGCCCGTGCGTCCCGTGCCGCCCCCGGCCTCACCCGGTATCGCCGAGGACCGTCCGGGCCGCCCTCGCGTCACCGAACTGCGGCTGTCCGCCTTCGCCGGACACCGCCGCGCCGGGCTCCCGCTCGGCCCCCTCACCCTCCTCGCGGGACCCAGCGGCCACGGCAAGTCAACCGCGTTACGGGCGTACGAGGCGCTCGCCCGGCTCGGTGCCGGCATCCCCGTCGGCGAGGTGTTCCCCGACCCGCTCGCCTGCGTGCCCGAGCGGGCCCGGCCCGACGCCCAGCGCCGCCGCGGCTTCCGTATCGGCTGCACGACCGACGGCCCCGAGGGCCCGATCCGGCTCGACGTCGCCGTCCAGGCCGAGCCGACCCTGCGCATTGTCGGGGAGCGGCTGTCGGTCGACGGCCTGGTCCTCCTGGAGACCGCGCTGCGCGACCCGGGCCGCCGCCAGGTGCAGGCGGCCTGGCACACCGCCGGCCAGTCACCCGTCACCCGCGCCCCGCTCCCGGACGACCGGCTCGGCACCGCCCTGCTCCCGCTCCGCGTGGCCGGCAAGACGGACGGACAGCGCCGGGTGCTCGCCGCCGCCGAACAGACGGTGGTCGCCCTGCGCTCCGTCTTCGCCTGCGACCCACGGCCCGGCCGGATGCGCACCCCCGTCCCGACCGGCTCCGGGCGGCTGCTCGGCGGCTGCGACAACCTCGCCGACGTGCTGTGGCGCACCCAGGCCGAATGCGCCAAGCGGCACACGCAGTTCGTCACCGCGGTACGCGCCGGATGCGGCGGCCCCGTCACCGACGTACTCGCCGAACCGCTCACCGACCGAACCCTCCGTGCCCTGCTCGACCGGGGCGACGGCATCCGCACGGACTGCGGGCGGCTGGGCGACGGGGAGTTGAGATACCTCGCGCTCGCGCTGGTGCTGTTCACCGGGCCCGGGGTGCTGGAGGTCGACCCGGCGGGTGAGGTGCCCGCGGCCATGCAGACACTCACGGTGCTCGCCGACAACCTCGACCGGGCCATGGACCCCGGCCAGCGAACCGAACTGCTGCGGCTCGCCGCCCGCATGTGCGACCGTGGCCACATCCGGCTGGTCGGCGCGGTGAGTGACGCGTCGTGGGCCGCCGGGGTGGACGGCGTCACAGTGGTACACCTGAAGCCGTGACAGAACCTCTCGACGTGGCGAAACTGCAGCGCAGGCTGACCGAGTTCGCGGCGGCACGCGACTGGCAGCCGTACCACACACCCAAGAACCTCGTCGCCGCCCTGAGCGTGGAGGCCTCCGAACTGGTCGAGATCTTCCAGTGGTTGACGCCCGAGGAGTCGGCGCGTGTCATGGACGACCCCGGCACCGCGCACCGCGTCAGGGACGAGGTCGCCGACGTGCTCGCGTATCTGCTCCAACTGTGCGAGGTGCTCGGCATCGACCCGCTGACGGCACTGGACGCGAAGATCGACCGGAACGAGCGGAGGTTTCCGGCGCCGTAGCCGTAGCCGGCGCCGTAGCCGCGCGGGGACCTCGTTGCGGAGTGGCCAACTCACCTTTCACTCTTCGTAGTCAAAAGTCCATCTGAAACCGTTTCGTTGTCCGAAGATTTCCGCCTTCCTCTGGTTTTTCGTCTCAATCGCTCTCACTCTGGGTAATTAACAAGGGAGTTCAGGCGGACGTGGCAAGAGCCTGACGGACAGACGGGGACAACACATGGACGCTGTGCGGCTCATAGTGACGAGCAGACGCGCGCTGGCAGGGAGCGGTGATGCGTCTCAGATCCTGACGGAGGTGTGGCAGGCACAGGCCCTGGCTCAGGCGATAGGCAGCCGCCTCGCGGTCTCCGGCCCACCCGAACTGCGGGGCGAAGCACTGGGGTTGACCGAGCTGGCGGGCAGGGGCTGCGGAGTACTGGACCGACCGGACATCGACACCAAGGCCCTGCGGGCGGCCCAGCTCACCGACCTGGGCGACGCGCGCCAGGCCCTCATCTGCCTCGGCGGCCTCCTCGGCGAGGTGGGCATGGCCCTGGTCGCCCTCGCCTCCGCCGCCGACGACGAGAGCACGTACTGGCAGTGCATGGAAGCGATCGACGCGGCGGACGAATCCAGAGACAGAGTGAGAGAGATGCTCCGCAGGCTGGCGGAAAGGGATGAGGCATTACCGGCGTCCTGAGCGCCGACGAGCCGCGGCCGACCCGCCGCCCAGGTGCGGGAGATCCGACGCCCGGCTGCCGCAGCCGCCGGGACGGGGCGACCGGGGGACCGCTGCGGCCGGCCGGCCCCCCGGCGTGCAGGATGGGGTGCATGGACCTTCGCATCTTCACCGAGCCCCAGCAGGGCGCCAGCTACGACACCCTCCTCACCGTCGCCAAGGCCACCGAGGACCTCGGCTTCGACGCGTTCTTCAGAACCGGTACCGTATCTACCCATGGAGCTAATCGCCCTGGGGGACAGGGGTCAGGACATGATCAGGGCCGTCACGTACGAGCGCCAGAGCCATAAGAGCGAGACCGACAGTCAAGCGTCTCCGAAGATGCAGCGGGACAAGAGTGTCGCGTACATCAACAGTCAGGACAACTGGTCACACGTAGACGTCGACTACTCGGACATCGGCATTTCCGGCTACGATCCCAACGTTTACCGGCCAGGGTTTGAGCGACTGTTGGAGGACGCTCGCGCCCGCAAGTTCGACGTCGTAGTGATCTACATGCTTTCCCGTCTGACGCGCCAGGGGGCCGCGGAGGCGCTGAAGATCCAACAGGAGTTGGCCAACCATGGCGTCGCACTCGTCTCGACGCAAGAGCCCTTCATCAACACTTCGGACGACAATCCGTTCGGCGTCGCATTCTTCGCGCTTATCGCGGGGCTCGCGCACCAAGAATCCAAGAACAAATCCAAGTTTATCCGGGACGCGTTCGCCGAACTCAAGGCGCGCGGCTCCCACTCGTCCGGTCCAGTCCCGTACGGATTCAAGGCAGAGCCCATCCAGGTCGACAAAATCACAATCCGGAAGCTCAGCCCTGGACCACGGCACGGCGGAGATATCGGGGCAGATTCGATGCCGGCGGACGTCGTTGAATACGTCATCTCTGAGGCGGAGTCAGGAGCGAAGGCTAACGCCATCGCATCCGACCTGACGGAGAAGGGGGCACCGACGCCTCTTTACAGCCTTGACGAAGATCACGCCAATGCGCGACGTGAAGCGGCACGCCAGCGTCGGAAGAGCGGGAAGACAGACAGCGCGGGGAACGAGTGGTCGTCAACTGTCGTTACTCGCATTCTCCGTGACCCGCGGCTTGCCGGATTCGCTGTCGCTTCCACGGACGGCAAGACGAGGCGCCGCACGATCCTCCGGGACGAGCAGGGACAGCCGGTGCAGCCGCATGAAGGTTTCATCACGCCAACGCGCTGGTACGGCCTTCAGAAGCTCCTCGACGGCCGCAAGCGCGAGCGCAACATGGACAGGGCGGGGACGATGACGTTCCTTGGCTCATGGGGCGCCCTGAGGTGCGGCACCTGCGGGTGTGGAATGACCGTAGCTAACGCCGACGGGACGTACGTTTGCAACCTCCGTCGCAGCGTCGGTGACGCCCCGCGTCACGTCACCCGCATCGCCATGGGGGAGGCAGACAAGGTCGTTGCGTCGATGCTGTGGGAGAAGGTGGCAACGCTCGATCCCGAGGATGACAACGACGTTGCCCTCTTGGCAACGGCAGCTGAACGCTTCGCAACGCAAGGCGCCGACCCGGAAGCGGCAGCTGAGCTAGCCGAGCAGGACGCGCAGTTGGAGCACGTACAGCAGAGCATGAGGGAGCTGTACGAGGACCGAGACGAGGGCCTCTACGCAGGCCCGACGGGGCGCGCATCCTTTCGCGACACCATCCGGAAGTACCAGCAGCACGAGGCCCGGTGCACGCAGCGTATCGACGAGCTGAGGGCGTCAGCCAACACGGCCATTCAGCTGCCTATCGACGAGTGGTTCGAGGGCTCCGATGGTGGCGACCCGTTGTCGGAGGGAGGGCTATGGAGCCGATGGGACATCGCTGATAAACGCTCGTTCCTGTCCCTGTTCAGCGACTCCATCACGGTCAACCCAGCCACAACGCGACGCGGAACGGCATGGGAACGCGCGTTGGGGCGGCTCGAAGTCGACTGGGCGAAGCCAGCGGAGCCCAATGAAGGTAACGAGTCGGTATCGGCTTAGGGGGCGCGGGGGCGTACGCGGAAAATTTCGCCACGTCCACCCCTCCCTCGTCCACGTCGCCCCGCGGCTCCCTCATCCACAGGACCCTGTGGATAACTCCAACGGGTGAGTGGTGGGGCGTGTTTGATGACTGAACGTAGCCGGTGAGGCCATTCTGAGGTCCAAATAGCCAAACTAACCCCCTATTTCTAACTCTTCTTAACGCGTGTTAGAGAGAAGTAAAATAGGGGGTTAGTTTGGCAGTTTGCGTCAAGCCTGTCCGGGGCGGAGGATGCGGGCGACGTGGGGCAGTCGCGTCACATCCTGCCCCGATTACGACATGACCCATGTGGGAGGTGGCACACATGGGCCAGTGTCAGGGGCAGGACTGCGGAGAGGCGGCAGTGATCGGGCGTTGGTGTCCGGGTCACGCCGTCCGGGCGTACCGGAGGGAGGCTGTCCGGCCGACGGTGGCGCGCAAGGTTGCCCGGGTGGTCGCGCGCACCTGTGCTGCCGGGCACGGCTGCCGGTTTCCAGCGGTCGGGGACGACCTGTGCGGCCGGCACAGCCGGCAGATGGAGCGACGGGGGAGGACGACGCCGATTGCTCAGCGCCGGCCCCGTGGCGCCGCATCGGAGAGGAACGAGCAGGGGCGTAAACAGTGCTCCGTGTGTCTGACGTGGCAAGCGCTCACGGCTTACGCTGCGTCGCCTGCCCAGGCAGACGGCCTACAGCCTCGCTGCAAGGGCTGTGCACGCTTTGCAGCGTGCGGAGTGACCCCGGGGCGCTACGCCGCTCTCCTGGAGGCTCAGAGGGGCATGTGTGCCGTCTGTGAGCGTCCTGACCCCGCGGGGAAAGATCTGGTGGTTGACCACGGTGGCAAGTACCTCCGCGGACTGCTGTGTTCGCGATGCCGTATGGGGGTCGGACGGCTCGGAAACAGCGCGGAGCGCGCTACGACGGCCGCGGAGTACCTGCGCACCTGGAGCGCCGGGCGGCCCAAAGCGGTATCGCCTTTACCTCCGGCGCCCCGTGACCGTCGTTGGTACGCGTTCAAGCTGACGCGGGACGAGTACGCGGCGAAGGTGGAGGCGCAGAGTGGAGGGTGCGCGGTGTGCGGGCATCCTCCGGGAGTACGTGCGTTGGCGGTTGACCACGATCACGCCTGCTGCCCTCTTACTCCGACGTGCGGACGCTGCACGCGGGGGCTGTTGTGCGCGAACTGCAACATCGGAATTGGGTTGTTCGACGAGGATGCCGCCCGGTTGGGCCGCGTGGTGTCGTATCTGAGCGGGGCTCTGACCAGCGCAAACGCGTTTCGATGATCCTGTTTGATTCTCTTACGACATTACCTATGTGTAGGGAGGTTGAGCGGCCGTCGCGAGTAGCGGGCGACCCTCTCCCTGCCTCGACGGCCGGCACCGCTCCCGACGCTCCCCGCTCTCTCCTCCGGGTTGATGACGCGGTTGTAGCGGTCCGGCCGTTCAAGACTTCCCGTCAGGCGAGCCTGGCGGACGAGGACGTCAGCGCGGTGTGTCGGCTACTGGTGCGGCCGACGGGGACCAAATCCCCAACCTGCGAGGGTGCCGGTTCGATTCCGGGCCGCTGACGTGCACGCCGATCTAGCTCAGTTGGTAGAGCGCCGGAGTGAAATCCCGGAGGTCCCTGGTTCGAGTCCAAGGGTCGGCACAGAGGGGCGTCCCGTGCGTGACTGATCAGCACGCGCCCGATGTAGCAGCGACCGACGCGGGTCCAGAAGCGCTCTGGAGCCCGCGCGCGACCCGATGCGGCTGTCCGACGGCGGGACCCGGACAGCACTGCCTCCGTAGCTCAGCCGGCCAGAGCGCTGCTCTCGTAAAGCAGAGGTCGCGCGTTCGACTCGCGCCGGGGGCTCTAGACGCAAGGTTGTGAGGCGTTTGGCTTGCTGAACCTCGCGCCTCACGTGCTAGTTACCGATCACCACACCACACAGGGACCGCGCCTTCCGGTATTCCAACCGGGTGCGTAAATCAAAACCCTGATGGGGATCTTCAGCTTCAGAACGAAACATCCGAATATGCTGACGGTGAACATTTCCAGTAGCGTGACCATGTAGGCACGTTTCCCTTTCGGTAGCGACCGGTTCCCAGCGAACCGCGAGACTCGCGTCCCGCCATCTCTGTGCTGTTTCCAACTCCAGATCAGGAATCTCGTCCCTACCATGTCCTAGCTCTTCAAGTGTAACCCCAGCGGTGGACAAAAGCGCTGGTACCGCGGGACGTAGTTCAGAGGTCAGAGCACCCGCTTTGGGAGCGGGGAGTCGGAGGTTCGAATCCTCCCGTCCCGACCACATACACAGCCCCGCCCCGGAGGAAAGTTCCCGGGAGCGGGGTTGGCTACGTTCACGTCGACGGCACCGCCCTGAACGTGCACGTCCAATACTGCTGAGTGAAACCGGCCTGGCGCTTCGACCCTTCGGTCTGTTGCTCCAGCTTCCAGCCGGCCAGCTCAATCCGGTTGATCGCCATTCCCAACCCACCGTCAATGCGGCCCGGTATGGCGTGGATGACGCGTGTGTAGACCTGATCCCCGCGCTTGTACGCCTTCGCTGCATGCCTGTCAGCGTCCGACGTAGAGCGCCTCGTAAAGAGCCCCATGAGCGAACAGAGTAGCGGGAGGTGAGCGCATGGCGTGGGCAGGCAGTACACGCAGAGCCCGCCTCCCGAAGGACTGGGCTCGTACACGGCGCCGGATACTGAGGCGCGACAACCATGCGTGTCAGACCCGCTTCTCTGATGGGCGCATGTGTGGCGCACCTGCCAATCAGGTTGACCACGTGGTGCCAGGTGACGACCACGGTGACGCCAACCTCCAGGCCCTGTGCCAGTGGTGCCACACGCACAAGAGCAGTAGTGAGGGTGGTACAGCAGCTGCTCTCACACGCGTGCGCACCGACAGGCCCAAGCCAACCCACCCCGCACTGGAGGACTAGCCCGTGAGCGGTGCCCATGTGGTGCTGGAGGAGGCAGACGACACAGGCGCAGACGGAGTCATCGTGACTCGCGTGACTGTGAACGGTGTTGATGTCGGCAAGCTCGCGAAGGCGCCGAAGATCAGCGTCGGCCACGATCGCACGTGCACGACGCTCACACTCACGCTCGTGCCGGCTCGCCTGGAGATCAAGGGCGAGCTGAGCGACGGAGAGCGTCGCGAACCTCGCGCCGGCTTTGCTGCGAAGATCGACTAGCCCTGGACCAGGGGGGTGACCCCCTTCCGCCCACCCTTCGAACCGTAAAGGTGCTGGGCCTCGCGCTCTGTACGGGTCTGGGGATCCAAAATGTAACGGCTAGCACCCCCGAGCCGGCAGGCCCGGAGACGGCCGCATAGGGCTTCCTAGGGGCATCTGAGCGTCGACCTAGGGCGTAAGCGTTACTCGCCAGCTGGTCTGACGGATATGGTTTCTGCAGGTCAGAGGCTTGTAAGTGTTACACGGTGCATCTATAATGGAGTCATGATGAAGATCGAGCGACAGTGCGCGACCTGCGAGGGCGACATGCCTCTTGCTGCTCGCGCGGACGCTCGGACGTGCTCCACCCGGTGCCGCGTTGCTGCACACCGTGCGGCGAAGAAGCAGGTGTTCCCCGTCGAGTTGACGACCCGCGACAGGTGGGTGCGTCGAGCCGGCGACAAGCGTCCACTGACGACGACCGGCAGGGCCGCGTCAAGCACTGACGCTCGAACCTGGAGCACCTACAAGAACGCCGCGGAGTCCGTGGCAGGCGTCGGTCTGGGCTTTGTCCTGTCCGACGTCGACGACGTGGTCTGCATCGACTTGGACCACTGCCTCAATCCGCTCACCGGGCGTCTCGCCCCGTGGGCCGCAGCCATCGTTCGCGACGGGGGCGCCACCTACGTAGAGGTGTCCCCGTCCGGCGACGGGCTGCATATCTGGGGCCGCGCGCACGTCCGTCAGGGACGCCGCATCCGACGCCCCGACGGCACGGCCGTGGAGATCTACGGAACCGGCCGGTACATCGCAATGACGGGTCGCCGACATGGCTCTTCCCCGTCCATCCTCGCGGACCTCTCCGCGGTGGTCTCCAAGCTGACGGCGTAGCTCCCGACATGGGCGGCGCTGCCGTTCATACCCGGGAGGTACCCCATGGCTCAGCCCATGCCGAGCTTCATCTTCGAGGACGGCACCCTCCGTGAGTTCACGCCGGAGGACCTGGAGCGGCTCACGGAGACCGTGGATCGGGTGCTCGCGCGCATGTGCGCCGCGGGTGCCGCCTTCTCCACGTCGAACGTCGACGAGGTCTCCTGATGGCTGGCCGTGGACCCGCCCCAAAGGACCCATCGAAGCGCCGTCGACGCAACGCCACCGACCCGGAGACCGTCATCGTCAACGACGGTGAACTCCGCGGCCCTGAGCTGCCGGAGGGAGTCCTCCCGGGTGATGAAGAGTGGCACGAGATGACGGTTCGGTGGTGGCACACCTGGCGCGTCTCACCGATGGCCGCCACGTTCCTCGAAACCGACTGGGCGTTCCTCCTCGACGCCGCGCTCATGCACCACACGGCGTGGACAAAGGGTAAGTGGGAGTTCCTCTCCGAAGTGCGCATGAGAAGCGCCAAATTCGGCGCTACGCCGGAGGACAGGGCCCGTCTGAAGCTCAAGGTCGACGACCCGTCCGCAGGCCCTCAGAGGGCCGTACAGCGCACTGACAACGTCTCTGACATCAACTCGCGCAGGGCGCGTCTCACAGGCTAGGGGACCGGATGCCGCACGTCACTGTGCGCGCCCCCGGTCACGACCGCAACCGATCCTTGGGGTGGCTTGCGCTGAGATGGATGGAGTACTTCGTAGTCCACGGCCCCGGCGACGTCCAGGGCGAGGCTGTAACCCACGGAGACGAGTACTCGGGTTTCGTAGCGGACTGCTACGCCGTCGACGACGAAGGCAAGTTGCGGTACGACTCTGCGTTTTTCAGCCGCCCGAAGGGCTGCGATAAGAGCGGACTCGGTGCCCGCATTGGCCTGTTCGAAGCGTTCGGACCCGCCCGCTTCGATGGCTGGGCCGAAGGCGGGGAGATCTACGAAGATCCGTGGGGACTAGGCTTTTACCACGAGTATCAGCCCGGAGACCCGATGGGCCGTCCGGTCCGCGTTCCCTACCTCCGCATCATGGCGACGGAGGAGGGGCAGACCGGGAACGTCTACGACACCATCCATTTCAACCTGACCGACGAGGCGTCGCGCCTGTCGCAAGTCCCGGGCGTAGACCCCGGACTGACGAAAATCAACCTGCCCGACGGTGGAGAGATCACCCCGTCAACCGCCTCGTCCTCGTCGAAGGATGGCGGTAAGGAAACGTGGGTCTGTTTCGACGAAACGCACTTGTACAACACGCCGGAATTAAGGCGCATGTACGCCACGGTGACCCGTAACCTCCGCAAGAGGAAGAAGGGTGCGGGTACGTGGTATTTGGAAACGACCACAATGTTTGCGCCAGGTCAGGATTCTGTCGCAGAGCGTACTTACGAAGAAGCCGAAGCTATTCGTGAGGGGAAGAAAAAGCGCGGTCGCGCTCGTCTCCTCTACGACCACCGTTACGGCGTCTGCAAAGACCTTCGCAACGAGGACGAACTACGTGCAGCGCTCCTCGACTCCTACGGCGACGCCATGGAGTGGATGGACCTCGAAACGCTCGTAGACGACTTCTACGACCTTCGTAACGACAGTGCCGACGGTAAGCGTTACTTCCTCAACTCCAGGACGAGCAGTTCCGATTCGTGGATGGACTCCGACGCGTGGGAGGTCTGCCGCCGGCCGGAGGAGTTGCAGCCCGGTGACCTCGTCACTCTCGGCTTTGACGGCTCTATCCGCGACGACGCTACGGCGCTCACCGCTTGCCGGGTCTCTGACGGACACCTCCAACTTTTGGGCGTCTGGGAAAAGCCCGAAGGGCACGAGGGCGAAGGCTGGCAGGTCGACCGTGAGGCAGTCGACAACGCTGTTGCTCGTGCCTTCACCAAATACGAAGTCTGCGGCTTCTATTGCGACCCGCCGCACTGGCAGGACTACGTAGACAAGTGGACCGCGGAGCACGGCGAGGAGCTTCAAGTCAGCGCCACGCAGGCGCGTCCGCTGGAATGGTGGACCAACCGGCCGACGGCCATGGAGCACGCGCTAGACCGCTTCGTCGAAGCCGTCGACGATCAGGCACTCAGCTACGCCGGCACCGACAAAGCCGACGACGAGGCGACGTATTCGAAGTTGGGCGCCACGCTCACACGTCACGTGCTGAACGCCAAGCGACGCCCGATGGGTCGCAATCACATGGGCATCGGCAAGGAGCATCCCAAGAGCCCGAAGAAGATCGACGCTGCGATGTCGGCAGTCCTGGCCTACGAATGCCGCGCTGACGCAGTGGCCGCAGGCATCACCAAACGTAAGAAGAAATCCGGAAAGCTAGTCGCCTTCTGAGGGAGGTCCGTTAGTGCCTATCGATGCATCGAAGGTGGAGTCTCCCGGGTGGTGGCTTCAGCGTCTCGGAAAGCAGCTCCTCGACGAGCGTCCTGACAGCCGTCCCGACGAGGACGGCGAGGTGATACCCGGGCTCAACACCCTGCGTCGCTACGCCGAAGGCAAGCCCCCGCTCCCGCACGTCCCGGGCGTCGACCCGCGCGAAGTGCGCGAGTGGATGAAGGACGCGCGAACCAACTGGACGTCACTCGTCATCGACTCCCCAACAGAGCGCATGCACGTCGACGGCTTCCGCTTTGGCGAGCCGGACGACGACAGTGACAGCGCGAAAGTCGCGGACAAGGAGGCGAACCGCGTTTGGCAGGAGAACAGCCTCGACGCTGACGCCGACCTCGTCCACTACGGCGCCCTCTCGCAGCGACGAGCCTTCGTCCTCGTAGAGAAGGGTGACGAGGGCCGTCCAGTCCTCACCCACGAGACACCGCGACAGGTTGCCGTCGAGCACGCGCAGGGTAGCCGCCGGAAGTTGGCCGCTGGCCTGAAGCTCTGGCGTGACGACTGGACCGGCAACACCCGAGCGACTCTGTGGACGCCTGATCGCATCTTCGACTTCACCACGAAGTCTCAGGCGCCCGTCTTCAGCGGCCACTCCGCGACGCTCCGCGGTTGGGACGCCTTCGCGCTTCCCAACTCTGGCGACGGCGAACGCCCCAACGATCTGAAGCTTGTCCCGCTTATCCCGTTCATCAACCGCCGTAACCGTCGGCCGGAAGGCTTCGCGGAGCACGAGGACGTTCTTTCCATCCAAAACCGGATCAACCTGGCGATCATCAATTTGATCGCCGCGATGAAGTACGGCGCGTTCAGGCAGCGTTGGGCCGCAGGCCTGGAGGTCGACGAGGACCCCGTTACGGGGAAGCCAATACAGCCGTATCAGCTCGACATTCGGAAGCTCTGGACCACCGACGACCCCGACGTCCGCTTTGGCGAATTCGCGGCGACGGACCTCGTGCCGTACGTCCGAACCGTCGAGTCAGCCGTGCAGGATCTCGCAGCGATCAGCCGCACGCCCCCGCACTACCTGATCGGGGCTGTTGTGAACGTCTCCGGCGACGCCCTGAAGGCTGCGGAAACGGGCCTGATCAGTAAGGTTCGTGACCGCCAACGCAACTTCGGCGAATCCTGGGAAGCCACGATGCGTCTCGCGTTCCGCGTCCTGGGCGACGAGGAGCGGGCAACGGCATACACCGCTGAGACCGTCTGGCGTGACCCCGAATCGCGAAGCATCTCCGAGCTTGCGGACGCTGCTGTGAAGAAGGCGTCTGCCGGCGTCCCCTGGCGTCAGCGCATGGAAGACATGGGCTACACACCCGCGGAGATTTCCCGCATGGAGGTCGATCGTGCCGCAGACGCGATAAACGCGCAGACGGCCACCGACCCGGCGGCTCCGCAACCGACGAACATTGCCGATGCCCGTGCGGCTCGCGACCAGCGGACCGTGATTGGGCGGGGTGACGATGGCGCTAACGCGGCTTGACCAGCGGTACGGGGCGGCCGTCCGAAGCGTCTGGACGAACGTGTTGGGGCGGACGAACCGTTCCTTCTCCAGTCTGAACTCCTGGCGTGACGCCGACGCATCGAGGTTCCGTCGTCAGACGCTCCCCATCATCCTTGCCGGCGAGCGGCAGATAGCGGCGCTGACGGCATCCTACCTGGAGCAGCTCTACAAGGAAGTGGACTCCGGAGCCGGTCGGATTGCACTCGACCTCGACGCCGTCACGGGGGAGTCCCTCCGCGGTGTTGACCCTGCTGAGGTCTACGACCGGCCCTTCACGGAGATTTACACGGCCCTCTCGAAGGGGGAGCCGCTGGACATCGCCGTCGAGCGTGGCGCACACCGCCTGGAGACGATCGCCAAGACGGATCTTCAGTTGGCGCGGACCCACACGGTTCAGGCTCTGGGACCTGAGTTCCCGAAGTTCGAGTACACCGTCCGAGAACTTCAAGGGGAGTACAACTGCGCACTCTGCCTCGTCGCCTCGACGCAGCGCTACCACAAGCGCGAGCTAGCACCGATCCACCCTGGGTGTGACTGCCTCGTCAAGCTCGTGACAGCGGACGAGGATCCTGGGCAGGTCATCGACGAGGAGAAGCTAGACGCCATCCACAAAGCGGTTGACGACGCGCTAGGCACCCATGACCGCTCGGGCCGTGCCGTTGACTACCGGCAGATCATCGTGTCCAACCAACACGGTGAGATCGGTCCAGTGCTCGGCTTCAACAGCCACAACTTCACGCGTCTAGGCGACGCGGACCATACCGACTCCAGTCACGTCGGCTCTTCTGATTCGCCCGAACCGGCTCAGCACATCGTGGACGAACCGACGGTCAGTGTCTCTGACAGTACGCGTCAGCAGATTGCTGACGTCAGATCCGGACTTCCGACCACGCACGAGGATTGGCTCAACGCTCGATCCGAAGGCGTGGAGCCTGCAAGCCGGCTCATTGATAACCGCATCGCTAGGGTTGGGGCGCGGATCAACGAGCTACAGAAGCAGCGAGAACAGATCGTTGCAGAGAAGGAAGCGGAGTTCAAACGCAGCCGCACGCCGAAGGCGAAGCGCGATGAGCTGCTGGAAGACGCAGTGTGGAGCACGGATCACGAGTTGCAGGACGAGCGCAGCTTCCTGGACGAGCTACGCAAGAAGGCAGCGACGCCGCAGGACGAGCTTCCGTTGCATGAGCGCTATCTTCTTGACGAGGTCCCTGCGAAGGTCAAGTTCGCATACCGCACGGACGCTAGCGGCAGGTTGCTTCCGCCGGAGGAGTACGGCCATCACCTCAACAGCCTCCTCGACGTGGGCCACGCGCTACGTGGCGACCTGGACAACGCATTCCAGGCTGACGCTGAGTTGGCTCACCTCCGCAGTGTCCTCGCGAGCGTAGAAGGGGCTGACCTGGCTGCGGCACGCCGTGCTGTGGTTCAGAGAGAGTCTGCCTTGATCCATACGCTCCTGAGCGACGTCAGGCAGATGGGCGGCACGGTAAACACCCAGGTCGGTACTCCTTCGGGGAACCAACTGCCTGCGCCGTCGGACTGGCCGGAGCAACTCGACGAGGCGTTCAGACACTTTCCGGCTGATTGGTTGGAGAAGATGTCGAACGACACGCTCCACGTCGTTGGGAGCGAGCGTGCGTATTACAGCGCGGGCAACGGGGGATGGCCCGACCTCATGGCACTGTCCACACTCAAGCTCAACTATCACGGTGCGTTCTCCGGCTACGCTGCGGAAATTGCGGCGCACGAGCTTGGTCACCGCATGGAGCAGTACGTACCAGGACTGAAGGAGCTTGAGTACACGCTCATACGCCGCCGTGCCCTGGACAACGACGCGCTTCCCGCTCCGAAGAACATGGCCGACCTCACGGCAGGCTACAACCACACTGACAACGAGATGACCTACGAAGACCACTGGCCGGATCCATACACTGGCAAGACGTATGAGACGTTCCAGCCCGACGACCCGGCCTCCCAACCGTCAGAGGTCTTCCAGGTGGGTCTTCAGGACCTATTCGGACGGGGCCCATACCGGTACGGGGACGAGGAGCTACAAGCCTTCGTGCTAGCCATTCTCGCGCTGCTCTGAGAGGATTGAAAGATGTCGTGGCGGGTCGAATCGAGGACGGAGCCGGGGCGCTGGGTTGAGTACGACGGGACGCAGTGGACTGCGGACCCAGATACCCAGAGCCTCCTGCTGATCGTGCGCAACGATCCACAACCGCTCACGCCCGTCGGCCCGGTCTACACACCTACCGGCCCAAATGACAACGTCGCGTTGTTCCTTGCAGCGACCGGCATCGTCCCCACCCCATCGGTGAGCGGCAGCCCGCCGGCTGTCCCCAAGGTGCCCCCCGTAGCCAGGGGCGTCGTTTACTAGCCGAATACGTCAATTGCCTCTGGGGCTCACGGACCGCCGTGAGCCCCTTTGCCATGCCCGACATGGGCGCAGCTCATCCCGACAGGGGAACACCACATGCCTCGACGCACTCTCGCGCGCCGCAACGCGCTGCTCACCTTCTCCGCCCAGCCCTGGACCCTCTTCAACGAGGGGGGCGACGGTGGTGGGGGAGGCGCTCCGACCGTCGGCGAGCACGGTTACCCCGACGGTAAGCCCGTCGCGGAGATGGAGCCTGCTCATCAGGTCGCCTACTGGAAGCACCACGCCCGCAAGCACGAGCAGCGTGCGAACGCTGCCCCTGACGCTGCGGAGCTGGAGCGACTGCGCGCGGCTGAGACGGAGCTGAACACCCGCAAGGCTGCGGAGCTGAGCGAGACCGAGCGACTCCAGAAGGAGCGTGACGACGCTGCGGCAGAGGCTGCGACCGCGAAGGCAGAGCGTGACGCCGCTGCTCGCAAGGCACTCGTCCTCGAAATCGCCGCTGACAAGGGATTGACGCCCGCCCAGGCTGCCCGCCTCCAGGGCTCCACGAAACTGGAGCTGGAGGCAGACGCTGACGCGTTGAAGGCACTGTTCGGCGCCACTGGCGGAGGCACCTCCAGTGGCTCCACGCGATCCGGAGGCAACCGCGGAGGCGACGTCGGCGGATCCACGAAGACCGTGAGCGCGGGCGCGGACCTGTACCGCGAGCGTCACGCGAAGAACTGACCAACCCTTCAACGGAGGACACATGAACCTCGGGCAGATCACTGAGACTTTCTCTCAGGACAAGCGGGACTGGCTCCAGGGCGAGCACGGGACGGATATCGCTCCGTCGGTGACCCTCGACGTCAGCAAGTTCACCGCCGGCACCCACTACCCAGACGGCTACATCAAGAGCGGTATTCCGCTCGGCAAGATCACCACGGGCGGCAAGTACGGCCCGTACGACGACGCGGCTTCCGACGGTCGTCAGACCTGCGTCGGCTTCCTCTTCACGAGCGTCGAGGTCGTTACGCGACGGGGCGCAACGCTCTCGTCCGCGGTCGGCTCCATGCTCGTTCACTGCGCGATCCGGGAGGCCAAGCTCCCCGTCGCTGTCGACGCCGCTGGCAAGGTCGATCTGGCCTCCCGCGTCATCTTCGTCTGAGAGGTAACCACCAACTATGCAGCTCATTGACGAGTTCGCGACTCCCGCGGAACTCACCGGATACGCGCGCGCGGCTCTCGCCGACCGACCGGAGAACGAGCAGAACCTTGACCGGTGGCTCCCCAACCGGACCATCAACGATCTTTCGTACCGCTTCACCCGGGGCGGAGGCGGCCTCACTGAGGCAGCCGTGTTCCGCGCCTACGACGCGTCGTCCGACGTCGGCACTCGGCCAGGTGGCGCGCGTGTGAGCGGCGAACTGCCGCCCATCTCGCGCAAGATCCCGGTCGGGGAGTACGAGCGCATCCGGCGCCGGAACGTCGACACGCAGAACGCGGAGATCCGCGACGCCATGCTCGACGACGGTGTCCGTCTGGCCCGTCAGATCGAAGCCCGACTGGAGCTTGCGCGCGGTGAGGCTTTGTTCTCCGGTGCCGTGAACCTGAACGAGAACGGTGTTCAGGCGTCGGTCGACTTCGGCCGCAACGCAGCGCACTCCGTGACGGCTTCGACTCCGTGGAGCACCGTCGCCACTGCGGACGCGTACGGTGACCTGTCGTCCTGGCTGGACACCTACAACGCCACGAACGGTCGCCTCCCGGCGTACACGCTCATGTCGCGCACCATCTACAACTGGCTCCGCCGGAACGTCGGCCTGACGAAGCTCGCGAACTCGACGAACCCGCCTACGGTTCTGACGCGCGACGGACTGAACACGGTCCTCGGTGACTACGACATCCCGCCGGTTCTGATCTACGACGCTCAGGTCTCCGTGGGCGGCGTGGCGACGCGAGTCACTCCCGTCGACAAGATTCTGTTCCTCCCCGAGTTCGGCGACGCCGTGGGGCAGACCCTGTGGGGCGTCCCCGTCGAGGCGGACGACCCGCGGTACGGCCTGGCCGGCGACGCTGCGGGTGTGGCGGTCGGTGGCTACAAGAGCGAGGATCCGCAGACCGTGTGGACCCGCGCGGTTGCCATCGCGCTGCCCGTTGTCGCTGCGCCGGACCTCACCTTCCAGGCCGACGTCCTCTGATCGAAAACGCGAGGCATTCACGCATGGCAACCCTGGCAGCGAACGTCCACGTGACTGACGAGCGGGGCACAGCCCACGTGTTCGGCCCCGCGGACGAGGTCCCCACGTGGGCTCAGGCACTCATCACGAATCCGAAGGCATGGGCGGAGGCTCCAGCGCTAAACGTTTTGCGCACACCGGAACCCGCGCCCGCGCCTAAGGCACCCGCGAAGCGCGCGGCGCCACGGCGGAAGGCGGGCGGCAGTGGCACTGTTCGAAGCGAGTGAACTCCGTACGCTGCTAAAGCGACCGCTCACCGACGACGAATGCGCGCTCGCCCACGACCTCACTGAAGACGCGCTTTACGGTGAGGTCGGGAAGCGGCTGACGGACCCGCCGCAACGTGGCGTCAAGAGCGTCGCGCTGGCCGTCGCCTGCCGAATCCTGACGAACCCTTCTGGGGTCCGGTCGGAACAGGCAGGCGGCATGCTTGTGTCCTACGCGGACTCAGAGACTGGCGTGATGCTCTCGGAGGACGAGCGCAAGCGGATCCGGCGTATTGTCGGAATGTCCTCCGGCGCCTCGTCCCTCGACATTGCTCCGACGGACGCCACTTCGTGCGTCACGGTGTGGAGGGCGACATGAGCCTGATAGCTCAGCTCATGTCGGAGACGCTCATCATCGAGCGTCCGGGTCCACGAGTCAGGGACTCCACTGGGTCGTACATTCCGGGTCCGCCCGTTCTGATCACCGTCACGAACTGCGCGATCATGAGCCCCTACGGCGTCACGGTCGGCAGTTCGTCGGAGACGCAGGACGCATCGATGACCGTAGAGACGCGACGAATTTTCGCCGCTCCTCTCGGCACTGACGTTAGGCCGGCGGACCGCATCCTTCGTGAGGCGGAGAAGTGGGAGGTCGTCGGTGAGCCGCTGATCTTCCCCTTGACGTCACTCGCGCGCGTCGAGGCATCCGTGAAGCGGGTGACTGGCTGATGGCGTACCGATCGAAGTACCACGGTCGCTATGGCGGTATCGGCGCGATGCTCTCGCGGCCGTGGCTCCAAGCCCCGTGCGTTGCTGCTGCGGAGAAGCTCCAAACCATCGCAGAGGGACGCGCCCCGGTGGGCGACCCGAACGAGGACAGTCACCCGGGGCTCTACAAGTCGTCGTTTGCTGTCGTGCCGATCACCAAAAACGTGCCCTTCCGTGGGCAGCCTCGAAGGCGTGCCGGCGCGCGGGTGCTGAACAGCGCTCGACACGCACGGATTCTGGAGTACGGGAACAGCCTGACGCCGCGATACGCGATCTTCCGGAAGAGCATCGACGACCTGAAGGCGGCGCACCGTGCCTGACATCGAGGCCGTACTTCCGCATTGGGCAGAGTCGACGTTCGGTGTCTTCAGTGCGTCCGAGACTCCCGGCGACTTGGAGGAACTCCTCCCCGTCATCCGCATCGAGCGGGGCGGGGGAGACGACGAACGTTTCTCCGTGCACCCCCGGGTGTACGTCGACGTCTTCGCGGCCACAGCCGACGAAGCGCGGACCCTGGCAAACAGCCTGCGTGACGCACTCCTCGCCCTCCGCGGCCCGGTGAACGGCGCAGTGATCCGGCACGTCCGGTGTGACTCCGGACCCTCCCGGCAGCCGTGGGCAAACGAAGCCGTCCACCGTCGAGGCGCCACGTACACGGTGAGCCTCCGAGACGCGTAAACCACTGACACTCTGACCCGCCGTCGACCGAGACGCGCGGGTCTCTCGTATGCCCTGGAGGGCTCATGGCGGACACCCGCAATGCCGATCTGACCTATGGCGCAACTGACTACCTTGTCTACATGGCGGCCGTGAACACGACCGCTCCGACCGGCTTCACGGACCCTGCCACCCCGTGGCAGATGCTCGGATGGGTGACCACCGACGGCGGCCTCTTCAAGATCGAAGAGGAGTCGAAGGACATCGACGCCGCCGGCTCTTTGGAGCCGATCCGGACCCTGATGACCAAGAGCACGAAGTCACTTCAGGTGACGTTCCTGGAGGGTCTGAACCCGCTCGTTCGGAGCCTGTACGACAACGTCCCGGTTCTCTCCCTGAAGCCCGACGCGACGTCGGGTGTGGCGAGTTACGACCTCCCCGCCAAGCCCAACGATCTCCGCTACGCCTACGTCTTCGACTCGATGGACGGCGACAAGCGCATGAGGCTCTTCATGCCAAACGGCAAGGTCGTGGAGCGCGGCGACGAGCAGCCGCAGACGCAGGATGTCATGCCGGTACAGATGACGTTCCGCTTCTACACGGGCACTTCCGGTGCGGCCGTCAAGCGCTCCATCGACTACGGCGCCGTCGACGTCAGCGGCTTCTTCCCCGCTGGCGGCTGACGCCAATGACTAGCGGGACCCCGTATCTGCGCGGGTCCGGGGTCCCGCTTCACACCTGATCTACCGACCCGCGCCAGAACCACAACGACTTAGGAGACCCGCGCATGTCTGAGACCACCACCACCCCCGCTGAGGCGCAGGAGATCGAGGCGAACGGCGAGTTCGTCACAGCGAAGCTGGGGGAGGCGACGCTCCGCGTCAAGACGATCGAGCACTGGCGTCCGTCGTACCTGCGGGCTCTCCGTCAGGGCGACTACGACGCGTGGGCGGAGGGCGCACTCCACCCAGACGACGTGACGGCGTTCATCGACGCTGACGCTACCTTCGCGGAGATCAACGACTTCACCTCCTCGGCCATGGAATCCGCCGGGGAGACCCCGGGAAAGTCTGGAGCACGTACGCGATCCTCCAGGACCACGCGGAAGCGCTAGAGGCCGACATACCGCGGTACTACCCCGGCGCGCGAGTGCTGGACCTGTACCGCGGAGGGCTTTCCATTCGGACACTGCGCATCTGGATTGAGCATCTCCCTCCGGAGTCCGCGACGAAGACGGCACTCCGCAACGCCATTCCCGCGGAGGTGCTGGAGCAGTCGACCGATGAGGGCCGCCCAGACCTGGCCCCGTGGAGCGGCACAGAAACGCTCCTCGCGGCTGTGAAGGACGAGATCCGCATCCTGCGGTTCACGCTCCTCGCCGTCAACGGCAACAAGGCGCCTGAATTCACACCCACACCACGCCCCGGCATTCCGCCGAAGTCCGCCGCTCAGAAGCGGGGCCTGACAGACGAGCAGCGCCGCGCGCTTGACCCGCGGCTGAGAAACCAGCCGAAGGAGGCGTGATGGCCGACTTGGACATTGTTGGTGGGGCAGCGGTCGACGTCGTCCCGATCGTCCCGAACTTCCACACGAAGCTGAAGACTCTGGTCCTCCCCATCGCTGACAAGGTCGGCGAAGAGGCGGGGAAGCGGATGGGCCAGGCGATGTCTGACAACATCGTCATCGCCATTCCGCAGGCCATCAACCAGGGCGGTAAGGCGGGAGTCCGGGTAGCCGGTAAGCAGGGCGACGACGCGGGCGGGGCATTCTCCCGGTCCCTCCGGCGGAAGCTCGAAGCGGCGTTCAAGGCAATGCCGAAGCTCGACGTGAAGTTGGGCGATACCGGCGTTGACGCTGAACTTGCCCGCATCCGGTCCAAGCTCGAAACGCTGTCCAACAAGCGCGTAGGCATCGACGTCTCTGCGGAGGCCGCGGAAGCGGAAATCGTCCGCCTGGAGGCGCAGCTCCGGGAACTGGGCGCGCAGCACCCGAACGTTCAGGTCCGCGCGGACACCGCCACTGCTCGCGCTGCCCTCGCGGAGATCCGCGCAGAGATAGCGTCCGTTGGCGGCCGACAGGACGTCACTCTGGAGGTTGACGGCGCGTTCGGTGCCAAGCTCCGCGCGGTGGTGGCGGAAGCTCAGGCGTCTATCCCTGACATCAACATCGACGCCGACACAACGCCTGCCCGCGCAGAGGTGCAGGCCCTCCGCGAGCGTCTGGCTACCCTGTCGGACGCTCGCATCGGCATCGATATCGACGCCCGCGCGGCAATGGCTGAGATCACCGCCATTCAAACGCGGCTCGAAATCCTGAGCATTCAGCGCACGGACATTGACGTGCGCGTCGATGCCGCACAGGCTGCCGCCAAGCTGGCAGCGCTGAAGGCCATGGCGGACGACACGAAGCTCTTCCGCATTACAGCTCTGGCCGACACATCACAGGCAACGTCCGCCCTGATGGGCCTTGGCGTTCAGCTGGCTGTCCTGACGGCCATCCCTCTTGGCGCCACGCTTGCCGCAGGTATCGGCGCAATCGCATCCGCAGCCGTAGCGGCCGGCGCGGGGATCGGTGCCCTGACGCTCGCCGCAGTCCCGGCCATCAAGGGCGTAACCAGCGTCATGCAGCTGAAGACGCAGGCGGACAAGGAAGCCGCGAAGGCGACGGACAACTCAGCATCCGCCAACGTCCGGGCCGCTCAGAGTGCCCTCCAGATGGCGAGCGCGCAGCAGGCTCTAACCTCCGCGCACCGTAACGCCGCACGCTCCATCGCGCAGTCCAACCGCCAGGTGGAAAACGCGGAACGAGCCGTCGCGCAGGCTGTACAGCGTGCGGCCGATCAGCGGCGCCAGTCCGCGGAGAACGTGGAGCACGCGGAGCAGTCCCTAGCTGACGCTCACCGGGGTGTGCAGCGTGCAGAGCAGTCGCTTGCCGATGCTCACCGGGGCGTTCAACGTGCAGAGCAGTCACTTGCCGACGCTCAGCGCCAGTCGACGCAGGCGCAGGAAGACCTTACGCAGGCTCGCGCGGATGCCGCTCGTCAGCTAGCCGACCTGAACGACCAGTTGGAGCGCGGCAAGCTCGACGAGCGTGACGCAACCCTCCGCGTCCAAGAGGCGCAGGAGGAGCTGAATCGCACTCAGGCGGAATACGACGCCGGCAGGGCGACGGATCTCCAGATGGAGCGTGCACAGCTCGCCTACGATCAGTCGGTTCAGGCTGCCAAGCAACAGAAGAAGGATTACGCGCAGCTCCAAAAGGATGCAGAGGCCGCGAAGAAGGCAGGCGTCGACGGCAACGACGCCGTCAAGCAGGCAACTGACAGGGTTGCTGACGCCCAGCGCAACGTCCAGGACCAGACCCAGGCGGTTGCTGACGCTCAGCGGGGCGTCCGGGATCAGACCCAGTCGGTAGCCGACGCTCAGCGCAACGTGCAGGACCAGGTGGAGGCAGTTGCCGACGCTCAGCGCAACGCAGCACGGGCGCAGATTGAGTCTGCGCAGTCCGTTGCCGACGCTCAGCGCTCCCTCTCGGACGTCGTGGCGAACGCAGCCAACACACAGGTGCAGGCGGCCGAGTCCATCGCGTCCGCGGAGCGAGGCATCGAGTCGGCACGACTGTCGAGCATCAACACGACGGTCAAGGCTGCGACGAAGGCGGATGAGTACCGTAAGGCACTCGCGAAGCTGACGCCCGAACAGCGCGACCTTTACGACTCCATCGCCGGCCCGAAGGGGCTGACGGCAGCCTTCAAGGCGTGGTCGAAGGAGCTTCAGCCTGACGTCCTCCCGCTGTTCACGCGAGGCGTCGACGGCGCGAAGAACTCGCTCCCGAGTCTGACGCCGATCGTAAAAACCGCCGCAGACGCCATCGGGGATCTGATGGACCGCGCTAGCGCGGAGCTGAAGAAGCCCTTCTGGCAGGATTTCAAAAAGGATATCGAGAAGAGCGCTAAGCCCGCGATCGTTGGTCTCGGCATCGCCTTCGGAAACATCCTCAAGGGCATGGCGGGAATCGTTGATGCATTCCTCCCGCACATGGACGGCATCTCGCTGACGATGCAGCGCATCACGAAGCGGTTCGCTGACTGGGGATCGAATCTCAAGGGCTCTCCGGAATTCGAGAGATTCCTCCAGTACGTCAAGGATACGTCTCCGGGTGTCGCTGAGTTCTTGGGCGACCTGATGAGGACGACACTAGACCTTGCTCAGGCACTGGCCCCAATGAGTCAGGTGGCAATGGGCGTGGTTAAACCGCTACTCGACGGGCTGTCGTGGGTGTCGAACAACGCTCCTGGCGTAATTCAGATCCTTTGGGGCCTCTACGCGGTTCACAAGGCAGTTCAGTTGGGAATGGCCGCCTTCGCCGTCGCCATGGGGGTTTATCAGGTAGCTATAGCGGGAGCGACGCTAGTCACTTCCGGATGGGCCGCAGCAATCCAGGCGACTGGAATTGTTCCAGTCATTGAGGCGATCGTCCTTGCGGTTGCACTCCTCGCAGCTGGCATTATCTGGGCATACAAGAATGTCGAATGGTTCCGGATTGCCGTAGACGCATCCTGGGGTGCCATCAAGAAGGCAACCGTCGGGCTCTGGGAAAACGGTCTGAAGCCCGCTTTCGACGGCCTTTCGGCTGCTCTGAAGGTAGTCGGTGACATCGCGGTATGGCTCTGGAAGACAGCGTTCGTCCCCGCCTTCGACGCAATTTCGCTGGCAGCCCGGATCTTCGTCGCGGTGCTGGTCACGCTCGTGTTCACGCCCATCCTTCTGGCAGGCAGGCTGGTGGGAGTCCTAGCAATGTGGCTGTGGACGGACTGTTTCAAACCGTCGTTCGAGAACATCGCGGCACTCGCGCAGTGGCTTTGGTCGACGGTTCTTCAGCCGGTATTCGGCTGGATATGGAACGGCATAAAGTGGGTCGGCGATAAGTTCGTCTGGCTCTACAACAACGCCGTTGCTCCCTCCGCAGGGTGGATCGCCGAGAAGGCAAAGTGGCTCTGGGATAAGGCGCTCGCTCCTGCATTCCGATTCATCTGGGACGGGCTACGGTGGGTAGGCGAAAAGTTTGCTTGGCTGTACGACCACGGCGTAAAGCCGCCTGCCAACTGGATAGCCGACAAGGCAGCCTGGCTGTACGACAAGGGTCTGAGGCCAGCGTTCGACAAGATAAAGACTGCGGTCGGTCTTGTCGCTGACGCCTTCAACACGGCGAAGAAGGCAATCGGAATCGCCTTCGGTAAGATCTCCGATATCGCCAAAAAGCCCGTGAACTTCATAATCGAGTGGGTATACACAAAAGGGATTAAAGCGGTCTGGGATCGCGTAGCTAAATACGTGAGTCTGGACCCGCTTCCAGCAGCTCCTAAGCTCCTGGAGGCGGGCGGTACAGTCGGTAACGGCTGGGGCCCCGCAGTCCCGATGAAGACGAACAAGCCGACGGCAATCGTCGGTGAGGGTAACCCGCGCTATCCCGAGTACGTCATTCCGACCGACCCGAAATACCGGGCTCGATCACTCGC
Source organism: Streptomyces sp. LBL (assembly GCF_029893585.1). Taxonomy (GTDB): domain Bacteria; phylum Actinomycetota; class Actinomycetes; order Streptomycetales; family Streptomycetaceae; genus Streptomyces. The sequence goes on from NZ_JARXYX010000013.1 coordinate 79,318, forward strand.
CCTCCATCGTCAGGCGGGAACTCAGCTCCTCGAATCCGGCGGCATTCTGGGCGGCTTCGAGGCTGCATGGGACTGGACGAAGGACACCGTCTCTGACGTCGTCGGGAAGGGAATCGACTGGGCGAAGGCGGGAGCTGATCTCCTCGTCAACCCGTCGAAGATCTGGAACACGCTGACGAAGCCGATCCTCTCCAAGGTTGCGGACGGCGTTGGAACCTCCCCAATGGGCAAGGCTCTGACGCGAATCCCGACCAAGATGGTTGGCGGGCTGAAGGACAAGATCGTAAACGCGGTCTCGTCCATGTTCTCCGGCGGAGGCGCTGGAGGCGGGCAGTGGATGAAGCCCGTCGACGTCCCCTACGGAACGAAGTTCGGCGTAGCCGGGTCGATGTGGTCGTCCGGGCATCACACGGGCCTGGACTTCCCTGCTGCCGTCGGCACGGCCGTGAAGGCGGTAGCCGCGGGTCGCGTCTCGATGGCGACGTCAGGCGGACCGTACGGCAACCACATCATGATCGACCACGGTGGCGGCCTTCAGTCCCTCTATGCGCACCTCTCCAAGATCCGCACCACGGTCCCGAAGGCGCAGAACGCTGGCGACCGCATCGGTGACGTGGGCGCGACGGGCAACGTCACGGGTCCTCACCTCCACCTGGAGGCGAGGCTCAACGGAAAGCCAGTCGACCCCATGAAGTACCTGACGGGCGGAGGCGGAGGCTTCAACGCCAACGCCGTCGGAGCGGCGCAGACGTACGCCAAGAGCATCCTCGGCAACTACGGCTGGGGTGCGTCCCAGTTCGGACCGCTGAAGAAGCTGTGGCAGGGCGAGTCTGGATGGCGCTGGAACGCTGAGAACCCGTCGAGTGGTGCCTTCGGAATTCCGCAGGCTCTCCCGGGCTCGAAGATGGCGTCGGCTGGCGCGGACTGGCGGACGAACTATCGGACGCAGGTCCGGTGGGGCTTGGGCTACATCAAGAACCGTCCCGACTACGGGTCGCCGGCATCCGCCTATTCCAAGTGGATGTCTCGATCCCCGCACTGGTACGACGACGGCGGATACCTCCAACCGGGGCTGAACCTCGTCGCGAACGGCACCGGAAAGCCAGAGCCCGTGTTCACGTCCGGCCAGTGGTCCGACGTCAGGGCCGCGAAGGGCGGAGGGACGACGCAGGTTCACGCCAACGTCCGCGTTTTCGTGGGTGACCGCGAGATCACGGACATCGTCCGGACGGAGATCAACACGTACGACTCCGAAACCGCTACTGACCTCGACAACGGAAGGTGGGCCTGACGTGCCTGATGAACTAGCCGAAGGCGAAATGGTTCCGCCGATCAGAGACTACGAGTCGGAGGAGGTGACGCCGGAACCGCAGCCGGAGCCGGCGACACCTCCGTCTGAGGACGGTAGCCCGATCATCTCCGGCCCCACATACCCCGCTCCGGGGGAGGTCGACGGGTAGTGGCCATAACGGGCAACTTGCTGCCAGCCAACGCGGAGAGCGTCGAGACTGACGCCTCCGCGTGGGTGGCCCTGACCAACTCCACGAACCCCCTCCAGGCCAATGGCGGAACACTCGGCTCGAAGTCGATGAACTTCAGGTCTATCGCGGCGGGTGACGTCCAGATCGGACTAGCCGCGCGAGTGACTGTCACACCTGGCGCGGAGCACTGGGCGTGTGCGTCCGTCTTCCCGCCGGGCGTCGGGGCTATGTCCCGGATCGAGATACGCTGGTACACGGCTGGCGGATCCTTGATCAGCACGTCAGCGGGTCCATACGTCACGGCTTCTGCGGCTACCTGGCATCAAGTCGGCGCGGTAGGTACGGCCCCAGCCAACGCCGCTAAGGCTGATGTAGTCATCCGCCCGAACGCGTCTGTCGCGAACCAGAGTTGGTTCGCGGACCGCATATTTCTTGGGCTCACTGCCGTATCGACGGGGAACTTGCTGCCGTTCAACACAGAGACGGCGGAGGTCGACGCTAGCGGGTGGTTCGCGGCGACGAACTGTTTGCTCTCCGTATCGACGGCTGCCTTCATGTGGTATCAGTCCCTGTTGGTGACGTCCTCTGCTGCTGGTGCCGTCATGACGCGCACAGCTCTATCGCAGGCTCCCACCGTCACTCCAGGCGTGGAGTACGTGGCCTATGCCTACGTAACACCTAGCGTCTCCGGCCTTCCGCTCGATATCCGGATCTACTGGCGCGACGCCAGCGGGACGGAGATCAGTTCTTCGTCGTCGACATGGACCCCAGCCACAAGCCAGTGGACGCGGGTCGCTGTCGTCGACACGGCGCCGCCCAACGCAGCCGCCGCGCGCATTGCCGTTGCTCCCACCGCTACGGCAGCCGGACAGCAGTGGGCAGTGGACCGTGCTGTCTTGGCGCCAACGAGCGCGCTCATGGTGTCGGGCAATCTGCTGCCGTACAACACGTCAGACTTCGAGGTCAATACGTCCGGCTGGACGATAACGGGCGGCACAAGTGCCCGGACGGCGGAGCAAGTCCTCACCGGCAGCTACGCAATGAAGCTAGTAGCCGGTGGTGGCGACGTCGTAGCCACGATCACGACACCTGTCACTGGGATCGTGGAGGGGCTGGGCTATCAGTTCGCGCCGTGCCTGTACCAGACCATTGCTCGCACCTATCAGACCCGGATTGAGTGGCTGAACTCGGCGGGTGATGCAGTGCGTACACGGTGGCAATCGTGGGCGTCATCGCCGGGCGGATGGCGTGCCCCCGCCATGGGTGATCTCGCCCCTGAGGGTGCTGCGTCGGTGCGGCTCAGCCTGATCGTTCCCGATGCTGCCCTTGGTGAAGTCCTCTATCTGGACCGCGTCCAGTTGACCCTAGGTGGTCTGACCGTCAAGGCGGAAGCAGCTGGAGGCGGAGGAGCTGCCATTACCCTGCGCGGCCTCACGACAGGCGGCCCCACCTACAACTGGTCGTTGGTCCGCATTGTTACCGGCAGTGGCAGCCTGCCCGTTCGCGGCTGGACTGGCGACCTGACTTCGCAGCCAGTCATTGGGGATATCGCCGTGGCCAGGGACTACGAGGCGCCCCTAGGCGTCCCCGTTCAGTGGCGCGTGATCCTCACGGACGCCGGCGGAGTCGTCCGTCTGACGTACACGTCTGACCCGATCACCCTCGATGCGGAGATCACGGATGTCTGGCTGAAGGATCCGGGCCTTCCTCAGAGATCCGTCAAGGTCACCGTAGCTACTCCCATGCCAACATGGGCAACGCCCGCGCGACAGGGTGTGAGCCGCGTGCGTGGGCGTCGGCTCCCTGTGGTCATCAGCGACGTGCGCGGAGGCAAGACGGGCGACCTGACGGTTGTCACGGAGACCACCGCGGACCGGGAGGCCCTTGACTGGGTGCTCGCGTCCGGCAGTCCGCTCCTCCTCCAGTGGCCTCCCGGGTGGGGCGAAGAGGACATGTACGTCTCCATCGGCGATGTCCAGGCGGCTCCCGTCGTCGACTACTCCGAATTCCATGACCGCACTTGGGTCCTTCCGCTGACTGAGGTTGACCGCCCGATCGGCGGCGTCACTGGCAGCGCTGACCGCACCTGGCAGACCGTCAAGGACGACGGCTCGACGTGGTCTGAAGTCCTGTCCGGCGCCACGACGTGGCTCGACGTCTACTCCGGAGCGTGAAGCACTGATGTACCCGGTCAGCTCGACGTTCCTGAAGACCCTCGCAACGTCACACACGATGCTCGCGAAGGTCGACGTCTACTTCAACGGACAAATTAAGGTGGCCAACCTCCCGTTCGACAGTGGCTCAGTCACCGTCGATCGCGGGAGCAAGACCCGCCGGACGATCTCCCTGACGGTCTCCGATCCGAAGTACATGCCGTGGCTGGAGACTGACCAGCTGGCGCCCTACGGTCAGCAATTGGTTGCCTCGCGTGGGATCCGCTACTCCAACGGTTCGGAGGAGTGGGTCCCGCTCGGGACTTTCCGTCTCAATGAGCCTGGCGGAGACGTCCACTTCGGACCGATCAGCGTCACGGGCGCCTCTATGGAATGCGCCGTCATCGACGACAAGCTCCTTTCTCCGACGACTACCCGGGGATACGGAGGATGCGTCGACGCCATAGAGGCGTTGATCCGGCAGACGATTCCCCTGGCGACGATCGTCAATCGCACGTCCGGCGCACGTAACCCACCATGTGCCGTGGCTACGTGGGATGCGGGCTCCGACCGTTGGGACGCCGTTCAGCAGATAGCGCGCGCCATGAGTGCTGAGATCTACGTCGACGCGCAGAACCGGTTCGTAGTCGTCGATCTTCCCGACGTTATAAACGGCACCGTTGCGTGGGACATCGCGGAGGGAGAGGGGGGAACGCTCATCTCCTCCACGCGCTCCATGCCAAGAACGGGCGTTTACAACTGCATTGTAGCGTCCGGAGAGAATGCAGCATCCGGAGTCGCTCCGGTTAGCGGATTCGCGAAAGATCTGGAGCCGACAAGTCCTACTAGGTGGGAAGGACCATTCGGGCGAGTTACAAAGTTCATTTCGTCGGCTCTGTGGATCAGTGCTGCCGACTGCACTTCGGCAGCTGAGTACGCCCTGTTCGACGCTACGGCGCCGAATGTGCAGACGTCCCTTGACTCCCTTCCTAATCCCGCATTGGAGGGCAACGACATCATCCGCCTCATTCACGCGGGACGGAAGGAGCGTTACCTCGTGCAGTCGCTGACCATCCCGCTGACGGCCGACGGCGCCTTCGCAATGGCCCTCCGCGGAGGGAAGGAGGAGGCGGCATGAGGCTCTCTAAGCGGCTCATCGATGCAGTTCAGCGCCTTGCAGTCCAGACCGTCGAGCAGCGCGGAGCCTCCTGGGGACTAGCCTCCGTGAGGGCCGTCAACGGGGACGGCACGGTCAACATCTCGACGGCTCGCGGCCCTGTCGACAGGGTCCGCCGGCTGAAGTCGTATTCGGCTCCAGCCGTGAACGACGTCGTCAAAGTATCACGCAACGCGGACGGCAATTGGATTGTCGACGGAGCGCTTGCGTAAGTCGGAGTTCATGATGCGCAGGAGGCGCCTTAACTATGCCCAGAAGTGACGCATACAGTCAGGGAGTTCAGTATCCGGTAATGGGAGACGCGCCGGATATGGAGGTCGCGACTCAGACGATCGTAAACGGGGTCGTTCCCAAGATCGTCATGCGTTTCGCCGATGCCAACGCGAGGGCCGCAGCGTTGTCCGGCTCAACGAAGCCTGTTCCCGGAATGCTGACGTACCTGATCGCGGAAGACCGGTGGGAAGGACGTCAGGCTGATGGCAGTTGGCTCCTGTTGTCCGACGGACCTTGGTCTCCGTTGACTTACACTAGCGGACACTCAGCGTTTGCCGGATCGCCGGGGTGGCGTAGGAAGGCGGGCGGAGGAATCGAACTCCGCGGGGCTGTCAAGGCGAACAATGGAAAGCTGAACGACACTGGTGACGCCGCGCATTTCGCATCGATCCCGTCGGTAATCGCTCCTGCGTCGAACCGGCATTTCATCGTTGCCACCAGCCGGGCGACCTTCTCCGATATAACGCGTATGACGGCGCGAGTCTGGGCCGACGCGACCGGCGCCCTCTGGTACTTCGCGGAGAGCGGCGGAGGGCAGGGAACGTCCGCTTCGCCCGCGTGGTTCGCCCTCGACGGAATCCAGTTCAGCCCTGCCGGCGACTAATCCCACACCACACGACATTCACGCCCCGCAGCAGCGGGGCGATTTTTCATGCCCTGGAGGGGCCAGCATGCGTGAGATTTGGATCAAGGACGCTGAGCGTCTGGGTGACGGCAGCATCGGGGGAGCGATGGACACCCCGACGGCTCCTGGCCGAGTCGTCTGGCACACGACGGAGAGCGGGACGGGCAACGCGTCCTTCACCGCCGTTGGTAAGTACCTGAGCACCATCTCGGCTGAGCCGCACTTCCTGTACGACCCGACGACCGATCGTCTTGGCCAGTACGGACCGATCAACCAGTCCGCGAGAGCGCTGAAGAACGACGGCCTGACGCGGACGAACAGGACTGGCAGCACGTGCATACAGATCGAGGTACTCGGCAAGGCTGCGGCCCCGTTCACGAAGACGTGGAAGCCAGGTCCGAACTTCCGCGCCCTCATGCGCGCCATCCGCTCGTGGGACGTCCCGGACACCTGGCCCGGTGGCGCCCTGGCCGACAGCTACGGTGACTCCGACGTGAGCCGCTCGCGGTCTGTGTGGGCGACCAAGGGCGGGCACTACGGACACTCGCAGGTGCCCGGCAACGACCACTGGGACCCGGGCGCCATCGACAAGAACGCCATCTTCAAGGCGGCCCCGGCGGAGTCGACGCCAACTCCGCCCACTCCGTCAAAACCCGTCCCCACGAAGAAGACTGTCGACCTCTCCAACGTCATCGCTGCCGCGAAGGTTGACCCGGACCTGAAGCAGGGTGGGACGACACACCCAGGGGACGTCAAGGTCGTCGAAGCCGCGCTCAAGGCCGAGGGCCTGCTCACCTCATCGCTCGCCTCTGACGGGTCGTTCGGCTATTCGACGATCGCGGCGTACAAGGCGTGGCAGAAGCGTTGCGGCTACACCGGCTCGGCGGCCGACGGCATCCCGGGCAAGACGTCGATGGAGAAGCTCGGCGCCAAGCACGGTTTCAAGGTCACGGCTTGAGTCCGGAAGTCCTCATCTCGCTGATCACGGCTGCATCCGTCATGGGTGCAGCTGTCATCGCGGCTGTCCCTACGCTACTCGCACTCCAACGCCGCACTACCGGCGCCGTGGAGGCGGAGGGGACAGCCACGCGAGACGCCCTGGACGGCATCGCGCGAGCGCTCAACCTCCGCATTGACGACGTGCGGGACGACATCGACGGCGTCCGGGAGGACGTGTCTCGCGTCCGGGAGTGGCAGGCCGCTCACGACGCAGAGCACCTCTTGATCGGCCGGCAGCCACCGCGAGGAGACATGTAGATGCCTGAAGTCCCCGCGGGGGTAGCGCTTCGTCCGCCCCTGTGGATCCCGTGATCAGGACGTAGTCCCCTGATTGGGGTCCGTCGGCACAATGTCCGCCAGGTCACGACTCTGGCGGGCGAGAAGTAGCACCGTCCGCGTCACATCCTCTTCGGATTACGACACAACCCCTCTGTAACCACTTAGAGGGGAGAGCCCATGAACATCGGGATCATCGGCCGCGCAAGGGTAGGCAAAGACACTGCCGGCGCGTGGTTCGTCGACGAGCGGGGCTACCGGCGCGTGGCGTTCGCGGACGTGCTGAAGGATGCGGCGCTGAAGGTGGATCCTTACGTCGACTACGACTCGTGGGTTGATCACGAGGGCGACCGCCAAGAGCACTGGGACATGGTCCGCCTCTCCGAGGTCGTCGAAGACGAAGGCTGGGAGATTGCGAAGGAAACCCCCGAAGTCCGTCGCGTCCTCCAGGAACTTGGCTCCGCCATGCGCGCCGTGGACGAGGACATCTGGATCCGCCCCGTACTCACGAAGGCGATCGAGGCCAACGACGCAGGCGTACCGGTGGTCGTCACTGACGTTCGGTACCCCAACGAGGTAGACGCCCTGAAGCGGGCTGGATTCCGTCTCCTCCACATCAACCGGCCCGGTATCCCGCACCTCGACCACGAGTCGGAGCGACTCGGACCGGAGGCCGCTCACTACCTCGCCCAGAACGACGGCGACCTCCCGCAGCTACACGCACAGCTCGAACGGATCTGGGAGGACATCCACGCCTTGGAGTCCGCCCGCATGGCCATGAAGTTCTAGCGAAAGGCACTCATGAACTCCTTCCTCACGTACCTCCAAATCGTCGCCCTACGCGTGAAGGTGAAGCTCCAGGCGTTCGCTGCGACGGAGCCTGTCCGCCTGCGCGCGGCTCTGACGTCACTCATCATCGCTGGTGCGCTTTACGTCCCCATCCTGTCTCAGCCGGGACTGGCGGAGAACCTCGGAGCCCTCGGCGCCATCGTGCTCCCCATCGTGGTCGGGGAGACGACGAGGGCAAAGGTGACGCCTGCGCAGTAATCATCAGCCCCCTGTCTCTTCGGAGGCAGGGGGCTTTTGGCGTAGGAGGAGAGATGGAGAAGACGAAGAGGTGCACGAGATGTTCGGAGACGAAGACCACTGAGCAGTTCGGGCGACGTAAGGCGGCGCGTGACGGTCTTCGGTCGTGGTGTAAGAGCTGTGAGGCGGAAAAGGCGAAAGAGCACCGGGAGGCACTGACTAGGCGGCCCGTCGTCGCTGCACCTGCACACCGCCAGTGCCCAGGGTGTAGGCGGACCAAGACGTCTGACCAGTTCAACATCAGCAAGCACACGGCGAGCGGGCTACAGACCTACTGCAGAGATTGCGGAAACCGGCGATGTCGCGAGTGGGACATGCGAAACCGGCCGCACGTCAGCGAGCGAAGCCGCAGATGGCGACAGGAGAGCCCGGAACTTGTGCGAGCTGCAAGTCAGCGACGTAGGGCCAGCATCGCTGAAGCCACGATCGAGACCTTCACTGCCCGCGACCTCCGCCACGACTGGGAGGACCATGACCTTTACGCCTGTTTCTTCTGCGGCGGCTTCCTCGTCGACGGCTACGAGGTGGAGCACTTCTATCCCCTGTCCAAGGGCGGCCCCCACGCCCTCTTCAACCTCCTCCCCTCCTGCGCCCCCTGCAACCGCGGAGTCAACGGGAAGCACAGCCGCGAGCCCTGGCAGTTCCTCCGCGAAGCCCTGGCCGACCAGGGCACCGAGCTTGACGCCTGCCTCGCCTCCATCGACGCCATAGCCGCTCGACGTCGACCTTGACCACGTGCTCACGTACAGGAATACGGGGAGGGGCGCGTGCGGACGACCCCAACACTCACGTCACTGCGTAGTCCGCTCCCTCTGAGACTCTCGTCACATACAGACCGCGCGGACGGTTTCTGTCGTAAGAGGCAGAAAGGTCAACAACCGTACGACGTAGCCTCAGAGCCCCGTTCCCCTGTGTGGGAGGCGGGGCTCTTTTGCGTTTCAGGGGTCATCCAGCCAGCGTAAAACGTCTCAAGGTGGCCAGTTCTGGAGTAGCTGGGCCGGTCGACATAACCCCTATACTCCGCGCATGCCGACCTCACCCGGCCCGTTGCTGGCCGCCCTCGACGCTCTATGGGAGCGACTGAGGGCCGACGTGGCGGAGCTACCACGGATTCGATCAACCGTGTCACCTACCAAGAGGAGAAAGGACCACGGCCCGGAGCGATGGACGGTGGACGCTGACGGATCTGTCTCAGGGTTCGTCGTCAGCGCTGACGTGCTCCAGGAGGGCCCGGAAGCTGTCCTAGAGATGGTGCTCCACGACGCCGCTCATTTGCTGAACTGGGTACGCGGCGTCAACGACACCACTATGCGCGGGGCGTACCACAATCAGGAGTTTCTTACGGCTGCTGACGAGGTAGGGCTCCAGTGGAGCGAGACCGCTCAGCGAACGCAGAGCAGGGGCTCGGAGAACGTGACCTTGACGAATCCGGCCCTGCGTCGACACCGCCCGGACCTGGCAGCTTTGAGCGACACGATCCCGCTCCTTCTGCCGCACTTGGAGCTGCCGTCAACGGTCAGGGCCGACCGTGTAGACAGGCTGACGCTCCGGTGTAAATGCACCCCAGCACGTACCTTTCGCATCTCGCAGACCATCGCTGCGAAGGGGCCGATCGTCTGCGGAGTCTGCGGGAACCTGTTCGACGAAGAATGATCACTCGCCGCTGCCTTGCTGTATGGTCTGCCAACGTCAAACGTTTTGCGCTAGCCTCAACAAGGTAGCGGCATTCATTCGAGAGGTCAGGACAGATGAGTTCCAGCGAGGTTTCTCGACGTACTACCGGCAGTGCCGCGCGCGTCGACGTGGCGGATCCTCGACAGCTGGAGCTTGACGACCTCCGTGGCGACCCGGAGGAGGCGCTCGTCGCTCGCGGAGCGGCGTACGCCCGTGAATGGGCGCGCATCGAGAATCACCCGACGATCCTCCTGCGGAACGTCGCGGTGGTCGTGGTCGCTCTGCGCGAAAAGTACGACGACTACCTAGGTCGTGACGGCGAGTACCGGAAGGCCGTTGCGGATATGTACGTCCGCGCCGGCATCGACGAGGCCAGGATCAAGACATCTGTCCGCTACCACGTCAACAACCTTCTACGCCGCACGTTGACGACCCGCGAACTGACGCGGCTCGGACTCATCCCTGAATCCGCCCTGGAGCGTCAGCAGGACACCCGCGCTACGAATCAGGCGATCATCAACGCCACCAAACTGACGGCTGCTGTTGAGGCCAGCCCCGTGAAGCAGGTGGCAGCCAGGCCGGCGAAGAAGTCCAGCGCCAAGGGTGAATTGAAGGCGGACGTCGTCGAACAGCGGTCGCCGGGCCTGCGGGTGAAGGCAACCGCGGATCAACTCCGCCTAGCGGAGGTTGCGGGCGGCATTGTGGGGCAGCTACGCCCAGAGGTCATCGACGTCGACATGACTGACGGGCAGCGTGCCAAACTGGACGAGCACCTCGCGGCGATGGAGAAGACCATCCGTGAACTGCGCAAGCACCTGAAAACCCGCAGGTCAGGACGCTGATCGCCGCCTCGTCGCCCCTCGACGTCGCCCACCCCTTCGTCCTCCGGCTGGCCGAACTAGCCAAACTAACCCCTTATTTCTAACTCTCCTTAACGTGTGTTAGAGAGAAGTGAAATAGGGGGTTAGTTTGGCGTTTTGGCATGCGGTCTGAACGCGGGGGAGGACGCGGAAGATCTGCGAAGTCTCGCGTCACATCGTCCCGGCATTACGACATAACTCCTGTGTCAGCACGGACTACACAGGAGGCCGCATGGCCGGAGTGAGCACAATCAAGCGCGGTGGCAGCCGTTTCTACATCCATCCGGACGACGGTGCGATCAAGGTTCCCGGGGTGACGTCCGTTGGCGGCATGCTGCCGAAGGACTACCTCACCTACTGGGCAGCGAAGGAGGCCGCGGAGGCTGCCGTCAAAAATTGGGACATCGTCTCGGAATTGGTCCGGCGCGACCCGAAGGGCGCCACCGACTACCTGAAGGGCGCGCACCGGCGGACGTCGGGAGCCGCGAGTGACTTGGGCACCGCAGCGCACGACCTCTTCGAGCGACTCGCCCGCGGAGAGTCGGTCAACCTGCGGCACGTCCACATGGACGTGAAGCCGCACGTTCGATGGTTCAGCGAGTTCCTCCAGGAGGTGCAGCCGGAGTTCCTCTACCTGGAGGAAACGGTATGGAGCGACACCCATCAGTACGCCGGGTCGTTCGACGCCATTGCGAAGATCGACGATGAGACGGTCATCGTCGACTGGAAGACGTCGAAATCGATCTACGACTCCGTCGCCCTCCAGCTCTCCGCCTACCGCTACGCGGACCGAATCATCCTGGCTGAGGACGGCTCGTCTGTCCCGATGCCGGAGATGGCCGGCGGAGCCGCTCTACACGTCCGCCCGGAGGGATGGGCACTGCATCCGGTCAAGTGCGATCCGGTGGTGTTCGAGACGTTTCTTCACCTACGCGGCGTCTTCAACTGGGAAGCGGAGGGGAAGAAGCGCGTGATCGGCAAGCCGGTCGCGTCCGGTGGAGAGTTCGTCACGGGAACTCAGCGGAGGGCGGCGTGATCGGCATGGGCAGTTCAATGGGCCAGATGCGCCGCCACTTCATCAACGAGCGTCTGAAGGGTGGCGCAGACCGGGCAGCGATCGACCGGTTGGAGGTGGCTGCGCTGGCGGCCGTCCACCGGGAGAACGAGTCTGGTGGCCAGGCACGTCAGGTCGTCGCTGACGTCGCCCGCGTTCTGGGGGTCGACATAGACGAGGGCCCGGGGAACCGATGGGACCCGGAGCACATGGCGCGTGTGATTGCCGTTGCGGAGCAGGTCCGGGACGAGCGTGACGGTGCCGCGGAGCAGGCCAAGCTGTGGAAGTCCCTCGCGGAGCGGCAGGACAACACGGCTCCGATCCGGAGGGACCTCCGAGAAGCGGAGCGTGAGCGCGACCACTGGCGATCTCGGTACGAGGGCGCGCAGGCCAACGCCCTGTACGTCCGGGAGCAGTACGGCCACCCGGAGGAAGTCGACGAACTCAAGGCAACCATCGTCCGCCAGGCGCGCGAGATCACGCAGTTGAAGGGGGAGAGCGAGTGACGGAGAAGCCCCGCCCGGCCGCCATGGCTGTCGTGGTCCTGGCCGTGCTGCTCTTCCTCCCTGTGGAGGTCGGACTCTTCATGCTCGCCATCGGCCACACGACGGCGTTCTTCGCTGGCTTCGGGGCCGTGGCGTTCGTTCTAAGCGCGCGACGTCTGTTCCGCCGCAAGTAGCGCCAGTCACACACGCGGGGCGCCCACACCGGGCGCCCCGCTTCGCATGCACAGAGGAGAGAGCATGGCAGCGCACGAGTTCGCCCCGTGGCCGAAGACGAAGCGGCTCTTCCGAGACATCGTCGTGACGGAGAAGATCGACGGGACCAACGCCGCGATCCAGATCAGTAAGGTCCGTGACGACGAGCTGACGGCGACGGACGCCGGCCGACTGACCTACGTCGACAGGCAGTGGTACGGCCTCAGCGCGCAGTCCCGGACGCGCATCATTACGCCCGGCAAAACGACCGACCACTACGGCTTTGCCGGATGGGTCTACGACAATGCCGCGGACCTCGTTTGCATCCTCGGCGAAGGCGTCCACTTCGGCGAGTGGTGGGGCCAGGGGATTCAGCGACGCTACGACATGCCTGGCAAGGTGTTCAGCCTTTTCAACACGGACCGCTGGTTCAAGACGGGGGAGGACGGCCTTGACTCCGTGGCGACGCGCGCTGAGCTTTCGTCGCTCGCCGGGCAGATCCGCGCCGTGCCGGTGCTGTACTCCGGCACCTTCCGGGAGGCCAGCGTCGTGAACGCCATCGACACCCTCCATCTGAAGGGCTCCGTCGCGGCCCCCGGTTTCATGAACCCCGAAGGTATCTGCGTCTACCACACACAGACCCGGAACGTCTTCAAGGTCACCCTCAACAACAACGACTCGGGCAAGTGGGAGGCGGCAGCGTGAACCCTCTGAAGCGTCCTGCAGTTTGGGCCCTGGCCGTGGCTCTGCTCCTCGCCCTGGCCCTGGCCTCGTGCGACTACGCCGACTCACCAGCGCAGTCCCCGGGGATCGAGATCGACATCGACCACCCGAAGGTGAAGAAGACGGGGACGGCGAGGTTCAAGGCGCCGGCGGGCAAGGCGCCGTCGAGGGCGAGGAGACGGTAGGTGCCGACCGAGGAGGAGATGCGGGACCCCGAATTCTGCTGGACCTGCGGTCGCAAGTGCGGTTCGCAGCCTCACATGTAGGAGGACGCATGGAACTGCTCTGCCTCATCGTCGGACTCATCATCGGCTACGGCGTCAGCAAGGCTGCCTGACGCAAGTCACACACGCACTACTTAGCCCCCGGCTGCTTCGGCGCCGGGGGCTTTCGGCGTGTACCCACACGAGAGGAGAGCCGATGACCACGCCCGGTACGCGGCAACTGTGCTACTGGATCGGCCAGTCTGCGGACCCCGAGAAGGCGGACGGCTACGTCACCCGCCTCTACGAGGAGATCAGCCGCGAAGCCGTCGACGTCGAGCACGTGAAGCAGCGCGCGGAGGCCACGAACGCCGCCCTCGTCGACGAGTACCACGGGGAGGTCTACGCCTGCCGTGCCGTCCTGCGCACGCTCCTGAAGTTCGCATCTGACCGTGACGACGACACCGCGCGTCGCGTCTACGCCACGATCGGCCGCTTCAACCTCGGCGAAATGTTCCGCCCTGGTGGTGGTGCGGACCGCTACCTGATCCCTGTTGAGCTGACGGACGAGGAGACCCGAGCATGATCAACGGCGGACGCACCATCCACACGGCCGACGGATCGTCGGTCACCATTACGCCGCGCGGTATCGAGTACGACTTGCACGTTCGCAATGCCGCGGGGGAGACGGTCGCAACCGTCGTCATGACCGCCGGCGACCTGGTGGCGCTGCGCGCGGAGATGGAGGAGGCGGCGTGAGCGCGCGTGACGAACTCTTCGACCACGTCATGAGCCTCAACGCCTCCATCTGCGGAGAGCGGTGCGTGGGCTGCATGTGCCGAGAGTCGGACGGGGAAGAGGCCAACAAGCTAATCGACGACTTTGCGCACGAGTTGGCGGAGAAGCAGCGTGCAGAGCTGGACGACATGAACGACGGGCCGGTCTACGTCGACGACCGCGAATGGATACAACGCGCTTCGAAGTTGCCCGACCTGATCGACCCGGAGGTGTCTTCATGAGCGCGTGGGCTGAGCTTGTCAACGAGCGAGACGGTGACGAGTGGCTGGAGCTGTGCAGCCGCGCACTGGAGGAAGTGCAGCGGGAGACGTCGCGACGGAACGCGGCGAAGCAGCGTCACACGGCCGCGGACATGACGCGTCGCGGACTCGTCCCGAGCGTGCGCTACATCGTCGGTCTGATTGACCCGGTGGTGACGTCGTGACCGCCCGAGAGACCCTCGTCACCACCACCACGCACCTCCTCGCAGCCTCCCGACGCGGACGCATGGACTCGCACCGCGCGGAGGCGAAACGGCTCGTTGACGAGGTGCTGAAGGAGGGCGCGCACGAGTTGGCGGAGGAGGCGCGGAAGGTCATGGGTCCGCGGCTGTTGCCGAGCGGTACCGAGCCGGAGCGAGTCGCGCGGTACGTCGCCGGCTGGCACGACGCCGTGGACCACTTCGACCCGGAGGTCCGGCCATGACAACGCACATTGGACGACAGCTGAAAATCCTTGACGAGGTGCTGCACGAGCGCGACGCCCAGGACGCCATCTTCGGTGTTCAGGATCTCCCGCACGGCACTGGCGATGAGTGGATGGGAGCCATGGCACACGTTAGCCGTCGAGAGTGCGACGAGGCGTTTGCCGCTGGGTCCGGAACCTTCCGTCACGTCTTCCTGGAAGAGGTCTACGAGGCCGTGGCGGAGGACGACCCGGTCAAGCTGCGTGCCGAACTGATGCAGGCCATCGCAGTCGGCGTGAAGTGGGTGGAGGCCATCGACAGGGCAGGGGAGGAGGCGCCGTGAAGTACATCGACGACGGCGGGGACGTGTGGGAAGACGACGGTGACGGCATGGTCCGCGTCATCGAGGTGAGCGGCGACAGGGTGGACGATTCCGAGTATTCCGCCCTGGAGGTCGTGGAGGAGCTGCACGGTCCGCTGACTCCCCTCACCGACGGCGCTGAGCGCCCCTCTGACGGCTTCTCCACCGTCGCAGACGTCCTGGATCGCGCGAGTGTCTTTCAGTCCGCTCACGCCCTCCTGAAGGGTCTGGACTGGGGCGAGGACGAGAAGGCAAGCGTCTACGACGTGCTGAGCGTGGCTAAGTGGCTGGAGGGCGAGGGGTGATGTTCGGACCGGCAACACCTCCCACTCCCGCGGAGCTGAAGGCGCAGATCACTACAGCCATGCTCGACATGGCGGGAATCCTGGAACCGATCTACGACGCCGCGGACGGCATGAAGCGCGACCTGGAGTCCCGCGGATGGTCGCCCACTGTGGCGGAGCAGTGCGCCGGCGTGTGGCTCGCGTCGACGCTTCAGGGCATCGGTGGGGGAGGCAAGTGATGGAGCCACTGAAGGACGCACGAGGCGTCGAGATCCATGAGGGCGCTACCTGTGTCTACGGCGCAGGAGTAGGCCGATCCATCGCACTCGTGGAGGCCGTCGTTGACGGATTCACATCGTCGGGGCGCGTGTGGGTGAAGGTTGTCCGACGGGCGTACGGCGGAGGCTGGGCTGACGGTAAGAAGCGCGTCCACGTTGGCGCGGATCGGCTCGTAGTCGTGGACGTTCTCCCGGACAGTGATCTCCCGACGGATGCGGAGCGACAGGCGGAGCAGCGTAGAGCGAACGCTCGTCTCTGTCGGGAACGCATCGTGGCCGTGGAGGCAGGCGGGACGTACTCCGGTTTCGGCACGCCGGAGGAGGCCCTTACCTTCTACCGCAAGTGGCTAGCAGACCTGGAGCGTCGCGCGTGACCTACACCCTTGCCGACGCCATCCGCGCGGAGTTCGAGCGCACCCACCCGAACGGCAAAGACACCCTCCTGTGCGTCGGACTGTGTCGACGCCGCAAGGACCGGGAGGACTTCCGCGAGACCCCGTGGCACGGCCGCGCGGCAGCGTGCAGACGCTGCGAGGGCTCCAGTTGGCTTCAACTGCGCTACGAAGAGCAGCTCTGGAAGCTGGAGCAGGAGCGGGAGAAGGTCCGGATGCTGCGGCGCCACGTCGCACGGCAGCGCTTCCGTCTGCTCCTGGCGACGGCTCCGCGGACTGCCGACGTCCTTCAGGCATACGAACAGCCCTACTACGACGCCGTAGAGCGCGCTCAGCGCAGGTACACCGCTGCCTTCGCCTCCCTGCCGTGGGACGAGATGCCACGTCCGAAGAAGCGCGCACGACTCACGAAGGAGAACACCAGATGACGAGCGACTACATCAACGCCCTGATCCGCGAGACGTGGGCCGTGGAGTACGACCGGGAGGCCGACCCCAGCCTGACGCAGGCGTACCACAACGTCATTGCGGCGCAGCGTCCGCACCTGTACCCGCCGATGGTTCCGGCGACGTTCCGGGGGCCGAAGTGGGGGATGCGGTGACCTACCCCCGACCGGGCGACTTCGCCCTGACGAAGATCCCTGGATTCACGGGCCAGTTCGTCGCAGCCGGCCAGTGGCTCGTGGGCGACGCTGCCCCCGTTCAGCACGCATACGTGTACGTCGGCAACGGGGAGATCGTCCAAGCCATGCCGGGTGGGGCGGAGTTGATCCCGCTGGAGGATGCGCATGCACCCGTCGTGTGGTCGACAGGGCAGTTCGCCGTGACGGCCGCGGACCGTGTGCGGATCTGTGGCGCTGCCCGTGGCCTCGTCGGAACGCCGTACAGCTTCCTCGACTACGGCTCGATAGCGCTCGCCCATTTCCGCATCCGCCCGGCGTGGGTGCGGGAGTTCGTCGCGGACAGCGGACACCTGATCTGCTCTCAGCTCGTCGACGAGGCGTATCTCCGCGCCGGCGTGCGTCTGTTCAGTGACGGGCGGATCCCAGGAGACGTGACGCCCGGAGACCTCTGGAAGCTGCTTCACCCGAAGCGCGTGACATCGACGGACCGGGAGCTTAGGAGGCTCGCGTATGGCTGACTGGGCCGCGATGGTGGATGCGCGCGACACGGAGATTGCGGACCTGAAGCGGAAGCTAGCCGACTGCGACCGTGCGCGAGAGTCCGCAGGGAACCTGTACCTGATGTTTCGAGACCTCCGTGACGAGGAGGCCGACAGGTCCGACCGCTACCGCTCCGCCTGGCTCTCCGCCCGCCGGCGTGCCGCGGACGAAGCCAACTTCGGTATGGAGGCACTGGAGCTGAAGCGGCAGGCGATCGCACGCCTACGTGCTCAGCTCGCAGACGAGCGCAAAACGTTTGACGCCCCCCGCCTCGAACCGCTCCACGACGGCGAAGGCGGGACGGTGTGGCAACTCCTATGCCGAGACACCGACGGTACGGCCGTCTACGTGGCACCCGTCGGCACCTCGGCCCCGAAGGTGCGCTGAACTTCCGCGTCACATCGACCCGGCATTACGACATAACCCATGTGTAAGGCCGAACCGAACGGCCGCACACCGACACGCACACAACCAACGAGAGGCATTCACGTATGGCGAATCACCTCAAGGCCATCTGGGACGCCGACCCGGACGCCGCTCCCCGCGAACAGACCACCTTCGAGAGCGACATTGTGGGCCGCTTCCGGTCGGGCCGACTCGTCAAGGTCGGCAAGACGGAGACCCCGGAAGCCCTCAACGATTGGCGCGTTACGACTGGCGACCCCACGGTTGCCGCGAAGGTGGCGGAGCTGCTCGGGGGCGAGCCGGAGCCCTGGGAGACCGACCGGGAAGACAACCTGGAGATCCTCACCGACTCGAAGACGATTCAGATCATCATCGAGCCGGACGGCGTCTCAGCCTCGTTCAAGCAGTTCATGCCCGGTGCTGGCCTGGTCCACCACTGCGACGGCTTCCACTACCTGTCTCCGGAAGAGGACAAGGGCAACCCCTGCGGCTGCCCCTCCTACATCGCGGAGCGGAAGGACAAGGCGGCGAAGCTGCGGGGCCCGAAGCCGTCTGTCGACATCGAGTTCCGGATCCTCGACGCTCCGGATCTCGGGAAGTTCCGGTTCAACAGCGGCTCGTGGAAGTTGGTCGAAGCTCTCGCCCCGCTTTTCGAGGCCCTCGACAAGTACGGCAACGAAGGGACGGAGGCGGAGCCGGGCAAGCAGGTCCGAGCCTCGCTGACGATCGAGAACGTCACCTACGTTCCGAAGAAGGGTCCGCGCGCCGGTCAGACCGTCAGCTACAACAAGCCGGTCATCAAGGTCTTCGGGTCCGTCGAGGCCACGGAGACGGCCGACCTGGCGAAGGCTGCGTGAGCTACTCGCGCTAGTTGAGCTACGCACTTCGCCCGCCCCTCCCGAATTGCGGTCGGGAGGGGCGGGCGTACTCACGATTCTACGCACACTGAGGAGAGACAGTGGCTTTGTTCCTGGTGTCCCGCACGGACCGCCACGACTACGACGAGTACGACGCGATCGTTGTCCGCGCGGGCGACGAGGCGACGGCGTTGAAGATCGCGACGAACGGTACGGACCCCTTCGGCGACGGTGAGTTCTGGGATGAGGACTTCCCGGGGTTCAAGCGGGACGGCTCCAACCTGACCGTCGAGCCTCTGAGTAGCGACGGCACCGACGGCGCCGTCATCAAGTCGTTCAACGCGGGGTGACCCGATGCCCATCCTCGAACTCTGCGCCGGATATGGCGGGCTGGGAATTGCGGTTGAAGCCCTGACGGGCGACAAAGTCACAGTGGTCGCGGAAGTCCACGGAGCTGCCTGCCGAGTCATGGCGCACCGCTTCCCCGACGCCCCGAACATTGGCGACGTGCGCTTTCAGAACTGGGGCGCACTGCTTGACGAGGGGATCGACACCGTCACGGCGGGTTTCCCCTGCCAGGACATCAGCAACGCAGGACGCCGGGAGGGAATCAAGGGTGCGCGCTCTGGAATCTGGTTCAACATCGCCGACGCCATACGGGTTCTTCGACCCCGACACGTCTACCTGGAGAACGTGGGAGCACTCCGAAATCGGGGACAAGCAGCAGTGCTCACATCGCTTCACGAGATCGGGTATGACGCAGCGTGGACAGCTCTACGAGCTTCCGACATCGGGGCGCCGCACCATCGCGACCGGTGGTTCTGCGTTGCCACACCTTCCGTCCCCGACGGTCAGTGACGCGACCCGCGGCCCCGACTTCGCCAAGCGGACCCGTGAGGGGTCGGGCGGTGACGACCTCGTAACCGCCATTGCCCGTCTCTTCCCGCGGGAGCGGGCAGAGAAGCTGTTCAAGACGCCGACGGCCAATCTGGCGTCAAATGGCTCCGCACAGCACCCGGACAAGCGCAAGGCCGGTGGTCACGGTCCGACGCTGGAGGACGAGGTCTGTTTCCTCCTGAACGTCGAACCCGACGCGGAGCATCCGGACGACGGGCCGCATTCGCCGGCTGAGTGGTGGGGAGAGTTCGCCACTTGCGTCTACCGCTGGGAAATCTTCATGGGGCGTCAGGCCCCCGTCCCGCTCATGCGCGGACCCCGGGGCGGATTGAAGCTCGCCCCGAAGTTTTGCGAATGGATGATGGGCCTTCCCGACGGGTGGGTTACCGACGTCCCGGACCTCACGCGGGAAGAACAGATCGGCCGTATCGGTAACGGCGTCTGCCCACAGCAAGCACACCACGCGTTTCGGTGGCTGAAGGGCCAGATTGACAGGAGGAACGTTGACAATTCTTGAGCTTTGCGCAGGGTACGGCGGGCTCGGGATGGCGGTCGAGGCGCTCACGGGCGGCAAGGTTGCGTACGTCGCGGAGGTCGACGGGGCTGCATCGAGGGTGCTAGCCCACCGTTTCCCCGACGTACCGAACATCGGTGACATCACCGCCTACGACTGGGCGCAACTCGTCGGCCTGGTCGACATCATCACGGCGGGATTCCCCTGCCAGGACATCAGCAACGCCGGAAAGCGGGAGGGGATTCGTGGAAAGCGATCAGGCGTCTACGTCCATGTCATCGAGGCGATTCGCATCCTTCGACCGCGACTCGTCTTCCTGGAAAATGTCTCCGCGATCAAGTCGCGGGGGCTCGCGGAAGTCGCTGGAGACCTGGCCGAGATCGGGTATGACCTGCGGTGGACATGCGTACGAGCTTCCGAAGGATCTATCGGACTCGCGCATCACCGGGACCGGTGGTTCGGTGTCGCGGCTCCTGCCGACGCCAGTAGCCAGCAACCCCAATGATGGGGAGTCGCTGGCATCGTGGGAGGCGCGACGCCAGCGGAACTTGGCGAAGCGGGTCAATGGCAACGGGCAGGGAACGCCGCTCGGTGTCGCTGTCCGGATGCTTCCTGAGCCGGTGAGGTGTCTGCCCATACCGCGTGCGTCTGACGGTCCGCACGGTGGGCCTAACCAGCGGAGCAGCGGAGGCGACTACGCGCTTCCCGGGGCGGTGGTCAATCTTCTTCCCACCCCATTGGCGGCGGACGGCCGGAGTAGCGCAAGCTACCGGGCCGACGGGACGCCGTACACGTCTTCGCGGACGAGGCCGACACTGACGGATGCTGTACGACATCTGTTGCCAACGCCGACGGCTCGTGACTGGCGATCGGGAGCGTCCAATCTTCACGGACGCAACAGTCGACCGTTGAACGAACTGGTGCTCACCCTCCCGGACGAGGAGGGGCTAATCCAGGATTGGGTCGACTTTGAGCCCGCCATCCGCCGTCAGGAAGCCGTCACCGGGCGCCAGGCGCCCATACCCACGGAGATAGGTCCCCGTGGGGGACGACGACTGACGGCGCGTTTCGCCGAGTGGCTCATGGGTCTGGCCGACGGCTGGGTGACCGACGTCCCGGGCCTGAAGCGTGCTGAGCAGCTTCACAAGATCGGTAACGGAGTCGCCCCTCATCAGGCGTACGAGGCGTACCACC
Source organism: Streptomyces sp. LBL (assembly GCF_029893585.1). Lineage (GTDB taxonomy): Bacteria > Actinomycetota > Actinomycetes > Streptomycetales > Streptomycetaceae > Streptomyces. Next base: position 100,406 of record NZ_JARXYX010000013.1, read on the forward strand.
GGCTGATGAACGTCGACAAGCACGAAGCACACACGGAGGAGAGAAACCATGGCTAAGACCGATCTGACGGACTTCACGGGGGCTGTCATCAAGCCGGGGCGGCTCATCGCCTACCCCACCCGCCGGGGAAACAGGGTGCGCAACACGGAGGCCGTAGTCCTGGAGACCCTCTCCGACAAGTCCTCGGGGCGCGTGGTGCCGAAGCTCAAGGTCGTGCCGACGGGGCGCGAGTCGGGTGTCTCGGGGCGCAAGACGCTCCAGCAGCAGACGATCGGCGCGGAGCACGTGGTGGTTATTGGCGACGCGGGGGAGAGCAAGTGACGAACACGTTCAAGATCGGCGAGGAAGTCATCCTGACCCTGCGGGGATCCCGAGCGACCGTCGAATACGGCCCGTTCGACGACAGGGACGTCTACGTCGTGAGGCTCGTCGACGCGCCGTCCGACCCGGACGCCGTGCGGACGTTCACGTCCCTGTCCAGCGTGATGCGGAAGGCTCCCGCGTTCGCCGTGGGCGACAGGGTGACGTCGACGGTTTCGTTCCGCGGGGAGTCGGCAACGCTCGTAGCCGGACCGTTCGTCGGCCGTTTCTCCGACGTGCCGTTCTGGGTGATGGAGCGCGACGGCAAGCACGCCACGCCCCGTGAGTCGACGCTGACGAAGGTCGACACACTGGAGCCGCTCAAGGTCGGTGACCGGGTGCGGGTGACGGACGACGACGGAGGCGGGCGGAACCGGTTCAACGGCAAGGTCGGCACCGTCAAGGAGCTGGACGACGGGAGCTTCCTGCCTTACCTCGTTCAGTTCGGAGACGGTCGCGGCAGGCATGGCGACGTCAACGGCCAGTGGCACTGCAAGGCCGTCGAGCGCGTCGAGGACGAGAACACCTACACCCACAACGGCGTCACCTACGACCTGTCGGCGAAGTACCGCGACCGTGACGGCGACGTGTGGCGGATGAAGAGGGTCGGCGCAGTCGTGCGCGCCCGTACCGACGGCACGGGCAACCCGACGGAGGACAGTCTCTCGCTGGCGCACGTCGCTGAGCGCTGGGGCCCTCTCACTCGCGTCACCGACTGACCAACCCCGACCCGCGGCCCCCGGACACCGACGATCCGGGGGCCTTTGCATGAGCCATTCACGGAGGAGAGAACATGGCAGCGACGTTCAAGGTTGGCGACAAGGTAGAGCACGGTTCCTGGGGTGCGGGAGAGATCGTGTTCGGCCCGTACACGGCGGCGTTCGGCGCGGAGCGCTACCTGATGAAGGGGGAGAACGAGCGCCACTACGTGATCGGCGCTGAGGGCATGACGCCGGCCGCGAAGTTCAAGGTCGGGGACAAGGTGATGGGCACGTTCTCCGGCATGGAGTACACCATCGAGGCCGGTCCCTTCTTCAGCCCGAACGAGTGGTACGCGACGAAAAGCCCTCAGGGCAACGTCACCCAAAACCGTGCGGCCGTTCTCGCTCTCGTCGAGCCAGAGCCCGCGCGGGACACCGTCGAGAACGCCGGCAAGACCTACGAACTCGGCATCTTCTACCGCGACAACGACGGCGACCGCTGGAAGTTCGAGCGCAGCCTCACCGGGATCCGCAGCACGTCGGACTCCTTCGAGGGCGGCCGACAGCTGAGCAGCGTCGCGAATCTGTACGGCCCTCTTACCAAGATCTGACCAGCCCCCTTCAGCCCCCGGTGACTTCGGTCCCGGGGGCTGAGGGCGTAGGAGCACCAACCGAGAGGAGCGAGCACATGGCGAAGGTGATTGGCAGCAGCGGGCTGACCGTGGAACTCACGGGCCAAGAGGTGGAGTTGGTCCGACAGGCTCTCCTGTACTCCGAGCGGAACAACACCGCGTGGGACAGCCCGGAGGACCGCATCGCGCGTGAGCTGGAGCAGACCCTCGCGCGGGGCGTGGAGTGAGCGGCGCCCTTCACGTCATCGACGACGACAACGCCCCCGCACTGGGCGACCTCCGCGACGCCGGCCCCGGTGACCTGATCTGCATTTGCCCCGCAGCGACGACGAGGCGCGACTTTCCGAAGTACTGGGAGGCCGCGGGAGTCGCGATGGCTCGGGGCGCGATCGTGAGTGTGCTGAACCGAGAGGAGAGCTAATGCCAACACGAGAGTTCACCCGCGAGCAGCTCGAAGAGTGGGACCTCCCGGGAGCGTGGTCCGACGATGCGCCGGAGATCCTGCACCGGGAGCAAGTCGATTCGCGTCGCTGGGTGTCCGTCAATGAACTCGTCTTCCGCGCACCGGACGACGGCAAGGTGTGGCGCGTCTACTACGAGCGGGGTCTCACGGAGAGTCAGGACGACCACGACCCGTGGGACGACGACCGCACCGTGCCGGCCGACGAGGTGGAGCGCGTCGAGGTGACCACGGTGGCGTGGCGGAAGGTGACGGGCTGATGGGTGTCTTCGACGGTGGAACCTACTGCGTCACCGTCTACCGCAAGGGCGATGAGGACGGGCAGGACGAGCACACGGACGACCCGCGCACCCTCGTCGAGTCGCTCCGCTCGGACCCGGAGGTGAGGGCCGTGGAGACACACGCGATCCACTACGTCACGGGCGCCTATCAGTGCGACTTCTCGTTCGGTAACCCAGACGAGGAGGACGAGGACTGATGGCCCTCCGAACCATGAAGGGACCTGAGCCCCTCTGGCGCGTCAAGGTCGTGCGCCACAAGTCGATCCCCAACCGCGCGTACACGGGCTACGGATGTGGAGAGTCGTCCCGGCTCCTCGTCGACGCTGAGGAGACCGTTGAGTACTACGGCCCGTACATCCGGCGGCACGGAGCCGTCACGGTGGCAGGCACACATGACGGTCTGTGGGACGTCATTTCGTCGGACATTGAGACGTGCCAGCCGACATGGGAGGACGTGAACTGATGACCCGAAACATCGGTCACGACGATGAAGAGTGCTTCCGACTCGTGCAGACCTTCACGAGGTCCAACGGTACGACGGGCTACCTCACATGGGGCCCGTACTCGACGCTTGCTCAGGCACGCGGCATGCGGACCCGTCAGTCGAGGTACCCGATGTACGCGAACCCGGTGTTCACGATCGATCGGGCCCCGATCTCATGGGAGCGTGTCGAGTGATCCGCGAGCCGGACACCTACATCGTCCACGCCGTCCCCGACCCGATCCCCGTCGAGTTCGACAAGCCGCGATGCGTGTATGCCTCATGGTCGTGGCTTACGGAGGAGTTCATTCGGGAGGTGGAGGAGGGGTGATGCAACAACTCCTGATCGCCGCAACGCTCATCCCGTCCGGCGTCGCCCTGGCCGCACTCGTCTTCCTGTGGGCCTACGCGGCGGTTCACCGAGAGGAGATCAACAGTGTTCCGAGTAGTCCAGACGCGTGAAGCCTTCGCGTACTCGGAGGGCAAGGTCTGGGGCCCGTACGTCGAAGAGGTCGACGCGCAGGAACGGGTGAAGACGCTCCGGTCCTTCGACGGTGACGGCGTGATCGAGTCCGGGGAGTTCGGCACCCCGTGCCGCATCCTGGTCAACGCTGGCGGGGGAGGTGGAGGTCTTCTAGTCACGGCGTGAAGGCATTATGCCTGTCCGCACCCGCACCCGCACCCGCATCCGACATCACTCGTTGGCTCATGGCCAGTAGTCATCCCCGACATATCGAACGCGCGTACGATATGGCAGAGGCAAGAGACGAAGGGGTGCGGGCAGTGACGGACGAAGCGGCACAGAGCACGACCGGGGACGGGGTTCTAACGTACCGGGAACGCACGTGGACAGTTCAGTCAGAGCCCGTAGTGATCGACTCCGACGGAGGATCTGACCTCGTCGAAGTCTGGGTGCGAAGAGGTGAGGGCATCGAGCAACCCCAGTAAGGCCAAGGGCACCGCGTGGGAGTCGGACATCGTCGGCTACCTGCGTGAGCATCACAACTCGGGCGTCCATCGGAACGTGCAGACGGGCGCCCGCGACATTGGCGACGTCGCCGGCTACTACCTGCACGCCCTGGAGGCGAAGGCAGAGAAAACAATCACTCTCGCTGACTACATTGCGCAGGCGAACCGGGAGGCTGTCCACGCCGGCCAGCCGTTCGGATGCGCGGTGGTGAAGCGACGGATGAAGGGTGTGGCGGACGGCTACGTCGTGCGGGACGTCCGGACGGACGTGCGTCTCCTCAACCGCATGCGGGACATGGAGGATGCCCTCAGAGCGGCGGCGCCAACGGCTTACGAACTCATCGACAGGCAGTATCGGGGGCAGCATGAAGCAAGCCGTCATTGAGTTCTCCGGGACTTTCACCATCTATCCCGACGGCGACGAGTACGAGGGCGGAGAGATGCCCGACCGGGACGCATACGGGTGGGTCAGCCATGCCCTGGCCCGGGGCGACAAGCACGCGGGCAACTACCTGACGTCGGGCGGCGTCACCTCGGCCACCTACGAGGACTACGACGAAGACGAGTAGCGCAAAACGTCTTACGCACCACAACCGCAAAGCACTGCCACAAAGGGGCGTCCTTCCGGGGCGCCCCTTCCGCATGCACGAAGAGGGGGAGAGACCTTTGCGACTGACGGAGATCCTGGGGCGACTGGAGGGGGTCGAGCCTGATCACGACGGGTACCTTGCGCTCTGCCCCGCTCACTCAGATAGGAAGCACCCAAGCCTGAAGCTGACGCTGAAGTCGGACGGCATGCTTCTGCTCGTCTGCCGCACCGGGTGCCCCAAGCCGGAGATCCTGGCGAAGCTCCGCATGTCGGAGTCGGACCTCTTCGATGTCGACGGCCAGGGCGCGCGGACTGTCAGCGCGAAGGCGCCGGAATCGGTCGGCATCGCGGAGATTGCTGGTCTGCGGATGGCTGTCGATCAGTGGGCCGATGCACTCCAGGACACGGAGTCCATGGCCCCATTCTCTGCGGAGGCGCTGGACTACGCGGCTCGTCGTTTCGGCGTCACGCCGGAGATGTGCGCGGACCTGCGCGTCGGTTGGTCTTCGCAGGCGGTGCAGTCGCGGCCGTGGCTCTCCCGCTCCTTCACTCGGTACCCGCGCCTAACCGTCCCGCTCGTCGGCTTCGATGGCGTCATCCGCGGACTCCAGGGCCGTGACCTCTCCGGCAAGTGCCCCGCCCGGTGGATGTCCCTGACCAACGTCGACGGCCGTACGTGGAGCAAGTACGGCGTCCTGTCCGCGGGCACGGGCTACGACACGATCCTGATCACTGAGGGTCCGGGCGACGGGCTGACGTCGGTCGGTGTCGGCTACGACGCACTCATCATCCGTGGCGCCGCCTTGGCCAACAATGCCGCACTCCTGACGGACCTCGTCGAGCATCTCGCCGGCCGTGACGTCGTCATCGCATTCGACCCCGACGCCGCAGGGGAGCGGGGGAGTAAGGCTCTCGCGAAGGCACTCGTCGAGTCGGGTAACACTCCGCGTCAGCTCGACTTCCCGAACCGGAAGGAGGATCTGACGGCGTGGCGGGAGCGCACGCCGGAGACGTTCGCCGGGGAGTTGCATCTCGCGGTACGCGCTGCCTCCGTCGTCGAGTTGGAGTCATCCGCTCCGACTCCTGCCCCCTCGACGGAGACAGAGCCGGACGTGTCCGCCACGGACGCCGCTCTTCAGACGATGGGCGTCAGCGCGCGTGAAGCCTTCGACCAGACGGACGCGGGTATTGCCGTCCGTCTGCGCGACTACATGGCGCGCACAGGCGGTGGAGTGCGCTACGCCCCGGGACTGGGGTTCCTCGTCTGGGACGGTGCTGTCTGGTCGCCTGGCAACGACGACGTCAGGTCGGCTCTGATCCAGATGGGTGCGGAGCTGATCGCGTCGGGCGACGACGGTTCGCGGAAGTTGGCGCTGAAGGCTCTGACCAACCGTGCCATCGAGGACGTCATCAAGGTTCTGCCGTCCGTCCCCGGAGTCCCGGCGAAGGCCGATCAGTTCGACGCGCACCCTGAACTGCTGTCCGTCGCCAACGGGACGATCAATCTCCGCACGAAGGAGATTCACTCGCACACTCCCGCGGACATGATCACGAAGCGGCTCGACATCGCATACCACCCGGATGCGGCGGCGCCCCGGTGGCTGCAATTCCTCGGAGAGATCTTCCCGAAGCACCCGGAACTACCCGGCTACATGTGCCGCCTCGTCGGCTACGGAATCACGGGCAGTACGGCGGAACAGTGCTTCGTCTTCATGTACGGGCAGGGGGCGAACGGGAAGAGCGTGTTCCTGGACGCACTTCTCCACGTTCTCCGGGGGATCACGAAGAGCACGGAGTTCAGCACGTTCGAGCAGCGCACGGCCGTTGGCCAGGCATCGCCCGAACTCGCGTCACTCCGCGGGGCGCGGCTCGTGACGGCCTCCGAGACGGAGAAGTACAGCCGGCTTGCTGAGGCCCTGGTCAAGCAGCTGACGGGAGGCGACCCGGTTACCTGCCGCTTCCTGAATCAGAACCCGTTCACCTACGTCCCGAATTTTTTGCTCATGGTCGCCGGCAACTACAAGCCTGCGATCCTCTCGCAGGATCTCGGAGTCTGGCGACGCGTCAAGCTCGTCCCGTTCGAAGCCACGTTCCGCGGCTCGAAGGCCGACACCTCCCTTCCGGCGAAGCTTCGGGATGAGGCGGAGGGCATCCTCGCGTGGGCTGTGCGCGGAGCGTCGGAGTGGTACGAGAGCGGTCTCCAGGAGCCTGCCTCCGTCCAGGCTGCCACGCAGGACTACCGGGAGTCGGAGGACAGGCTCCAAGAGTTCCTGACGGCCCGTTGCGTCCAGGAGCGCGGCGCTCGTGTCGCCCCGATGGCAGTCCGTCGCGCCTACGCGGAGTGGGCGGAGGACGCGGGACTGAGCCGGAAGGAAGTCCTGTCCGGCTGGGCTCTGGGCGTTGAGTTGGAGAGCCGGAACTTCCCGAAGGACAAGCGCGGCGGCAAGTGGGGCTTTGACGGGCTCCGCCTTGCAACTGACGAGGAGCGGGAGATCGCGAGCCGCGCGGAGGACGAGCCGGATGCGCCGGCTGACGGACCGACAAACATCTTCGGAGAGCCTAAGGCGGCAGCATGATCACGCACAGCTTCCCCGTGCTGGGGCAACAGATACCCGTCTACGTGCCCCAGAACGACGACGACCTCCGGCTCTTCCGCCAGTACGTCACCGACGCCGCGAGCCGTGGGGAGCGTGTGGCGCTGGACACCGAAGCCACGGGGCTCGGAACGTTCACACGTGGCTTTCGCATCCGCACGGTTCAGTACGGCACCCCGGATCAGGCGTGGGTTCTTCAGGTGGAGAAAGGCAAGACACTCACGGAACATGCAGCATGGGCTGCAAACACATTGCCCGCGTTGTCCATGCAGAACCAGAACTTCGACCAGCTGGCTATGGACCGTCACATCCCTGGCGTCACGCTGGAGGACCTGGCACCGAAGACCCTGGACACCTACATCCACCTCCACCTCTCCGACCCTCGCCGGAAGGATCAGGGTGGCCCCGGGAACAAGCTGAAAGAGGCCGCGGAACACTACGTCGATCCGTCCGCCCCCGACACACAGACCGGCCTTATCGAGGAGTTCCACAAGATCGGCCGGACGAAGGATGACGGATGGGCGTACATCGACATCGACAACCCGCGATACCTGAGCTACGCCGGCGGGGACGTGATCCTGACGTCACGCCTCCTGCCGAAGGTTCAGGCGCGCGTCAAAGAGCTGGGCATCAACCCCGCACTCATTCCGTTCGAGCATCGAGTCGCCTTCGTCTGCGCGCTCGTGGAGCGGCGGGGGATGCGCATCAACCGCGACTACACGACGCACCTGTCCCAGGAGCTGTTGGAGGAGTCCGCGCGCTGGGCTGCGGAGTCCCGGAAGTACGGCGTCGAGAACATCAACTCCACCCGCCAGGTGTCGGAGGCGCTGCTAGGCATGGGGGAGGTGATCCCGGAGCGCACGGACGGCGGAGCGGTCCAGGTGGACGGAAAGGTACTGAAGCGCCTAGCCGACGTCGACAAGGAGTGGGAGCCGATCCAGTCGCGCACCCCGAACCCGCTCGCGATGGCCATCCTCCGCAGTAAGCGGGCGTCGAAGTGGAAGACGTCCTATGCGGACGCCATGCTTCGGACCGCGGACGAGAACGACCGAGTACACCCGAAGATCGGGGCGCTGGCCGCCCGGACAGCGCGAATGTCCATGTCTGACCCGCCCTTCCAGCAACTCCCGTCGGGCAAGTGGGAGGTTCGGCATGCCGTCGTGTCCGACGACGGGCATCGGATGATCTCCGTCGACTACTCGTCCGTGGAGCCGCGCGTCATGGCGGCACTGTCCGGCGACGAGCGGATGACGGCCGCGATCCTCGCCGGGGCGGACCTCCACAATCTGACGGCCGCGAGCGTCTATGGTCCCGGATTCACCACCGGACAACGCAAGGTCGCGAAGGTCGTGCAACTGGGCGTCGCGTACGGGGGAGGCGCGAAGACGATCGCTGCTCAGACCGGGTTGACGATGGCTGCCGCGCAGGACGCCGTCAGGGGCTACAAGCGGACCTATCCGCGTCTCGCTCGCTACATCAAGCAGCTTCAGGGAAAGGTGATCCGCAACGGCTACACCCTGCGGACTCCGTCCGGGCGCCGGCTCGTCTTCGACCGTGACGCCGCCTACGCCTCGTTCAACGGAGAGATCCAGAGCACCGCGCGCGACATCTTCGCTCAGGGAATGTTGGAGATCTACGAGCGCGGACTCATCCCTCACGTGTTGCTCCCAGTGCACGACGAGATCGTTGCGGACGCCCCCGAGCGGGAGGCGGAGACCGTCGCAAAGGAGATCGGGGAGGCGATGGCATCCACCATCCGCGGGATTCCGATCGACACAGACCCTGACGTGGGCGGGCAGAGCTGGGGATCCCTCTACATGAAGAAGGCGAGCACCATGACGCAGCATGACCCTTGGTATGCGACGCACCCTGACGAGGCGCGTGCGGCGGAGGAGCGGCGCAAGTGACCCCCGCACGTCTCGCGCCCCCGAGTGCGGTACGAGCGACCACAGTTGACCGATCGGTGGCGGGATATCGCCCTTCCGCCGCGCGGTCGGTCCCGCGTCCCATGCGCATCACGCCTTCCCTGCGGCCCCCGGAGCCTCCTCTGTACCCGTCCCGACGTGACTGTCTGCGACGGTGGGAGGAGACGGAGGAGTGGTCATGTGCCTACTGTGACTCCGCGTTCGGCGAAAAGGTTGTGCCTGAGGTGGACCACGTTCGTCCGCTTGCACGAGGTGGCCTTCACGAGTGGTCCAATCTCGCTCCGGCGTGCGCCCGGTGCAACCGTCTGAAGTCGGATCGGGACGTAGCTGAGTGGCTGTCAGAAACCGCAGGTGGGGACCTCACGTCGGGGGTTGACGTGGCTACGTAGCGGAGTTCAAGGCCCACAAGAGGACTCCATAAGTCCTTCACAAGGTCACGAGTCAATAACGTCGAAAAGCTCAAGTCTGACTTGTGTCGGTCGACATAACTCCAGGTGAGATTGGGTGGCCGACATAAACGGGTTGACCCCCCTGTATGTGTTAATCGGATGAACCGTTACATAGGGGTGCGGATAGCGGAGTCGATCCCGCCACTTAGTGATTGCCCGTGGAGGTTGTGTGACTTACAGTCCTGATCAGGTTGCAGACGGACCGAAAATGTTCGAACTACTGAACGCACTTGAACACGCAGCGTCCGCAGTTCGCCGTTTCGTGGACGCCTACGACGACGCAGTAACCATGCCAGCCCGCCGACAGGCTGGAGTGGATGCGGACGGAGGCCGGCAGGCCCATCCCGCCCGACGGAGGTGACGGCATTTTGATGACCGTCGCCAGGCTCTTCTAGCAGAACTGAAGAATGGCGCCCGATGGCTCCGTACGCAGTTGCGGCAGTCCAGGGTGTCGCCGCGTCCATGGATCGCGCCCTCGCCCGGTGGGAGGGCGAAAAATACAATCCCGCTCCCAGGGGGAACAGTTGATCATCCTAACGGGTCCGCAGAGCACTAGCGTGCAGCTGGAGACCCTCGACGACGTGGCGAGCATTCTGGATGCCGTCCCTGCATCCAGCGCGGTGTCTCAGTGGGCCGAAGCAACTGCCCTGTACTGCATGGTGGGGTGGGAGTCTTGCCCGCTGGCAGTCGCTGACGTGACGATCGCGGAGGCTTCCGGCCTGGCCGTACATCACCTCTCTGTCTGAGCACCGCAAAACGTTTAGCGGACTTGAGCCCCCGTTCTTTTGAGGGACGGGGGCTTTCGTCTCCCTGAATCACCGTGTGACTCAGATCACTTAATCTCCGCGTCACGTCCTCTCCGGATTACGACACAACACAAGCACAAGCCACACACGGAGGAGTCCACATGAGCCGCGAAACGATCAACGCAGAGCAGATCCGCGATGCACAGGCCGGAGACACTGACGCCATGTGGGCAATCGTCCAGGGCTGTGACGCCATGCTCCGGGGGATCGTTCGCAGCGTGGCTCCTGGAGCCAGCGTGGAGGATGCGGAGGACTACCTCCAGGAAGCGCGCGTGGTGCTGATCCAGCACGTTCGCGACTACAAGTCGGAGGCTTCCTCCGCACAGCTGACGTCGTACGTCTACCGGGCTGCTCGACGCGCCGTGGCGGAAGCGCACATCAGCAACTCGTGCGCTGTCGCTGTCCCCGCCACGGCCACGATCGTTGTGCGTCACCTCCTGTGGCGCCACGGTGGCGACGTCGACAAGGTGTGGGCGGAACTTCAGGAGGAGAAAAGCGCCACTCACCGGATCTCCCGGGAGATGTTCGTCGCCATCCTCGAAGCACTCGCGGCCGTGACGTCGTTCGACGCTCCGGCAGCCAACACGGCCACGGGGGAGGGGCGCGAGTCGCTCACGCTGACTGACGTCATCGAAGACCCTTCCTCCGAAGTCACCGACTCCGTGGAGCGTCGCGACCTGGCCCTGTGGCTCATGACGCAGATCCCGCAGCGTCAGTCCTTCGCGCTCCGCGCATTCTACGGCGTCGACATGACGAAGCAGGACGACCAGCAGACGTGCGCCGACATGGCCGTCAACGGCGTCGCCCTCCGTCGGCTCCGCTCCCGCGGGGTCGCAAGCGCCCGCACCGTGGCTGACGCGCACGGTCTGACAGCGTAAGTCACTCACTCTTAACCGATCTGGAGCACAGCTCATGCACCGACTTCCCTCTCTCGACGAGTACGACGTTCAGGGCGTTCGCCCCGACGAGGCCGCTTACTGGGGCGATGAGGTGATGTACGCGGTGGAGGCCCGGAACGACTCAGCCCCGCTCGAAGGTTTCTCCATCGAGACCCTCTGACCCGACCGCAAAACGTTTTGCGGTCCGCGAATCACACACGAGGAGAGAACATGACCGAGGCCGTCACCGCGCAGTGCCGTTGGGCGTCCCGCGACTACATCAAGGCGTACATCTGCGGCGACTCCGTGCACTTCGACGCCTTCAGCAACGACAAGCACGAGGCGGACTCCGCACTCCGCCCCAACGAAGTCCGTGAGTTCGCTCGCGGCATACTCGCCCTGGCTGACGAGATCGACGGGGGAGAGGCGAAGGCGGAGGCTCCGAAGCCTGCCCCGAAGGTCGGCGACCGGGTGCGCGTCGTGCGGAATGCCTACGTGGGTGATGGTGCCGCCAACGTCGGCAACGTGGGCCGCCTGGCGCGGACCGACATCTACGACGACAAGTGCCAGTACCGCGTGGAGCTGGACGGCATCGGATGGTGGTGCGCGGAGGTCGAACTCGTTGACGCGCCGGCTGAGGCTCCTGCCGACACCCGCCCGAAGGTGGGGGACCGCGTGCGGGTGGTCTTCGCAAAGCACGCGGAGGAGCACCACGGATCGCTGGGAACGGTCAACCTCGACCACGGACGAGTGGCAGCCCAGTCATGGCGACATCCACCCGTACCGCGTGAAGGTCGACGGCCACCTCTATGACATCTGGGCGGCTGAGGTCGAACTCGTCGACGAGCCGGCGGAGGCCAGCGAGCCCGCCCCGCCCACCTCCGCGTTCGCCCGCCACGTCGACGAGGCGAAGAAGCTGCTCGACGGCACTGCGCACACTGGGGCCGACGTCGTGAATCTCGCCCGCGAACTCGCCGTCGGCAAGTAGCGACAAACGTTTTGCGCTGCCGAGTTGTGCCGGTCGACATAACCGTGTCATAGTCAGAGCAACGCAAGACACTGACGAAGGGGCGCCTCACTCGGGGCGCCCCAGGGGAGGGGACGAGATGCAGGCCGTAGCCGAACTGATTACGAAGTGGCAGGACGCCCGCGCCGCACTGGCGGAGCTGGAGCGCGCGGAACACCCGGACATTGTCGACCGTCACGGCCGCATGTGGACGTGGAAGGGGCGGGGCGACCTCTACCGCCACTGCGGGAACGCCGCCCCTGCCTACATGATCAACGACTTCGGTCTTCCCACTCAGCGGGTGTTGGACAACCCGAACTACGACCTGTGCGACACCTGCCTCGACGGCCGGAAGCGCAACGTCCCCGACTGTAAGCCTGAGTGGGACTGCACGCACACGATGCACCGCAAGTCATAGTCGAAACGCCCTCTGGGGCGTCGTCCGGGATTGGTCTACCGGGCCTGACGAGGCAGACCATGAGGGGGAGGGGACGAGATGGACACAGTGCAGCCGATCACCGCGGAGGAACTGAGTAACATCCCGCGGGCACGGGCAACGCGACTTTCCTACGACTGGTCGCACTTCGGCCGCTACTCGGTGTGGATCGCAGAGGCTAGTTTCTTCGGATGGTCCGTCATGACGGACTACGGCAAGCCCAGTCAAGAGTGCGTCGTCACCTCCCCGCGGACCCGCGACAACTGCATTGCGGCTCTGGCGGACTACGTGCGGAACTATGGCGACCCGCGATGGGGCAACAACCTCGCCGTCGAGGAGTGGGAGCCGGTAAGCGTCAAGCTCGATGCGTGGATCACTCACACTCAGGCGTTGAACCTACCGTGGGCGCCGCTACCGGAATAGCCGAAACGCCCTCCGGGGCGTCTGCGGGGGTTGGCCTACCCGTACTGAGGAGGCAGGCCGTAGGAGGGGGAGGGATGAGTAAGATTTCGGCACGGTCGGCGCGTGGGGTCTCTGGGGACGTTGTCGCGTGGGAGCGGATCATCGACGGCGTCAGGTACTGGTTCGACGCCACCCCCTACGAGGTGAAGGTTTTCCGCCTCAACCTCGCTGGCGGGGACCTCGTACACCACTGGCAGGACACGCCGGACGTGATCGGGGAGTACGACCGTTACGACCCCTCGACGTGCCCTGAGCCTGGACAGGTGGCGCGCGTCCGGCACTGGGACTCCAATAGTGCGGAGCGTCAATACGTCACTTCCTGCCGCGTATGCGGGGATGTCGTCGACGTGACGCGTGAGCAGCTCCTTACGCGTCATGGAGACCGGTACGGGACACGAACCTGCGAGGCCACAGGAACGGCCGCCACGCTCAAAGCGGCGCTTGTCCGGGAGGAGAAGCAGACCCCGGCAGAGCAGCGGATGTCCAACGCCGTATCCCGCTGGTGGAACAGCTGCTGGGGGTACGACACCCTCACCGGCGAAGAGTGCCACCACCCCATCTGCAACACCCGCCCCCGCGTTCGACGCTGACACCCGCCCCGCTGAGGCATCGCCCGACCAACCCGACACCCCCAGTGCCGGCGGGCGCGCGGTTCGAATCCGCGGCGGGGCACCCAGAAGAGAAGCGCAAAACGTTTTGCGCTAGATGTTGTGCCGGTCGACATAACCGTGTCATAGTTGAGGCAACGCAAGGCACTGACGAAGGGGCGGGGACATGCAGACCTACCGAGAGACCATGATCCGGATTAACGGCGTCGAGCGCGTCATCCGCACGGAGCTGGGCGGAAAGATCCGCACCGTGAAGCAGCTGGAGGCGGCGCAGCTGAAGGCCGTGAAGGATGGCGTCGTCGCGATGCGTCAGACCAAGCTTGATACGCAGTACGACGAGATGGTGACTGACGCGCAGGCGCCCCAGAAGGACAAGAAGGGGTGGCCCGGATCGGGCGAGCGAACCCGTCAGAACCTCCTTGACCAGGCGGAGATCTGGAGGGCCAAGTACGGCACCGCAGGACCGGTGAGGAACGTCACGACCAGCTACGTAAACGCTCGCAAGGGCTTCCCGAAGGTGACGTTCACGAGCACCGTACCGGAGTACCTCATTGAGACCGCTCCCGGCGAGTACGCCACGCCTGAGGCCGCAAAGTCGATGGGCGCCACGGAGCACGTCGACGAGATCGTTCCGGGCCTGGCGATTGCCCGATACGGAAAAGGATGGACGCTGCACCACCTTCCGTCGGTGACGGACGAACAGCCGAACATTCATCTCGGACCCGTGTTCAAGACCCGGAAGCGCGCGCGCGAGGTGGTGCTGACGGAGTTGGCGCGCTTCGACTTCACGCGATCCCGGGCCGAGATCGTGGCCGACGAGGAGACGGCAGCTGTAGTCAAGCTCGTGATAATGCGCGAGTTCGTCACCTCATCGAAGCGCAACGCGTGGGCGGAGGACGACCTCCGTAAGGCCGAAGAAGCGGTTGCCGCGCTGTCGCTTGACGTCGCCGCCTGAACCATCCCCTGAGCCCCTGCGAATTGCGGTCGCGGGGGCTCTTCCCGTAGTGCGAGTCACTCCAGGAGGAGCCATGACCGAGAGAACCGAAGAGCTGCACACCACTGCCAGCGAGATCCGGCAGGGCGACGTCTTCACCCTTCACACCCACGAGCGTACGGCGCTCCATGACGCGTGGCCCGTCGGGTTCAAGGGGCACGTCTACATCCCGTTCGTGGGCGGGGGAGGGGCGACGGCCCCCGCGGGCAAGCCGCTCACCGTCACGCGCTCCGTGGCGACGGCGTGAGGTATCGCCTGACGTTCGAGGGCGGGACTTCGTCCGTCATCGACGACGTGGCGCACCGCCACTTCCTCCGCCAGGCCCTGAGGCGCCGGCACGAGACGACGAGGTGCGGGGCGGGTTCGTGGTGACGCTGCCGAGTGGGCGGATGGTGGCGCTGATCGCCGAAGAAGCGACAAACGTTTTGCGGTCAAGTGTTGTGCCGGTCGACATAACCGTGTCATGATCTGAGTAACGCAAGGCACTCACGAAAGGCAGACATGACGACACTGGTCGACAGCAACGACAAGATCTGGGCAACGACGAAGAGCAACGCGACGCTTGCCCACGCGTTCGACAGTGAGCACCGCGCGGTGTGCCGGAAGAGCATCCGCTCCGGCAGCTCGTTCCGGACCACGCTGGAGATGGCGCGGGACATGGTGAAGCTGCACGAGGACTGCGCGCGGAAGCTGACGGCCGTGGAGGCGGCGGACATCGTCGAGGCGCCCGTAGAGTCCGCCCGGCACCGTATCTTGATCGCGCCTAAGCCGGGTGATGACCTTCACGCGGTGTCGCACCTGTCCGCGGGGAGCGCGCTAGTCAAGGGGCTCCCGCTGGACATGCTGGCGAACCCAACGATCGTCTGACCCGCCCTCACGGAGCCCCTGCCAATTGCGGTGGCGGGGGCTCCGCTTGCCACTCACGAACCATGCACACGAACGAGGAGCCATGAGAGAGAAGCTTCGGGACCCGATCCTGATTCAGGCCGTCATCGCGGCAGCCCTGTCCTTCGCCCACATCCACGACATCGCGGAGGCTGCCGGACAGGGTGGATGGAAGGCGTGGGCGTACCCGGTCAGCGTCGACCTGTTGATGGTCATGGCGTGGAAGCAGATCCGCACGGCGGACGGCGCGTCAAAGGCGGCCCCGTGGGTGTGGTTCGTCGTCTCCCTCGCGGCCTCTCTCGGGGCGAACATCGCCACGGCTGGAGTCCTGGACCTCGACAACCTCCCTGTCGGTCTGCGCGTCCTTGTCGCCGGTTGGCCGGCCGTTGCGTTCCTGGGTGGATCGCTGCTCGTTCACTCGCGCAAGGCACACGCGGAGGAGCCGCAGGAGCCCGCTGAGGAGCCTGCGGGGGAGCCGGACGAGGAAGTGGACCTGGAGCCCGAGAAAGCCGCTCAGAAGCCCAATCTCGTCACCTACGCGGAGGCTGCTGCCGTGGCCGGCGTCAAGCCGGAGACGATCCGCGGCGCAGCGAACGGGGACAGTCCCCGACTCGTGAAGCACCAGACGTACGAGGGACCCCGCGTCGACCTCGACGAGGTCCGTAAGGTCTACAACCTGCGCCCCGTGGGCGTGTGAGGGGAGATCGAACGATGGACGTAATGATCAGAGACGACGACGGCGACTACATCACGGTGGAGGCGGGGGAGGGTTCTACAGCCTCCAGCGGAAACGTCCGGGTGTTTGCGCACGCTGAATCGTGTGCTGAGCTGGATTACACCCCCGCACGGGCCCGCGAACTCGCCGCCGCTCTCCTCCGGGCCGCGGACGAGGCGGAGGGGGAGCGATGACCTACCCGTCCATGCGCGACCCCGACGGCACGAAGCCCCCATACGGGTCTATGGAGTACTGGCTCCGCTTCTTCCGAGTTTACGGCGCGCAGGGACGCACCCCGACGGCTGTCCGGCACGGCACCGAAGACCGTGCACGGGCGCTGGAGGCTCTGGAGCGTTTCAAGCGAGAGCACCCGCACCTGAACTGACCACACGACACAGCCCCCGCCAGGGTCACCCGACGGGGGCTCTTTGCGTTGTCCTGCGATCAGGCGACGGCGCCACGCTTCACGGCGTTGACGAAGTCGCCCCACGTGGTGTCGCTGAAGACGACAGCCGGCCCGGTAGGTGCCTTGCTGTCGCGTACGGGCAGAGCTGCGTCCACGGCACCGTGGGCAACCTCTACACAGTTGTTGTTACCTCCGCTGTACGACGACTTCGTCCACACGAAGCCTGCCGCGGATGCGTCGTTGATCCTGGTCATTTGATGCTGTCCTTCACTCGATCAATGAGGTCGGCCGATTCGTCGAAAGGCAGCGACGCAGCGCGAAGATGCTCAAACGCGGTGCCGTAGCGACTCACTTCCGCAGCGTCCTCGACGTACAGCGCAGACGTCAGATGCTCCAGGAGGGCGACGTCAAGGTCTGACGTCTCCGAGAACCCGACGACCGTGAAGCTCCCGCTCATACCTACGTGAGGTGGAGCTTCGAGCGGGAGAACCTGTATCGCGACGTGCGGAAGCCTTGCAATGTCTAGCAGCTTCTGAAGCTGCTCCTTCATCATCTGCGGGGCGCTCTTCACTCGGGGGCGGAGCGCGGCCTCGTGGATGACGGCCCATAGCTGTAGGGGCTCTGGACGGGTGAGCACGGACTGTCGAGCCATGCGGACTTCAACGAGGGCGTCAACCTCGCCGTCGGTCGACGTCATGTTGATCGCTCTGATCGTGGCACGCGCGTACGCGGACGTCTGGAGGAGCCCGGGAATGAGCGTCGACTCGTACGAGCGCATGTCGGCCGCGTCTGCTTCCAGACTGATCAGGTCGGCGTAGGCCGGCGAGATGACGTCGCGGTAGGTCTGCCACCATCCGCGGGTTCGTCCATGTCGGGCGAACGAGTGGAGGGCGTCGCGCTTCTCCGCGTCGTCGACCTCGTAGAGGTCGAGCAACTTGTCAAGGTCGGCAGGCTTGATGCCGAGTGCCGCCTTTTCGACGCGGCTCACCTTCGACGCCGGGAGGTCAACGCGATCAGCCACATCGTCGAGCTTCAGCCCTGACGCCTCCCTGAGCCTGCGCAACTCCGATCCCAGCCTTCGTGTGCGGACTGTCGGTTCAGCCATCGTCACCCCCTCAGTAAGTCCATTCTCGCCGCCACGCACGCAGCGTGGCTACAGCTTTCCACAGCTGCCGAGACACCGAGACCAGCAGACTGCAATTTTGCAGATATCTCCAGTCGGGTTGCATTTTCACTCTCGCTGTCGTCACACTGGGAGTGCCATTCCGAGCACGGCAAGTGACGGGGTGGCACTGTAGTTGCTACGCCCCCGTATCCAGTGAGGGAGGTGCAGAGGTGGCATTAGCGAAACGGTCAAAATTCGGGCATCTCACGTATCCGACGTGCGCCACTCCAGAGCCGACGCCCGGATGTGACGAGTGCGCCAGGTTCGCGCGGGAGTGGAGTGACGCCATGAACGCTAAGGGCCCGGAGTACGACCCGTCGAAGGCGTCGGATCTGATCGTCGAGTTGGAACGCCATCAAGGGAGCCAGCATGGCTAGCCCTGAACCGGAAGCGTTGCCAGCCGTCGGAACTGTCATGGTGGACACGATCCGCGGCGTGACCGGAGAGTTCCGCGATGCGTTGGGTGGAACCTTCTTTCTTCGGCCCGTCGGGGGCGGACGTGAGTGGCCGGTACGTCAAGAGCACGTCCGCCAGGCAACGGATGCCGAGCGCCTCGCGGCGAAGGTAGGCGTCGCGAACGCCCGATCGCGGAACGGAATACAGTGATGACGCCAAATCTCTATCCCGCTATACAGTCCGGCCAGAGCCCCGCTAAGGCAGTGGGGTGACTGCCGCTCCTGCGCGGCGCGTGAAGGCCGCAAAGCCGACTCCGCCTCCGCTCCTCCGCTACTGCGGACGCTGCATCGGGCACGGAACGGTGTGGTGCCCCTGGTGCTGCGGTTTCGCCGGTTGCCCACAGTGCCGGCGCACGGGCATGGTGTCCTGCCCCAACTGTAATGGCGGCCCTGACGTCCCCGTGATCATGTGGTGACCCCCTGAGCCCGCGGGCTGGCGCCCTGTGGCGCCGGCTCGCGGTGGACGCAGCAGAGGCCGGACAGCTGGTGAGGTCGGCCCTCCCGGCTCCTGCTTGCGTCCTGTACGTCTCGCCCCCGCGATCCGCGCCGATCGGGGACGAGACGCCGCCCGTCGGAGGAGTCCCCATCGTCCGGGGACTGCCCGGGGCGGTACGGGAGCCCCGTTCACTTCCTCCCCTCGTAGGAGTGAGCGGGGCTCCTGTGCCCGATGACTCTCCTCGCCAGGTGGCCGTCACTCCTCCGGCCTGGCGAGGAGTCCCGCCCGGTGCTGACCCCCATCCGCAAGGGGGGTTCGGGCGGGTAAGCCCCGCTCACCTCATCCGTATCCCCGTGAGGTGAGCGGGGCTTCGGTGTGCATCGGTGTTTCCGCAGGTCAGGGCATGCGCTACAGTTAGGTAGCAAGCAGACCAGTTCTTCCGCTCCGACCACTACCTCAAGATGGGCTCCGCGGACGGTCTCCCCGGACCCACCGACGCCTGGATCACCCTCGCCGGCCTGGCCCGCGAGACCAAGCGCATCCGGCTCGGCACGCTGATGACCGCCGGAACCTTCCGGCTGCCCGGCGTGCTCGCCATCCAGGTCGCGCAGGTCGACCAGATGTCCGGTGGCCGCGTCGAACTGGGCCTGGGTGCGGGCTGGTTCGAGGAGGAGCACACGGCGTACGGCATACCCTTCCCGAAGGAGAAGTTCGACCGCCTGGAGGAGCAGCTGGCGATCGTCACCGGCCTGTGGGCGACCGAGCTCGGCGAGACCTTCGACTTCCACGGCGCCTACTACGACCTCAAGGACTCGCCCGCGCTCCCCAAGCCCGCGCAGAGCAAGATCCCCGTCCTCGTCGGCGGTCACGGCGCCACCCGTACCCCGCGACTGGCCGCCCGGTACGCCGACGAGTTCAACCTGCCCTTCGGCTCGATCGAGGACAGCGAGCGCAAGTTCGGCCGGGTCCGCGCCGCCGCCGAGGAGGCCGGCCGCGAGGCCGGGGAGATCACGTACTCCAACGCTCTGGTCGCTTGCGTCGGCAAGGACGACCAAGAGGTCGCCCGTCGCGCCGCCGCCATCGGCCGGGAGGTCGACGAGCTCAAGGCCAACGGCCTGGCCGGCACCCCTGCCGAGGTCGTCGAGACGATCGGCCGCCATGCCGAGGCCGGCTCCGAGCGGCTCTACCTGCAGATACTCGACCTCTCCGACCTGGACCACCTGGAACTGATCTCGTCCCAGGTGCAGGCGCAGCTGTCGTAGCGCGCCAGGCCGGCCGCCCCGTCGGCTGGCGGGGCTGGTGACCGGCAAGGCGGAACAGGTGGTCGTGCTCGTCCTCGATCGTTCATGAGTCCAGCAGGGTGAATAAACGAAAGCGGCGGTCGTCCGGGCTGTGGGATCGTATGACAGTCGTCCTGTCGGGCCCCCAGGATCACCCTCTCTGGGGGCCCGCGCGCGTACGGCACCCTGTCGTGTCCACCGGCCGGAGAGGCCTCCCGATGTTCCTGACGATCAGCACCACCGGCACCCCGGAACGCCCCGCCACCGACCTCGGCTACCTGCTGCACAAGCATCCCGAGAAGGCGCAGGCGTTCTCCACGTCCTACGGCACGGCCCACGTCCTCTACCCCGAGGCGGACGCCGAGCGCTGCACGGCGGCGCTGCTGCTGGAGGTCGATGCGGTGGCACTGGTCCGGCGCGGCAAGGGCAAGGGGCGCGGCGGAGCCCCGAACGCGGCCCTCGCGCAGTACGTCAACGACCGCCCGTACGCGGCCTCCTCGCTGCTCGCCGTGGCGCTGAGCGGCGTGTTCTCCAGCGCGATGCGTGGCGTGTGCAGCGCCCTCCCCGAGCGCGCCGCGCAGCCGCTGCCGCTGCGCGTCGAGGTGCCCGCGCTGCCCGCCCGGGGCGGCCCGGAACTCGTACGGCGTCTCTTCGCGCCCCTCGGCTGGACGGCGACCGTGGAGCCGGTGGCCCTGGACAGCGAGTTCCCGGAGTGGGGCGACTCGCGGTACGTGCGTCTCGTACTGGAGTCGGAGCAGCTGACCCTCGCCGCGGCGCTGCGTCACCTGTACGTCCTGCTGCCGGTGCTCGACGACGCCAAGCACTACTGGGTGTCGTCCGACGAGGTCGACAAGCTGCTCAGGGCCGGTGAGGGCTGGCTGCCCGCGCACCCGGAGCAGAAGCTGATCACCAGCCGTTACCTGTCCCGCCGCTGGTCGCTGACCCGGGAGGCGACGGAACGGCTGGAGCTGGTGCGGCTGGCCGAGGCCGACGACAGCGACGTCGAGGAGATCGACAACGCGGTCGGGGCGGAGAGCGAGGCGGAGGAGAAGCCGACCCCGCTCGCCGTGCAGCGCCGGGACGCGATCATCGCCGCGCTCGGTGCGTCCGGGGCCGCCCGGGTGCTCGATCTCGGGTGCGGGCAGGGCCAGTTGGTGCAGGCGCTGCTCAAGGACCCGAGGTTCACCGAGATCGTCGGCGTCGAGGTGTCGATGCGCGCCCTCACCATCGCCTCCCGGCGGCTGAAGCTGGACCGTATGGGGGAGCGGCAGGCCGCGCGCGTCCAGCTCTTCCAGGGCTCGCTGGCCTACACCGACAACCGGCTCAAGGGGTACGACGCCGCCGTGCTGAGCGAGGTCGTCGAGCACCTCGACCTGCCCCGGCTGCCCGCCCTGGAGTACGCGGTGTTCGGAGCGGCCCGCCCGCGCACGGTCCTCGTGACGACCCCGAACGTCGAGTACAACGTCCGCTGGGAGAGCCTCCCGGCCGGTCACGTCCGGCACGGCGACCACCGCTTCGAGTGGACGCGCGCACAGTTCCGGGACTGGGCGGACGCGGTGGCCGCCCGACACGGATACGCCGTGCGGTTCGTGCCGGTCGGGCCCGACGACCCGGAAGTGGGTCCGCCCACGCAGATGGCCGTTTTCGAATCCGCGCCGGCCACCATGACGACCCCGAACGAGAAGGAGGCGAAGGCGGCATGACCGGGACTCAGGTTTCCCCCGGGCAGGGACGCGTCCTGCCCGTCACCGACCTCTCCCTCGTCGTACTGATCGGCGCCTCCGGTTCCGGCAAGTCGACCTTCGCCCGACGGCACTTCAAGCCCACCGAGGTGATCTCCTCCGACTTCTGCCGCGGTCTGGTCTCCGACGACGAGAACGACCAGAGCGCGACCCGGGAGGCCTTCGACGTCCTGCACTACATCGCCGGCAAGCGCCTGGCCGCCGGCCGCCGCACCGTCGTCGACGCGACCAGCGTGCAGCAGGACGCCCGCAGGCAGCTGATCGACCTGGCCAGACAGTACGACGTGCTGCCCATCGCCATCGTGCTCGACGTGCCGGAGGAGGTGTGCGCCGAGCGCAACGCCGGCCGCGGCGACCGCGCCGACATGCCCCGCCGGGTCATCCAGCGGCACACCCGCGAACTCAGGCGCTCGCTGCGGCACCTGGAGCGCGAGGGCTTCCGCAAGGTGCATGTCCTGCGGGGCGTGGCGGACATCGAGAACGCCACCGTCGTCACCGAGAAGCGCTTCAACGACCTGTCCCACCTCACCGGCCCCTTCGACATCGTCGGCGACATCCACGGCTGCGCCTCCGAGCTGGAGACCCTGCTCGGGAAGTTGGGCTACGCCGACGGCGTGCACCCCGAAGGCCGTACCGCGGTCTTCGTCGGGGACCTTGTCGACCGCGGCCCGGACAGCCCCGGCGTGCTGCGCCGCGTCATGTCGATGGTGGGATCGGGCAACGGCCTCTGCGTCCCCGGCAACCACGAGAACAAGTACGGGCGGTACCTGCGCGGCCGCAAGGTCCAGCACACCCACGGGCTGGCCGAGACGGTCGAGCAGATGGAGCGCGAGAGCGACGAATTCCGGGCACAGGTACGGGAGTTCATCGACGGCCTCGTCAGCCACTACGTCCTCGACGGCGGCCGGCTGGTCGTCTGCCACGCCGGTCTGCCGGAGAAGTACCACGGCCGCACCTCCGGCCGGGTCCGTTCGCACGCGCTGTACGGCGACACCACCGGCGAGACCGACGAGTTCGGGCTGCCGGTGCGTTACCCGTGGGCGGAGGACTACCGCGGCCGGGCGGCGGTTGTTTACGGGCACACCCCCGTTCCGGAAGCCAGTTGGCTCAACAACACCATCTGCCTGGACACCGGTGCCGTCTTCGGCGGCAAGCTCACCGCGCTGCGCTGGCCGGAGCGCGAGCTGGTCGACGTACCGGCGGAGCGGGTCTGGTACGAGCCGGCCAGGCCGCTGCGGGCCGAGGCGCCCGGCGGACACGACGGACGCCCGCTCGCCCTCGCGGACGTGCACGGCCGCCGGGTCGTCGAGACCCGGCACCAGGGCCGGGTCGCGATCCGCGAGGAGAACGCGGCGGCGGCCCTGGAGGTCATGAGCCGCTTCGCGGTGGACCCGCGTCTGCTGCCCTACCTCCCGCCGACCATGGCGCCGACGGCCACCAGCCACATCGAGGGCTACCTCGAACACCCGGCGGAGGCCTTCGCGCAGTACGCGGAGGACGGGGTCGCGCGGGTCGTGTGCGAGGAGAAGCACATGGGCTCGCGGGCGGTGGCCCTGGTGTGCCGGGACGCGGAGACGGCCCGCACGCACTTCGGCGTGGACGGCCCCACCGGATCCCTCTACACGCGCACCGGCCGCCCCTTCTTCGACGACGCGTCGGTGACGGAGGACATCCTCGGCCGCCTCCGCACGGCGATCGGCGAGGCCGGCCTGTGGACCGAACTCGCCGCATCCAACAGCGCCTCCGGCGCGGGCGACTGGCTGCTGTTGGACGCCGAGTTGATGCCGTGGTCGCTGAAGGCCCAGGGTCTGCTGCGCAGTCAGTACGCGGCCGTGGGCGCTGCCTCCGGCGCCGTGTTCCCGGGCGCGCTGGCCGCTCTGCAGGGCGCGGCGGCGCGGGGCGTGGACGTCTCGGACCTGCTGGCCCGCCAGCGCGAACGAGCCGAAGCGGCCTCGGCGTTCACGGACGCCTACCGCCGCTACTGCTGGACCACCGACGGCCTGGACGGCGTACGCCTGGCCCCGTTCCAGATCCTCGCCGTCCAGGGCCGCAGCCTCGCCGCCCTGCCGCACGACGAGCAACTCGCGTACCTCGACCGCATGGTGGAGCACGACACGAGCGGCCTGCTCCAGACGACCCGCCGTCTGTACGTCGACACCGGTGACCCGGAGTCGGTCCGGGCGGGCGTCGACTGGTGGCTGGAGATGACCGGACGCGGCGGCGAGGGCATGGTCGTCAAGCCGCTCGGCGCGGTGGTGCGACAGAAGCGCCCCCGCTCGGGCGAGGCCGGGAGCGGGGGAGAGCAGGGCAGCCCCTCGGGCGGGAGCGGGAGCGGGAGCGGGAGCGGGAGCGGGAGCGGAAGCGTGGGTCAGCAGGGCCGTCTGGTGCAGCCCGGCATCAAGTGCCGCGGCCGTGAGTACCTCCGGATCATCTACGGCCCGGAGTACACCCGCCCGGAGAACCTCGCCCGCCTCCGCGGCCGCTTCCTGAACCACAAGCGCTCCCTCGCCATCCGCGAGTACGCGCTCGGCCTGGAGGCCCTCGACCGACTCGCCGAGGGCGAGCCGCTGTGGCGGGTTCACGAGGCGGTGTTCGGAGTGCTGGCGCTGGAGTCGGAGCCGGTGGATCCGCGGCTGTAGCGGAGTACCCGAACGGTCCGGTCGCCGGCAATGAGTCGCCGGCAATGAGTCGTCGGTATTGAGCCGTCGGTATTGAGCCGTCGCCCATGGGGTGGCCTTCCCGCCGGGAGGCCACCCGGTCCGTCGAACGCGGCGGTCAGTCGGTCAACGTGGTTCTCCTGGCGCGGGTTCCGGGGAGTCCACGGTGTGGGGCGTCGGGTGCTGGCGTACCAGGATGGTGCCGGGGCCGTCCGCGAGGCGGCGCTGTTCGTGGTGAGCCAGTCGGCGGACCAGGATCAGCAGCGGCTGGGTGAGCAGGGTCGTGGTCAGCGCCATGAACACCAGGACCGTGTAGAAGGGCTCGCTCAACAGGCCTGCTTGAAGGCCCGCGTTGAGAGCGATCAGCTCGGTGAGGCCGCGGGCGCTCAGCAGGACGCCGACGGTCCGCGCGTCGTCGCGGTCCAGGCCGCCCAGCCGGGCCGCGACCGTACCGCTGCCGATCTTGGTGACGACCGCCAGCACCGTCACCACCAGCAGGGCGGACCATCCCGTGGCGGTCATGCTGTTCAGGGCGACGGACTGCCCCGAGTAGACGAAGAAGAACGGCAGCAGCAGCGAGCTGACGACGTGCAGCGGCTGCAACAGGTCGGGGTCGAGCGTGCCGTCCTGCTCACGCGGGCAGACGACACCCGCGAGGAGTGCGCCGCAGATCGCGTGCAGCCCGAGGAACTGGGTGAAGCACGCCGACGCGAAGGCGAAGCCGATGAGCAGGGCCAGCCGCAGCGAGGGCTCCATCCGGGTCGTCCACAGGAGCCTGCGCAGCAGCGGCCGGGCCGCCACCAGCATCAGGGCGGTGAACCCGACCGCGAGCGCCGCCCGCCACGGCCAGCCCAGCGCCCGCTCACCGCTGCCGCCGTCCAGCAGTGTCCCGGCCAGCACCGTCCAGCCGATCACGTCGAGCAGCCCGGCGGCGGACACCGCCAGCACCCCCGGCACCGTGCTGGCCAGGCCGTTCTCCCGCACGATGGCGGTCAGCACCGGTACTGCGGTTATCGATAAAGCGACTCCGGCGAACACCACCATGGCGGGGGAGAGGTGAGGCATGTCCAGGGCGCGCAACTGCTCCCGGAACAGCAGCGCGGCGCCGCTCCCCACGGCCATCGGCACCAGGAACGCCACCAGTGCCACGGTCACCGCCGTACGCGCCCGGTCACCCAGGACCTTCAGGTCCAGCTCGTACCCCACGGCGAACAGGAAGATCACGAGCCCGAACTGCGCGAGTCCGGTGAGCGCCGTCCCGATCTCCTTCGGGAAGAGCACGTGGTACGAGCCCGGCGCCACGCTGCCGAGCAGTGACGGGCCGAGCGCGATGCCCGCCGCCAACTGGCCGACGATGTACGGCTGTTTCAGCCGCCGGGCCAGCCAGCCGGCGCCGTGGCCGACCGCCAGAATCAGCGCTGAGGCGAGCAGGAAATGCGTGACCAGCGTGTCAGGGCTCACCGCGTACTCCTGTTGTCCGGTCGTGGCGGGCGGAAGTCCCGGCCGTCGGAAGGTCTTCGCGTGTCTGCTCGACCTCAACCTCCTTATTGTATTGATGAGTTGACGGAATACCGGCAGTCGTATACAAGGGTGCACCGGTGTCACGGGGGGCTCAGGGCGGCGGCCGATCTCATCCAGGGGTCAGGGATGCGCGAACCGGGCTTGTCGAAGCGCGCGGGGCGCGTGGCGGCCGGTCTGACCGCCCTGACCGGCCTGAGCGCCCTGCGTGACGGACTCCACGTCGTGCCGTACTGGCCGTACAGCCCGGAGGCTCACCGAACGCGGCCTTGCTGAGACCCCGGACCCGGTGGGCGCCCGTACGCCGATGCGCCGGCACGCCATCCGGATTTCTCATCACGTCTCATCATGCGGATGAAAAACAAGCGCCCCGAAACAGTCAAACGAACGGGTGAATCCGGCCCCCCGTGGTCAGGATGGAGTCATGGGATTCCACGTCGACTCCGAAGCCGGCCCGCTGCGCCGCGTCATCCTGCACCGGCCGGACCTGGAGCTCAAAAGGCTCACTCCGAGCAACAAGGACATGTTGCTCTTCGACGACGTCCTGTGGGTGCGGCGGGCGCGGGCCGAGCATGACGGGTTCGCCGATGTGCTGCGTGACCGTGGGGTCGCCGTCCACCTGTTCGGTGATCTGCTGACCGAGGCCCTGGAGATCCCGGCGGCCCGCTCGCTCGTCCTGGACCGCGTCTTCGACGAGAAGGAGTACGGGGTGCTCGCCACGGACCATCTCCGTGCCGCCTTCGAGAACCTGCCCGCGCCCGAACTGGCCGAGAGCCTCGTCGGCGGTATGACCAAGCGGGAGTTCCTGGAGGCACACCCGGAGCCGACCTCCGTGCGCTTCCACGTCATGGAGCTCGACGACTTCCTTCTCGCACCGCTCCCCAACCACCTCTTCACCCGGGACACCTCCGCCTGGATCTACGACGGCGTCTCCGTGAACGCCATGCGCTGGCCGGCCCGGCAGCGCGAGACCGTGCACTTCGAGGCGATCTACCGGCATCACCCCCTGTTCCGCGAGGAGACGTTCCACGTCTGGTCCGAGGGGCAGGCCGACTACCCGTCCACCATCGAGGGCGGGGACGTCCTGGTGATCGGCAACGGCGCGGTCCTCATCGGCATGAGCGAACGCACCACCCCCCAGGCCGTCGAGATGCTCGCCCACAAGCTGTTCGAGGCCGGCTCCGCGCAGACCATCGTGGCCCTCGACATGCCCAAGCGCCGTGCCTTCATGCACCTCGACACCGTGATGACCATGGTCGACGGCGACACCTTCACCCAGTACGGGGGCCTCGGCATGCTCCGCTCCTACACCATCGAACCGGGCGTCGGCGAGAAGGAGCTCAAGGTCACCGACCATCCACCGGAGCACATGCACCGCGCGATCGCCGCCGCCCTCGGGCTGAACGAGATCCGGGTCCTCACGGCCACCCAGGACGTGCACGCGGCCGAGCGCGAGCAGTGGGACGACGGCTGCAACGTGCTGGCCGTCGAGCCGGGTGTCGTCATCGCCTACGAGCGCAACGCCACCACCAACACCCACCTGCGCAAGCAGGGCATCGAGGTCGTCGAGATCCCGGGCAGCGAGCTGGGACGGGGGAGGGGCGGGCCGCGCTGCATGAGCTGCCCGGTGGAGAGAGGTGCCGTGTAGGACGGAGGGGCCGTGTAGGCACAGGGGCCCGTGCAGGACGGAGAGGCGGTGTAAGGCGGAGGGCCGTGCGGGACGCAGAAGGAGGCTGTATAGAAATGCCGAATGTCGTATAGACTTCCAGGGTTCTGTTCCTGTTCCTGTTCCTGTCCGCTGTACCTCTGGAGCGCCCCATGGCGACAATCCCGACCGCCCTCGCCGGCCGCCACTTCCTCAAGGAGCTCGACTTCACCGAGCGGGAGTTCCTCGGCCTGATCGAGCTGGCCGCCGAGCTGAAAGCCGCCAAGAAGGCCGGGACCGAGACGCGGTACCTGCGGGGCAGGAACATCGCGCTGATCTTCGAGAAGACCTCGACACGCACCCGCTGCGCGTTCGAGGTCGCCGCCGCCGACCAGGGCGCCTCGACGACGTACCTGGACCCGTCGGGCTCTCAGATCGGCCACAAGGAGTCGGTGAAGGACACCGCACGTGTGCTGGGCCGGATGTACGACGGCATCGAGTACCGCGGGGACAGTCAGCGGAACGTGGAGGAGCTCGCCGCGTACGCCGCGGTGCCCGTCTACAACGGCCTCACCGACGACTGGCACCCCACCCAGATGCTCGCCGACGTGCTCACCATGACCGAGCACACCGCCAAGCCCGTCAAGGAGATCGCCTTCGCCTACCTCGGCGACGCCCGCTTCAACATGGGCAACTCCTACCTGGTCACCGGCGCGCTGCTGGGCATGGACGTGCGGGTCGTCGCACCCAAGTCCTACTGGCCCGCCCAGGAGATCGTCGACCGGGCCCATGAGCTGGCCGAGTCCAGCGGGGCCCGCATCACCCTCACCGAGTCCCTGGACGAGGGCGTCCGGGGCGCCGACTTCGTCGCCACCGACGTGTGGGTCTCCATGGGCGAGCCCAAGGAGGTCTGGGACGAGCGGATCGCCGCCCTCGCCCCGTACGCCGTGACCATGGACGTCCTACGCGCCACCGGCAACCCGGACGTGAAGTTCCTGCACTGCCTGCCGGCCTTCCATGACCTGGGTACGAAGGTCGGCCAGGAGATATACGAGGCCCACGGCCTCGACTCCCTGGAAGTGACGGACGAGGTCTTCGAGTCGGCGCACTCGGTCGTGTTCGACGAGGCGGAGAACCGGCTGCACACCATCAAGGCCGTCCTGGTCGCCACCCTCGCCTGACCGGTTCCGCGGCGCCCGCCCACGCCCGGAGGCCGCGCCCGGACAGGCCGCGCCCGACCAGGTTCTCTGTCATGCCGGTTGCCGCTGGGCGGGCGCCGTCGGCAGGGTGAACCACACCGCCTTGCCGGACTCGGTGGGGCGGTGGCCGCAGGACGAGCTGAGCGTGCGGATCAGCAGCAGGCCGCGCCCGTGCTCCTGCCAGGGGTCGGGCTCGATGTCCACCGGGAGGGTGAGACTGACGGGTGGCGCCGGGTCCGGGTCGTGCACCTCGACCTGGCAGCCGGTCGGCAGCAGCTCCACCACGAGCTCTATCGGCGCGTCCCCGACGGTGTGCTCCACGGCGTTCGCCACCAGCTCCGCCGTCAGCAGCTCCGCGGTGTCGCTGTCGGCCCCGTGATCCAGCTCGGTCAGTGCGGTGCGCACCAGGGCGCGCGCCACGGGCACGGCCGCGGCGGAGTGCGGCAGCGCGATGCGCCACGAGGCGGAGGCTGAGCGGCGTTCGTACAAGGCGGTTCCGTTCATGAGCAGGCTGTCCTGCTTTCAACTTTATGCATCGTACGGCGCGGTCCTGCGGAGGTATGCGACGGGCACCGTAAGGGACCTTCGGCCCCGCTGCAGGGCGGCTTACCCGGAGTAAAGGCTTGCCTCGCGCGACTGCTCCAGCCGTTGCCGGTCTGTCGACGAGCCGTGACGGATGTGACCGGGCCGGGGTCAGATCCCGACGCCTCACTTGCGTGCTCATGACGACAGTCAAAGAGGGGCGGCACGTCCTCCTCGGGCGGGGTCGGCTTCGCGCGCACGGAGGAGGGGCTGGGGCTGGGCCTCAACAGCCGTCCGGACAACATCCGTACGGTCACCGACAACAGCCTGCGCTACCTCGGCGTCGACCACATCGACGTCCTCTACCAGTACCGCGTCGACCCGGACGTGCCGATCGAGGACGTGGCGGGCACCGTCAAGGAGCTGATCGACGCAGGCAAGGTCAAGTACTTCGGCCTGAGCGAGGCCGGCCCGCAGACCATCCGCAGGGCGCATGTCGTGCAGCCGGTCTCCGTCCTGCAGACCGAGTACTCCCTGTTCGAGCGGGACGCCGAGCAGCTCTTCCCGGTCCTCGACGAACTGGGCGTCGGCTTCGTCGCCTACTCATCGCTCGGCCGCGGCTTCATCACCGGCACCGCCAAGCCCGCCGGCGAATACGACGTCACCGACATGCGCAACGCCGACCCCCGCTGGCAGCCCGGCAACTTCGAGAAGAACGTCGAGGCCGTGGGCAAGCTCGGAGACCTGGCCGCGACCAAGGGCATCACCGTCTCCCTCAGGCCAGACCTGAGGTTCCTGCGCGCGCCGACCGGGAAGCCCGCGTTGCCCCCACCTCACCGGCAGGGCCGGTGAGGTGACGCGATTATCAGCGCGAGACGGTTACGACTACGCGCTGGTAGTGCTTGAGCGCAGGGGTGCCACTGTCCTTCACTTCGAGGATCACGTGGATGGTGGATCCTGGTGCGGCGTCGACAGGAACGGTGAAGGAGACGTTCGGCTGGTCCGTCCTGTTCAGGGCGACTTCGCCGTCGTAGGTGTCGGCGTCGGCGTACTGCCACCACTTGTACGACACGCGGTCCCCATCGGGGTCATGGGCGCTGCCCCGCAGAGTGACCGTGGTGCCCGGCTTGGCGGTGAGGCTGGTGCCGGGGCTCACAGCTGCCGTGGGGTTGTGGTTGGCAGCGCTGTAGGAGGTGGCCTGGCCCCAGTCGGCGCGGGCCGCGAAATCGTTCTGGATGTCCTCGACCCAGCGGGTCTGGGGGTAGCTCAGGTCGGCCGGGTTCCCGGTGTAGGGGTTGGCGTCGGAGGTGTCGTTCCACCCTGAGGCGTTGGGCTTGAAGCGGCCGCCCCATCCGCCGTACGTCGGGTCCTCGGAAGAACGCAGTCCGTTGAAGTCCAGCAGGTGCATGAACGCGGGGGAGTCTCCCTCGGAGATGAAGTCGTGGACGTCGTAGCCGAGGTTCTGGTCCGGGCGCCAGCGGTTGTTCTCGTCGTCGCCGTCCGTCGGGTTGCCGTCCCGGTAGGTTCGGTACTGCTGCAGCAGGGGACCGTGTCCGTTGAGGAAGTTGCTCTCCATGTAGGGGCCACGGAGGGTGTACTGAGAGGGACTGGGTACGGTCTTCTTCCAGCTGTAGGCGAAACTCCAGAACTGGGACTGGTTGTCAATGATTTTCACATCAGGCCAGTTCGGCTTGATGTAGTCCTTCAACGTCGCGTCCTGTTCGAGGATGTTGTACAGCACCACCTTGTCGCTGATCTTGCGTTGGATGGCCGGCCACTTCTTGGTGCCCTCGTATTGCTCCTGGATCGACTTGAGCGCGCGGGCGACGGTGTTGAGCCCGCCCCAGGCCTGGACGTAGAGCGGCCCGGGCTTGTTGTCGAGGATGGCCTTCTTGACCAAATCGGAGCCCTCGGTGGGCTTGGACATATCGCTGACGTTCTCGATGTTGCCGACCTTGTACAGCGAGCGGAGTCGGGCAGGGGTGGGATAACCGTTCGCGTGCTTGCGCAGATTGGGGTAGATCTCGGCGTACCGGTCGAGGTACTCGTTGACCCACTGGGTTCCGGTCCAACGGTAGGGCGAAACCGTGTCACCGTTACCGGCCCAGTGGTACTTCGAGCTGGTGAGGACGATGCCGGCGACGTCGAACTCGTTGGAGTAGTAGAGGAACCGGATGAAGGAGTCCATGTCGTCGACTTCGCCATCCTGGGTCACGATGACGCGCGGCTTCTGGTGGTGCTGCGCCCCCGCTGAAGCGGCGGGAAAGTTGACGGGGGTGTCGGGCACCGCGTAGGCGGTGCTCGACACCAAGGTCGCCGTAATGCTGGCCAGGGCGGCTATCGTGAGCTGCCCGCGGCGGCGAGGACTGGTGCGCATGAGTCTCCTTCGTGTGGCTGGAGGATGTCGGCGAAGCGTGGACCGTCTCATGGCCGGATGGGCTGTGCGGTGGGTGATCTTCCAATGTCCGTTGTCGAGCCGGAGTGGTCGCGACCGCGCCCAAGGCTCCGACTGCACCAGGGGCGCGGTCCTGGTGGGGAATCCCGTACGCCACCGCCGAGCGATACCGCCGCCCCGTGGTCGCGGACTTCGATCCGGACCGCCCCTATGACCGCAAGGGCGTCGCCCCCGTCGAGCCCGACAGCGGCGACCGGCTCGAAGCGGACAGCGGGACGGGCGAGGACTGCCTGAACCTGAACGTGTGGGCTCCCGAGCAGCCGGTCGGGAAGGCGCTTCCGGTGGCGGTGTACATCCTTGGCGGCGGATTCGAGTACGGCGCGAACACCCTGGACACCGAGGACCGCCCGTCGTCCCGGGGCGTCAGCCGATCGCCGACGCATGACGGGCGAGCGGCGTCACGGTGATGTCCAGGTAGGCGAAGAGCGGCAGTTCCCAGAGGATTTCGTTGAGCCGGTCGTTGTCGGTGACGTCGAAGATGCTGAGGTTGGCGTACAGGCCTGCGCACCGCCACAGGTGCAGCCACTCTCCGGTGTGCTGCAGCTTCCGCGCATACTCCTTCTCTGCTGCGAGCGTCGACGCGCGGACGTCGGGATCCATGTCGGGCGGCAGGTTGACGGTCATGCGGACGGCGAAGAGCATGGTGGCTCGCCTCCCTTTCGGCCGGTGGCTCAGGACTTCTCGTCGAGGACGAAGTCGTACACGACCTCGTTGCCGCCGCTGGGCGCGGGCTGCGGGGCGAGGACGAGTTCGGGTTTGACGGCAGAGGCCACGTCGTCCTGGATGTGGTTGCCGCCCTTGAAGTACAGCTGCGTGGTCAGCGGCTCGTGGCCGGGAGCGGACACCTTCAGGTGCAGGTGGGCGGGGCGCCAGGGGTGCCAGCCCGCGGCGGCGACGAGCCTGCCGCAGGAGCCGTCGGTGGGTATCTGGTACGGGGCGGGCTGGATGGTGGTCACGGCGAACCGGCCCTCGGCGTCGGCGACGACGCTGCCTCGCAGGTTCCACTCCGGGATGCCGGGGGCGAACTGTGCGTACAGTCCTTCGGCGTCGGCCTGCCACATCTCCAGCAGGGCGCCGGCGAGCGGCTCGCCCGACACACCGGTGACCTGTCCCTGGAAGAGGAGCGGGGTGCCTGCCTCGTTCTCGCGCATGGGCAGGGTCGAGGTGGCGGGCAGCGCGGGAGCTCCCGGTGCGTAGTACGGGCCTTCGATGGTGCCCTTACTGCCGTGGCGGTCGGCGGCCGCGACCTCCTCGACGACGTGCTCGACCCACACGTCCAGGAACAGCGGCCATTCGCCGTCCTGTCCGACCGCGATGAGCCATGACTTGAGGGCGTTGTACTCGTCGTAGGTCACCTGATGACGGCGGATCACATCGTGCACGGCGGTCAGGACCTCCGTGGCCAGCGTGTTGACACGCGCGGTGTCCGTGCCCCCGCCGGGCCGGGCGGTCTTGTCCGTGAGGAAGCGTTCGGTCGCCGAGGCGCCGGAGGCGGCGGCCGTGGCATTGAGCGTGGTGTCGGTCATGAGGTGCGGCTCCTTCGTGAATGCCTGCATGCGGGATCGAGGTGTGTCAGTGGTCCTGGCGGTAGCGGGCGAGCTTGTCCTCGTCGATCGCGACGCCCAGACCGGGCCCGCCAGGGACGGCGAGTGTGCCGCCGGCGATCGCGAGTGACTCGGTGAGCAGGTCGTCGCTCATGTCCAGGAAGTTGGACAGTTCGCCGGCGCGCCGGGACGAGGCCGCGTGCGCGGCGCCGAAGGCCACCGTGCACACCGTGCCCAGTTGGCCGTCGATCTGGTTGCCCATCACCACTTCGGCGCCCAGCCCCTCGCATTGGAACAGCACCCGCTGGGAGCCGGTGAAACCGGTGCGGGCGGTCTTGATGCTGATGGCGGTGGCGTCGCCGTCCAGTAGGGAACGGGTCACTTCGGCGGGGGTGGTGGCGGACTCGTCCGCGACGAACGGGACGCGGCAGTGCCGCACGAGTTGGCGGCGGCCGAGCACGTCGTCGGCGGGGCACAGCTCCTCGGCCAGGGTCAGGCCCAGGTCGTCGAGTTCGCGCAGCGCGGTGGCGGCCTCGGAGGCGGTCCAGCCGCGGTTGCCGTCGATGTACAACTCGACGTCGTCGCCCAGGGTTTCGCGCAGGGCCCGGCACACGTCGAGGTCGGCGCGGACCGGGCGGCGGCCGACCTTCACCTTGAAGACGGTGATGCCGTACGCGGCACGGATGCGCTCGGCTTCCTCGGCCACCCGCTGAGGTGTGTCGAAGCCGAGCATGTGGCTGACCCGCATCCGGTCGGTGTGGCCGCCGAGCAGTTCGGTGACGGACCGTCCGCAGGACTGGCCCGTGATGTCCCACAGGGCCATGTCGAGGGCCGACTTCGCGGCCGGGTTGCCGACCGTGCGGTGCAGCAGGGCGTGGATCCGCTCGCGGGCGAAGACGTCGAGGCCCAGGAGCTGCGGGGCGAAGAGGTCCTCGATCACGGCGGTGACGGATTTCTGCGTCTCGCCGTAGGTGAAGGGGCGGGGCGGCGCGTCGGCCACTCCGGTCAGGCCTTCGTCGGTGTGCACCCGGACCAGGACGTGTTCGGCGGTGTGCACTTCGCCGCTCGCGAACCGCAGCGGCTTGGTGTAGGGGATGGCGTACGGGATCGCCTCGATCGCGGTGATCTTCATCAGTGGCTCCCGCCGATGTCCCGGACGAGGGTCTCCGTGTGCCGGGCGATGGCCAGCAGCCGGCCCACGCGGTCGGGGTGGCCGACGAGTTGCAGGCCGAGGGGCATGCCGTGCGCGTCGCGGTGGCCGGGGACGGTGACCACGGGCAGACCGAGCAGCTGCCAGGGTCGGCTGAGGACCGGTGTTCCCGTGGCGCCCAGCCCGTGGGGGGCGGGGCCCGGAGCGGCCGGGCCGAGGATCACGTCGGCCTCGTCTTGGAGGACTTCGAGGATCCGGACGCGGGCGCTGTCCCTGACGGCGAGCGCGGCCTCGTAGTCGGCCGTGGGGGTGCTCCGTCCACGGGCCAGGAGTTCGTCCAGGTGGGCGCTCAGCGACTCGGGGTGCCGCGCCTCGGCGGCGAGCGCGCGGGCTGCTTCGTAGGCCATGACCGTGGCGTGGGTCTCTGCGAGTTCCGTCGTGCGGGTGCTTTCCCCGAGCGCGGCTGTCTCCGCGCCGGCGGCTGCCAGGGCGGCGCCGGTGCGCTCCAGCGCGTCGAGCATCGCCGGATCGATGTCCGCCAGCTCCGTGCCGGGCCACAGCAGCACTCTCATCGACTGTGCTCCCTCCGCCCGGGTGCCGTCGACGGCCTCGACCGCGGCGGCCAGAGAGGCGACATCAGCCGCGAGCAGTCCTGGTGCGTCGAGAGTGGGGCTGAGGCCGGTGATGCCCGTTGTCGGCCAGGCGCCCGCCGGGGCCACGTAACCGGCGACACCGCAGAAGGACGCGGGCCGGGTCAGGGAGCCCGCGGTCTGCGAGCCCAGCGCGAGTGGCACCACACCGGCCGCGACCGCGGCGGCCGAGCCGCTGGAGGAACCGCCCGGGGTGTGGGCCGGGTTGTGGGGGTTGCGGGTGGGGCCGGGCTGGAAGTACGCGAACTCCGTGGTCACGGTCTTGCCCAGGGGGACGGCGCCGGCCGCGCGCAGCCGGTCGACCAGCCAGGCGTCGGCCTCGGCGATCCGGCCCCGGCGCAGCGGCGAACCGCACTCGGTGGGCAGTCCGGCGACATCGATGATGTCCTTGACGCCGAACGGCACCCCGCTCAGTGGTCCGGCCGGTGCCCGCTCCGCCTGCGCGCGGGCGCCGTCGGCGTCGACGCGGACCCAGGCACGGAGTTCGGGCTCGGTCGTCTCCAGCCGGCGGAGCGCTTCCTCGACGGCGGCCGTGCGGACGGGCGTCATGACGGGGCGCTTTCCGGGACCAGGGGGGTGGCGCCGAGGCGGTGGAACGCCCGGTTGAAGTAGACGAGGCTCTGCCCGCCCGTTTGGGTGCGGATGTGCTCGATGTCGACGAAGAGGACGCTGTGGGAGCCCATTGGTACGGCGTGCTTGACGGTGCCGACCGCGGCCACCAGGGCGTCCTTGAGGACCGGCACGTCGTGGCCGCTGTCCCAGACGTCCCAGGTGAAGCGCTCGGCCATGGGCACCTTGGTGGCCCCGGCGAAGTGCAGTGCCAGTTCCTGCTGGTCACCGCCGAGAACGTTGACGCAGACGCGTCCGTTGGCCTGGAAGACGTCGTGCATGGCGCTGGACCGGTTGACGCAGACCAGGAGGGTCGGCGGGTCGTCGGTGACCGAGCAGACGGCGCTGAGGGTGATGCCGCAGCGACCGCTCGGACCGTTCGTGGTCAGGATGTTGACGGCTGCCGGGAGATGCGCCATGGCCTCCCGGAACTCGCTCTGGTCGGGTGTCACGGCGATGTTGCTCCTCTCCTGCTTCGGTCGGTTCTCGCTCACCACAGTTCGACCACCAGCCGGGGCGACTTCGCCCGCGACACGCAGGCGGCGATCTGGTCCCCGGCCGCCTTCTCCTTGGCGGACAGGCAGTGGTCACGATGATCGGGTTCGCCTTCGAGGACCCGCAGGACACAGGTCCCGCAGATGCCTTCGCGGCACGAGGTGTCGAGGGGGACGCCGCCCGCCTCCAGCACCTCGGCGATGGTCTTGTCCGGCGGCACCGTGTACACCTCGCCGGTGTCCAGCTCGACCTCGAAGGCGACAGCGGCCCCGGCGTCCGGCAGGTCGCCGGCCTGGAACAGCTCACGGTGGACGCGGTCCTCGGGCAGGCTGCGGGCCGCGAGCGCGGTCACTTGCTCCATGAAGCCCTGCGGACCGCAGGTGTAGACGTGTGCTCCCGCGCCGGGAGTGGCCAGCACGGCCGCCAGGGTCCCGGCCGTCGCCTCGCGCCCGAGGCCGAAGTGGAAGTCGACGCGGTCGGCGAAGGCACTGCGTTCGAGCAGGCCGGCGAAGGCGGCCTCGGACCGGTCGCGGGCCACGTAGTGCAGCCTGAACTCGGCCCCGACGGCGTGCAGTTCGTACGCCATCGCCAGCAGAGGCGTGATGCCGATCCCGGCCGCCACGAGGTGGTGTTCCGCCGCGCCCCCGTCCAGGCCGAACAGTCGGCGGGGCACGCCCACGGTCAGCTCCGTGCCCACCGCGGCCTTGTCGTGCAGGGCTTGGGAGCCGCCCCGCGAGTCCTCCTCGCGCTTGACCGCGATGGTGTACGCGCCTGTGTCGTCGGGCGGTCCGCACAGGGAGTACGGGCGGGTGACCCCGGTGGGTCCGGTGACGTCGACGTGCGCGCCGGCCGGATACGCCGGGAGGGCTTCCCCGTCGGAGCGGACGAGCCGCAGGACTCTGATCGAGTCGGTCTCGTGGAGCGTCTCGGTGACGGTGACAGTGAACATCCGTCCGCCTTAGCGTTCTTCATCAAGGATGCTTCATGAGAGGTGCTCATGAGGGATGGTGCCGACGACGCTGTCAGCGCATGTACAGGCCGCCGTTGGCGTCCCAGCAGGCTCCCGTGACCGCGTCCGCGTGCTCGGCTGCGAGCAGGACGGCCATGTCGGCGACGAAGCGGGGTCTGCCGAGCCGGCCGACCGGGATCGACGCCTCGATCTGGGCGAGCCTTTCCGGGGCGACGGTCTCGCGGACCACCGGAAGGTCCTGTGGTCCCGGGGAGATGGCGTTGACCGTCACTCCGTGCGGGCCGAGTTCGCGGGCGAACACCTTGGTCAGTGTCGCTACACCGCCCTTGGCCGCCGCGTAGTGCGCGCCGGTCGCCGTCCCGCCGTTCTGGCCCGCGAGGGAGGCGATGTTGACGATGCGTCCGTAGCCGCGTTCGGCGAAGTACGCGCCGAAGACCTGGCAGCCGAAGAAGGTGCCGTTGAGGTTGGTGGCCACGACGGCTTCGAAGCTCTCCGGGCCGATCTCCATCAGGGGTTCGACCTTGGAGTGTCCGGCGTTGTTGACCAGGACGTGCACGGCGCCCCAGCGTTCGGTCAGCTGGTCGCGGACCGTGACGAAGGCCTCCTTGTCGCGCACGTCGAGGGAGAGCCCGACGGCGTAGCGCCCCTCGGGGTCGAGTTCCGCCGCTGCCTTGGCCGCGGCCTCCTCGTCCAGGTCGGTGAGCGCGACGCGGTAGCCACGGTCGTACAGCCGCCCGGCGATGCAGGCGCCCAGGCCGCCGGCGGCGCCCGTCACCAGTGCGACGCGCGGTGTGCCGTCCTCGTGCGGGCTCACAGCAGGAACCCCGAGGCCGTGACGGCGTCCTGCGAGTTGGCCAGCCGCACGACCTTCTGGAGGATGCGCGGGCCGTCCGGGCCGAACACGAACCGGTGCGTGACGTCGGCGGCGAGGACGAAGGTCTCCTCGCGCTTGTACCCGACGAGGATCTGCGCCGAGCTGATCCCGATCGTGTCGGGATCGCGTTCGGTGACGACGAAACGGGAGACCGAGCGGACCGTCCGCGCTGCCGCGGCGGCGGAGATCGACAGTCCTCCGGTGAGGCGTTCGATGCGCATCCGGCGCATCCGGTCGTCGTCGTAGACGAGGTTGAGGCGGGAGGCGAAGTCGGTCGCCTCGCGGTCGATCGGGACGACGTACTCGCCGCCCTCGGCCCACAGCTTGTCCCACTCCTCGTAGCGCCGGGCGTCCAGCAGGTGTGCCTCGTACCAGATCAGGGAGACGGCGGCCAGAGCCCGGGGGTCGTCGAGAGGGAGTCCGGCCTCCACAACAGCGTCGCTGAGGGCTTCACTCGGCATCGGTCATCATCCTCTTCCACATCGCGTACGCCTCGCGCATGCCGGTCTCGTCGGTCGCGTGCGAGGTGGCCTGCCCGAGGTCGTCGGGCTTCTCGCGGCCGAGGCCACGGTTGACGAGGATCGGCATCTCGGTGCCGCCCGCGACACCCCGCTGTACGCGGTTCCATGCCTCGGCGTCGTCGGGGCTGCCGAATCCGAAGGGACCCTGGAAGTGCTCGTGGATGCGCAGCCGTTCGCGGTTGACGATCTCCGGGCCGCCGTCGAGGCCGAGCGCCACATGGCGGATCTCCGTCTCCGCGACCGACAGGGGGCGCAGGACGCGGAAGAACGCCATGGACATGGCCACGTTCGGGAACAGATTGAGGTTGAACCCGGCGCCGTGCAGGGAGCGGACGATGCGCCGCACCTTCTCGGGCGGCAGGTCCTTGGACAGTTCCTCGACGATGTGAGCGAAGCGGTCCTGGAGTTTCTCGGTGCCGTCGTCGGCGTCGAGGTCGGCGTGTTCCGCGACGGAGATGGAAACGCTGTGGCCGTTGCCGAGGGCGTGGGTGACCGCGGTCTCGTCGGTCATGATCGACAGCATGCTCGCGGTCTCGGCGTCGACCGACGACATCCAGGAACGGTGCACGATCGGGAAGTGGTACCAGTCGGTGGTGTTCTCCAGCTGGATCTTCCAGTTGCCGTTGAAGCGGAACTTGTGCTCGCCCTGCACCTTGATCGGATAGCCCGCGCCCTGCTTCATGAAGCGGTCGATCCACAACCGGGCTCCGCCCAGGAAATCCTCCAGGGGCTCGATGTCCGGGTCGAAGCTCGCGAAGATCATGCCCGCGTAGGTGCCGACCTTGAGCCTCTGCAGAGGCAGGTCCTTCTTCTCCACGACGTCTTCATAGCCCTCGGGGTACGGGATGCCCCGCAGGGTGCCGTCCAGGGCGTACGACCAGGCGTGGTAGGGGCAGGTGAAGCCGTTGCTGTTGCCCTTGGGGGTCTCGCAGACGCTGGCGCCGCGGTGACGGCAGCGGTTGAGCAGGACGTTGATGCCGCCGCGGCGGTCGCGGGTGACGATGACGGGGCGGCGGCCCACCCAGGCCATCTTGAAGTCGCCGGCCTTGGCGATCTCGCTCTCGTGCGCCACCCACACCCAGGTGCGGTGGAAGATGCGGTCCATCTCCCGTTCGAAGAGCGCCGGGTCGCTGTAGAGGGTGCCGGCGACGCGGTCGGACTCGACCAGGGAGGCGAGGTCGGGGGTCATCGGGCCACCTCCGGCTCCGGGAGCGGGCGGCCGAGGCGCGCCTCGATCTTCATGTAGCGCCAGAGGGCGTGCTCGCCCACCTGGACGGTACGGAAGAGGTTGCAGGCCTCGACGACGGTCTGCTGGTCGACGACATCGGCGAGGACGTAGCAGGTCCACGGCCAGGAGTCGGACGGGCCGACCATGTGCTGGTCGTCGTCGACGGTGCCGAGGACGGTGACACCGGGCAGCTCGTACAGTTGGGAGAGCATGGTCGTGAAGCCGTCCCAGACGGACTTGCCCTGTCCGGTGGGGAGGTCGAAGAAGTTCTGGTTGACGCCTATGCAGAAGAGCACACGCAGGGGTGCGCCGGGAGAATCGGTCATGGCGGTGTTCCTTGAGTGTCTGGGATCTGGGTGTCAGAGGTAGCCGGGGAAGGGCGGGACGCCCATGAGGACCGCGCCCGCGCCGTCGTACATGCCCTCCTGGACGAAGGCGTGCTGCGGTACGACCGAGGCGTCACGCAGGTGGCGTTCCAAGGGGCTGCCGGTGGCGATGGCGGCGATGCCGCCGAGCTGATAGGCGGCCCGCGTGACCTCGAAGGAGGTCTTGGCCAGGTGCGTGGAGGCCAGGCGCAGCAGGCTGGCCTGCTCGGCCGTGGCGGGGTCTCCGGCCTCGACGGTCGCCCAGACCTCTTCGGTGGTCTCGTAGAAGAAGGCGCGGGCGGACCGGAGCCCGGCCTCGGCCTGTCCGACGGCGATGCGGTAGGTGGCACGCTCGGCGGGCTTCGGGGCGCCGGTGTAACCGGCGCGGCCACCCTGGGCGATGACGTGGTCGAGCGCCGCGCGGGCCACGCCGAGGCCGACGACGGCCAGGACCTGGGCGGCGTAGGGGACGGTCGGGTAGCGGTAGAGCGGTTCGTCCACGGTGGGCGTGCCCCCGCGGACGAACGTCCAGTCCTCGGGGACCACAGCCGCGTCGACCACCAGGTCGTGGCTGCCGGTGCCACGCATCCCGATGACGTCCCAGTTCTCGGCGATCTCCACCTGCTCGGGCCGCAGTACGGCCGTCAGGGGCCGGCCGGCTCTGTCGTCGCCGACCTTGATGCCGACGCCGAGGACGTCCGCGCCCTTGCAGCCGCTCGCGAACTTCCAGCGGCCCGAAACGCGGTATCCGCCCTCGACAGGTTCCGCCGGCTGCACGGGGAAGAGGCCGCCCGCGAAGGCCACGTCGGGCCCGTCCGCGTACAACTCGGCCTGTGTCTCCAAGGGGAGCGCGGCCAGGTAGATGGCGGACGAACCGAAGCTCGCGACCCAGCCGGCCGAACCGTCGACCACCGATATCCGCTCGACGAGGCGCAGGAATGCGGCCGGCGGCAGAGCGTCTCCACCGAAACGCCGTGGAACACCCGCCCGGTAGACTCCGGCATTCTTGAATTCGCCGATCACGTCCGTCGGGACGTGCTTCTTCTCCTCGAATTCAGCCCGCCGCTCCGCGACCACTTCCAGCATTCGTTCGAACTGCGTCATGAGGTTGTCCCCTCGCGCTGCCGGACGGTTCTCATCCGCGTCATGCCTTCACGTTATGCGCGGCAACCAAGCGGCCACAATCGGGACTTGACCCCATGCCATAGGGGTTTTCCCCTATGCGCCGCCGTCACAGAAGGTTCTTCCGCACAATTCCCGACTGTGCGACGAGGAGAATGTTCTCCGGTCGGCCGAGCAGGGCGATGTCATGCAGCGGATCTCCGTCGACGACCACGAAATCGGCCGTTTTCCCGGCTTCCAGAGAGCCGAGCCGGTCGTCGAGGCGCAGCAGGCGTGCGGCGTTCAGCGTGCCGGCCGTGATCGCGTCCAGCGGGTCCATGCCCAGTTCCACCAGGTATGACAACTCGAGCAGATTCCGGGCGTGCGGGACGACACCCGCATCTGTCCCCAGGGCGACAGGAACGCCTCGCTCGATCGCGTGCGCGATGTTCTCCTTGCTGATTCCGGACCACCGGGTCTTCTTGCGGTAGTGGTACTCGGGCATCGCCGCCGGGTCGAGTGGAGCGAACACGGTGGACAGGGTGGGGACGAGGAACGCGTCCTGCGCCAGGGCCAGATCGCACAGTTCGTCGGTCATGCCGTAACCGTGCTCGATGCTGGTGACACCGGCCCGCAGGGCGTTGCGGATGCCCGCGCCGCCCTGCGCGTGCACGGCGACGGGCTTGCCGCGGTGGCGTGCCGCCTCGTCGACGACGGCTCGCAGTTCCTCGTACGTCAGGCCTTCGTCGTCGGGGTCGTCGTGCGGGCTGCC
Organism: Streptomyces sp. LBL; assembly: GCF_029893585.1. GTDB lineage: Bacteria > Actinomycetota > Actinomycetes > Streptomycetales > Streptomycetaceae > Streptomyces. The sequence goes on from NZ_JARXYX010000013.1 coordinate 142,396, forward strand.
CATGCCTCCGGTGGCGCACACCTTGACGACGTCTGCTCCGGCGCGCAGCACACGGCGGGCCGCGATCCGGGCCTCGTCGGCCGTGTCGGCGATCTCGCCGAGGTGGGGGGCCGCGTCGACTCCGCCGGGCAGCGAGCAGTCGGCGTGTCCGCCGGTGTGGCTGATCACCTTCACCGCGACCTGAAGGCGCGGTCCTTCGATCAGGCCGCGTTCGAGGGCGGTCCGGTACCCGGCCGGGATGCCCCCCAGGTCGCGCACGGTCGTCACCCCCGCCTGCAGGGTGGCGCGCAGCCGTTCGGCGATCTCGAAGGTATCCACCGTCGGGTCGGCGGCAAGTCCCGCGACCAGGCCGCGTTCCGGGGTCATGCACAGGTGCGCGTGGCAGTCGAAGAAGCCGGGCAGCACCGTGCGACCGCCCAGGTCGACCGTTGTCGCGGCGGGCGTCGGACGCGGTGCGGTGGCCGCGGGGCCCGCGTGCACGACGAGTCCGTCGTCGTCCACGACAAGGACCGCGTCGGCCACGGGGGGCCCGCCGGTGCCGTCGATGAGGACTGCGTGCTGGTATCGGGTGGTCATGGCAATTCCGTTCGCCTCGGGTCCGGAGGGTGTTGCGCCGTCGGCAGCGTGAACCGGAAGACCGCGCCGCGCGGCTCGTTCGGGTGTACGTCGATGCGCCCGCCGTGGCGGGTGACGATGCGATGGCTGAGGGCGAGGCCGATGCCGCTGCCGTTCGCCTTGTGGGTGAAGACGCCGTCGAAGATCCGCTCGTCGGGGGGCGGGCCGGGTCCCCGGTCCCGGACCGCCAGTTCCGCGCCGCCGTCCGCTGCGCGCCGGGTGACGACCTCCACCCGGCGCTCCGGGCGCGGGCACCGGGCCATCTCGTCGACCGCGTTGAAGGCAAGATTCATGACGACCTGCCCGATGAGCACGTGCTCGCACAGGACCGGCAGCGGTTCGGTGGTGAGGTCGAAGTCGACGTCCACCGCGTGCTCCTGGGCCCGTAGGTCGATGAAGTACGCGCAGTCACGCACGACCGTGTTGAGATCCGTGAGCTGGGCGGATTCTTCGAGGCGGCCGACGTAGCCACGCAGGCTGCTCAGGATGGACCGGGCCCTTTCGATCTGCCGTACCGCGTTGTCCAGCCCCCAGGCCACGGATTCGTCGCCGGAGCCCTGGCCGAGCCGGCCGCGGGCGCCTTCGACGAAGTTGTACGCGGCCGCCAGCGGCTGACTCACCTCGTGGGCGATCGCCATCGCCATGTCGCCCATGGCGTTGTAGCGGGCCAGGTGGTCCAGGTGCTGGGTGTCGCGACGGTGCTGTTCCTCGGCATGGACGCGGTCGGTGATGTCGTAGAAGAGGACCATCCGGCCGTGCAGGTCGCTCTCGATCTCGATGTGCTGGCAGGTCGCGGCGTACCAGCGGGAATCGCGGCCGGGCGCGGCGAAACGGTACCGGCCCTCACGCTCGGGTACCGCCCCGTCGCAGCAGTAGGCGGTGAAGTCCGCTCCCTGAAGTCCCCCGCCGAGCAGCCTGTTGGCCGACTCGCTGGCGAAGAGCACCCGGTGCCCCTCGTCGAGGACGACGATCCCCTCGGCCAGGCCGCTGAGGAAGGCGCGCAGCCTGCTCTCCGTACGGAACAGGTCCCGCTGTACCGCCTTCTCCTCGGCGATGTCCCGGAACTGGACCATCACCACGGTCCGCGCGGAGAGTTCGACGCGGATCGCGATCGCCTCGGTGAGGATCTCCTCTCCGCCCTTTGCGCGGTAGCACCACTCGGTGGCGCTGACGCCGTGCTCGACCGCCTGGCGCAGCCAGCGGTGTCCGAGTTCCCGGCTGTACTGGCGGGCGTTCTTGCTCATGTCGGTAGCCTTGAGCGGCTTCAGTTCGTCGACCGTCCAGCCGAGCAGCCGGCAGGCCGCCGGGTTGGCCCAGAGGATCTCGAAGGTCCGGGCGTCGTGGAGCAGGACGCAGTACTTGAGAGCCTGGGCCAGTTCGCGGAAGTCGGCGGGGGCGAGGTCGTCCACGGGCATACTCCTCGTCACCTCTCACCCAGCGTGAGTACGTCCCGGACCAGTGCGGCGATGCTCTCGGCGCCGGTCTTCTCGCGGATGCGGGCCCGGTGCACGTCGACGGTCTTGGCGCTGATGCCCAGCCGCCCGGCGATCACCTTGTTCGGCACGCCCTCGACGGAGAGCGCCAGAACTTCCCTCTCCCGTACGGTCAGCGCGTTCAACTTCGCGCGCAGATCCGCTTGTCGGGTCTCACGTGCGAAACGCTCGCGGGCCGTGCGCTGGGCGTTCTGGACAACGTCGAGCAGGTGCTGGGGATCGTACGGCTTCTCCAGGAAGTCGACGGCGCCCTTCTGCATCGCGCGCACGGACATCCGGATGTCGCCGTGCGCGGAGACGAAGACGACCGGCAGCAATGACCCCGTCTCGTTCAGTACCTCCTGGACGCCGAAGCCGCTGAGCTCGGGCATACGGATGTCCAGGACCAGACAGGCCGGACGGTCGCGGTCGTACGAGCGCAGAAAGGTCCGGGCGTCCCGGAAGCGCTCCGAGGGGATGCCGACCGACTCCAGGAGCCAGGCGAGCGACTCGCTCAGCTCCTCGTCGTCGTCCAGGATGTAGACGAGGCACATCTCAGCCGCCCCAGGATGCCTGTGCGGTCCAGTACTCGCTCCCGTCGGCGCTGATCCCGTGCTGCCAGTCGCTGGTGCGGCGCAGGGTGGGTTCGACGCGGGCGGTCGCCTCGTCGGCGCCGTCGGGGCCGTCCGCGTCGACCGTCCAGTGGACCCAGTTGACCTCGCGGCCCGTGCGGTCGTGCACGAACAGGTCCACGTGGTGCCACCCGTAGCGGTGGGTGTCGGCGTAGCAGGTCAGGAGCATCGTGCGGTCGTTCATCGCTCCCCCATCAGCGGTGCGCTGAACAGTCGTTCGGTACGGAAGGCGGAGATGCGGGCCCGGTCCGGGTCCAGCCTGAAGGTCACGTCGAGCCGGGCGATCATGATCTCCGTGTCCCCCGACTCATAGCGTGAGAGCTGTTGCATCGGCCAACTCCCCCGCGCCGTCCGGCCCTCGGTGTCGAGGGTTCCGGGCAGCAGCACGTGCACGTTCGTACGGAAGTGTGGGTTGGGCGGCAGGTATCCCGACAGCATCGCGACGATCGCCTCTCGGCCCTCGGTGCGTCCGAACCGCTCGGCGTATGCGCTGCCGCCGCCCTCCCAGACGGCATCCTCGGTGAACAGCTCCCCCAGCTCGCCCTCCGCGCTCGCGGGGACATCACACAGGGCGAGGTAGCGCGTGAGGGTGTCCCTGGCCCCGGTCACCGGGCGGCCAGCTTCAGCCGCTCGGCCCGGCGCTGTGCCTGCCGTTCCGGATCCGGGACCGGGGCGGCGAGCAACAGCCGCTTGGTGTAGTCGTGTTCGGGGCGTTCGGTGACCTGGGTGGCATCGCCCGTCTCCACGATGTCACCCTGGTACAGCACGGCCACCCGGTGGCTGATGTGCCGGACGACGGACAGGTCGTGGGTGATGAAGAGGTACGCCACGCCGGTCGCCTCCTGGATCTCGATGAACAGGTCGAGCACCCGGGCCTGGGTGGTCAGGTCGAGCGCGCTGACCGGTTCGTCGCAGACGATCAGCTTCGGGTCGCGGCACAGGGCGCGGGCGATGGCGATGCGCTGGCGCTGGCCTCCGGAGAACTCGCGGGGGAGTCGGTGGGCCGCGTCCTGCGGGAGGTACACGTGGTCCAGCAGCTTCTGTACCCGGCGTTCCGCGTCGGCGCGCGCGACGCCGGTCACGAGCAGTGGCTCGGTGAGGATGTCCATGACCGTCATCGCCGGGTTCAGCGAGGTGTAGGGGTCCTGGAAGACGACCTGGATGTCCTTGCTGAGTGTCCGCCGTTCCCGCTTACCGAGCCGTGAGACGGGCCGTCCGTCGTAGCGGATCTCACCGCCGGTGACGGGGGCGAGGCCGAGGACCGCTCGGCCCAGGGTGGTCTTGCCGGAGCCGGACTCGCCGACCAGGCCGAGCGTCTCGCCGGGCGCGACGGACAGGGAGACCCCGTGCAGGACACGGAAGGGCTTCTTGCCGCGGCCCTTGCCGGGGTACTCCACGATGACGTCGTCGAGTTCGAGGAACGGCGAGGTCATGGCGTCACTTCCTTGAGGGGCTGGTCGGGGCGCAGAGCACCGCGCGCGGGGCCGTCTTCGAGAGTCGAGTCGAGCAGCATCCGTGTGTAGTCGTGCCCGGGCGCCGCGAAGATCTGCCGGGCCGGCGCCGTCTCCACAATGCGGCCCTTCTGCATCACGGCGACCCGGTCGCAGATGTCGGCCACGACACCGAAGTCGTGGGTGACGAGGATCATGCCCATGTGCCGCTCCTGCTGGAGCGAGCGCATCAGGTCGAGCACCTCGGCCTGGACGGTGACGTCGAGCGCGGTGGTCGGCTCGTCGGCGATCAGCAGCTTCGGGTCGCAGGAGACGGCGCCGGCGATGAGGACGCGCTGGGCCATACCGCCGGATATCTGGTGCGGGTACGACCTGAACACCCGTTCCGGGTCCGGGATGTTGACCCGGGCGAGGAGCTCCAGTGCCTTGGTGCGGGCTTCGGCCCGGGACAGCTTCAGGTGTCGCCGCATGGGCTCCACGAGCTGGAACCCGATCCGGAAGCTGGGGTCCAGGTTGGACATGGGCTCCTGGGGGATGTAGCCGATGCCGCGCCCGCGCAGGGCGCCCAGCTGCTTGAGGTCCAGGCTCAGCAGCGCTTTGCCGTCGAAGGCGAGTTGATCAGCCGTCACTTCGGCCTCGGACGGCAGCAGCCCGAGGACGGAGAACGCGGTCTGGCTCTTGCCGGAGCCGGACTCGCCCACCAGGCCGAGCACTTCACCACGTTCGACGGTGATGCTCACTCCGTCGACGACCGTCTTCTCGCCGTAGGCGACGTGCAGGCCCTCCACCGTCAGCAGGCGGTCCGCGGGGGGCGCGGCTGCCGGTCGGGGCGCGGTCCGCGCCACGGGCACGGGACGCTTGGTCACCCGGCGCTCGGTGGTGCCCAGCGCGTCCCGCACCGCGTTGCCCAGCATGCTGGACGCGAGGATGGTCAGGGCCATGGCCCCGCCGGGCCAGACCAGCAACAGGGGCGCGGTGTAGACGTTCGTGAAGGCGTCGTTGAGCATCGCACCCCAGCTGGCCTGGGACGCCTTGCCAAGGCCGAGGAAGGCGAGGCCGGCCTGGATGCCGATCGCCACGGCGAACACCTGCGTGGCCTGAATGACGGAGGGCGCGATCACCACGGGCAGGACATGCCGCCGCATGATGCGCGCGTCGCCGAGTCCGGAGACGCGGGCGGCGTCGACGTACAGCTCCTCGCGGACCGCGAGCACGGAGGCGCGGATGAGGCGGAAGACCATCGGGGTCATGATCACGCCGAGAACGACCATGGCGACGTTGAGGTCCTGCGAGACGGCCGCCATGACCACCAGCATCACGATGATCGCGGGCACGGCCATGATGATGTTGGAGATCCAGCCGGCCACCGCGTCGAACCAGCCGCGGTAGAAGCCGCTGACCAGGCCGAGCGGGCCGCCGACCGCGAAGGCGACGAGCACGGCGAGGGCGCCGCCCACCAGACTGGTGCGGCCGCCGTACAACAGCCGGGACAGGACGTCCCGGCCGACACCGTCGCCACCGAACGGGTGGCTGCCCGACATGGGCGCGAGGGTGTCGGCGATGACACTGCGGTCGGGGGCCTGACTGGTGAGCAGGGGTGCCGCGAGGCTCGCCAGGATCACCAGGGCCAGGACGGCCAGGCATCCGACGGCCAGCGGGTCGCGCAGTGTACGGCGCAGGAGGCGGTCCCGTTCGGCCGCCGCAGGAGCCTCGGTCATGAGACACGCACCTTGGGGTTGAGCCAGCCGTACGCGATGTCCAGCAGGAGGTTGACGGCGACGACGACGGTGACGGTGACCACGACCGTGCCGAGCAGCACGGGGGCGTCACCACGGACGGCGGCCGAGTTGGCGAGGGTACCGATGCCGGGCAGGCCGAACACCTTCTCCACGACGACGGCGCCGCCGATCAGGCCGATGAACTGCAGGGCGAGCACGGTCAGGGCGGGCGGCGCCGCGTTGCGCAGCGCGTGCCGGAACACGACGCTGCGGGTGCCGAGGCCGCGGCTGCGCAGGGTACGGACGAAGTCGGCGCGCAGGACGTCGATCAGGGCACCGCGCACCTGCATCGCGGTGGCCGCGGTCGCGCCGACGGCCAGGGACAGGGCGGGCAGGGTGATGGAGCGCAGCCAGCCGCCGGGCGAGGCCGCGAGGTCGACGTAACCGGTGGCCGGCATCCAGCCCAGCTGGACGGCCAGGGTGACGGCGAGGACCAAGGCGATCAGGAAGCTGGGAACCGCGGTGCCGAGCACCGCGGCGAACTGCACGAGACGGTCCACCCAGCCGCCCCGCAGGGCCGCCGCGGTGCCCACCAGCACGCTGAGCACCGCCGCGACCAGCATTCCGGCCAGCACCACGGAGAGGGTGACCGGCAGGGTGTCCGTCAGGGACTGGTTCACCGAGTCACCGGTGAACCAGGAACTGCCCAGGTTTCCCTGCGCCGCCTGTTCGGCCCAGTGCCAGTAACGCTCCACCAGGGGCTGGTCCAGGCCGAGGTCATGGCTCTTGGCGGCCACGGCGGACCGCGAGGCCGTCTCGCCCAGGACGTTGCGGGCGACATCGGTGCCTGTGAGGCTGAGCAGCAGGAATGTCGCGGTGGCCACGACGACCACCAGGACGGCACCGGCGGCGATGCGCCGGAACAGGAAGACAAGCACGGTCGGTTCCTCCTTCCACGTGCCGGAACGGACCGACGGCTAGTTCGCCGGCGCGTAGTTGTAGATCGGCGGGTACTGGGTGCCGGGCTGCGGCGTCACCTTGACGTCCTTCGCGGTCGCGTACGCATTGGCGAGGACGCTCCAGGGGGCGTTCCAGGCCTGGTCGACGACGTAGGTGTTCAGCTCCTCGAAGAGCGCTTCGCGCGTGGCCCCGGTGGCGTTCCCGATGCGGGTGATGAGGTCGTCGGCCTTCGGGTCGTCGTACTTGAAGGGGTTCCAGGTCGACTTCTTGGTCAGCTCCAGCTGGACCTTGTCCCAGGCGGTGGGCGCGCCCAGCTTGAAGTACGACATGGCGTACTTGCCGGAGAGCATGGCGCTGAAGATCTGGTCGGTGGGCAGGGTGTCCAGTTTGACCTTGATGCCGATGTCCTTGAGGGACTGGTCGAGCGCGGCCTGCTCCTGCGGGAAGTTCGCGGAGAGGTCAGGGATGGTCACGGAGAAGCCGTTCGGGTATCCGGCCTCCGCGAGCAGCTTCTTGGCCTTCGCCGGGTCGTACGCGTACGCGTCGTTCAGCTCGTCCTTGTAGCCGTCCTCGTTCTTGGCGAACAGCTGGGTGGTGGGCGTGCCGAGGCCGGTCTTGGCCGACGTGATGATGGAGTCCTTGTCGAAGGCGTGGTTCAGCGCCTGACGGACCTTCAGCTTGCCGAGGGCGGGCACCTTCTTGCCGGCGCGGTCCCAGATGTAGAGGCCCTCGACGTCGCCGGGCTGGTAGGTGACGACGTTCAGGCCCCGGCCCTTGACGGTCTTGACCCGGTTGAGGCTGAGAGTGGCTCCGTCGAGCTGACCGGACAGCAGGGCGTTGGTGCGCGCCGTCGGGTCGGCCAGGAACTTGATGACGACCTTGTCGTACGGGAAGGCCTTGGCGTTCCAGTAGTCGTCGTTGCGCGTGTAGGTGTACGTCTGCCCGGCGGTGGTGGCGGCCGCGTCCAGCTTGTACGGTCCCGAGCCCACCGGAGACTTCGGGTTCTCCAGCGCCTTCGGGCTGACGATCATGCCGGAGACCTGACCGAGCGCGGGCAGCAGGGCCGCGGTGGGGTGGCTCAGCCTGATGGCGACGGTCTGCGCGTCGACGACGTCGACGCCGGTGATGTCCTGGATCTCGCCGGCCGCGCTGGCCGTGCCGCTCTTGGTGTGCAGCAGGCTCTGCTTGACCGCGTCGGCGTCGAGGGGGGTGCCGTCGGTGAACTTGATCCCCTTGCGCAGCTTCAGCGTCAGCGTGGTCTGCGGCTTGTCGTACGACCACGAGGTGGCCAGGTTGGGGGTGGGCTCCCCCTTGGTGTTCAGCCGGATCAGCGTGTCGTACACCGGCTGGTAGTACTGGGCCTCGGGGCCCATGCTCGCTTTGGCCAGATCCCACGGTGTGGCCGTGACCGACTCCGCGAGCGTCAGGGTCTTGTCCTTGCCGGCGGCTTGGCTGCCGCCACCACAGGCCGCGACCGTGGCTGTCAGGATTCCGGCGCCGATGAAAGCGATTGTCTTGCGCATGTTCTCTCCGCCTGTCTCAATTCAATCTCCTGGCTGTCCCCCGGGGTCGCCCCGCTGCCGGCCGTGCACTGCCGGTACTGCTGTCGCGCCGCGTAACTCGGTCATGCCTACGCCTGCCGCGCGGCCCACTCGCCGCAGAGCCGCACGCTCTCGTCCGGCGTCGGCCGGGCGCCCCGGTCGACCTCGACGATCAGCCAGCCGTCGAAGTCGTCGGGCAGCGCGCCGACGAAGCCCTCGATGTCGGCGTTTCCGTGCCCCGGCTCCGACCACAGCCCCGCCAGGACCGTCTTGCGGTAGTCCCAGCCGGCTTCCCTGGCCTGCGCGGCGAGGCCCAGGTCCAGGTCCTTGATGTGGACGCTCGCCACCCGGTCCGCGTAGTCGCGTACGAGCTGTGCCGGATCGGCGCCCGCCCAGGCCAGGTGGCCCATGTCGGGTCCGAATCCGAGGACGGAGGCGTCGACGGTGTCGAGGATGAAGCGGGTCTCCAGCTCGGTCTCGGCCCAGGTGCCCACGTGCGGGTGGAAGGCCGGGGTGATGCCTTCGGCTCGGATGATTCCGGCGATCTCGGCCAACAGATCCCGTACGCGTTCCAGTCGTCCCTGCTCGGCGAGGTGGCCGACGGCGGGCCGGGCCACGCGCTCGGCGTCCTTGGCCATCCCCATGGCGAGGAAGACGGTGGGTACGCCGAGTGCCGCGTGCTGTGCGGCGACGCGGGCCGCGGTGTCGCGGAAGGTCTGCCGCTCGGTCGCGTCGTCGGTGAGACGGACGGGGATGTAGCCGGGTGCCGGGCTGATGCCGTATTCGGCGAGCTGGGCGGCGTACTCCTTGGGGGTCATGTCCCCGGGGACGGCACTGTGGAGGGCGGTGATGCCGGCGTCGCGGATGACCGAGAGCTGCCGGCCGAGCGGCGGGGCGAGCGTGGGGTCGATCCAGCCGTCGGCGCTCGCGACCCACTGCAGCGGGTTGATGGCGAGTCGGTCCTGCCTGATCTTCATGGTCTGTGGTCCTTTCAACGGTGGGCTGGGGCGGCGGTGCGGGGTTCGGGGCGCTCGCAGCTGCTCTCCAGGGAGACGAAACGTTTCTCTCGCTGGGAGGTCTCGAAGCTCGCCAGCACCTCGAGCGTGTGGAAGGCGAACTCCGGGTTCGCACGATGCGGCCCGCCGTCGAGCGCGTCGGCGAGGTCCTGTACGCCCAGTCCGCGGCGGTGCTGCTCGGGAGTGCCGACGGCGCCGAAGAGTTCGGTGACCGGGGTGAGCACCTGCCACTCGTCGTCGCCGTGCCGCTTGAGGCGTACGTCGCCGTCGAAGAAGTTGGGGTTCGGCAGCGAGAGGGTGCCTTCAGTGCCGTAGATCTCGATGCGCGGGAGTTCGGTGTCCCAGACGTCGAAGCTCATCAGGGTGGTGGCGATGGCGCCGGAGGCGAAGGTGAGGGTGGCCGAGGCGTGGGTGGGCACCTCGACGGTGACCTCGTCGACCACACGGTCGGGGCTGGTGACCGTGCGCGTCCTCGCACCGATGCGGGTGGCGGCGGACACCTGGGCGACCGGGCCGAGGCAGTTGACGAGCGCGGCCAGGTAGTAGGGGCCCATGTCCAGGACCGGACCGCCGCCGGGGCCGTAGAAGGCGCGCGGGTCGGGATGCCAGGTCTCGGCGCGGCTGGAGCGCACGAAGGCGGTGGCTCCGACGACCTCGCCGATCCGGCCGGTGTCGATCGCGTGCCGGGCCGTCTGCACAGCGCTGCCGAGGAAGGTGTCAGGGGCGGACCCCAGCAGCGCCGTGCTGCTCGCGGCGGCGGCGAGGACCTCGCGGGCCTCCTCCACCGTGGCCGCGAGCGGCTTTTCGACGTAGACGTTCTTGCCTGCCTCCAGCGCCGCGATGACGGTCTTCGCGTGGAACTGCGGCGGGGTGATGTTGACGACGATCTCGACCGTGTCGTCGTGGAGGAGTTCGTCCGCGTCGCTCCACGCCGGTATGCCGTACTCGGTCGCGGCCTGTCGGGCGCGGGCGGTGTCGACGTCGGCCACCCGGACGACTTCGAGCTCCGGGAAGGTGCGCAGGCCCTCGACGTAGCGGCCGAAGATGTTGCCGGCGCCCAGTATCCCGATGCGGTGCCGTGTTCGTTGCCGGTCCATGAATCTCCTGCGGTTCGTAGGGAGTTGACGAGGTGTCAGACAATGGGTGAGGTGTCAGGCGATGATGAGAGGCCGCAGCGTCCGGTGGGCGATCTCCAGCCCGTTCTTGACCCGCTCCTCGGTGCCGCTCCAGACGGGGTCCTCGTGCTCGACGGAGAGCGTGCCGGTGAAGCCGTTCTCGTAGAGGGCGTCCACGACGGCGTTCCAGTCCACCTGGCCGCGGCCCGGGACGCGGTAGCGCCACCAGCCGGTGTCCCAGGGGTCCTCGCGGCGGACCGCCTTGCCGAAGAAGCCGTAGCGGTCGGCCTTGCCGGGCAGGATCTGCAGGTCCTTGGCCTGGGCGTGGACGATGCGGTCGGCGTACGGCGCAATCGTGGTGACGGGGTCGATGCCGATCCAGGTCAGGTGGGAGGGGTCCCAGTTGAGGTACAGACCGAGGGAGAACATCCACTCCCACAACTCCGGCGAGTAGGCGAGGTTGCCCGGATAGCCGTCCGGGTGCCAGCCCTCCATCACACAGTTCTCGATGATGATCCGTACGTCCCGCTCCCCCGCGTACTCGACGAGTTCGGGGAAGACCTTCTCCGCGTCGTCGAGGTTCGCCGCCACCGGGCGGGTCCAGTCGCGGCCCACGAAGGTGCCGACGTACGGGACCTCCAGGGCGGCAGCCGTATCCACGACCGCCTTGAGGTGGGTGTGGATCGCGGCCCTGCGTTCGGGGTCGGGGTGGAGGTTGTTCTCGTAGTAGGCGAGCGCGGAGATATCGAGGCCGTGGCGCTCCATGAGCGCCCGTGTCTGGTCGGCCTCGCGGGAGCCGAAGCCGGTCACCGGGAGGTGCGCGGCCTCGAAGTCCCGGCCGCCGGCGCGCGGCCAGGCGGCGACCTCCAGGGCCTCGTATCCCGCCCGGCTCGCCCAGGCGGCGATCTCCGGCAGGGACTGCTGGGGCAGGCAGGCGGTGAGCATGCCGAGTTTCATGGGGTGGTCTCCAGAGCTACGGATGTCATGCGCGGGCCGGCATGACCGCGCGTGATGGGGCGATGTCGGTCCAGGTGAGCGAGGTGTCGGAGCTCAGTACGGCTTCGACGACATGGGCCGCGCGTACGCCGTCCGCGCCGGTCGGCAGACCCTCGGGCTTCTCGCCCCTGATCGCGGCGTACGCGTCGGCCACGAACGAGGTGAAGCAGTCCGCGTAACCCTGGGAGTGTCCGGCCGGCAGCCGGGAGAGCCGCCGCTGTTCGGCCGAGCCGTGGCCGGGGTCGCGGACGATCAGGCGTGCGCCGTCCTGGGCGCCGAGCCAGGCCGTCTCGGGGTTCTCCTGGTCGAAGACCGCACTGCCGTCCGCACCGTCGAGCTCGAACCACAGCCGGTTCTTGCGGCCCGCCGACACCTGGGACACGGTCAGCGTGCCCAGGACGCCGCCTTCAGTACGCAGGAGCACGGTCGCGACGTCCTCGGTACGGACCTCGACCCGCGGCCCATCGGAGAGAGTCGCGAAACTGGTGCCGGTACCGGTGGGCCGGGTGGGGACCGTCGTGCCGAGTCGCGCGGTCAGCTCGGTGAAGCGGACTCCGGCGACCCACTCGACGAGGTCGCACCAGTGCGAGCCGATGTCCGCGAACGCCCGTGAGGGGCCGCCGTCGGCCGGATCGACCCGCCAGGACATGGCGTCCCCGGACAGCATCCAGTCCTGCAGATAACTGCCGTGGATCAGCTGCCAGGCCCCGAAGTCTCCGCGCAGTCGGCGGTCGCGGATCTCCCGCACGAGCGGGTGATAGCGGTAGACGAAGGGAACGGCGAGCAGCAGGTCCGCCTCCGCGGCCAGCCGGGTCAGGCGTTCCGCTTCGGCGGCCGACGTGGCGAGCGGCTTCTCACAGATGACGTGTTTACCGGCGGCGAGGGCCGCCTCCGCCTGCTCCACGTGCAGGGCGTTCGGCGTGCAGACGTGGACGACGCGGACGCTGTCGTCGGCGAGAACGGAGTCAAGGTCCCGGTAGCGGGCCGGCACGTTCCAGGCCTTCGCGACCTGGGCGCTGCGCTCGGGGGTCGAGGCGACCACACCGGCCAGTTCTCCGCCCGCGGCACGGATCGCGGCGGCGTGCACCGCGCCGATCATCCCGGCCCCCACCACCACGGCCTGAATGGAACCGTTCATCGGCGCACCTCCGTTTTCCAGCGACCGACCGCGGTCTGAGAGCCGCGTTGCGCATCACCCTCGTTTAGTTCGAGTGAAGAGCACAAGAGGGCTAATTAATTTTCTTTCGGGCCTAATAGGGGTAGAAAGTTCGCCAACTTGTCGGACTGATCAGTATCTGTGCCAGGCGCAACCGCACGTATTGACGGTCATGAGGTGGTGGCGTTAAGTTCACCGCAATGCATAAAGATGACGGCTACACGGAGGAAGTGGCGGGGCCCGCGCCGGTGCCCCTCGCGCTGCGCCGCGTGCTGGGCCTCGTGGTGTCGGGGGCGGCGACGAACCGAGCGGAGATCGCCCGGCGCAGCGGCCTGGCCCGCTCGACCGTAGGGCAGCAGGTCGACCACCTGGTCGGCACAGGCATCCTGGAGGAGGTCGAGTCCAGACGGTCCGTCCGGGGCCGGCCGCCCCGCGTGCTGACGATCAGCCCGCACGCCGGGACCGTCGCCGCGGTGGACGTCGACACCTCGGAGTCACAGGTCGCCATCGCCGACCTGAGCCGGCGGGTCATCGCGCAGGAGACCGTGGGCGTCCGGATCGACGCCGGCCCGCAGGCGGTACTGGACGCGGTGACCGAACGGCTGCAGAGCCTGTTGGAGAAGCACCGCCGTGATCCCGGCCGCATGCGTGAGGTCGTCGTCGGTCTGCCCGGGCCGGTGGACTTCCAACAGGGGTGCGCGGTCCAGCCGACCGGTATGCCGGGCTGGGACGGCTACCTGGTGGCCGAACACCTCCGGGAACGCCTCCACGCTCCCGTCGTGGTGGACAACGACGTCAACCTGATGGCCATGGGGGAGGTCGCTCAGGCCCGGATGGAAACACCGCTGCTCTGCATAAAGATTTCGACCGGCATCGGCTCGGGTCTCATCGCGGCGAGCGGTGAGGTGTACCGCGGCGCGGACGGAGCGGCCGGCGACATCGGGCACATCAGGGCCGTCAGCGGCAGCAACGTCCTGTGCGCCTGCGGCAACATCGGCTGCGTCGGCGCCCTGGCCTCCCACCGGGCGATCCTGCGCGGCCTCGGCATCCCCGAGTCGACCGCCGACGACCCACTCCACGGCACCCGCGAACTCGCCCAGCGCATCGCCAACGCCGACCCGACCGCGCTGCACACCGTACGCCAGGCCGCCACCGAGATCGGCGAGGTCGTGGCCATGCTGGTCCATATGCTCAACCCGCGCACCGTGGTGCTGGCCGGCCCCCTGAGCCAACTCCGCGACGACCTCGTGTCCGCCGTACGGGCCGCCGTGTACCAGCGCGCCCTACCTCTGGCCACCCGCAAACTGACCATCACCGCGACCCAGCTCAAGGGCGCCTCTGGACTGCACGGCGGCATCGCCCTCGCCACGCAGAACGTGTTCAGTCCAGCGGGAATCGCGCGGCTGCTGGCCGACGAACCAGGGCCAGATCGATAGAACGCCTTGGAGTGCGGTGCCCGGAAGGTTCCAGTCCCGGGTTGAAGGACGGCGTGGGTCCACATCCACCACGGACCGAATCACCCCAGCCGCCTGGTGCTGCCCATCATCGACCGCAAGGACCAGTCGTGAGCGCCGCCGACCGGGTCACCGAACTGACCGCGACCTTCGCGGCTCCCTCCCTCAGCGTGGCCGAGCTGCTGTGCGACCGACACCCCGCCGACCGCGTCGCGTTCACCGTCGTCGGCAGCGACGGCAAGGCTTCGACGCTGTCGTACGGCGAACTCGCCGCAAACTCGCACCGGTACGCAAGGGCCCTGCAAGGGCTCGGGGTCGGCCCGGGCGACAGGGTGGCAACCCTGATGGGCAAGAGCGCCGACCTGGTCACCGTCATCCTGGCGGCTGGGCGCGGTCTACGTCCCACTGTTCACCGCGTTCGCACCCCAGGGCATCGCCCTGCGTCTGGAGGGCGCGGGTGCACATGTCGTGGTTGTGGACCCGGACCAGCGTCACAAGCTCGACCCCGGCCCGGACATGCAGGACGACCCCCAGCGCCGTGTAGTGGTCACCGGAACCGACACGTCGCGCGGCGACATCCTCCTTGCCGACCTCGTCGCGGCCGCGTCTCCGGAGCCGCTGCCCGCCATCATAACCAGTGGGGACGGACCCCTGGTGCACATGTTCACCTCCGGCACCACGGGCAAGCCCAAGGGCGTCATCCACCCCGTCTCCTACATCACGGGGTGGCAGATCTATCTGGAGTACGCCCTGGGCGTCACCCCGGATAGCAGCTACTGGTGTGCCGCCGACCCGGGCTGGGCCTACGGGCTGTACTCCGCCATCGTCGCCCCCATGGCCGCCGGCATCCCCAGCCTGCTGCTGACCGGCGGGTTCTCTGCCGAGACGACCTGGCGCACCCTCGTCGACCACCGGGTCACCGACTTCACCGCAGCACCCACCGTGTACCGGGGGCTGCGCTCCTCGTCCGTGCCGGTGCCTAAGGGCCTGCGCCTGGAGCGGGCGTCCAGCGCGGGCGAGCCCCTGACCCCCGAGGTCAACGAGTGGGCAAGCGCCACGCTCGGCCTGGCCGTGCACGACCACTTCGGCCAGACCGAGGTCGGCATGCCCCTGGCCAACCACCACCACCCCGAACTCGCCCGCCCGCTCAAGACCGGATCGATGGGCCGCCCGGTACCCGGCTGGAGCCTGACCGTCCTGGCCGACGACAAGGACGAACCCGCCGGACCGGACGTGCTCGGCCGGGTCGCGATCGACGTCGCTGGAAGCCCGCTGATGACCTTCCGCGACTACCAGATCCCCGGGCAGAGCGGCTCCAAGTTCACCCCCGACGGCCGCTATTACCTCACCGGCGACGCCGGACGCGTCGACGCCGACGGCGACTTCTTCTTCTCCTCCCGCGACGACGACGTCATCATCATGGCCGGGTACCGCATCGGGCCGTTCGAGATCGAGAGCGTGCTGGCCCAGCATCCAGCCGTCGTCGAGTGCAGCGTGATCGGCGCACCCGACGAGGTCCGCGGCGAGGTCATCGAGGCGTACGTCGTCCTGCGCGACGGCACCGAGGGCTCACCCGAACTGGCCTGGGAGCTCCAGCAGTTGGTCAAGACCCGCTACGCAGCCCACGCCTACCCGCGCCACATCCACTTCATCGACGCCCTGCCCAAGACACCGAGCGGCAAGACCCAGCGCTACCTGTTGCGCAAGCGCCGACGCACCGAACTCACCACCCCGGAGTGACCTTGACCGGCATGGAACCCCTGCTCGTGGAGCAACACGGCCCCGTCCGCCGGCTGTTGCTCAACCGCCCCGAGCGGCGCAACGCCCTGGACATCACCCTCATCGAGGCCCTGGACAAGCAGATCACCAGCGCCGAGGCCGATCCCGAGACTGCGGTCATCGCGGTGGCGGGCAACGGGCGGAGCTTCTGTGCCGGCGGTGACTTCCACCAGTTCCTCGAACTCCACGACCGGGGCGACAACCCGGTCGACTTCCTGGCCGACGTCTCGGCCTGCTTCACCCGTATCGCGGCCAGTCCCAAACCCTGGGTCGCTGTGCTGCACGGTCACGCCGTCGCCGGGGGCCTCGAACTCGCCCTGGCCTGCGATGTCGTCGTCGCCGCCGACACCACGCTCATCGGCGACGGCCACCTCCAGCGGCGCCTGGTACCGGCCGGCGGGTCGAGCGTCCGGCTGCCCCAGGCGGTCGGACGGGGCCTGTCCCGCTGGCTCCTCCTCACCGGCGAACTGCTCCCTGCCACCGCCTTCGAGAACACTGGCTGGATCCACGCGATCGTGCCCGAGGCCGACCTCGGCGCCACCGCCACCCGCGTCTGCCACCAGCTGGCCGACCGCCACAGCCCCGCCCAGCAACACCTCAAGACACTGCTGCACCGCATCGACGGCATCGACCCCGAACAGGCCCTGCGCGAGGAACTGGCCACCTTCGCCGACAACTGGTCCGCGAGCTCGGTGGCCGACGCCCTGCGGACCTTCCTCACTCCCCCCACCACGAAAGCAGACAGCAAGTGAATCGCTACCAGGGACGCGTCGTCGCCATCACCGGGGCCGCACAAGGTCTCGGCCTCGCCATGGCGACCCGATTCGCCGCCGAGGGCGCCGTGGTCGCGCTCGCCGACGTCAACGAACAGGCCCTCACCGACGCCACCGGAACCCTCACCGACGCCCACGACACGAAACACCGCACCGACGTGGTCGACGTGACCGACTCGGCCCAGGTCAACACCTGGATCAACGGCATCACCGCCGACCTCGGCCGCCTCGACGTCCTGGTCAACAACGCCGGCATCATCCGAGACAACCGCGTCGAGGACATCACCGACGACGACTGGCACGCCGTCATCGACGTCAGCCTCACCGGCGGCTTCCACTGCGCCCGCGCCGCCTTCGGCCCCATGAAACGCCAGGGCTACGGCCGTATCGTCAGCTTCTCCTCCATGTCCTGGCGCGGGAACTTCGGCCAGACCAACTACGTGGCCGCCAAGGCCGGCATCGTCGGCATGACCCGCACCCTCGCACTCGAAGGCGCCCGCCACGGCATCACCGCCAACGCCATCGCCCCCGGCCTCATCGAGACCCCCATGCTCGCCTCCATGAACGGCCCCGCCCGCGACAAACTCACCAACAAGATCCCCATGCGCCACACCGGCCGACCCGAGGACATCGCCGAAGCCGCCGCCTTCCTCGCCAGCGAGGCCGCCGGCTACATCACCGGCATCGTCCTCGACGTCGACGGCGGCATCTCCATCGGATCCTCGATCCGGTAACCGCGAACCCGGCGGACGAACAGGTGATCAGTGCAGCTGCATCGGCCTTCATCGTCCGGCCCAGCCCCGCTGACCGGGCTGGTGATCATGCGTCTCACTGATATCGAGCGATACTCCGGGTCATCACCGCGGTGGTGATGACATCGAGCCGGGCGGACCCCCGTAGCGGGAAACGTCCACGCCTGCTCCCGTGTGAGGTGATCGTCGAGAATGAGTAACGCCGCCGACCCGGTCAGTATTTGTGCAAGCCGTGATCGTCTCGTCATGGTCCTTGGACCGGGATGCAGGGTGTGTTCGTCACCGCGTCCGAGGTTGCCTGGCGCCTTGGTCGTACGAGAGCGTCTGGAGCCGGAGGCTCAAGAGAGCCAGGTCCTGTCGATGTCGAAGGTGATCCGCTGCTGCCGCGGACATCGCCTTCGAGTCAGTCAGGCACCCTTGTCTGAACGTCACTCATCGGAACACTCCACTCGGGTACGTTAGGCGGTACGTTAGTACCCATTTGGTCGGCCTTCCGGCCGGACGACCACCCGCCGCTTCCGGCGGAGACGCTGATGGGAGACTGCTGCGGTGACGGCCCAACCTGACCCACGTGACCGACGCCCGCGCCGCACGGCACGCAAGCGGGTCGTCGACACCCGTCGGCAGGAGGAACTGCTGCGCCAGGCCGAGACCATCATCCTGACCGAAGGCTTCACCGCGGTCACCATGGACGAACTCGCCCAACGCCTGGGGTGTTCCAAGGCGACGCTGTACAGCCTGGCCTCCACGAAGGAACAACTGGTACTGGCGGTCACCCGCGCCTTCTTCCGGGACGCGACCGCCGAGATCGAGCAGGCTGTCCAGGCCGAGCCCGACCCCAGGCAGCGCATCCGGGTCTACCTCACCGGCGTCGGCACCGCCATGCGCCGCCACTCCAACGCCTTCTACGACGACATGGTCGGCTACGAACCGACCGCACAGATCTACCGCACGAACTCTGCCGCCGCAGCGCACCGGGTCCACCAGATGATCGAGGAAGGCGTGCAGACCGGTGTTTTCCGCGCCCTCAACGGGCACTTCGCCGCCCAGGTCGTAGCGGTCACCATCGACGCCGTCCAGTCGGGGATTCTTCTGGAGAGCACCGGCCTGACCGCCGGCGACGCCTTCTCCGAGCTCGGCGACCTCCTGCTGGACGGGCTCAGTTCGGGGCAAGGCGCGTTCGAGTCTCCTTCCACAGCTGGGCGCTCGCCCAGGGACCAGGTCTCAGCGCCGAGGTAAAGCCCGGGGAAGGGGCGCACCTCGCGGATCCTCTCTGACCAGACGCCACCCCCATATCCCAAACTACGTGCGCTGTCGTTGCCTTCCGATCCGAGAGCAGATCTCGGACCCGTGTTCAACAGCAGGTGCTTGCGGACGAGACCCGACCGACTTGGCGCCGATGAGCATCGTTGGCACGTTGCGCTGTCACGTCGCGGACGGTCGTCAATGAGCCGCACCGACCGCCGGGCCTGCGGGGGACGCCGAGGTCGCCGGGCATTCCAGCACTGTTGGCGGATGTGCGCCTGTGAGGGGCTTAGTCCGGTGGCGGTTGGACGTTCTGTTCCCTGTGTCGGAGGGGGAAGCCGGTGCGGGCGCGTCCAGGGCTGGCCTTGGATGCCGCGAGGTCGAAGCGACACCGGACCCGCTGGTGAGATCACCCCACCAGGCAGAGACCGCCGATCCATGGATAAACCTTCCTCTCCCGCCCCTGCGCGGGCGCCCCTACGGTCGAAGTTGCGGGCGCTCACCGGCCCGCCGTACCGAAGGAGTAAGATCCTCATGAAGATGACCGGCAACACGATCCTGATCACCGGCGGAACCTCAGGCATCGGCCTCGGCCTGGCCCTGCGCCTGCACGAGGCCGGCAACAAGGTGATCGTCGCCGGCCGGCGCAAGGAACTCCTCGACGAGATCACCACCGAGCACCCGGGCATCGACGCGCTCGTCCTCGACGTCGCGGACCCAGACTCGATTGCCCGGGCCCGCGAGACCGTGGCGGCGAGCCACCCGGGGCTGAACGTCCTGGTCAACAACGCCGGCATCATGCTGCGGGAAAACCTTCTCGCCCCGGCCGACCTCCCGGTCGCCGAGGATCACGTCACGGTCAACCTGCTCGGCACGATCCGGATGACGTACGCCTTCCTGCCCCTGCTCGCGGGCAAGGACGACGCGGTCGTCATGAACGTCAGCTCCGCGCTGGCCTTCGTCCCGTACCCGAGCACCCCGACCTACAGCGCGACCAAGGCCGCGCTGCACTCCTTCTCCGAGAGCCTGCGCATCCAGCTCGCCGGTGCCGACGCCGGCGTCCAGGTGATCGAGGTGGTCCCGCCGGGCGTGCGCACGACCCTGCTGGGCCAGGAGGACAACGAGCACGCCATGCCGTTGGACGACTTCCTCACCCAGGCTCTCGACCTGCTGCGCGAGAAGCCCGACGCGAAGGAGATCGTCGTCGAGCCCGCCAGGTTCATCCGCGACGCGGTGGCCACCGGTACCTACGACGACGTCCTCGCCATGGTCGCCAGCAGCTGACCGACCTGTAGTGGCCTACGCGGAACAACCGCAAGCGGGCAGGTCCTGTTGGGCCACATCATGGGCGAACGCAACTGGAACGCCTCGGGGGAGGGCCTCAAGACGCGGAACGGTGAGGAAGCGTCTTCGGCGTCGCCACGCTCGTCGCACGGGAGGCGCCCCGGCTCCGTCCTGAGTGCCGTCGGGCAGGCGAGCGACTGGCCGACACGGTCCACATCGTCGTCTCGGCCAGGCCGGCCGACGAGGCCCGGGGCCGCTCCCAAAGCGTCGGCGCCGTCGACGGGGGACTGTCGCCGCCGGCCGCCTTCCATACCGGTGGCCCGCGGTGTGCCGCCGATGGCCGGCGAATTTCCCAGCGGGTCATGCAGGTCAAGGGCCCATCGGGTCTTCCTGCGGCGAGCGACCTCGGCATCGGCCTCGCTCATGGGCGGCTCCGCGCGGGTGGGAGAGGGCTGCTCAGCCATGGATTGGCAGTCTCTGGATAGCCGGCCTCGATACGGCGAGGATGGGGACATGGACAAGAAGGAACTGGCGGAATTCCTGCGCCACCGGCGTGAGACGCTGCGGCCCCGCGACGTCGGGCTGGTCGAGGGGCCGCGCAGGCGTACCCAAGGACTGCGCCGCGAGGAGGTCGCGCAGCTCGCCGGCATGTCCACCGACTACTACGCCCGGCTGGAACAGCAGCGTGCTCCCCAGCCTTCCGTCCAGATCACCACGGCTCTCGCCCGGGCGCTGCGGCTGTCCCTGGACGAGCGCGACCATCTCTTCGTCCTCATCGGCCACAACGCCCCGGCCCGCTTCCACCGCTCCGAACATGTCAGCCCGCCGCTGATGCGGGTCCTGGACCGTCTGGACGACTCCCCGGCCATGGTGCAGACCGATCTGTTCGACACCCTCGCGATGAACCCCTTGGCCGTGGCGCTGCTTGGCGACCAGACCCGCCACACCGGTCTGGCCCGCAGCGGCTACTACCGCTGGTTCATGGACCCGGCCGAGCGTCTGATGGTTCCCGAGGAGAGCCACGAACGCCACGGCCGCGCCCAGGCGGCTCGCTTGCGGGCCGCGCTGACAGCCGGCAGCGACATCCCCCGAGCCGCCCGGATCGTCGCCGAACTCCAGGAACACAGCCCCGAGTTCGTCCGCATGTGGGAACTGCAGGAGGTCGCGCAACGCTACGACGACTGCAAGACCATCGTTCATCCCGAACTCGGCCGCATCGACGTCGACGCCCAGGTTCTGTTCACCGAGAACCGCGCCCAGACCCTGGTGGTGCTGACCACTCGCCCCGGCACGGAGAGCCACAGCAAGCTCGAACTGCTCTCCGTCATAGGGCACCAGCAGCTCACCCCCTGACGTCATGGGCCGGGAGACGGGTCAGGGCTCGGCGCAGGAGGGGTCGAACAGGTTGGAGACCTGTGTCCCGGACCCGGTCGGGGGCGCTGGTGATACCACCCACTTCCGCACGGCTCTTGCTCTGCGCGCTGCGGCCGGACAGGTGGGCCCCCTGTGCTGTCCGGGCGCCGTGGCCGGGCCGCCGATTTGACCGGATGCCGCCTCCGTTTTACTCTCGAATGCATACGGAGGCAGCATCCGTTTTGATGTGGCCGCAGGATCAGGACAGGCAGGAGGGCGCATGAGCGCCGGTGAACTGCGGGGACGCAAGCCCCGCGCGGACGTCCAGCGCAACCGCGCTGCCCTCCTGGAGACCGCGCAGCGTCACTTCCTGCAGCACGGCGTCGGCACCTCCCTCGAGGCGGTGGCCAAGGAGGCGGGCGTCGGGCCCGGCACCCTGTACCGGCACTTCCCCACCCGGGAGGCGCTGCTGGCGGCCGTGCTGCAGACGCGCTCCGAGGAGCTGGTGGCCCGTCAGGCGGACATCGAGCAGCTCGACGACCCCGCCGAGGCGCTGGAGCAGTGGCTGCGGGCGATGGAGGACTACTTCAGCGCCTACAGCGGCCTTCCGGAACCACTCATGGCCGCGGCCAGGGCGCAGGAGCCGGACAGCCCGCTCACGATTCCCTGCGACATCCTCATCTCCGCCACCGATGAGTACGTGCGAGCCGCGCAGCTCGCGGGGCGCGTGCGCGCGTCGGTGCGCGGGCACGACCTGTTCCTCGCGGCCTGTTCCGTTGCCTGGATCAAGGGCACCGGCACCGAGGGGGAGCCGCTCGACCGGCTGCGCACGCTCATCGCGAGCGGCTACCGCGAGCGGGGCACCCAGGCGTAAACGTCAGGCCCCCGCCCCGACCCCGCAACACCAGGTGGTACCACCACCCGGCCTTCACATTGCCCTCAGGGGCAGTGCAACCAACTAAAGGACAAATCATGAAAATTACTGTTATAGGCGCTGGCGCCATCGGCGGGAACCTCGCTGCCAAGCTCAGCACGGCCGGTCACGACGTCCAGGTGGCCGACGCCCGCGGCCCCGAGGCCGTCCGGGCGGAGGTGCTGGAATCCGGGGCCCGTGCGACGGACCTCGCCGACGCCGTCCAGGGCCGGGACGTCATCGTCCTGGCCATCCCCTTCGGGGTGGCGGGGGAGCTGGCCGGCCTGTTCGCCTCGGTCCCCGCCGAGACGGTCGTCATCGACACCTCGAACTACTATCCGTTCCTGAGCGGGCAGATCGAGGCCGTGGACAACGGCGAGGTCGAGAGCGTGTGGAACGCGAAGCAGCTGGGGCGCCCCGTGGTCAAGGCGTGGAACGCCGCCCTGGCCGAAACCCAGCGGACCCGGGGCGTTCCGGCCGGAACGCCCGGCCGCCTCGCCATTCCGGTCGCCGGCGACTTTGAGGAGGCGCGGCGGGTGGCGATGCAGCTTGTGGACGACACCGGCTTCGACCCCTACGACGCCGGCACGCTGGCCGACTCCTGGCGCCAGCAGCCGAACAGCCCCGCCTACTGCACCGAGTTGACCCTCGACGAGCTGCCGGCGGCCCTGGCCGCGGCCGACCGCGCCAAGGACGCCGCCATCCGCGACAGCCTCCCGGAGCGCCTCGCCGCCCGCCCGGCCACGGCCACCCTGGACGACATCGTCGAGATGAACCGCGCCGCCCACCGCTGAGTCACCCGACAGGGCTCTCGTGCACGCAACGGCACGAGGGCGGCAGCGCCGGCCCGCCACGAACACACACGACGAACACGAAGAGCGCACAGCCCCGCGCTGCGGCCTGCAGTCCCGGCACGCCGCTGCCTGCGAGCATCCGCAAGCACGCCGGTGCCCGCAAGGGTGCGTCCGCACCCGGCCCTTACGCCGGCTGCCTCCTTGCGTGGCCTGCCGTACTGCGCCGCGCCGCGGTGGCCGAAGCGGGGACTGCGCGCCACGGAGAGGAACCGCCTTGCCCGGCACCACATCAGCCTTCACCGACATCGCACGCTCCCGACGCTCCCCCCGACGGTTCCTGCCCACCGCCCTGTCCCCTTCCGACATCCGCGGCGTGCTGGAAGACGCACAGACGGCCCCCTCGAACAGCAACACCCAGCCGTGGACCGTGCACGTCGTCTCGGGTTCGGCACGGGACGCCCTGGCCAAAGAGCTGCTCCAGGCAGAGGAGGAGGGACGGACCTCCCCCGATTTCACCGACGGCTACGGCGAGGAGGGCATCTACCTCGAGCGGTCGAAAGCCCTGGGCGCGAGTGTCTACCGGGCCCGGGGCGTCGAGCGCTCGGACCGGCACGGCAGGAGGGCGGCGGTCCGCGAGAACCTGGAGTTCTACGGCGCCCCCCATGCCGCCTTCCTGTTCATGCCGGCACTCGGAGACGGGGTGCGGACGGCCGGCGACATCGGCATGTACGCGCAGAACTTCCTGCTCTCACTGTCGGCCCGGGGGCTGGCCGGCATCCCGCAGACCGTACTCGGCGTCTACGCCGACACCGTCCGCGAGTTCCTGGGCGTCCCCGCGGAGCTCAAGCTGCTGTTCGGCATCTCCTTCGGCATGGCTGACCCGGCCGCACCGGTGAACACGCTCCGCACGGAGCGGGTTCCGCTGCAGCAGAGCGTGGTCCTGCACGACACCCCCAGCATCCTCGACGCGTAAGAGCCCGCTGCGCTCGTCACCGGCAGGAAGAGAAGACCCACCACCATGTCATTCACCGTCTCAGCCGCCGAACCACTCCAATCTCCCGTGGGCGTCGGCATCATCGGGCTGAGCGCGCGCGGCGGCTGGGCCGCCCGCGCCCATGTGCCCGCCCTGGAAGCGCTGAAGGGAAAGTTCGAACTGCGCGCGCTGAGCGCCAGCAGCGCCGAGTCCGCCAGGGCTGCCGGGCAGAAGTACGGCATCCCACTGGCCTTCGGCAGCGCCGAGGAACTGGTGCGTCGCGACGAAGTGGACTTGGTGGTGGTGACCGTGAAGGTCCCCCACCACCGGAGGCTCGTCGAGGCGGCACTGCACGCGGGCAAGAACGTCCTGTGCGAGTGGCCCCTGGCCAACGGCCTTGCAGAAGCGGAGGAGTTGGCGGGGCTCGCCGCCCGTGCGGGCGTCCGCGGCTTCGTGGGCCTCCAGGCCCGCGCCAGCTCCGCCCTGCGGTATACGCGCGACTTGGTCGCCGAGGGCTACGTCGGCGAGGTGCTGTCCACCAGCATGATCGCCTCCGGCGGTGCCTGGGGACCCACGTTCCCCTCCGGCAGCGAGTACCTGCTCGACCGGGACAACGGGGCCACCATGCTCACCATCCCCTTCGGACACACCATCGACGCGCTGTCGACGGTCCTTGGTGAGTTCACCGAGATCACCGCCACCACGGCGGTCCGCCGCCCCCGCGTCACCAACGCCGAGACCGGCGAGAGCACGACCATGACGACGGCCGACCAGGTCGCGGTCACGGGAGTCCTGGAGACCGGGGCCGTCGCCTCCGTCCACTACCGCGGAGGCTCCTCCCGCGGGACGAACTTCCACTGGGAGATCAACGGAACCGACGGCGATCTCATCGTCACCGCGCCCAGCGGGCACCTGCAGCTGGCACCCGTCACCCTGCACGGCGCCCGCGGCAACGACGCCCGACTCACCGCACTCGCCGTCCCTGACACCTACGAGTGGGTCCCCTCCCTTGCAGGCCGCTCCGACGAACCCGGCTACGCCCTGGCCCACGCGTACGCCGACCTCCACGACGACCTGACCGAGGGGACCCGCACCGCACCCGACTTCGGGCACGCCGTACGCCGCCACCGCCTCCTCGATAGCATCGAACGCGCCGCAACCACCGGCGAACGCATCCGACTCGCCCCCTGACGCGGGCCGTTCAGAAGAAGGCGGAAGGGATCTGCCGACGTGACCGGACGATGTCAGGGCTGGATCCGGAATCTGTGGTGGGCCGCCAACTTCGATATCCCGGAACAGGGCGGCAGGGTCCGCCAGGCACATACGCGGACCAGACGTAGATGATCGTCCCGGCATGGTCGGGTAGCCGGAGACCATCGCTGATCCCCGGCCCCCTCAGAGGTGAAGTAGGCCGCCGACGAGGTACCCGTGGCTCGGGTCCTATTCCGACGGCCCCAGGGCTGATGCGTTCTCAGGTATAGAGATGGTGGGGTTCGCCCCTGTCTGGTGCACCGTGGTCGATGTGCCCGACTGGAAATGACGAACGCGACTCCCGATGATCAAGGTTCTCGAAGCCAAAGATCATGAACAGGGGTCGCGTTCGCGTGCCATCTTCCCTGCAGGGCCCCGGCGTTTGCCGGACTCGTCCGGTTTGATCATGTGATGCCGTAGAGGGTGAGGACGCTTGGGCGGTCGGTGTGGGCTCGGCGTCCGGCGGCGGTGTTGACGTATCCGGCGAGCTTGATGTGCGCTGCGGATCAGGTCGCGGACGGCAGCGAGTACGGCGGGCGCATTGTGGGTTCTGACCTGGGACTTGTCTTCTCCGAAGACAGTATCTCGGACCCTTCGCGGCCAGGTGCCGCATCGCTGCGGCGACGGTGCCGCGAACGGAAGGCCATCAACCGGAACTACTTCAACTCCTACGTGTGGAAGCCCGCTCTGGCTGAGGCCGGCGTGATCGCTCAGTTGGAGGAGGGCAACACAAACGGCGCTCGCGTGTGGGAGCCATCCCGGGAGCACGGCTTCCACGCCCTGCGCCACTTCTACGCCTCCGAGGAACTGGAGGCTGGCGAATCGGTCGTCTCCCTGGCACGCTGGCTGGGGCACTCCGACCCCGGGTTCACGCTGCGGAAGTACTCCCACTTCCTGCCCCGCGCGGGCGCACGAGGCAGCGCCGCCATCGACGCGGTTTTCGCGTAGCCGTGGCCGGTCGGCAGGACCTGTGGAGCGTGGCTCGTAGCCCACCGCGGGCCCAAAGTCCCAGAGAAGTCCCAGAGATGCCGCCGCACCCCTCCCTGACCCGCTAAGCCGCAGGTCAGACGGTGTGCGGCGGCATCCTCATGTCAAATGTCCCGGAAGATCTCGATCTGCGCCCCGATCGAGTTCAGCCGCTCCGCCAGATCCTCGTACCCCCGGTTGATGACGTACACGTTGCGCAGCACGGATGTGCCCTCGGCTGCCATCATCGCGAGCAGGACGACCACGGCGGGTCGTAGGGCGGGCGGGCACATCATCTCGGCGGCGCGCCAGCGGGTCGGGCCCTCCACCAACACGCGGTGCGGGTCGAGGAGTTGGAGCCGGCCACCCAGCCGGTTCAGGTCGGTGAGATAGATCGCCCGGTTGTCGTAGACCCAGTCGTGGATCAGCGTCTTGCCCGACGCGACGGCCGCGATGGCCGCGAAGAAGGGGACGTTGTCGATGTTCAGGCCGGGGAACGGCATCGGGTGGATCTTGTCGATCGGCGCCTCCAGCTTGGAGGGCCGGACGGTGAGGTCCACCAGCCGGGTGCGGCCGTTGTCGGCGGGGTACTCCGGTGTGCGGTCGTGGTCGAGGCCCATCTCCTCCAGGACCGCCAGCTCGATCTCCAGGAACTCGACGGGCACCCGGCGGACCGTCAGCTCCGACTCGGTGACGACGGCGGCGGCGAGCAGGCTCATCGCCTCGACCGGGTCCTCGGAGGGGCAGTAGTCGACGTCGACGTCGATGGTCGGGATGCCGTGCACGGTGAGCGTGGTGGTGCCGATGCCCTCCACCTTGACGCCCAGGGCCTCCAGGAAGAAGCAGAGGTCCTGGACCATGTAGTTGGAGGAGGCGTTGCGGATGACCGTGACACCGTCGTGCCGGGCGGCGGCCAGCAGCGCGTTCTCCGTCACGGTGTCGCCGCGCTCGGTCAGCACGATCGGGCGCTCGGGGCGGACCGACCGGTCGACCCGCGCGTGGTACTGGCCCTCCGTCGCGGCGATGTCCAGCCCGAAGCGGCGCAGCGCGATCATGTGCGGCTCGATGGTCCGCGTCCCGAGGTCGCAGCCGCCGGCGTACGGCAGCTTGAACTGGTCCATACGGTGCAGCAGCGGACCGAAGAACATGATGATGGACCGCGTCCGTACGGCGGCCTCCGCGTCGATCGCCGCCATGTCCAGCTCGGCAGGCGGCACCAGTTCCAGGTCGACACCGTCGTTGATCCAGCGGGTACGCACGCCGATGGAGTTGAGCACCTCCAGCAGGCGGTACACCTCCTCGATGCGGGCCACCCGGCGCAGCACTGTGCGCCCCCGGTTCAGCAGGGAGGCGCACAACAGTGCCACGCACGCGTTCTTGCTGGTCTTCACGTCGATGGCGCCGGAGAGCCGACGGCCGCCGACCACTCGCAGATGCATCGGGCCCGCGTAGCCCAGAGAGACGATTTCGCTGTCCAGTGCCTCACCGATGCGAGCGATCATCTCAAGGCTGATGTTCTGATTTCCGCGCTCGATGCGATTGACGGCGCTCTGGCTGGTGCCGAGCGCCTCGGCAAGCTGCGACTGTGTCCAGCCCCGGTGCTGCCGGGCGTCACGGATGAGCTTGCCGATGCGTACGAGGTAGTCGTCTGCCATGAGGTCGAGGTTATCTCAGATATGAGATGGCGCCTCTTGGGGTAGTCCGTTCGGGTGAGGGGCCGTCAACGACGGCGAACGCGGAAGCGACGGCGCGCGCGTCACAATCGGCGACGGCGCAGGCGCCACGATCGGCGACGGCACGATGACGCAACCGACCGGGTTCGTTGTCGAACGCTCCGATGGGATGAAAGCGGACACGGGTCCGGACATGACCATTCCGCGCCCATGTACTAGAGTTATCTCGACATCGAGATATCTGCCGAGGCGTACCGCAGTCGCACGCCTCCGCCGGGCCTGGCAGTAAGGCGTGCCTAACTTAGCCTTACCTCAGCGATCGGCCAAGAGGGCGTGGCGGCAGGATGCGGTGGTAAGCGCACAAAAAAGAAGGAGACTGTCGTGTCGGCGAACAGCTTCGACGCCCGCAGCACGCTGCAGGTGGGCGACGAGTCGTACGAGATCTTCCGGCTGGACAAGGTGGAGGGATCGGCCCGCCTGCCGTACAGCCTCAAGGTTCTCCTGGAGAACCTGCTCCGTACCGAGGACGGCGCCAACATCACCGCCGACCACATCCGCGCCATCGGCGGCTGGGACTCCCAGGGCCGGCCGTCGCAGGAGATCCAGTTCACGCCGGCCCGCGTGATCATGCAGGACTTCACCGGCGTGCCCTGCGTCGTCGACCTCGCCACCATGCGTGAGGCCGTCAAGGAGCTCGGCGGCGACCCGGCGAAGATCAACCCGCTGGCCCCGGCCGAGCTGGTCATCGACCACTCCGTCATCGCCGACAAGTTCGGCACGAGCGACGCCTTCGCGCAGAACGTCGAGCTGGAGTACGGCCGCAACCGCGAGCGCTACCAGTTCCTGCGCTGGGGCCAGACCGCGTTCGACGAGTTCAAGGTCGTCCCGCCCGGCACCGGCATCGTCCACCAGGTGAACATCGAGCACCTGGCCCGCACGATCATGGTCCGCGGCGGCCAGGCCTACCCCGACACCCTCGTCGGCACCGACTCGCACACCACCATGGTCAACGGCCTGGGCGTGCTGGGCTGGGGCGTCGGCGGCATCGAGGCCGAGGCCGCGATGCTCGGCCAGCCGGTCTCCATGCTCATCCCGCGCGTCGTCGGCTTCAAGCTCACCGGTGAACTCACCGCCGGCACCACCGCCACCGACCTCGTGCTGACCATCACCGAGATGCTCCGCAAGCACGGTGTCGTCGGCAAGTTCGTCGAGTTCTACGGTGAGGGCGTCGCCGCCACCTCCCTCGCGAACCGTGCCACCATCGGCAACATGTCGCCGGAGTTCGGCTCCACCGCCGCGATCTTCCCGATCGACGACGAGACGATCAAGTACCTGAAGCTCACCGGCCGCTCCGAGCAGCAGCTCGCGCTTGTCGAGGCGTACGCCAAGGAGCAGGGCCTCTGGTTGGACCCGAAGGCCGAGCCGGACTTCTCCGAGAAGCTCGAGCTGGACCTGTCCACGGTCGTCCCGTCCATCGCCGGCCCGAAGCGCCCGCAGGACCGCATCGTCCTCGCGCACGCCGCCGAGCAGTTCACGACGGACGTCCGCAACTACGTCGACGACGTCGACGAGGCGGGCAAGGAGTCCTTCCCGGCCTCCGACTCCCCGGCCAACCACCCCAACGGCGCCCCGTCCAACCCGGTCACCGTGACCGCCCCCGACGGTTCGACGTACGAGATCGACCACGGTGCGGTGACGGTCGCGGCCATCACCTCCTGCACCAACACCTCCAACCCGTACGTCATGGTCGCCGCCGCGCTGGTCGCGAAGAAGGCCGTGGAGAAGGGCCTGACCCGCAAGCCGTGGGTCAAGACCACCCTCGCTCCGGGTTCCAAGGTCGTGACGGACTACTTCGACAAGGCCGGTCTGACCCCGTACCTCGACAAGGTCGGCTTCAACCTCGTCGGTTACGGCTGCACCACCTGCATCGGCAACTCCGGCCCGCTGCCGGACGAGGTCTCCCAGGCCGTCAACGACCACGACCTCGCGGTCACCGCGGTCCTCTCCGGCAACCGGAACTTCGAGGGCCGGATCAACCCCGACGTCAAGATGAACTACCTGGCGTCCCCGCCGCTGGTCGTCGCGTACGCCCTGGCCGGCTCCATGAAGGTGGACATCACCAAGGACGCCCTGGGCATCGACCAGGACGGCAACCCGGTCCACCTCAGGGACATCTGGCCCTCCGAGGCCGAGGTCAACGACGTGGTGGCGAACGCCATCGGCGAGGACATGTTCAACAAGTCCTACCAGGACGTCTTCGCGGGCGACGCCCAGTGGCAGGCGCTGTCGATCCCGACCGGCAACACCTTCGAGTGGGACGCGGAGTCGACGTACGTCCGCAAGCCCCCGTACTTCGAGGGCATGACGGTGGAGACCACCCCCGTCTCCGACATCACGGGCGCCCGCGTCCTGGCCAAGCTGGGTGACTCGGTCACCACCGACCACATCTCCCCGGCCGGCGCCATCAAGGCCGACACCCCGGCCGGCACGTACCTCACCGAGCACGGTGTGGAGCGTCGTGACTTCAACAGCTACGGCTCGCGCCGCGGCAACCACGAGGTCATGATCCGCGGCACGTTCGCCAACATCCGCCTGCGCAACCAGATCGCGCCGGGGACGGAAGGCGGGTACACCCGCGACTTCACGCAGGACGACGCCCCGGTGTCGTTCATCTACGACGCCTCGCGCAACTACATCGAGCAGGGCATCCCGCTGGTCGTCCTGGCCGGCAAGGAGTACGGCTCCGGCTCGTCCCGCGACTGGGCCGCCAAGGGCACCGCGCTCCTCGGCGTCAAGGCCGTCATCGCCGAGTCGTACGAGCGCATCCACCGCTCGAACCTGATCGGCATGGGCGTGCTCCCGCTCCAGTACCCCGAGGGCGCCTCGGCCGCCTCCCTCGGCCTGACCGGAGAGGAGACCTTCTCCTTCACCGGCGTCGAGGAGCTGAACAACGGCACCACGCCGCGCACGGTCAAGGTCACCACCGACACGGCCCCCGGCGAAGCCGACAATGTACGCCGTGAGTTCGACGCGGTCGTCCGCATCGACACCCCCGGTGAGGCCGACTACTACCGCAACGGCGGCATCATGCAGTACGTGCTGCGCAGCCTGCTCCGGAAGTAAGCAGCCTGCCGGCAAGCAAGCCGAACGGCGAAGGGCCGCGCCCCCGTGGGGAGCGCGGCCCGACCGTCGTGGACGTCCCACGTCACGTCACGTCAGGTCACTTCAGACCCAACGCCCGCAGCACGGTCTGGTCGATCCGGTTGCCGTCCTGGTCGGCGGCCCGCACGCGCAGCGACACCGACTGCGCTCCCTTGGCGGGCTTGAACTTCGCCTTGCCGTTCTTGACCTTCACCTCTTTCCAGGACGTGCCGTCGTCGTAGGAGACCCACGCCTCCAGGCTGCTCGCCCTGACGCTTCCCAGCTGATCACTGACCGGCAGCCCGATCTCCAACTCCTTCGTCCTGTCGGCACGGTTGAGGAGGTCGAGCTTCTTCGGGTCGAGGCCGACGGTGAGCAGCGGCAGCGGCGTCCGGGCGTCGGTGTGCGCCGAGGCGAAGGACCATTCCGTGTGGGTGCTCGTCGAGTACGCGGCCCAGTCGGCCCGGCGCTGCACGTCCAGCACGAAGCGGTACGAGGCCTTGTCCGCCGGTACGTCGAAGATGCCGTAGCCGCCGACGAGTGAGTCGCCGACCAGCAGTCCGTCCTTGTACAGCGTGCCCTTCGCGGTGTCCTGGGTGCCGTCGACGTATCCGTAGTGGCCCGGCGTGGTGTCGCTCAACTCCGGTACCGAGAGGGTGAGTTTGTCGCCGGTGCGCTCGGAGAGCCCGTACTCCTCGCTGGCCCCCGGACGGACGACCTGGCGCAGCCACTCCTCAGTCGGCTCCGTGGTCGCCTTGGTGTAGGTCCGCAACGGACTCCACTGGGCCTTGCCCGCCTGCCAGTCCGGGTAGACGTTGTGCCGGACCCGGGTGTCGGGGTCGACGTAGTTGTACTCCGTGCGCTCCGTGCCGAGCTGCATGTACTGGCTGTTCTCGATGGCGTAGAGCTGCCAGGGACGGAAGGTGTACACGGTGTCCATGCCGAGCTGGCCGGGCTTGCCGCCGTAGTAACGGGCCTTGGACTTCGTCGTGTTGGTGCTGTCCAGGCGGTACGTCTGGTTCGTGGTGATGGCGCCGCTCTGGGTGGCGAGCAGGTTGTAGACGTACGGGCTGACCGGTGTGCCGCCCAGCTTCAGCGTGACCTTCTTGCTGGTCTTCAGCAGGCTGGTGAGCTTGGCGCCCTCCTCGCCGGTGGCGATCATCAGTGGGACAGTGGTCGCGTGTTGCACGGCTTCGAGCCAGAAACCGGGCGTCTTGCGGTACGCGATGAGGTAACCCGCCCCGGCCCTGGTCGCTGCGGCCAGGGCGCCGTCCGCCCGCTCGGTGGCGCCGAGCCCGACCACCGCCACCTTGCCCTTGACGTCGAGCCCCGCGAAGTCGGCGTCGGTGCCGCCGCCCGCGTCCACCGCCTGCACCTTGTGGTCACCGCTGATCTTCAACGGGAAGTCGTTGTAGGTCTGGCAGTAGTAGAGCGACAGGGCGGACTTCTCCGGACTGGTGACGCTCGCCGTCAACTCCTTCGCGTACAGGCGGAACTTGGCGTAGAAATCGAGGGATCCCACGGTGACCTGCTTGGTCGGCGCCACATAGATGTGGTCCGTCCACCAGCCCTGGCTGTAGGTCAGCCCCCAGGAGCTAACCGGTCCTGTGCGGTTCCAGGAGGTGCTGAACCCCTTGAACTCGGAGTCCTCCTTCGTCCTCGGCTTGATCTCCACGGCCTTGCGGGCGTCGAGGACGACCTCGGTGTCCTTGTCGACCTTGATCTCCGGATTGCCGACGACCGAGGTGCCGACGGCCGTGCCGCCGCCGTCACGGTCCGGAATCCAGGTGACGATGGAGTAGGTGCCGGCGGGAACCTCCCAGGTCGTGTTGGAGGCGATTTGGCCGTACTCGTTGGGCTGGGCGCCGTTCAGCTCCTGCAACGTGTAGATCGAGCCCCCGGTGGTCGGCTTGCCGTCGCGGCCCACGAGCGAGACCTCGAGGTCGTACGTCCTGGGCGCCTTCGCGAAGCCGACGCCCGTGGTGACCTGGATGCCGTCGGCGGTCGCGGTGATGTGGCCGTTGTACCGGCCCTGGGTCTCCTTCGCCGGGTCGACACTGACCGGGGCCGTGGCGGTGCCCTTCGCGGGCACGGTCACCGTGTCGGCGCCCGGCGTGACATCGGCGAGGCTCGACGATATCTTCAACTCCACTGCCTTGTCAGTGGTGTTGGTGTACGTGAGGTCCTTGGTGGCGACCTCGGTGTCGCCGTCCTCGAACTTTCCGAAGTTCAGCGTCGGCGTGGCGAAGACGCCCTGCTTGACCGACCGTACGGCGTCGACCCGGCCGTCGCCCTGCTGGAAGGCGTCGGCGTCCGGCATGGTCTTCGCGGTGCTCGCCAGATCTGCCTTGATCTGCTGTCCCGTCCAGTCCGGATGGGCTTGCGCGACCAGCGCCGCGGCGCCCGCGACATGCGGGGTGGCCATCGACGTACCGCTCGCCGTCGTGTAGTTGTCGTCGACCGGTGTGCCCATGGTGGTGCCGGCCGCGCGGGCCGCCGTGATGGCCGCGCCCGGTGCGGTGATCTCCGGCTTGACCGCCGAGTCGCCGAGGCGTGGGCCCCGGCTGGAGAACGAGGCCAGCTTGTCGGACTTGTCGACGGCGCCGACCGTCAGCGCCGAGTCGGCGATGCCGGGGGTGCCGACGGTCTGCTCGGACGGTCCCGCGTTGCCCGCCGCGATCACGAAGAGGGTGCCGGTGGACGCGGACAGCTCGTCGACGGTCTCACTCATCACGTCCGAGGGACCCGAGGCCGTGCCGCCCAGGGACATGGAGACGATCTTCGCGCCGGACTTCGCCGCCCACTCCATGCCCGCGAGGATCCAGGAGGTCTGGCCGCTGCCCGCGTTGTTCAGCACCTTGCCGACCAGCAGCTCCGCGCCGGGCGCCACACCTTTGCGTTTGCCGTCCGAGGCCGCGCCCGAGCCGACGATGGTGGACGCCACATGGGTGCCGTGGCCGTGGCCGTCCTGTGCCGTCTGGTCCGGCACGAAGCTCTTCGTCTCGCCGATCTTCCCCGCGAGATCCGGGTGCCCGGCGTCCACGCCCGTGTCCAGGACGGCGACCTTGACGCCCTTGCCGTCGAAGCCCGACTTCCACACCTCGGGGGCGCCGATCTGCGGCACGCTGACGTCGAGGGACGCCTGCACCTTGCCGTCGAGCCAGATCTTGTCGAGGCCCTCGCCGAGTTGCTTGGCCGCCTTCGTGGTGGGTTCGGTGCCGAGTTTGGGGGCGATGTCGGCCCAGAAGGCGGTGGACTTCTTCGCGCTGAGCGCGGCCCCGTCTATTCCGGGCAGTTTGAGAGTGCGGCGTGCGCCGTCGGGGGTCGCGCTGCCGCTCTTGTACGTCGCGATCACCGGGGTGGTGCCGGTCTTCGCGTCGGCGTACCCCTGCTTCACCAGCTGGGTGACGTTGAACAGGGCCGGGTCGAGACGGCCCGCCTGCACCAGCGGGATCACGTCCGACGGCAGGACGCTCACCTCGCCGTCCTTCTCGCTGGACAGGAAAGTGGCGGCCTCACGGCCCTTGCCGCGCCGGACGTCGACGGCGTACTTGCCGTCCGGGCCGACGCTGAGCGACACGGTGTCGCCGGTGATGAGGGTGACGGTCTGTGTCTTCGCGGCACCGGACGCGGCGCCGCTCCGCACGGGCGTGGCGCCCGACCCGGCGAGGTCCGGCGTACTGGTGGCGCGTGACGTGGTGACCGCGGCCCGAGGACCGGCCGTCGCGGGAGCGATGGCCCCCGCAATCAGTCCGGCCGCTCCTGCCACGGCCCAGAGGGCGTGGAGTCTTCGCATGGGTGGACTTCCTCCCCTGAACTCTCTGAAGGCTTCCGTCCTGGTGGGCGGACGCCATGGACCAGAGTGAGCGGTGTGCGGCGGGTGCCTCAAGGGATTCCTGTGGCCGAAGCGTGCCAATGCGCCCTTCGGTCACGGCAGTTGGCCGAGCGGGGCGACACCGCCGAGGGCAAGCGCCATCGTGGGCGGGACATGGGCCGACCGCCGGCGACTCTCTGCTCGATCAGTGGACACCTACGTGTCCAGGCACTCCACGCCGACCACACGCGCGCCCGAGAGCCCGGCGCCCGGGGGCCGAAGGCCCGGCACAGCCACCGCAGCACCACCACCGCACAGGCCGCTCTCATGATGAGCTGGATCAAGGAGCCCGCCGGTCCGCCACTTGATCAAAAAACCACCCGCAGACCCTGGTGTGGCCTACACCCAGCCGCGTTGGGACGCCCGCATCCCCAGCTGGAACCTGCTGGACGCTCCCAGCCGCTCCTGCAGGTCGCTCACCCGCCGCCGCAGGGTCCGCAGGCTCACCCCCAGATGGCGAGCCACCGCCTCGTCCTTCATCCCGGCCGCCAGCAGCCGGGTCAACGTCCTGTCACTCTCGGAGAGTTCACTGTCGTCGGCCGCCTGGCCCAGCGGCGTCGCCTGCTGCCAGGCCAGCTCGAAGAGCTTCTGCAGGGCCTCGGTCACCGCCGAGTGCCACACCACGACGGCACAGTAACCGCCGGCCGAGGAGGCGGTCAGCGGTAGCAGTGCCCGGCATCCGTCGACCACCAGCAGCTTGAGCGGAACGGACGGCAACACCCGTGCTTGTTCGCCGAGTTCGACCATTCTGAGGGCGCGGGACAGAACTTTCGGATCCTCCAGGCCGGTCGCCGCGTAGATCCCGCGAGAGACGATCCCGCGGCTGAGCAGATCGGCCTGGAGATCCACCTGCGGAGCGGCCGGGGCGAGATACGGCGGTGTGTCGAAAAGGCACACCTCGTGCTCTGCGCGCGCGTACATCTCCTCCAGGCGTGCCGCGATGGCGCCCTCGCCGGAGGCCACCTCGATCAGCCGGGACGGCTCCTCGCGCAGCAGCCCCGCCTCGTACGCGGTCGCCATCTCCTCGGCGGTGGCGGCCAGCAGCTCGGACTCCGTCTCGCGCCGCCGGATCAGCCCGCGGATCGCCACCCGGGGGTCGACCGCCCGCAACCCGCCCATGGAGTCCGGTGGTTGCAGCAGCCCGAGCGCGAGCAGCCGGTTGCAGGCCTCGCGGACCCGGGCCGGGGAGGCGCCGGTCAGCAACGCCCAGCCGGCCGCGCCGGCGTCGGGTTGGTTGAGGACCGCCTGGTACAGCAGTTCGTCGAACTCGGAGACCCCCACCGCGGCCCAGGGGCTCGCGGCGGGGGTCTGCCCTGCCGTGTCGTATGCCGTGTTCACCATGGCTCGGCACGGTAGGCGATCTTTGTTAAGGCTGTTAACAGGCCCTGGAGGCCGTCGACTTCACGCCGATCACTTCAGGCCACCTCCTTGGGGCCGCCTACTTCAGACCGAAGGCCCGCAGCACCGTCTGGTCGACCGCGTCGCCGTTCGCATCGGCGGCCCGCACCCGCAGCGACACGAACTCGGCGCCCTTCGGGTGCTTGAGCTTCAGCTCGCCCTTCTTCACCTTCGCCTCCTTCCAGGACGCGCCGTCGTCGTAGGAGACCCATGCCTTCAGGTCACCGACCGCGACGTCGCCCGACTGGTCGCGTACGGAGAGTCCGAGCTTGGACGTGTGCTTGCGCTCAGCACGGTTGAGGAGGTCGAGCTTGTCCACGTCGTAGCCGACCGAGAGCAGCGGCAGCGCCGCGCGCTGGTCCGTGTGCGCCGAGGCGAAGGACCATTCGGTGTGGGTGCCGGTGGAGTACGCGGCCCAGCCGGCCGTGCGCCGGGCGTCGAGCACGAGACGGTACGAGGCCTTCGCCGCGGGGACGTCGAAGGTGCCGAGTCCGCCGAGTGTGGTGTCACCGACCAGCTGCCCGTCCTTGTACAGCGTGCCCTTCGCGGTGTCCTGGATGTTGTCCACGGACGCGTAGTGCTCCGGCGCCGAGTCGCTCAACTCCGGTACCGCGAAGGTGAGTTTGTCGCCGGTGCGCTGGGAGAGGCCGTACTGCTGACTGGTCGCCGGGCGGACGACCTGGCGCAACCACTCCTCGGAGGGCAGCTTGCCCGCCTTGTCGAAGGTCCGCAGGGCGTTCCACTGGGGCTTGTTGGCGTTCGCGTCGGGATAGACGGCGTGCCAGATCCGGGTGTCGGAGACGTTGTAGTACTCGGTGCGCTCCGTGCCGAGTTGCACGTTGTTGGTGGTCGCGAGGTCGGTGGACTGCCAGGGACGGTACCTGTACACGGCGTCCTTGCCGACCTGGTCGGCCCGGCCCGCGTGGTAGCGAACCGTCTGCTTCACCGTGTTGGAGCTGTTCAGGTCGTACGTCTGGTCGGCCGAGACGGCGCCCGGCTGCGGGAACATCACGCTGTACACGTACGGGCTGACCGCGGTGCCCTTCAGCTTCAGCTTGACCTTCTTCCCGCTCTTGAGCAGGGCCCCGAGCTTCGCGCCGTCCTCGCCGGTGGCGGTCATCAGCGGGATGGCCGCGCTCTTCACCCAGGAGATCCAGTACCCGGGCGTCTCGTGGTAGGCGAGGAGGTAACCGGCCCCGGCCGCGGTCGCGTTGGCCAGTGCCTCGTCCGCCGTCGCGTCGGCGCCCACCCGGACGACCGCCACCTTGCCCTTGACGTCGAGCCCGTCGAAGTCGGCCATGGTGCCGCTGCCCGCGTCCACGGCCCAGACCGTGCGGTCACCGCTGATCTTCACGGGGAAGCCGCTGTGCGTCTGTGCGTAGTCGAGGGGCAGCGCGTACTTCTCGGGGCTGGTGACGCTCGCCGTCAGCTCCTTGGCGTACAGCCGGAACTTCGAGGAGAACTCGAACATGCCCTCGGTGACCTTCTCGGTGGGCGCCACATAGACGTGGTCGGTCCACCAGCCCTGGCTGTAGGTCAGGCCCCAGTTGCTGCCCGGGCTCTCCCGGTGCCAGTTGGTGCTGAATCCCTGGAACTCGGAGTCCTCCTTGGTCTTCGGCTTGATCTCGACCGCCTTGCGGGCGTCGAGGACGACCTCGGTGTTCTTGTCGACCTTGATCTGCGGATCGCCGACGACGGAGGTGTTGACCTCCAGCCCGGCCGCGTCCCGCTGCGAGATCCAGGACGCCACGTTGTACGTACCGGCCGGCACCTTGAAGGTGTAGCCACTGCCGAGGAACCCGTACGTGTCCGGATATGCGCCGTTCAGTTCCTGGAGCATGAAGATCGACGCCCCGGTGGACGGCTTGCCGTCCCGGCCCACCAGCGACACCTTCAGGTCGAAGGTCTTCGGCAGCTTCTCGAAGCCGATGGCGGTGGTGACCTGGATGCCGTCGGCACTCGCGGTGATGTGGCCCGTGTACCGGCCCGTCGCCTCCGCGGCCGGGTCGACCGTCACCCCGACGGTGGCGGTGCCCTTCGCCGGGACGGTCACGGTGTCCGCGTTCAGCGCGGCGTCGGGGAGGGTCGAGGAGACCTTCAACTCCACCGCCTTGTCGGTGGTGTTGGTGTACGTGATGTCCTTGGTGTCCTTGCTGTCCGCCTCGGTGTCGCTCTCCTCGTACTTACCGAAGCTCAGGGTCGGTGTCGCGAAGACGCCCTGGTTGACGGCCCGTACGGCGTCGACCCGGCCGTCGCCCTGCTCGAACACCGAGTTGACGGTGTTCGTCTTCGCGGTGGTCGCCAGCGCCTGCTTGATCTGCTGCCCCGTCCAGTCCGGATGGGCCTGCGCGACCAGCGCGGCGGCGCCCGCGACGTGCGGGGTCGCCATCGACGTACCGCTCGACGTCGTGTAGTACTCGTCGACCGGCGTGCCCATGGTGGTGCCGGCCGCGCGGGCCGCGGTGATGGCCGCGCCCGGTGCGGTGATCTCCGGCTTGACCGCCGAGTCGCCGAGGCGCGGACCGCGGCTGGAGAACGAGGCCAGCTTGTCGGACTTGTCGACGGCGCCGACCGTCAGCGCCGAGTCGGCGATGCCGGGGGTGCCGACGGTCTGCTCGGACGGTCCCGCGTTGCCCGCCGCGATCACGAAGAGGGTGCCGGTGGACGCGGACAGCTCGTCGACGGTCTCACTCAGCACGTCCGAGGGGCCTGAGGCCGTGCCGCCCAGGGACATGGAGACGATCTTCGCGCCGGAGCGTGCCGCCCACTCCATGCCCGCGATGATCCAGGAGTCCTGGCCGCTGCCCGCGTTGTTCAGCACCTTGCCGACCAGCAGCTCCGCGCCCGGAGCCACGCCCTTGCGTTTGCCGTCCGAGGCAGCGCCCGAGCCGACGATCGTGGACGCCACATGGGTGCCGTGGCCGTGACCGTCCTGCACCGCCTGGTCCGGCACGAAGCTCTTCGTCTCGCCGATCTTCCCCGCGAGATCCGGGTGCCCGGCGTCCACGCCCGTGTCCAGGACGGCGACCTTGACGCCCTTGCCGTCGAAGCCCGACTTCCACACCTCGGGGGCGCCGATCTGCGGCACGCTGACGTCGAGGGACGCCTGCACCTTGCCGTCGAGCCAGATCTTGTCGAGGCCCTCGCCGAGCTGCTTCGCGGCCTTCGTGGTGGGTCCGGTGCCGAGCGCGGGGGCGATGTCCGCCCAGAAGGCGGTCGATTTCTTCGTGCTGAGCGCGGCGCCGCCGATCGTCGGCAGCGCGAGGGTCCGGCGCGCGCCGTCGGGGGTCGCGTTGCCCTTCGTGTACGTCGCGATCACCGGGGTGGTGCCGGTCTTCGCGTCGGCGTACCCCTGCTTCACCAGCTGGGTGACGTTGAACAGGGCCGGGTCGAGACGGCCCGCCTGCACCAGCGGGATCGCGTCCGCCGGCAGGACACTGACCTCGCCGTCCTTCTCGCTCGATACGAAGGTGGCGGCTTCGCGGCCCTTGCCGCGCTGGACGTCGACGGCCTGCTTGCCGTCCGGTCCGGCGGTGAGGGACACGGTGTCACCGGTGATGAGGGTGACGGTCTGCGTGTTCGTGGCACCGGACTCGGCGCCGCTCCGCACGGGCGTGGCGTCCGGTGCGGTGACTTGCGATCCGGAACCGGCCGCGGCGGGCGTGACCGCGCCCGTGAGCAGTCCTGCCGCTCCTGCCACGGCCCAGAGGGCCTGGAGTCTTCGCATGGGTGGCTTCCTCTTCTGAACACTGACGACGCTTCCGGCCTGGTGAGCGGAAGCCGGTGACCAGAGTGAGCGCCGGGCGGAAAGCGGCTCAAGGGAATCCTGTGGCCTAGGAGTGCCAACGCCCCCTTCGGCCAGGGGAATTGACGGATTCCGCAGGTCTTGTCGTCAAAGTCTCCGAGCACACCGACTTCATGGACGGCTTCACGGACGGCTTCATGGACGGCTTCACGGACGGCTTCATGGACGACTTCACGGACGGCTTCACGGACGGCTTCACGGACGACTTCCTAGTCAACGTCCCGGCCGCGGACCGCTCGACGGGTGTGCGGGCGGCTTGCCGGCGTCGGTGCGCGGGAGCCTCGTCGCCGCACGCCGGGCGAGGCACTAGGGTGATGCGACCGAACAGCTGTGTGGCACAGGGGATCCAGAAAGGGCGACCGGCACATGTCGCTGAGTACCGGGGAGTCGGATTCCATCGGGTCCATAGGCGGCTACACCCTCGTCGACCGGCTCGGCAGCGGCGGCATGGGAGTCGTCTACCTCGGCCGCTCGGCCTCGGGACGGCAGGTCGCGGTCAAGGTCGTTCACGCGCAGTACGCGCAGGACGAGGAGTTCCGCACCCGCTTCCGCCAGGAGGTCGCGGCGGCCCGTCGGGTGAGCGGGGCGTTCACCGCCCCCGTGGTGGACGCCGACCCGGACGCCGAACTGCCGTGGATGGCCACGCTGTACGTGCCGGGCCGCACGCTCGAAGACAGAGTTGCCAGGCGAGGCGCGCTGAGCGGACGTGAGCTGCGCGTCCTCGCCCTCGGCCTCGTCGAGGCACTGCGGGACATCCACCAGGCCGGAGTGGTCCACCGGGACCTGAAGCCGAGCAACGTCCTGATGGCCGAGGACGGACCGCGCGTCATCGACTTCGGTATCTCGCGCGCCGCCGACAACGAGGCCCTCACCATGACCGGCCATCTGATCGGCACCCCGCCCT
Source organism: Streptomyces sp. LBL (assembly GCF_029893585.1). GTDB lineage: Bacteria > Actinomycetota > Actinomycetes > Streptomycetales > Streptomycetaceae > Streptomyces. The sequence goes on from NZ_JARXYX010000013.1 coordinate 183,400, forward strand.
TCATGTCCCCGGAACAGTTCGCCTCGCCCCGGGATGTCACCGCCGCCTCGGACGTGTTCTCGCTCGGTTCCCTCCTGGTGTACGCGGCCACCGGCAACCGCCCCTTCGACGGCGGCAGCCCCTATATGACGGGCTACAAGGTGGTGCACGAGCAGCCCACCCTGGACGGCGCACCCGAGCCCCTGCGCGGCATGGCCGAGCGCTGTCTGGCCAAGGATCCGGCCACCAGGCCTCAACTGGCCGAGCTGTACCGGATGTTCGAGACCCTGCCGGACACAGCGGCGGCCGGTCCGGCGGCGGCCGGTCCGTCGACGGTGCCGGGAAGCGGGAGCGACACGGCAGGACCCGGCCGCACACCGGTCACCGAGTCCGCCACCGTCGGCCGCGGGTACGGTGGCCGTACGGGGGGCACGGAGCCCGCCACCGGCGGTCGCACACGCCGGGTGCGTCGCCTCGTCGTCCTCGGCGCCGCGCTGGCCGCCACCGTGGTGGGCGTTTCGGCGTACCACCTGGCGACGAACCCGGACACGTCCCACGGAACCCCCGCCGCCGACCATCCCGTTCCGCCCGGCCCGTCGCTCCCCGTCGGCTGGCGGCCCTGGCAGACGGAGCTCACCCGACCCGTGAAGGGCGACTCCACGACCGTCAACGTGGACTCCGTGGATTCCGGCTGCATGTCCGGCGGATCCGCGCTGTACTGCGCGGGGACCGGTTTCACGGTCGCCCGGATCGCCGCGGCCTCGGGCCGGGTCGAGTGGCGCTTCGGCAGCAGCGCGCAGGCGGCCGAGCGTCCCCTCGGCGTCCGGAACGGGATGGTGTACGCGTACGAGCCGCAGGACGAGACCGTGTACACGGAGCGGCAGTTGACCGCCCTCGACGCCGACGCGGGGAAACGGGTCTGGACCCGCACGATCGACGCGGGCCACCCCGCCGCCCTGTTCAGCGGAGGCATCCTGACGATGTCGGAAAAGGGGACGGAGTTCGTCGCCCTCGACGCCCGGACCGGCAAGGATCTCTGGCGGACCCCGGCGAGGTCGTCGGCCGGCACCCGCTGCGCCCCGCTCGTCCTGGGTGGCGCCCCCTACGGCGTGTGCACCGACGCCGACGACCCCACCAAGGGCCAGGCCGGCCTGGTGAACCTCGACCCGGCCCACGGCACGGCGCGCGAGCTTCCCAAGGTGCCCCCGACGGCGATGCCGGTAGGCGCCGTGGGCGGACAGCCGCTGTTCGCGGTACGGCAGAAGCTCGACTCCGAGTCGAACGACGGGCGGGACGAGCCGTATGCGGCCCTGATCCGGGTGAACCCGGCCGAGGGCACGGCCATCCGGATTCCCCTGCCGGACATCCCGCGCGGCGCGGCCACCCTCATCGACGGCACCGTGTACTTCGTCCGCCCCGACGGAACCGTCACCGCGATCCGGGCGACCGACGGGACCCGGCTGTGGCAGGAGGGCACGCAGATCGAGAACCTGTCCGCGCCGGTGTCGTCGACGGCGTACGACAGCCTCTACTTCGCCAACCGCTACGGCCGCCTCCTCGCGCTCGACCGCACTACCGGCGCCGCGCGCTGGAGCACGGACAAACTGGACGACCCGGGGACCTCGGCGGAGAACACGATCCCGAGCGTGCTGCTGGTCAAGGACGCGATCGTGGCCGTGGCAGGCGACACGGCGTTCTCGGTACGCCCGGCCCGGCCGACGGCCGCCCCGACACCAGGCGCCACCAGAAACTGACCCCGGCCGCCGCCGTGAACCGACCGCACCCCCGGCCGAGTCGGCATCCTCGCCGGCCGCTCCGCACCCCATGCGCCCCCCGGACCGCACCACCCGGATACGACGCCCGTGCGCCAACCGTTTACAAGCGGGCCGCTCAGCGCTACCTTCCCGAACAGGTGGGGTGGGAGCGCTCCCATAAGGCGGACCGGAACCCGCCCCGAGGGACGCCCCCATCCCCCGCTCCCGCGCCATGCGCCCGCACCCTGCATTCGCGCACGCATTTCACGCATTCACGCACGCATTCACACGGCCCGTACCCCAAGGAACGGACTGACTTGTCATGATCACGACAAAAGTCACGACAAGGACAGGCTCGGAGTCAGCACAGCAGCAGGCCCTACGCGGAAGCGCCCGGCTCGGGGCCGTGTACGACACGACCTCCGAACCGGGCGCAGGTCGCGGCCAGTTACCCGTACACCGACTCCACCAGTCGGTCCGAGGACCTCGACCCGACTGCTCAGCCGAGCAGTTCGACCTCCGACACCACCGCCTCGCCGTCGACGACCAGACGGTACTTCGCGTAGTCACCCGGCGTCCGCACGGAGAACGCACGGGTCTGCCTGTCCCACGGGAAGGACTGCCCGGAGCGTTCGTCCAGCGTCTTCCACGTGGTCCCGTCGGCCGAGCCCTGGAGCGTCCAGCCGGTCGGCGCCTTCGTCCGGTCCGCCGACGAGGTCAGCGTGTACTGGACCGCCTTGACCTGCCCGGAGACCGGCAGATCCAGCGGCGACGCCACAGGGGCGTCCGTCGCCGAGGTGTTGTCGAACAGGGCACCCTCGCCCTTCAGCACGTCGGCGCGCGGGGTCGGCACCTTGTCGTCCTGGGTGATCGACACAGGGGCCGCGTTCGTCCCCGTGCCCCACGACGACGGCTTCGGCCCCATGGCGAAGTCCAGGACCCCGCCCTTCGCCAGCAGCGAGTGGGGGAGCGAAGTCGAGGTCCATGTACGGCCGTTGACCTTCAGTCCCTGCACGTACACGTTCTTCGCGCTGTTCTTCGGCGCCCTGACGACCAGGTCCCGGCCGTTCTCCAGATGGACCGTCGCCTTGGTGAACAGCGGGGAGCCGACGGTGTATTCGCCGCTGCCCATGACCAGCGGGTAGAAGCCGAGCGCGGAGAACAGGAACCAGGCCGACTGCTCGCCGTTGTCCTCGTCGCCGTGGTAACCCTGCCCGATCTCGCTGCCGGTGTAGAGGCGGGACAGCACCTCGCGCACGTTCTTCTGGGTCTTCCAGGGCTGCCCGGCCGCGTCGTACATGTAGTTCACGTGGTGGGCCACCTGGTTGGAGTGACCGTACATGCCCATCCGGACGTCCCGGGCCTCGGTCATCTCGTGGATGACACCGCCGTAGGAGCCGACGACGTCCGGCGAGGCGGTCTCCGGGGTGGCGAAGTACTCGTCGAGCTTCTCCCCGAGACCGCCGCGGCCGCCGTACAGGTTGGCGAGGCCCCGGCTGTCCTGCGGGGCGGTGAAGGCGTAGCCCCAGCCGTTGGTCTCGGTGTAGTCGTAGCCCCACACCCGCGGGTCGTACGTCGACGACTCGACCCGCCAGTCACCCTTGGCGTCCCGGCCCTGGAAGAAGCCGGCCTTGGAGTCGAAGAGGTTGACGTAGTCCTGGGCGCGGTTGAGGAAGTACGCGGACTCCTCCTGGTAGCGCTTCTCGCCGGTCTCCTTGTGGAGGGCCTGGCCCATCCTCGCGATGCCGTAGTCGTTGAGGTAGCCCTCCAGCGCCCACGACAGGCCCTCGTGCGTGTCGGTGCTCGTGTAGCCGAGGAACGGCGAGGTCGCCATGCCCTTGCGGCCCACGCCGGACGACGGGGGCACGACGGTCGCGTTCTTCAGGGCCGCGTCGTACGCCGACTTCGCGTCGAAGCCGACACCCTTGACGTACGCGTCCGCGAAGGCCACGTCCGAGGAGGTGCCGGTCATCAGGTCCGCGTACCCGGGGGAGGACCAGCGCGAGGTCCAGCCGCCGTCCTTGTACTGCTGCACGAACCCGTCGACCATCTCACCGGCCTGACCGGGCGTCAGCAGTGAGTACGCCGGCCAGGTCGTCCGATACGTGTCCCAGAAGCCGTTGTTGATGTACACCTTGCCGTCCACGATCTTGGCGCCGGTGTGGGTCGGGGTGTCCGGGCCCGGCATCGGCGAGAACGGGGACGCGTACTGGAACGTCGAACCGACCTTCTCGAAGCCGGAGTTGGGGTACAGGTACAGCCGGTACAGGCTGGAGTACAACGTGGTCAGCTGGTCCGGCGTCGCGCCCTCCACCTCGACCTTGCCGAGGATCCGGTCCCACTGCTGCTGGGCGCGCGACTTCACCTTCGCGAAGGAGGTGCCGTCGGGAATCTCCTGGCGGAGGTTGTCCTTCGCCTGGTCGAGGCTGATCAGCGAGGTCGCCAGGCGCAGCGTGACCGTCCGGTCCTCGGCCTTGAAGCGCAGGTACCCCTTGACACCGCTCGACGCTCCGTCGGTCACCGGCTTGTCGAACACGCCGTACACGAAGAGCCGGGTGGCACCGGTCGACAGGCCGGACTTCACGTCCGAGTAACCGGTGATGATCCCGTTCTCCTGGTCGAGGGTCAGTCCGGCCTGGTCGGTCACGTTGTCGAAGAGGACGCTGGTGTCGTCGCCCGGGTAGGTGAAGCGCAGTGCCGCCGCGTGGTCGGTCGGCGCCATCTCGGCCTTCAGCCCGTTCTCGAACCGCACTCCGTAGTAGTACGGCCGCGCGGTCTCGTTCTCGTGCCGGAAGGCCAGCTCACGCGCCTCACGACCGGTGTCCGGGGTTCCGGAGGCCGCCGACGGCATCACCTGGAAGGTCTGCCGGTCACCCATCCAGGGGCTCGGCTCATGGCTCGCGCTGAACGCCTGGATCGTCGGCAGGTTGTCCGCGTTGTTGGCCCGCGCGTAGTCGTACAGCCAGCTCAGCGAGGACGCGTTGGTCACCGGCGTCCAGAAGTTGAAGCCGTGCGGGACCGCCGTCGCCGGGAAGTTGTTGCCGCGCGAGAAGCCGCCGCTGGAGTTGGTGCCCCGGGTGGTCAGCGCGTAGTCCGACAGACGGGCCTTCGGCCTCTGCGGCGCGGCCCGCTCGATCGTCACGTCGTCCAGCCAGCCCCGGAACTTCGCCGGGCCCTTGGGGGAGTCGTAGGCCACCAGGATCCGGTCGACGGTCTTCCCGGCCGCGACCGACCCGATCCGCGAGGCCACGTTGTTCCACTGGTTGACGTAGAGCACCTTGGCGGCGCCCTGCCCCTGCGGCGACAGCCCGAATCCGTGCTGGTCCATCGCCCCGAGGCCGCTCAGGTACGTTCCGTCCGTGAACGCCAGGTCCACCGACACGTTCGTCGCGTCGTAGTCACGGTCGCCGTCCGCCATCGACGGGAAGATCCGGTACGCCAGCTCGGTGTCCCGGCCGACCGCCACGTTCACGTCGAAGATCTTGTTGTTCGAGTACGCCCGCCCGTCCGCCGTGTGCCGTCCGGCGTACCGCAGGGCCCTCTTTCCGGTGAATCCGGCGCCCGCCTTCGCGGTGGGCGATCCGTTGGGGCCGCGGTCGACCAGCGAGAGCATGTCCTGCGGGACGGGACCGTCGCTGCCGCCCGTGGAGAACTGGACGTCGGCGAGCTGGAGGATACCGGCGGCGCCGTTGTTCTTCGTGATCTCCAGCCGGAAGTGCCGGTACTCGGCGGCGGCCGCCTCCGGGATGTCGTACGTCTTCGTCTGTAACCGCTCGGAGAAGGATTCGCCGGAGCGGGTGTCGAGGGTCTTCCAGTCCTTGCCGTCGGTGGAGCCCGCGAGGGTCCAGTCCCTCGGGTCGCGCTCGACGACGTCGTTCGCCGAGGTGAGCGCGTACCGGACCGCTTTGACCGGTTTGTCCAGGTCGAACTCGGCCCAGCCGGTCGACTCGAAGGTCAGCCATTTGGTGCTCGGCTCGCCGTCGGCGAGGTTCTCCTTCACCTCGCCGCCGCCGGTGTTCTCGGCGCTCGCCCGGACGTCCGTGACGTGGTCGGTGACGTTGCCGGGGATGCCGGTGCTGTAGCCGCCGTCGACGCCCGAGGCCCGCTGGGAGCCGTCCGGTGCCGTGTCGACGGTGTTGAGCCAGTCGGGTGCGGGATCGTCCGCCTCGAAGGAGGACGCGAACCCCTGGTCCGCGGCGGCGGGCGCCTGTGGGAGGGCGACCGCCGCGCCCTGTGAACCCAGTGCCAAAGCGAAGGCGGTCGTGAAAACGACCGCCGAACTCCGTCTCCCCGCTGATTTTCGTCTCAGTCGAACCCTGTGCTGCTGCATACGCGAGCACCCCTCCTGCGCTGCGGACAACGTTGTCAAATTCGGTGCGCAAGCATCAGTAGTGTCGCAAGTGGGCAGTGATGTCAAGGGTGTTGGTGCGGCATTCGGGGCCTATGTCAGGGATTTTGCCGGCAGGAGTCCCACAGGCCGCTCATATGTCCGCGAGGTCTCAACTCGGAAAAGACCCGCGGCCAACCTTGCTTTCGATCTTGCTCAGCTGGCAACAAGTGGACTATACCTGTCGGCAATTCACATGATGCGCACTTCCAGCACCACCCTGCTTGACCTGACCGCGGTGCCCGGGAGGATCCGGTACACCGCCTGAGTCCTGGAGAAGGCGAGGACTTGAGCATGGGATCCACTTCCGCCGAGAACAACGGAACCGGTGGCGTAGGCCGCCGGGATCTGATCAAGCGGTCCGCCGCGCTGGGCCTGATCTCCGTCCCCACGATGAGCTTCCTGTCGGCGTGCGCCAGCAGTGGCGGCGGCGGCAACGGCGACAAGGCCAAGGCCGGCAAGAAGACCGCCAAGAACCCGCTGGGTGTGAACGAGACCGCGGGCATGGAGTTCGTCCTGTTCGACGGTGGTTTCGGCAAGGAGTACGCCGAGGACGCCGTGAAGGTCTACGAGAAGGCCTTCCCCAAGGCCAAGGTGAAGTTCGCCGCGACCCAGAAGATCCAGTCCACCCTCCAGCCCCGCTTCAACCAGGGCACCCCGCCGGACCTGATCGACAACTCCGGCGCCGAGCAGATGGACATGGGTGTCCTGGCCGGAAAGAAGCAGCTCACCGACCTCACCCCGCTGCTGGACGCCCCGTCCTACGACGACCCGAACAAGAAGGTCCGTGACACGCTGCGTCCCGGCATCGTGGAGATGGGCCAGCTCGACGGCGACCCGGTCTGGATCATGTACTACGCCTACACGGTGTACGGCGTCTGGTACTCGCAGAAGGCGCTGGACTCGCTCGACGCGACCTATCCCGAGACCTGGGACCAGATGCTCGCGGTGTGCGAGAAGGCCAAGAAGAAGGGCATGGCGGGCTGGACGTACGCGGGCAAGTACCCGTACTACCTCCCCTTCTCGCTCTACCCCATGATCGGCAAGGTGGGCGGTGTCGAGGTCCTCGACGCCATCGACAACCTGGAGCCGAACGCCTGGAAGCACCCGGCCGTCAAGGCGTGTTTCGAGGCCTACTACGAGCTCTACAAGAAGGGCTACATCCTCAAGGGCACCCCCGGCCTGGACCACATCCAGTCGCAGACCGCCTGGGCCAAGGGCAAGGCGCTGTTCATCCCGAACGGCTCCTGGGTGGAGAACGAGTCGGCCAACGTCATCCCGAAGGACTTCGACCTGGCGGTCTCCGCGCCCACCGGTATCGACTCCTCCGACAAGCTGCCCTTCGGCACCATCTGGGCCTCCGGCGGCGAGCCGTTCATCGTCCCGTCCAAGGCGAACAACGCCGAGGGCGGCATGGAGCAGCTGCGCATCATGCTCAGCGAGGCGTCCTCGAAGAACTTCACCAGCAAGGTCAAGTCGCTGACCGCGTACAACGGCGGCACCGAGGGCATCACCCTCACCCCGGGCCTCAAGGCCGGCGTCGCGGCGCTGGAGAAGGCCGGCAGCAACGTGGTGAACCCGCGGATGCAGGACTGGTACGTGCAGCTCCAGAAGGAGAAGATCGGCGTGTCCGGCCTCGGCGAGATGATGGCCGGCCGTCTCACTCCGGCCGAGGCCATCAAGAAGATCCAGGCCTACGCGGACGAGACCGCCAAGGACAGCTCGATCAAGCACTACAAGCACCAGTAAACGAACCGGAGAAGCCATGCAGCACGGCAAGTACCGGTTCATCGTGGGGTTTCTGGCAGTGCCCCTGGGACTGTACGCGCTCTTCGTGGTCTGGCCGTTCATCCAGTCCATCTACTACTCGTTCACGGACTGGACCGGCCTGAGCCCCGACTTCAAGATGGTCGGCCTGGACAACTACCGGAGGATGCTGGACGACGAGATCTTCTGGAAGTCCTTGCAGCACAGCTTGATCTTCGCGGCCGTGCTGCCGCTGGTGACGATCAGCCTGGCCCTGTTCTTCGCCTTCATGATCAATGTGGGTGGACGCAGGAGAAAGGGCGGCCCGGTCATCTCCGGCGTCCGGGGGTCCTCGTTCTACAAGATCGTCTACTTCTTCCCGCAGGTGCTCTCGATCGCGATCGTCGCCCTGCTGTTCACGTTCGTGTACAACCCGGACAGCGGCGCCCTCAACTCGCTGCTGCGCGGGATCGGGCTCGACAGCGTCCAGCCGGTGTGGCTGGGCGACCCGAACCTGGCCCTGTGGTGCGTGATGGCGGTGCTGGTGTGGTCCACGGTGGGTTTCTTCGTGGTCCTCTTCTCCGCCGGTATGGCCTCCATCCCGGCGGACCTGTACGAGGCGGCGCTGCTCGACGGGGCCGGCCGGGCCACCACGTTCTTCCGGATCACTCTGCCGCTGCTGTGGGACACCGTGCAGTCCGGCTGGGTCTACATGGGCATCCTCGCCCTGGGCGCCGAGTCGTTCGCGGTCGTGCAGATCATGACGACCGGTCCGGGCGGCCCCGACTACTCGACCACCGTCATGGTCCTGTACGTGTACCAGAAGGCGTTCCGGGACGGGCAGGCCGCCTACGCCACCACCATCGGCGTCGCCCTGCTCGTCGTCACGCTGGCCTTCGCGGGCCTCGTGATGCGGCTCGGACGGCGCGAGCGGCTGGAGTACTGATCAGATGAAGACGACCGAGACCTCCGCCCCCGTACCGGCCGAGTCCGGTGTGCCCGTCGCCAAGGTCGACGTCCCGGACGGCCCGCCCCGCAAGGAGAAGAAGGAGGGCACCACCCTCAACGTCTTCTCGCACGGGATCCTGGTCATCTGGGCGATCCTGGTCGTGCTGCCGCTGGCGTGGGCGGTGATGACGTCCTTCAAGGACGACAGCTCCATCTTCGGCTCGCCCTGGTCGCTGCCGGACAAGCTGCACTTCGACAACTGGTCGCGGGCCTGGACCCAGGCCAACATGAGCGACTACTTCCTCAACACCATCCTGGTGGTGGGAGGGTCGCTGATCGGCACCCTGGTGCTCGGCTCGATGGCGGCCTATGTGCTGGCCCGCTTCGACTTCCCGGGCAACCGGTTCATCTACTACCTGTTCGTGGGCGGCATGAGCTTCCCGATCATGCTGGCGCTGGTCCCGTTGTTCTACGTAGTGAACAACATGGGCCTGCTGAACACGATCCATGGGCTGATCCTGGTCTACATCGCCTACTCGCTGCCGTTCACGGTGTTCTTCCTGACCTCGTTCTTCCGTACCCTGCCGGCCTCGGTCGCGGAGGCGGCGTTCGTGGACGGGGCCTCGCACTCCCGGACGTTCTTCCAGATCATGCTGCCGATGGCCAAGCCCGGCCTGATCAGCGTGGGGATCTTCAACTTCCTGGGGCAGTGGAACCAGTACATGCTGCCGACCGTGCTGAACACCGACCCGGACAAGCGCGTCCTCACCCAGGGGCTGGTGCAACTCGCCGTCAGCCAGGGCTACAAGGGTGACTGGTCGGGGCTGTTCGCGGGCCTGGTGATGGCGATGCTGCCGGTGCTCGCGGCGTACATCATCTTCCAGCGTCAGGTGGTGCAGGGCCTGACCGCGGGCGCCCTGAAGTGACAGCCCGACCGCACTGCGTGAACGCCGCTCCCGGCTTCCGGGGGCGGCGTCCGCGGTGGTGTCCAAGAACCCGGATGCGGTTCAACCTCTTGACGGGAGGCAGCCCGAACGGCTCAGCTTAGAGTTCACTAGTTGGACATAGATGGGGTCTCATCGAAGCGGCCCCGTGCGCAGGAGGTCGTCGTGGAGACTCCGGGGTCGCAGTCGTCGCTGCACCGAGCCAACCTCGAGCGGGTCGTACGGGCGGTGCGGCTGGCCGGGTCGCTCACGCAGGCGGAGATCGCGCGGACGACGGGCCTGTCCGCGGCGACCGTCTCCAACATCGTGCGCGAACTCAAGGACGGCGGCACCGTCGACGTCACGCCCACCTCGGCCGGGGGGCGCAGGGCCCGCAGCGTCTCCCTGAGCGGGGACGCCGGCATCGTCATAGGGGTCGACTTCGGGCACACCCATCTGCGCGTGGCGATCGGCAACCTGGCCCACCAGGTGCTGGCCGAGGAGTCCGAGCCACTCGACGTGGACGCCTCCTCGGCGCAGGGCTTCGACCGGGCGGAACAGCTGGTCAGCCGGTTGATCGAGGCCACCGGGGTGGACCGAGCCAAGATCGCCGGCGTGGGCCTCGGCGTCCCCGGCCCGATCGACGTGGAGTCCGGCACCCTGGGCTCGACCACCATCCTGCCCGGCTGGAGCGGCACCCGGCCCGCCGAGGAACTGCGGGAGCGGCTCGGCGTGCCCGTGCATGTGGACAACGACGCCAATCTCGGCGCCCTGGGCGAGCTGGTCTGGGGCAGTGGCCGGGGGGTGCGCGACCTGGCGTACATCAAGGTCGCGAGCGGGGTCGGCGCCGGCCTTGTGATCAGCGGGAGGATCTACCGCGGACCCGGCGGGACCGCGGGGGAGATCGGACATATCACCCTTGACGAATCCGGCCCCGTCTGCCGCTGCGGGAACCGGGGCTGCCTGGAGACCTTCGCGGCCGCGCGCTACGTGCTGCCGCTGCTCCAGTCCAGCCATGGCACGGATCTGACGATGGAAGGCGTCGTACGGCTGGCGCGGGACGGAGACCCCGGCTGCCGTCGGGTGATCGCCGACGTCGGCCGCCACATCGGCAGTGGAGTCGCCAATCTCTGCAATCTGCTGAACCCGAGCCGGGTGGTCCTGGGCGGTGATCTCGCCGAGGCCGGGGAGCTGGTGCTCGGACCGATCAGGGAGTCCGTCGGCCGCTATGCGATCCCCAGTGCGGCCCGCCGGCTCTCCGTTCTCCCGGGGGCCCTCGGCGGCCGTGCGGAAGTGCTGGGAGCACTCGCTCTCGCACTCAGCGAGATGGGCGATTCAACCCTTTTGGACAGCACGCTGCATGCGACCCGACCTGCCTTCACTTAGAGAACGGATGGCATCGTTGCCAACCCGTTAAGGATTTACTTCTTGACCTCGCACGTGTGGCCGAGTTGACTTCCAGCCACCTCGGCCGCAACGACGCGGCCTCGTCAGGGAGGTACCTGAAGTGAACACACGTATGCGTCGTGCAGCCGTTGCCGTCGCCGCCGGCGCCATGGCGGTCTCGCTCGCCGCCTGTGGCAGCGCCAAGGAATCCGGCAACAAGGCCGACTCCTCCGGCTCCGCCTCGAAGGGCGACGACATCAAGGTCGGTCTGCTCCTTCCGGAGAACAAGACCGCGCGGTACGAGAAGTTCGACAAGCCCATGATCGAGAAGAAGATCAAGGAGCTCACGAACAACAAGGCCGAAGTCCTGTACAACAACGCGCGGCAGGACGCGAGCCTGCAGTCGCAGCAGGTCGACACGATGATCACCAACAAGGTGGACGTGCTCATCGTGGACGCGGTGGACGCGAAGGCCATCAAGAACTCGATCCAGAAGGCCGTGGACCAGGGCATCAAGGTCGTCGCCTACGACCGCCTCGCCGAAGGCCCGATCAGCGCCTACACCTCCTTCGACAACGAGGAGGTCGGCCGGACCCAGGGCAAGGCCCTGCTGACCGCCCTGGGCGCCAAGGCCACCAAGTCCGCCAAGGTCGTCATGATCAACGGGTCGGTCACCGACCCGAACGCCGCCCAGTTCAAGAAGGGCGCCCACTCCGCCCTCGACGGCAAGGTCACCGTCGCCAAGGAGTTCGACACCAAGGAGTGGTCGCCGGACAACGCCAACTCCGAGATGGAGGCGGCGATCTCGGCGGTCGGCGGCAAGAACATCGCGGGCGTCTACTCCGCGAACGACGGCATGGCCGGCGGTATCATCACCGCCCTCAAGGCCGCAGGCCTCAAGGTCCCCGTCACCGGCCAGGACGCCGAACTCTCCGCCGTCCAGCGGATCATCGCCGGCGACCAGTACATGAGCGTGTTCAAGTCGTACCCGACGGAGGCCGGCATCGCCGGTGAGATGGCCGTCGCGCTGGCCAAGGGCGAGAGCCTGGGCTCCATCGCCAAGGACAAGGCCTCCAGCGACAGCGCGAAGGACGTCCCGTCCGTCCTGGTCCCGGTCGTCTCGCTGACCAAGGACAACGTCAACGACACGGTCATCAAGGAAGGCTTCTACACCCCCGCCGAGATCTGCACGGGCAAGTACAAGGCCGCGTGCGACGCGGCCGGCATCAAGTAAGCAGCCTCACGTCCCTTGCCGCGTACGGGAGTTCGACCGTGGATTCCCGTACCGGGCTTCTCCCGCAGGGGACATGACTGCTTCCCAGGCTCGTCCGGCGGCCCGCACATCAGACAGCCCCGCAAGCTCGTCGCGGGGCACCGGACGGAACACCCCCCCGACTTCTTTCTGCACAACCTCCCGCCGGGTCAGGCGGCTTAGGAGATGGTTCACGTGTCCGCTACGCCCGTGCTGGCGTTGCGCGGGGTCTCCAAGCGGTTCGGTGCCGTTCAGGCGCTCACCGACGTAGAGCTTGAGGTCCACGCCGGTGAAGTGGTCGCCCTGGTGGGCGACAACGGCGCCGGAAAGTCCACGCTGGTGAAGACGATCGCCGGCGTGCACCCCATCGATGAGGGCGTCATCGAATGGGACGGCAGGTCCGTCCAGATCAACCGGCCGCACGACGCCCAGGCCCTGGGCATCGCGACCGTCTACCAGGACCTCGCGCTGTGCGACAACATCGACGTCGTCGGCAACCTCTTCCTCGGCCGTGAGCTGAAGAAGTGGGGCGTGCTCGACGAGGTCGAGATGGAGCGGCGCTCGCAGGAACTGCTGCGCACGCTGTCCATCCGTATCCCCAGCGTCCGTATCCCGATCGCCTCGCTCTCCGGCGGTCAGCGCCAGACCGTGGCCATCGCCCGTTCCATGCTCGGCGAGCCCAAGCTGGTCATCCTGGACGAGCCCACCGCCGCCCTCGGTGTCGAGCAGACCGCGCAGGTCCTCGACCTCGTCGAGCGGCTGCGTGAGCGCGGCCACGCGGTGATCCTCATCAGCCACAACATGGCCGACGTCAAGGCGGTGGCGGACAAGGTCGCCGTGCTGCGTCTGGGCCGCAACAACGGCGTCTTCGAGGTCAGGACGACCTCGCAGGAGGAGATCATCTCCGCCATCACCGGCGCCACCGAGAACGCCGTGACCCGTCGTGCCGCCCGCACGACCAGCACGAACGGGGAGGTTTCCCAGTGAGCGTCGACAAGACCTCCGTGACACAGGACGACGCCGTCGACAACCCCGAGGCCGCCGCCGCCGCGGTGACCGCGGTCGACCCCCGGCTGCTCGTCCGCGAGCAGGGACTGACGGGCTACCTCGGTGAGTTCAAGCGCAAGATGAAGACCGGCGAGCTCGGCTCGATCCCGGTCGTCATCGGCCTGATCATCATCTGCGTCGTCTTCCAGAGCCTGAATTCCAACTTCCTGTCCGCGCAGAACCTCAGCGACATCACCGTCACGATGGTCGGCACGGGCATGATCTCCGTCGGCATCGTCTTCGTACTGCTGCTCGGCGAGATCGACCTGTCCGTCGGCTCGGTCAGCGGTGCGGCCAGCGCCATCGCGGCCGTCCTCGCGGTCAACCAGGGCTGGCCCGAGTGGGTGGCGGTGCTCGTCGCCGTCGCCGCGGGCGCGGCCATCGGCGCGGCGCACGGCTTCTTCTTCGCGGTGCTCGGCGCCCCCGCCTTCGCCGTGACCCTGGCCGGTCTGCTGTTCTGGCTGGGCTTCATGCTCAAGATCCTGGGCGAGAACGGCACGATCAACCTCGACAGCGAGGGGCTGATCGGCAAGCTGACCACGTACTTCTTCGCGGACGTGGCCGCCGCGTACGCGCTGGCCACGGTCGTGGTCGCGGTGTTCTTCCTCACCTCGTTCCTGGGCAACCGGCGCCGGGAGGCGGCGGGCGTCCCGTCCCGGCCGCTCAGCGACACGGTCCTGCGGACGGTGCTGCTCGCCGTCGTCGCCTTCGCCGCGGCCTACATGTACAACCAGTACAAGGGTCTGCCCCTGGCCACGGTGGTCTTCCTGGTGTTCCTGATCGCGACCGACTTCGTGCTGCGGCGCACCGCGTACGGCCGCAAGATCTTCGCGCTCGGCGGCAGTGTCGAGGCGTCCCGGCGTGCGGGCATCAACGTCACCGCGGTCCGGGTCTCGGTCTTCGCGGTCTCCGGCGGCCTCGCGGCGGTCGGCGGTCTGTTCCTGGCGTCGAAGATCGCGTCGGCCAACCAGAGCGCCGGTACCGGTGACCTGCTGATGAACGCGATCGCCGCGGCGGTGATCGGCGGTACGTCGCTGTTCGGCGGACGCGGGCGGACATGGAACGCGCTGCTCGGTGTGCTGGTGATCGTGTCCATCCAGTACGGGCTGCAGCTGGAGTCCATCGCCGAGCCGGTGAAGTACATGATCACCGCGGCGGTTCTGCTGACGACGGTGGTCATCGACTCCATCACACGCAAGACGCAGAAGACCGCGGGCCGAGCCTGAGCGCCTCAGGGGCGCGGTGCTCTGCCGACCGCCGGTGGTTGTGGCTGGTCACGCGGTTCCCCGAGCCCCTGAGGGGCGTCCTGTGCCCGGTGCCTTTCAGGCGCCGGGCACCGTCATGTCGTAGAACCGCACATCCTGGGTACAGCCGATCGCGTGACGTATCGCCAGTGCCCGGGCTTCGGGCGCAAAGGCGGAACATTAGACTCGACACGCCCGGAAACAGCTCGATCAGCTCTATTGCAAGGAGGCACGGGTGCCGCTGCTGACCCGCATCAGGGGACCGCGCGATCTGGACCGGCTCAGCCTGGAGGAGCTCGATCAGCTGGCCGAGGAGATCCGCACCTTCCTCGTCGCAGAAGTCTCCAAGACCGGCGGCCACCTCGGCCCCAACCTCGGTGTGGTCGAGCTCACCATCGCCCTGCACCGGGTGTTCGAATCGCCCAAGGACAAGGTGCTCTGGGACACCGGGCACCAGTCCTACGTCCACAAGCTGCTGACCGGCCGCCAGGACTTCTCCCGGCTGAAGATGAAGGGCGGCCTGTCCGGCTACCCCTCCCAGGCCGAGTCCGAGCACGACATCATCGAGAACAGCCACGCCTCCACGGTCCTCGGCTGGGCCGACGGCCTCGCCAAGGCCAACCAGATCCGCAAGCGTGACGACCATGTGGTCGCCGTGATCGGTGACGGCGCCCTCACCGGCGGCATGGCCTGGGAGGCCCTCAACAACATCGCCGACGGGGACCGCCCGCTGGTCATCGTCGTCAACGACAACGAGCGGTCCTACGCGCCGACCATCGGCGGCCTCGCCAACCACCTCGCGACGCTGCGGACCACCGAAGGCTACGAGCGGTTCCTCGCCCGCACGAAGGAAGTGCTGGAGCGGACCCCCGTCGTCGGCAGGCCGCTGTACGAGACCCTGCACGGCGCCAAGAAGGGCTTCAAGGACTTCATCGCGCCCCAGGGCATGTTCGAGGACCTCGGCCTGAAGTACGTCGGTCCGATCGACGGCCACGACATCGAGGCCCTGGAGTCCGCGCTGGCCCGCGCCAAACGCTTCGGCGGACCCGTCATCGTGCACTGCCTCACCGAGAAGGGCCGCGGCTACCAGCCCGCCCTCCAGGACGAGGCCGACCGCTTCCACGGCATCGGCCCCATCCACCCGGACACGGGCCTGCCGGTCAAGGTCTCGGGCGCCGACTGGACCTCCGTCTTCGGCGACGAGATGGTCCGGCTCGGCAAGGAGCGCGACGACATCGTCGCGATCACCGCGGCGATGCTGCAGCCCGTCGGCCTGAAGAAGTTCGCGGACGCCTTCCCGGACCGCATCCACGACGTCGGCATCGCGGAGCAGCACGGCGCCGTCTCCGCGGCGGGCCTCGCCACGGGCGGTCTGCATCCGGTCTTCGCGGTGTACGCCACCTTCCTCAACCGCGCCTTCGACCAGGTCCTCATGGACGTCGCCCTCCACAAGTGCGGGGTGACCTTCGTACTGGACCGGGCCGGTGTCACCGGCACCGACGGCGCCTCCCACAACGGCATGTGGGACATGTCGATCCTCCAGGTCGTGCCGGGCCTCAGGCTGGCCGCCCCGCGCGACGCCGACCAGGTCCGCGCGCAGCTGCGTGAGGCCGTCGCCGTCGAGGACGCGCCGACCGTGGTCCGCTTCTCGAAGGGCGCCGTCGGCCCCGCCGTACCCGCCGTCGGCCGCGTCGGCGGCATGGACGTCCTGCGCGAGCCGGGGACGGACACCCCCGACGTGCTCCTCGTCTCCGTGGGCGCCCTCGCGCCGATGTGCCTGGAGATCGCGAACCTGCTCGACAAGCAGGGCATCTCCACCACCGTCGTCGACCCGCGCTGGGTCAAGCCCGTCGACGAGGCCATGGCCCCCCTCGCGGAACGGCACCGCGTGGTCGTCACCGTCGAGGACAACTCCCGTGTCGGCGGCGTCGGTTCGACGATCGCGCAGGCCCTGCGGGACGCGGGCGTCGACGTACCGCTGCGTGACTTCGGGATCCCGCCGCGCTTCCTCGACCACGCCTCCCGCGCGGAGGTGATGGCCGAGATCGGGCTGACCGCGCCCGACATCGCCCGTCAGGTCACCGGACTGGTCTCCCAGCTGGACGGCCTCACCCACGCACGGCTCCGCTCGAACGGGGGGACCACCATCAGCCGCCCGGCGGCCGACGTCGACTCGGTGGAGCCCGCCCGCGACTGACCGACCCGAAGGGCCGGCAGGACCACTCCTCGCGGTGGTCCTGCCGGCCCTTCGCGTGCATCCGTCCCCGCCGGCGGGACCGGGGGATACGCACCACGCCGTACCGCCGGGCAGCGGCGGACGATCAGCCGCGTACTGCCCGTGGCCCGGTGACTTCGGCTCCGAACTCCTGCACCCGGCGCCGCAGTTCACGGTCGGCCGTCACCACCAGGACGGGGCGGCCGGCGGCCTTCTGGGCCAGCTCCACGATGTGGTCGTCCCCGCTGCCGGGTGCGGCTTCGAGCCGTACACCCGGTACGGACTCCACTCCGCGCGCAGCGCCCTCGACGACGAGGACGACGTCCAGCGGCCCGGGACACCCGGGCAGCCCGGAGTTTGCGTACGTCACCAGCCGGTCCCGCAGGCGCTCGGCGGCCGCGCGCCGGTCGCGCCACCAGCCGTCGGGCACGGATCCGACGACGTTCGCGCCGTCCACGATGAGCAGCGGGAGGGGAGCTGCCGGGTGCGTGCCGCCCCCAGTGCCTCGGTCGTCGGTGTCGTCCGCCATGACCTCAGGTTGTCACAGCGGCCCTCGCCCAGCGGCGTGTGACCTCGCTGACCGCAGTGACCGAGCGGGCGGCGGGCGCCCCGCCGGCGCGCGCCTCCGGGGCGAACTCGACGTGCAGGAACGGCACGTTCGCGGTGTCGGCGGCCTGGCCCTCCACGTTCTGCTGACCCTCCAGCGGGCAGCTCCGCACCCAGGCCCGGCACACCTGGAAGCCGTCCGTGCGCAGGGCGTCGGCCAGCCTGCGACCGTCCGCGCGGCCCGCCGATCCGGCACCGGTGGAGGCGACCACGTCGTAGCCGGGGGCCGAGGAGGCGGCCATGCCGTGCAACTGGACCCCGGGGACCCCGCGGCGGACCAGCTCGGCGCAGACGGCGTAGAAGACGGTGTCCCGGCGGTGCGCCACGTCCGCGGAGTCACCGCGTCCGGCTTTGCGATGTGCGCCTGCGAGCACCATGACACCCCCGGGGGAGTCGCGCAGGACCCGCACGCCCAGCTGCTCGGTGCCATGGTCGGCGACCGGGTGAGGGACCTGGACCGACCAGCGCGCAGGGTGGTCCAGATCGACGTAGATCCGGCCCCAGCCGCGCGGTGTCACGGCGGCGTCGGCGCGGTCGGCCACTTCGGCGTAGCGGTGTTCGGAGACCCGGTCGAAGAGCGTGCGCACCGTGAAGTCATGTGAGGAAAGCACCTGTTCCGCTTTTTCGCGGTGGCCGTCCAGGAGCAGACCGACGCCTTCGGCGATGGCGGTGCGGTCCGCTCGGCGGGGTGGGCGATAGCCTTGGCCCGGGCCGAACCGGCTGGTGTAGTCCGCCACCTCGCGCGCCAGGTCGACCTGCTGGGCGCCCGCGCCGGGGCGGGCACTCACCTCCCCGCCTCCGTCGCGGGCAGCGCGGAGTACGACGGTCAGCACACTGGCGAGACCGGCGATGACCAGCAGAATTGTTGCGATCGTTATGATTCGCGGGCGAGTGGCTCTCATGGTTGTATCAAGATATCCCGGTGAAAATATGCCGTAGCCGCACCCTGTTGACCCTGCTGAGCCCGCTTCTCCTCGTCGCCGCCGTCGCCGGCTGCGGCCTTGTCCCGGACGAGGGGGGCGACCAGGGTGGCGGACGTTCCTTCACCGTCGCGGCGACCGGGGACATCCTGATGCATCCCGAGTTGATCGACCAGGCCCGCAAGGACGCCAAGCGCACCGGCAAGGGCGTGGACGGGCTGGACTTCGGGCCGATGATGGCCGGGATCAAGCCGCTGATCAGCAAGGCGGACCTGGGGATCTGTCACTTCGAACCGGTGGTGGGCACGGCAACGGGCCCGTTCGAGGGCTTCCCGGACTTCCAGGTGCCCCCGCAGGTCGCGAAGACGGTCAAGGACGTCGGCTACGACACCTGCTCCACCGCCTCCAACCACACGCTGGACCACGGATACACGGGCGTGAAGCGAACCCTGGACGCGCTGGACGCCGCCGATGTGAAGCACACGGGCTCCTTCCGCACGGAGAAGGAGTCGCTCACCCCGCTGATCATGAACGTCAAGGGCGTGAAGGTCGCGCAGATATCGTTCGCGTACGGCTTCAACGAGCCGCACACGATGCCGAAGGACAAGCCCTGGCTCGCCAACCAGCAGAGCCTCGCCGGGATCAAGGCCGCCGAGCAGCGCGCCCGCAAGGCCGGCGCCGAAGTGGTGATCCTCTCCATCCACTGGGGTCACGAGCACCAGCCGACCCCCACCGCCGCGCAGATCTCCTTCGCCCGGCAGCTCGCCCGGCGCACCGGCATCAACCTCGTCATCGGCTGCCACGCGCATGTCGTGCAGCCGATGGAGAAGGTCGACGGGCTCTGGGTCGCGTACGGCATGGGCAACCAGATCGCCCGGCACGCGCAGCCGACGGGCCTGACCGAGGAGGGCCTGACCGCCTGGTTCAAGTTCACCGAGCGCGGCAAGGGCCACTGGGACATCCAGCCGAGCTTCGAGCCGACCATGCTGCAGATCCCGCCGGACGCGGTGAACGCCACGGACGGCGGCAAGGCGGCCTACACCGAGGACGACGCCCGGGACTACCGTCTGCTGGACGTGCCGGCCGCGCTCCAGGACGACGACGGTCTCACGGACCGTCAGAAGTCCCGACTGCGACTCGCCTTCGAGCGCACCGAGGGCACCCTGAACAACCGCGGCGCGGCCAAGGACGGACTGAAGCCGCTGACCCCGTTGCCCTGACAGCGGCGAAGGCCCGCGCGAGGCGCACGTCTACCCACTCCTGACCGCATAAACGCGACTGTTGCGCAGCTCACATCTGTAACTGGACAACCTTGCAGGACTATTGACCGTCTGAGTGCTGCGGATACACGTGAGAAACAAACTGTGTCTGCCAGATACACACATGCGAAACAGCCCTGCGTCTCGTGCGGACCGACCACCCGCATGCCCTGAGAGGACCCTCCCTTGGCGTCACCGCCCCCGTCGCGGCAGCACCGAGCCCGCCGACGAGCCGACATGTCGCTGATCGGAGGCATCCGCCCGCCGATCGCGGTCCTCTCGGTGCTGCTGCTGTCGCTCGCCGGCATCACGGCACTCGTGCTGGGCCGCGTCGACAACGCCGGGGTGCCGAAGGCGGTGTTGACCTCCCAGCAGCACTTCGCGGAGGACGGCGCGACCGCACTGCGCGCCTCCATCGACGAGTCCGTCACCGACCTCACCCGGTCCGCCGGGCTGTTCAGTGCCGGCCGGGCGGTCTCCGGCGACGCCGTCCTCGACAAGCTCGGCAGCACCTACCAGAAGTGGACGGGCACCGCCGTCGTCGAGGTCGGCACGGGCAAGCTGGTCGCGGCCCGCGGCGAGACCGTGCCGCTGACCTCGGTGAGAACCTCCGGCCTGGGCGACGAGGGCGGCCTCGCGCCGCGCATGGTCCGGTTGAAGAACGGCGAGACGCGGCTGCTGTCCCTCGCGCTGCTGTCCTGGCCGGGCGAACCGCAGTTGCTGCTCGTGGCGTCCAGCAACCTGACGTTCCCCGGCATCAGCATCGGCCAGTTCCGGTCCATCGCCGTGGTCGACGGGGACGGCGCGATCCTCAGCAGCGACGGCATCCCCGAGCCCGAGCAGGTGCGCACCAGCACCGACCGCGAGGAGATCAAGACCTCCCGAAAGCAGTTGAAGGCCTTCGCCCAGCTCTCAGCCCGCAAGGCCCGGCAGGACCCGCGCAGCAGCAAGGAGCCCGGCATGGGCGGCTACCAGGGCGTCAGCGGCAGTGCGGTCGGCGGGCGCGTGCTCAGCGACCGGTCTGTCGCCGGATACGCCACGCTGGCCGCGCCCGCCCCCGGGCAGACCACCACCGCCTCCGGGCTCGGCCTGTCCGTGGTGGCCATGGTCAAGGTGATCGAGGACCCCACCCGCACCCACTCCCTGGTGTTCGGTGTGCTGGCGGGCGGAGCCCTCCTCATCATCGGCTCCATCGCGGTGGCGGTGCTGCTGGGAACCGTGCAGCGCCCGCTGATCCGGCTGTTTCTGGAGTCCCGCCGGCTCACCCGCGGCGACCTGACCCGGCCCTTCCCCGTCCCCCGCTACGGCGAGGCGCATCGCCTCGGCCACGCCTTGGAGCGGCTGCGCCGCCAACTGCTCGGGGAGAGCGTCGACGCCACCGGCCAGGCTCCGCGTCCGCGCGGACTGCGCCGGGTGGGCACCCGGGCCCTGCTGGCCGTCTGCGCGGTGCTGCTGCTGGCCTGGTCGGTGCCGCTGATGCTGCTGGTCAACCGCGCCGACGGCACCGCCGTCGTACCGCAGCAGCTCGTCAGCGACCAGCGCGAACGTACCGACACGCTCAGCGACCGGGTGCGGCGCGCGCTCAACGAGGGCAGTGCCGACCTGGACTCGGTCGGCTCCCTCATCGGCAACCGCACCGCACCCGACGCCATGGAGAAGGTGCTGGAACGCACCCTCGAAGAGAACCAGCGCTACCGCTCCCTCTACGTCGTCGAATCCTCCGGCGAGATCCTGGTCCGCGAGGGCAAGGAACCCAAGATGATCCGCTCCCACCGGGTCTCCGACACCCCGATCCGGCTGCTGGGCCGCAACGGCAAGGAGCCCGTCGTCGTCGCCAACGCCGAGATCCCCGGAGGGGACGGCACCCAACTCGTCGGCGAGTTCCGCGTCGAGTTCCTGAACGCGCTGCTGACCCGGCCGGGTCTGGGCGTGGTCCGCCTCGTCGACGACCAGAGCAAGGTCATCGCCGGCAACACCGGCTTCCTCGCCTTCCAGTCGCTGCCCGACGACCACCTGAAGGACCTGGTCGCCGCCAGCGGTCAGCGGCTCGGCAAGAAGGCCGTCGCGAACGGGGTGCTCTACCGCGAGCACGGCGTACGGATCGCCGCCGCGGCCCCGTTCGCCGGCAGCGGCCCCGCCGAGGCCCTCGACTGGAGCGTGGTCAGCTGGCAGCCCGCCAACCGGCTCGCCATCCCCGAGTACGACAGCCAGAACCGCACCGTGCTCGCCGGACTGCTCGGCGCCGCCGCGGCCGTCGGCTGCCTCGCCTGGCTGCACATCGTGGTGGCCCGGCCACTGCGCTCGCTCGCCGGCCGTGCGGAGGCGCTGGCCGACGGCGACCGCAAGACCGTGCTGTTCCCGCAGCACCATGACGAGGTCGGCGCCGTCACCCGCTCCCTGGAACTCATCCGGCAGCAGTTGCAGGACCAGCGTCGGCAGCCGCCCCGCCGTACCCCGCCCCAGGCGTCCGCGCCGCAGCAGTACACAAGGAACTGATCGCCCGTGCTCTTCCTCTACACCGTGCTGCTGGTGTGCTGCGCGATCCTGCTCGTCGCGGGCGTCGTGGAGCAGCGCAGGCACTTCACCAACCTGGACCACATACCCACCCGGGTCCTGATCAACGGCATTCGCGGCAAGTCGTCCATCACCCGGCTGTGCGCGGGCGCCCTGCGCGGCGGTGGGTTGGTCACCGTCGCCAAGACCACCGGCACCGCGGCCCGGTTCATCCACCCGGACGCCACCGAGGAGCCCGTCTACCGAAAGTTCGGCATCGCCAACGTCGTCGAGCAGATCGGCATCGTCCGGCGCGCCGCCGCATACCAGCCGGACGCGCTCGTCATCGAGTGCATGGCCGTCATGCCGGCCCTGCAGGAGATCAACCAGTCCAAGCTGATCCGTTCCACGATCGGCGTGCTCTGCAACGTCCGCGAGGACCACCTCGCCGAGATGGGCCCCACCCTGGACGACGTGGCGCGCTCGCTGTGCCGCTCGATGCCGGAGGACGGTATCTGTGTCACTGCGGAGCAGGAGCGCTTCCACATCCTCCAGGAGGAGGCGGACGCCCGGAACTGCCGGCTCGTCTACGCCGACCCGGAGACGGTCAGCGACGAGGAGCTGCGCGGCTTCAGCTGGTTCACCTTCAAGGAGAACGTCGCCATCGCGCTGGCCGTCGCCGAACTCCTCGGTCTGGACCGGGAGACGGCGCTGAAGGGCATGTACGAGGCGCCGCCGGACCCGGGTGTCCTCTCCGTCGAGCGCTATCTGACGCCCGAGGGGAAGAAGCTGCGCTTCGCCAACGTCTTCGCGGCCAACGACCCCGAGTCGACGCTGATGAACATCAACCAGCTGCTCGACCTCGGCGCCATCCACCGCCCGCTCAACGTGGTCATCAACTGTCGCCCCGACCGCGTCGAACGCAACGGTCAGATGGGCGAGATCATCCCCGGCCTCGACCCCGAGCACGTCTTCGTCATCGGCAACCCGGCCAAGTCCGCCATTGACGCCATCCCCGCCGAGTTCCGCTCGCGCGCCGTCGACCTCGGCGGCGACAAGCGGGATCCCGAGGAGTTCATGGCCCGGATGCTTCAGACGCTCGACCCGGACTCCTCGCTGGTCGCGATCGGCAACATCCACGGCCAGGGCGAGATCCTGCTGGAGCACCTCGCCGAACTCCCCGCGGACGAGAGCGCCGACGAGCCGGTGGCCGCGGCCCCGGCCGGCCGATCCGGGGCGGAGCCCGCCGTGGTCGAGCACGTGGAGACCATGCAGCTGTACGCGCCCCGCATCGACCCCTACCAGCGTTACCCGGAGGCGTACGAGTCGCGCTACGCGCAGCAGCCGTACGTCTCGGGGCCCCCCGGGCATCAAGACGCCGCAAACCCGTACCCGTACCAGGAGTCGATGGGCCAGGCGGGACACGGCGTGACGTACCCGGACGACGCCTGGACGCAGCAGTACCACGGTGACGGACCCGCCTCCGCCGCGCAGCGCCCGGACACCGGACCGCCGACCGGACAGGCCCCGCCCCGCGGGCTTTTCGAGGCCCGCATTCCTCCCCAGCCCCCCGCCGACGACAGCCAGCAGTGGCACAGCCCAGGAGAACAGCGTTGACCCCCTCCGTCCTCACCCCCGAGATCGCCGCGATCGGCATCGGCCTGGGCCTGATGTTCTCCCTGATGTGCTATCTGGCGACCAACCTGTCGCCGGGCGGCATGATCACGCCGGGCTGGCTCGCGCTCACCCTCATCGAGGACCTGCAACGAGCGGCCCTGGTGGTCGGCGTGACCGTGCTGACGTACGTCACCACGCTGCTGATGCAGAAGTTCGTGATCCTGTACGGAAAGCGGCTGTTCGCGGCCGTCGTACTCAGCGGCGTGCTCATCCAGGGCACCGTGATCATCGTGCTGCAGATGGAGTTCCCGCTGCTGTACGCCAACCAGACGCTCGGGTTCATCGTCCCGGGCCTCATCGGATACCAACTGGTCCGCCAGCCCAAGGGCGCGACGCTGCTGTCCGTCGGATCGGTCACCGTCGCCACCTATGTGGTGCTGACCGCCGGCATCCTGCTGGGCGCTCTGCCGTCCGCCTGAGCCTCACGTTCCCGACGTCATCCTGGAGCCCTCACCATGCCGAAACGCAAAGGCCGCCCCGTCGTCCACGCGGTGACGGTGCTGTCGCTGCTCGCGGGCAGCGCCTACTTCACCTACGAACTGCGCAAGGACGATCAGGCCGGGGTCCCAGCCGCCCAGACGGTCACCGACAACGCCCTGCAGAGCTCCGGCAAGGCGACCGGCAAGCAGACCTGGGAGCGGCTGAACGACCCGACGCGGTCGGTGCTGCGCGACGGCAAGGGCGCGGTCGTCGCAACCTTCACCGACGGCGCCCGTACCGCCACCCTCAAGGGCCCCTCGCGGACCTTCGGCGAACCGGCCAACACCAGCACCAAGGTGGTCACCGACGACTGGGTCCGGCTGTTGCCGGAGCCCTGGGTCAAGGGCGCTGAGAACCAGCAGTGGTTCAAGGACTGGTTCAAGAAGTACTACGGCAGCCAGGAGGACGACATCTTCGCGATCGCCTTCCAGTACGTGCAGGGCGCACCGGAGAAGAAGGACTCCGCGGGCGTGCCGTACGCCGGTGACGCGGTGTTCGGCCCGTTCAAGGCGGACGGCGTGGACCGTCTGGAGCAGAACGACTTCTACGACTACCTCGGCATCCCGTACACCTTCCGCAACGGCACCGTGCTGTCCCCGCGCAAGGAGCGCTACCGCGCACTGGACTGTTCCGGCTTCCTGCGGATGGTGTGGGGATACCGCTCCCGCTACCCGCTGATGGCCACCAACTCCAGCGGTGACGGCCTGCCCCGCTCGGCCAACGGCATGGCCCGCTCCAAGACCGGCGTCGACATCATCAAGCTCCAGGGCCCCGCCCCCTGGTACACCAGGCCGAAGAACACGGACCTGCTCCAGCCGGGCGACCTGCTGTTCTTCAAGATGGACCACCGCACCGCCGACCACCTCGACCACGCCGCCATCTACCTGGGACTGGACACCGAGGGCCACAAGGTCTTCGTCTCCAGCCGCAAGGAGCAGAACGGCCCCACGATGGGGGACGCGGGCGGTGTCTCCCGCATCGACGGCAACGGCTTCTACGCCGAGCTGTTCCGCAGCGCCAAACGGCTGTGACCAGGTAGGGGCAGGGCGGCGGCCGGGCGCCGCCGCGGCTTACAGTGAACCGGTGAACGGCGACTGGCTCCTACGCGGCCGCGACGGCCGGCTCAGTGTGTATCTGCCCGTGGGCGACGCCGTCCTGTGCCGGGTCGAGCGCGGCCCCGACGGCCCGTGGCAGGCTCCCCGCCAGGTGGGTGGCGAGCAGAAGCTTCACCCGGTGCTCGCGGTCGGGCAGGGGGCCGACGGTTACGCCCATCTGATCGCCTGGCGGCCCACCAGACCCGGCGAGTCCGGCCTGGTGCACTCCACCCACTTCCGGCCCCGGCTCGCGGCCCTCGACTGGACCCCGATCGGTCACCCCGACAGGACCGGCGACCGCACCGGTACGCCCGCCGTCGCGGTCGACGCGCAGGGCCGCGCCCATGTCTTCGTCCGCGACAAAAGCGGCGGGGTGAGCATGCTCGGCCAGAAGGAGAAGGGCGGCTGGGGCCCCTGGCGTGACCTGAAGGGGCGTGACGTACAGGAGGAGTTGGCGGCCGTGACGGGGGAGTCCGGACGCGTCGAGCTGTACGCGGCCGCTCCCGGCCGGATCCTGCACTGGCGGCAGGAGGGGGCGGGCGCCGTGCCGGTCCTGGCGGAGGCGATCGACGCCCCGGTCCGCCCCGGCACCCTGCGCGCCCTCGCTACTTCCGCGGAGAGCAGCACACTCTTCTTCACCGACACCTCCGGCGACCTGTGCGCCTGGCGCCCCGGAAGCAAGCCGGCCACCCTGCTTGCGTCCACCGGTTCCGGCCCGGTCTCCGCCGTGCGCTGCGAACTCGACGGCCACGACTGCACGTTGCTCGCCCAGCGTTCCGCCAGTGGCCGGGTCGCCTTCGCCGCGTACCCCACCGAGCAGGAGTCGGCCGGCGCCTGGTGGACCGAGTCGGGGCCCCAACTCCCCGCGGACGCCGAGGTGTCGCTGGCCGTGGACGAGGACAATCGGGTGGTCGCGGCCACCCTCGCCCCGGCGAACGGGCAGTTGCTCCTCACCCGCCGCAAGAACGAGCCGGGCCTTGCGCTGACGGCGTGGGAGAGGGTCTGACCCGGCGGTGGCCCCGGCTTCTTCGGCGAGGGGGTCAGGCATCCCGGGCCGCCAACCGCTGCTCGGGGAGTCCTCCACCGGTCGCGCAGTGGCAGAGGGCCTCCGCCACAAAGGCGGAGGCCCTCTTCACGCAGGTGCTGTCACGCGGGAACCGACGCCACGCCCGGAGCCAGGAACTGCTTGCCGTTCACCCGCTCGGAGACACCCTCGCGGTCCAGGTACGGCGTGATGCCGCCCAGGTGGAAGGGCCAGCCCGCACCGGTGATCAGGCAGAGGTCGATGTCCTGGGCCTCCGCGACGACGCCCTCGTCGAGCATGAGCCCGATCTCCTGCGCCACCGCGTCCAGGACGCGTTCGCGGACCTGCTCCTCGGTCAGGACGGTGTCGCCCTGCTTGAGCAGCGCGGCGACCTCCGGGTCCAACTCCGGCTTGCCGCTGTCGTAGACGTAGAAGCCGCGCTTGCCCGCCTTGACGACGGCCGCGAGGTTCGGGGAGACCGTGAAGCGGTCCGGGAAGGCCCGGTTGAGGGTCTCGGAGACGTGCAGGCCGATCGCGGGACCGACCAACTCCAGGAGCACCAGCGGGGACATCGGCAGACCGAGCGGAGTGACGGCCTTCTCGGCGACCTCGACGGGGGTGCCCTCGTCGATGACGTTCTGGATCTCGCCCAGGAAGCGGGTCAGGATGCGGTTGACGACGAACGCCGGGGCGTCCTTCACCAGAACCGCGGTCTTCTTCAGCTTCTTGGCGACGGCGAACGCCGTGGCCAGCGAGGCGTCGTCGGTCTGCTCGCCGCGGACGATCTCCAGCAGCGGCAGGATCGCGACCGGGTTGAAGAAGTGGAAGCCCACGACCCGCTCGGGGTTCTTCAGCTTCGACGCCATCTCGGAGACGGACAGGGACGAGGTGTTGGTGGCGAGGATCGCGTGCGCCGGGGCGACCGCCTCGACCTCCGCGAACACCTGCTGCTTGACGCCGATCTCCTCGAACACGGCCTCGATGATGAAGTCCGCGTCCGCGAAGCCCTCGGCCTTGTCCAGCACACCGGTCACCAGCGCCTTGAGGCGGTTGGCCTTGTCCTGGTTGATCCGGCCCTTGCCGAGCAGCTTCTCGATCTCCGCGTGGACGTAACCCACGCCCTTGTCGACGCGCTCCTGGTCGATGTCGGTCAGCACGACCGGCACCTCCAGGCGGCGCAGGAAGAGCAGCGCGAGCTGGGAGGCCATCAGACCGGCGCCGACGACACCGACCTTGGTGACCGGACGCGCCAGGTTCTTGTCCGGGGCGCCCGCCGGACGCTTGCCGCGCTTCTGCACCAGGTTGAACGCGTAGATGCCGGCGCGCAGTTCACCGCTCATGACCAGGTCGGCGAGCGCCTTGTCCTCGGCGTCGTAACCCTGCTGCAGGTCGCCGTTCTTGGCGGCGGCGATGATGTCGAGGGCGCGGTAGGCGGCCGGGGCGGCCCCGTGCACCTTGCTGTCCGCGATGAACCGGCCCTTGGCGACGGCCTGGTCCCAGGCCTCGCCGCGGTCGATCGCCGGACGCTCGACCGCGATGTCGCCCTTCAGTACCTGGGCGGTCCACAGCAGCGACTGCTCCAGGAAGTCGGCGCCCTCGAAGAGAGCGTCGGCGATGCCGAGGTCGAAGACCTGCTGCCCCTTGAGCTGCTTGTTCTGGTTGAGCGAGTTCTCGATGATCACCGAGACGGCCTTGTCCGCACCGATCAGGTTCGGCAGCAGCGTGCAGCCGCCCCAGCCGGGGACCAGGCCGAGGAAGACCTCAGGGAGCGAGAAGGCCGCGATCGCCTTCGACACCGTGCGGTACTCGCAGTGCAGACCGACCTCGACGCCACCGCCCATCGCCGCGCCGTTGTAGTACGCGAAGGTCGGGACCGTGAGAGCCGCGAGGCGCTTGAAGACCTCGTGGCCGCCCTTGCCGCTGGCCAGCGCGTCCTTGTGCTCCTTCACCAGCTCGACGCCCTTGAGGTCGGCGCCGACCGCGAAGACGAACGGCTTGCCGGTGACACCGACACCGACGATCTCGCCGGCCGCGGCCTCCTTCTCGACCTGGTCGACGGCGGTGTCGAGGTTCGCCAGCGACGCCGGGCCGAAAGTGGTCGGCTTGGTGTGGTCGAAGCCGTTGTCGAGCGTGATGAGCGCGAAGCGCCCGGCGCCGAAGGGCAGATCGAAGTGGCGTACGTGCGCCTGGGTGACGACCTCGTCGGGGAACAGCTCGGCCGCGCCCTTGAGGAGTTCAGCGGTGCTCACTTGTCGCCTCCGGCGTCCTTGTGGTGCGGGTTCTCCCAGATCACCGTGGCGCCCATGCCGAAGCCGACGCACATGGTGGTGAGGCCGTAGCGGACCTCCGGCTGCTCCTCGAACTGGCGGGCCAGCTGCGTCATCAGACGGACGCCGGAGGAAGCCAGCGGGTGACCGTACGCGATGGCGCCGCCGTACTGGTTGACGCGCGCGTCGTCGTCCGCGATGCCGTAGTGGTCGAGGAAGGCCAGGACCTGGACGGCGAAGGCCTCGTTGATCTCGAAGAGGTTGATGTCCTCGATCGACAGGCCCGCCTTGGCGAGTGCCTTCTCGGTGGCCGGGATCGGGCCGTAGCCCATGACCTCCGGCTCGACGCCCGCGAAGGCGTAGGAGACCAGGCGCATCTTGACCGGCAGGTTGTGCTCGCGGGCGAAGTCCTCGGACGCGATGATCGAGGCGGTCGCACCGTCGTTCAGACCGGCCGCGTTACCGGCGGTGACCCGGCCGTGCACCCGGAACGGGGTCTTCAGACCGGCCAGGTTCTCCAGCGTGGTGCCCGGGCGCATCGGCTCGTCGGCGGTGACCAGACCCCAGCCCGTCTCGCCGGCCTCGGCGCTGGTACGGCGTACGGAGATCGGGACCAGGTCGGCCTGGATCTTGCCGTTCGCGTACGCCTTCGCCGCCTTCTCCTGCGAGCGCACGGCGTACTCGTCGGCGCGCTGCTTGGTGATGTGCGGGTAGCGGTCGTGCAGGTTCTCGGCGGTCATGCCCATGAACAGGGCGGACTCGTCGACCAGCTTCTCGCTGACGAACCGGGGGTTCGGGTCGACGCCCTCGCCCATGGGGTGGCGGCCCATGTGCTCCACGCCACCGGCGATGACGGCGTCGTAGGCGCCGAAGGCGATGGAGCCCGCGGTGGTGGTGACGGCCGTGAGCGCACCGGCGCACATACGGTCGATCGAGTAGCCGGGGACCGACTGGGGGAGACCGGCGAGGATGCCGGCCGTGCGGCCCAGCGTCAGGCCCTGGTCGCCGATCTGCGTGGTCGCGGCGATGGCGACCTCGTCGATCTTCTTCGGGTCGAGTCCGGGGTTGCGGCGCAGCAGCTCCCGGATCGCCTTCACCACGAGGTCGTCGGCCCGGGTCTCGTGGTAGATGCCCTTCGGGCCCGCCTTGCCGAACGGGGTGCGGACGCCGTCGACGAAGACGACATCCCTGACGGTACGAGGCACGATTGGCTCTCCTCCAGGGTGCGGGATCTGCACTGCTGCGATGCGCTGAGCGCGCGCTCAGACCCCATGCTACTTGTGGGTAATGTAGCTGCACAGTCCCCCCGCCCCAAGCGGCGAAGGTCACACTTTCGGAGGTGTGGTCGAACCTCGTGGAGTCAGCGGCCGGACGGGTACGGGACGCGACCCCGGTTCGTCTCCGCCGATCACCCCGAACAGCGTCCGGATCGTGTCCGCGTCGGAGGATCTTGGCTTGAATCCGACGTCCCTGATCCGCCTCAAGGACCCCTGCGCGGTCCCCGAAGCCCGTCGCGACGCCCGGACGACGGTCACGTGCCGACCAGGCGCGACGCCAGAGGGCCTGTTCGGCGCGACGCCCAAGTGACGGTTCGGCGCGACGGCTGGGAGCTAGTGCAGCGACAGGCAATGTTCGCCCCGTCGCGACGCCTGGCACGCTCCCCCACTGCCTTAAGGGCGTGGGAGGTGCCCCCACTCGCCGCACCGGGCGAAAGCCCAAGTACATCCAGTACGAGGGCTTCCGCCCGGCACGCCGATAGCACGCTCCCCCACTCTCGGCTGCGCTCGAGCGGGGGGACCCCCATGACGCCGCTCCTTCTCGGGCAGACATTGCCTGCCGCGGCACTAGGCGGGCAGCGCGGCCACCAGAGCGGCCACCAGAACAGGCGTCACCTGCTCCACCTGCCAGGACCGGGCCCCGTACCCCGTCAACGCGGCGCCGACCGATTCCGCGTTGACAACGTTGGGCGGCTCCCAGCAGACCCGCCGCACCGTATCGGGCGTGACCAGGTTCTCCTGCGGCATGTTCAGCTGCTCGGCCAGCGCCGACACCGCCGCCCGCGCCGCCGTCAGCCGGGCCGCGGCCGCGGGATCCTTGTCGGCCCAGGCCCGCGGCGGCGGCGGTCCCGTCACCTGCAGTCCCGGCTGCGGCAACTGCACGTCGGGCAGCGCCTTCGCCCGATCGACGGCGGCCTGCCACTGCTCCAGCTGCCGCCGCCCGGCCCGGTGCCCGAACCCGTTCAACGCGGCCAGCGCCTGCACCGTGGCCGGAAGGGAGAGGGCGGCCTCCACGATGGCCGCGTCGGACAGCACCTTGCCCGGCGACACGTCCCGCCGCTGGGCGATCCCGTCCCGTGTCTCCCACAGCTCGCGCACCACCGCGAGCTGTCGTCGCCGCCGCACCTTGTGCATACCGGAGGTCCGTCGCCAGGGATCCTTGCGCGGCTCCGGCGGCGGCGCCGAGGCGATCGCGTCGAACTCCTGCTGCGCCCACTCCAGCTTGCCCTGCCGGTCCAGCTCCTTCTCCAGCGCATCCCGCAGGTCGACGAGCAGTTCCACGTCCAGCGCCGCATAGCGCAGCCAGGGCTCCGGCAGCGGGCGCGTGGACCAGTCGACGGCCGAGTGGCCCTTCTCCAGCACGAAGCCCAGCACGCCCTCGACCATCGCGCCGAGACCCACCCGGGGGAACCCGGCGAGCCGGCCGGCCAGTTCGGTGTCGAACAGACGGTTGGGGACCATGCCTATCTCCCGCAGACACGGGAGGTCCTGGGTGGCGGCGTGCAGCACCCACTCCACACCGGAGAGCGCCTCGCCGAGTCCCGAGAGGTCGGGACAGGCCACGGGGTCGATCAGTGCGGTGCCCGCGCCCTCGCGGCGCAGCTGCACCAGATAGGCACGCTGCCCGTAGCGGTAGCCGGAGGCGCGCTCGGCGTCGACGGCGACGGGACCGGAGCCGGCGGCGAAGGCGGCGATCACCTCGGCCAGCGCCGTCTCGTCGGCGATCACCGGCGGAATGCCCTCGCGGGGTTCCAGCAAAGGGATCGGTTCAGGGCCGGACTCGGAGTTCGGCGCCCCCGTCTCAGAAGATCCGCCGTCGTCCGGAGGGGCGCCTCCGGTGGTTCGCAGTGAAGTGTCTGCTGCGGTTTCTCGGGCGTCGGTCACATGTCAAGGGTATCCGGGTATGGACAGCGCCCGCCGACGGAACGTTCCGTCGGCGGGCGCCCGAGGGTCGTAAACCAGTCAGCTCGGTGAAAGATCCGGTTCACGACGGGTGGGAACGTGGATGAGGAGCGCGGCGATCCGGTTCACGTCTGTGAAGGGTCAGGGTCAGTGGATGATTCCCGTCCGCAGAGCCACCGCGACCATCCCGGCGCGGTCGCCCGTGCCGAGTTTGCGGGCGATACGGGCGAGGTGGCTCTTGACGGTCAGCGCGGACAGGCCCATCGAGACGCCGATCGCCTTGTTCGACTGGCCTTCCGCGACCAGTCTCAGCACCTCGACCTCACGGCCGGACAGTTCGCGGTAGCCGCCCGGGTGGCTCGGGGCGCCCGGGTGGCGGCGGTGCATACGGGCGGCGGCGGAGCCGATGGGGGCGGCTCCCGGTCGGGTGGGGAGCCCGAGGTTGGTACGGGTGCCGGTGACGACGTAACCCTTGACTCCGCCGGCGAGCGCGTTGCGTACGGCGCCGATGTCGTCGGCGGCGGACAGGGCGAGCCCGTTGGGCCAGCCCGCGGCGCGGGTCTCGGACAGGAGGGTGAGGCCGGAGCCGTCGGGCAGGTGGACCTCGGCGACGCAGATGTCGCGGGGGTTGCCGATGCGGGGACGAGCCTCCGCGACGGACGAGGCCTCGATGACGTCGCGCACACCGAGCGCCCACAGATGGCGGGTGACGGTGGAGCGGACGCGCGGGTCGGCCACGACCACCATGGCGGTCGGCTTGTTCGGGCGGTAGGCGACCAGGCTTGCGGGCTGCTCGAGGAGAACGGACACCAGGCCTCCTGGGTGGGGAACGGGGCAGGTCACAGTCGTCTTCGGCACTAAACCCGTTCGCCTTTAGAGAATGATCACGATCTAGTGAGTAACAATCTGCGCAATTCGGACACGCGATCGATCACTCGAAGATCGAACGGTTTCGCTCTGAGTCGATACGCGGCCGAAAGTGGCCGTATCGACAAAATGATTCCCAAAAGATCGACGATCGGCGCCCGTCGTCAGGACTCAGCGTGACTGCGGCCCCCGACGCTGCGGCAGCGTGACCACCGACGCGTCGCCCGGCCCGGCTGGCGGCAGGCCCGCGACCTGGGCCAGCAGATCGCACCAGGACGCCAGGTGCGCCGCCGTGTCCGGCACCCCGCCCGGGCCCTCCCGGGGCGTCCAGGAAGCCCGGATCTCGATCTGTGAGGCGGCCGGGCGTTCGGACAGCCCGCCGAAGTAGTGGGAGCCGGCCCGGGTGACCGTGCCGCTCGGCTCACCGAACGCCAGACCGCGCGCGGTGAGCGCCCCGGTGAGCCAGGACCAGCAGACGTCGGGGAGCAGCGGATCGGCGGCCATCTCGGGCTCCAGATCCGCGCGCACCAGCGTCACCAGCCGGAAGGTGCCCCGCCAGGCGTCGTGCCCGTCCGGGTCGTGCAGCAGCACCAGCCGGCCGTCGGCGAGGTCCTCGTCGCCGTCGACGACCGCGGCCTCCAGCGCGTACGCGTGCGGAGCGAGTCGCTGTGGTGCCCGGGTCGGCTCCACCTCGATCTGCGGCCGCAGCCGCGCGCCTCTCAGCGCCTCCACGGCCGCCCGGAAGGGCAGGGGGGCCGACCTGTCCGCATGCCCTTCGCCCTCCTCGGTGTCCTTCGCCTCGTCCATTCCGCCCGTGCCGTCCGACAGTCGTCCCTGAGCCGCAGCCATGCGGGGAAGATTAAGGGGAACGGGCGCTCCGTGCAGGGAGGAACACCCTGCCCCGGACGTCGGGGTTGCCGTCGGACCCGACTTCGGGGCCGTGCGAGACTTGCCGGGTGAGTGCCAACGAGAGCCCCGCGCGCCCGCGGCCAGCGCAGCCGTCAGCCACATCCGAGGCAGTCGACGCAGTCGACGCAGTCAAGGATTCCGCCTTCCTCAAGGCCTGCAGGCGCGAACCCGTGCCGCACACCCCCGTGTGGTTCATGCGGCAGGCCGGGCGCTCGCTGCCGGAGTACCGCAAGGTCCGCGAGGGCATCCCGATGCTCGAGTCCTGCACGCGGCCCGAGCTGGTCACCGAGATCACGCTCCAGCCCGTGCGCCGGCACGACGTGGACGCGGCGATCTACTACAGCGACATCGTCGTCCCGCTCAAGGCCATCGGTATCGGCCTCGACATCAAGCCCGGTGTCGGCCCGGTCGTCGAGCGCCCGATCCGCACCCGCGCCGACCTGGCCCAGCTCCGTGACCTCACCCCCGAGGACGTCTCCTACGTCACCGAGGCCATCGGCCTGCTGACCGCCGAGCTCGGCGCCACCCCCCTCATCGGGTTCGCCGGCGCGCCGTTCACCCTCGCCAGCTACCTCGTCGAGGGCGGTCCCTCGCGCACGTACGAGAACGCCAAGGCGATGATGTACGGCGACCCCGAGCTCTGGGCCGACCTGCTGGACCGTCTCGCCGAGATCACCGCCGCCTTCCTGAAGGTCCAGATCGAGGCGGGTGCGAGCGCGGTCCAGCTGTTCGACTCGTGGGCCGGCGCGCTCGCCCCCGCGGACTACCGCCGCTCGGTGCTGCCCGCCTCGGCGAAGGTGTTCCGCGAGGTGGAGTCGTACGGCGTCCCGCGCATCCACTTCGGTGTCGGCACCGGTGAACTGCTCAAGCTGATGGGCGAGGCCGGCGCGGATGTCGTCGGTGTCGACTGGCGTGTCCCGCTCGACGAGGCCGTCCGCCGCGTCGGCCCCGGCAAGACGCTCCAGGGCAACCTCGACCCTACGGTCCTGTTCGCCGGCACCGAGGCGGTCGAGGCCAAGGCCCGCGAGGTCCTCGACGCGGCCGCCGGCCTGGACGGCCACATCTTCAACCTCGGCCACGGCGTGATGCCGTCCACCGACCCGGACGCGCTGACCCGCCTCGTCGAGTACGTCCACACCCGGACCGCCCGCTGACTCACCAGGTGTGCCGGGGCCTCGCCCGCCTGCCGAACCAGAAGCCCAGCACCAGCCAGGCCGGCAGCCGTAGCGGCAGGAAGACCAGGAACGGCACCAGCACCCAGACCCTGGCCTTCGGATACAGCACCGGATAGGCGCCGAGGACACCCGCGAACGCCCCCGACGCGCCGAACAGCGGGTCGGACGAGTCGGCGTTGAGCAGCGCGAAGCCGTACGAGGCCGCGTAGCCGCAGACGACGTAGAAGAGCGCGAACCGCACGTGCCACTGGCTTATGTATAGCTCGGGGGTTCGTCATCCGCTCTGATCTGGTGCTTTGCGTGGCAGACATGTCTGCGACGGGTTTCGTCCCGGCCCCGGAGTCCTAGCTCAGACACCAGCCGCGCAAGGTGACGAGCGGGTAGTTTCTACGTCGTGTGGCGGTCCCGTTTCTGCTCCGGACGCCTTGTGAGGCCGAATCGAGTGGATCGACTCGCCCAGCGTCGGTTGTGCCTGCTCCCCGCCGCCTGGTGGACGGCGGAGAGCGAACTGGGAGCAGGGCCTGACGTTCCACGGGCGACAGCCGTGCTGACGCAGGCGATGGGAGCTCAGTTCTCCATTACCACTGCTCCCAATGCAGGACCTGCTCCCGAGGAATTCGGTTGGCGGTCACGACGATGGCCAGCCCCATGGGGACGATGCCTAAGCCGGTTGCCAAAGCCCCGAAGTCCTGGACCTGTTGGAGGTACAGGACGGCAGCGAACTGCCAGCCGATGGTGGCGCAGGCCCAGGCAAGCGCGGCAAGGTCGGCGGTGACCAGACTGCGCGACCGAAAGACACGCAGTGGGACCAGCGGGAGCTGCTGCCGACGCTCAATCAGTACGAAGGCGACCAGAAGCAGGACGGCCGCCGCTCTTGCCGGCCAGGTGGTCCCGGTGAGTGCGTACACGAGCAGTAGCACTCCCGCGGTGATCGTGACCGCGCTGGCTCCGTCGAAGCCCCTGGCCGTACTGTGCGAGCGCTCCACTCTCGGCAGCACCAACGGCGCGAGGACGAGGACCAGCAGGGCGATCGGCACCGGGAAGAAGAACACCAGTCGCCAACTGACCTCGGTCAGCAGCCCGGAGGCGATAAGTCCGCCGCTGTATCCGATGGCGCCGGCCAGGGCGTAGACGCCGAGCGCTCGGTTGCGCTGAGCGCCTTTGGTGAACGTCGTGGTGATGAGTGACAGGGCCGCCGGGGCGTGGAATTCAAGGCGTCTATCCGGTCCTGTTCGTGGACGCCATCAACGTGAAGATCCGCGACGGCCAGGTCGCGAACCGTCCGATCTACGTCGTCATGGCCGTGACC
>NZ_JARXYX010000014.1 GCF_029893585.1 Streptomyces sp. LBL
TCTGCCACCGACACACCCTGACAGCCACACGCTGCCCGGTACAGCACCCGGACGGCGCGTCACGACAGGGCGAACGTTGCCTGATGCGGCACTAGTTCATCCTGTCCAGGACTTCCCGCACCCGTCGGACGTCCCGGATGTGCTGCTCGTACGTCGCCCCGAGTGCGAGCAGCAGCAGTCCGGCGAGGGCGAAAGGCACCCAACGGGGGAGCATGCCGGTCATCTGCACGAGGTACGGGGCGAGTTCGTGCAGCGCGAGGAGGGTGAGCGCCGAGCCGCCGAGCAGCAGCGGTGCCCGGAGGTGGTGTCGGGCGCCCAGCAGGGTGACCAGCAGTGCCGCGCCGCCGAGGAGCAGCGGGCGCGTCCAGTGCGTGTCGCTCCAGGCCGCGACGAGGCTCGGGACCAGGGTGGCGGCCAGGCCGGGGCCGTACGCCGTCCAGGAGGACGCCTGTGGATCGCGGCGCCTGCGCAGCACGCCGATGAGTAGCGCCGGGACGGTGACCGGGAGGGTGTACGCCTCGGGGGCGCCGACGTCCCAGGTGGCCAGGCGGACCCAGGTGGCCAGCACGAAGAGGGCCGTGGCCGCGTAGCCGAGGGGGCGCCGGTCCGGGCGTACGGCCGTGCCGGCGGTGATCACCGCGCACAGTGCCAGGACGAGGGCGAGCAGGGGGAGGTCGGTGAGGGCGAGGGTCACGGCGAGCAGGCCGGCCGCCGCGCCCGCCGCCTCGACCGGCACGGTCGCCGAGGAGCCGCCGAGCCGTGCCGCCAGGAGCGCCGCGACGGCTGGAACCACGAGGACCAGCAGGGCGGTGTGCGCGGCCGGCCAACCCGCGGCGGCACCGGTCGCGCAGGCGAGCGCGGCGGCGTGCACGAGGGCGGCCGGGGCCGTGACGGGCGTGAGGCGCGACTGCCAGGAGGCGGCCGCGCACAGCGCGGTCAGGGCGGAGAGCACGGTGAGGGTCGCGGTCTGTGTGGCAAGGGAGAGCGAGGCGAGACTGAGCGAGCTGACCAGTGCGAGGACGAGGGCCGTGAGCTCGGCGGGCAGGAAGTGATGTACGTCGGTTGTCGGCGCGGTGGGCTGTGGCGGAGTGACTTCCGGTGTGAACGGGGTGGGGACACCCGCCGTCGTACCCTCTGGTGCTGGTGCTGGTGCTGGTGCTGGTGCTGGTGCTGGTGCTGGTGCGGGTGCGGGTGCGGGTGCGGGTGCGGATGCTGCTGCCGCTCGACGTACGGCTCCCGCTGCTCCCACGGCCGCAGCGATGACGAATCCCTGGACCAACAGGCCTACCCCGTAAGGTAGTTCGAGCACGGCCGGAAGGATCGCAGCCGTGGCCCAGGCCAGTCCCAGCGCGCCCGTCAGGGCTCGCGGGCGCCAGGTCGCGTCGCGGACCGTCAGGACGAGCACGGTCGCGACGGCCGTCAGGACGAGAGGGGCCGTCGTCGCGTGCGGCGGCCAGGGCACGTCCACCGTCACCGCGGCCCGGGAGTCCGAGGGTGCCCCGGTCCACGCGCGGGTCGCCCAGCCGGCCGGACCCAGCAGCGCGACGGCGAGGACGGGCAGCGTCCACAGCACGGCGAGCGCCTGCACCGCGCCGGAGGCCCACGCGAGACCGTGCCGCACCGCGTCCGGCAGGACACCGCCCCGCACCGCCGCCAACAGGGCGAACCCGCAGGCCAGATGGACCGGCACCGTCCACACCTCAGGCAGGGCGGGGCGCGCCGCACCGCCGATCGCGCCGACCGCGATCAGCCCCGAGGCGACGGCCAGACCGACGGCTCGTTTTTCGTCCTGGCTCCGCCAGGCGGCGCCCAGAGCGATCGCGGCCGCCAGGAGGAGGAGCGCCGCCGCACGGGCGGCGGCGCTCGGGCCGGCGGCCGTCCAGGACAGCCATCCGGCGGCCAGGACGCCCCCGGCACCCGTGCCGTACGCGCCGACGGCGGCGACGACCCGCGGGGAAAGGGCGGTCGTCCGAAGCGCCACCGCCGTGTCGGCCCCGGCCGTCACCAGGAGCGCGGCCGTGACCCCGTAGGGCCCCGCGTCCGCCGTGACCGCCCAGAGCAGCAGCGGAAGTTGGGCCGCGACCAGCGCGGCGGGGAGCGGCAGCCGCATCCCTGCTGTGACCGGGAGCAGACCGTAGGCGGCCCACACCCCCGCCAGTACGGCCGTCGCGACCGCCGCGTATCCCGTGCCGTCGACCCCCGCGAGGGCGGCTTGATGCAGGGCGTACGCGTCCAGCACCGTCAGCGCGGCGGCGAGGCCCGCCACCGACTCGGCCGTCGAGCGCAACCCCCGCTTCAGCAGCACCGCCGGCCCGGCGAGCGCGGCCAGCGTGACCGCGCCCAGTACCAGGGCCCGCCCGGTGATCCCCAGGTGACCCCAGCTGACCAGTGTGAACACCATCGCGGCGATGGTGAGCAGGACGCCGCCGAGCAGAAGGAGCAGGTTCTGCACGCTCGGGGCGGAGGTCTCCGGCCGCGGCGGGGCCACGAGCGCCGGCGCAGACTGCGGCTTCTGTGACATATGCGGCTTATGCGGCTTCTGTAGAGTGGTGACCAGCCAGGCGCGCCGGGTCAACAACTGGGCCCGGTGGGCGTCCAGTCGCCACAGCTCGGCGTCGAGGAGTCGCAACTCCTCGGCCGGTGGCGGAATATGCGTCATACCGTCGAGTGTGGTGCGCGTCACGTCGTACGGCATGAGTGTGGGTACTCAGGTTGTACTCAGATATGGCTCACCGCGCCCGCCGACGGGCAGACTCCGATCATGGACTGGACCCATTACCGCTTCCGCAGCCGGTGGCGCCTAGCCGCGGCGCCCGCCGCCGTGTACCACGCGTTGGAGGCGGTCGAGGACTATCCGCGCTGGTGGCGCCAGGTGCGCGAGGTGACCCGGATCGACGGCACGACCGGTGTCGTCCGCATCCGCTCCCTCCTGCCGTACGACATGACCTTCACCGCCCGTGAGGTGCGGCGCGATCCGGTGGCCGGGGTCCTGGAGAGCGCCTTGTCCGGGGACATCGACGGCTGGGCGCGCTGGACGGTCACCGTGGACGGCACGGGCAGCCTGGCTCGCTACGAGCAGGTGGTCGACGTCGGCAAGCCGCTGCTCAGGCGGTTCGCCGTACCGGGACGGCCGGTCTTCCGTGCCAATCACCGGCTGATGATGCGGGCCGGGCGGCGCGGACTGGCCGGCTACCTGGGAACGGTTTGAAGGAAACCCGCGGGGACCTGTATTGTTCAGTTCGTTCCCGGGCGATTAGCTCAGTGGGAGAGCGCTTCGTTCACACCGAAGAGGTCACTGGTTCGAACCCAGTATCGCCCACCGGGAAAGGCCGGTCCGCCTGAGGCGGACCGGCCTTCTTCACGCCGCGGCCGGCATGTCCGGTCGCAGCGGCCACGCCGGATCCACCGTCTCCTCCGTGCCGCTGCGGGCGAACCACGCCTGCAGGCCGCGCGCCTGTGCCGCGTGCCACACCGCCTGCAGGGTGTGCAGCTCCGCCGGGCTCAGCCGCTCCAGCCGCGCCGCGAACCGGCGCCCCACCGCCCGTACGACATCCAGCGAGGCCAGTGCGTCGGCCCCCGCGTCGTGCGCGCCCTCCAGCGAGACGCCGTAGTGCGCGCACAGGTCGGTGAGGGTGCGACGGCCCTTGCGGTAGCGGTCCAGATGCTTGTCGAGGACCCTCGGGTCGAGCACGAGCAGGGGGGAGGCCTCGAACCAGCGGTCCAGGGACGAGGTGCGATGTCGGCGCAACTCCCGGTCCAGGATCGTCAGGTCGAACGGTGCGTTCATCACCACCAACGGACGTC
This sequence comes from Streptomyces sp. LBL, assembly GCF_029893585.1. Taxonomy (GTDB): domain Bacteria; phylum Actinomycetota; class Actinomycetes; order Streptomycetales; family Streptomycetaceae; genus Streptomyces. The sequence goes on from NZ_JARXYX010000014.1 coordinate 3,805, forward strand.
CCACCAGGGCCTGTTCGGCCAGTTTCTCCGCTATCTCGTACATCACCGGAGCGGGCCAGCGGCCGTTGCGCTGCAGATGCTCGTCCGTCAGTCCGTGTACCTCCGTCGCCCCGGCGGGCACCGGCACGCCGGGGTTCACCAGCCACCGGGTCACCCGCGGCCGGGCCCCCGGGGTGTCCTGGACGACGACGGCGGCCGACACGATCCGGTCGGTCTCCACGTCCACGCCTGTGGTCTCCGTGTCGAAAGCGGCCAGTGGCCCTTCGTACCAGCTAGACATACTTACCCAACCCCTCGTTCACCCACGGCAGCTGACGCCCCGTCGTCTGCCCCGTTTGGTGATACCCGGGCTGTTTGCGCCGTACGCCGGAAGGACACAACAGAACTACGGGTCCATGCAGTTCAGTGGACCGACGCGGGATCCACTCGGCCCAGGTCTGGGCATCTCACTTGTCCTGGAAGGCTGTTGCTCATGGCGATAGCGCAGCCCGAGCGGGGCGGGCTGCTGCCCGAACGCACGGGCCCCCATCGCGGCACACTCGCCACCACCGCCTGCATGGAAACCTTGCAGGTGGGCTACTTGCACGCGGTCGCGGCGGCGGCCGGCTGCTCGCTGTCGCAGCCCTTTCCGGACAACGGCATCGACTGGCACCTCAGTCACGGCTCGCCCGCGCACACCGTCGACGACGAAGTCACCATCAAGGTGCAGCTGAAGTGCACCTACCAGATCCCGCCGAACCCTCCCGCACGCACGTTCTCCTTCACGCTCGACAACGACCACCTGCGCAAGCTCGCCCGCAGCCCGGTCTCGGTGCACAAGATCCTCGTGGTGATGCTCGTGCCGAGATCCCAGGACGACTGGTTGCGCGCCGGCCACGACGGGCTCGACCTCAGGCACTGCTGCTACTGGGTCAACCTCGCCGGTCACCCGGTCACCGGCCGGACCCGGACCACCGTGCGGATACCGACCTCGCGCATCTTCGACGACCGGGCGCTCTGCGAGATCATGACGCGGGTCGGGACCGGAGGCAGACCATGACGCACCGCCCGCTGGAAGAGCCACTGCGGCCCGTCCGGCCGCACTCCGTCGACCAGGCAGCCGTCACCTGGACCCGTCCCCCCGACCCCGCCGAGGTCGACCCCGCCGTACTCGGTGCCCTGCTGCACCGGCACGGCTGGCAGCGGCGCGGGGGAGCGGCCGGGCGCTACGGCCGCTGGACCCCGCCCGCACCGGGCGGCGGCATGAGCCTGCTGGTCCCTGAGAGCCGCGCCTTTCCCGACAGTGACGACCTGCTCGGCGAGGCGCTCCTCGCGCTGTCCCGCAGCGGGGCGCCCTCCGCGCGCGAGGTGCTGGTCTGTCTCGCGGTGCCCAGTGACGAGATCCGCTGGTGGCGCGACGTCCCCACCGGACCGGCCGGCGCCGCTCCCTGGACGGTCGAGGAGCAGTTGCGGACAGCCGCCCGGAAGATGCTGCTCGCCGGAGCGCTCGCCACGCGCGCGCGTGCGGGCTACTACGGCGCCCGCTACCGGCGTACCGCCGCCGGGTCCCTGGAGAACGTGCTCGTCGGCGCCGCGGCCGAGGGCCGCCGCCTGACCGCGTTCGCCCCCGTCGACACCGCCCGCCCACTGGCCGTACGCCTGCATCAGGCCCTGTACGCCGCCCGCGAGGCCATCGACTACCAGCGGGCCACCGGCGGCATGGACGCCTTCGACGGCGCCGTGGAGGCAGGCGTGAGCCGTGAGCTCACGGAGGCGCTGATCGCTCTCGTGCGGGGTACGGAAGGGGCCCGCGTCGCCGTCGACTGGGCGCCCGCCGCCGGTGTTCCCGAGGACTGCGCGGCGGGCGGCGAGCCCGTCGAGTTCTCGCCCGGCGACCTGCCCGTACTGCGCGAGGCCGGCGCCCGCTATCTGCGCGAGGAGCCCTCCGTGCCGGCGCGGATCACCGGGGCCGTGGTCCGGATGCGCAGGTCCGGGCCGCGCGGGGAGGGTTCGGTGCGGCTGCGGGTGATCGCCGGCGCGGAGGTTCCGCACGTCCGGCTGACCCTGGACGAGGAGTCCTACCGGATCGCCGGGCACGCGCACCTCGTCGGGCTGCCGGTGCGGGTGCTCGGCCGGCTGGAGAGCCGTGGCGGGTTCCGACGGCTGACGGACGCCTCCGGGGTCGAACCGGTGCAGGTGGACGAGGCGGAGCGGGACCGACTGATGAAGGTCCTGCAGGAGACCGCGGAGATCACGGCCTTCTTCGAGGAGACCTGCGGAGGGGACTGAGGCTTCGACGAGACATGCCGGAGGTGACTGGGGCTACGAGGGGCCTGTGGAGGTGACCGAGGCTTCGAGGGGGCCTGCGGAGGCGACTGAGGTGGGGGTGGACCGGGGAGCCGGAGCTGAGGTCATCGGAGCTGAGGTTTATCCGTTTAGCGGTCGGGGGCCCCGGGTCGGTACGATCCGGGGCATGCGCGCGCTCCCGGTATGGCGCCGCAATCCGCCTTCAGTCAGGAGAGACCGGTGTCAGACGTCCGTGTGGTCATCCAACGCGATTCCGAGCGGGACGAGCGCGTGGTGACGACGGGCACCACGGCCGCCGAGCTCTTCGCCGGCGAGCGTTCGATCATCGCCGCGCGCGTGGGTGGCGAGCTCAAGGACCTGTCGTATGTCCTGTCCGAGGGCGAGGAGGTCGAAGGCGTCGAGATCTCCTCCGGGGACGGTCTCGACATCCTGCGCCACTCCACCGCGCACGTGATGGCACAGGCCGTGCAGGAACTCTTCCCCGAGGCCAAGCTGGGCATCGGCCCGCCGGTCAAGGACGGCTTCTACTACGACTTCGACGTCGAGAAGCCGTTCACACCCGAGGACCTCAAGGCCGTCGAGAAGAAGATGCAGGAGATCCAGAAGCGGGGACAGAAGTTCTCCCGCCGCGTGGTCACCGACGAGGCCGCCCGCGAGGAACTGGCCGACGAGCCGTACAAGCTGGAGCTGATCGGCCTCAAGGGCTCGGCCTCCTCCGACGACGGCGCGGACGTCGAGGTCGGCGCCGGTGAGCTCACCATCTACGACAACCTCGACGCCAAGACCGGCGACCTGTGCTGGAAGGACCTGTGCCGCGGTCCCCACCTGCCGTCGACCCGGAACATCCCGGCGTTCAAGCTGATGCGCAACGCGGCCGCCTACTGGCGTGGTAGCGAGAAGAACCCGATGCTCCAGCGCATCTACGGCACCGCCTGGCCGACCAAGGACGAGCTGAAGGCGCACCTCGACTTCCTCGCCGAGGCGGAGAAGCGCGACCACCGCAAGCTGGGCTCCGAGCTCGACCTGTTCTCCATCCCGGAGCAGATCGGCTCCGGCCTCGCGGTCTTCCACCCCAAGGGCGGCATCATCCGCCGGGTCATGGAGGACTACTCGCGCCGCCGCCACGAGGAGGAGGGCTACGAGTTCGTCTACACCCCGCACGCGACGAAGGGGAAACTCTTCGAGACCTCGGGCCACCTGGACTGGTACGCCGACGGCATGTACCCGCCCATGCAGCTCGACGAGGGCGTGGACTACTACCTCAAGCCCATGAACTGCCCGATGCACAACCTGATCTTCGACGCGCGTGGCCGCTCCTACCGTGAACTGCCGCTGCGCCTTTTCGAGTTCGGGACCGTGTACCGGTACGAGAAGTCGGGCGTCGTACACGGTCTGACCCGGGCCCGCGGCTTCACCCAGGACGACGCGCACATCTACTGCACGCGTGAGCAGATGTCCGAGGAACTCGACAAGACGCTCACCTTCGTCCTCGGCCTGCTGCGGGACTACGGTCTGACCGACTTCTACCTGGAGTTGTCGACCAAGGACCCGGAGAAGTTCGTCGGCTCCGACGAGGCCTGGGAAGAGGCCACGGAGACGCTGCGCGAGGTCGCCGAGAAGCAGGGCCTGCCCCTGGTCCCGGACCCGGGCGGCGCCGCCTTCTACGGCCCGAAGATCTCCGTCCAGACCAAGGACGCCATCGGCCGCACCTGGCAGATGTCGACCATCCAGCTCGACTTCAACCTGCCGGAGCGGTTCGAGCTCGAGTACACCTCGCCCGACGGCTCCAAGCAGCGTCCGGTCATGATCCACCGCGCCCTCTTCGGCTCCATCGAGCGGTTCTTCGCGGTGCTCCTGGAGCACTACGCGGGCGCCTTCCCGGCATGGCTGGCGCCGGTCCAGGCGGTCGGCATCCCGATTGGTGACGGGCACGTGGAGTACCTGGAGAAGTTCGCCGCCGCGGCGAGGAAGCAGGGCCTGCGGGTCGAGGTCGACTCCTCCTCGGACCGGATGCAGAAGAAGATCCGCAACGCCCAGAAGCAGAAGGTGCCCTTCATGGTCATCGCGGGCGACGAGGACATGTCCAACGGGTCCGTGTCCTTCCGCTACCGCGACGGCTCGCAGGAGAACGGCATCCCGGTCGACGAGGCCATCGCGAAGATCGCGAAGGTCGTGGAGGAGCGGGCGCAGGTCTGACGCGTACGTGCCGTGGGCCCCCGTGACGTCATCGTCCCGGGGGCCTCACGTTGTCCCCGGCACGTGCGAACCGCTGCATCAGAAACGACGAGAACGATCCCGTCACCGCGCCCAGCAGGGCGAGGCCGCAGCCCATCAGGACCACTGCGATCAGCCGCCCCATCGTCGTCACGGGGACGACGTCGCCGTAACCCACGGTCGCCAGCGTGGAGGCCGCCCACCACAGCGCGTCGCCGAACGTGCGGATCGACGCGCCGGGGGCGGCGTGCTCGTAGTAGTACTCGGCAAGGGCGGCGGACAGGCCGAGCAGTGTGGACGCCATGCCCGCGTAGAGCATGACCCGTGCCTGCAGAGCCAGCCGGGGCTCCCTCTGTCGGCGGTCCTGCATGGCGTCGTAGGTCCGCACGATGCGTACCGGCCGCAGCAGGGGCAGCACGACGACCAGCGAGTCCAGCCAGTGCCGGTGGACAAAACCCGGCCCCTCGCCGCTCAGGCGCCAGCGCACCACGTAGTCCACGACGAACAACGCCCAGGCACCGTACAAGACCGCCGAAGACAGATCGAGGACAGGCTGGGGCAGCCCCTCTCCCAGAATGCGCACTCCGTACGCGACGAGAAAGAGCAGTGAGGCGACTCCGAGCGGAATCCCCGCCTGCCGCTCCCAGCGTGCCGTCCGGCTGTCGTCGTCCATCGGCCCAGCTTGGCCGGGACGGTTGTCCCGTAACCCCGACGACACGCCGCGAACAGGCGAAGCAATATGCTGCACTGCATGACGAGTGAGCCGGAGCAGCAACGGGGAGTGGGGACCCAGGACGCGTTCCAGCGTCTGTGGACGCCCCATCGGATGGCCTACATCCAGGGTGAGAACAAGCCGACCGGCCCGGGTGCCGACGACGGCTGTCCCTTCTGTGCCATCCCGGCCAAGTCCGACGAGGACGGGCTGATCGTCCGGCGCGGTGAGCAGGTCTACGCCGTGCTCAACCTGTACCCGTACAACGGCGGTCACCTGATGGTCGTGCCCTACCGCCATGTCGCCGACTACACGGAACTCACGGACGCGGAGACGATCGAGCTCGCCGCGCTGACCAAGCAGGCGATGGCCGCCCTGCGCACCGCCTCCGGCGCGCACGGTTTCAACATCGGCATGAACCAGGGCTCGGTGGCCGGCGCGGGTATCGCGGCCCACCTCCACCAGCACGTCGTCCCGCGCTGGGGCGGCGACACGAACTTCATGCCGGTGGTCGGCCACACGAGGGTGCTGCCGCAGTTGCTGGCCGACACGAGGAAGATGCTGGCTCAGGCCTGGCCGTCGTAAGCCGCCAGGCCGCGGGCATGCGGGTGCCCGTGGTACCCGGCCGCCCGTCCAGCGTCGCGAGGACGAGGTCGGACGGGGCGAAGGAGGGCCTGAGCGCAGTCCAGACCGCAGTCCACGCCGCAGGAGGGCCGGGGCGTGGCCCCCGGGAGGGGCCACGCCGGCCCACCCGCAGGTACGCCCCGCCCCGCCGCCGGAGGCCTACGCGTCGTACAGGTCCGCCTGCTTCGGCGAGGCGTCCTGTACCGCCCCGCTGAGGGATGCCGACCGCGCGCCGAACTTCTCCGTGTCCACGCCGTTCTCCTTCAGGACCCGGATCGCCGCCGAGTGCACCACCCGCAGGACCGGCGTCGCGGCGCGCAGCGCGTCGTCGGCCATGAAACGGTGCCTCCAGGGCCTGTCCGCCCAGGCGTGCCGCAGTCCGAAGGGCTCGGGCAGGGTCAGGTTGCCGCCGAGCCAGTTGAGCAGCGGGGGATACCAGGTCAGGGGCGCCCGGGCCGCCAGTCGCACCACCTCGTCCGCGTCGACCAGCGGAAGCTTCACCTTCCGGGTCTCCCAGAACTTCACCGACTTCGTGACTTCCTTCTCCTTGGCCTCCGGCTTCGAGGTGAACAGCCCGTGCACCGGACCCAGCGCGTGCCCGGTCACCTCGATGCGCAGGGTCTCGTGCAGCACGGTCACCGTGATCAGCATGGTGATGACCAGCTGCCCGTCCCACAGCGTCCACTGCACGCCCAGATAGTGCCGGTCGCCCGCGCCGAACTGCTGCTTGTTGCAGATGTCCTGTATCGCGTGCGTCTTGACCTGGTACGCGTCCACGTCGGTGCCCTCGGGCCGGGACACCGCCGTCGCGTTCTCCGCGACGGGGGTGACGATCCAGTGGCGTATCGACGCCTTCGTGAAGCCGCCCGTGTTCAGCGGGCCGCGCTCCAGCATGCGCAGCTGGTCGTGGATCGCGCGAATGACGTCCCAGCTGCGGAAGGGGTGGATCTCACGGGTGGGGTCGGCGGGGAGCAGGTCCTCGGCGAGCTGCCAGCTGCCCCAGCGGGTGCCCATGCCGAGTATGCCCTTGGGCCCGGCGTAGAAGACGGAGTTGGACTGCTGCTCGGCGCTCAACGTGGCCAGGGACTGGCGCAGTTGCTCGGCCGCCGTCTGCTTGGGGCTGGTCGGCACCGCCTCAGGCACCTTCGCCCCGATGCTGCTGCCGGACAGCAGGCTGTCCCAACGGCCCCGCAGGTCCTGCGCCGTGCGCTCGCAGATCCGCTTCGCCCAGAACCAGCCGACCACCGGCAGGACCACCGCCGCGCGCGCGTACCAGGCCCAGAACCCCGAGAACGGCATCTTGACCAGGAAGATCACCGCGAGGGCGCCCACCCCGACGAGCAGTGCGGTGGCCAGGGCGCCGGCCCTGCCCTCCTGCTTGGCGATCGTCGTGCGGATCTGGAAGACCAGCAGCCAGATGAGCAGCCCGGGCAGGAACAGCAGCCCGCACAGCACCATGACGATGGTGAGCAGGTTGTCCCGTTCCCTGCGGATGTTGTTCGCGGCGAGGCAGTGCTCGACCACGACCTGCGGCTCGGCGCCGAAGGACTGGATGAGCGGCTTGCGGCCGGCCCCGAGCATGCGGGAGACCACGGCCCCGGAGAACGCCTCACCCAGATTGGGCCGGAAGAGTCTCGTCCACTTGCGGCCGCCGCTGACGGCCGACTTGTGCCACTCGTTGTTGGCCTTGAGGATCTCCTCCACCGGACTGTCCCGATAAGCCGCCGAGGCCAGCGCGAACGTCGACGTCTGGCCCCCGTCGCCCGTGCGCGGCACCTGCGGACCGAACATGTCCGCGTAACCGCTCCCAACGGTCATTCCCGCCCCCGATCGTCGCAGGTCTTGCTCCTGCGGCCTTCCCGACTTCCGTGCTCCGCACACATGTTGATCAGGTCATCAGCGTATCCGCAGGCAGTGACATCCGTCGGCGGTCGCCCCGACATCCGTCGGGGGTTCACCCACAACCGTCTGCTGACGCCCCAGTAACCGTCTGCTGCCACCCCGACAACCGTCGGCGGACGGCCGAAGCCGCCCGCCGACGCGGAGGGGAGCGTTCCGCGAACGTCACTGGTGGGGCCTGTCACCAACTATGCAGAGCTGCCCGCCTCTTCGCGGATCCTTTCCGCGATCTGGGGTGGCATCGGCTCGTGCCGCGCGTACGAACGGCTGAAACGGGCCGTGCCGTGGGACAGCGAACGCAGATCGACCGCGTACCGGTCGATCTCGATCTCGGGCACCTCGGCCCTGACCAACGTCCGCCCGCCACTGATCTGTTCGGTGCCGAGCACCCGGCCGCGCCGCCCCGACAGGTCGCTCATCACGGCGCCCACGTAGCCGTCCCCGACCAGGACACTGATCTCGGCGACCGGTTCCAGCAGATGGATCTTCGCGTCGGCCGCCGCCTCCCGCAGCGCCAGCGCACCGGCCGTCTGGAACGCGGCGTCGGAGGAGTCCACCGAGTGCGCCTTGCCGTCCAGCAGCGTGACCCGGATGTCGATGAGCGGATGGCCGGCCGCGACTCCTCTGGCCGCCTGGGCCCGCACGCCCTTCTCCACGGACGGGATGAACTGGCGCGGCACCGCCCCGCCGACGACCTTGTCCACGAACTCGATGCCCGAACCGCCGGTCAGCGGCTCCACCTCGATCTCGCAGACGGCGTACTGCCCGTGCCCGCCGGACTGCTTCACATGCCGGCCGCGGCCCGCCGACTTCGCCGCGAACGTCTCCCGTAGGGAGACCCTGTGCGGGACGACGTCGACCTGCACGCCGTAACGGCTGCGCAGCCGTTCCAGCGCGACGTCCGCGTGTGCCTCGCCCAGGCACCACAGCACCACCTGGTGGGTGTTCTGGTTCTGCTCCAGCCGCATGGTCGGGTCTTCGGCGACCAGCCGGGCCAGCCCCTGGGAGAGCTTGTCCTCGTCGGCCTTGCTGTGTGCCTGGATGGCCAGCGGCAGCAGCGGGTCGGGCATCTCCCACGGCGCCATGAGCAGCGGGTCGTCCTTGCCCGAGAGCGTGTCCCCGGTCTCCGCGCGGCTCAGCTTCGCCACACACGCGAGATCACCGGCGATGCAGTGGGTCAGCGCCCGCTGCTGTTTGCCGAAGGGAGCCGACAGGGCGCCGATGCGCTCGTCGACATCGTGGTCCTCGTGCCCCCGGTCCGTGAGCCCGTGCCCGGAGACATGGACCGTCTCGTCCGGACGCAGGGTGCCCGAGAAGATCCGTACCAGCGAGACCCGGCCCACATACGGGTCGGACGAGGTCTTCACGACCTCCGCGACCAGCGGCCCGTCCGGATCGCACAGCTTCAGCTCACGCGGCTCGCCGTCCAGCGTGGTGACCCGGGGGGCCCGCCGCTCCAGCGGGGTCGGGAAACCGCCGGTGACCAGCTCCAGGAGCTCGACCGTGCCGAGTCCCGCACGGGCGCCCTCGGCCGCGGGTGCGGCGGCCAGCACCGGGAAGAAGACCCCGCGCGCGACGGCCCGCTCCAGGTCCTCGACCAGCGTCTTGACATCGATCTGCTCGCCGCCGAGATAGCGGTCCATGAGGGTCTCGTCCTCGCTCTCCGAGATGATCCCCTCGATCAGCCGGTTGCGGGCCTCCTCGATCAGCGGCAGCTGGTCCTCGCCCGGCTCGGCTTCCTTGCGCGTCCCGGAGGAGTAGTCGAACAGTTGCTGCGACAGCAGCCCGATCAGCCCGGTCACGGGCGCGTGCCCGTCCGGTGCCTGCGGGCCGCGCAGCGGCAGGTAGAGCGGGAGGACGGCGTCGGGGTCGTCGCCGCCGAAGGCCTCCGCGCAGATCCGGGTCATCTCCTCGAAGTTCGCGCGGGCGGCCTCCAGGTGCGTGACGACGATCGCCCGGGGCATACCGACCGCCGCGCACTCCTCCCACACCATGCGGGTCGAGCCGTCCACGCCGTCCGAGGCGGAGACGACGAAAAGGGCCGCGTCCGCCGCTCGCAGACCGGCCCTCAGCTCTCCGACGAAGTCGGCGTATCCGGGGGTGTCGAGAAGATTGACCCGGTACCCGCCCCATTCCACGGGGACCAGGGAGAGCTGCACCGAGCGCTGCTGACGGTGCTCGATCTCGTCGTAGTCGGAGACGGTGCCGCCGTCCTCCACGCGGCCCGCCCGGTTCACTGCCCCCGCCGTCAGCGCGAGGGCTTCCACCAATGTCGTCTTGCCCGAACCGGAGTGGCCGACCAGCACCACATTCCGTACGGACGCGGGGTGGTCGGCCGCCGCTGCTCTGCCGGCGGCTCCGGTGTGTGTGTTCGCCTTGTCGCCCATGGCCTTGCCTCCCGTGCACGGTGAGGTCACTGTGGGCGCGGACACGCGGTCCGCGTGCGGTGGCGGCTCCGGCGACGCCCGCGGTGTTCTTCGAGCTTTCCACTCCCGCCACGGTGCGTCCATACGAGGGACGGGATCGCATCGCCCGCCGCCGGTCGCGGGCCGTCCACCGCATCCCGGGGCCGGGCCGCGGGTGCCCGTCCGTCGCCCACACGCGCGCGTGGCTACGATGGGCCAGCCGGCGGCCAGCAGGGGCCGCTCGGCCACACCGAACCCTCGGGAAGGCCATGCTGAACAAGTACGCGCGTGCATTCTTCACGCGTGTCCTCACACCGTTCGCCGCGTTTCTCATCCGGCGGGGCGTCAGCCCCGACACGGTGACCCTCCTCGGCACCGCAGGTGTGGTCGCGGGTGCGCTGGTCTTCTACCCAAGGGGCGAGTTCTTCTGGGGCACGGTCGTGATCACGCTCTTCGTGTTCTCCGACCTCGTCGACGGGAACATGGCCCGCCAGCTCGGCCGCACGAGCCGCTGGGGCGCCTTCCTGGACTCCACGCTCGACCGGGTCGCCGACGGCGCGATCTTCGGCGGCTTCGCCCTCTGGTACGCGGGCGGCGGCGACGACAACGTGCTGTGCGCGGTCTCGATCTTCTGCCTGGCGAGCGGCCAGGTGGTGTCGTACACCAAGGCCCGGGGCGAATCGATCGGCTTGCCGGTCGCCGTGAACGGACTCGTCGAGCGCGCCGAGCGCCTGGTGATCGCCCTGGTCCTGGCGGGCCTCGCGGGCCTGCACACGTTCGGCGTGCCCGGCATCCAGTACCTGCTGCCGGTAGCCCTGTGGATCGTCGCGGTCGGCAGCCTGGTCACGCTGATCCAGCGGGTCGTCACGGTCCGCCGGGAGTCGGAAGAGGCGGAGGCTGCGTCCGCCCAGGAGGAGACGCGGGGGAGCGAGGCGGCGAAGTGAGCGCCCAGGACCGGGTCACCGACGCGCTGTACGGCCTGGGCTGGGGCGTGGTCAAGAAGCTGCCCGAACCGGTCGCCGTACGCCTCGGCCGGAGCATCGCCGACCTCGCCTGGAAGCAGCGCGGCAAGGGTGTGCTGCGGCTGGAGAGCAACTACGCGCGCGTGGTGCCCGATGCGAGCCCCGAGCGCCTCGCCGAACTGTCCCGCGCGGGCATGCGGTCGTATCTGCGCTACTGGATGGAGTCCTTCCGGCTTCCCGCCTGGAGCGCCGATCGCGTCAAGGGCGGCTTCGACCCCAAGGATGCGCACCACCTCACGGAGGGCCTCGCGGCCGGCAAGGGCGTCATCCTCGCGCTGCCGCACATGGCCAACTGGGACCTCGCCGGCGCCTGGGTCACCACCAAGCTGGACACACCGTTCACGACGGTGGCCGAACGCCTCAAGCCGGAGACGCTGTACGACCGTTTCGTCGCCTACCGCGAGGGCCTCGGCATGGAGGTCCTGCCGCACAGCGGCGGCACCGCCTTCGGCACGCTGGCCCGGCGGCTGCGTGACGGCGGTCTGGTCTGCCTGGTCGCCGAGCGGGACCTGTCCTCCTCCGGCGTCGAGGTCCGGTTCTTCGGCGAGGCCACCCGCATCCCGGCCGGACCTGCGCTGCTCGCCCAGCAGACCGGCGCGCTGCTGCTGCCGGTGACGCTCTGGTACGACGACTCACCCGTCATGCGGGGCCGGGTGCATCCCCCGGTCGAGGTCCCCGAGTCAGGTACGCGGGCCGAGAAGACGTCTGTCATGGCACAGGCGCTGGCCGATGCCTTCGCCACGGGGATCGCCGACCATCCGGAGGACTGGCACATGCTGCAGAGACTGTGGCTCAAGGACCTCGATCCCGCCCGATCCGCCGACGGGGGGACCGCGTGAGGATCGGTATCGTCTGCCCGTACTCCTGGGACGTGCCGGGCGGCGTCCAGTTCCACATCCGCGATCTCGCCGAGTACTTCATCCGCCTCGGGCACGAGGTGTCCGTCCTCGCCCCCGCCGATGAGGACACCCCGCTGCCGCCGTACGTCGTCTCGGCCGGACGTGCCGTGCCGGTGCCGTACAACGGATCGGTGGCCCGGCTGAACTTCGGTTTCCTGTCGGCGGCCCGGGTGCGGCGCTGGCTGCACGACGGCCGGTTCGACGTCATCCACATCCACGAGCCCACCTCGCCCTCGCTCGGCCTGCTGGCCTGCTGGGCCGCGCAGGGCCCGATCGTCGCCACCTTCCACACCTCCAACCCGCGCTCCCGGGCCATGATCGCCGCGTACTCGATCCTGCAGGCCGCACTGGAGAAGATCAGCGCCCGGATCGCGGTGAGCGAGTACGCCCGCCGCACTCTGGTCGAGCACCTCGGCGGGGACGCGGTGGTGATCCCGAACGGTGTCGACGTCGACTTCTTCGCCAGGGCCGAGCCCAAGCCCGAGTGGCAGGGAGACACCATCGGCTTCGTCGGACGCATCGACGAGCCGCGCAAGGGCCTGCCGGTGCTGATGAAGGCGCTGCCGAAGATCCTCGCCGAGCGCCCGCAGACCCGGCTGCTGGTCGCCGGCCGCGGGGACGAGGAGGAGGCGGTCGAGAACCTTCCGAAGGAACTGCGCCCGCGCGTGGAGTTCCTCGGCATGGTCAGCGACGAGGACAAGGCCCGTTTCCTGCGCAGCGTCGACCTGTACGTCGCCCCCAACACCGGCGGTGAGAGCTTCGGCATCATCCTGGTCGAGGCGATGTCCGCCGGCGCCCCCGTGCTCGCCTCGGACCTCGACGCCTTCGCCCAGGTGCTGGACCAGGGCGCGGCGGGCGAACTGTTCGCCAACGAGGACGCGGACGCCCTAGCCGAGGTGGCCCTGCGGCTGCTGGCGGACCCGGAGCGACGGGCCGGGCTCAGCGCGCGCGGCAGCGTGCACGTACGCCGGTTCGACTGGTCGACGGTCGGCGCGGACATCCTGTCCGTGTACGAGACGGTGACAGCCGGCGCGACGGCGGTCGCCGCGGAGGACGACGAACGGACGACGGGCCTGCTGGCGCGGCTGGGGCTGGCGCGGGACTGACGGGCTCTCGTACGGGTCGTAAGGCGCCGCCGGGCACGGGTAGCCTTGCGGCCCGTGACGTCGACACTCATCTGGATCGCGGTAGCCCTGTTCGCGATCGGTCTCTATCTGAGCTGGACCGCGGGCCGGCTCGACCGGCTGCACGCCCGGATCGACGCGGCCCGCGCCGCACTCGACGCGCAGTTGCTGCGCCGCGCCTCGGTGGCCCAGGAACTGGCCACCTCCGGGGTGCTCGACCCGGCCGCGTCGATCGTCCTGTACGAGGCGGCCCACGCCGCCCGCCAGGCCGAGGAGGAGCAGCGGGAAGTCGCCGAGAGCGAGCTGAGCCAGGCACTGCGGGCCGTGTTCGCCGAGACGGCGCAGGTGGAGGCGGTACGGGAGGCACCCGGGGGAGAGGCGGCGGCCCGGGAACTGACCGAGGCGGTCCGCCGGGTGCCGATGGCCCGGCGCTTCCACAACGACGCCGTACGCGCGGCCCGCGCGCTGCGCCGGCATCGCAAGGTGCGCTGGTTCCGGCTGGCGGGCCATGCGCCCTTCCCGTTGGCGTTCGAGATGGACGACGAGCCGCCCACAACCCTCTCCGAACGAGCGACTTAGGCCACGTTCACGGGTCAACGGCCGGAAAACGATCCACCGCCTCCCCATTGGCCCTTGATGTGGCCTGGTCCCGTCCCGTTACCTCGATGCTGCAGCAACCCTCTTCCACCGAGTGAGGTCACCCGTGTCCACCACGCTTTCCGACAACCAGGTTCCCGAGACCGGCACCGCCCGCGTGAAGCGCGGCATGGCCGAGCAGCTCAAGGGCGGCGTGATCATGGACGTCGTCACGCCGGAGCAGGCGAAGATCGCCGAGGACGCGGGCGCCGTCGCCGTCATGGCCCTGGAGCGCGTCCCCGCCGACATCCGCAAGGACGGCGGCGTGGCCCGCATGTCCGACCCGGACATGATCGAGGGCATCATCGAGGCCGTCTCCATCCCGGTCATGGCCAAGTCCCGCATCGGCCACTTCGTCGAGGCCCAGGTGCTGCAGTCCCTCGGCGTCGACTACATCGACGAGTCAGAGGTGCTGACCCCGGCCGACGAGGTCAACCACTCCGACAAGTGGGCGTTCACCACGCCGTTCGTCTGTGGTGCCACCAACCTGGGCGAGGCCCTGCGCCGTATCGCCGAGGGCGCCGCGATGATCCGCTCGAAGGGCGAGGCCGGCACCGGCAACGTCGTCGAGGCCGTCCGTCACCTGCGCCAGATCAAGAACGAGATCGCCCGCCTGCGCGGCTACGACAACAACGAGCTGTACGCCGCCGCCAAGGAGCTGCGCGCCCCGTACGAGATCGTGCGCGAGGTCGCCGAGCTCGGCAAGCTCCCGGTCGTGCTGTTCTCCGCCGGTGGCGTGGCGACCCCGGCCGACGCCGCGCTGATGCGCCAGCTCGGTGCCGAGGGCGTCTTCGTCGGTTCCGGCATCTTCAAGTCCGGCGACCCGGCCAAGCGCGCCGCCGCCATCGTCAAGGCGACCACGTTCTACGACGACCCGAAGATCATCGCGGACGCGTCCCGCGACCTCGGCGAGGCCATGGTCGGCATCAACTGCGACACGCTCCCCGAGGCCGAGCGCTACGCCAACCGTGGCTGGTAGTCACTGATGAACACTCCTGTCATAGGAGTCCTGGCACTCCAGGGCGACGTACGGGAGCATCTCGTGGCCCTGGCCGCGGCCGGCGCCGTGGCCAGGCCGGTGCGGCGCCCCGAGGAACTCGCCGAGACGGACGGTCTGGTCATCCCCGGCGGCGAGTCCACCACCATCTCCAAGCTGGCCGTCCTGTTCGGCGTGATGGAACCCCTCCGCGCGCGCGTGCGGGCCGGTATGCCCGTCTACGGCACCTGCGCCGGCCTGATCCTCCTCGCCGACAAGATCCTCGACCCGCGCTCGGGCCAGGAGACGATCGGCGGCATCGACATGATCGTGCGCCGTAACGCCTTCGGACGTCAGAACGAGTCCTTCGAGGCGGCTGTCGACGTGGCGGGCATCGCGGGGGATCCTGTGGAAGGCGTGTTCATCCGCGCCCCCTGGGTCGAATCCGTCGGCGCCGAGGCCGAGGTGCTCGCCGAGCACGACGGTCACATCGTCGCGGTCCGCCAGGGCAACGCGCTCGCCACGTCGTTCCACCCGGAACTGACCGGGGACCACCGTGTGCACTCCCTGTTCGTCGACATGGTGCGCGCCGAGCGGACAGCGGAGTCCTTGTAGGATCTCTGGGGTTCGTACAGAGACGGGTTACGCGAAGGAGACAGGCAGATGTCCGGCCACTCTAAATGGGCCACGACGAAGCACAAGAAGGCCGTGATCGACGCCAAGCGCGGCAAGCTCTTCGCGAAGCTGATCAAGAACGTCGAGGTCGCGGCGCGGATGGGCGGCGTGGACCTCGAGGGCAATCCGACGCTGTACGACGCCGTGCAGAAGGCGAAGAAGTCGTCGGTGCCCAACAAGAACATCGACTCCGCGATCAAGCGCGGCGGTGGCCTTGAGGCCGGTGGTGCGGACTACGAGACGATCATGTACGAGGGCTACGGCCCGAACGGCGTCGCGGTGCTCATCGAGTGCCTCACCGACAACCGCAACCGCGCCGCCTCCGACGTCCGCGTCGCCATGACCCGCAACGGCGGCTCCATGGCCGACCCCGGCTCGGTGTCGTACCTCTTCCACCGCAAGGGCGTCGTCATCGTCCCCAAGGGCGAGCTGGCCGAGGACGACGTCCTCGCCGCCGTCCTGGACGCGGGTGCGGAGGAGGTCAACGACCTGGGTGAGTCCTTCGAGATCCTCTCCGAGGCCACCGACCTGGTCGCGGTCCGCACCGCCCTCCAGGGCGCCGGGATCGACTACGACTCCGCCGACGCCAACTTCGTCCCGACCATGCAGGTCGAGCTCGACGAAGAGGGCGCGAGGAAGATCTTCAAGCTGATCGACGCGCTCGAGGACAGTGACGACGTGCAGAACGTCTTCGCCAACTTCGACGTCAGCGACGAGATCATGGAGAAGGTCGACGCGTAACGTCGCCGCGAGCTCGGCGGACCAAGCGGCTCAACGGGCCGACGGGACACACCCCGTCGGCCCGTCGCTTTGCCGGGCGTCGTCGGCGGTCGTTGTCGGTGGTACCGGATAGCCTGCACAAACAGGCGATCGAAGGGAGGGCGCGCGTGCGCGTATTGGGGGTGGACCCCGGACTCACGCGATGCGGTGTCGGTGTCGTCGAGGGCGTCCCCGGCCGACCGCTCACCATGCTCGGCGTCGGTGTCGTACGGACGCCCGCGGACGCCGAGTTGGGGCTGCGCCTCGTCGCCGTCGAGCAGGGCATCGAGCAGTGGCTGGACGAGCACCGGCCCGAATTCGTCGCTGTGGAGCGGGTCTTCAGTCAGCACAACGTGCAGACCGTGATGGGCACCGCCCAGGCCAGCGCGGTCGCCATGCTCTGTGCCGCCCGCCGCGGCATCCCGGTCGCCCTGCACACGCCCAGTGAGGTCAAGGCCGCCGTCACCGGCAGCGGCCGCGCCGACAAGGCCCAGGTCGGCGCGATGGTCACCCGGCTGCTGCGGCTGAGCGCGCCGCCCAAGCCCGCCGACGCCGCTGACGCCCTCGCGCTCGCCATCTGCCACATCTGGCGCGCTCCCGCGCAGAACCGACTCCAGCAGGCGGTCGCCCTGCACGCAGCCAAAGCCCTCACCCCTTCGAAAGGCCGTACGGCATGATCGCCTTCGTCAGCGGCACGGTCGCCGCACTCGCTCCCGACGCCGCGGTGGTCGAGGTCGGCGGTGTCGGCATGGCCGTGCAGTGCACGCCGAACACACTGTCCACGCTGCGGCTCGGCCAGCCGGCCAAACTCGCCACCTCCCTCGTCGTACGAGAGGACTCACTGACCCTGTACGGCTTCGCGGACGACGACGAGCGCCAGACCTTCGAACTGCTCCAGACCGCGAGCGGTGTCGGACCCAGGCTCGCTCAGGCGATGCTCGCCGTGCACGCGCCGGACGCCCTGCGCCGGGCCGTCGCCACCGGTGACGAGAAGGCGCTCACCGCGGTCCCCGGGATCGGCAAGAAGGGCGCCCAGAAGCTCCTCCTGGAGTTCAAGGACCGCCTGGGCGAGCCGATCGGCGTGCCCGCCGTCGGTTCGGCGATCAGCACAGGCTGGCGCGATCAACTGCACGCCGCGCTGATCGGCCTCGGGTACGCGACGCGCGAGGCCGACGAAGCGGTCAGCGCGGTCGCGCCGCAGGCCGAGGCCACCGGGGGCACACCCGAGGTGGGCCGGCTGCTGAAGGCGGCCCTGCAGACGCTCAACAGAGCCCGCTGACCCAGGGAGCCGCTGCCGCGAACGGCGCCCACCTCCTCGTATGCCCCAACCGACCGCGAATCCCGAGGCACACTCCATGAACTGGGACGACTCGACCGACACCCCCGCCGAAGAGGGGCTCGTCGGCCCCGCCGCGGAGCGGCTGGTGGGCTCTGTCGCCGACGGTGAGGACCAGGCCGTCGAGGCCGCCCTGCGCCCCAAGGACCTGGACGAGTTCATCGGTCAGGAGAAGGTCCGCGAACAGCTCGACCTCGTCCTGCGCGCCGCCCGCGCGCGCGGCGCCACCGCCGACCACGTGCTTCTCTCCGGCGCCCCCGGCCTCGGCAAGACCACCCTGTCGATGATCATCGCGGCCGAGATGAACGCCCCGATCCGCATCACCAGCGGCCCCGCCATCCAGCACGCCGGCGACCTCGCCGCGATCCTCTCCTCCCTCCAGGAGGGCGAGGTCCTCTTCCTCGACGAGATCCACCGCATGTCGAGGCCCGCCGAGGAGATGCTGTACATGGCGATGGAGGACTTCCGCGTCGACGTCATCGTCGGCAAGGGCCCCGGCGCCACCGCCATCCCCCTCGAACTGCCGCCCTTCACCCTGGTCGGCGCCACCACCCGCGCGGGCCTGCTGCCGCCCCCGCTGCGCGACCGCTTCGGCTTCACCGCGCACATGGAGTTCTACGAGCCCACCGAGCTGGAGCGAGTCATCCACCGCTCGGCCCAGCTGCTCGACGTGGAGATCGGGGCCGACGGCGCCGCCGAGATCGCCGGCCGCTCCCGCGGCACGCCCCGTATCGCCAACCGGCTGCTGCGCCGGGTCCGGGACTACGCCCAGGTCAAGGCCGACGGGATCGTCACGCGCGACATCGCGGAGGCCGCGCTGAAGGTCTACGAGGTCGACGCCCGCGGCCTCGACCGACTCGACCGTGCGGTACTGGAGGCCCTGCTGAAGCTGTTCGGCGGCGGTCCCGTCGGGTTGTCCACGCTCGCTGTCGCGGTGGGGGAGGAGCGTGAGACCGTGGAGGAGGTCGCCGAACCCTTCCTCGTCCGGGAGGGGCTGCTCGCCCGCACTCCGCGCGGTCGGGTCGGGACGCCCGCGGCATGGGCGCATCTCGGTCTCACCCCGCCCCGCTCGACAGCCACCGGAAACGGACAACGGGACCTGTTCGGGACGTGACCCGGTCGTGACGGCGCGCGCATTGGCCGGAGCAGGAACCCCGGTGCCATGCTGAGCGTTGTTCCCTGCGCGCGGACTCGCTTAGACTCCGCCGATGCCGCCTTTGTCGACGGTATGCACACCCCCACCCATCAGGCCGCTCACCATCGCGGTCGCGTGAAGGAAGTACCGACCCGTGAGTCTCGTGACCCTCCTCCCGTTCATCGTGCTCATCGGGGCCATGTTCCTGATGACCCGCTCGGCCAAGCGCAAGCAGCAATCGGCCGCGCAGATGCGTAACGAAATGCAGCCCGGTAGCGGCATCCGCACCATCGGGGGCCTGTACGCGACGGTGAAGGAGGTCAACGAGGACTCGGTCCTCGTCGATGCCGGTCCCGGCGTCGAGCTCCTCTTCGCGAAGAACTCCATCGGCGCCGTCCTGTCGGACGACGAGTACAACCGCATCGTCCACGGCATCGAGCACGACCTGAAGTCCGACTCCGACGTCGTCCCGGACGACGCCTCCTCCCTCACCGAGACCGACGAGCCCGCCGCCGACGCTGCCGCCGCCTCCGACGACAAGCCCGTCGACCTCGGTAAGAAGGACACGGCCGAGGAGCCGGTCGACGCGTCGACCGACGCCCCGGCCGACACCGAGGCCGCCGAGGCGAAGACGGACGAGGAGCCGAAGAAGACCGGCGGAGACTCCGAGGCGAAGTAGGCGCGCACTCCGGGGTGCGCGGGCCTCCGTGCGCCTGCGGACCCTGCGCGGCTCGCACGGGATCCCGACACCATGTCATGGCCGCCCGCCCGCCGATCAGGCGCCAGGTGGCCCGAGAGGGAGTACGAGAAGGTGGCAGCACCTAAGAAGGGCCGGAGCGCGAGTGCCCAGAGCAAGCCAGGGCGCTCGCTGGCCCTCATCCTGATCGCCATCGTGGCGCTCACCGGCGGGATGTTCTGGTCCGGGCACACCACCCCGCGGCTCGGCATCGACCTCGCCGGTGGTACGAGCATCACGCTGCGGGCGGTCGCGGAGCCGGGCCAGGAGTCCGCGATCAACAAGACCAACATGGACACCGCGGTAGAGATCATGAACCGCCGGGTCAACGGTCTTGGTGTCTCGGAGGCCGAGGTTCAGACCCAGGGCAACAAGAACATCATCGTCAACATCCCCAAGGGCACGAACTCCAAGGAGGCCCAGGACCAGGTCGGCACCACCGCGAAGCTGTACTTCCGGCCGGTCATCGCCACCGAGGTCTCGGGCGCCGCCGCTCCGGGGACCCCGTCGCCGAGCGCGTCCACCAGCGCCTCGGGCAGCCCCAAGGCCCCGGACAAGGCGACCTCGTCCTCGTCTCCCTCCAGCTCCACCCCCCCGTCGGCGACCTCCACCTCGCAGGGCCGCGCGGTCACCGACGGGCTGAAGGCCGACGCCACCCCGTCCGCGAAGGCCTCTGGGAACCCCTCCGCGCCCCCCGCGGCGAGCAGCGGCTCCGACGCGACCAGCAAGCTCCAGGCCCAGTACGCCGCGCTGGACTGCACCAAGCCCACGCAGCGCACCGACGCCGGCAAGGGTGCCAAGCCCACCGACGCCACCGTGGCCTGCGGCAAGAACGCGCAGGGACAGTGGTCGAAGTACGTCCTGGGCCCCGCCGCCGTGGACGGCACCGATGTCGACAAGGCGCAGGCCGTCTTCAACACGACGACCGCCGCCGGCTGGACCGTCACCATGGACTTCACGTCCAAGGGCACCAAGAAGTTCGCCGACATCACCGGCAAACTGGCGCAGAACCAGTCCCCGCAGAACCAGTTCGCGATCGTCCTCGACGGTGAGGTCGTCTCCGACCCGTACGTCCGCCAGGCACTGACCGGCGGCAACGCGGAGATCTCCGGAAGCTTCAACCAGGACGAGGCCCAGAGCCTCGCCAACATGCTGTCGTACGGTGCTCTGCCGCTGACCTTCAAGGAGGACAGCGTCACCACGGTGACCGCCGCGCTCGGTGGCGACCAGCTGCACGCCGGTCTGATCGCCGGCGCCATCGGCCTCGCCCTGGTCATCATCTACCTGGTGGCGTACTACCGCGGCCTGTCGCTCATCGCGGTCGCCTCGCTGCTGTGCTCCGCTGCTCTCACCTACGTGATCATGGCGCTGCTCGGCCCTACCATCAACTTCGCGCTGAACCTGCCGGCCGTCTGCGGTGCCATCGTCGCCATCGGCATCACAGCGGACTCGTTCATCGTGTACTTCGAACGGGTCCGGGACGAGATCCGCGAGGGCCGCACGCTGCGCCCCGCCGTCGAGCGGGCCTGGCCGCGCGCCCGGCGCACCATCCTGGTCTCCGACTTCGTGTCGTTCCTCGCCGCCGCGGTGCTCTTCATCGTCACCGTCGGCAAGGTCCAGGGCTTCGCCTTCACGCTCGGTCTGACCACCGTGCTCGACGTGGTGGTGGTCTTCCTCTTCACCAAGCCGCTGCTGACCCTCCTGGCCCGCCGGAAGTTCTTCGCGAGCGGTCACAAGTGGTCGGGTCTCGACCCGAAGGCACTCGGCGCCAAGCCTCCGCTGCGTCGCACGCGCCGTCCCTCTCCCCCCGCCGCAGGCCCTGTCGACCCGAAGGAGGCGTGAGATGTCGAAGCTCGGCACCCTCGGCGCCCGGCTCCACCGTGGCGAGGTCGGCTACGACTTCGTCGGCAACCGCAAGATCTGGTACGGCATCTCGATCCTGATCACCATCACGGCCATCGTCGGCCTGGCGGTGCGCGGCCTGAACATGGGCATCGACTTCCAGGGCGGAGCCGTCTTCACCACCCCGAAGGGCACGGCCGCCTCGGTCTCCCAGGCGGAGAGGTACGCGGAAGAGACCTCCGGCCACGACGCGATCGTGCAGAAGCTGGGCAGCGGCAGCCTGCGCATCCAGATCGCCGGTATCGACACCGACAAGTCCAACCAGATCAAGGACGAGCTCGCCAAGGACCTGAAGGTCGACTCGGAGAACATCAACGCCGACCTGATCGGCCCCAGTTGGGGTGACCAGATCGCCAACAAGGCCTGGCAGGGCCTCGGCATCTTCCTGGTCCTGGTCGTGATCTATCTGGCGATCGCGTTCGAATGGCGTATGGCGATCGCCGCGTTCGTCGCCCTGATCCACGACATCACCATCACGGTCGGCATCTACGCCCTCGTCGGCTTCGAGGTCACGCCCGGCACCGTGATCGGTCTGCTCACGATCCTCGGTTACTCGCTCTATGACACGGTCGTCGTCTTCGACAGCCTCAAGGAGCAGACCAAGGAGATCACCAAGCAGACCCGCTGGACCTACAGCGATGTCGCCAACCGGTCGATCAACAGCACCCTGGTCCGGTCCATCAACACCACCGTGGTGGCGCTGCTGCCGGTGGGAGGTCTGCTGTTCATCGGTGGCGGTGTCCTTGGCGCAGGCATGCTGAACGACATCTCGCTGTCGCTGTTCGTCGGCCTCGCGGCCGGTGCGTACTCCTCGATCTTCATCGCCACGCCGCTCGTCGCCGACCTCAAGGAGCGCGAGCCGCAGATGAAGGCCCTCAAGAAGCGCGTCCTCGCCAAGCGCGCCCAGGCCGCCGCGCAGGGCGAGTCCCCGGACGCCCTGGTCGGCGACGAGCGGTACGACGACGAGCCGGAGGACGGCGACGCCGCTCCCGCGGTCGTCGGTCCGCGCAACCAGCCCTCGTCCCGCAACCGAGGCCGTGGCCGACCCTCGGGGAAGCGCCGATGACCGAGCTCGCGGAGTTCACGACGTTGCTGCTCAGCCGCATCCGTGAGGTGGCCGACTATCCGGAGCCGAACGTGATGTTCAAGGACATCACCCCGCTCCTGGCGGACCCGGTGGCGTTCACCGCGCTCACCCACGCCCTTGCCGAGGTCGCCGTGAACACCGGCGCCACGAAGATCGTCGGCCTGGAGGCCCGCGGCTTCATCCTGGGCGCCCCGGTCGCGGTCCGCGCCGGCCTCGGCTTCATCCCCGTACGCAAGGCGGGCAAGCTCCCCGGAGCCACCCTCAGCCAGGCGTACGACCTGGAGTACGGCTCCGCGGAGATCGAGGTGCACGCCGAGGACCTCAGCGGGGACGATCGCGTGCTGGTGGTCGACGACGTGCTGGCCACCGGCGGCACCGCCGAGGCGTCGATCCAGCTCATCCGTCGCGCGGGCGCCGAGGTCGCGGGCCTCGCCGTGCTGATGGAACTGGGTTTCCTGGGCGGCCGCGCCCGTCTGGAACCGACCCTCGCCGGCGCCCCACTGGAGGCGCTGCTCAAGGTCTGAGGCGCCGGGAGCACCAGGTGGACACCCTGATGCCACCCGCAGGACACCGAAGGACGGGCCCGGAGGAATCCGGCGCCCGTCCCTTGCGTTTCACCGGTAGACGGCCCTCAGAGTGGCCTGAAGGCGATCCCGGGGCGCAGGATCGCTACCATGGGATCTCCGGAGCCTGACCTGGGGACCCGGATCGCGGACGAGGAGTCCTCTTGCCAGACGAGGCCCAGCCCCTTATCGCCGCCAAGCCCGAGCCCGGCTCGGTGCCCGCGGCCAAGCCCGCACCGCACGGGACGAACGCGTCCGGTGCGAAGAACGACACCCGCGGGCCGGTCGGGCATGCCCAGGCAGCGCCGGCCGAGAAGCCGGCCGAGCAGTCCCGTCCCAAGCCGGCCGAGCAGTCCCGTCCCAAGTCGGCCGAGTCCCAGCGCCCCGTGAACACACCCGCGGTCCGCCCGGCCGCCGCACAGCCCGCCCGCTCCGGCTCCTCCAACCGTGTCCGCGCCCGTCTCGCCCGCCTCGGTGTCCAGCGCTCCAACCCGTACAACCCGGTCCTGGAGCCGCTGCTGCGGATCGTGCGCAGCAACGACCCGAAGATCGAGACGGCCACGCTGCGGCAGATCGAGAACGCCTACCAGGTCGCCGAACGCTGGCACCGCGGCCAGAAGCGCAAGAGCGGCGACCCGTACATCACGCATCCGCTCGCGGTGACCACGATCCTCGCCGAGCTGGGTATGGATCCGGCCACCCTCATGGCCGGCCTGCTGCACGACACCGTCGAGGACACCGAGTACGGCCTCGACCAGCTCCGCCGCGACTTCGGCGACCAGGTCGCCCTGCTGGTCGACGGCGTCACCAAGCTGGACAAGGTCAAGTTCGGCGAGGCCGCGCAGGCCGAGACCGTGCGCAAGATGGTCGTCGCCATGGCCAAGGACCCGCGGGTCCTGGTCATCAAGCTCGCCGACCGGCTGCACAACATGCGCACCATGCGCTACCTCAAGCGCGAGAAGCAGGAGAAGAAGGCGCGCGAGACCCTCGAGATCTACGCGCCACTCGCCCACCGCCTGGGCATGAACACCATCAAGTGGGAACTGGAGGACCTCGCCTTCGCGATCCTCTACCCCAAGATGTACGACGAGATCGTCCGGCTGGTGGCCGAGAGGGCACCGAAACGTGACGAGTATTTGACCGTAGTGACCGACGAGGTCCAGGCCGACCTGCGCGCCGCCCGGATCAAGGCGACCGTCACCGGCCGACCCAAGCACTACTACAGCGTCTACCAGAAGATGATCGTCCGAGGCCGTGACTTCGCGGAGATCTACGACCTGGTGGGCATCCGCGTCCTCGTGGACACCGTTCGGGACTGCTACGCGGCGCTCGGCACCGTGCACGCGCGATGGAACCCGGTCCCTGGCCGGTTCAAGGACTACATCGCGATGCCCAAGTTCAACATGTACCAGTCGCTGCACACGACGGTCATCGGGCCCAACGGCAAGCCGGTCGAACTCCAGATCCGCACGTTCGACATGCACCGCCGCGCCGAGTACGGCATCGCCGCGCACTGGAAGTACAAGCAGGAGGCCGTCGCCGGCACCTCCAAGGTGCGTTCGGACCAGCCGAGGACCACCGGCAAGGACGACCACCTCAACGACATGGCGTGGCTGCGCCAGCTCCTCGACTGGCAGAAGGAGACCGAGGACCCGGGCGAGTTCCTGGAGTCCCTGCGCTTCGACCTGTCCCGCAACGAGGTCTTCGTCTTCACTCCGAAGGGCGACGTCATAGCGCTCCCGGCCGGCTCCACGCCGGTCGACTTCGCGTACGCCGTCCACACCGAGGTCGGCCACCGCACCATAGGAGCGCGGGTCAACGGCAGGCTCGTACCGCTCGAATCCACCCTGGACAACGGCGACCTGGTCGAGGTCTTCACCTCCAAGGCGGCCGGCGCGGGCCCCTCCCGCGACTGGCTCGGCTTCGTGAAGTCGCCGCGCGCCCGCAACAAGATCAGGGCGTGGTTCTCCAAGGAGCGGCGTGACGAGGCGATCGAGCAGGGCAAGGACGCCATCGTCCGCGCCATGCGCAAGCAGAACCTGCCGATCCAGCGGATCCTCACCGGCGACTCCCTCGTCACGCTCGCGCACGAGATGCGCTACCCGGACATCTCCGCGCTGTACGCGGCGATCGGCGAGGGTCATGTCTCCGCGCAGAACGTCGTGCAGAAGCTCGTCCAGGCGCTCGGCGGGGAGGAGGCGGCCACCGAGGAGATCGACGAGTCGGTCCCGCCGTCCCGCGGCCGCAGCCGCCGCACCAGCACCGACCCGGGCGTCGTGGTCAAGGGCGTCGAGGACGTCTGGGTCAAGCTGGCCCGCTGTTGTACGCCCGTCCCCGGCGACCCGATCATCGGTTTCGTCACCCGTGGGAGCGGCGTATCGGTTCACCGCAGTGACTGCGTGAACGTGGAGTCACTGTCCCGTGAGCCCGAGCGCATCCTCGAGGTCGAGTGGGCGCCCACCCAGTCGTCGGTCTTCCTGGTCGCGATCCAGGTCGAGGCGCTGGACCGCTCCCGGCTCCTGTCGGACGTCACCCGCGTTCTGTCCGACCAGCACGTCAACATCCTCTCCGCGGCCGTCCAGACCTCCCGCGACCGGGTGGCCACCTCCCGCTTCACCTTCGAGATGGGCGACCCGAAGCACCTCGGGCACGTCCTGAGAGCGGTCCGAGGCGTCGAGGGCGTGTACGACGTGTACCGGGTGACGTCGGCGCGCAGTCGGTCATAGCAGCGCGTACGAGAGAGCGCATACGAAAGAGGGGCTCCCGCACCACAGGTACGGGGCCCTCTTCGTCAATCTGCCTGATCTGTCTGAACCGTCCAGCCGCCAGCCGTCAGCCGCCGAACTCGTGCAGTCCCTTCAGCGCCTGGTCCAGGAGCGCCTGGCGGCCCTCCAGCTCGCGCTCGAGCTTGTCGGCCCTGGCGTTGTTGCCCTGGGTCCGCGCCTGCTCGATCTGGCGGTTCAGCTTGTCCACGGCCGCCTGGAGCTGGCCGGTCAGCCCCTCGGCACGCGCGCGTGCTTCCGGGTTGCTCCGGCGCCACTCGGTCTCCTCGGCCTCCTGCAAGGCCCGCTCGACGGCGTGTACCCGGCCCTCGACCTTCGGCCGGGCGTCCCGCGGCACATGGCCGATGGCCTCCCAGCGTTCGTTGATCGAGCGGAACGCGGCCCGAGCGCCTTTCAGGTCACCGATCGGCAGGAGCTTCTCGGCCTCCTCGGCCAGCTCTTCCTTCAGCTTCAGGTTCTCCGACTGCTCGGCGTCCCGCTCGGCGAAGACCGAGCTGCGGGCGGCGAAGAAGACGTCCTGGGCGCCGCGGAAGCGGTTCCACAGGTCGTCCTCGTGCTCGCGCTGGGCGCGGCCCGCGGCCTTCCACTCCGCCATCAGCTCGCGGTAGCGCGCGGCCGTGGGACCCCAGTCGGTCGATCCCGAGAGCGCCTCGGACTCGGCGACCAACCGCTCCTTGGTGCGGCGGGCCTCCTCGCGCTGCGCGTCCAGCGAGGCGAAGTGGGCCTTGCGGCGCTTGGAGAACGCCGAGCGGGCGTGCGAGAAGCGGTGCCACAGCTCGTCGTCCGACTTGCGGTCGAGCCGGGGCAGGCCCTTCCAGGTGTCGACCAGGGAACGCAGTCGCTCACCGGCCGCCCGCCACTGGTCGGACTGCGCCAGCTCCTCCGCCTCCGTGACCAGCGCCTCCTTGGCGTGCCGCGCCTCGTCGGACTGCTTCGCGCGCTGCTGCTTGCGCTCCTCGCGGCGCTTGTCGACGGTCTCCACGAGCTTGTCCAGCCGCGTCCGCAGTGCGTCCAGGTCACCGACCACGTGGTGGGCGTCGACCTGCTCGCGGATGTGGTCGATCGCTGCCTGTGCGTCCTTTGCCGACAGGTCGGTGGTCTTCACTCGCTTCTCGAGGAGGCCGATCTCGACAATCAGGCCCTCATACTTGCGTTCGAAGTAGGCCAGTGCTTCCTCGGGGGAGCCTGCCTGCCAGGAACCGACGACCTGCTCGCCGTCGGCCGTACGCACGTACACGGTTCCCGTCTCGTCGACGCGGCCCCACGGGTCGCTGCTCACAGCGCCTCCTCCACATGATGCCTGCGGGAGGCCTCAGCATCCCCGGGCATCGTCCACAGTTTCGTCACGGCCAACATAGGCGACCGGCGGGTTGCCTGTCCGCATCCCGCGCGACCGAAATTTCCCTGCTGAGGGTCAGGATTTGGTGACCGTTGCCTTGTTGATCACGACCGTCGCGTTGGGGGCCGTGTTGCCCGTCGTGGGGTCGGCGGCCTGGGCTCCCGCGGCGGCGATCTTCTTGAGGACCTTCATGCCGGACGCGGACACCGTGCCGAACGGTGTGTAGCTGGGCGGGAGCTGACTGTCCTGGTAGACGAGGAAGAACTGGCTGCCGCCGGTGTGCGCCTTGCCGGTGTTCGCCATCGCGACCGTGCCCGCCGGGTAGATGTTGTTCTTGAGGCTTTTGTCCTTCAGGTTCTCGTCCGGGATGGTGTAGCCGGGGCCACCGCTGCCGCTGCCCGTCGGGTCGCCGCACTGCAGCACGTAGATGCCCTCGGTGGTGAGCCGGTGGCACTTGGTGTGGTCGAAGTAGCCCTTGTCGGCGAGGAAGTCGAACGAGTTCACGGTGTGCGGCGCCGCCGACGCGTTCAGCGCGAGGTCGATGTCGCCGCACGTCGTCGCGAGCTTCATCGTGTACTTCGCCGACTTGTCGACGGTCACCGCCGGCTCCTTCTTCCAGGTCGCCGTCTTGACCTTGCCGGACGCCGGCTTCTCGCACGGATCCGGCGCCTTGCTGGGCTGCGGTCCCGCGCTCGGCGTCGTCTCGGAGCTCGCGTTGGTCTTGTCGTCGTCCTTGAGGACCCCGGTCGTGTAGAGGGCCAGACTGCCCACCAGGATCACGCCGAGCACCGACGCGATCACCGAGTTGCGCATGCGCGCCTTACGTCGCGCGGCCGTGCGCCGCTCCTGCTGGCGCAGGAACTTCTCCCGGGCGAGCTGACGCTTCCGCTGTTCCTGGGTGACCACCGGATTCTCTCCTCATGCGTCTCGTACGTCGACTGGGACGCGTGCGTCTTGTGAGCCGACCGCCTGCGTGTGCCCCGTACCGTATATGGGTTGGCTGAGGAATCGGCAGCGCCGG
Source organism: Streptomyces sp. LBL (assembly GCF_029893585.1). GTDB lineage: Bacteria > Actinomycetota > Actinomycetes > Streptomycetales > Streptomycetaceae > Streptomyces. The sequence goes on from NZ_JARXYX010000014.1 coordinate 31,938, forward strand.
TAGGCTCTGACCGCAGGAGTAACCGCTCTGAAGCCCACCCGAATCGACACAACGAAGGACGATCGTGCTCATTGCCGGGTTCCCCGCCGGAGCATGGGGGACGAACTGTTATCTCGTCGCCCCCGCCGCCGGTGAGGAGTGCGTGATCATCGACCCCGGCCACCAGGCCGCCCAGGGAGTCGAGGAGACGCTGAAGAAGCATCGGCTCAAGCCCGTCGCCGTCGTCCTCACCCACGGCCACATCGACCATGTGGCCTCGGTCGTCCCGGTGTGCGGCGCGCACGGCGTACCGGCGTGGATCCACCCCGGGGACCGGTACATGATGACCGACCCGTCGATGGGTCTCGGCCGGTCCATCGGAATGCCGCTGATGGGCGAGCTGACCGTGGGGGAGCCGGACGACGTCAAGGAGCTGACCGACGGCGCGAAGCTGGAGCTGGCCGGTCTGGAGCTGTCCGTCGCGCACGCGCCCGGCCATACCAAGGGGTCGGTGACCTTCCGGATGCCCGAGGCCGCGGACATTCCGCCGGTCTTCTTCTCGGGCGACCTGATCTTCGCCGGCTCCATCGGACGCACCGACCTGCCCGGCGGTGACATGGACGAGATGCTCGACTCGCTGGCCCGCGTGTGCCTGCCGCTCGAGGACTCGACCGTGGTGCTGTCCGGCCACGGCCCCCAGACGACCATCGGCCAGGAGCGCGCCACCAACCCGTATCTGCGGCAGGTGGCGGCCGGCCAGGGAGCGGATGTCGACGCTCCCCGACGAGGAATGTGACGAGAGACCTCCCGTGAGCACCTTCAAGGCCCCCAAGGGCACGTACGACCTGATCCCGCCCGACTCCGCGACGTATCTGGCGGTCCGCGAGGCGATCGCCGCGCCGCTGCGCAACTCCGGCTACGGCTACATCGAGACCCCGGGCTTCGAGAACGTGGAACTCTTCGCGCGGGGTGTCGGTGAGTCCACCGACATCGTGACGAAGGAGATGTACGCCTTCGAGACCAAGGGCGGCGACCAGCTGGCCCTGCGCCCGGAGGGCACCGCCTCCGTGCTGCGCGCCGCGCTGGAGGCCAACCTGCACAAGGCGGGCAACCTCCCGGTCAAGCTCTGGTACTCCGGCTCGTACTACCGCTACGAGCGCCCGCAGAAGGGCCGGTACAGGCACTTCTCGCAGGTCGGCGCGGAGGCGATCGGTGCGGAGGACCCGGCGCTGGACGCCGAGCTGATCATCCTGGCCGACCAGGCGTACCGGTCGCTGGGCCTCAGGAACTTCCGGATCCTGCTGAACTCCCTGGGCGACAAGGAGTGCCGTCCGGTGTACCGGGAGGCGCTGCAGAGCTTTCTCCGGAGCCTCGACCTGGACGAGGAGACGCTCCGCCGCGCGGACATCAACCCGCTGCGGGTGCTGGACGACAAACGCCCGGACGTCCAGAAGCAGTTGGCCGACGCGCCGCTGCTGCGCGACTACCTCTGCGACGCGTGCAAGGCGTACCACGAGGAGGTGCGCGAGCTGATCACGGCGGCGGGCGTCTCCTTCGAGGACGACCCGAAGCTGGTACGCGGTCTGGACTACTACACCCGTACGACCTTCGAGTTCGTCCACGACGGTCTGGGCTCCCAGTCGGCGGTGGGCGGTGGCGGACGCTACGACGGCCTGTCCGAGATGATCGGCGGCCCCGCGCTGCCGTCCGTCGGCTGGGCACTGGGGGTCGACCGCACGGTCCTCGCCCTGGAGGCGGAGGGCGTGGAACTCGAACTTCCCTCCGCGACCAGCGTGTTCGCGGTGCCGCTGGGCGAGGAGGCCCGCCGGATCCTGTTCGCGAAGGTCACCGAGCTGCGCAAGCAGGGTGTCGCGGCGGACTTCTCGTACGGGGCCAAGGGCCTCAAGGGCGCGATGAAGAACGCCAACCGCAGCGGCGCCCGCTACACGATCGTCGCCGGCGAACGCGACCTCGCCGAGGGCGTCGTCCAGCTCAAGGACATGGAGTCCGGTGAGCAGACGGCGATCGGTGTGAACGAGATCGTGGCGGAGCTGGAGTCGAGGCTGGGCTGAGGGACGGGTTGAAGGGTGGGCGGGCAAGCGCATCGGGCTGCCCGCCCTTCCCGCTCTGCCCGCCCTGCGCGCCCTCCCGCTCTGGCCTCCAGACCAACCAGGCCGATGCCCTTCTCCGGGGCGCGCGGCCTCGGACAGGAGCGGGCGAAATGCCGCACGGTTTTGCCGGCCGTCAACTCCGCGCGCGCGGATTCGTCCTGCCAGACAGTTCCGACACGGAAACGCCACGCGCGCGTGGCGCGCGCCGGATCCGCCCCGAGGACGGGCACCTCGCCCGCATCCCGGTCCCGGTCGCCCCGGAAGATCTCCCCGGTCGTGCTCTTGCCGGCCTCGTCGGGCCTCGTCGGGCCTCACCAGGCCGAACACCGCGCTCTGGTGGATGCCGAGGGCGATGCCGTCGATCCCGGCCATGTCGCCGTACCGCCGACGCAGCCCCCGTACGTCCACCGCGAGTTTTTTCGCGTGTGATGCCATGCGTTCGAGCCTCGGCCTGAACCGAGCATTCCGGGACGACCGTGCGTACTTCCTTATGTCCATCGAACGGTGGACGCCGGGGTCGGTGCGGCACAATGGCCGGTGCCCCGGGAAGGTCCCACTCTCCAGCAGACGGAATCGGCGTGATGAGCAAGACTCCAGTCAAGGACGTCTCCACCGAGCGCGCGCCCTCGTCGGCGGGCGCCGATGCCGCGCCGCGGACGGCGGGCGGCAGCCGGGCCTTCGGCCTGCTGCTGGTGATCACCGGAGCGGCAGGCCTGCTCGCCGCGTGGGTGATCACGATCGACAAGTTCAAGCTGCTCGAGGCCAAGGTCGAGGGCAAGACCTTCGTCCCCGGCTGCAGCCTGAACCCCGTCGTCTCCTGCGGCAGCGTCATGGAGAGCAAGCAGGCCGCCGTTTTCGGGTTCCCCAACCCGATGCTCGGCCTTGTCTGCTACGGCATCGTGATCTGCGTCGGTGTGAGCCTGCTCGCCCGGGCTCGCTTCCCGCGCTGGTACTGGCTCACCTTCAACGCCGGCACCCTCTTCGGCGTCGGCTTCTGCGCCTGGCTGATGTTCCAGTCGCTGTACCGGATCAACGCGCTGTGCCTGTGGTGCTCGCTGGCCTGGGTCGCCACGATCGTCATGTTCTGGTACGTCACGTCGTTCAACATCCGCAACGGCTTCCTGCCCGCCCCGCGCTGGTTGAAGAGCTTCTTCGGCGAGTTCACCTGGGTCATGCCGGTACTGCACATCGGGATCATCGGCATGCTGGTCCTGACGCGCTGGTGGGACTTCTGGACCAGCTGACCGGCCGGCATCCGGGGCCGTCGACCGCTCGGCTTCCGGCCTGTTGACTGCTCGGCTTCCGGCCTGTTGACCGTCCGGATCCCGGCCTGTTGACCACTGGGCTTCCGGCCCGTTGACCACTGGCTTTCCGGGCCGACCGACAGCCCCGACGGGATTGTCAGTGCGGTGACATAGGGTTTTCGGTGTGGAGCCCGACCTGTTCACCGCCGCAGCAGAAGAACGTCAGGAGAAGGACCCGGCCGCCAGCCCCCTGGCCGTCCGGATGCGTCCGCGCACCCTGGACGAGGTGGTGGGCCAGCAGCACCTCCTGAAGCCGGGCTCACCCCTGCGCAGACTGGTCGGCGAGGGCTCGGGCGGCCCGGCCGGCCCCTCTTCGGTGATCCTCTGGGGCCCGCCCGGCACCGGAAAGACGACCCTGGCGTACGTCGTCTCCAAGGCCACCAACAAGCGCTTCGTGGAGCTCTCGGCGATCACCGCCGGCGTCAAGGAGGTCCGCGCGGTCATCGACGGCGCCCGCCGGGCCACCGGCGGCTTCGGCAAGGAGACGGTCCTCTTCCTCGACGAGATCCACCGCTTCAGCAAGGCCCAGCAGGACTCCCTGCTCCCGGCCGTGGAGAACCGCTGGGTGACGCTGATCGCGGCGACGACCGAGAACCCGTACTTCTCGGTGATCTCCCCCCTCCTGTCCCGCTCCCTCCTCCTCACTCTCGAACCGCTCACGGACGACGACGTGCGCCGACTCCTGCGCCGTGCCCTCACCGACGAGCGTGGCCTCAAGGACGCCGTCACCCTCCCCGAGGACGCCGAGGAACACCTGCTGCGGATCGCCGGCGGCGATGCCCGCCGCGCCCTGACCGCCCTTGAGGCGGCCACCGGAGCCACCCTCGACAAGGGCGAGCCGGAGGTGAGCCTGCAGACCCTGGAGGAGACGGTCGACCGGGCCGCCGTGAAGTACGACCGCGACGGGGACCAGCACTACGACGTGGCCAGCGCCCTCATCAAGTCCATCCGCGGCTCCGACGTCGACGCGGCCCTGCACTACCTGGCCCGCATGATCGAGGCCGGCGAAGACCCCCGCTTCATCGCCCGTCGGCTGATGATCTCCGCCAGCGAGGACATCGGCCTCGCCGACCCGAACGCCCTGTCGATCACGGTGGCCGCCGCCCAGGCCGTCGCCATGATCGGCTTCCCCGAGGCCGCCCTCACCCTCAGCCACGCCACCATCGCCCTCGCCCTGGCCCCCAAGTCCAACGCGGCGACCACGGCGATCGGCGCCGCCATGGCGGACGTACGCAAGGGGCTGGCCGGCCCCGTCCCGCCGCATCTGCGTGACGGGCACTACAAGGGCGCCGCCAAGCTGGGCCACGCCCAGGGGTACGTGTATCCGCACGACCTGCCGGAGGGCATCGCCGCCCAGCAGTACGCCCCGGACGAGATCAAGGAACGCGAGTACTACGAGCCCACCCGGCACGGCGCCGAGGCCCGGTACGCGGACGCCGTGGAGTGGACCAGGAAGCGCCTCGGTCGCAAGCGGTCCTGAGCACCCTGTAGAATTCCCCGAAGTGCTGCGTCCCGTGTCCGGCTCCGGTCGGCGCCTCAGGCGGGACATCCAGCCGGATCTGTTGATCCAGGAGCGTCGCGCACCGTCGTAGGTGTCGCGGGCAGCCCACCACCACCCGGGTTCCGGGAGCGGTCGGTGGGCCGTTCGTGTGCTGCACGTATGTGCCCAGAACAGGGGAACGGCTACCTGACATGTCCCTCGTGGATGTGTCGGGATTCCCCGACTGCGGATGCGACCTCCCATAACCCTGAGGCAGCCGAAAAGGAAAAGGAAAAGAAGTGGCGAACCAGCCCCGCCCCAAGGTCAAGAAGTCGCGTGCCCTCGGCATCGCGCTGACCCCGAAGGCCGTCAAGTACTTCGAGGCCCGCCCCTACCCGCCGGGTGAGCACGGCCGCGGCCGCAAGCAGAACTCGGACTACAAGGTCCGTCTGCTCGAGAAGCAGCGTCTGCGCGCGCAGTACGACGTGTCCGAGCGTCAGCTCGTCCGCGCCTACGAGCGTGCCGCCAAGACCCAGGGCAAGACCGGTGAGGCCCTGGTCATCGAGCTCGAGCGCCGTCTCGACGCGCTGGTCCTGCGTTCGGGCATCGCCCGTACGATCTACCAGGCCCGCCAGATGGTCGTCCACGGCCACATCGAGGTCAACGGCCAGAAGGTCGACAAGCCGTCCTTCCGCGTCAGGCCCGACGACGTCGTGATGGTCCGCGAGCGCAGCCGCGAGAAGACCCTGTTCTCGATCGCCCGCGAGGGTGGCTTCGCCCCCGACGGCGAGACCCCGCGCTACCTCCAGGTGAACCTCCGTGCCCTGGCCTTCCGCCTGGACCGTGAGCCGAACCGCAAGGAGATCCCGGTGATCTGCGACGAGCAGCTCGTCGTCGAGTACTACGCCCGCTGATCACCCAGCGACGGACGTAGCACCACCTGCGCCTCAGCCCGCCGTCCCGCCGCCCTTCCGGGTGGGCGGGGCGGCGGGCTTTCGCATGCGGCACCGTCGCGTAATCCGGTACGGAGCTCCACCCCCGGCGCGATAGGCTCGCCGTACGACTTTTTCGATCTGCAGGCACGTTTCAGGGAGCGGGTGCACACAGTGTCCGGTGGAGAGGTGGCCGGGATCCTGGTGGCCGTCTTCTGGGCGATCCTGGTCTCCTTCCTCGCCGTAGCGCTGGCGAGGCTGGCCCAGACGCTCAGGGCGACCACCAAGCTCGTGGCGGACGTGACCGACCAGGCCGTCCCGCTGCTGGCCGACGCCTCCGCGGCGGTGCGCTCCGCGCAGACCCAGATCGACCGGGTGGACGCGATCGCGTCGGACGTCCAGGACGTCACGTCGAACGCCTCGGCACTGTCGACCACCGTCGCCTCCACCTTCGGCGGCCCCCTGGTCAAGGTCGCCGCCTTCGGCTACGGCGTGCGCCAGGCCCTCGGCGGCCACAAGGGCGACGTGCCCGTCAAAGCACCCCGGCGTTCGGTGATCGTGGGCCGCACGGTCTCTCGGCGGGACAAGCGAGACCTCCGCAAAAAGAAGGACTGAGAGCCAGCGATGTTCCGCCGTACCTTCTGGTTCACCTCCGGCGTGGCCGCCGGTGTGTGGGCCACCACCAAGGTCAACCGCAAGCTGAAGCAGCTGACGCCCGAGAACCTCGCCGTGAGCGCGGCGAACAAGGCGCTCGAGGCAGGTCACCGCCTCAAGGACCGCGCGGTGGGCTTCGCGCTGGACGTCCGGGACAACATGGCCCAGCGGGAGGCGGAGCTGGGCGACGCCCTCGGGATCAACGAGAACCCCGAGCTTCCCTCCCCCCGGCGGTACGCCGCCATCGAGAACCGCAGCAACCCGAAGTCCGTCGACAGAGACAGCGACAGGACGACGTACTCGTACAACCGGAATGAGGACCACTGATGGAGTCGGCTGAAATCCGCCGCCGCTGGTTGAGCTTCTTCGAGGAGCGCGGTCACACCGTCGTCCCTTCGGCGTCGCTCATCGCGGACGACCCGACTCTGCTCCTCGTCCCGGCCGGCATGGTGCCCTTCAAGCCCTACTTCCTGGGTGAGGTCAAGCCGCCGTACGCGCGCGCCACCAGCGTGCAGAAGTGCGTGCGCACGCCCGACATCGAAGAGGTCGGCAAGACCACGCGCCACGGCACCTTCTTCCAGATGTGCGGCAACTTCTCCTTCGGCGACTACTTCAAGGAAGGCGCCATCAAATACGCCTGGGAGCTGCTCACCAGCCCCCAGGACAAGGGTGGTTACGGTCTGGAGCCCGAGAAGCTCTGGATCACCGTCTACCTGGAGGACGACGAGGCCGAGCGCATCTGGCACGACGTCGTCGGCGTGCCGAAGGAGCGCATCCAGCGTCTCGGCAAGAAGGACAACTACTGGTCCATGGGCGTCCCCGGCCCCTGCGGCCCCTGTTCCGAGATCAACTACGACCGCGGCCCCGAGTTCGGCGTCGAGGGCGGCCCCGCTGTCAACGACGAGCGGTACGTGGAGATCTGGAACCTCGTCTTCATGCAGTACGAGCGAGGCGAGGGCACCAGCAAGGAGGACTTCGAGATCCTCGGGGACCTGCCGAGCAAGAACATCGACACGGGCCTCGGCCTCGAGCGGCTCGCCATGATTCTGCAGGGCGTGCAGAACATGTACGAGATCGACACCTCGATGGCCGTCATCAAGAAGGCCACCGAGCTGACCGGCGTCGAGTACGGCCACGCCCACGACTCGGACGTCTCGCTGCGCGTGGTCACCGACCACATGCGCACCTCCGTGATGCTCATCGGCGACGGTGTGACCCCCGGCAACGAGGGCCGCGGCTATGTCCTGCGCCGCATCATGCGCCGCGCCATCCGCAACATGCGTCTGCTCGGTGCCACCGGCCCGGTCGTCAAGGACCTGATCGACACGGTCATCGAGATGATGGGTCGGCAGTACCCCGAGCTGGTCACCGACCGCGAGCGCATCGAGAAGGTCGCCGTCGCCGAGGAGGACGCCTTCCTCAAGACGCTGAAGGCCGGCACCAACATCCTCGACACCGCCGTCACCGATACCAAGCAGGCCGGAGGCGCCGTCCTGTCCGGCGACAAGGCCTTCCTGCTCCACGACACCTGGGGCTTCCCGATCGACCTCACCCTGGAGATGGCCGCCGAGCAGGGCCTGTCCGTGGACGAGGACGGCTTCCGCCGCCTGATGAAGGAACAGCGGGAGCGCGCCAAGGCCGACGCCCGGTCCAAGAAGACCGGCCACGCCGATCTCGGCGCCTACCGCGAGATCGCCGACCGGGCCGGCGAGACCGACTTCATCGGCTACGCGGACACCGAGGCCGAGTCCACGGTCGTCGGCATTCTCGTCGACGGTGTCTCCTCACCCGCCGCCACCGAGGGCGACGAGGTCGAGATCGTCCTCGACCGCACCCCGTTCTACGCCGAGGGCGGCGGCCAGATCGGCGACACCGGCCGCATCAAGGTGGACTCCGGTGCCGTCATCGAGATCCGCGACTGTCAGAAGCCGGTCCCGGGCGTGTACGTCCACAAGGGCGTCGTTCAGTTCGGCGAGGTCACCGTCGGTGCCACGGCCCACGCCTCGATCGACAACCGCCGCCGTACGGCCATCGCCCGCGCCCACTCGGCCACGCACCTCACCCACCAGGCCCTGCGTGACGCCCTCGGCCCGACAGCCGCCCAGGCCGGTTCCGAGAACCAGCCCGGCCGCTTCCGCTTCGACTTCGGTTCGCCGTCCGCCGTTCCCACGGCCGTGATGACCGACGTCGAGCAGAAGATCAACGAGGTGCTCGCCCGCGACCTGGACGTCCGCGCCGACGTCATGGGCATCGACGACGCCAGGAAGCAGGGCGCGATCGCCGAGTTCGGCGAGAAGTACGGCGAGCGCGTCCGGGTCGTCACCATCGGTGACTTCTCCAAGGAGCTGTGCGGCGGCACGCACGTCCACAACACCGCCCAGCTCGGCCTGGTGAAGCTGCTCGGCGAGTCGTCCATCGGCTCGGGTGTCCGCCGTATCGAGGCCCTCGTCGGTGTCGACGCCTACAACTTCCTCGCCCGTGAGCACACGGTCGTCGCCCAGCTCCAGGAGCTGGTCAAGGGCCGCCCCGAGGAGCTCCCGGAGAAGATTTCCGCCATGCTCGGCAAGCTGAAGGACGCCGAGAAGGAGATCGAGAAGTTCCGCGCCGAGAAGGTCCTCCAGGCCGCCGCCGGTCTCGTCGAGTCCGCCAAGGACGTCCGCGGGATCGCCGTCGTCACCGGTCAGGTCCCGGACGGCACCACGGCCGACGACCTACGCAAGCTGGTCCTCGACGTGCGCGGCCGCATCCAGGGCGGACGGGCCGCGGTCGTGGCCCTGTTCACCGTCAACAACGGCAAGCCGCTGACGGTCATCGCCACCAACGAGGCCGCCCGTGAGCGCGGTCTGAAGGCCGGTGACCTGGTCCGAACGGCCGCCAAGACCCTCGGCGGCGGCGGTGGCGGCAAGCCGGACGTCGCCCAGGGCGGCGGGCAGAACCCGGCCGCCGTCGGCGACGCCATCGACGCCGTCGAACGCCTCGTGGCCGAGACGGCGAAGTAAGGCTGACGAGATGCGCAGAGGACGTCGACTCGCGATCGACGTCGGGGACGCCCGCATCGGGGTCGCCTCGTGCGACCCCGACGGGATTCTCGCCACTCCGGTGGAGACGGTCCCCGGGCGTGACGTCCCGGCAGCCCACCGCAGGCTGAAGCAGCTGGTCGAGGAGTACGAGCCGATCGAGGTCGTCGTCGGTCTTCCTCGCTCCCTCAAGGGGGGCGAGGGCCCGGCCGCCCTCAAGGTCCGCGGCTTCGCGCAGGAGCTCGCGAAGGGGATCACGCCGATCGGGGTGAGACTCGTCGATGAGCGGATGACGACCGTGACGGCCAGTCAGGGACTGCGCGCCTCGGGAGTGAAATCCAAGAAGGGCAGATCGGTCATCGACCAGGTTGCGGCCGTGATCATCCTCCAGCAGGCGTTGGAATCCGAACGGGTGTCAGATAAAGCACCTGGGGAGGGCGTCGAAGTGGTCATCTGATCGCGATACGGTAACGTGCCGCGCGATGTGGAGGCATTCGAACAGCCACCGCACACAGAGAGGCGGAACGGGAACCGGGCCGTAGACACGCGACCAGCCGCCTCGCGGCTCTAGGGGATCGATGACTGAGTATGGCCGGGGCGAAGGCTCCGAACCGTGGCATCCGGAGGACCCCTTGTACGGGGACGGATGGGACGGACAGCAGACCCACCCGGGCCGGCAGTCCCCCTACGGCGGCCAGCCGCAGCACTATCCGGAGCAGCCGCAGCAGCCGCAGTACGACCAGCAAGGCTGGGGCGACAGCCAGCAGGCCGCATACGGTCAGGCGCAGCAGCAGTACGGCGAGCAGCAGCACTTCCAGCAGCATTACGGGCAGCAGCAGTACGACCCGCATTACGGGCAGCAGCAGTACGCGGGCCAGCAGCAGAACCAGAACCAGCAGCAGCAACAACACCAGCACAACCAGCAGCAACAACACCAGCACAACCAGCAGCAGTACGACAACGGCGGCTGGGCCACCGGCACGCACACGCGCGTCCAGTACACCGACCCGTCGGACCCGTACGGACAGCAGAACACGGCGTACGAGGGCGAACAGCCCGACCACTACGGCACCCCGGACGCCTACCCGCCGCCGGAGCCGCCCGCCCGCCGCGGAGCCGAGCCCGAACCGCCGCGGACCGACTGGGATCCCGGCCCCGACCAGGGCGAACATGCCTTCTTCGCGGGCGACGACGACGAGGACGACTCGGACGACCCGAAAGAGGGCCGCGGTGACCGCAAGGGCCGGGGCGGCAAGAAACCGAAGAAGCGGCGCAGCGGATGCGCCTGTCTGGTGCTGGTAGTGATCTTCGCCGGGGGAGTCGGCGGAGTCGGCTACTTCGGCTACCAGTACTACCAGGACCGTTTCAGCGCGGCGCCGGACTACGCGGGTGACGGAAACGGCGATCAGGTCACCGTGACCATCCCCAAGGGCGCCGGCGGCTATGTGATCGGCCAGCAGCTGAAGAAGGCGGGCGTCGTCGAGAGCGTCGACGCGTTCGTCTCCGCGCAGCAGTCGAATCCCCAGGGCAAGACGATCCAGGACGGCGTCTACACGCTGCAGAAGCGCATGTCGGCCGCGAGCGCGATCGAACTGTTGCTCAGTCCGAAGAGCCGCAGCAACCTGATCATCGCCGAGGGCTGGCGCAACTCGAAGATCTACGACTCGATCGACAAGCGCCTCGAAGTGCCGGACGGCACCACGGCGAGCGTGGCGAAGAAGCAGTACAAGAGCCTCGGCCTGCCCGACTGGGCGCTCGGGCATCCCGATCTGAAGGATCCGCTCGAAGGATTTCTCTACCCCTCCAGCTATGGGGTCAGCAAGGGCCAGAAGCCCGAGGATGTTCTCAAGGACATGGTCTCCCGAGCCACTGAAACGTACGAAAAGCTCGGCCTGGAGAAGAAGGCGAAGGGCCTCGGACTCGACGACCCCTGGCAGTTGCTCACCGTCGCGAGCCTTGCCCAGGCCGAAGGCACCAGCCACGACGATTTCCGTAAAATGGCCGAGGTCGTCTACAACCGTCTCAAACCCGGCAACCCCGAGACCTACGGTTCGCTGGAGTTCGACTCCACGTACAACTATGTGAAGAACCAGAGCAAGATTGACCTGAGCATCGCCGAGCTGCGCAAATACAACAACCCTTACAACACGTACTACATCAAGGGCCTGCCCCCCGGCCCCATCGACAACCCCGGTGACGAGGCGCTCAGGGGCGCGCTCAACCCGACGGACGACGGCTGGTACTACTTCATCTCGATGGACGGCAAGACCAGCAAGTTCACGAAGAAGCTCGCGGAACACCAGAAACTGGTCAACGAGTGGAACGCGTCAAGGAACAAGAACTGATGACCGCCCCCCGAAGGGCCGCCGTTCTCGGCAAACCGATCGCCCACTCCCTCTCCCCGGCACTGCACCGCGCCGCCTACGAGGAACTGGGCCTCACCGGTTGGTCGTACGACCGGTTCGAGCTGGACGAGGCGGCCCTGCCCGGGTTCTTCGCGCAGCTCGGCCCCGAGTGGGCCGGGCTGTCGGTGACCATGCCGCTGAAGCGGGCCGTCATTCCGCTGCTCGACGAGATCAGCGAGACGGCGGCCACGGTCGGCACGGTCAACACGGTCGTGTTCACCGAGGACGGCCGCAGTGTCGGCGACAACACCGACATCCCCGGCATGGTCGCCGCCCTGCGGGAACACGGGATCGAACAGGTCGACTCGGCGGCCATCCTCGGCGCCGGCGCCACCGCCTCCTCCGCGCTCGCCGCGCTGGCCCGCGTCTGCACCGGCGAGGTCGTCGCCTACGTCCGCAGCGAGGCCCGCGCCGCCGAGATGCGGAAGTGGGGGGAGCGGCTCGACATCGAGGTGCGGACGGCCCACTGGGCGGACGCCGCACAGGCCCTGCGCGCACCACTGGTCATCTCCACCACCCCCGCCGGTACGACCGACGCGCTGTCCTCGGCGGTACCGGAACGGCCCGCGACCCTCTTCGACGTGCTCTACGACCCGTGGCCGACCGAGCTCGCGGCCCGCTGGTCGGCGTACGGCGGGGCCGTGCTCGGCGGACTCGACCTGCTGGTGCACCAGGCGGTGCTGCAGGTGGAGCAGATGACGGGACGCACGCCGGCCCCGCTGGACGCCATGCGCAAGGCCGGCGAACACGCGCTCGCGGCCCGATAGCGCCGCGGCACCAGGAGCCGCCCGGCCCCCCGTCGGGACGGCGGCGCTCCGTCCGCCCTGTGGACCGGCGGCCGGGCCCCGGGGCCGGACGTGGGAGAATCGGAGGTGGCGGGCCGGGGCCGCGCACCGGTCGTGCCGATGCCGTACGCGAGAACACGTGTACGGCGGGCAGTACCAGGCGCGAGCATGGAGGAGCACCGTTGAGCAGGTTGCGCTGGCTGACCGCTGGGGAGTCCCACGGTCCCGCACTCGTGGCGACGTTGGAGGGCCTTCCCGCCGGCGTGCCGATCACCACAGACATGGTGGCCGACCATCTGGCGCGGCGCCGTCTGGGTTATGGGCGTGGCGCGCGGATGAAGTTCGAGCGCGACGAGGTCACCTTCCTCGGCGGTGTGCGCCACGGTCTCACCCTCGGTTCCCCGGTCGCGGTCATGGTGGGCAACACCGAGTGGCCGAAGTGGGAGCAGGTCATGTCGGCCGACCCGGTCGACCCGGAGATCCTCGCCGGCCTGGCCCGTAATGCGCCGCTGACCCGTCCGCGGCCCGGCCACGCCGACCTCGCCGGTATGCAGAAGTACGGCTTCGACGAGGCCCGGCCGATCCTGGAGCGGGCGTCCGCCCGGGAGACGGCGGCCCGAGTCGCGCTGGGCGCGGTGGCCCGGTCGTACCTGAAGGAGACGGCCGGCATCGAGATCGTCAGTCACGTCGTCGAGCTGGCCGCCGCGAAGGCGCCGCAGGGCGTGTACCCCACGCCCGCCGACGTCGAGAAGCTGGACGCGGATCCGGTGCGCTGCCTGGACGCGGACGCGTCGAAGGCGATGGTCGCGGAGATCGACCAGGCCCACAAGGACGGCGACACCCTCGGTGGCGTCGTCGAGATCCTCGCCTACGGCGTCCCGGTCGGGCTGGGCTCGCACGTGCACTGGGACCGCAAGCTGGACGCCCGGCTGGCCGGTGCCCTGATGGGCATCCAGGCGATCAAGGGCGTCGAGGTCGGTGACGGTTTCGAGCTGGCGCGGGTGCCCGGCTCGAAGGCGCACGACGAGATCGTCAACACGGACGACGGCATCAAGCGGACGTCCGGCCGCTCCGGCGGCACCGAGGGCGGCCTGAGCACCGGTGAGCTGCTGCGGGTACGGGCCGCGATGAAGCCGATCGCGACCGTGCCGCGCGCCCTGCAGACCGTCGACGTGAGCACCGGTGAGGCCACCCAGGCGCACCACCAGCGCTCCGACGTGTCCGCGGTCCCGGCCGCCGGCATCGTCGCCGAGGCCATGGTCGCGCTGGTCCTCGCGGACGCGGTCGCGGAGAAGTTCGGCGGCGACTCGGTGACCGAGACCCGCCGCAATGTGCAGTCGTACCTCGACAACCTGGCCATCCGATGACCGCTCCGCAGGTCGTCCTGGTCGGACCGATGGGCGTGGGCAAGTCCACCGTCGGCCAGTTGCTGGCCGGGCGGCTCGGGGTCGGCTACCGGGACACGGACGACGACATCGTCGCCGAGCAGGGCCGCACGATCGCGGAGATCTTCGTCGACGAGGGCGAGCCGGCCTTCCGGGCGATCGAGAAGGCCGCCGTGCACAAGGCACTGGCCGAGCACGACGGTGTCCTCGCCCTGGGCGGCGGCTCGATCCTGGACGCGGACACGCGGGCGCTGCTGGCCGGACAGCGGGTCGTCTACCTCTCGATGGACGTCGAGGAGGCGGTCAAGCGCACCGGCCTGAACGCGGCCCGCCCCCTCCTCGCCGTCAACCCGCGCAAGCAGTGGCGCGAACTGATGGAGGCGCGGCGCTCTCTGTACGAGGAGGCCGCCACCGTCGTCGTGACGACCGACGGCCGTACGCCCGAAGAGGTCACGCAAGTCTCCCTGGACGCTTTGGAGTTGGAGACTGTAATTCCCGGGGGACAGCCCCCGGACCCCCGGCCGGAGGACGTAATGGCAGACCAGGTGACGAGGATTCAGGTCGGCGGCACCGCGGGCAGTGAACCGTACGAGGTCCTGGTGGGCCGTCAACTCCTGGGCGAGTTGGGCGGGTTGGTCGGAGACAGGGTCAAGCGGGTCGCCGTCATCCACCCGGAGGCGCTCGCCGAGACCGGCGACGCGCTCCGCGCCGACCTGGCCGGACAGGGTTACGAGGCCGTCGCCATCCAGGTGCCGAACGCGGAGGAGGCCAAGACCGCCGAGGTCGCCGCCTACTGCTGGAAGGCGCTCGGCCAGTCCGGGTTCACCCGTTCCGACGTCATCGTCGGTGTCGGTGGCGGCGCGACCACGGACCTCGCCGGGTTCGTGGCCGCGACCTGGCTGCGCGGGGTGCGCTGGATCGCCGTCCCGACCACCGTGCTGGCCATGGTGGACGCGGCCGTCGGCGGCAAGACCGGCATCAACACCGCCGAGGGCAAGAACCTGGTCGGCTCCTTCCACCCGCCGGCCGGGGTGCTGTGCGACCTGGCCGCGCTGGACTCCCTCGCGGTCAACGACTACGTCTCCGGGCTGGCGGAGGTGATCAAGGCAGGTTTCATCGCCGATCCACGGATCCTGGAGCTGATCGAGGCCGACCCGGAAGGTGCCCGCAGCCCGTCGGGTGCGCACGCCGCGGAGTTGATCGAGCGCTCGATCCGGGTCAAGGCCGAGGTCGTCTCGTCCGACCTGAAGGAGTCGGGGCTGCGCGAGATCCTCAATTACGGTCACACGCTCGCGCACGCGATCGAGAAGAACGAGCGCTACCAGTGGCGGCATGGCGCCGCGGTGTCGGTCGGCATGCACTTCGCCGCCGAACTGGGCCGTCTCGCGGGCCGGTTGGACGATGCGACGGCCGACCGTCACCGTGCGGTGCTGGAGTCCGTCGGGCTGCCGCTGCACTACCGCTACGACCAGTGGCCCAAGCTGCTGGAGACCATGAAGGTCGACAAGAAGTCCCGCGGCGACCTGCTGCGCTTCATCGTCCTGGACGGGCTGGCCAAACCCACCGTTCTGGAGGGGCCGGACCCGGCGGTCCTGCTGGCCGCCTACGGCGAAGTGGGCCAGTAGGTCCCGCCGTACTCCAGCCGCCCCATGTGCCTTGCGTCACAGGGCACTTCGGACCGCCCCCGGCCGTTGCACCAAACGACGGCAGGGGGCGGTACCGTTCGGGTGGGGGCCCTCCCAGGCCCTTCAGGCAGTGGGGGAGAGCGGGTACCCCCGCTGTCAGCGCCCATCGCCTGCGGTGAGGGAGCCGAAGGGGCGCGCCGGTGTGGAGAGGTCGAGCGCGCCAAGGCCCGAGGTCTGAGCGCGGCCGGGCTCTCGACAGTGCCACGCGGCCACAGCCGCGGCTGCGGCACCGCGGCGCCCCGGAGGCGAACCGAGCCCCATCTCTGATCTTGCGTGGGTATCCCCGGCTTCAGCCGGGGAGGGGAACGCATCCTTGGTCTCGGACCCGCGAAGCGGTGTAGTACGCTGCACATCTGCTTCGGCAGCGGTCAGGGCTTGGCCGTCCTGCGGGGCTTGTGTCCCAAGGGAGAAGCCCCCTCGTTCACGAGGGGGAGGAGTCACAGAACGAGACGGAGTGGCACCGGATGCAGCACGCAGTGGGTTCTCCGCTGCCGCCGCCCCACCAGCCGGGGCACGAAGGGGCCACGGGCTGGTCACCGGCCGCACATCACCCGGGCCCGCACCCCCCGGGTGCGCACCAGGGCCCCGCCCCCGTGCCCCCGCCGCATCCTGCCCCGGGCTTCAGCGGAGCCGGCGTCTCCTCGGCACCACCCGTGCCCCCCACCCCGCAGCACGCCCCGGCGCACCCCGCCCCCGATGGCACCGGCCATGTGCCACTGCCGCCCGGCGGGCCCGTCGTCATGCCCAGCGCGCCGCACGCCACGGTTGCCCCCGATCCGGCCGCCACCACCCTCGCGGTGCTGCTCATCGGCCCCGCGGGGGCCGGCAAGACCAGCGTCGCCAAGTACTGGGCGGACCACCGCCGGGTCCCCACCGCCCACATCAGCCTCGACGACGTCCGTGAATGGGTCCGCTCCGGCTTCGCCGACCCCCAGTCGGGATGGAACGACCACTCCGAGGCCCAGTACCGCCTGGCCCGCCGCACCTGCGGCTTCGCCGCGCGCAACTTCCTGGCCAACGGCATCTCGTGCATCCTCGACGACGCCGTCTTCCCCGACCGCCCGGTCGTCGGCCTCGGCGGCTGGAAGCGCCATGTAGGCCCCGGCCTTCTCCCGGTCGTCCTCCTCCCCGGCCTGGAGGTCGTCCTGGAGCGCAACGCCGAACGCTCCGGCAACCGCCGCCTCTCCGACGACGAGGTCGCCCACATCCACGGCCGCATGGCGGGCTGGTACGGCTCCGGCCTCCCGATCATCGACAACTCCCAACTGGACGTACCCCAGACGGCTCAGGTCCTGGACGAGGTACTGGCAAGGTCGATAGCGAGCCCACCGAACTGGTAGGCGCACGGGACAGAAACCCGCCTCTTGCAGATGGACGGAACAGAAACCAGCCTTCCTGCAGACGCACGCGGCAGAGACCCTCCTGCAGAGGCGTCAGGGCTGGATCGATGCGCGGCTCCGCCGCGTGGGCGCGACCAGCCCTGACCGGCCCGCATCCGGCACACCATGCGCGCTCGCGCCCCGTCCCTCGATCGGTGCCTGCCCACTCGGCCTCTCCCGAGCGGCGGCCCCCCTGCGGGGCTCCTACGCTCGTGTCATGTCAGAGGTCCACGTTGCCCGCCGAGCTTGCCTACGGGAACGCTGCCAAGCCAGCGGCAGCGCCTCCGCGCTGGTCTCCCGCCCCGCCAATGTCCGCTACCTCGCAGGCGCCGCCCCGCACGGCGCCGTCCTGCTCCTCGGCAGGGCCGGGGACCTGCTGCTGTGTCCCGGCCCGCCGGACGAACGCCCCGCCGAGGGCCGGCCCGACGAGGCGCTGCGCGTGGAGCGGCTGCCCGGTCCCGGCGGTGATCCCGCCGTCGCCGCGGCCGGCCACGCGATGGCGCAGGGCGGCGAGTGTCTCGCCGTCGAGGAGCACCACCTCACGGTCGCCCGGCACCGGGCCATCCGCTCGGTGGTGCCGCGGCTGCGCCTGGCCGATCTGGGCGGCGCGGTGGAACAGCTGAGGGTGGTGAAGGACGAGGAGGAGATCTCCTGCCTCAGGATCGGCGCGGAGATCGCCGACCAGGCGCTGGGGGAACTGCTCGAATCCATCCTGGTCGGCCGTACCGAACGCCATCTCGCTCTCGAACTGGAGCGGCGCCTGGTCGACCACGGCGCCGACGGCCCCGCCTTCGCGACTTCCGTCGCGACCGGCCCGAACTCCGGCAGACGCGGGCACCGCCCCACCGACCGGCGGGTCGAGGAAGGCGACTTCCTCTCCGTCTGCCTGGGCGCGACCTACCGTGGCTACCGCTGCGAGATCGGCCGTACCTTCGTCATCGGTACGTCCCCCGCCGACTGGCAGATCGAGTTGTACGACCTCGTCTTCGCCGCTCAGCGGGCCGGCCGGGAGATCCTGGCCCCGGGTGTCGCCTACCGTGACGTGGACCGTGCCGCACGCCAGGTGCTGGACTCGGCGGGGTACGCCGAAAGACTTCCCGCGCTGACCGGACATGGTGTGGGACTCGAAATCGACGAGGACCCGGAGTTGGCTCCCTCAGCCATGGGTAAACTGGACGCTTGCGTGCCGGTCACCGTCGAACCGGGGGTCCACCTCCCGGGCCGGGGCGGCGTCCGGATCGATGACACGCTCGTCGTCCGCCCCGAGGCGGACGGCGGACCCGAGCTACTCACCATCACGACCAAGGAGCTGCTCGCGCTGTAGCCGCGCGTGCCCCGGGGTCGTCCACGTCAGTCCAGGAGATTCCGCAACCGTGGCTTCCACGAACGACCTCAAGAACGGCCTGGTGCTCAAGCTCGAAGGCGGCCAGCTCTGGTCCGTCGTCGAGTTCCAGCACGTCAAGCCCGGCAAGGGCCCGGCCTTCGTGCGCACCAAGCTGAAGAACGTGCTCTCCGGAAAGGTCGTCGACAAGACGTTCAACGCCGGCGTCAAGGTCGAGACGGCCACTGTCGACAAGCGTGACATGCAGTTCTCGTACATGGACGGCGAGTACTTCGTCTTCATGGACATGCAGACCTACGACCAGCTCATGGTCGACCGCAAGGCCGTCGGCGACGCCGCCAACTTCCTGATCGAGGGCTTCACCGCCACCGTCGCCCAGCACGAGGGCGAGGTGCTCTTCGTCGAGCTGCCGGCCGCCGTCGAGCTGGTCGTCCAGGAGACCGAGCCCGGCGTCCAGGGTGACCGTTCCACCGGCGGCACCAAGCCGGCCACGCTGGAGACCGGTCACCAGATCCAGGTGCCGCTCTTCATCACCACCGGTGAGAAGATCAAGGTCGACACCCGTACGAGCGACTACCTCGGCCGGGTGAACAGCTAACCGTGGCTGCCCGCAATACGGCCCGCAAGCGCGCCTTCCAGATCCTCTTCGAGGGCGACCAGCGCGGAGCCGACGTCCTGACCGTCCTCGCGGACTGGATCCGGCTCTCCCGGGGCGACACCCGGCAGCCGCCCGTGAGCGAGTACACGATGCAGCTCGTCGAGGGCTATGCGCAGCACGCGAAGCGCATCGACGAACTGATCGCTCAGTACTCGGTCGGCTGGACGCTCGACCGGATGCCGGTCGTCGACCGCAACATCCTGCGTCTCGGCGCCTACGAGCTGATCTGGGCGGACGAGACGCCGGACGCCGTCGTGCTCGACGAGATGGTGCAGTTGGCGAAGGAGTTCTCCACGGACGAGTCGCCTTCGTTCGTCAACGGTCTGCTCGGCCGGTTCAAGGACCTCAAGCCCTCGCTGCGCCGGGATGAGGCGTAGGAGCCCCGCAGAGCCAGGAAACGCCCAGGGGCCCTCAGCGGGATCGCTGAGGGCCCCTGGGCGTCCGCCTTGCCCGCGAGGCCCCCGAAGGGCGCAGAAAGCCGCCGGGGTGGCCGGAACCATGAGGTTCCGGCCACCCCGGCGGTACGTTTCTGCTGAACCGCGGAGCGTCAGCTCTCCTCGTGGGAGGCCACCGCGCGGCGGGCGTCCGCGTCCAGGACGCCCCAGTTGATCAGCTGCTCGGTGAGGACCGAGGGCGACTGGTCGTAGATGACGGCGAGTGTGCGCAGGTCGTCCTGACGGATCGAGAGCACCTTGCCGTTGTAGTCACCGCGCTGGGACTGGATCGTCGCGGCATACCGCTGCAGCGGGCCCGCCTTCTCGGCCGGCACATGGGCCAGCCGCTCCAGGTCAAGGACCAGCTTCGGCGGCGGCTCGGCGGCGCCGCCCGGCGTGGTGCCCGGCAGCAGCTCCTGCACGGGAACCCCATAGAAATCGGCCAGCTCGGCAAGACGCTGCACGGTCACGGCGCGGTCGCCACGTTCGTACGAACCGACCACGACGGCCTTCCAGCGCCCCTGGGACTTCTCCTCGACACCGTGGAGGGAAAGGCCCTGCTGGGTGCGGATGGCCCGGAGCTTGGCCCCGAGCTGTTTGGCGTATTCGCTGGACATATAGCTCCCCGGACACTGTGTCGACGCGACTGGATTGGGGTCCAGGCCGCGCGGCTGGTAACTCACTGTGAGGTTACGCAGCGTTACTCTTCCGCGTCAAGCCGAATGGTCCACACCGACGCTTCCGTGGTAGCGGTCGCCGATTGAGCCAGGAGGGTGATCCCGGGTCGGCAGGGGGGTGAATCAGGGCGGCCGTCCGGGCCTGCTACCGTGGATGGCGCAAATCCGACGTCCTTTAAGGTCCGTCCCGTGAGGCGGAGAAGGAGGTCCGTTTCATATGGACAACCAGCAGGACACGCAGCACGACAACCAACAGGACACGCAGCCGCGGTCCGATGCGCGGCCCGTTCTCGAAGGCCCCGACATCGCGCGGGTGCTGACCCGCATCGCCCACGAGATCGTCGAACGCGCCAAGGGTGCCGACGACGTGGTGCTCCTCGGCATTCCCACCCGGGGCGTCTTCCTCGCCCAGCGGCTGGCCACCAAGTTGGAGCAGGTCACCGAGCGCAAGATCCCCGTCGGTTCGCTCGACATCACCATGTACCGCGACGACCTGCGCATGCACCCGCCGCGTGCGCTGGCCCGCACCGACATCCCCGGCGACGGCATCGACGGCAAGCTGGTCGTCCTCGTCGACGACGTGCTCTTCTCCGGCCGCACCATCCGTGCCGCCCTCGACGCCCTGAACGATATCGGGCGCCCGCGCGCGGTGCAGCTCGCGGTGCTGGTCGACAGAGGCCACCGCGAACTGCCCATCCGCGCCGACTACGTCGGCAAGAACCTCCCCACGTCGTTGCGGGAGACGGTCAAGGTCCAGCTCGCCGAGGAGGACGGTCGCGACACCGTGCTGCTCGGCGCCAAGCGGACCGCTCCGGGCGCGCAGCAGTAGCAGCCAGGCGTACGCCACCGTCGTACGCCTGGCTCACAGGCCCGCGCCTGCCCGAATTCTCCCCAGTGAACTGTCTTACGGAGCCTGACAGATGCAGCGTCATCTCATCTCGGCCGCCGACCTCACCCGCGACGACGCCGTCCTGATCCTCGACACCGCCGAGGAGATGGCCCGGGTCGGCGACCGGCCGATCAAGAAACTGCCCACCCTGCGCGGCCGGACCGTCGTCAATCTCTTCTTCGAGGACTCCACCCGCACCCGGATCTCCTTCGAGGCCGCCGAGAAGCGGCTGTCCGCCGACGTCATCAACTTCTCCGCCAAGGGCTCCAGTGTGTCCAAGGGCGAGTCCCTGAAGGACACCGCCCAGACGCTGGAGGCGATGGGCGTCGACGCGGTCGTCATCCGGCACGGCGCCTCCGGAGCGCCGTACCGCCTCGCCAACTCCGGTTGGATCGACGCGGCCGTCATCAACGCCGGCGACGGCACTCACCAGCACCCCACCCAGGCACTGCTCGACGCCTTCACCATGCGCCGCCGCCTGGTGGGCCGGGACGACGGCCTCGGGCAGGACCTGGCCGGCAAACGGATCACGATCGTCGGCGACGTGCTGCACAGCCGGGTCGCCCGCTCCAACGTCGACCTGCTGCACACCCTCGGCGCCGAGGTCACCCTCGTCGCCCCGCCCACCCTGGTGCCGGTCGGCGTCGAGACGTGGCCCTGCGAGGTGTCGTACGACCTGGACAGCACGCTTCCGAAGTCCGACGCGGTGATGATGCTGCGCGTCCAGCGGGAGCGCATGAACGCGGCGTTCTTCCCGACCGAACGCGAGTACGCCCGGCGCTACGGCCTCGACGGCGACCGCATGAGGCGGATGCCCGAGCACGCCATCGTGATGCACCCCGGCCCGATGGTCCGGGGCATGGAGATCTCCGCCGAGGTCGCCGACTCCGAGCGCTGCACGGTGGTCGAGCAGGTCGCAAACGGAGTCTCCGTCCGGATGGCCGTCCTGTATCTGCTTCTGGGGGGCAACGAACCCGCCGTCTCCCACACCCGCCCGTCCGTCTCCCACCACCCTTCCAGCGAGCCCTCCGCGCACACCGTTTCCGCGGACGAGGAGAATTAAGACATATGAGCAAGATCCTGATCCGTGGTGCGAAGGTGCTCGGTGGCGAGTCGCAGGACGTGCTGATCGACGGTTCGCAGATCGCGGAGGTCGGCAGCGGCCTGACCGCGGAGGGGGCCGAGGTCGTCGAGGCCGACGGGAAGGTGCTGCTGCCGGGCCTGGTCGACCTGCACACCCACCTCCGGGAGCCCGGCCGCGAGGACTCCGAGACCGTGCTGACCGGCACGCGCGCGGCAGCCTCCGGCGGCTACACCGCCGTGTTCGCCATGGCCAACACCTTCCCGGTCGCCGACACGGCCGGTGTGGTCGAGCAGGTCTTCCGGCTCGGCCAGGAACACGGTTACTGCGATGTGCAGCCCATCGGTGCCGTCACCGTAGGGCTGGAGGGCAGGAAGCTCGCCGAACTGGGTGCCATGCACGAGTCGGCGGCCGGTGTCACCGTCTTCTCCGACGACGGCAAGTGCGTGGACGACGCCGTGATCATGCGGCGGGCCCTGGAGTACGTGAAGGCCTTCGGCGGTGTCGTCGCCCAGCACGCACAGGAGCCGCGGCTGACCGAGGGCGCCCAGATGAACGAGGGTGTCGTCTCCGCCGAGCTGGGTCTCGGGGGCTGGCCCGCGGTGGCCGAAGAATCGATCATCGCCCGGGATGTCCTGCTCGCCGAGCACGTCGGCTCCCGCGTCCACATCTGCCACCTGTCGACCGCCGGCTCCGTCGAGATCGTCCGCTGGGCCAAGTCCCGCGGCATCGACGTCACCGCCGAGGTCACCCCGCACCACCTCCTCCTCACCGACGAGCTGGTGCGCAGCTACAACCCCGTCTACAAGGTCAACCCGCCGCTGCGCACCGAGCGGGACGTGCACGCCCTGCGCGAGGCGCTCGCCGACGGCACCATCGACATCGTCGCCACCGACCATGCCCCGCACCCGCACGAGGACAAGGACTGCGAGTGGGCCGCGGCCGCCATGGGCATGGTCGGCCTGGAGACCGCGTTGTCAGTGGTCCAGGAGACGATGGTCGAGACGGGCCTGCTGGACTGGGCCGGGGTCGCCGAGCGCATGTCCTTCACGCCCGCGCGCATCGGGCGGGCGAAGGGCCACGGACGCCCCGTCTCGGCAGGCGAGCCCGCCAACCTCACGCTCGTCGACACGGCATACCGTGGGTCCGTGGACCCCGCAGGCTTCGCCTCGCGCAGCCGGAACACCCCGTATGAGGGGCGTGAGCTGCCGGGCCGTGTGACGCACACATGGCTCCGGGGCAAGGCCACGCTCGTCGACGGGAAGCTCACGTGACACCTGCAACCGTGCTCGCCGCCGGACTCGCGGCCGGACTGGCGGCCGAGAGGAAATCGGCCGATGTGACCGACTGGACCGCCCGTATCGGCTGGCTCGTCGGTCTCGCCCTCTTCGTCGCGCTCGTCTACTGGCTGATGCGAGAGGGCTGGAAGTGGCGCGGCACGCTCCAGGGCGACCTGCCCGAGCTGCCCGCCGCGCCGCGCGAGCCCGGCCCGGTGAAACTCAGCATGACCGGCCGCTACCACGGCTCCACCACCGCAGGGCAGTGGCTGGACCGGATCGTCGCGCACGGCCTCGGCACCCGCAGCCGGGTCGAGCTCACACTGACGGACGCGGGACTGGACGTCGTACGCCCCGGGGCGACCGACTTCTTCGTCCCCGCCGACGCCCTGCGCGAGGCCCGGCTCGACAAGGGCATCGCCGGCAAGGTCCTCACCGAGGGGGGCCTGCTCGTCGTGACCTGGGCCCACGGTGAGCGGCTGATCGACTCCGGTTTCCGCTCCGACCGCGCGGCCGAACAGACCGAGTGGGTCGACCTCATCAACTCCATGATCGAAACAACCACCACGGAAGGCGCCGAACGATGACGACCTCCACCAAGGGAATCGCTTCCGCCCGGAAGACGCCTCCCGCCGCACTCGTCCTCGAGGACGGCCGGGTCTTCCGCGGCCGTTCCTACGGGGCGGTGGGGGCGACCTTCGGCGAGGCCGTGTTCTCCACCGGCATGACCGGCTACCAGGAGACCCTCACCGACCCGTCGTACCACCGCCAGGTCGTCGTGATGACCGCCCCGCACATCGGCAACACCGGCGTCAACGACGAGGACGCCGAGTCGAAGCGGATCTGGGTCGCCGGATACGTCGTGCGCGACCCCGCGCGCGTGCCCTCCAACTGGCGCTCCCGCCGCTCGCTCGACGACGAGCTGCGCGCGCAGGGTGTCGTCGGCATCTCCGGCATCGACACCCGCGCGCTGACGCGCCATCTGCGCGAGCGAGGCGCGATGCGCGTCGGCATCTTCTCCGGCGACACGCTGTCCGACGAGGGCACCATGCTCGCCGAGGTGCGCCAGGCCCCCGAGATGAAGGGTGCGGACCTCTCGGCGGAGGTGGCCACCGAGGAGGCGTACGTCGTCCCCGCGATCGGCGAGAAGAAGTTCACCGTCGCCGCGGTCGACCTCGGCATCAAGGGCATGACCCCGCACCGGATGGCCGAGCGCGGCATCGAGGTGCACGTGCTGCCGGCGACGGCGACCGCGGCGGACGTGTACGCAGTGAACCCGGACGGCGTGTTCTTCTCCAACGGGCCCGGCGACCCGGCCACCGCCGACCATCCCGTCTCCCTCATGCAGGCGGTCCTCGAACGCGGCACGCCGCTGTTCGGCATCTGCTTCGGCAACCAGATCCTGGGGCGGGCGCTCGGCTTCGGCACCTACAAGCTGAAGTACGGCCACCGGGGCATCAACCAGCCGGTGCAGGACCGTACGACCGGCAAGGTCGAGGTCACCGCGCACAACCACGGCTTCGCCGTCGACGCGCCGCTCGACCAGGTGTCCGACACCCCGTACGGCCGCGCCGAGGTCTCCCACGTCTGCCTGAACGACAACGTCGTGGAAGGCCTGCAACTCCTCGACCGCCCGGCTTTCAGCGTCCAGTACCACCCCGAAGCGGCAGCCGGCCCGCACGACGCCGCGTACCTGTTCGACCGCTTCACGTCTTTGATGAACACAGTCAAGATGGAGGGCCAGCGTGCCTAAGCGCACCGATATCCAGTCCGTCCTGGTCATCGGCTCCGGCCCGATCGTCATCGGCCAGGCCGCCGAGTTCGACTACTCCGGCACCCAGGCGTGCCGCGTCCTGAAGGCCGAGGGCATCAGGGTCATCCTGGTCAACTCCAACCCGGCGACGATCATGACCGACCCGGAGATCGCCGACGCCACCTACGTCGAGCCGATCACCCCGGAGTTCGTCGAGAAGATCATCGCCAAGGAGCGGCCGGACGCGCTGCTGCCGACTCTCGGCGGCCAGACCGCCCTCAACACCGCGATCTCCATGCACGAGCAGGGAGTGCTGGAGAAGTACGGTGTCGAGCTGATCGGCGCCAACGTCGAGGCGATCAACAAGGGCGAGGACCGCGACCTCTTCAAGGACGTCGTCGAGGCCGTCCGGCAGAAGATCGGGCACGGCGAGTCCGCCCGGTCCGTGATCTGCCACACCATGGACGACGTCCTGCAGGGCGTCGAGACGCTCGGCGGCTACCCCGTCGTCGTCCGGCCCTCCTTCACCATGGGCGGCGCCGGCTCCGGCTTCGCGCACAACGAGGAGGAGCTGCGCCGCATCGCCGGCCAGGGCCTGACCCTCTCGCCGACCACCGAGGTGCTCCTGGAGGAGTCCATTCTCGGCTGGAAGGAGTACGAGCTGGAGCTGATGCGCGACAAGAACGACAACGTCGTGGTCGTCTGCTCCATCGAGAACTTCGACCCGATGGGCGTGCACACCGGCGACTCGATCACCGTCGCGCCCGCGATGACGCTGACCGACCGCGAGTACCAGCGCCTGCGTGACATCGGCATCGCGATCATCCGTGAGGTCGGCGTCGACACCGGCGGCTGCAACATCCAGTTCGCGGTCGATCCCGAGGACGGCCGCATCATCGTCATCGAGATGAACCCGCGCGTCTCGCGTTCCTCGGCCCTCGCCTCCAAGGCCACCGGCTTCCCGATCGCGAAGATCGCCGCCAAGCTGGCCGTCGGGTACACCCTCGACGAGATCCCGAACGACATCACCGAGAAGACCCCGGCCTCCTTCGAGCCGACCCTCGACTACGTGGTCGTCAAGGCCCCGCGGTTCGCCTTCGAGAAGTTCCCGTCCGCCGACTCCACGCTGACCACGACCATGAAGTCGGTCGGCGAGGCCATGGCGATCGGCCGCAACTTCACCGAGGCCTTCCAGAAGGCGCTGCGCTCGCTGGAGAAGAAGGGCTCCCAGTTCACCTTCGTCGGCGAGACGGGCGACCGGAAGGAGCTCCTGGAGGCCTCGGTCCGTCCGACCGACGGCCGGATCAACACCGTCATGGAGGCGATCCGCGCCGGTGCCACACCGGAGGAGATCTTCGCGTACACGAAGATCGACCCGTGGTTCGTCGACCAGCTCTTCCTCATCAAGGAGATCGCGGACGAGCTGGCCGCCGCCGACCGCCTCGACGCCGACCTGCTCTCCGAGGCCAAGCGGCACGGCTTCTCCGACCAGCAGATCGGCGAGATCCGGGGCCTGCGCGAAGACGTGGTGCGCGAGGTGCGGCACGCCCTGGGCGTGCGCCCGGTGTACAAGACGGTCGACACCTGCGCCGCCGAGTTCGCGGCGAAGACGCCGTACTTCTACTCCTCGTACGACGAGGAGAGCGAGGTCGCGCCCCGGGAGAAGCCGGCGGTCATCATCCTGGGCTCCGGCCCCAACCGCATCGGCCAGGGCATCGAGTTCGACTACTCCTGCGTCCACGCCTCCTTCGCGCTGTCCGACGCCGGGTACGAGACCGTGATGGTCAACTGCAACCCGGAGACCGTCTCCACGGACTACGACACCTCCGACCGGCTGTACTTCGAGCCGTTGACGCTGGAGGACGTGCTGGAGATCGTCCACGCGGAGTCGCTGGCCGGGCCGATCGCGGGTGTGATCGTGCAGCTGGGCGGCCAGACCCCGCTGGGCCTGGCGCAGGCGCTGAAGGACAACGGCGTACCGGTGGTCGGCACGCCCCCCGAGGCGATCCACGCGGCCGAGGACCGTGGAGCCTTCGGCCGCGTCCTCGCCGAGGCGGGGCTGCCGGCCCCGAAGCACGGCACCGCGACCACCTTCGCCGGGGCCAAGGCCATCGCCGACGAGATCGGCTACCCCGTCCTCGTCCGGCCGTCGTACGTCCTCGGCGGACGCGGCATGGAGATCGTGTACGACGAGACCCGCCTGGAGTCGTACATCGCCGAGTCCACCGAGATCAGCCCCTCGCGGCCGGTCCTGGTCGACCGCTTCCTCGACGACGCCATCGAGATCGACGTAGACGCCCTGTACGACGGCGAGGAGCTCTACCTCGGCGGCGTCATGGAGCACATCGAGGAGGCCGGCATCCACTCCGGCGACTCCGCGTGCGCGCTCCCGCCGATCACCCTCGGCGGCTTCGACATCAAGCGCCTGCGGGCCTCGACGGAGGCCATCGCCAAGGGCGTCGGAGTGCGCGGTCTGATCAACATCCAGTTCGCGATGGCCGGCGACATCCTGTACGTCCTCGAGGCCAACCCGCGCGCGTCCCGTACGGTTCCCTTCACCTCGAAGGCCACCGCCGTGCCGCTGGCGAAGGCCGCCGCCCGGATCTCCCTCGGCGCGACCGTCGCCGAGCTGCGTGCCGAGGGGCTGCTTCCGAAAACCGGCGACGGCGGCGAGCTCCCGCTGGACGCGCCGATCTCCGTCAAGGAGGCCGTCATGCCGTGGTCGCGCTTCCGTGACGTCCACGGGAGGGGCGTGGACACGGTCCTCGGCCCGGAGATGCGCTCCACCGGCGAGGTCATGGGCATCGACTCCGCCTTCGGCACGGCGTACGCCAAGTCCCAGGCGGGCGCCTACGGCCCGCTTCCGACGAAGGGCCGGGCGTTCATCTCGGTCGCCAACCGCGACAAGCGCTCCATGATCTTCCCGGCCCGCGAGCTGGTCGCCCTCGGCTTCGAGCTGCTGGCCACCTCCGGCACGGCCGAGGTCCTCAAGCGCAACGGCATCAACGCCAAGGTCGTGCGCAAGCAGTCCGAGGGCGTCGGCCCGAACGGCGAGAAGACCATCGTCCAGCTCATCCACGACGGCGAGGTCGATCTCATCGTCAACACCCCGTACGGCACCGGCGGCCGCCTCGACGGCTACGACATCCGTACGGCGGCCGTGGCGCGGTCCGTGCCGTGCCTGACGACGGTCCAGGCGCTCGCCGCGGCCGTCCAGGGCATCGACGCCCTCCACCACGGTGACGTGGGCGTCCGATCGCTCCAGGAACACGCGGAACACCTGACCGCGGCCCGCGACTAGCAGCCCCGAGGGGGACACCGGAAGGTGTCCCCCTCTTCATGAGGACCCAGATCTTCATGAGGACCCCAGAGGACTCTCGCGATGTACAAGCTGTTCTTCCATCTGGTTTTCCGGCGGATGGACCCCGAGAAGGCCCATTACCTGGCCTTCCGCTGGATCCGGCTCGCCGTCAGGACCCCCGTGCTGCGCACCTTCGTCGCCGCCGCGCTCGCACCCCGCTACAAGGAGCTGCGCACCGAGGCCTTCGGGCTGCGGATGCACGGCCCCTTCGGACTCGCCGCCGGCTTCGACAAGAACGCGATCGCCGTCGACGGCATGTCGATGCTCGGCTTCGACCATGTCGAGATCGGCACGGTCACGGGCCAGGCGCAGCCCGGCAACCCCAAGAAACGGCTGTTCCGGCTCGTCAAGGACCGTGCGCTGATCAACCGCATGGGCTTCAACAACGAGGGTTCGCTGGCGGTCGCCGCGCGTCTGGCCTCCCGTACGCCCGTCTTCAGGACCGTGGTGGGCGTGAACATCGGCAAGACCAAGGTCGTACCCGAGGAGGAGGCGATCGGAGACTATGTGAAGTCGGCCGAGCGGCTGGCGCCGTACGCCGACTACCTGGTCGTGAACGTGTCGTCCCCGAACACACCCGGGCTGCGCAACCTGCAGGCCACCGAGGCGCTGCGCCCCCTGCTGAGCGCCGTCCGCGAGGCCGCCGACCGCAGGGTGACCTCGCGCCGCGTCCCGCTGCTGGTGAAGATCGCGCCCGACCTCGCCGACGAGGACGTCGACGCGGTCGCCGACCTGGCCGTCGAGCTCGGTCTGGACGGGATCATCGCCACCAACACCACCGTCGCGCGCGAGGAGCTCGGCCTGACATCCGACCCCTCGCTGGTGAAGGAGACCGGCGGTCTCTCCGGAGCCCCCCTGAAAGCACGCTCCCTGGAGGTGCTGAGGCGTCTGTACGCGCGCGTGGGCGACCGGATCACCCTCGTCGGTGTCGGGGGCGTCGAGGACGCCGAGGACGCCTGGCAGCGCATCCTGGCCGGCGCCACGCTGGTCCAGGGCTACAGCGCGTTCGTCTACGAGGGGCCCTTCTGGGCCCGCGCCGTCCACAAGGGGCTCGCCGCCCGCCTGCGGGCCGGCCCGTACGCCACCCTCGCCGACGCGGTCGGCGCCGATGTGAGGAAGAGGTCATGACTGTGGAGTCCTTCGGCGCGCGTCTTCGCCGGGCGATGGACGAGCGCGGCCCGCTGTGTGTCGGTATCGACCCGCATGCCTCCCTGCTGGCCGAGTGGGGCCTGGGCGACGATGTGGCCGGCCTGGAGCGCTTCAGCCGTACGGCCGTGGAGGCGATGGCCGACCGGGTCGCCGTGCTCAAGCCACAGAGCGCGTTCTTCGAGCGCTTCGGCTCGCGCGGAGTCGCCGTCCTGGAGAAGTCGGTCGCCGAGGCTCGGGCGGCCGGCGCGCTGGTCGTGATGGACGCCAAGCGCGGCGACATCGGCTCGACCATGGCCGCGTACGCCGAGTCCTTCCTCCACAAGGACGCCCCGCTGTTCTCGGACGCCCTGACCGTCTCGCCGTACCTCGGCTACGGGTCGCTCTCGCCGGCCGTCGTGCTGGCGCGGGAGAGCGGCGCCGGCCTGTTCGTGCTGGCGCTGACCTCCAACCCGGAGGGCGGCGAGGTCCAGCACGCGGTCCGCGCCGACGGCCGGGACGTCGGAGCGACGATGCTGGCGCACCTCGCGGCCGAGAACGAGGGGGAGACGCCGCTGGGGTCCTTCGGGGCGGTGGTCGGTGCCACGCTCGGCGACCTGTCGTCGTACGACCTGGACATCAACGGTCCCCTCCTGGCGCCCGGTATCGGCGCGCAGGGGGCCACCCCGGCGGATCTGCCCGCGGTCTTCGGCTCGGCGGTGCGCAATGTCGTCCCGAACGTCAGCCGGGGTGTTCTGCGTCATGGTCCCGATGTCGGCGCGCTGCGGGCGGCCGCCGATCGGTTCGCGGACGAGGTCCGGGCCGCTGTGGAGTCCTCCTGAGCCCTTCGGGCCCGTCGGCCGAGTCCTCCGATGAGTGGTTCGAAGCCGACGGGATTCTGAATTCATCCTCAAATCCGGGGCAATATGTGCGAAATGTCCGACCTTGCAAAGGCTGACCAGGACTTTTCCGCTGTTCTCGCTGACTCTGGCGCCCTTGGCCGCTAGTCTCCGACGAGAGTCAACGGGCAAGCGTGTTGCTCGTGACTCCCCAGGTGTGGGGCTACTAGGTTCCTCACCGGTCCGTATCCGACAGTTTCGACATCCGAGGTGACGTAGGCGTGGCTCTTCCGCCCCTTACCCCTGAACAGCGCGCAGCCGCGCTCGAAAAGGCCGCCGCGGCTCGCCGGGAGCGGGCCGAGGTCAAAAATCGACTCAAGCACTCCGGCGCCTCCCTGCATGACGTCATCAAGCAGGGCCAGGAGAACGACGTCATCGGCAAGATGAAGGTCTCCGCGCTGCTTGAGTCCCTGCCGGGCGTGGGCAAGGTCCGCGCCAAGCAGATCATGGAGCGACTCGGCATCTCCGAGAGCCGCCGGGTGCGCGGTCTCGGGTCCAACCAGATCGCCTCTCTCGAGCGTGAGTTCGGCAGCACCGGTTCCTGAACCCGGGCACTCCGGACAGGGAGTCCCGGGCACCCCGGGACAACTGGAATAATCGCTGCATGAACGAACGTCCGCGGCTGACCGTGCTCTCCGGCCCCTCCGGGGTCGGCAAGAGCACGGTCGTCGCCCATATGCGCAAGGAACACCCCGAGGTCTGGCTCTCGGTGTCGGCGACGACCCGCAGGCCACGCCCCGGTGAGAAGCACGGAGTCCACTACTTCTTCGTCACCGACGAGGAGATGGACAAGCTGATCGCCAACGGTGAGCTGCTTGAGTGGGCCGAATTCGCCGGCAACCGGTACGGCACGCCACGTGCTGCCGTGCTGGAGCGCCTGGAGGCGGGGGAGCCCGTCCTCCTGGAGATCGACCTCCAGGGTGCCCGTCAGGTCCGTGAGTCCATGGCGGACGCCCAGCTGGTGTTCCTGGCTCCTCCCTCCTGGGAGGAGCTCGTGCGCAGACTCACCGGCCGGGGCACCGAGCCGCCCGAGGTGATCGAGCGCCGCCTGGGCGCGGCGAAGGTCGAACTGGCGGCCGAGCCGGAGTTCGATGTGACCCTGGTCAACACCTCCGTCGAGGATGTGGCGCGCGAGCTGCTAACCTTGGTGGATGTTGTGTGATCACGTGTGATGTGGTCACGACCGATCTTTTCCCATCCATCGGAAGGTAGAGCGTGTCCTCTTCCATCTCCGCGCCCGAGGGCATCATCAACCCGCCGATCGACGAGCTCCTCGAGGCCACGGACTCGAAGTACAGCCTCGTGATCTACGCGGCCAAGCGGGCCCGCCAGATCAATGCGTACTATTCGCAGCTCGGCGAGGGACTTCTCGAGTACGTCGGTCCGCTCGTCGACACTCACGTCCACGAGAAGCCGCTCTCGATCGCTCTTCGCGAGATCAACGCCGGTCTGCTGACGTCCGAGGCCATCGAAGGCCCGGCGCAGTAGTATTTTCGGTTCACGGTTGACTTATCCACAGGCCCGGCAGCGCGACTGCCGGGCCTGTGGTGTGTGATGGAGTCGTACGTCGGGAGCCGCGGCGTACGTTTCCGAGGTGCGGGGAGAAACGGTGGACAAGCCGAAGGTCGTTCTGGGCGTCAGCGGTGGCATCGCCGCCTACAAGGCCTGTGAGCTGCTGCGCAGACTGACCGAGTCGGGGCATGACGTGCGCGTCGTCCCCACCGCCTCCGCGCTGCACTTCGTCGGTGCCGCCACGTGGTCCGCACTCTCCGGCAACCCGGTCTCGACCGAGGTGTGGGACGACGTCCACGAGGTCCCGCACGTCCGCATCGGCCAGCACGCCGACCTGGTCGTCGTCGCCCCGGCCACCGCGGACATGCTCGCCAAGGCCGCCCACGGCCTCGCCGACGACCTCCTCACCAACACCCTGCTCACCGCACGCTGCCCGGTCGTCCTCGCCCCCGCCATGCACACGGAGATGTGGGAGCACCCGGCCACCCGGGAGAACGTGGCGACCCTGCGCCGCCGGGGCGCCGTCGTCATCGAACCGGCCGTCGGCCGCCTCACCGGCGTCGACACGGGCAAGGGCCGGCTGCCCGACCCCGCCGAGATCTTCGAGGTCTGTCGCCGGGTGCTCGCCAGAGGAGTGCGGGAGCCGGACCTGGCCGGCCGACATGTCGTCGTGAGCGCCGGCGGCACCCGCGAGCCCCTCGACCCCGTCCGCTTCCTCGGCAACCGCTCCTCCGGCAAGCAGGGTTACGCCCTCGCCCGCACAGCCGCCGCCCGGGGCGCCCGGGTCACCCTGGTCGCCGCGAACACCGGCCTGCCGGACCCCGCCGGTGTGGACGTGGTCCCGGTCGGGACGGCGGTGCAGCTGCGGGAGGCGGTCATCAAGGCGGCCGCCGACGCCGACGCGGTGGTGATGGCGGCGGCTGTCGCCGACTTCCGCCCGGAGACCTACGCGGCCGGGAAGATCAAGAAGAAGGACGACAAGGACCCGGACCCCATCGTGCTCGTACGGAATCCAGACATTCTCGCGGAGATCTCCGCCGACCGCGCCAGACCCGGCCAGGTGGTCGTCGGTTTCGCCGCCGAGACGGACGACGTGCTGGCCAATGGCCGTGCGAAGCTCCGGCGCAAGGGCTGCGACCTGCTCGTGGTGAACGAGGTGGGGGAGCGCAAGACGTTCGGCTCCGAGGAGAACGAGGCCTTGGTGCTGGCCGCCGACGGCAGCGAGACCCCGGTCCCGCACGGGCCCAAGGAAGCCCTGGCCGAAACCGTGTGGGACCTGGTGGTCGATCGTCTGAGCTGAACGTTTCCAGCTGCCCAAAGTTCGCCCACAGCTCGCAGATTGAGGCGTGGCGACCCTGGCCAAGGCCCCGTCGCATTGGGCACAATGCCCGTGCCGCAGGTCACAGCACTCCCGAGAGGCGAGACAGGAGGGCCGGCGGCGGAGTGCGACCGATAAACTGTTCTCGGACGACGCCGGGCGCAGCCCCCGTCCCGTCCGCCAATGATCAGCCAGCAGCCGCTGCAACCCCAGGGAGCGTTGTGTCCCGTCGTCTGTTCACCTCGGAGTCTGTGACCGAGGGTCACCCCGACAAGATCGCTGACCAGATCAGCGACACCATCCTCGACGCGCTTCTCAAGGAGGACCCGACCTCCCGGGTCGCCGTCGAGACGCTGATCACCACCGGCCTGGTGCATGTGGCCGGTGAGGTCACCACCAAGACCTACGCACCCATCGCGCAGCTCGTGCGCGACAAGATCCTGGAGATCGGCTACGACTCCTCGAAGAAGGGCTTCGACGGCGCCTCCTGTGGCGTGTCGGTGTCCATCGGCGCGCAGTCCCCGGACATCGCGCAGGGCGTCGACACCGCCTACGAGAACCGGGTCGAGGGCGACGAGGACGAGCTGGACCGCCAGGGTGCGGGCGACCAGGGCCTGATGTTCGGTTACGCGTGCGACGAGACCCCCACCCTGATGCCGCTGCCGATCTTCCTCGCGCACCGCCTGGCGAACCGCCTGTCCGAGGTCCGCAAGAACGGCACCATCCCCTACCTGCGGCCGGACGGCAAGACGCAGGTCACCATCGAGTACGACGGCGACAAGGCGGTCCGCCTGGACACGGTCGTCGTCTCCTCGCAGCACGCGTCGGACATCGACCTGGAGTCGTTGCTCGCCCCCGACATTCGCGAGTTCGTGGTGGAGCCGGAGCTGAAGGCGCTGCTCGACGAGGGCATCAAGCTGGAGACCGAGAACTACCGTCTGCTGGTCAACCCGACCGGCCGCTTCGAGATCGGCGGCCCGATGGGTGACGCCGGCCTGACCGGCCGCAAGATCATCATTGACACTTACGGCGGCATGGCCCGCCACGGCGGCGGCGCCTTCTCCGGCAAGGACCCGTCCAAGGTGGACCGCAGTGCCGCGTACGCGATGCGCTGGGTCGCCAAGAACGTCGTCGCCGCGGGCCTCGCCTCGCGCTGCGAGGTCCAGGTGGCCTACGCCATCGGCAAGGCCGAGCCGGTCGGCCTCTTCGTGGAGACCTTCGGCACCGCCAAGATCGACACGGACCGGATCGAGAAGGCGATCGACGAGGTCTTCGACCTCCGCCCGGCCGCCATCATCCGCGACCTCGACCTGCTCCGCCCGATCTACGCCCAGACCGCGGCGTACGGCCACTTCGGCCGCGAGATCCCCGACTTCACCTGGGAGAAGACGGACCGAGTGGAGGCGCTGCAGAAGGCGGCGGGGCTGTAGGACCCACGGCTTGGTGCGAGGCCCGGTTCCCTCCGCGGGAGCCGGGCCTCGGCATGTCCCCGGCCGGTCCGCTTCGGCGTCGGGGGGCTCTGCGCCGACGTCCGGTGTACAAAGGGGCGGAATCCTCGGGGCTCGGGGATTTCCCCGTGGGTTCCCTGTTGCCGGCCGTCGGCACGGTGGGTCCGGGCGGCGTTGCTGAGTGGTCCACGGCCGATTGGTCCTCTGCCGAGTGGCCCACGGCAGAGTGTGTGCCGTCGCCGGTGGAGAACTCGGGCGTCGTCGGTTGTCAGCGGGGTTTGGTAAGAATGCAAGCGTGAGCAGCGAGAACGGGTCGACGGGCGGCGGGGCCGAGGGGGCGCCGCCCGAGCAGCTTGCGCTCATTCGGGAGAGTGTGCGGAAGGCTCAGGTGCCGCGCGCGAAGCCGCGGACGTGGCGTGGGGCCGCGCTCGCGGAGGAGTTGCCGGTCGCGCGGGTGCTGGTCGACAAGGGTGTGCTGCATCTCGACCGCTACTTCGACTACGCGGTGCCCGCCGAGCTGGACGCCGACGCACAGCCCGGGGTGCGGGTGCGGGTGCGGTTCGGGGCCGGTCGGCATCGGGTGCGGGGCGGACGGCGTGAAGGCGGGGGTCTGATCGACGGGTTCCTCGTGGAGCGGCTCGCCGAATCCGACTACTCCGGGCCGCTGGCCGCGCTGGCGCAGGTCGTGTCGCCCGAGCCCGTACTCGGCGAGGAACTGCTGGGGCTGGCCCGGGCGGTCGCCGATCGGTACGCCGGGAGCCTTGCCGATGTGCTCCAGCTTGCCGTGCCGCCGCGCAACGCACGGGCCGAGCAGCGACCCTCACCCGCTCCGCTGCCGTCGCCCGGCGCACCCGACGTGGGGTCCTGGGGGCGGTACGAGCACGGCGCCGCGTTTGTGGAGACGCTGGCCGCCGGGGGTGCCCCGCGCGCGGTGTGGAACGCGTTGCCCGGGGCCGAGTGGAGCGACGAGCTGGCGCGGGCCGTCGTGGCCACGCTGGCCTCCGGACGCGGTGCGCTGGTCGTGTTGCCGGACGGGCGGTCGGTCGCCCGGGTCGATGCCGCGCTGACCGCGCTGCTGGGGGAGGGACGGCATGCGGTGCTCACGGCCGACGCCGGGCCCGAGAAGCGGTATCGGGAGTGGCTGGCCGTGCGGCGGGGAAGCGTACGGGCCGTCGTGGGGACGCGGGCCGCCATGTTCGCGCCGGTGCAGAATCTCGGGCTCGTCGCGATCTGGGAGGACGGGGACGACAGCCACAGCGAGCAGCACGCGCCCCAGCCGCATGCGCGAGAGGTGTTGTTGCTGCGGGCCGCACAGGACAAGTGCGCCTTTCTGCTGGGGAGTTGGAGCTGCACCGTGGAGGCCGCGCAGCTCGTGGGGAGCGGGTGGGCCCGGCCCCTCGTCGCCGGCCGGGAGCAGGTACGGGCCGCCGCGCCGCTGGTCAGGACCGTGGGCGACGGGGATCTCGCACGGGACGAGGCGGCACGGGCCGCCCGCCTGCCGACCCTCGCCTGGCAGGCCGTCAGAGAGGGGCTGCGGCACGGGCCGGTGCTCGTGCAGGTGCCCCGGCGGGGGTATGTGCCGAGG
The DNA here is from genome assembly GCF_029893585.1 of Streptomyces sp. LBL. Taxonomy (GTDB): domain Bacteria; phylum Actinomycetota; class Actinomycetes; order Streptomycetales; family Streptomycetaceae; genus Streptomyces. Next base: position 68,413 of record NZ_JARXYX010000014.1, read on the forward strand.
CTGGCGTGCGCCCACTGCCGGGTGCCCGCGCGGTGCCGGCATTGTTCCGGGCCGTTGGAGGCACAGGATTCGGGGGCCGAAGTGCACTGTGGGTGGTGCGGGCGGGCGGACGGCGCGTGGCACTGTCCGGAGTGCGGGGGGTTCCGGCTGCGGGCGCAGATCGTGGGGGCGCGGCGGACCGCCGAGGAACTGGGTCGGGCTTTTCCGGCGGTACCGGTACGGACCTCGGGGCGCGAGCACGTGCTGGACACCGTGCCGGCGGCGCCCGCGCTGGTGGTGAGTACGCCGGGGGCCGAACCCGTGGCCGAGGGCGGGTACGCGGCCGCCCTGCTGCTGGACGGCTGGGCCATGCTCGGACGACCTGACCTGCGCGCCGGTGAGGACGCGCTGCGGCGGTGGATCGGGGCCGCAGCGCTGGTACGGCCCCAGGGCGGGGGAGGCACCGTCGTGGTCGTCGCCGAGCCCACGCTGCGGCCCGTGCAGGCGCTGGTGCGATGGGACCCGGTGGGCCATGCGGTGCGGGAGCTCGCCGAGCGGGCCGAACTGGGTTTTCCGCCGGTGTCGCGGATGGCGGCCGTGTCGGGTGCCGCGGAGGCGGTCGCGGAATTTCTGCGAGCGGTGGAACTGCCCTCGGACGCCCAGCTGTTGGGCCCCGTACCGGTGCCCGTCACCACTGCGGGCCGTCCGCGGCGGACGGGGGCGCCGCCTCCCGGGGAGTACTGGGAGCGGGCGTTGATCCGGGTGCCGCCGGGAAGCGGGGCGGTGTTGGCGGCCGCGCTCAAGGCGGCGCAGGCGGCGCGGATGGCGCGCGGGAGTACGGAGGCGGCGGTTCGGGTGCGGATCGATCCGCCGGACATCGGCTGAGGCGGCAGGCGGCAAGCGGCAGGCGGCAAGCGCCAAGCGGTTGGCGGGGTGCCAGGGTGCCGGGGCGACGTGAGGCGGTGGGTGGGTGGCGTCGGACGTCGGTGGGGGTGGCGGGGCGACGCGGTGGCTGTGGATCGGGTGCCCATATGCGGCTGCCCTCCCGGGGTACGCAGGGAGGGCAGCGGGAGCGTGGGGACAGCCGTCAGCCGTTGCGGGGGGCCGGGAAGGGGGTCGTGGGCCTGGCCTCTTCAAGGAGGGACGGACTTCCTGCTGTCGGCTGGGTCGGCATGGAGCGGGCGGCGGGGACGGTCGGTACCGCGGGGATGCCGGTGCCCATGGTGACTGTGCGGGAAGCTGCGGGCTCCGTGGCCCGCTCGGTCTCGGCGGCCGCCTGGGCCGCGGCGCGTCGGGCACCGTAACGGCGGTGCACCGCCTGTTTGGTGACCCCGAGGGCGGACCCCACCGCGTCCCACGAGAAGCCGAGTGAACGGTCGAAGTCCACGGCGGCCGTCACGAGGGTCTCGACACTGTCCCGCAGTTCCTGGGCGAGACGGACCGTCGGGGCGGGGGCGCGTCCGTAGACGACGAAGCCCGTGGAGGGGCCGGAGCGGCGCGGGCGGTAGACGTTGCCCAACTGGGCGGTGAGGGTACGCAGTGCGTCCACCTGCCGGCGGACCCGCTCGATGTCCCGCACCAGCAAGTGCAGGCTGGCCCGAGCCTGGGCGTCGTGGGTTGCGTGGTCGGCCATGAACAAGCCTCTCGAACCGGCGTTGAAAAGGATGAACCGCCTGAAGGCGGCCCTTTGTGGTCAACTCTTTCTTGACCAACGCGGATTCGCTCCGCGGGTCACGCATCGGGGGCGTGTGGGCATATGTGTACGCCCCTGGTGGGGGTTTTGCGCCTCGCCGTTCGGTCTGGTGTTCTCCCACCCGCACACCACTCTGTTTCCAGTCGGGCAAGAAGTGGGGCCTCTCCCGTGGGGGCGCTCGCCATCGGGAGCTTTCCCGCCCTGGGCCCGGTCCGTGTCGTGGGTGGCCTGGTTCCTGTCCATGGCCCCGGTCCGCGTCTATGAGCCCGGTCCATGGCCCGGTCCCGCTCCCCGTCCGTGGGCCCGGTCCCCGTCCGAGGGCCCGGTCCCCGTCGTCCGTGGGCCCGGTCCCCGTGGCCCCGGCTCCCTTGCCCGTGGCCCCGGCCCCCTTGCCCACTGGGCCCGGCCCCCGTCGTCCATGGCCCCGGCCCCCGAAGTCATAGACTTGTGAGTCGCCCGCCCCGCACCCCGTCCGAGAGGTCCGCACCCACCCATGAAGCTCGTCTTCGCCGGTACCCCCGAGGTCGCCGTTCCCGCTCTGGACGCTCTGCTTGCCGCCGGGCGGCATGAGGTGGCCGCTGTCGTCACGCGGCCCGACGCGCCGGCCGGGCGTGGGCGGAGGCTGGTCGCCTCTCCCGTCGCCGAGCGGGCCGAGGAGGCCGGGATCGAGGTGCTGAAGCCCGCGAAGCCTCGGGACCCGGAGTTCCTCGAGCGGCTCCGTGAGATCGCCCCGGACTGCTGTCCCGTCGTGGCGTACGGCGCTCTCCTGCCCAGGGTCGCCCTCGACATCCCGGCCCACGGCTGGGTCAACCTGCACTTCTCGCTGCTGCCCGCCTGGCGCGGAGCCGCCCCCGTGCAGCACGCCGTCGTGGCGGGGGACGAGATCACGGGAGCCTCCACCTTCCTCATCGAAGAGGGACTCGACTCCGGGCCCGTCTACGGAACGCTGACCGAGACCATCCGGCCCATTGACACCAGCGGCGACCTGCTGACCCGGCTCGCCTTCGCCGGCGCCGGGCTGCTGGTCGCGACCATGGACGGGATCGAGGACGGTTCCCTGAAGGCCGTACCGCAGCCGACCGAGGGCATCACCGTCGCCCCGAAGATCACCGTCGAGGACGCCCGGGTGGACTGGGGCACGCCCGCGCTGCGGGTGGACCGGGTCGTGCGCGGATGCACCCCGGCGCCCGGCGCCTGGACCACCTTCCGCGGCGAGCGGCTCAAGCTCATCCAGGTCCGGCCTGTCCCCGAGCGGTCCGACCTCGCCCCCGGCGTGCCGGCCGTCGGCAAGAACGACGTGCACGTGGGCACGGGGTCGCACGCCGTCGAGCTGCTGTGGGTGCAGGCCCAGGGCAAGAAGCCGATGAAGGCCGCCGACTGGGCGCGGGGCGTGCGCATCGGCGAGGGCGAGATCCTCGGCAGGTGAGGAACGGGACGAGGAGACCCCCGGCCGCTGACGGACAGGAGACCCCCGGCCGCTGAGGGACAGGAGACCCCCGGCCGCTGAGGGACAGGAGACCCGCGGCAGCTGAGGGACGGGTCGAGGAGACCCTCGGCGCGTTGCTCGGCAGGCGGCGGACTTACGCTGGGTGCGTACCCCTCCCTGAATCCGGAGCACCTTTTCGTGAGCGACCAGCCCCGTCGGCCCCGCAAGCCGGCCAAGCCCTACCGACGGCCCCAGAAGGACCCCGTCCGCATGCTCGCCTTCGAGGCGCTGCGGGCCGTGGACGAGCGGGACGCATACGCCAACCTCGTCCTGCCGCCCCTGCTGCGAAAGGCACGGGAAAAGGAGGGGCCCGACACGTTCGACGCACGGGACGCGGCCCTGGCGACCGAGCTGGTGTACGGGACGCTGAGGCGCCAGGGGACGTACGACGCGGTCATCGCGGCCTGTGTGGACCGGCCGCTGCGTGAGGTCGACCCCCCGGTGCTCGACGTGCTGAGCCTCGGTGTGCACCAGCTGCTCGGGACGCGTATCCCCACGCATGCCGCCGTCTCCGCCTCCGTGGAGCTGGCCCGGGTCGTGCTCGGCGACGGGCGGGCCAAGTTCGTCAACGCCGTGCTGCGGAAGGTCGCGCAGAACGATCTCGACGGGTGGATCGAGAAGGTCGCCCCGCCCTACGACGACGATCCCGAGGACCACCTCGCCGTGGTGCACTCGCACCCCCGCTGGGTCGTCTCCGCGCTGTGGGACGCCCTCGGCGGCGGGCGGGCCGGCATCGAGGAACTGCTGGAGGCCGACAACGAGCGGCCCGCGGTGACCCTGGTCGCCCGGCCGGGGCGGGCCACCACGGAGGAACTGCTCCGGGAGGAGGCCGCCGTACCGGGGCGCTGGTCGCCGTATGCCGTGCGGCTGAGCGAGGGCGGCGAGCCCGGTGCCGTCGAGGCCGTCCGCGAGGGCCGGGCCGGGGTGCAGGACGAGGGCAGCCAGCTCGTGGCCCTGGCGCTGGCCAACGCGCCGCTGGAGGGGCGGGACGAGAAGTGGCTCGACGGGTGTGCCGGGCCGGGGGGCAAGGCCGCGCTGCTGGCCGCCCTCGCCGCTGAGCGCGGAGCCTTCCTGCTCGCCTCCGAGAAGCTGCCGCACCGGGCCGGGCTGGTCGCCAGGGCCCTGGACGGGAACCCGGGGCCGTACCAGGTCATCGCCGCCGACGGGACCCGGCCGCCGTGGCGGGCCGGTTCTTTCGACCGGGTGCTGATGGACGTGCCCTGCACCGGACTCGGCGCCCTGCGCCGACGGCCCGAGGCACGGTGGCGCAGGCGGCCCGAGGACCTGGACGCCTTCGCCCCGCTGCAGCGCGGGTTGCTGCGCACGGCCCTCGACTCCGTACGGGTCGGCGGGATCGTCGGCTACGCCACCTGCTCCCCCCACCTGGCCGAGACCCGGGCCGTCGTCGACGACGTGCTCAAGCAGCGGCCCGAGGCCGAACTCATCGACGCCCGCCCGCTGTTGCCGGGTGTGCCGGATCTCGGCGACGGTCCCGACGTACAGCTGTGGCCGCATCGGCACGGGACCGACGCCATGTACCTGGCGCTCATTCGGAGGACTGGCTGACGCTCCGTGCCTTGTAGGCCCTCAATTTCGGGGGGGGGGCGGTGACACCGCCCCCGAACAAACGGGACGTCACCGTCTCCGCGCCGACTTCAGCCCGCTTGGCGGATGGTGGGGCTCGCGGGGCGGCTCAGTGGTGCCGGGGGTGCGCGGTGAGGGCGTCGAAGTTAATGGTTCCGCGCTGCAGTTTCGCGTCGTGGGGTGCGTTGAATCCGGCGTTGGCGATGTACAGCTGGTTGCCGTGACTCGGGAGATCTGTGCTGGAAACTGCTACCGAAGGGCGGTCAACGTCAGCGGGCAGTCAGCCGGTCCGACGGCGAGGCCCAGGTTCTTGTCAGGGAGGGGCCTCATAGGTCGATCAGCTGGGTGTCTCGGACGAGTCGGCCGGCTCGGAGTCGTCGGCCGGTGCGGACCGCTCGATGTCGTCGTTGGCCGCGGACCAGCTGGCCAGCAGGTTCAGGGCGTCCTGGGAGGGGGAGGCGGGCTCGGCGGTGTAGGTGAGGAGGACCTGGCTGAGGTCGCCGCCCACCGGGAAGCTTTCGAACGGTAGGTCGAGGTCGCCGACGACCGGGTGGTGCAGAAGCTTCACGCCGGTGGTGTGTATCCGTACGTTGTGGGCGGCCCAGCGGTGCCGGAACTCCTCGCTACGAGTGGACAGTTCCCCGATCAGGTCCGTCAGCCGCCGGTCGTAGAGATCGCGGCCGGCCTCGGCGCGCAGCATGGCGACACAGTCGCCTGCGACCTGGTCCCAGTCGCGGAAGAATTCGGTTGCTTGCGGGTCGAGGAAGACGAACCTGGCGTTGTTGGGCGGGCGCACAGGGTCGGCGTAGACCGGGGAGTACAGGGCGCGCCCGAGGTCGTTGGTGGCCAGGATGTCCCCCCGCCCGCTGAGGACGAACGCGGGTGTGCCGCTCATGGAGTCGAGGACGCGCTGCACGGCGGGCCGCACGCGCTGCTGGGCCGGCCGACGGCGTGGTGGGCGCGTGGTGCCGGCGCCGCGCAGGAGGTCGTTCAGGTGGATGCGTTCGGCCTCGTCGAGCTGCAGCGCTTGCGCGATGCCCTCGATGATGCCCTCGGAGACCCCGGTGGCGTTGCCGCGCTCCAGCCGGGTGTAGTACTCGCTGGAGATGCCCGCGAGAAGGGCGACCTCCTCGCGGCGCAGCCCGGTGACCCGTCGGCGCTCTCCGCCGTACACGGGCAGTCCGGCCTGCTCGGGGGTGACCTTGGACCGTCGCGTGCCCAGGAACTCACGGATCTGGGCGCGGACGTCCTCACGGATGTCGCGGTTGGTGCCATGTGGGTCGTTTCTGCCTGCCATGCGTTTCACTCTACGAGCGCTTCCGCCGGGTTGGGGGTCCCTGTCAGTGACCCCCTCATCAGGGACTCCCACGCCCCCGTGAAAACCGGTTTTGTTGGTGGTGCACCGCCCACGGCGGTGTGAATGGCCCGGCCGGCGCTGCTTGTGCCGCCGGTCACCAGCCCTTTCGCGGCGCCGTCGGCGCTGTGATCACCAGCGCCAGAAGGACGATCATGCGTCGATACGCCAAGCCGGCGGCCGTAGTCACGGCGCTGGGAGCGCTCAGCCTCGTGGCCTTCGGATCGGGAGCCGCGGCCGACACGGCCGACCGCACCACTGGTTCCGGGTCGCCGTCTCGCGTCACGGCGGAATCCGTCTCCTGGAACCACGGGACCGCTCAGGTGAACAAGCGCATCATGGAGCGCTACACGAGTGAGTACCTGCCCGGTCGCGATCCCGCGCCGGCGAGCAAGTTCGTCAGCCCGGACATCGTCGTGCACTCCGACGGCCAGACGTGGCAGGGCCGGGACACCTATCTCGGCATCGTCGCGGCGAACCTGAAGGCCTTCCCCGACCTCAAGTGGACGGTGGAGGACATGCGGGCCGACGGGGACACCGTGGCCATCCGCTACTCCATGACGGGAACCCACGAAGGCCCCTTCGCCGGGGTCGAGGCGACGGGCAAGGCGATCCGCTCGGAGAGCATGGCGTTCTACCGCCTGTCTCACGGCAAGATCGTCGAGGAGCGCGCCCAGCTCGACATGCTCGGCATCCTCCGGCAGATGGGCGCCATCCCCGTCGCATAGCAGCGGAGCGCGGTACTTCACTCGCATCGCCTCCCTCCCCCCCCCACCACGCCGACGTAATGACCGGCGCTCGCCGTGCCCCTCGGCACGCACATGCAGAGAACCAAGGAAACAGGACACCCCCATGGCATCGAAACTGACTGGCACTGTCGCTCTCGTCACCGGCGCAAGCAGCGGGATCGGCGAGGCCACGGCCCGCCAACTCGCCGAGCTCGGCGCGTCCGTGGCCCTGGTGGCTCGCCGCAAGGACCGTCTGGACGCACTCGCCGCCGAGATCGAGAAGGCCGGTGGCACCGCGCTGGTGGTGGAGGCCGACATCACTGACCGCGCCCAGGCCGAGGCCGCCGTACAGCAGACCGTCGAGCACTTCGGTGGGCTGGACACCCTGGTCAACAACGCCGGTCTGATGCTGCTGGGCCCCGTCGTCGATGCGGACGCCGAGGAATGGGAGCGCATGATCGCCGTCAACGTGAAGGGTCTGCTCTACACCACCCGCGCGGCCCTGCCGCATCTGCTCAAGGCCGCCGAGGACGGTACGCGCCGGGTCGCCGACATCGTCAACATCAGCTCCGTCGCGGGCCGCGTCGCCATGAACGGCCTCGGCGTGTACAACCTCACCAAGTTCGGTGTGAACGGCTTCACCGAGTCCCTGCGCCAGGAAGTCACCCAGCGGCACGTCCGCGTCGGTGTCCTGGAGCCGGGTGGCGTGTACACCGAGCTTGCCTCGCACAACAAGCCCGAGATCCAGGAAGCGATGATCACCCCGCTCCTCGGGGTGGTCGAGTTTCTCGCCCCCGAGGACATCGCCGACGGCGTCGCCTACATGGTCACCCGGCCCCGCCACGCCTCCATCGGCGAGCTGTGGATCATGCCCACCGACCAAGGCTGACGCCGCCTGGCCCGCCCGGCCCTTCCTCGCCCGGTCGGCCGCTGGGACGGGTACGACGCATCACCACCGCACACACCAGATGCCGGATGAACGGCGCCTGAAAGGAAACCCATGAGTAAGGTCATTCTCGTCACCGGTGCCGGACGCGGTCTGGGCACGGACATCGCCCGCGAGGCCCTCGCCGCCGGCCACCAGGTCGTCGCCACCGGCCGCCGCCCCGAGGAGGTCGAGAAGACCCTCGGCGGGCCGCAGGACAACCTGCTGGTCACCAAGCTCGACGTCACCAGCCTGGACGACGCCGAGGCCGCCGCGCAGGCCGCCGTCGACCGCTTCGGCCGCATCGACGTCCTGATCAACAACGCAGGGAACCTGTTCACCGGCTACTTCGAGGAGATCGCGCCCGCGCAGATGCGCCGGCAGTTCGAAACCAACCTCTTCGGCCCGATGAACGTCACCCGCGCCGTCCTGCCGATCATGCGACGGCAGCGTGCCGGCCACGTCATCACCATCACCTCGACCGCCGGCCTGGTCGGCATGGAGTTCACCTCCGCCTACGCCGCCTCCAAGTTCGCGGAAGAGGGCTGGATGGAGTCCCTGCGCTACGACGTCGAGCCATACGACATCCACACCACGGTCGTGGAGCCCGGCTATTTCCGCACCGAACTCCTCGTGGACGGCTCCACCATCTGGCCCGAGCTGTCCATCGACGACTACGCCCCGCGCACCGCCCCGCGGATCGAGGGCATGAAGAGCATGAACGGCCGGCAGCCCGGCGACCCCGCCAAGCTCGCCCGCGCCCTGCTCACCATCGCCGGCCAGGACAAGCCCCTGCAGCGCTTCGTCGCCGGCGCCGACGCCATCGAGGCCGCCGAGGCCAAGGCGCAGGAACTCCTCGCCCAGGCCGACGCCTCCCGCGAACTGGGCGGCGCCCTGGCCTACGACGACACCCACGCCTGAGCGACACACCCCCGCACCCGGCCGAGGCGGAGGACACCGCCGGGCGGATACGCCTACAGACAGCAGCCGACCCGCTACGTGAGGGACGGCGCCTGCGCCGGCACCGCAAGCCCCGAAACGTGGTCCGCCGACTGGCGGCCCACCGCACCGGTCATGGCGCTCACAGGCAAAGACCACCCACTGGCCATGCCGGCCATGCCGGCCACGACGCCATGCCGGCCACGACGCCACGACGCCACGACGCCACGACGCCACGACGCCACGACGCCACGACGCCACGACGCCACGACGCCACGACGCCACGACGCCACGACGCCACGACGAAAAGGAGTACCTGATGAAGCACGTATCACTGGGCGGGCTCGATGTGTCCCGCATCGGCCTGGGAGCCATGACCATGGCCGGCACCTACACCACGGGCGGGGGACTCGATGACGCCGAGTCGATCCGCACCATCCACCGGGCGCTGGACCTCGGGGTCACCCACATCGACACCGCCGAGATCTACGGCCCCTTCCACAGCGAGGAACTCGTCGGCAAGGCCATCAAGGGCCGACGCGACGACGTCGTCGTGGCCACGAAGTTCGGACTCGTCTCCCACGCCGGCGACGGCCCCGGCGTCATCGACAGCAGCCCCGCCAACGTGAAGACCGCCGTCGAAGGCTCACTCAAGCGGCTCGGCACCGACCACATCGACCTCTACTACCAGCACCGCGTCGACCCCAACACACCCATCGAAGAAACAGTCGGCGCGCTGGCCGAACTGGTCACCGAAGGCAAAGTCCGCCACATCGGACTCTCCGAGGCCGGCCCCGACACGATCCGCCGGGCCCACGCCGTGCACCCGGTGGCCGCGCTGCAGACCGAATACTCGCTGTGGACCCGCGACGTCGAAGCCGAAATCCTCCCGCTGCTACGCGAGTTGCGCATCGGATTCGTTCCCTACTCCCCGCTCGGCCACGGCCTGCTCACCGGGCAGATCCGCACCGTCGACGACTTCACCGACGACGACTGGCGCAAGACCAACCCGCGCTTCACCGGCGAGAACTTCCAGCGCAACCTGACCATCGTCGACGAGGTACAGGCCATCGGCGCCGAGATCGGCGCCACTCCGGCGCAGACCGCACTGGCATGGCTGCTCACCCGCGGCGACGACATCGCCCCCATCCCCGGCACCCGCCGCGTCTCACGCGTCGAAGAGAACACCGCTGCCGACGCCGTCGAACTCAGCGCCGCTCAGCTCGACCGCCTCAACAACCTCACCCCCGCCGCCGGCGAACGCCACAACGAGGCCAACATGGCCAGCATCGACCACTGACCACCGACGCCGCTGCGCCCGGGTCAGCCCACGCTCCCGGACTTCGCGACGGACTGACGCCCCGGTGACGTTCCTGATCCGGCACACCCGTCACACCCGTCACACCCGACCAATCTGCGTCCGTTCACCCATTACCACTGATCTCTGAAAAGGTTTCTCTTCATGTCCAAGGTTCTCCTTGTCGTAGGCCACCCCGACCTGTCCCAGTCGAAGGCCAACGCGGCGCTCGTCGACGCCGTCCGCGATCTCCCCCATGTCACCGTGCACGACCTCTATGCCACCTACCCCGACTTCCAGATCGACGTCGCCGCAGAGCAGGCGCTGCTCGCCGAGCACGACGTGATCGTCTTCCAGCACCCCGTGTTCTGGTACAACACCACCCCGCTGTTCAAGCAGTGGCAGGACAAGGTCTTCACCTTTGGCTGGGCCTTCACCATAGACGGCTCCGCCTCGCAGCTGGCCGGCAAGAAGGCCGTCGTCGCCGTCACCACCGGCGTCCCCGCCGACCACTACACCCCCGAAGGCGCGAACAAGGCCACCATCGAGACCCTCCTCAGCAACTGGCACGCGACCCTGCGGCTGTGCCAGTTCGACATCCAGCAGCCGATGGTCAAGGTGTACGGCACCGCCTTCGGCCTCTCCGACGAAGACCTGGCCACCTCCGCCAAGCAGTACAACGAACTGCTCGCCTCCTACGCCGCCTGACGCGCTCTCACCACCGCGGTCGCTTGCCCTCAAGGTGACGCGGTGGTGATGAGGCAGACATGGCCGCTCAACCGCGAGGTTCGCAACGCCGAGCGGCTTGCCGAGGCGGCTCTGAAGGTCGTGTGCGACCAGCGCACCAGCCTGGCCGGAGGACAGCTGAGTACTCGGCTGATACACACTCGGACCAGGCCACGTCCCGGTAAGAAGCCGCATCTCAACCGATCATGGAACGTGCGGGTCGAACAGGTTTCTCACCGGGGTGATCTTGCTCGCGCGTTCTCCGTCGTCAGCGGGGCGATCAACACGTCCCGGTCCTTCGGCGCGGTCCTCTTGGCCCGCGTCGCCCGCGAGACCCAGCTCGCCCGGGTCGTCTCGTTGATCCCCAGGTCCTCCGCAACCTCGGGGACCGGATTCCCGGTGTCCGTCATGATCGGTACTGCCCCCTCGCGAAAAAGCGTCAGCGGGGCTTCATGCCGTGGAGCAGGTGGTGGACCAGGGTGTCCACGCCTGCCAGGGCCCCCTCCGGGGGCAGCATGCAGCTGGCGATGAAGGCGGCCATGCCGTGGAGGGCGGAGCTCATGACGATGCCGTACTCGCCGATCGGCAGGTGCGGCTCGATGAACTCCCACTCTTCGTCCGTCAGTTGCGCACGCGTCACGCACGACGGTCTACCGGGCCAGGGCCTGGAACGGGGCGAGACCCACGGATTGATCACGACCCGATCCGCGCCTTATGCGCGCTGCGGGGCGGGTGTTACCGGAGCGGCCGCGACCTTGCGGGTCTCGCGCATTCGGTGGTCAGCCGCCCCTGAGGAGTAGGGATTGTGCGCCACCGGCGCGGCGTCGGCCCGCGGGGTCAGAAATCCGAAGCCCTCTCTGGCTCACCCCGACGGGGCAAAAGCCGTCGATATACAGGGACGAACCAGCGCATGTCGGGGCAGCGGTGGTTTCAGACGAGGGCGGAGGTGAGCAGGGCGAAGGCGGTGATGATGATGGCGACGCGGACGTAGTGGTAGCGGTCCCAGCGGTGCAGCTGCTCCTTCCAGTCGGCGGGCCGGTTCTCGGGGGTCCAGGTCTTGTTTCGGTTGTTGATCGGGACGAGCAGCAGCATCGACATGACCACGCTGACGATCAGCAGTCCGGCGGCGGTGGCGACCAGTCCGGCGCCGTGGTGGTGCCATCCGGCGACGGCCCAGATCGCACTGAGGACGAGCGAGCCGATGTACCAGAACGGCATCAGGGCGCCGAGCATCCGGCCGCCGTGGGCGTGGCCGAGCTGGCCGCTGTCCTCGGGAAGGGCGTCCAGGATCCGGTTCATGATGAAGGCGACCGAGAACTCCACCCCCACCATCAGGCCGACGACGACGGTGGTGACGACCTCGAGTGCGTTGAGCATGACGATCCCTCCGCGAACTAGCATTGCTAGATGATGAGGCAACGCTAGTACTGCCACCGCTCGATTGTCTAGCGATGCTAGGATCGCTTCATGTCGGTACAGGAACGCAAGCAGCGCGAACGGGCGGAGCGCGAGTGCCTCATCGTGGCGACAGCCCGCGAACTCGCCGAGCAGCAGGGCTGGGACGCAGTCACCACCCGCCGGCTCGCCGAGCGCATCGAATACAGTCAGCCCGTCCTCTACAGCCACTTCCGAGGCAAGCGCGAGATCATCGGCGCCGTCGCCCTTCAGGGGGCCGCCGAACTGGCCACGGCGGTGCGGGCCGCGACCTCCGCCGCGGACCGCCCCCGCGCCCGGGCCGTCGCCCTGGCCCGCGCCTACCTCGACTTCGCCGCACGCAACCCGGCGGTCTACGACGCCTTGTTCCAGCTCGACGGCGGCCTGGCGTACGCGCAGGAGGACACCCCCGAGCCTTTGAAGGATGCCTTCGCCGCCCTGCTGGAGACTCTCGGCGAGGTCGCCGGCGACGGCGTCCACCCGGGGCTGTTCACCGAGGTGTTCTGGGCGGCCCTGCACGGCCTTGCGACCCTGACCCGCGCGGGCCGTCTGCTGCCCGAGGACGCCGAGCCGAGGGTGGAACTGCTGGTGGACCGGCTCGCCATGGTCTGACACACCGCCCCGGCGGGCACGCAGCCGGGGCCATCGGGCCCCGCCGCTGCCTGCCTGCGGCAACGCTTCCGGTCATTCGCGTCCACACGGCGCAGCCGCAGATCGCCGGGCCCCGCACCCCAGACGGGGCACCAGCCCCGGAGGCTGCGAGCTCATTGAACACGACCCGATACGCGCCCAACGCCGTGTAGTTGGAAGCCCTATCTCAGCCGATCATGGAACGTGCCTGTCAAACAGGTTTCTCGACGGGGTGATCTTCCCGTTGTACGCACATGAAGACCGGCCGCCCAGGCGGGGTCGGTGCGTACCTTGCCGAGGACGCGCCAGTTCTTGTGTCGGCAGATCGACCTGCTGGGCAAGGACGGTGTCGTCGGCCGCGTCGCTGCGGCGTGGGAAGAGCAGAACTGCCCGCCCGGCCACCTTCGCCGATACCGGAGCGACAGGTCCGGCGTCGGCCCGTGCCTGCTCGGTCAGGCGGTTCAACACCCGCTCTCGATCGCCGGTTCATCCCGCTCGGCCTGGACCTCCTGGAGTTGCTTGGCCAACTCCTCGGCGAGGGCGTCCAGTTCGTTCCGGCGGGCGGTGATCCACTGCCGCTCCTCCATCCCCCATGCCCTCCCGCGTTCTCACGGCGTGCCGACCTGCTGACGGATCGTAGGCGGGGCCGGTCGTGGACGCAGCCGAACCTGGCATCCCGCCGGAGCCGGACCTGCCCGATGACCTACCCCATGGTCATCGTCCGCCGACCGGCACGAATACCCAACTCGCCATTCACACCAGGCCCGTGACCTGCTACTTCACGATGCACACCGCTCAATGAGAGGTGTGCATCGTGAAGTTACGTCCCTACGACTACGAAAGAGCCGTGAATAACCCCCGCCTCGCACCCAGATCGGGCCTGCCCATGGTCGCTGTCTTTCGGACCGTGGACGACCGAGGGGATGGGCGGGGGCGGTGGACCTCATCCACGGCGCGCCGAGGTCTGGGCCGCGATCCCGGCGAGCAGGTCAGTCGTGGGGAGTGGGGGCGGCATCGCCGAGACCGAACTGCTGGACGGCGATCTCGCGCAGTTCCACTTTGCGGATCTTTCCGGTGACGGTCATGGGGAACTCGTCGATGGTGCGTACGTAGCGCGGGATCTTGTAGTGGGCGAGCTTGCCTCGGCAGAACTCGTGGACGGCCTCGGTGGTGAGCGGCTCAGCACCCTCCTTCATCCGCAGCCAGGCCACCAGCTCTTCGCCGTACTTCGCGTCGGGCACGCCGACTACCTGTGCGTCGAGGATGTCGGGATGGGTGTAGAGGAACTCCTCGATCTCGCGGGGGTAGATGTTCTCGCCGCCACGGATGACCATGTCCTTGATCCGGCCGGTGATGCTGACATAGCCCTCGTCGTCCATGACCGCCAGGTCCCCCGTGTGCATCCAACGCTCGGCGTCGATGGCCTCGGCGGTCTTCTCCGGCTGGTCCCAGTAGCCCAGCATGACCGAGTACCCGCGGGTGCACAGCTCGCCGGCCTCGCCCCGGGGCACGGTCAGGCCGGTCACCGGGTCCACCACCGTGACCTCCAGGTGCGGCCCCACCCGGCCCACCGTGGAAACACGACGGTCCAGTGAGTCATCCGCCCTGGTCTGGGTCGAAACGGGCGAGGTCTCGGTCATCCCGTAGCAAATGGAGACCTCCTCCATTCCCATCCGCTCGATGACCTGCTTCATCACGTTGATCGGGCAGGGCGACCCCGCCATGATGCCGGTTCGCAGACTGGACAGGTCGTAGGAATCGAAGTCCGGATCGGCCAGCTCGGCGATGAACATCGTCGGCACTCCGTACAGCGAGGTGCACCGCTCCGCCGCCACCGCTTCGAGGGTGGCTTTGGGGTCGAACGAAGGCGCGGGGATCACCATGGTCGCGCCGTGGCTGGTACACGCGAGATTGCCCATCACCATGCCGAAGCAGTGGTAGAAGGGCACCGGGATACAGACCCGGTCCTCCTCGGTGTAGTGACACAACTCGCCGACGAAGAACCCGTTGTTCAGGATGTTGTGGTGCGACAGAGTCGCCCCCTTGGGAAAGCCGGTCGTCCCCGACGTGTACTGAATGTTGATCGGGTCGTCGGGGCTCAGGCCCGCACCGATGTCGGCAAGCCGCGCCCGGTCACCGGAGAAGCCGGTCTCGATGAGCTCGCTCCACGAATCCTGGCCGATGAGCAGAACGTCCTTCACCGTCGGACAGTTCGGAAGCGCTCGGGCGAGCATCGAGGCGTAGTCGGAGGTCTTGAAGGTCGGCATGGCCACCACCGTGCGGACGCCCGCCTGGTTGAGGACGTACTCCAGCTCATGAGTCCGGTAGCTGGGGTTGATGTTGACCAGGATGGCGCCGATCTTCGCGGTCGCGTACTGAACGAGGGTCCACTCCGCGCAGTTCGGCGACCAGATGCCCACCCGATCACCCTTGGCCACGCCCGACTCCAGCAGTCCGAGCGCAACCGCGTCCACCTCCTCGGCAAGCTCTCGGTAGGTCCATCGCCGCTGCGTCGGGACATCGACAAGTGCGTCCCGTTCGCCGAAGTCAGCCACGGTGCGATCGAATTGACTGCCGATGGTCTCGTCCAGCAACGGCGTCTCAGAGACGCCCGAGGCATGACTGAGATGAGGCGTAACCATGAAAGCTCCTTGAACCATGTCGAGTTGAAGGCGTGTCGAACGGGGAGATCGGCGAAGATCGAGGCTGGCTCGGCTGTTGCGTGTCTCCACCTCGGCGGTTGATTACGGAGCGTCTACCGACCTCGTCGAGACGGTGAGAGCACAGCGCCGCTAGAGGATTCCGTATTCGCTGGCCCGGGCCAGAGCCTCGACGCGGTTGCGGGCGCCCAGCTTCTCCAGGGTTCGCTGGAGGTAGGTCTTGACGGTGTTGCGGGTAAGGCCGAGAGCCTCGGCGATCTCCGGATTGGTCTCGCCCATCGCGACCCTGCGCAGGATCTCGTACTCGCGGCGGGTGAGACCGCATTCCTTGAGCTTCCTGGCCAGCAGCACATTGAAGTCGGGTTCGAGGTCGGTGGAGTCCACGTGTTCGCCGGCGTTCACCCGGCGGATGATGTCCACCAGATCGGAACGCTCGGTGTCTTTGACGACGACGGCGTGCGCTCCGGCGTCGAGTGCCGCGTCCAAAGCCGCGTGCTCGGGATACGCGGTGAAGATCACTACCTTGACGCCGGGGGAATGCGCGCGCAGTGCCCGGATCACTTCAGGGCCGAGCATGTCAGGCAGCCGCAGGTCGAGCAGGACGACGTCGGGCTGGAGACGTCCGGCGGCCGTAATGGCCTCGCGCCCAGAGCGGGCGTATCCGGAGACGGTGATCCACGGAGTGTTGCTGAGCGCCATGGTGACGCCGTCGAGGACGATGGGGTGGTCGTCCACGACCAGCACCCGGATTTCTGTCGTGATCATGCGGGCACCCACGCTTGGACGGTGACGCCGCCGTCTTCGTTGCCACCGATGTCCAGCCGCCCGCCGACCCGGGCCAGGCGTTCGGACATGGTCGACATACCGAGTCCCTCCGGGCCCCTCCCAGCGGTCGGCAGGCCCGCACCGTCATCGCTGATCCTCACCGTTACTCCGCCTGAGACGGCGAACACGCTGAGCACGACGGAGCGGGCCCTGGCGTGTTTCTCCACGTTCAGCAGCGCTTCCCGGGCCGTGCCGGAGAGTGCCCCGACGCATGCCGAGGACATGGCCGGCAACTCGGTGACGGTGATGAGGCGGGCGACTGTGCCCGTGCGCTCCTCGAAGGCGCGGCAGTCGCCACGCAGAGCCACGCCGAGACTGACCTGCTCAGGCGGGGCGCTCAGCGCGTGCAGTGACCCACGCAAGGCGGCCGCCGCTTCCACAGCCTGCTGCTCGATGTCGCCCAGCCGGGCCTGAAGGGCGTCCGTGGAAGGCAGGTCGTCGATCAGCGCGCGGATCCCCGCGCCCATGGTGAACAGCATGGCGCCGACGGTGTCGTGAAGGTCCACGGCGACGCGGCGCCGATCCTCATGGACGGCGACCTCGGCAGCGTGTTTGGCCCGTTCGGCGACGACCGCGGCGGCAGCGGCACGGCCGGCGGCCTGCTCCAGCGCCTGTGTCGCCCGGTCGCCGAACGACGACGTGAACCGGTTGGCTCCGTACAGCACACCCAGCAGTTGGTCCTCATAGATCATGGGAACGGCGATCACCGCGCGCAGGCCCTCACTCTCCACCTGCGACCTGAAGTGGTGCGTGATGTTCTCAGCGCACTGGTAGTCGTTCACCGACAGCAGACGGCGGTGCTCGATCACCTGCCCGCCGAGTCCGCGGCCTCGGGGCACGGTGAGTCCGTTGATCGCGGGTGTGCGGGTGTTCACCATGTGTCGCAGCACGATCTGATCGCCGCCGTCCGGTTCGCCGACCCACGCCACATCGACACCGCTCAAAGCCGGGACGTCGTCCACGATCCGGCGCATTGCGGTGGAACCGTCGAACAGGGCCAGGATCTGGCTGTAACCATCGGTGAGTTCGGAGAGCAGGTTCACCTGCGGCGGCCTTTGCCGCTTCAGTGCCACAAAAGACATGCTATGAGGCCTTCCGTCGGGCCACCAGGGTTAACAAGCCCGTAATACGGTCCTGCGGCCGATCGTCACTGCAAATCCGTTCCCGCGCCATCTCCAAGTGGAGACCTCCGCTCGGATACCTCCACCTGGAGCTGTCGGGCCGCTGCCGGGACGCGCAGTATCTCGCCACCCGCCAGATCAGACGGGGGAGCGACGAAGAACACCGTCATCCGGGACCCCCACCGAGGCGAAGCACGCTGCAGAGCGTTCCGCTCCCACACATATTGCGGTCATGTGCATGCCCCAGGAGCCGGACATGTCGTCCCGACGCCACCCGCCGGGTTGGTTCACGCCGGCACGAAACGAGTCACTCACGGCTTCGGCTCGCCACCCTCCCCGTATCCGCCGGCTGCATCAGGGATACTCCCAACCACTGAGGTGTGATCAATGAGTACCGAAGCAGACGCTCAACGCCCGTGACGCCACCCAGATCCACGGCGGCTACGGCTTCATGAACGAGTACGCAGTCGCCCGCTTCTGGCGCGACGCCAAGATCCTCGAGATCGGTGAGGGCACCAGCGAGATCCAGCGCATGCTCATCGCCCGCGAACTCGGCCTCGCCGACCTGAACGGAGCCCGCTGATGGACAAGGTCGTCACCTCGGCCACGGAAGCGGTCGCGGTCATACCCGACGGGGCCTCACTGGCCGTCGGAGGCTTCGGGCTCTGCGGCATCCCCTCCGTGCTGATCCAGGCGCTG
Source organism: Streptomyces sp. LBL (assembly GCF_029893585.1). Taxonomy (GTDB): domain Bacteria; phylum Actinomycetota; class Actinomycetes; order Streptomycetales; family Streptomycetaceae; genus Streptomyces. Next base: position 86,493 of record NZ_JARXYX010000014.1, read on the forward strand.
CACGCGCAGGGCACCACCGATCTGCGCGTCGTGTCGAACAACTGCGGTGTCGACGGGTGGGGCCTGGGCATGTTGCTGGACACCCGGCGCATCTCCCGTGTCACCGGGTCCTACGTCGGGGAGAACAAGGAGTTCGCCCGCCAGTACCTTTCCGGCGAGATCGAGTTGGAACTCGTGCCCCAGGGCACCCTCGCCGAACGCCTGCGGGCCGGCGGCTGCGGCATACCGGCCTTCTTCACCCCCGCGGGCGTCGGCACCCAGATCGCCGAAGGCGGCCTCCCGTGGCGTTACGACGCACACGGCGGCGTGGCCGTCGCCTCGCCGAAGAAGGAGGTACGCCGGTACCGCGGGGCGGAGTACGTGCTGGAGGAGTCGATCACCACCGACTTCGCCCTGGTTCGCGCGGCCCGAGGGGACCGGCACGGCAACCTCGTCTTCGACAAGTCCGCCCGGAACTTCAACCCGCTCGCGGCGATGGCCGGACGGGCGACCATCGCGGAGGTCGAGGAACTGGTCGAGCCCGGCGAACTCGACCCGGACGCGATCCATCTGCCCGGCGTGTTCGTGCAGTCGGTGCTCGCCCTGAGCGCCGAGGAAGCCGCCGACAAGCGCATCGAGAAGACGACCGTACGCCCGGTCCCCGCGGGCACCGAAGCGGTTCCGGGGCAGCGCGAGACGGCAGGAGGGCGGAACTGATGGCCTGGTCCAGGGACGAGATGGCCGCTCGGGCGGCACGCGAGCTGACCGACGGGTCGTATGTGAACCTTGGCATCGGGCTGCCGACGCTGGTGCCCAACCACTTGCCGCCCGGCGTGCACGTGGTGCTGCAGTCGGAGAACGGCATCCTTGGCGTCGGCCCGTACCCCACCGCCGATCAGGTCGATCCCGACCTGATCGGCGCCGGCAAGGAGACGGTCGCTGTGCTGCCGGGCGCCTCCTTCTTCGACTCGTCCCTGTCCTTCGGGATGATCCGCGGCGGGCACATCGACGCGGCGATCCTCGGCGCCATGCAGGTCTCGGCCGTGGGCGACCTGGCGAACTGGACCATCCCCGGAAAGATGATCAAGGGGATGGGTGGCGCGATGGACCTCGTCCACGGCGCACGGAAAGTGGTCGTGCTCATGGAGCACGTGGCCAAGGACGGCACACCGAAGATCGTCGAGGAGTGCACCCTGCCGCTGACCGGCAAGCGGTGCGTCCAGCGGATCATCACCGACCTGGGCGTCATCGACATCACCGAGCATGGGCTGGTACTCACCGAGACCGCGCCCGGGGTCACGGTGACGGAGATCCGAAGCAGCACCGGCGCCGAGCTCGCGGTGGCCGAGGCGCTCGACGCCGTGGGAGAGAGCGCCGGGTGACCTCGGCGCCTGCCGGGCACAGGCCGGCGTTGTCGATTCCGTTGTCGGGACAGCCTCGTTCGTGAGTGACGCGGCTGTCCCTCGGGGCCCGCAACCCGCGGGGCACCGAGGGACAGCCACATGCGGTCAGCGAGACAGTGCCCAGCGCGGCGGTCGGCGTTCACGGAAGGCGCGCATGCCTTCCGCGGCCTCCTCGGACGCGAAGAGGTCGGCGGAGAGCCTGACCATGGCGTCACCCTGCTGCCCCAGCACATCACGCATCCGCGCCGTGGTCAGCTTCTTGGACTCGACCAGACCCTGTCGGGAACACAGCCGCAGAGCGCTGACGATCTCCCGGACGCCGTTCTCCGCAGCCGCCGCGTCACGCGGAGCCTCGGTCAGTAGGCCCATGCTCTCCGCCGCGGCGCCGTCGAACGTCTCACCCGTCAGGAAGTAACGTCCGGCTGCCCGTTCGTCGATGCGGGGCAGGACGGTGAGGGAGATGATGGCGGGCGCCAGACCGAGCCGGACCTCGGAAAAGGAGAAGGTCGTGTCGGCGGGCGCCACTGCGATGTCGGCTGCGGCGACGATGCCCAGTCCACCGGCCCGGGCATTGCCCTTCAGGTGCGCTATGACGGGGATTGGGGTCTCCACGATCCGCCGCAGCAACCCCAGCAACGTCTCGGCGCCCTCCCGCATGCCGCCCTGTGCCGCTTCCTTGAGGTCCGCGCCCGCGCAGAACGTCGGCCCGGTGTGGGTGAGAACGATCGCGCGAACGGTTTCGTCGGCCGCGGCGCGGGCCAGACCGGCGTGTACCTGTTCCACCAAGGCGGCGGACAGAGCGTTGCGATTGCCGGGCGAGTCGAGGGTGAGGGTGACGATGCCGTCTTCGATATGGACTCTCACCACGTCGTCGGTGTGCTCTGCCATTGCTGCTCCTTCATGACGAGGACTGAGCGCGCCGAACGGAACCGGTGATAACCGGTGATATCTGGCTGAGCCCGCAGTCCCTGGACGTCGCGGTTAACGTACATTAACCTATTGGTGTGAGTTAACGTTAACTAACGTGTGAGGTACTTCCCGCGGTCGGGCTACGGTTCACGCCGCCCACCGGGCCCAAGAGTCGGTGCCGAGGCGCTTGAGGCATTTCGCATGGGGGAGTGCACACATCTGCGAAGGAGGAGACTGCGGCATGACACCACCCATGCGAACAAACGGACGTGCCGAGTCCGCGCACCTGCTGCCGAGCGTGACCCCGCATCCCGGGCTGCCCTCGTTCGTCCGCATCCACGAGGTAGGCCCCCGCGACGGCTTGCAGAACGAGTCCGCGATCGTGCCGGTCGAAGTCAAGGCCGAGTTCATCCGGCGCCTGGCCGCCGTCGGTCTGACGACGATCGAGGTGACGAGCTTCGTGCCACCGGCATGGGTGCCGCAGCTCGCCGACGCGGCCGACCTCGTCGCCGCCCTGGCCACCGAGACCGCGCTGCACCCGCTCGACCTGCCGGTGCTCGTCCCCAACGAGCGCGGGCTGGACCGGGCCCTTGGCCTCGGAGTCCGGCATGTGGCCGTCTTCGCCAGCGCCACCGAGTCGTTCGCCCGCCGCAACCTGAATCGCACGGTCGCCGAGTCACTGGAGATGTTCGCTCCCGTGGTGCGGCGGGCCGCGGAGCATGGCCTGCGTGTGCGCGGCTACCTGTCCATGTGTTACGGCGACCCCTGGGAGGGGAGGGTGCCGGTCGGCCAGGTGGTCGAGGTGGCCTGTCGGCTGGCTGAACTGGGCTGCGACGAGCTGAGCTTGGGGGACACCATCGGTGTGGCCACCCCGGGCCAGGTGCATGAGCTGACCGCCGCGCTCGGTACCGCCGGTGTCGGCCCGGACCGGCTGGCCGTGCACTTCCACGACACCTACGGGCAGGCGCTGTCCAACACTTTGGCCGCCCTCCAGGCCGGCGTCACCGTGGTGGACGCCTCGGCCGGCGGGCTCGGCGGGTGCCCGTACGCCAAGAGCGCCACCGGAAACCTCGCCACCGAGGATCTGGTGTGGATGCTGAACGGACTCGGCATCCACACCGGCGTCGACCTCGGGGCGCTCGTCGAGACCAGCAACTGGATGGCCACGCAACTGGGCCGTCCCAGCGCCTCCCGCACAGTTCGGGCGCTGGCAGACAGGCGGGCGAGCCGCCACGACCTCGATGTGCGCCCTCAGTCAGGCAGCGACACGTGAGGACCGGCAGCCGCGACATGTAGATCGATGAGGACATGGTTCGCCGTCCGGCGGGCACCGCGGCCTGCCTGCACCCCAGCGGTCGGCTCAGTGAAATCGGAAAGGATCCGTCCTTGATATCCACCAGCTATGAAGATATTCGGATCGGTGACATTGCGAAGACGGGTTTCGTGACTGTCACCGAGGAGTATGTGCGTGGTTTCGCCGACTTGACGGGAGACCGGCATCCACTGCATCTGGATCCCGAATACGCCGCGAGGACGCGCTTCGGTCAGCGAATTGCGCACGGCGCCCTGATGATGTCGACGCTGCTCGGTCTGGTGGAACTCCATCCGAGCTACCTGCAGTGCTTCTACGACAGGGCAGTCGCGCCGCACGGGAAAGGCCGACAGCTCGCGGAGAGCATTGATGCGCCGCTACTTTAGTCCCCCAAACGGGCATGCCAGTCACTGGCACCTCGCAGAACGCCGAAAGCCGTCGTGGGTACCCGCCCCGACCGATCTGCAGGCACCATCCACGACCACGAGGCGAACATAGTCGTAGGCGATCAGTCGCCCCCACTGAACGTGTTCGGTTGATTCGGGCGGGGGCATGTACACCGGTCAGCGGCGGGAGAGATGAGTGTGGTTCGTCCGCTCGTGTCGCTCGTGGAGGCGGCTGTGCCACGTCAGTGCTCCTGGGCCGCCGGCTCCAGAACGAAGACCGGGATCTGACGGTCCGTGTTCTCCTGGTACTCGGCATAGCTCGGATACGCTTCGACGGCTCGGGCCCACCACAGGGCCTTCTCGTCCCCGGTCGCCTCGCGTGCCAGCATGTCCTGGCGCACGGGACCGTCCTGGAGTTCGACCCGGGGGTCGGCGACCACGTTGTGGTACCAGACCGGGTGCTTGGGGGCTCCTGCCATGGAGGCGACCACGGCGTAGGAGCCGTCGTGTTCCACCCGCATGACCGGGGTCTTGCGAATCTTGCCGCTCTTCGCGCCCAGCGTGGTCAGGATGACAACAGGTAGTCCCTGGAGCGTCGTTCCTTCCGTACCGCCGGAGCACTCGTACAGCTCCACCTGGTCGCTTACAAACTGTGCCGCGCTCGGCTCGTACTCGCCTTTGAGTGGCATGTTTCTGTCTCCATGCTGTCGAAGATTCCGTCCGGCGGTGTCCTCCGCCCCGGTCGGGGCGCGGGATGTGCTGCTCAGGCGTGGGTGTCGTCGTAGGCCAGGGCGGACCCCAGTTCGCGGGAGGCGTCGGCCTGGGCGAGGAGTTCCTGCGCCTTGGCCTCGGCGGCCTCGATGGCGTCGGCGCCGGCGACGAAGCGCTGCAGGGGCTTGTCCTGGCCGGCGATGGTGAGCAGGGCGCGGGCGAGCTTGGCGGGGTCGCCGGGCTGCCGGCCGTTCATGCTCTTCATGCCCTCGATCCGCGGGGCGGTGCGCGGGGCGTAGTCGTCGATGGACAGCTCGGGCCAGATGGTGGAGCCGTCCACGAGGAGTTCGGTGCGGAAATAGCCGGGCTCCACGACCGTGGTGTGGATGTTGTACGGCTCGACGTCGTAGCGCAGGGACTCCATCCAGCCCTCTTCCGCGAACTTGGAGGCGGCGTAGGCGGAGGTGAACTCCATGCCGACCAGGCCGGCGGTCGAGGTGATGGTGATGACGTGGCCGGCACGCTGCCGTCGCATGATCGGCAGGACGGCGCGGGTGACGTTCATCGGGCCGAAGAGGTTGGTTTCGAACTGCCGGCGCATCTGCGCGGGCGCGATCTCCTCGAAGTAGCCGGTGAACAGGTTCCCTGCGTTGTTGATCAGGACGTCGATGCGGCCGAAGCGGTCGACGGCGGCCTGCGCGGCGGCCTCGGCGTCGTCCAGGCTGGTGACGTCGAGCTTGGTGACCAGCAGGTTGTCCTGCGGCCCGCCGAGGGTCTTCTCGACCTCGTCGGGGCGGCGGCCGGTGGCGACGACCTGGTGGCCGGCGGCGAGGGCCTCGCGGGCGATGTCCGTGCCCAGACCGCGTCCGGCACCGGTGACGAAGATGACCTTACTCATGGGGGGTTCCTTCCAGGCGCCGTTCATCCGGCACTCGTGTGGTGCGGTGACGAGATGCGTGGGTTGCTGGCGAGGCAAGGCGCATCGGCGGGGCCGGTCAATTGCGTAGCACGGGGCTGCCGTGCCCCGGCGGGTTTATCGCGGCCACTTCATCGAGTTTCGCATCACCACGGGCATCGACACAGAGTAGGATTCCTTACCCGGATGAAAGGTTCCAGGTATAAATCCCTACCCCTCAACGTCGGTCCATTCGGTGTCACACTGACTGGTATGACTCGCAGCAACGCGCATCTCAACGAGCTGGGCGAGTTCCTCAAGACCCGCCGGGCCGAACTGAGCCCCCGCGGAGTGGGCCTGCCCGAGACGGGCGGCATGAGACGGGTCAAGGGACTGCGCCGTGAGGAAGTCGCTCAGCTCGTCGCCATCAGCACCGAGTACTACACCCGCCTTGAACAGGGCCGCATCCAGGCATCGGGGCCGGTGCTGTCCGCTCTGGCGCAGGTGCTTCGTCTGGACGACGACCAACGGGACTACCTCTTCGAACTCGCCGGCAAGGGCCAGGATCGGCCTCGCCGTCGTACCGTGCAGAAGATACAGCCGACGCTGCAGCGCCTCCTGGACAACCTGATCGACACGCCGGCCATTGTTCTGGGCCGCCGTACCGACATCCTTGCTTGGAATTCCCTGGCTGCCGCGCTGATGACCGATTACGCGGAAATTCCGGAGAAGAAAAGAAACCATACCCGGATTCTTTTCACCGATCCGGCGATGAGGACGCTGTACGCGGACTGGGAGGAAGTCGCTCGCACCACCGTTGCGCAGTTGCGCATGCAGGCCGCCAAGTATCCTGACGATCCCAGGCTGACGGCCCTCGTCGGAGAGCTGTCCGTGCGGGACGCGCACTTCCGCCGTTGGTGGGGCGACCACCATGTCGCCGCCCGCACGATGGGCACCAAGACCTACCACCATCCTGTGGCCGGCGAGCTCACCCTTGACTGGGACACCCTCACCGCAAGCGTCGACGCCGAGCAGCAACTCGTCGTACTGACCGCCGAACCCGGCACCCCTTCCCACGACGCGCTGCGCATCCTCGCCTCCTGGGCCACGAACCACCAGCAGCCCGCACCCGACAGCGCGACCTGACTACACCAGTGCGCGGCGACCTGCGACTGCCGAGGGAATGCGGGGCACCCGCCGCCGGCATCGCGCCGGGCGGACCGCCATGTGCTACGTCACCGCCGTCCGCCATGAACGCACCGCCAAACTGCCTCGTCAGCAAATCCGTTGGCTGCCGGCGCGCACAGCTGTGGTTCGTCGGGGTCGACCACGATCACCTGCTGCGGCTCTTGCGTCGTGGCTACCGGTTGCGGGTGCGGGGGCCGTTGTACTGCTGGTTGGTGACCGGCTCGGCCCAGGTGGTCTCGGTGGTCTCGTCGCCCCTGCCTTCCCACATGGCGAGGTGTTCCATGAACCGGTCGGGGGTGGCGCCGTGCCAGTGTTCCTCGTTGGGCGGGCAGCTGACCGTTTCGCCGGGGTGGGCTTCCAGGACGGTGCCGTCCCGGGTGCCGACCAGGGCGATGCCGGAAATCACGTGGAGGGTCTGGCCCAGGACGTGGGAGTGCCAGTTGGTGCGGGCGCCTGGGGAGAAGCGGACCAGGTTGGCGCGCATCCGGGATGGTTCCCGGCCGGCGACGATGACGTCCCACCACACGTCACCGGTGAACCAGTCGGCCGGGGCCTTGCTGCTGGGATGTTGCTTGATGAATTCCATGATGTCTCTCCGAACCTTCTTGGTGCGTTGGTCTTGCCTACGGGGCGACGTTGGTGGCCTGCTTCGGTGAGTTCCCTCGCGGCCGCGTTCAGGGCGGCTTTGTTGGTGTCGGTCAGGGCGACGGCGGCCTCCCTCGGCGAAGGCACGGGCGGTCGCCAGGCCCATCCCGCATCTGGCTCCGGTGAGGGTCAGTGGTCGATGCTGGCCATGTTGGCCTCGTTGTGGCGTTCGCCGGCGGCGGGGGTGAGGTTGTTGAGGCGGTCGAGCTGAGCGGCGCTGAGTTCGACGGCGTCGGCAGCGGTGTTCTCTTCGACGCGTGAGACGCGGCGGGTGCCGGGGATGGGGGCGATGTCGTTGCCGCGGGTGAGCAGCCATGCCAGTGCGGTCTGGGCGGGGGTGGCGCCGATCTCGGCGCCGATGGCCTGTACCTCGTCGACGATGGTCAGGTTGCGCTGGAAGTTCTCGCCGGTGAAGCGCGGGTTGGTCTTGCGCCAGTCGTCGTCGGTGAAGTCGTCGACGGTGCGGATCTGCCCGGTGAGCAGGCCGTGGCCGAGCGGGGAGTAGGGCACGAAGCCGATGCGCAACTCGCGTAGCAGCGGGAGGATTTCGGCTTCGACGTCTCGGGTCCACAGCGAGTATTCGGTCTGCAGCGCGGCCACCGGGTGCACGGCGTGGGCCCGGCGGATCGTGTCGGGGCCGGCCTCGGAGAGTCCGATGTGGCGGACTTTGCCTTCGGCGACCAGTTCGGCCAGCGCGCCGACTGTTTCTTCGATGGGTGTGTTGGGGTCGACGCGGTGCTGGTAGTAGAGGTCGATGTGGTCGGTGCCGAGCCGCTTGAGTGAGCCTTCGACGGCGGTCTTCACGTTGGCGGGGCTGCTGTCGATGACGCCGGGGCCGTCGCCGGCGTGGGAGACGAGTCCGAACTTCGTGGCCACGACGACGTCGTCGCGTCGGCCCTTGATGGCCTTGCCGACGAGTTCCTCGCTGTGGAAGGGGCCGTAGATCTCGGCGGTGTCGATGTGGGTGACCCCGAGGTCCAGCGCCCGGTGGATGGTGCGGATCGACTCGGCGTCATCGAGTCCCCCGCCCGTGGTGTAGGTACCGGCCATGGTCATGGCTCCCAGGCCGATGCGGGACACATCGAGCCCGCCCAGTGATACGTGCTTCATCAGGTACTCCTTGTCGTAACGGCCGTCAGGCCTGGTGCAACCTCACCAAGTTCGGTGTGAACGGCTTCACTGGCCTCGCCGATACCGCTGCTCGTACCGGTGACGAGAGCGACCGTGCCAGTCAGTTTCGATGCGGTAGGAGATAGTCCTTTCCTCTTGATGTACGGCGTAGGAACAGACGGCTGGGCGCCGCCTCCACGGCCTACTCCGACGCGCGGCGTGGACCTCCGCGTGGGCAGTTGAGGTGTGCCGGGCGGAAACCAGCGCCGGCGTCTCGTTCTTGCCGGGCGGCTGCGGTGGCGGTCTCCTCGGACGCGGGTACTCGCCGTGGTCGGCCAGGGCAGACCAGAGAGCTCCCACGCATTCGCATAGAGCATGCTCATTCGTCAACCGTCTGCCGGATCCGTCGATGGCACGGATGTAACCGTGCCATCGACTCCCGAACGCGACAAGGGGAGAGATTTTTCCGGGTATAAAACTCTACCCCCCACGAATTTCTGGAAGAGGGACGTCTGGCCTCAAGGAACGCGGCCTCGTCCGGCAGAGCCCTCTCATCGCATTGGCTGTCCAGCGCGCACAGTGTAGTTGGCTACAAAGAAATCTGCACGAAGGCAGAGGGGAACGATTTTCTCCCCGTATGCCTGCCGCTACCTACGGGAACGCGGGAGGTGCGAATGAAACGGCCAAGGGCCAGGTATGCACCTCAGAAGAACGGATGGGAAACCATGAAACACGTCATGCTGGGGGATCTGGAGGTCTCCCGCATCGGTCTCGGCGTCATGACGGCGTCCCATGGTTGTACGGGCAAGAACACGGGCGACGCTGAGGCGATACGCGCCGTCCATCGGGCTCTGGAGCTGGGTGTCACTTTCATCGACACTGCCGAGGTGTACGGGCCTTTCCTCAACGAGGAACTGGTCGGCCGGGCGCTCAAGGGCCGTCGTGACCAGGCCGTCGTCGCGACGAAGTTCGGATTCGTCTCGCACACGGGACGTGAGGGCATGCTCGACAGCAGCCCGGCCAACGTCCGGGCGGCCCTGGAGGGATCCCTCAAGCGGTTGGGCACCGACCACGTCGATCTGCTCTACCAGCACCGCGTCGACCCTGAGGTGCCCATCGAGGAGACCGTCGGCGCCATGGCCGAGTTGGTCAAGGAAGGCAAGGTCGGCCACCTCGGGCTCTCCGAGGCCGGTCCAATCCGAGCATTAATTGTGAAGGCACTGTGGACCCTCTGCTCCTTCAGTGGAAGGGCGCGTTCCGGGTACAGATCTCTACCCCCCAACCTGAGCTTTCCCGGGGCTGCCTGCGCAGTACCGTGGCGGGCATGAGCAGGGACGCACACCTCAGCGAGCTGGGTGAATTCCTCACGGCTCGGCGCGCCGAGCTGAGCCCCCGTGCAATGGGTCTGCCCGAGAGCGGGGCCTTGCGGCGGGTTCCGGGCCTGCGCCGAGAAGAGGTGGCGCAGTTGGCCGCGATCAGCACTGTTTACTACACCCGCTTGGAGCAGGGCCGCATCGAAGCCTCCGCTCGGGTCCTGACGGCCCTGGCCCGCGTGTTTCGCCTGGACGACGACCAGCGTGACTACATGCTCGAACTGGCCGGGAAGGAGAAAACGCGGCCACGTCGGAACTCGGTGCAGAAGGTCCGGCCGTCGACGCAGCGGCTCCTCGACAATCTCACCGACACTCCCGCTATCGTTCTCGGCCGCTGCATGGACATTCTCGCCTGGAATAACCTTGCGGCCGCCTTGCTCACGGACTTCTCCCAGGTTCCGGAAGGGCAGCGAAATTCTGCGCGAATGCTCTTCACTGATCCCGCTATGAGGGAACTGTATGCGGACTGGGAAACCGTCGCGCGTACCGTTGTGGCATTTCTGAGGATGGAAGCAGCGGACAACCCGGACGATCCCAGAATGGCTGCACTCGTCGAGGAGCTGTCCGAAAAGGATCCCCAGTTCCGGGAGTGGTGGGCCGCCCACCACGTGGCCCACCACTCCATGGGGACGAAGACCTTCCGTCATCCCGTGGCCGGCGGTCTCACTCTCGACTGGGAGACCCTCGCCTGCCCCACCGACCCCGACCAGCACCTCGTCATCTGGACCGCAGAGCCCGGCACTGCCTCCCACGAGGGGCTGCGGGTCCTGGCTTGTTGGGCTGCCAACCACCATCCGCGAGCCGACACCGCCGGCTGATTTTCTTCTGTGTGGTACGCACCCTGTGCCGCGCCGCGCCGCGGGGAGATCGGTCGTCACGCGGCTGTTCGTGCTACGGATGAAGGAGTGTCTGGGGCGGGCTTGTGAAGGGGTCCGGTACCGAGGGTCAGAGGCAGGCCGGTGCCGTGGTGGGTGTTGGCGATGATCTCGGCGGTGATGGAGACGGCGGTCTCCTCGGGAGTATGGGCGCCGAGGTCGAGCCCGATCGGGGAGTGCAGGCGCGCAAGTCGGTCGTCCGGTACGCCTGCTTCGCGCAGTGCCTGGAGGCGGTGGTCGTGCGTACGCCGTGAACCCATCGCACCGACGTAGCCGGCGGGCAGGTCGAGGGCGAGACGGAGCAGGGGGATGTCGAATTTGGCGTCGTGGGTGAGTACGCAGACCGCAGTACGGAAATCCACCTCCGTGCCCTCCAGATAGCGGTGCGGCCAGTCGACGACAACTTCGTCGGCATGCGGGAAACGGGTCGGCGTCGCGAAGACCGGACGAGCGTCGCAGATGGTGACGTGGTAGCCGAGGAAGCGTCCGACCTCGCTCAGCGCGCCCGCGAAGTCGACCGCGCCGAAGATGAGCATGCGGGGGCGGGGCGCGTGGGTGTGGACGAGGACGGACAGTCTCTCGGGGCAGGTGTCGGCGTCGCCGCCCACCTCGGTGCGAGCCGTTCGCCCCGCCCGTAGCAGCGCGCGGGCCTGGGCGGCCACCGCGCGGTCCTCGCGCGTGCTGCCCAGGGTTCCGTCGTAGGCGCTGCCGTCGCCGAGGAGGGAGAGGGTGCGGCCGAGGAGTCCTTCCGGGCCGTCGATGATCTGGGCGACGGCAGTCGGTCGGCCCTGGGTGACGGCTTCGAGGGCTGTGGTGAGGTGGGGCTGGGTGGCGGAGTCGACGTGCTGTACGAGGACGTCGATTTCGCCTCCGCAGGTCAGGCCGACGGCGAAGGCGTCGTCGCCGGAGTAGCCGAACCGGGCCCGGACGGGGGTGCCACTGTCGGCCAGTACCTGTTGGCACAGTTCGTAGACGGCTCCTTCCACGCAGCCGCCGGAGATGCTGCCGACCGCCGTGCCGTCGGCGTCGACGGCGAGCGCGGTGCCCGGCGGCAGAGGCGCGCTGCCGCTGACCTGAATGACGGTGGCGAGGGCGAAGGGGCGGGCCTCGCGGCACCAGTCGTACAGCGTGTCCGCGATGTTCAGCATGGGCGGGTCTCCGGGTGAGACGACGTGGGACGTCGGTGGGGTGCCGGCCTGGGAGGCGGGCCGCCGCCGTGTCGTCCGGGGGAGAAGGACGCGGCGGCGGCCCTGTCGGTCCGGCGGCGGGGCATGGGCGGCCGCCGGACGGTCGGGCGAACACTGAGGGCTCGGACCGGGCGGGCCCCCGGATGGCTCAGAGCAGGGCTTCCGCGGTGATGGGCAGTTGGCGGACGCGGCGACCGGTGGCGTGGAAGACCGCGTTCGCGATGGCGGGCGCCACGCCGATGTGGACGACTTCCCCAAGGCCCTTGACGCCGATGGGGGCGGCCTCGATGTCGTTGCCGCCGTCGAGGAAGATCGCCCGCAGGTCGGGGACGTCGGCGTTGACCGGGACCATGTAGTTGGCGAGATCGGCGTTGACGATCCGGCCGTCGCGGTGGTCGGTGACCGTGTGCTCCAGCAGCGCCGCGCCGATGCCGCCGACCTGGCCGCCGAGGGCCTGGCTGTCGGCGAGCTTGGGGCTGATGATGCGGCCCGCGTCGTAGACGCCGAGCATCCGCCGCACCCGTACCAGCCCCAGGCGGGCGTCGACGGCGACCTCGGCGAACGTCACGCTGTAGCTGTACATGGAGGACCGGGCTTCCCCGGCGGTGTAGGACCCGAGAACTTCCAGGTGGGTGCGGTCGTTGCGGGTCAGGAGCTGCCCGTAGGTCTCGCCGCGCGCCGGGTTGTCCGACACGTGCAGCCGTCCGGCGCGGACCACGACGTCGCCGGCGTCGACGCCGTACAGGGGCGAGCGCTCGTCCTCGACGGCGAGCTTGATCGCCTGCTTCCGCAGTGTGTCGCAGCCGTCCTGGACGGCGGAGCCGACCATGGCCATGGTCATCGAGCCGCCGTGGGGCGGGGTCAGCGGCATGGCGGAGTCGCCGAGCCGGAAGGTCACCGTACGCATCGTCAGGCCGAGGGCGTCCGCGGCGACCTGGGACTGAGAGGTGTAGGTGCCCGGGCCCATGTCGCTGGTCGCGGCCTCGACCAGGGCGGTGCCGTCGGCATCCAGCCTGACCCGGGCCTGGGTGGTGAAGCCTCGAGGGACGTCCATGATGCCGGTGGCCATGCCGGTGCCGATCAGCCAGTCGCCGTCGCGGGTGGAGCGCGGCTTGGGGTTGCGCCGGCTCCAGCCGAACTCGCGGGCGCCGGTGGCGAGGCACTCGCGCAGCCGCCGAGTGGAGAACGGCAGCCCGTTGGACGGGTCCTCCTCCGGTTCGTTGCGCAGCCGCAGCTCGACGGGGTCGATGCCCAGCTTGTGGGCGAGTTCGTCCATCGCCGACTCGACGGCGATGGCGGCGGTGGCGAAACCGGGACCGCGCATCCACACCGGCGTGTTCACGTCCAGTGGCACCGTCCGGTACTCCTGGCGGACGTGGGGCGCGTTGTAGACCATCTGCCCGGCGTGCAGGACACCCTCGGTGAAGTTCTCATACGTCGAGGTCTCAGCCTTCAGGTGCTGCACCATGGCGCTCACCCGGCCGCGCCGGTCGCTGCCCAGGCGCACCCGGTACTCGTAGGCGGGCCGGAAGCCCGTACCGAAGTACAGCTGCTTGCGGGACAGCACGAGCTTGACCGGGCGGCCGGTCTCACGGGCGGCGATTGCCGCGGTGGCGATGTGGGGCCAGGCGCGAATGGCGTTGCCGAACCCGCCGCCGACGAACGGTGAGATGACGCGCACCGAGTCCTTCGGAATACCGAACACGGCGGCGAGGTCCTTCTGCGTACCGATCGGCCACTGGGTCTTGTCCCACAGAATGAGTTCGTCGCCGTCCCAGCGGGCGATGGTGGCGTGCGGTTCCATCGCGTTGTGATGGGCTCGGGGCAGCTGGTAGGTGACGTCCAGCCGGACGGCGGCGGACGCGAACGCCTTGTCCGCGTCGCCCCGCGCATAGTGCACGGGTTCACCGGCCGGCGCGGAGGCCATGTCGGTCGACGGCTTCGCGGCGTCGTAGCGGACCTTCACCAGGCTCGCGGCGTGCTGCGCCGTCTCCAGTGCGGTGGCCACCACGACGGCGACCGGCTGACCGTGGAAGAGGACCTTGTCGTCCTGGAATATCCGCAGTTGTTTGTTGCCCGGCGGATCAATCGACTCCGGGTTGCCGCGGTAAACCAGCTTGGGCGCGTTGAGGTGGCTGATGACCTTGAGGACGCCGGGCTGGGCGAGGGCCGCACGGGTGTCGATGCCGGTGATGCGCCCGCGGCCCATGGTGCTGTCCACGATGACGGCGTGGACGACGCCTTTGATGTCGTGTTCGGCGGCGTACGTCGCCTTCCCCGTCACCTTCAGCCGGCCGTCCACGCGGGTCAGCGGCGCTCCGACGGCCGCCTGCGGCTGCGGGCTCACTTGGTACCTCCTACGATGCGCAGCTGGCGCTCGACGGTTCGTTTGAGGAGCTCGGCCTTGAAACGGTTGTGCTCCAGGGGGCGGGCCCCGTCCGCCGCATGCTTCGCGGCCTCGGCCCACAGCGCCCGCGAGGGCCGCTCGCCGATGAGGTGGTTCTCGACGGCGGGCAGCTTCCACGGCACGGTGCCCACACCACCGGCGGCCACCTTCGCCTCCCGGATCACCCCGCCGTGTACGTGCAGCGCGACGGCCGCCGAGGTCAGGGCGAACTCGTACGACTGCCGGTCACGCACCTTCAGGTAACCCGACTTGAGCGGACGCGGAAGGGCCGGAATCTCAACGGCAGTGATCAACTCGCCCTTGCGGAGGGCCTGTTCACGGTTCGGAGTGCTGCCGGGCCGCAGCAGGAAGTCGGCGAAGGGGATGCTGCGTGCGCCGTCCGGGCCGAGCAGGCGGACGGTTGCCTCCAGCGCGGCGAAGGCCACGGCCACGTCGGAGGGATGCGTGGCCACGCAGGACTCGGAGGTGCCGAGGATCGCGTGGGTGCGGTTGAAGCCGCCCCTTGCGGCGCAACCCGAGCCGGGCTCGCGCTTGTTGCAGGCGGCGGTCACGTCGCGGAAGTAGGTACAGCGGGTGCGCTGCATGATGTTCCCGCCGATGGTGGCCATGTTCCGCAACTGGGCCGAAGCGCTCAGCTCCAGCGCCTCGGAGATGACCGGGTAGGTGGTGCGGACCTTGGCATGGGCGGCGGCCTCGGCCATCCGCACCAACGCTCCGATGCGCAAGCCTCCGCGCTCGGTGACGGTGACCTCGCGCAGCGGCAGCGCACTGATGTCGACCAGCGTCTCAGGGCGTTCGACGGTCTCGCGCATGAGGTCGACGAGGGTGGTGCCGCCGGCGATGTAACGCCCGCCGCGTCGCCCGGCGTTGAGGGCTTCGGCGGTGTCGGAGGCTTTGGTGAGGGTGAAGGGATACATGGGAGGCGGGTCTCATTTCCCGTGGGCGGTCTGCTCGACCGCGCGCACGATCTTCACGTAACAGCCGCAGCGGCAGATGTTGCCGCTCATCCACTCCCGGATCTCGTCCGCCGAACCGGTGTGGCCTTCCTGGATGCAGCCGACGCCGGACATGATCTGACCAGGCGTGCAGTAGCCGCACTGGAAGGCGTCCTCGTCGATGAACGCCTTCTGGAGCGGGTGCAGTTCACCGTCCTCGCCCCCGGGGGCGAGCCCTTCGATGGTGGTGATCTCGGCGCCCTCCAGACGGACCGCGAGCGTCAGGCAAGAGTTGACGCGGCGGCCGTCGACCAGGACCGTGCAGGCTCCGCAGGCGCCGGCGTTGCAGCCCTTCTTGGAGCCGGGCAGGTCCAAATGTTCGCGCAGCAGGTCCAGTAGCGAGGTCCGGTTGTCGACCGTGACGGTGTGACGCTTCCCGTTGACCGTCAGCGAGACACGACTGCTCGGCGGTGCCTTGGCGGCGGCCCCCGTCTCGGCGGCAAGCGCAGCCGGACCCGTCATCAGGCCGCCGGTCACGACGGCGCCACCGGCTGCGGTGGTCGTCGCGATGAACGTGCGCCGGGAGGGCGCGGAGGCGGGCTCGGCAGAGGGGGTGGTGGGGGGAGAAACAGCTGACTCGGTGAGTTCAGTGGACATGCGTACGCTTTCGGATCGGCGGCAAGTCGATGGCCTTGTTCGTCGGCGTGCCCAGAGGCAGAATCCGCGTCGTCGTCATCGCCGGTGTGCTCCGGCCGTGTGGGTAAGTTGCGATGCAGGACTCGGCGCAGGGCAGGGGGGGAATTCGTCCAGCTCACTCAGAGCGTGGCTGGTCATGAACGTCAGTTTGCCATCAGTTGGCAGTCTCGTGGGGGGTAGAGTTTTCTGTCTGGATGTCTGACGCCCTGGATGGAAAACTTCACCCCTTGCGGACATGCGGGACGGTGAAAATGTCGCAAGTAAGGTCAGTGTAGGACCGGGCTGGCGGACGTTCTCCGCCGAACCGGCCGGGTTTGTTTGCTGACTTCTCAATTATCTGCGCGTGGGTCGGCTCAATTCTGCTTTTCTGTGCGCGCCGTTGATCGTCATTATTAAGTCGGCCCACCGCATTTGAGCCCGTCGCATTTGAGGGGCCATGGGCCGCGAGACTCCATAGGCCGTCCGCACGTCAGCGGGCCGATGACCGAACAGGCGGGCTACACCCTGCAGCCTGGGGGTCACCATGGGAGTGGAGAGTGAAGGCAACATGACTGGCATGTCCGCACTGGACCTGCTGGACGTCCGCGGGCGCCCTCAGCGCGACCTGCAGGAATCGAGGCCGGAACCCAGGTCGGCCTTCCTCTCCCGCAAGGTCAATATGGTGGTGAAGAGGACCGGCAACGAGTCGTCTGTCCTACCGGTGGCTGAAGCTGGGCATACAACGTCAAGGAGACCGTCCCGACCAGGAGATCATCCGCACCGTCCAGAAACTCAAGCCTGCAGTGGTGATGTTCTGAAGAAGGCCTCGAAGATGGTGTCGAACTCACCCGCAGTCGATTCCTTGAATGCCGGCAGCCCACGGATGGCATCGGCGGTCGTGTAGCCCTCGCAGAACGTGTGGGCCCGGTCGTTCTTGTTGTTCGACTCGTTGACCTGGAGTTCGGGGTAGTAGGCCTCGATTGCCCCGCGCTCCCATACATGGATGTCTTCGTGGCGAAGCATCTGCAGCAGCTTCAGCTTCATCTCCTCCAGCTCTGGGTCCTCGGCCTTTTCGAGGATCCGCCGGGCAGCGCCGGAAGTGGAGCGGGCGAAGAACGCCTTGACCGCTGCGTCTACTTCCTCGAACCCGCACAGGCCTTGGGCATGCTTTTCGCTCTTGAGCTGTGCGCACTCCCACAGAGCGCGTGCGGTGCCGCTCTTGCTCAGGCTCTTGAGAGTGCTCGCGGAGACCTGGACGTCCTCGTCCTTCACCAGTTCGTTGACTTTGGAGACGACCCGGTCACGCAACGGGCGGCACTCATCGCTTGCCCCTGGTTTGTCGAACCCGTCCAGCGCCGCGTCCAGGTCTGCGACGATCAGCGACTCTCATCTCGAAGCGCTGGAAGAAACTGCGGTACCGCTCGATACTGCCCTCGCCTTCGACCTTGGCGATCGCGGCACCCTGCTGGTCTGCAGTAGGTCGGCAGTGCACTGCCAGGGCCCCGGCAAAGTCGTCTTGTAGCCCTGTGGCGTGGGGTTTTGTGGCGGGGTAGCGGTGCGCGGGCGTGTTCCGGTCCGGTTGGATGGAGGTTCCTACGCCGTACCGTCCGACCAGGGGATCACGCCCGCGCCATGCCATCGTCTCTCATCCCCGCGCCTGTTCGCACGCCCGTACTGGATCACGAACTCCTCGTCCACCTGCTCGGCCGGATACCTGATCCGCGCCGACGGCGCGGTGTGCGGCATCCGGTGGGTGCCCTGATCGCGGTGGCCGTGTGTGCGGTGGTGGCCGGAGCGCGGGGGTTCACCGCGATCGGGGAGTGGGCCCGTGATGCCGGCGGCGGTGCGCTTGCCCGGCTGGGACTTGAACGCGGCGGTGTGGACGAGTCGACGTTGCGGCGCCTGTTCGCCCGCCTCGACGCGGACCTGCTCGATGCGGTGCTGGGTGCCTGGGCGGCGACCGGGACCGCGTTGGTGGCGGGACGGCGGGTGATCGCCATCGACGGCAAGACCGTCCGGGGTGCACGCAGTGGCGGCTCCTCGGCCCCGCACCTGGTCGCCGCCCTCGCGCACGGATCAGGGGTGGTGCTCGGCCAGATCGCCGTGAGCGAGAAGAGCAACGAGATCCCGGCTGCCCGGGAGCTGCTCCAGAACCTCGACCTGGACGGCGTGGTCGTCACGATGCACGCGCTGCACACCCAGCACGACACCGCGGCTGTCGTGACCAGGGCCGGCGGTGACTACGTCCTGACCGTGAAGGCCAATCAGAAGTCGTTGTATGCGCACCTCAAAGCGCTTCCCTGGGTTTCTGTACCCGCCACCACCAGGACAGATCGCGGTCACGGACGCCGGGCCACCGGGACGGTCAAGGTCGTCGAGGTACCGGCCTGGGTCGAGTTCAGCGGAGCCGCGCAGGTCGCACAACTGCGGCGCACCGTCACCCGCAAGGGTCGACGGACCGTCGAGATCGTCTACCTGATCACCAGCGCGGACGCCCGTACCGCGCCACCGGAAGTCCTGGCCACCTGGGTGCAGTCGCACTGGGAGATCGAAAACCGCCTCCACTGGGTCCGCGACGTCACCTTCGACGAGGACCGCTCTGAATCGCCCCGGGTTTGATGGAGACATCGAAGACCCAGAAGGATGCCGATCATGGCTGCTCCCCGTAAGTACCCCGACGAACTGCGCGAGCGTGCGACGCGGCTGGCGATCGAGGCCCGCAAGGACCCCGCCGGCAGGGCCGGTGCGATCAAGCGGATCGCTGACCAGCTCGACGTGCACCCTGAGGCCCTGCGCGGCTGGGTCAAGCGGGCCGAGACCGACGAGGGCATCGTGCCTGGCGCCACCAGCACCGACGCTGCACGAATCGCTGAGCTGGAGCGGGAGGTGAAGGAACTTCGGCGGGCGAACGCGATATTGAAGTCCGCCTCGGCTTTCTTCGCCGCGGAGCTGTGCGCCACGAGGCGCGATGTTGATCGAGAGGTGGTGAAAGGCCACTTCCGTCAGGCCGTCGTAGCGGCCTGATCGAAGCTTGGGGGCAGCCTGATCCGGGGAACGCCGGTGAGGGTGGCAAGCGGCCCCGACGAAGGCGGGACGTACCGGAACTACCAGAGGGTGCGGGCCCGTTCAGCGAGGTCAGAAGGTGTAGCGAGAGCGAACCAGTGGTGGACGCCCCGTAACAGCGAAGCCGGGTCAAATCTGGTGGATATGGGCCGGTGTGCAGCGCGTGAGGGCCGGGCCTCGGGCCGGTCTGCAATTCCGAAGCCGTTTAGCTCTGTCGGTGGGGAGGCCACGTCGAAGGTCTGCGGCGTAGACGTGGCGATGCTGCCGGGGTAGAGCTGGGCGCCTCCCTGACCGATCGATCGCATCGTGAACGTGGGAACCATCCGCGGTCGCCCTCCTGCCGGACAGCCAGTTCGGGGGCGGGCAAGTCCGTTGCCGACTGAGGGCCGTGGGATGGGGCGGAGGCTCTGTAGTAGTCGCGGGCGTGACGACCCGTCGTGGAGGCCGTGAGAGACGGCCGCAGGGCGAAGGGGGCCAGCAAGTCAGCAGTCGAGGCTGCTGGAATATCGGGAGGGTTTCGCTGGTGAATACCGACGAACTGGAGCACGCCATATATGTGGCGGAGCGACGGGTACTGAATATCCAGACCAAGCTGCACCGTTGGGCTCGTGATGATGCTCATCGCAGGTTCGACGACCTCTACAATCTCGTTGCCGATCCCGGTTTCCTTCTGGTGGCCTGGGATCGGGTGAGGGGCAACAGGGGTGCCCGCACGGCTGGAGTGGACGGGCGCACGGCCCGTTCCGTCGAGGCCGGGCAGGGCGTCGAGGATTTCCTCGACGGACTGCGGTCGCAGCTGAAGGACCGTAGTTTCCGCCCACTTCCGGTGCGGGAGCGTATGATCCCCAAAACCGGCGGGAAGCTCCGCCGTCTGGGGATCGCAACCATCACCGACCGGGTGGTCCAGGCATCCCTGAAACTGGTGTTGGAGCCCATTTTCGAGGCGGACTTCCTCCCGTGTTCTTACGGGTTCCGCCCGAATCGCCGTGCTCATGACGCGGTGGCCGAGGTGCGCTATATCGCTTCAAGACCACGCAACTATGAGTGGATCGTTGAGGGAGACATCACGGCCTGCTTCGACGAAATATCGCATCCGGCGCTAATGGGCCGGGTGCGGCATCGAGTCGGGGACAAGCCTGTCCTGGGACTGGTGAAGGCTTTCCTCAAGTCGGGCATCCTCGGTGAGGACCGTCTGCTGAGGGAGACCACCGCCGGAACCCCACAGGGGTCGATTCTCTCGCCTCTGCTCAGCAACGTGGCACTGTCGGTCCTGGACGAGTACATAGCCCAGGCGCCGGGAGGTCCGAGTGCTGGGAAGGTGGACCGTGCCAGACGGCACCGCCATGGTCTTCCCAACTATCGCCTTATTAGGTACGCGGACGACTGGTGCCTGATGGTCTTCGGCTCGAAAGCCGATGCTGAGGTCCTGCGCGAGGAAATCGCTGAGGTCTTGTCCACGATGGGCCTGCGCCTGTCACCGGAGAAGACCTTGATTACCCATATCGATGAGGGGCTGGACTTTCTCGGGTGGCACATCCAGCGCCACCGCAAGAGAGGGACCAGTCAGCACTACGTCTATACCTACCCCGCGAAGAAGGCTGTTCAGGCCGTGAAGCGGAAGGTCAAGACGTTGTGTCGAGAGGTCGAAGTGAACCAGCCGTTGGATGACCTGCTGCGTCGGCTGAATATGGCGTTGCGGGGCTGGTGTGCTTACTTCCGGCCCGGGGTGTCTTCCGTGACATTCGCCTACCTGAGCCACTACACGTGGCGGACGGTATGGCGTTGGATGCGGCGCAAGCATCGCCGGTCCACGTGGAAGGAACTCCGCCACCGCTACTGCGGCGGCGGTTGGTGGCCCACCAGCGAGAACAGGGAGCTGTTCGACCCCGAGAAGGTAGGAACGACCCGCTACCGTTATCGAGGTTCAATTATTCCGGCTCCCTGGCCTATCGCGGGATGAGGATGTATAACACGCAGCCCATTTCGGGGCTTGTGGAGAGCCCGGTGCATTGAGAGGTGCCCGCCGGGTTCGGGAAGCGGTCCGGGGAAACGGGCCGGCCGAAAGGCCGGAACCGCGCCCCGGGCCGACTTTCACGGACCGTCCACTGCGATGAAGGTCGCCTACATCGACCAGTACAAGGAGACGTTCGGCGTCCAGCCGATCTGCGACGTCCTCGCCGAGACGGATGCGCCGATCGCGCCGAGCACCTACTACGCCGCCCGCACCCGCCCGCCCTCGGCCCGCAGCCTGCGAGACGAGGCGATCACCAAGGAGATACGCCGGATTCACGAGGCCAACTACGGCGTCTACGGGGCCCGCAAGGTGCACGCCGCCCTCCGGCGCGAGGGCGGCGAGGTGGCCCGCTGCACGGTCGAGCGCCTCATGCGCGCGGCTGGTCTGCGCGGGGTAATCCGGGCCAGGAGCCCACGCACCACCCGCCCCGCACCCGAGACCGACCGGCCCGCCGACCTGGTCGAGCGGCAGTTCACCGCGAGCGCGCCGAACCAGCTATGGGTCGCGGACATCACCTACATCAGAACCTTCTCCGGCTGGGTCTACGCCGCTTTCGTCATCGACGTCTTCTCCCGCATGGTCGTCGGCTGGCAGGTCGCAACCTCCCTCTACACCGACCTCGCCCTTGACGCCCTGGAGATGGCGATCTGGCGCCGCCGGCACACCGGCGCCGACCTCACGCACCACTCGGATCGCGGAGTCCAATACCGAGCTCTTCGCTGCACCGAACGTCTCGACGTTGAGGCCGCCGTGGCCTCGGTCGGCTCCAAGGGCGACTCGTACGACAACGCCCTGGCCGAGGCGTTCAACAGCCTGTTCAAGGCCGAGCTGATCCGCAACAGGGGACCCTGGACCGGCATCAACGACGTCGAGGTCGCGGTCGCCGAGTACATCGACTGGTTCAACCAGCGCCGCCTCCACGGCGAACTCGGTCACATCACCCCAGCCGAACACGAGGCCGCCCACTACCTCGCGGCCGAAGCTCCTGCGTCACTCCAGAAAGCCAGCTAACTCAGTCTCCACGAAACCCAGGGCTTGACATCGGCTCCCGCTCCGGTTTCGAGGGAGAGCCCGGCGTGAGCATGTACTGCGCGTCGAAGTTCGCGGTAGCCGGGATCAGCGAGGCGCTCGCGGTCGAATTGGAGCCGTTCGGAATCCAGAGCATGGTCGTGGAGCCCGGGGTCTTCCGCACCGACTTCCTCGACGCCAGTTCCCTGTCAACCGTCGCCGAGCGCATCCCCGCCTACGACGGCACGCCGGCCCACGCCACGCTGGACTGGGCCGCCACGGCCAATCACACCCAGCTCGGTGACCCCGTCAAGGGTGCCGCCCTCATCTACGAGGTGACCTGCCAGGACAAGCTGCCCGGGCACCTGGCCCTGGGGCGCGACGCGATCGAACGCCGGCTGGTCAAGATCCGCAGCATCCAGGACGACCTCGTGGCCTGGCAGGACAAGTCCGCCGCCACGGCCTGCGACGCCGCCGCCTGACCAACATCAGCGAGCTGACCATCCTGGCCACGTCGCAGCCGGTACCGCGGGCGCCTTGCAGCGCCGGCCCGAGGAGCACGCCCAAGGGCACCCATTCCGCCGTCCACATGCGCGACCGCCTCGATGCCGTAGCCGCGGTACTCGATGGCCGCCCATGCAGGCGCTCGGCCGGAGCGCCCCAGCCGAGCGCCTGCACCAGCTGCCCGCAGCCTGTTGAGTTCTGCCTGGCACAGCGATGGCAGGTATGCGCGCCACCCGCAGTCACGCCCTGGTGGCTGAGCACGTCCTGGTGCCGGCCGAGCAGGTCGCGCCGGCAGCCCCCTTCCTCGTGGAGGACATGATGCCGCGCCTGGACAGACCAGTCTGTCTATTACTAACGTAGTCCAGACCGACTGGTCTATCTGGGAGGGATCGCTGGTGGCAGCCCGCAGCACCCGCACGGCCACGCTGCCCGAATTTCCGGCAGCTCGCCGAGACGGGCAGGACGTACCCGGTGGCGCCGGCATGCTCGTGCTCGCGAGCTCCGTCGTCGTGCTCTTCCTCGCCTGCGCGAACGCGCCGAGCCCGCTGTACCAGACGTACGAGTCGGCGTGGCACGCCAGCGCGCTGACCGGGACGATCGCGTTCGCCACCTACGCGGTGGCAGTCATCGGCGGGTTGCTGTGGCTGGACAGGCTGCCCGAGCGTTTCGGGCGCCGAGCGGTACTGCTCACCTCCATCGGAGGTCAGGTCATCGCCCTTGGCATGTTCACTCTCGCCGGCTCGTTCGTGCCGATCTTCATCGGCAGGGCGGTGCAGGGTCTGGCCTCGGGCGCCACGTTCGGAACCCTGTCAGCTCTCATGATCGAGTCCGACGGCGAGCGCGGCCCGATCGCGAGCGCCGCCTCGCCGGGCACCGGCAGTGGGATCGGGGCGCTGCTGAGCGGCGTTCTCATCCAGTTCGTTCCCGGCCCCACGCGCACGATCTACCTGACCCTGGGCTCAGTACTGCTGGTCCAAGGGGTCCTGGTCTGGCGCCTGCTCCCGGACACGGGCCGGCCGGCGATCCCGGTGCTGTCGCTCAAGCCGCGCGTGGCCGTGCCCGCTCACGCCCGCGCCGCCTTCCTCGGGTGCGCTCCCGTGGTCTTCGCGGTGTGGGGCTTGTCGGGGTTCTACGCGGCGCTGAGTCCGGCGTTGTTCCGGACCCTGGCGCCCGGCGCCTCCGGCTGGCAGAGCGCGCTCCCGCTGTTCACGTTGCTCGGCACCGCGACGGTGACGACCGTGGCGTTGCGCCACGTCAGCGGTCGAGCGGTCACCATCGTCGGCCTGCTCATGACGCTCGCCGGCCTCGGCGTCACGGTCGCGGTCCTCGCGCTGGGCTCGGTCGGCCTCTATCTGGCGGCCAGTGCGATAGTGGGCATGGGATACGGCCCGGGCTTTCAGGGCCCCCTCCGCATGGTGACCGCGACCGCGTCGGACCGCGAGCGGCCGGCGTTGATCGCAGCCGTCTTCGTCGTCGCCTACCTGGGCCTCGGCGCCGCCGCGATCGTGCCGGGCGCGTTGACGAGTGAGGGAATACCGCTCACGCGGGTGGCGGCCGGCTTAGCCATGGTTCTGGCAACTCTCAGTGCCGCCGCGTTGGTGGCGATCGTGCGTGCCCCAGGAAGGGTTGATTCAGATGCGGATTGAATCGGACGGTACACCTCGCGAGCGGCTCCTCGCCGCCGCCGCGGAGCTGTTCTACCAGGAAGGCGTCCGAAGCGTCGGCATCGGTCGGCTGCTCGAACGTGCAGGGGTGGCGAAGGCCAGTCTGTACGACGCTTTCGGCTCCAAGGACGAGCTGGTCACCGCCTATCTGCGGGAGCGGCACGCCGCCATGCGGGAGCATTTCCAACGGGCCGTGGCCCGCCATCGCACCCCTCGGGCGCGGGTACTCGCTCCGTTCGACGTCCAAGCCGAGTTCGCCGCCGACAGCACCTATCGCGGATGCGCCTTCGCCCGCGCGGCCGCCGAGTCGCATGCGGCCGGCGTGGACAGTGCCGCCTCGGATTATCGCCAGTGGATCCGCCGGACCTTCGCCGAACTGGCGGCAGAGGCCGGGGCAGTTGACCCGGAGACGTTGGCGACACAACTGCACGCCTTGTGGGACGGGTCCGCGCAGTCGCTCCAGATGGACCGCAACCCCGCGGTCGTGCAGGCCACGCGTGACGCCGCGGCCGCCCTGCTCGACGCCGCGCTGCCCGTCACGCGGAAGG
Source organism: Streptomyces sp. LBL (assembly GCF_029893585.1). Classification (GTDB taxonomy): domain Bacteria; phylum Actinomycetota; class Actinomycetes; order Streptomycetales; family Streptomycetaceae; genus Streptomyces. Next base: position 111,284 of record NZ_JARXYX010000014.1, read on the forward strand.
CGCCCTAGCCACCGCGAAGCCCTTGTCCACCGATGCCGACCAGGAGCAACACCATGAACAGCAGCAGCTCGGCCCATCAGACCCTCGGACTCACTGCCGACGAGGTCCTCACCACCACGCGCGCGGTTCGCAGGCGACTCGACCTGACCCGGCCCGTTCCGCGCGAGCTGATCCAGGAGGCCGTGAAGGTCGCCACCCAGGCGCCGACCGGCCGCAACCAGCAGCAGTGGGACTTCGTCTTCATCGACGATCCGGCGACGAAGGCGAAGGCCGCCGACATCTGGCGCGCCGGGCTCATGGACGGCGCGCCGGACGAGCACGACTCCGCGCCGCTTCCGACCCGGATGAGCTTTGCCTCGGCGGAGTGGGGACGGATCCGGGGCAGTCTCGGCCACCTGGTCCAGCACTTGCACGAGGTGCCGGTGCTGATGATCCCGGTGGTGCGGGTCGCGCGCAGGGCGGAACTCGACTCGATCCGCGGGCAGGCGCACAACTGGGGCTCGGTCATTCCCGCGACCTGGAGCTTCATGCTCGCCGCGCGGGAACGCGGCCTGGGAACGGCGTGGACCGCGGCTCACCTCAACTACGAGCGCGAGATGGCCGACCTGCTCGGCCTCCCCTTCGAGAAGACCGTTCAGGTGGCGCTGACCCCCATCGCTTACACGATCGGCACGGACTTCAAGCCGGCCCCGCGGGCAGACGACAGCAACTTCAGCCATTGGAACCGCTGGTAGCAGCACGGCTGGTAGGGCGATCGAGCAGGCGATGCGGCGGCCGAGCGGTGACCGAACGAGCCGCGGCCGACCGATCGGCACGACGGCGAGCGCCGTGAGGCGCTCTGCTCGCGGGCACCCGGTGTCGTGGGCGCCAGAACGAGGGCCAGGGTTCCACGCTGTGCCCGAAAGAGGACAGAAGAGGAGAACCATGTACCCGAGGGAGCGAACCGCCCTCATCGTCATCGACGCCACGAACGACTTCATCGCCGAGGACGGCAAGGCATGGCCGGGGCTGCGTGAGGTCTGCGAGGAAGTCGGCACGGTGCCGAACATGAAGCGAGTCCTCGAGGCGGCGCGCGCTGCCGGGATCCAGGTACTGCACGCACCGATGGAGACTCAGCCATGGGACTACGGGCCCTGGAAGCACCGCACGCCGAGCCACGACGGCATGTTCCAGGCCCAGTTGTTCCAGGCCGGCACCCGGGGCGCGGAATTCCACCCCGACTTCGTGCCCGCCGACGGCGAAGTGGTCGTCACCGCACACAAGACCTTTGACGCGTTCCACGGCACGGACATGGACGTGCAGCTTCGCCAGCGCGACATCGACCATTTGATCCTCTGCGGCCTCACCACCAATACCTGCGTGGACTCGACCGGCCGGGACGCCGTCGAAAGGGGCTACAGCGTGACCTTCGCCTCCGACGCGGTGGCCACCTGCACCATGGACATGCAGCGGGCGACCATCGACCTGAACTGGCCGCGCTACGCCCAGCAGATCGCGACCACTGACGAGATCGTCAGCGCTTTGGAGAACGTGAAGTAAGGCACTGGACGGCTGGCCCAGCGCGGGAACGGCCGTCCTTGGGCTTCCTGACCGGGTGGCGGAAGCCGTCACCCGCGTTCTCGTGGTCGAGGGCGGTCAGGTGCGGATGGCCCCCGCGGACCCGGCGGGCCGGGGAGACTCGGAGGACTCGGAGGCGCCGGCCGGGCGCTGCTCGGCGGACGGCGACCGGCGCAGGTCGAGCGTAGGCAGAAGGGGTGTCCGGCCGGGCTGGCGTAGACGCGGCTACCGGTGCGGGTTTCCGGGGTGACCTCGTCGGTGGGCCGCAGCCGGGTGGCGCCGGCTTCGGTGGCCGTGTGGTCGGCGGCGGCGAGGTCGTCGACGCCGAAGTCAAGGTGCATCTGCTGGGAGGTGCCGTCCGGCCAGTTCGGGGCGGTGTGTCCGGGGGCCGACTGGACGACGATCACCGGGAGGCCGGGGGCCTGAACGAAGTGGTGGGTGGGCGTGGGGGTGAGGGCGCCGCCGAGCAGCCGGCGCCAGAAGGAGCTCTCCTTCTCGATGTCGGCGGCGTCGATGATCACGGAGGTCAGGGTGATGGGCAAGGGGGTGTCCTGTTGGTGCTGTCGGTGGTAGCTCACACGGTCGGGAGGATGCCGCCGTCGACGCGGAACTGCGCTCCGGTGAGCCAATTCCCGCGGCCGGAGGCGAGGAAGGCGATCATCTCGGCGACGTCCTCGGGATCTCCGGGACGGCCCATGGGGACCTTCAGGTGGTCCATGATCTGCTGCGTGACCTCTTCGGTGGTGATGCCCTGCTTCTATGCCATGTGTTTGAGGTGGGCAGCGGCGCCGTCGGTGACGACGAAGCCGGGCAGGACGCAGACCACGCGCACCCCGTGCTCGCCGACCTCGGTGGCCAGTTCGCGGCTGTAGGTGTTGAGCGCGGCCTTGGCGGCGGCGTAGGACGCCTCGGTGCGCTGCGGCAGTTGGCTGGCGATCGAGGAGACGTGCACGACGACGCCGGAGCCCCGCTCGACCATTCCCGGCACCAGGGCCCGGTCCAGGCGCACGGCGCTGAGGAGGTTCATCTCCAGGTCCGCCTGCCAGGATTCGTCCGACCGGCTCAGGGTCGCTCGCCGCGCCCGCATTGTTCACGAGCACGTCCACGCCGCCCACCTGCTCGATGACTCGGCGGCCGAGTTCGGCCACACCCTGCTGCATGGAGAGGTCAGCCGCGAGAAAGGTGGCACCGCTGTCCTCCTCGGGCCGGCTGCGGGAGGCCGTCAGCACGGTCGCGCCCGCGTCGACGAAGCGGCGCACGGTCGCCGCACCCAGGCCCCGGCTGCCACCGGTGACCAGGACCCGAAGGCCGTCGAGACTCTTGTCGGTGAGGGGCATGGGGGCAGGGCCCCGGCAAAGTTGTTGATCATGCGGCCAGGAACAGGTTGATGGGGCGGTCGATGTCGCGGGCGTGGTGTTGTAGGGCGGCGGCGATGTTGCGGTGGCCCTCCAGGCGGAGCAGGGTAATGGCGGTGTTGCGCAGGCCGGCCATGACGCGGGGTGCGTTGCCGGTGCGGACCTGGGAGCGGTCCTCGTCGAAGGTGACGTCGCGGACCCAGTGGAGGCGGTTTTCGATCTCCCAGTGCGACTGCACCCAGGTGGCCAGGACTTCCGGTGGCGCGGTACGGGCGTCCGCGCTGGTGATCAGGTAGACGATCTCGACGGTCCGTCGACCCTTGCGGGTGACGGTGCGCCGCAGTTGTGCGACCTGCGCGGCTCCGCTGAACTCGACCCAGGCCGGTACCTCGACGACCTTGACCGTCCGGGTGGCCCGGCGTCCGTGACCGCGATCTGTCCTGGTGGTGGCGGGTACAGAAACCCAGGGAAGCGCTTTGAGGTGCGCATACAACGACTTCTGATTGGCCTTCACGGTCAGGACGTAGTCACCGCCGGCCCTGGTCACGACAGCCGCGGTGTCGTGCTGGGTGTGCAGCGCGTGCATCGTGACGACCACGCCGTCCAGGTGAGGTTCTGGAGCAGCTCCCGGGCAGCCGGGATCTCGTTGCTCTTCTCGCTCACGGCGATCTGGCCGAGCACCACCCCTGATCCGTGCGCGAGGGCGGCGACCAGGTGCGGGGCCGAGGAGCCGCCACTGCGTGCACCCCGGACGGTCTTGCCGTCGATGGCGATCACCCGCCGTCCCGCCACCAACGCGGTCCCGGTCGCCGCCCAGGCACCCAGCACCGCATCGAGCAGGTCCGCGTCGAGGCGGGCGAACAGGCGCCGCAACGTCGACTCGTCCACACCGCCGCGTTCAAGTCCCAGCCGGGCAAGCGCACCGCCGCCGGCATCACGGGCCCACTCCCCGATCGCGGTGAACCCCCGCGCTCCGGCCACCACCGCGCACACGGCCACCGCGATCAGGGCACCCACCGGATGCCGCACACCGCGCCGTCGGCGCGGATCAGGTATCCGGCCGAGCAGGTGGACGAGGAGTTCGTGATCCAGTACGGGCGTGCGAACAGGCGCGGGGATGAGAGACGATGGCATGGCGCGGGCGTGATCCCCTGGTCGGACGGTACGGCGTAGGAACCTCCATCCAACCGGACCGGAACACGCCCGCGCACCGCTACCCCGCCACAAAACCCCACGCCACAGGGCTACAAGACGACTTTGCCGGGGCCCTGGCAGTGCACCCCGAGACCTCGCAGGCCACGTCGTCATGGAGCTCAAGGCTGATGGCCCCGCCCGGCCGCTCGGAAGATCAGCGCAGCAACTCCAACAGAGCCCACTTCGCCTCGTACGGACAACCCAGAGCCGAGGCTGACGCATCGTGAGAGACATGAGATGCCATGATCCGGTCTGGTCACATATAACGCACTGTGTCCAGCCGCTTGCGTGTGGTACACGGTCGTGTGGGGCCGCCACCAGTTCTTGGCCACTTCGCGTCCTCTTGCCTGCTCGGCTACGACAGCCAAGCAACCGCAGGTCAGGCCCTCGGTGCTGGTAGTGCCGACCCGAACGGCCGCCCGGCACGGCGCGCGCCGGGCACCGCACACCATCCGATGAACTGTTCAGGTCTGGACCGGCGCGAACATTCGTGCCCGGGCATGGGAGGCTTGGGTCATGGCCGTGCAGATCAATCCCAGCATGCTGTCCGCCGATTTCGCCCGCCTCGCGGACGAGGCGAAGGCGGTCGAAGGAGCCGACTGGCTCCACGTCGACGTCATGGACAACCATTTCGTTCCGAACCTCACGCTCGGCGTGCCGGTCGTGGAGTCGCTGGCCCGTGCGACGGACACCCCGCTGGACTGCCATCTGATGATCGAAGCCCCCGATCGCTGGGCGCCCCAGTATGTGGAGGCGGGTGCCTCGTCCGTCACCTTCCACATCGAGGCGGCCGCCGCTCCGGTCCGGCTCGCCCGGGAGATCCGCGCCAAGGGCGCCCGCGCCTCCATGGCACTGAAGCCGGCGACGCCGATCGAGCCGTACGAAGACCTGCTCCCCGAGCTCGACATGCTGCTGATCATGACGGTCGAGCCGGGCTTCGGGGGACAGGCCTTCCTCGACATCATGCTTCCGAAGATCCGCCGCACCCGCGAGCTGATCAGCAAGCACGGTCTTGAGCTGTGGCTCCAGGTCGACGGAGGAGTCTCGGCCTCCACCATCGAGCGCTGCGCGGACGCGGGCGCCGACGTCTTCGTCGCCGGATCGGCGGTCTTCGGGGCGTCCGACCCGGCCGAGGCGGTACGTGCATTGCGCACCCAAGCCGAGGGGGCGAGTGCCAACGCGAGCTGGGCGTGCGACCACTGAACCAAGGGAACGTGAACGGCTCCCATCAGGGCTGATCAAGTGCGCCGCATCTGCAAGGATGAACGGCGAATCCAGAGTGTGAACAGTAGTGAGGAGATCGCCGTGTCGGGTATGTCGGCGGGCCGGTCAGCCATGCGGATGGGACCCGCTGAGCTGGTGCAGGCGGCGGCCATGGCCCGCCGCTTCTACCTTGAGGGCAAGTCCAAGATCCAGATCGCCGAGGAGTTCGGCGTCAGCCGCTTCAAGGTGGCCCGGGTCCTGGAGACCGCCCTCGAACGGGATCTCGTGCGGATCGAGATCCGTGTGCCGGCCGAACTGGACGCGGACCGCTCCGACGCGTTGCGCGCCCGCTACGGCCTCAGACACGCCGTCGTGGTCGAGTCCCCGGCCGATGCCGAGGAGACGCCCGACCCGGAGAACCTGGGGGAAGTGGCCGCCGAGCTGCTCGGCGAACTCCTGAACGAAGGTGATGTGCTGGGGCTGGCCTGGGGCAGGTCCACCATCCACATGGCCGCGGCGCTGGACCGGCTGCCGCCCTGCACGGTGGTGCAGCTGACCGGCGTGTACGACGCCGGGACCGCCGAGCGCGGTTCGGTCGAGGCCGTCCGCCGTGCCGCCCAGGTGTCGGGCGGCGACGCCCACCCCATCTACGCGCCGATGCTGCTGCCGGACGCGGCCACCGCGCAGGCGCTGCGCCACCAGACCGGGATCGCCCGGGCCTTCGAGTACTTCGACAAGGTCACGGTCGCCTGCGTGTCCATCGGCTCCTGGGAGCCGGGCATCTCCACGGTGCACGACATGCTCAGCGACGAGGAGCGCTCGCACTACGCCTCGCTCGGTGTCGCCGCCGAGATGTCCGCGCACCTCTTCGACGCCGAGGGCCGCCGGGTCGGACGGGACCTGGGCGAGCGGTGCATCACCGTCAAGACCGATCAGCTCCGCCGTGTCCCCGAGGTTGTCGCGATCGCGGGCGGACAGCGGAAGGCGGCCGCGATCGACGCGGTGCTGCGGTCGGGCCTCGTCACCAGCTTGGTGACGGACACGTCGGCGGCGGACTACCTGTTGGCGGCGGGACCGACGCCGAAGCCGGCGCTCAACCGGGCCGATCCGGACGGGATCTGACGGACAGCCCGGAGGGGATCTGGCGGACAGCCCGGAGGGGGCGGCCACGGTCGCCCCCTCCGGGGTCCATCCCTGCGACGATCACCACGACTCCTTCGGCGCCCACCGTGGCGCTCGCTCTTGGAGGTTCCTCCCAAGGCCTCTCTGACCAGCCTGGATGATTCGTTCCGGCATCGCTTTCCGGTCGGCATGGGACAATGAGGTACGTGCTCTTCCCTTGGGCTGACCTGTCCGGGGGCCACCTCTGATCGACTGGGATGTGCAGCACGTGCGTTTCCTCAACGACATCCAGCCTCCGTACGACCTGACGTACGACGACGTGTTCATGGTCCCGAGCCGCAGCGCGGTCGGCTCGCGGCAGAGCGTGGACCTCAGCTCCCCGGACGGCACGGGCACCACGATTCCGCTGGTCGTCGCCAACATGACCGCGATCGCCGGGCGCCGTATGGCCGAGACGATGGCCCGTCGTGGCGGACTGGTCGTCATCCCGCAGGACATCCCGATCGAGGTCGTCACCGAGGTCGTCGCCTGGGTGAAGAGCCGCCACCACGTCCTCGACACGCCGATCGTGCTGGCCCCGCACCAGACCGTCGCCGACGCGCTGTCCCTGCTGCCCAAGCGGGCGCACAACGCCGGTGTCGTCGTCGACGCGGAGCAGCGGCCCATCGGTGTGGTCACCGACCGGGATCTGACCGGTGTCGACCGCTTCACCCAACTCGAAGTGGTCATGTCCAAGGACCTGCTGCTCCTCGACGCGGCCATCGACCCCCGCGAGGCCTTCCACCGGCTTGACCACGCCAATCGCCGCTACGCCCCCGCCGTCGACAAGGACGGCCGGCTCGCCGGCATCCTCACCCGCAAGGGCGCCCTGCGCGCCACGCTGTACACGCCGGCCGTCGACGCGGACGGGCACCTGCGGATCGCCGCCGCCGTCGGTATCAACGGCGATGTCGCGGGCAAGGCGAAGCAGCTGCTGGACGCGGGCGTCGACACGCTGGTCATCGACACGGCCCACGGCCACCAGGAGTCGATGATCAGCGCGATCAAGCTGGTGCGCGACCTCGACCCGCGGGTGCCGATCGCGGCGGGCAACATCGTCGCCGCGGAGGGCGTCCGGGATCTGATCGAGGCGGGCGCGGACATCATCAAGGTCGGTGTCGGTCCGGGGGCGATGTGCACGACCCGCATGATGACCGGCGTCGGCAGGCCCCAGTTCTCGGCGGTCATGGAGTGCGCCGCCGAGGCGAAGAAGTACGGCAAGCACGTGTGGGCCGACGGCGGGGTCCGTCACCCGCGCGATGTCGCCATGGCGCTCGCGGCCGGCGCGTCCAACGTGATGATCGGGTCCTGGTTCGCGGGAACCTACGAGTCCCCGGGCGACCTCCAGCAGGACGCCGGCGGGCGCCTCTACAAGGAGTCGTTCGGCATGGCGTCCGCGCGGGCCGTGGCCAACCGGACGTCGGAGGAGTCGGCGTACGACCGCGCCCGCAAGGCACTGTTCGAGGAGGGCATCTCCACCTCCCGGATGTTCCTCGACCCGGCCCGCCCGGGCGTCGAGGACCTCATCGACGCGATCATCGCGGGCGTCCGCTCCTCCTGCACCTATGCCGGCGCCGGCTCCCTGGAGGAGTTCGCCGAGAAGGCCGTCGTCGGCATCCAGAGCGCGGCCGGCTACGCCGAGGGCCAGCCACTGCACGCCAGTTGGAGCTGACGCGTCACCTCCGCAGTCCCGCCACCTCCGCTGTCGCCACACCTCGCCACAGGCCAGGACGATGACGGGCGCACCGCAGGCGACGATCGCGCAATTCACTCGGCCGGACGCGTCGGCGGGACTACCATCGGTGCCATGACCTGGCGACATTGATTCAGCAGCCGTGCCTCCCGAGGGCCGCCTCGGACGCCGTACCTCCGGCGTCCGATTCGTCCCTTCGGGAAGGTCTCATGACACTCTCACCCGCGCGTGTGCCCGTCACCGGTGTCCGGCGGCTCACGGCCACGTTGTACGGCTACGCGTTCCTCGACGACTTCGTCCTGCTGTACCCGGTGTACGCGCTGCTGTTTGCCGACACCGGTCTGTCGATCTGGCAGATGTCCTCCCTGTTCGCCCTGTGGTCCCTCACCGGCGTTCTGCTGGAGGTGCCGTCCGGCGCCTGGGCCGACGCCGTCTCGCGCCGGCTGCTGCTGTGGCTCGGCCCGCTGCTCACCTCCGTGGGCTTCGCCCTGTGGGTACTGGTCCCCTCGTACGGGGCCTTCGCGGCCGGCTTCGTCCTGTGGGGCGTACGCGGAGCGCTCGGCTCCGGTGCGCTGGAGGCCCTGGTGTACGAGGAACTGGTCCGGCTCGGCGCGGCCGACCGGTACGCCCGTGTCATGGGCCGGGCCCGGGCGGCGGGGCTGCTGGCCGTGATGGCGGCGATGGGTGCCGCCGGGCCGGTGTTCGCCTTCGGCGGCTACCCGGCCGTCGGCGCCGCGAGTGTCCTGGCCTGTCTGCTCACCGCGTTGACCGCGACCCGGTTCCCGGAGCACCGGGCGCCCGGAACCGGCGGCGACAGCTGGGCCGCGACCCTGCGGGACGGACTCGCAGCGGCCCGCGGCGACCGGTCGCTGCGCCGGGCACTGCTGCTCGTCCCGGCCGTCGGCGCCGTCTGGGGAGCGCTTGACGAGTACACCCCGCTGCTGGTCCGGGACACCGGTGTCCCGGACGAGCTGGTCCCGTATCTGCTCCTGCTGATCTGGACGGGCGCCACGGCGGGAAGCCTGCTGGCCGGCCCCGCCGAACGCCTCGGCAGCCGCGGGCTCGCCTGGCTGCTCGCGGGCGCCGCGCTCGCCCTGGCCGTGGGCGCCGGGGCAGGGACCCCGACCGGCCTCGTCCTCGTGGCCCTGTCCTTCGGCGGCTTCCAGCTCTCGACCGTGCTGGTCGACGTCCGCCTCCAGCACCGCATCGAGGACACCGGCCGGGCCACCTTGACCTCGGTCGCGAGCCTGGGCACCGAGTTGGCCACGGTCGTCGTGTACGCCGTGTACGCGGGCGTCGCCGCGGGCGCCACACACGGCACGGTCTTCGCGCTGTTCACCGTGCCGTACCTGGTGACGGCGCTGGTGTTGGCGAAGGGCACGCGGAGGGTCGGAGCGCGCGGCGGGAGTGGCGGATGACATGACGGGGGCGGGGCGTCATGCACGGGGCCGGGGCGGCGGGGGCACCATCCGCGGGGGCAGGGGGCAGGGGGCAGGGGGCAGGGGGCAGGGGGCAGGGGGCAGGGGGCAGGGCGAGGGTGGGCCCGGGCCCGGGGGACGTGTACGACGAGATCGCGCCGGTCGTGCTCTCGGAGGACCAGATCGTCGGTCAGTCCGGCAGCGGGGTGAGCAGCATGCGTCCGGCGAACCCCACCGCCGCGTCCAGCCGTTCGGTGAACTCCCCGGCGACCTCGGGCAGTCCGCGCAGCGCCCATAGGGCCCGGGCCGTGGTCCAGGTGGCGTCCCGAGCCCGCTCCAGGCTCCACGCGCCGAGCAGATGGGTGAGCGGATCGGCGATCTGGAGGAGGTCGGGGCCCGGCATCAGCTCTTCGCGGATGCGTTCCTCCAGCGAGACGAGGAGATCGCCCACGCGGTCGAACTCGTCCTCCACCTCGGCGGGTTCGCAGCCGAGCGTACGACAGGTGTCCACGACGGCGAGCGCCAGGTCGTGGCCGATGTGCGCGTTGATGCCCGCCAGCGCGAACTGCAGTGGTCGTACGTAGGGATGACGGCGCATCTGGAACAGGGGCCGCCAGCAGGCGGGCGGACGCCGCTCGTGGGTCACCGTCTCGACGGCGGCCAGGTAGCGCTCCGCGAACCGTACGTCCAGCGTGATCGCGGCTCGCGCGTCCCCGAACTGCCCGCTGTCGATGCGCCGGTCGACCGCCTCGGTGACAGCGAGGTAGACACGGTTGAAGACCGCGACTCCGTCCCTCGTCGGCAGCGCCGCGTCGAGTGCGCGCATGCGGGAGAGGACCGCGTCCACGGGAGTGGTGAATTGTTCGCATTGCACCATGGGTTGCAGAGTCGCAGCTTTAGGCTGACCCGGGTACCGGCGGGCCCGACGCTTCCCCAGAACGGGGGAACGTGCCCGCCCTCGGGGGAGGGGGACGGCACCGTGTCAGGCTTACGTGCCCAGCGCCTGGCCGCGCGCCGGGCAGAGCGCAGGCGGACCGCTCGGCGGGGCGCGATGGTGGCGACGGCCTCGGTCGTCGTCGCGGTCGGCACCGCGACCGGGATGCTGTCCGCCCTCGACGGTCGGCAGGTCTCCGACGAGGCGAAGCCTGAGGTGAGCAGCTCGCCCTACCTGGCGCCGCCGCCCGTCGTGCCCAGGCCGTCCACCTCGCCGAGCCCGAGCGCCTCCGCCTCGCCGTCCCCGAAGGAGAGCCCTACGTCCACGCCCACGCCCACGCCGACGCCCATGCCCACGCCGACTGAGGAGAGGAAGGAGCCGGAGAAGGAGCAGGAGAAGGAGAAGGAGAAAGACCTGACCGCCTTCGTGTCCACCCGGCTCTACCGTCACCCCGATTCCCAGGTGCTGGAGTGGGTGCGCGCCAACTCCGACGACCCTCGGCAGGCCGTCATAGAGTCCCGTATCGCGGATCAGCCGGCCGCCGTCTGGTTCGCCGACCACACGCCCTCGACCATTACGGCCCGGGTCCGTGCGGTCACCTCGGGCGGTGCCGGACAGGGCCGGGTCCCGGTGCTGGTCGCGTACACGATTCCCGGTCGCGACTGCGGTGGCGCCTCGCAGGGCGGGGCACCCGACCTCGACGCGTACGACGCCTGGATCGACGCCTTCGCCGCCGGACTGGGATCAGGTGAGGCCGTCGTCATCCTGGAGCCCGACTCGGTCGCCCAGGCCGAGTGCCTCTCCTCGGGCCAACGCGCCCGCCGGTTCGCCTCGTTGGCCCGTGCGGGCCGCGTCCTCAAGGCGGCCGATCCCCAGGTGCGGGTCTACTACGACGCCGGTCACTCGGGCTGGAACGCGGCCACGAAACAGGCGGGTTGGCTCCGGCGGGCCGGGGCCGCCTCGGCCGCCTCCTCCGACGGCGTGTTCAGCAACGTCTCCAACTTCCACCGTACGGCCGACGAGATCGCGTACGACCGCCAGGTCCTGGACGCCCTGGGCGGCCCGGCGAGCCTGGGTGCCGTCATCGACACCAGCCGCAACGGCAACGGCGCCCCGGCCGACGGCGAGTGGTGCGACCCGTCCGGGCGCAAGATCGGACGGGCGCCCACGCTGAACACCGGGGAGGCGCGGATCGACGCCTTCCTGTGGGTGAAGCTGCCGGGGGAGTCGGACGGCTGCAAGGGCTCGCCGGGGGCGTTCTCGCCGTCGTACGCCTACGACTTGGCGCGCTGAGTGTCGCTGCCGTAGGTGCTGGTGCCCTCGTCCAGCAGGGGTTCCTGCGTCTTGAGGTGGGGCGGTGCGAACGCCCGCAGCGCGTGGTAGCCGGTGATCACGACCAGCGTGCCCAGGGCGATGCCGCTCAGCGAGAAGGTGTCGGTGAACTTCATCGTCACGTTGCCGACGCCGATGATGATGCCCGCCGCGGCCGGCACCAGGTTGAGAGGATTACGCAAATCCACCTTGGCGTTGAGCCAGATCTGGGCGCCGAGCAGGCCGATCATGCCGTACAGGATGACCGTGATGCCGCCGAGGACACCGCCAGGGATCGCGGCCACGACCGCGCCGAACTTCGGGCACAGGCCGAAGAGGAGCGCGAAGCCGGCGGCGGCCCAGTAGGCGGCCGTGGAGTAGACGCGGGTCGCGGCCATCACGCCGATGTTCTCGGAGTAGGTGGTGTTGGGCGGCCCGCCGACCGCGGTGGACAGCACGGAGCCTATGCCGTCGGCGGAGATCGCCGTACCGAGCCGGTCGTCCAGCGAGTCGCCGGTCATCTCGCCGACCGCCTTGACATGCCCGGCGTTCTCCGCGACGAGGGCGATGACCACGGGCAGCGCGACCAGGATCGCCGACCACTCGAAGGACGGCCCGTGGAAGGACGGCAGCCCGATCCAGTCGGCCCGGCCGACGGCGGACAGGTCGAGCCGCCAGTGGTCGGTGATCTTGCCGCTCGCGTCCGCCGAGTGGATGCGGCCGAAGATCCGGTCGAAGGCCCAGGAGATGCCGTAGCCGAAGACCAGGCCCAGGAAGATCGCGATGCGGGACCAGAAACCACGCAGGCAGACCACGGCCAGACCGGTGAGCAGCATGACCAGCAGGGCCGTCCACTGGTCCTGCGGCCAGTACGTGGAGGCAGTGACGGGCGCCAGGTTGAAGCCGATCAGCATCACCACCGCGCCCGTGACGATCGGCGGCATCGCCACATGGATGATCCGCGCCCCGAACCGCTGCACGGCCACCCCGACCAGGAACAGCGCGACGCCGACGACCAGGACCGCGCCGGTCACCGTGGCACTCGTCCCGCCCTGCGCCCGGATGACCGCGGCGACCCCGACGAAGGACAGCGAGCAGCCGAGGTAACTGGGCACCCGGCCGCGGGTGGCGAGCAGGAAGATCACGGTCGCGACGCCGGACATCATGATCGCGAGGTTGGGGTCCAGGCCCATGAGGACGGGGGCGACGAAGGACGCACCGAACATCGCCACCACGTGCTGGGCGCCGAGCCCGAACGTGCGGGGCCAGGAGAGCCGTTCGTCGGGGCGGACCACCGCTCCGGGCGCCGGCGTGCGTCCGTCTCCGTGCAGTTTCCAGCGGACGCCAAGATCCATGGTGCGGTTTCGCTTTCGTCGTGCCGGTGGGTTTGTCCGGGACATTGTCCAGGGCGAACGGGCGCACCACCGACCTGGCCCACGGCTTCCGCTTGCGCTCGGCCCACGACTTCCACTTCCGCTCGGCCGACGGGACGGTGACATACGTCCCACGGCACCCGGAGGGTCGGGCTCGGCATCCGGGGGGTGGTCGGGCTCGGCACCCGGGCCCTGGTCGGGCCTGGCGCGCAGGCCCCTCTCGGGCTCGGCGCCGTGGCGCGACGCGTTCAGGGTCGCGGGTCGGGAACCGCCGCGGCCTCGGCACCGACCTTCGGCCGATCCCGGTCTCCCGCCCGCAGCACGCCCGCGAAGAGCACCAGCCCGCAGGCCAGCACCGTCACCAGAGCGAACGACACCACCAGGCTGGTCGCCTGGGCCAGACCGCCGATGGCGCCCGGCGCGACCAGGCCCGAGGTGTAGGTGATGGTCGCGACGCCCGCGATGGCCAGGCTGGGGTTCGCACCGCTGCGGCCCGCCGCGGCGAAGCACAGCGGTACGACGACCGCGATGCCCAGCCCCATCAGCGCGAACCCGGCCATGGCCGCCGCCGGATGGTCCGCCACGACGATCAGCAGCCCGCCGAGGGCGGCCAGGACCCCGCCCACCCGGACCGTGCGCACCGAACCGAACCGGTCCACCACCTTGTCGCCGGCGATCCGGGCGATCGCCATGGTGAACGTGAAGCCCGTGGTGCAGGCGGCCGCAAGTCCCGCCGAGCTGTCCAGCCGGTCGCGCAGATACACCGCCGACCAGTCCAGGCTCGCGCCCTCCGCGAACACCGCGCAGAACCCGACCGCGCCGATGACCAGCGCCGACTTCGGCGGCAGCGCGAACCGGGGCGGCGGCTCCTCGTCCTCGGCGGGCTGCAGGTCGAGCACCCACGCACAGGCGGCCACGCCCAGCACGGTCAGGACGGCGGCGGCCAGCGCGTGGTGCAGCCGGGCGTCCGCACCCAGGTGCGCGGCGAGCGTGCCGGCTGCCGAGCCGACCAGGGCACCCGCGCTCCACATGCCGTGCAGCCCCGACATGATCGACCGGCTCAGCCGGTTCTCGACCTCGACACCGAGCGCGTTCATCGCGACGTCCGACATGCCCGCGGTGGCGCCGTAGACGAAGAGGGCCAGGCACAGGGTCAGCAGATTCGGGGCGAGGGACGGCAGGATCAGGGCCAGGGTCCACAGGGCGATCAGGCCGCGCAGGGCGTTCCGGGCACCGAAGCGGTGGCTGATGCTGCCCGCGAGCGGCATCGCCACGGACGCGCCGAGCGCGGGGAAGGCCAGGGCGAGGCCCAGCTGTCCCGCGCTGACCGACGCATGCTCCTGGATCCACGGCACGCGGGTCGCGAACGAGCCGGTGACGGCGCCGTGCACGGTGAACACGGCGGCCACGGCATACCGGGCCCGCCTCACCTGGCGCTGGTCGTAGACCACTCCACTCATTCTCCGTCCCCTCCCGGTTTCCCGTTTCCGCTGGCGCCGTAAACTATCAGGAACCCTGCCTGATAGATAGCGGGTTACCGGCCGCACGCCGCGGCCCCGCCGATCTGGAAGGATCCCCGCATGCCCGCATCCCCGAGCACCGCCCGGGCCATCAACGACCGGCTCGCCCTGCGTCTGCTCCAGCAGGAGGGCCCGCTGACGGCGGGACAGCTGAAGCAGCTCACCGGCCTGTCCAGACCCAGCGTCGCCGACCTCGTCGACCGCCTCGCCGCCTCCGGTCTCATCGCCGTGGTCGGGGAGTCGGGCGAGCAGCGACGCGGGCCGAACGCGAAGCTGTACGGCATCGTCGCCGACCGCGCCCATCTGGCGGCCCTGGACGTCCGTACCGAAGGCGTCGCCGTGGTCGTCTCCGACCTGCTCGGGCAGGTGCTCGCCGAGGCATCCCTGCCGATCGGCGACGATACGGGCACCGGGCCCGCCGTGGAGCAGGCGGTCACACTGGTCGAGCGGGTGGCGAAGGAGGCCGGCGCCGACCGGCTGCACACCGTCGGCATCGGCGCACCCGGCCTGATCGACCCGGCGAGCGGTGAACTCCGCGACTCCTCGGGCCTGCCCGCCTGGCATCGGCGCCTGGTGGCCGCACTCCAGGAGCGACTCCCGGGCGCCCGGTTCAGCGTGGAGAACGAGACGAGCCTCGCGGCCCTGGCGGAACAGCGTGACGGTGCCGCCCGGGACCGGGACACCTTCGTGCTCGTATGGCTCGGCATGGGCATCGGCGCGGCGCTCGTCCTCGACGGCGCCCTGCGCCGGGGCGCCTCCGGCGGCGCCGGTGAGATCGGTTTCCTCCCGGTGCCGGGCACCACGGGACTGCCGTCGGCGACCGACTGCGACGGCGGGTTCCACTCGCTGGCGGGCGCGGGTGCGGTGGCCGCGCTGGCGGCCGAGCACGGGGTGACGGCCGTGGCGGCAGCACATGAGCCGGAGGCCGCGGCGCTGGTTCGGGCAGCTGTGTCGTTGGTGGGGGACCGGTCGGGTGCCGGCGCCGACCGGTTCCTCGACGTCCTCGCCGACCGTGTCGCCCTGGGCGTCGCCGCCGTGATCTCCGTACTGGATCCGGGCTGTGTGGTGCTCGCCGGCGAGATCGGCCGGGCGGGCGGGGACGTCCTGGCCCGGCGCGTGCAGGACCGTCTCGCGCGGCTGTCCCCGCTGCCCACGGAGGTGCGGCCCAGCGCCCTCGGCGGGGGGGCGGTGCTGCGCGGGGCGCTGCTCACGGCGCGGGACCGGGCGCAGGACGAACTGTTCGCGCCTCCGCGGTAGTCAGCAGTCGTCCGGGGCCCCTGGGGTCCGGGCCCCAGGAGTCCTGTCAGTCCGGGGTCCCTGGGGTTCGGTCAGTCCGGGGTCCGGGGTCCGGGGGGCCCTGGGGTCCGGCGGCGGGCAAGGGCCGTCGTCACCGTCGCCGGACCGTACGCAGACACTAAGAGGACTAGACCAGTAGGGTCAATAGGTATGGTCCAACCGTGAGGCCGGTTACATTCCCCATACGCTCTGTGAGGCAACCCACACCGTTCACCCGTATGGAGCCGGATCGGGCGTGGCACACTGTCCGTGTACCAGAAGCAGCGCACTCCGGGGTCGGTGAAAGTCCGAACCGGCGGTTACAGTCCGCGACCCGGTCGCTTCCAGCGGCCGGTTGACCAGGTGAAATTCCTGGACCGACGGTTAAAGTCCGGATGGGAGGCAGTGCGCGGCGGGCGGGCATTCGTGCACGCCGCCGTATCAGCTCGTCCTTCGGGACGGGTGCGTCCGGCGTCGCATCGGTGTTCCTGTCCGTACATACTGTCGTCATCGACAGCCCCGGAGTCCGTGCCCCCATGTGGCAGGAGGACCCGGGAAGTGTTCACCGGAATCGTCGAAGAGCTGGGTGAGGTCACCGCCGTCGAGATCCTCGACGACGCCTCCCGCTTCCGTCTTCGTGGCCCCGTCGTCACGGAGGGCGCGCAGCACGGCGACTCCATCGCCGTCAACGGCGTCTGTCTCACCGTCGTCGAACACGAGGGCGACGAGTTCACCGCCGACGTCATGGCGGAGACCCTGAAACGCTCCAGCCTCGGCGCCCTGGCCGTCGGCTCCCGGGTCAACCTCGAACGTCCCATGGCCCTGGGCGCCCGCCTCGGTGGCCATATCGTCCAGGGCCATGTCGACGGCACGGGCACGGTTCTGGAGCGCGAGCCGTCCGAGAACTGGGAGATCGTGAAGATCTCGCTGCCCGCGGACCTCGCACGCTACGTCGTGGAGAAGGGCTCCATCACGGTCGACGGCATCAGCCTCACCGTCGTCGACGCCGGGCCCGACTACTTCACCGTCAGCCTCATCCCCACCACCCTCGATCTGACCACGCTCGGCCACAAGCAGCCCGGCGACCCGGTCAACCTCGAAGTCGACGTCATCGCCAAGTACGTCGAGCGGCTGATGGCCGGTCAGGGGGCCGGCCGGTGAACGGGCTGAACTCCGAGGCGTTCGTCCTCTTCGACCAGCACATCCTGTGGTCGGACATGATCGGCAACACCCTCGGCCTGATCACCCTCGCCCTCGGCTGGCGCCGTTCCCTGTGGACCTGGCCGGTGCAGTTCCTGTCCGGCCTCGTCCTCTTCGGGGCCTTCTTCGGCCACCTGACCGGCAGCGCCGGCAAGCAGGCCGTCGTCATGGCCGTCGCCCTGTACGGCTGGTGGCAGTGGAACCGTGACAAGGGCGGCTCCGGCGACGGCCACATCACCCCGAGGTTCGCCACCTGGCGCGAACGCGCGGTGATGGCCGCCGCCGCCGTCGTCGGCACGGTCGCCGTGGCCCTGCTGTTCAAGGCCTACCCGAGCCTGTCCTGGGACCCCTGGCCGGACGCCTACATCTTCGTCGGCACCGTCGTCGCCATGTACGCCCAGGCGCGCGGCATGGTCGAGTTCTGGTTCGCCTGGCTCCTCGTCGACCTCGTCGGCGTCCCCCTCAACTTCGCCAACGGCTACGCCTTCTCCGGCTTCGTCTACGTCATCTACGGCGCACTCGTCCTGTGGGGCATGCGCGACTGGTGGCTGCGCTCCCGCAAGGCCTCGCAGCCCTTCCTGGAAGGAGCGCCGGCATGACTGCCCGCCCGTCACCCACCGCCCCCCTGAACGAGGCTCTCCCCACTCCTCCCGCTCCCCCCGGGCAAAAGGCCTGGGGAGACCCCCATCGCGCCGTACCTCTCGACCCGCCGGTTCTGTACAGCACCGACGGTTTCGAGGACTTCGCTCTCGACCCCGTCGAGCAGGCCGTCGCGGACATCGCGGCCGGCCGCCCGATCGTGGTCGTCGACGACGAGGACCGGGAGAACGAGGGCGACCTCGTCGTCGCCGCCGAGAAGGTGACCCCCGAGATCGTCGCCTTCATGATGAGCGAGTGCCGCGGCCTGATCTGCGCGCCCATGGAGGGCGAGGAACTGGACCGGCTCCAGCTTCCGCAGATGGTCCAGGACAACACCGAGTCGATGAAAACCGCGTTCACCGTCTCCGTGGACGCCACGGCGGACCACGGTGTGAGCACCGGGATCTCGGCCGCCGACCGCGCCGCCACGCTGCGGCTCCTCGCGAGCGGTACGGCCGAGCCCTCGGACCTGGTCCGTCCCGGCCACATCTTCCCGCTGCGCGCCAGGTCCGGCGGCGTACTGGCCCGCGACGGCCACACCGAGGCCGCCGTCGACCTCGCCCGCCTCGCGGGCCTGCGTCCGGCCGGAGCGATCGTCGAGATCGCCGGCGAGGACGGCCGTATGCTCCGCCTGCCCGAGCTGATTCCCTTCGCCCGCAAGCACGGCCTGACGATCATCTCCATCGAGGACCTGATCGCCTACCGCCGCAGCTCCGAGCCCACCGTCCGCCGCGAGGCCGAGACCCGCCTGCCCACCCGGCACGGAGAGTTCACGGCGTACGGCTACCGCTCCACCGTCGACGGCGTCGAGCACGTCGCCCTCGTGCACGGCGAGATCGGCGAGGGCGAGGACATCGTCGTCCGCGTCCACTCCGAGTGCCTCACCGGCGACGTCTTCGGCTCCGCCCGCTGCGACTGCGGCCACCAGCTCGACGCCTCCCTGGACCGCATCCAGGCCGAGGGCAGGGGAGTGGTGGTCTACCTCCGCGGCCATGAGGGACGCGGCATCGGCCTGCTGTCCAAGCTCCGCGCCTACGAGCTCCAGGAGCAGGGCCACGACACCCTCGACGCCAACCTGGAGCTCGGTCTGCCCGCCGACGCCCGGGACTACGGCGCCGGCGCGCAGATCCTCCAGGACCTCGGCGTCCGCAGCGTGCGCCTGATGACCAACAACCCCGACAAGACCGACGCGCTCGTCCGTCACGGCCTCAAGGTCACCGGCCGCGAGCCGATGCCGGTCCAGGCGGGCGAACACAACCTCCGCTACCTGCGCACCAAGCGGGACCGGATGGGGCACGACCTGCCCTGGCTGGAGACGACCCCCGTCTCCGCCTGCGGCAACCAGTGAGCAAGAAACACCGAGGAGAGACGTGAGCGGCAAGGGTGCACCGGAAATGTCCGTACGCAATGTCGGAGACCTGCGGGTCGCCGTCATCGCGGCACAATGGCACGA
Organism: Streptomyces sp. LBL; assembly: GCF_029893585.1. Lineage (GTDB taxonomy): Bacteria > Actinomycetota > Actinomycetes > Streptomycetales > Streptomycetaceae > Streptomyces. The sequence continues at coordinate 130,570 of NZ_JARXYX010000014.1, forward strand.
GAAGGTGATGGACGGTCTGGTGGACGGCGCCCTGCGCGCCCTGCACGACCTGGGAATCGACGAGCCGACCCTGCTCAGGGTCCCCGGCAGCTGGGAACTCCCGGTCGTCGCCAAGGTGCTCGCGGGCCGCGGCTACGACGCGATCGTCGCCCTCGGAGTCGTCATCCGCGGCGGCACCCCCCACTTCGAGTACGTGTGCCAGGGCGTCACCCAGGGCCTCACCCAGGTCTCGGTCGACACCGGAGTCCCCGTCGGCTTCGGGCTTCTCACCTGCGACACCGAGGAGCAGGCCCTGGACCGCGCCGGCCTGGAGGGCTCCCACGAGGACAAGGGGCACGAGGCGGTGACCGCGGCCGTGGCGACCGCGGCCACCCTCCGCTCAGTATCTGAACCCTGGCGTTAGGCCGGTCGGCACACGCGTAAAGTGAGCGGCACCATGTCCAATAAGACGTTCGAGGAGCTCTTCACCGAGCTCCAGCACAAGGCCGCCCACGGCGATCCCGCCACTTCCCGCACCGCAGAGCTGGTCGGCAAGGGTGTCCATGCCATCGGCAAGAAGGTCGTCGAGGAAGCCGCCGAAGTCTGGATGGCCGCCGAGCACGAGGGCAAGGAGGCGGCCGCCGAGGAGATCTCGCAGCTGCTGTACCACGTCCAGGTGATGATGGTCGCCCGCGGGATCTCCCTGGACGACGTCTACGCCCACCTCTGAGCCGTACCCGCACACCTCCCCGTACAGCCCGTACAGAACGAACAAAGGAAGCCGACCTCATGCTGCGCATCGCCGTCCCCAACAAGGGTTCCCTGTCAGGACCTGCGGCGGAGATGCTGCATGAGGCCGGCTACCAGCAGCGCCGCGAGTCCAAGGAACTGCGGATCGTCGACCCGGAGAACGAGGTCGAGTTCTTCTACCTCCGCCCCCGCGACATCGCGATCTATGTCTCCTCCGGCAAGCTGGACATCGGCATCACCGGCCGCGACCTGCTCATCGACTCCGGCGCCAAGGCCGAGGAGATCCTCCCGCTCGGCTTCGCCCGCTCCACCTTCCGCTACGCCACCAAGCCCGGCACGGCCGCCGGTGTGCAGGACCTGAACGGCATGACGGTCGCCACCTCGTACGAGGGCATCGTCGCCCAGCACCTCGCCGACCACGGCATCGACGCCTCCGTGGTCCACCTCGACGGCGCCGTCGAGACCGCCATCGAGCTCGGAGTCGCCGAGGTCATCGCGGACGTCGTCGAGACCGGCACCAGTCTGCGCAACGCGGGCCTGGAGGTCATCGGCGAGCCGATCATGAAGTCCGAGGCCGTCGTCGTCCGTCGCACCGGCACCGACGGCGAAGAGCCCAAGGTGCAGCAGTTCCTGCGCCGCCTGCAGGGCGTTCTGGTGGCCCGGACCTACGTGATGATGGACTACGACTGCCGGGTCGAGCAGCTCGAGAAGGCCGTCGCGCTCACCCCGGGCCTCGAGTCCCCGACCGTCTCCCCGCTGCACAACGAGGGCTGGGTCGCCGTCCGCGCGATGGTCCCCGCCAAGGAAGCGCAGCGGATCATGGACGACCTGTACGACATCGGCGCCCGGGCCATCCTGACAACGGCCATCCACGCCTGCCGTCTCTGAGAACCGCACGAGAGCCATAGACCCATGTCGGACCTGCCCCCGCTCCCCGTCACCTTCCGGCCGAGCCGCACCCGTGCCGTCCTGCTGACCGCAGGTGTCGCGATCTTCGTGGTCATCACGACGGTCGGGCTCCTGCTGGAGCAGCTCAGCTCCGGCGAGCGCCTCAGCTTCGTGTTCACGGCCGCGCTCCTGGCCGGAGTGCTGTTCCTGCTGTCGCGGCCCAAGGTCGTCGCCGACGAGTCCGGCGTCACCGTCGTCAACATCGCCGGCAAGCGCCATCTGGACTGGGCCGAGATCATTCAGGTGAACCTCCGCCCCGGCGACCCCTGGGTGTTCCTCAACCTCAGCGACGGCACCAGCCTGCCCGCGCTCGGCATCCAGCCGGGTATCGCCAAGCAGCGCGCCATCGCCGACGCCCACGCCCTGCGGGCGCTTGCCGAGGCGCGCTCCACGGCCCGCCCCACATCACGCCCCACGGCCGGCCCCGACGAAGATCAGGGCTGAACTCAGGGCCTCCCACCCTGCCGCAGTGGCCGGTGTCTTGATTAATCTGGTGGCGGAGGCGTATTCGCTGCGCCTCCGCCCCTGCGCGCCGCCCGGCGCCCAGGGGTTCCTGCAACGCGAGGAGTGACCCTCTCCGGCGATGGACGGATCGTCCTGTAGTACCTGCGCCGCCCCCTGCCGACATACCGCGGGCCCGTTCCGCGTGTACGCGGAGGCGGCGGCATCATGACCACCCCCCTGCTGCTCCTCGGAGCGGCGTTCCTGCTGATTCTCGCCAACGGATTCTTCGTGGCGGCCGAGTTCGGCCTGGTGACGGTCGAGTCGACGGACGCCGAGAAGGCCGCCGCCGAGGGCGACCGACGGGCCCGTACGGTCGTCGAGTCCCTCAAGGAGCTGTCCTTCCAGCTCTCCGGCACCCAGCTCGGCATCACCATCACCTCGCTCGTCGTCGGCATGCTCGCCGAACCGGCGCTCGCGGAGCTGCTGCACGGCCCCATCACCGCGACCGGTCTCCCCGAGGGAGCCGTCTCCGGTGTCGCCGTGGTCGTCGGCATGCTGCTGGCCGCGGCCGTGCAGATGGTGATCGGCGAACTCGTACCCAAGAACTGGGCGGTGTCCAAGCCCCTGCAGGTCGCGCGGTTCGTCGCCGGCCCGCAGCACGCCTTCGCCCGTCTGTTCCACCCGGTGATCGCCGCGCTGAACGCGGTCGCCAACCGCCTGGTCCGCACCCTGGGCGTCGAGCCAGCCGAGGAGCTGGCCTCCGCCCGCACCCCCGGTGAACTGGTCTCCCTGGCCCGGCACTCCGCGCGGGCCGGTGCCCTGGAACAGGACACCGCGGACCTCTTCGTACGGACGCTGTCGCTGGCCGAGCTGACCGCGCAGCACGTGATGACCCCGCGCGTGAAGGTCAGCGCGCTGCAGTCCACGGCGACCGCCGAGGACGTGGTCAACCTCACCCGCGCCACCGGCCTGTCCCGCTTCCCCGTCTACCGGGAGAGGATCGACGAAATCGTCGGCATGGTGCACCTCAAGGACGCGCTCGCGGTGCCCGTACGGGACCGGCTGCGTACCCCCGTGGGGCGCATCGCGCGTCCGGCCCTGCTCGTGCCCGAGACGCTTCCGGTGCGGCCGCTGCTCACACAGCTGCGCAGCGAGCAGCCCATCGCCGTCGTCGTCGACGAGTACGGGGGCACGGCCGGCGTGGTCACGCTGGAGGACATCGTCGAGGAGATCGTCGGCGAGGTCCGTGACGAGCACGACGGGCAGGACCTGCCCGAACTCGCGGCGGCCCCGCCCGAGGACGGCAGACCCGCGTGGGAGGCCGACGGCAGCTGCCGGGTCGACATCCTGCAGCGCATCGGCCTCGACGTGCCCGAAGGGCCGTACGAGACGGTCGCCGGCCTGGTCGCCGATCTGCTCGGCCGGATCCCGGCCGTCGGCGACAAGGCGGAACTGCCCGGCTGGCGGCTGGCCGTGCGCCAGGTCGGTCACTACCGCGCGGAGCGGGTGCGCGTGGTCAGGACGAGCCCGGCGGCGAACGTCATGGAGGCCGTCCGATGAGCGTGCTCCAACTCCTGTTCGCCGCGCTGCTCGTGCTCGCCAACGGCTTCTTCGTCGGCGCCGAGTTCGCGCTCGTCTCCGTCCGCCGAAGCCAGATCGAACCGCTCGGCACCACCCGGGCCCGGCAGGTCCTGTACGGCCTGGAGCGGCTGCCGCAGATGATGGCGGCCGCGCAGTTCGGTATCACCATCTGCTCGCTGACCCTGGGCGCGGTGGCCGAGCCCACGGTCGCGCAGCTGGTGGAGCCGGTGTTCGAGGGAATCCACCTGCCGGACGGCATGATCCACCCCCTCGGGTACGTCATCGCGCTCGTCGCGGTCGTCTTCTTCCACCTCGTCATCGGCGAGATGGTCCCGAAGAACCTCGCCATGGCGGCCCCGGAGAAGGCCGCGCTGTGGCTCAGCCCCGGCCTGGTCGCCTTCGCCCGCCTGTGCCGGCCGATCACCGTCGCCCTCGGCGCCTGCGCCAAGGGCATCCTGCGGCTCTTCCACGTCGAGCCCAAGGACGAGATCGAGGCGGTCTTCACCAGTGAGCAGCTCAACCGGCTGGTGGAGGACTCCGGCCAGGCCGGTCTCCTCGACCCCGACGAGCAGGAACGCCTGGAGGACGCCCTGGAGCTGGGCTCCCGTCCGGTGACGGACGTCCTGCTGAGCCGCGAGACCCTGGTGACCGTCAGTCCCTCGGTCACCCCGGGCCAGATCGTCGAGCTCACCGCCCGCACCGGGTACTCCCGCTTCCCCGTGGCGGCGGAGAACGGCGCCTTCATGGGCTACCTGCATGTGAAGGACGTCCTCGACCTGGAGGACTCCGAACGGGCGGTGCCGCAACAGGTGTGGCGACCGATGACGACGCTCAGGTCCGAACTCCCGCTGGACGACGCGCTCACGGTGATGCGCCGCGCCGCGACCCACCTGGCCCAGGTGGCGGACGCCTCCGGCAAGGTGCTCGGCCTGGTGGCCCTGGAGGACGTACTGGAACTGCTGGTGGGTGAGGTCCGGGACCCCGCGCACCGGGAGGTGCCGGAGGTCAGGGTGACCGAACCGCGGGCCAGCGGGGCGCAGGAGGAGGCGCTGGCCGGCTGACGCGGGGTACGGATCCGCCGGGTCCGTCAGATCGCCGACGGATCCTGCGGTCCCCGTCCCGACAACACCTCTCCGTACGCCTGCATCAGGTCGGGAAGTCGAAGTGTCGACAAGTCGTCCCGCGTCAGCAGCCCCGGATACGTCGACAAGCGCAGATCCCGGTACGCACAGCTCTTCTCGTACAGCGTCCGCAGGAACCGTCCGTTGCCCAGCTCGTCGATCCACCCCTGGTCGACCACGTGCCGGGCGATGGAACGCAGCTCGTCCAGTGTCTCCTCGTCCCACACGTCGCCGTTCTCCGCGGCCAGCACCTCGCCGATGGAGGTGAGTTCGAGAGGGCGGTAGGAGGGAAAGTCGACGCGGGTCGTGAAGCGGGAGGACAGTCCCGGGTTGGCGGTGAGGAGACGGTCCATGCCCTCCGGATAGCCGGCCAGGATCACCACGAGGTGGTCCCGGTTGTCCTCCGCCCGCTTCAGCAGCACCTGCAACGCCTCGTCGCCGTACGCGTCGCCCTTGCCGTATCCGGAGTTCGACAGCGAGTACGCCTCGTCGACGAACAGCACCCCGCCGAGCGCGGAGTCGATCAGCTCGTTGGCCTTCACCGCTGTCTGGCCGAGGTACTCGCCGACGAGGTCCGCCCGTTGCGCCTCCACGAGATGGTCGCCGCCCAGCAGTCCGAGGGCGTAGAAGACCCGGCCGAGGATGCGGGCCACCGTGGTCTTGCCGGTGCCGGACGGCCCGGAGAAGACGAAGTGCCGCTTGGGCGGCTGGACCGGCAGGCCCTGCCCGGCGCGCAGCCGGGCCATGTTCAACTGCGCCGACAGCGCCTTTACCTGGCGCTTCACGGGCTCCAGACCCACCATCCGTTCCAGCTCGGCGAGCGCCTCATCGAGTAACGCCGGATCGGTGGGCCCGGCGGGCAGCGACGGCGGGGGGAGGAGCTTCTCGCGTACCGCCGGGTCGGTCAGCGACGACAGGGGGGCGGAGGCCGAAGGGTCCGGTTCGGTGAGCTTCAGCTCGCGGCCCTCGGTGCCGAAGAGCGGGTCGAGGCCGTCGGGGCCCTCCACCACGTCCTGCCCGCCCCCGGCGAGCGTGATCGCCGCGAGGTCGGCGGAGTCGTCGTACCCGTCGCCCTCGGCGATCGCGGCGAGCCGGGCCGAGGTGTCCATGAAGGCGGGGTCGACGCGATGCACGGCCCGGTACAGGGGGAGGGCCGCGGCGGACCGGCCGGTGCCCTCGCGGGCCCGCGCCAGCCAGTAGCGCAGCTCCTTGCGCTGCGGCTGCTCGCTGCGGCAGCGCATCAGGGCCGCCGAGAGCAGCGGTTCGGCCTGCCCGTACATCTCCAGGCGGACCCGGGCCATGCCACCGAAGAGGCCGGCCTCGATGCCGAGCATGGGGTCGTTGATCAGCGGATCGGTGTGCCGGACCAGCTGCTCCCAGTCCTTGACCAGATAGGCGCGGCAGGCCTGCAGGAAGCGGACCTGGGGGTCGGTGTCCACCGGCGGCAGGCCTGCGAGGGCGCGGTCGAGTTCCGGGACGTGCCGTCCGTCCAGCCAGTGCGAGGAGTGCGCGAGGAGCAGGTCACGCGGGCTCTCCAGTACCGGCTGAACCCACCAGCCCAGCCAGTACCAGGAGTTGAGGGTGCGGCGGTGCCGGGTGCGCTGTTCGCCGAAGCGGTCCCGGTGCCGGAACATCCGCAGCAGTGCGGTCGTCGTGTCGACGCGCAGCGCGTGCAGTCCGAGCCAGCCGTCGGCCATCCCGGGATCGATCCGCACCGCGGTGCGGAACTCCTCCTCCGCCTGTGGATAGGCGCCCATCGTGTAGGCGTCCACGCCTCGCAGCCAGGCGAGGTCGGCCGGGGCCTCCAGGCCCTGCGTGCCGAAATCCATCACGTCCCCCACAAACCGTGCCCCCGTTTGGTTCCCGGCGGGCCGGTGCCCGTCGGCCGCCTTGGTCCAACCGCTGTGCCGCGGACCGGAGTTGCACCGATGCGCAGAGCAGCCGTCCGTAGGTCGCACCGAAGGCATCGTACCTGCGGGGGTGTCGCTCATCGAAGGGTGCCGCACGGGCCGTTTGTCGAGGTGGGAGCAGATGCGCGGATTCCGCATGGTGACCGAGGGTGAGCGATTCGTGTCACATGACGCCCGAAAAGTACCTTCAGGGCGGAACGAAGCCCCCGGTCACGGGGGAACGACCGGGGGCTTCGCGTCTGAGGGTGGCGCCGAATGGGCCGCTCGTAAAGAACGTAAGTCCTGTACGGCCCCTGGGTCAAGCGGAGTTGAAGCACTCGGGCAACTTGTCCGGCACGGCTCTTCACGTTTTCAGCACACCGCGGATGGTCCGTCACTGTACGTGATGGCCTGGTCCGGTCCCACGGTTCCGGCAGGCCCGGGAAGGATCTCGTATCCCTTTTCGCACTGGCGCACGAGGAGGTCGGCGAAGGGCCGGGAGGGGTCCTCGGTGAAGTGCTGTCGTTCCGCCGGGACCCATCCGGCCCAGAACTCCCGTTGTTCCTCCCCGTCCCGGGCCTGTCCACGCGCCCACGCCTCCTCGCGCGGCAACTCCATCCACAGCAGCCGGGCCAGATGCGGGCGCAGTGCGCGGCGGCCGGCGCCGACCCCCTCGACGAGGACCACCGGGGCGGGCGGCAGCGGGCGGAGTGGTCCGAAGCGGCGAGCGTGCCAGTCGTAGGGGGCGTAGTGCGCGGTCTCGCCTCGGCCGAAGGGCTCGATCACCTGGGTCCGCAGCCGCTGCGTCCAGGCGAACAGTTCGTGGTGGCCGGCGATGTCGTCGAGGCGCAGCACCGGCGCACCCGCGAGCGCGCGGGCCACCTGCCCGGCGAACGTCGACTTTCCGGAACCGGCGTGCCCGTCGATCCCGATCAGACGGACCGGACCGCAGGACGGGGGCAGGCGGCGCAGTCGGGTGGCGAGCTCGTGGATGGCGGTTCCCGGGTCGGTGTGGGGAGGTGGACATGGACGCTGAAATTCCAGGTTACGCGGCCTTCCCGGCTGATCGCCGGTGCCGGCGGCATGCCGGTGGACAAGGCCGATATTGGTGCGCGCGACGCGGGCCGAAGTGCTGGCAGGGGCATGCCGCCTGTTCCATAGTGGGCGCACCACCGTGCACTGATCCGCCCGACTCGGACACCTGGGGGTCATTCCACCCATGATCAGATCCGAACAGCCGTCCCGCAGAACCGTCCTGACCGCCGCGGTCGCGGCCGCCGTGGCCGGCAGCACCGGCCCGGCGGCCGCCGCGGAGGCCGGGGGCGGCCCCGCCGGCCCCGCTGCTCCCGCTCAAGCCCCGGTTCGCCCCGTCGACAACCGCGCCTGGATCACGTACGCCGACTGGCGCGGCGGCACGGCGCAGGGCACCCGTGCCGTCGCGGGCGCCCGACCGGGCCTGGTGATCGACACCCCCGCGGGCACCGCCGACTACACCGACCCGCACACCGGCACGACCGCCGCCTGGGAGTACGGGACCTGGACCTCCCCCGTGCACCCTCTCGCCGTCGCCTCCACCGAGGTGATCGCATCCTGGAACGCGCACACCCCGGCCGGCACCTGGCTCCAGGTCGAACTGAAGGGGACGTACTCCGACGGGACGGACACCCCCTGGTACGTGATGGGTCGCTGGGCAGCGGGTGACCAGGACATCAGGCGGACCTCGGTCGACGGCCAGAGCGACGGCAGGAGCAGCGTCTGGACGGACACCTTCGCGATCGACGACCCCGCCACCGGCCTGCGTCTGTCCTCGTACCGTCTGCGGCTCACTCTCCACCGCAAGCCCGGCACGACGGCCACGCCCACCGTCTGGCGGCTCGGCGCGATGGGCTCCGACGTCCCCGACCGCTTCACCGTCCCGGCCTCCCTGCCGGGCACGGCCGAGGAGCTGATCGTCCCGCGCTACTCGCAGGAGATCCACAAGGGCCAGTATCCGGAGTACGACAACGGCGGCGAGGCCTGGTGCAGTCCCACCTCCTCGCAGATGATCATCGAGTACTGGGGCGGCGGGCTCACCACCGGACAGCTGGCCTGGGTCGACCCCTCGTACGCCGACCCGCAGGTCTGCCACGCGGCTCGTTTCACCTACGACCACCAGTACGCCGGCTGCGGCAACTGGCCCTTCAACGTCGCCTACGCGGCCACCTTCAAGGACCTCCAGGGCGTGGTCACCCGGCTCGGTTCCCTCACCGACCTGGAGACACTGATCGCCGCCGGCATCCCGGCCATGACGTCCCAGTCGTTCCTGAAGGAGGAGCTCACCGGCGCGGGCTACGGCACCGCCGGGCACCTGATGACCGTCATCGGGTTCACCGACGACGGCGATGTGATCGCCAACGACCCCGCCTCGCCCGGCGACGACGCGGTGCGGCGCGTCTACAGGCGGCGCGAGTGGGAGAACATCTGGCTCAGGACCAAGCGGTACAACGCCTCCGGCAAGGTCGTCTCCGGCAGCGGCGGCGTCTGCTACCTGTACTTCCCGGCCCGTCCGACCGCGCGTCAGCGCACGGCGCTCGCGGCGGTGGGCGTGCGCTGACGAGTCCACAGGGCCCCGGAAGACCGGGGCCCTGTGACCGACGTCTCGGCCGCAAAAGCCGCCGACGATGGCAAGGTGGACCGAACCCCGGGGGAGTCCACCGCGCATCCGAGCCCAGCGAGACGCCATGACCAGCCCAGCAGCCTCCGCCTCCGCCTCCGTCATCGTCTCCGCCTCCGCCACCCGTGCCGGTACCGGTGGCCCCCGGGAAGGCGGCCCGAAGATCGTCGAGCACGTGCTGGGATGGGCCCTCGTCGTGGTGATCGCGATGCTCGTCGCCCAGCTCGGTCTGCTGTGAGTCGACCCGCTCCGACCTGGCATACTGCGGGTGCCCCGCCGCCCGTCGAGACCAGGGTCGAAATTGAATATTAGTCAACAGCGCGACGTCGCCCACCCACGGGCGCGTGGCACCGAGCGCTCCGTCGCACGCCGTGCCGAACTCATCACCATCGGGCGGAAGCTGTTCGCCGACACGTCGTACGACGCGCTCTCCATGGACGACATCGCCCGCCAGGCGCAGGTCGCCAAGGGGCTGATCTACTACTACTTCCACTCCAAGCGCGGCTACTACCTGGCGATCATCCAGGACTCCGTCGCCGACCTGGTCACCTACGCGGCGAGCGGTCTCGAACTGGAGCCGGTGGACCGGGTCCACCGCACCATCGACAGCTATCTGCGCTATGCCGAGCACAATCAGGCCGCGTACCGCACGATCGTCGGCGGCGGCGTCGGCTTCGACATCGAGGTGCACGCCATCCGGGACAGCGTGCGCGAGGTGATCGTCGCGACCATCGCGGAAGGGGCCTACGGCCGCAGTGACATCGCCCCGTTGCCCCGCATGGGGCTGCTCGCCTGGCTGTCCAGCGTGGAGGGCGCCGCCCTCGACTGGATCGGCCGCCCCCAATTGTCCCGCGAGACGATGTGCGAACTGCTGGTGAAGACGCTCGGCGGCGTCATGCGAGCGATCGAGGAGATGGACCCCGCCTACCCGGCCCCGGAACCGGCCCGCCGGGACGACGACTGAGACGCCCGGGCGGCGAGGGCCCGGGCCGGCGGGGGCCCGGTCGGCTGACGGCATGGTCGGCTGATCGCTCGGCCGCCGGACGGCATCGTCGGCTGATCACTCGGCGGACTGACGGCTCGGGGCGGAGGCTCGTGCTCCCCCGCCCCGAGTCCCCTGTGGAACAGGTCAGTTGATCGCCTTGATCAGTTCTCCGCCGGTGGTGTCCCCGCTCAGCTCCCAGAAGAACGTGCCGCCCAGTCCCTGCTGGTTCTTGTACGTCATCTTGGTCGCGATGGTCGCGGGGGTGTCGTAACTCCACCAGTTGTTCCCGCACTTGGCGTACGCGGTGCCGGCGACCGTCCCCGTCGCCGGGCACTTGGTCTTCAGCACCTTGTAGTCGTCGATGCCCTGTTCGTACGTCCCCGCCGCCGGGCCCGTCGCGGTGCCGCCCGGCGCCGCCTGGGTGACGCCGGTCCAGCCGCGGCCGTAGAAGCCGATGCCGAGCAGCAGCTTCGAGGCCGGGATACCGAGGCCCTTGAGCTTGGCCATGGTCGCCGAGGTGTGGAAGTTCGCCTTCGGGATGCCGGAGTAGGAGTTCAGCGGCGAGTGCGGAGCGGTCGGTCCGGTCGCGTCCCAGGTGCCGAAGTAGTCGTACGTCATCGGGTTGTACCAGTCGGTGTACTGCGCGGCGCCCGCGTAGTCGGCTGCGTCGATCTTGCCGCCGGGCGTCGCGTCGGCGGTGATCGCCGCGGTGACGAGGTTGCCGGTGCCGAACTTGGCCCGCAGCGCGGCCATCAGGTTCTTGAAGGCCGCCTTCCCGCTGGTGTCACAGGTGTTGCCGCAGGCGTTCGGGTACTCCCAGTCGATGTCGATACCGTCGAAGACGTCCGCCCACTTGGAGTTCTCCACCAGGTCGTAGCAGGACTGGGCGAAGGCGGCCGGGTTCTTCGCGGCCTCGCCGAAACCGCTCGACCAGGTCCAACCGCCGAAGGACCAGAGGACCTTGAGGCCCGGGTGTTTCTTCTTCAGCTCGCGCAGCTGGTTGAAGTTGCCGCGCAGCGGCTGATCCCAGGTGTCGGCGACACCGTCGACGGACTCGGCCGCGGTGTACGTCCGGTCGGTCGCCGCGTAGGCGTCGCCCATCGCGCACTTGCCGCCGGTGACGTTGCCGAAGGCGTAGTTGATGTGGGTGAGCCGCGCCGCCGACCCGGACGTCTCGATGTTCTTGACGTAGTACTTGCGGTCGTAGGTGCCCCATTCGGTGAAGTAGCCGACGACCTTGGAGCCGGCGGCCGCCTTCTCGGCCGACTTGGCCGACTGGGCCTGCTGGGCCGTCCCGGCCGGCGGGCTGGCGGAGGCGGCGGCGGTGCCCGCGCCGGCGAGCAGACCGGCGCCGAGGATCGCCGCGCAGGCGGCCGCGGTGAGCGTCCGCAGGCGTGGCCGGTGACGGTGGGAGGTGTGCATCGGGTGTCTCCTCGGGGGGGGGGGGGAGGGGAGCGTGCCGATTGGCATGAACGCGATGAAGCGCTGGCCCGAAACGGTAGGAGGACTAGACCAGTACGTCAATGGTTCGGACCAATTCCCTGCCCGGCTCTTTTCCGGTTTCCTGAAGTGAGCGGTCGTTAACTGGTGACGGGATGCCTCCGATCGGGCATACTCACAGCGCACAGCCGCTGGTCAGCAGCTTCCGCGACCCGGGAGTGCGAGCATCGGCCGGCACCCAGTGAGACATGGCGGCGCCGCCCCCACCTGAAGGGCTCGTCCGCCTGCGCCCGACAGGGAGGAGAGCGTCGCCATGCCCGACCGCGCCCCGAAGCCGGTGGACCGGCAACTGCCCACGGACGAGGCCCGGGATCTGATCTCGCTCGTCCGCGACATCGCGCAGCACGAGATCGCCCCCCGGGCGGCCGAGGAGGAGGAGGACGCCGGACGCTTCCCGCGCGAGGTCTTCACTCTGCTTTCCGCATCCGGCCTGCTCGGCCTGCCGTACGACTCCGAGTGCGGCGGCGGCGACCAGCCGTACGAGGTCTACCTCCAGGTCCTCGAAGAACTCGCCGCGGCCCGCCTCACCGTCGGCCTCGGTGTCAGCGTGCACACCCTCGCCTCCTACGCGCTCGCCGCCTATGGCACCAAGGAGCAGCAGGCCGAGCATCTGCCCGCGATGCTCGGTGGCGGTCTGCTGGGCGCGTACTGCCTGTCGGAGCCGTCCTCGGGATCGGACGCGGCCTCACTGCGCACGAAGGCCGTGCGGGACGACGGTCACTGGGTCATCACCGGGACCAAGGCCTGGATCACGCACGGCGGGATCGCCGACTTCTACACGGTCATGGCGCGCACCGGCAAGGAGGGCCCGCGCGGGATCACCGCGTTCCTCGTGCCGGGTGACGCGCAGGGGGTGAGCGCCGCGCCGCCCGAGAAGAAGATGGGCATGAACGGTTCGCCCACCGCCCAGGTCCACTTCGACGGCGTGCGGGTGTCCGACGACCGGCGCATCGGCGACGAGGGTCAGGGCTTCGCGATCGCCCTCGCCGCGCTCGACTCGGGGCGGCTCGGCATCGCGGCCTGCGCGATCGGCCTGGCCCAGGCGGCGCTGGACGAGGCGGTGGCATACGCGACCGGACGGCGACAGTTCGGGCGGCCGATCGCCGATTTCCAGGGGCTGCGCTTCATGCTCGCCGACATGGCTACCCAGATCGAGGCCGGGCGGGCGCTGTACCTGTCGGCGGCACGGCTGCGGGACGCGGGTCGGCCGTTCGCCAAGCAGGCGGCCATGGCCAAACTGCACTGCACCGACACCGCGATGAGGGTGACCACCGACGCCGTCCAGGTCCTCGGCGGGTACGGCTACACCGCCGACTTCCCGGCCGAGCGGTATATGCGCGAGGCCAAGGTGCTGCAGATCGTCGAGGGCACCAACCAGATCCAGCGGATGGTCATCGCCCGTCACCTAGCGGGTCCCGAGACCCGCTGAACTGATCTGCCGTCACCTGGGGCGCCGTCAGCCGGACCCACTCCGGGTCGTGGCGGCCCGGCAGGGTACGGCCGCGGTCGGCCCAGGTGCGCAGCAGATCCCGGTAGATGGGCGGGTCCTGAATCGGCGGCGGAGCCAGCGGAACCGATTCTCCGTGTCCCGGGACGGGGACGGGGACGAAGAGCCGGCGTTGACGCCCGGTCGCTGAAGAAGTGGGGGTCATACCAGGGCAACGCGGAGGCTGACGGACAGGTCACCGGTCGCCGGAATCGCGCGTGCGTTCGTGGAAGTCCGGGGCGGTGGGCCGGCCCGACGCGCCGTCGACCCGGTCAGCACACATCGCACCGCGCCACGGCAGATGCGAGCCGAGGCGCGGTGCGGTCACGAGGTGAGGGCGAGGGCGTCGCTCAGGCGGCCTGGCGCCGCATCACGGGCACCTGGAAGGGGCGCGAGCTGGGGCCGCCGACGTGCGAGAAGGGCTGCTTGCGCCAGTCGAGTCCCTGAGGGAGTGTCAACAGAAGGGCCGTGTCCTGCTCCTGGGGCTCCACCGACTCGTCCGCCGGCTTGGCGTCGGACGCCCTGCGGCCGGTACCGGCACAGACCGTCAGCCCGAACGGATTCCACGGCGAGGCGCACAGTGCGTGCTCCGGAAGGGTCTCCTCATCCGCCAGCAGGGCGATGGGCTGCGCGCAGTCCGGGCAGATCACCCGGTACATCTCGAAGGTGTCGTAGGCGTCGAGTTCGTCCTCGAGGGCGTCGGGTTCGACGCCCTCCGGCTCCGGCTCGACAACCAGCTGCGGCCGCTTGGATGCGGTGCGACCAGGGCGCTTAAGACTCTGCATTGGGTTCTCCCCCTCGGGCTGGGCCGTGAAAGGCACTGCGGCCTCGACCACAGCAAGCACTTCCCGCCCCGTCTCGGCGGTAATCACGAGACCGTCACGGAGCGCGTTCGGCAGGTGTGGTCTTCGTCACATGCCATCCGCAGGTGCCCGGGGCGCTCGTTTCGCCCCCAGGAGCCTCACGGGCCGCTCTCGTCACATCACGAACCGGGTATGACCTGCGCCGCTCAGGTATCCGAGGAGATCAGGAGCACGGTAGGTTCTTGCGCCATGGAGGAGCTCGACCGACAAATCGTGCAGTTGCTCGTCAAGGACGGGCGGATGAGCTACACGGACCTGGGCAAGGCGACCGGTCTGTCCACGTCGGCCGTGCACCAGCGGGTGCGCCGACTGGAACAGCGGGGCGTGATCCGCGGTTACGCCGCGGTCGTCGACCCGGAGGCCGTCGGGCTGCCGATGACCGCGTTCATCTCGGTGAAACCGTTCGACCCCAGCGCCCCCGACGACATCGCGGAACGCCTGGCCGACGTGCCCGAGATCGAGGCCTGCCACAGCGTCGCCGGGGACGAGAACTACATCCTCAAGGCACGTGTGGCCACCCCGCACGAACTCGAGGAACTCCTGGCGCGGCTGCGCTCGCTGGCGGGGGTGTCGACGCGGACGACGGTCGTGCTGTCGACACCGTACGAGGCGCGCCCGCCGCGGATCTGACGGCCCTGCGTTCGGTGCCGCCGAACTGAGGCGCGAGACTGTTCCCCATGAGTGAGAGCACCCCCGAGCCGAAGACCGTCCTCCTCCGTCGCGGCGAGGTCCACAGCCCCGCCGACCCGTTCGCGACAGCGATGGTCGTGGAGCGAGGACACGTCGCCTGGGTCGGCTCCGAGGGCGCTGCCGACGCCTTCGCGGACGGCGTCGACGACGTGGTCGACCTCGACGGCGCCCTCGTCACCCCCGCGTTCACCGACGCCCATGTGCACACCACCGCCACCGGCCTGGCCCGCACCGGCCTCGATCTGTCCGGTGCCCCCTCCCTGGACGCGGCCCTCGCACTGGTCCGGGACTTCGCGACCGCCCGGCCGGCCGACCGGGTCCTGCTCGGCCACGGCTGGGACGCCTCCCGCTGGCCGGGTGGCCGTCCGCCGACGCGCGCCGAACTCGACGAGGCCACCGGCGGACGTCCCCTCTACCTCAGCCGGATCGACGTCCACTCGGCGGTCGTCACGACAGCCCTGCTCGACCTGACCTCCGGTCTCGGCACGGTGGACGGCCCGCTCACCGCCGACGCCCACCACGCCGTACGCGCCACCGCCTTCGCCGCCGTCACACCAGAGCAGCGCATCGAGGCCCAGCGGACCGCCCTCGCTCGGGCCGCCTCCCTCGGCATCGGCACCGTTCACGAATGCGCAGGCCCGGAGATCTCCTCGGAGGACGACTTCACCGGGCTGCTGAAACTCGCCACCGAGGAGCCCGGCCCAAGAGTCGTCGGCTACTGGGCCGAGCGCGACATCGAGAAGGTGCGGGCACTCGGTGCGATCGGGGCGGCCGGTGACCTGTTCGTCGACGGCGCCCTCGGCTCGCACACCGCCTGTGTGCACGAGCCGTACGCCGACGCCGGCCACACCGGCACCGCCTACCTGGACGCGGCCGCCGTGGCCGCGCACGTCACCGCGTGCACCGAGGCGGGCCTCCAGGCGGGCTTCCACGCCATCGGGGACGCCGCGGTGACCTCGGTCGTGGAGGGCGTGCGCACCGCCGCGGAGAAGGTCGGCCTCGCCCGCGTCCGGGCCGCCCGGCACCGTGTGGAGCACGCCGAGATGCTGACGGCGGAGACGATCGCCGCCTTCGCGGAGTTCGGCCTGACCGCCTCCGTCCAGCCCGCATTCGACGCGCTGTGGGGCGGCGAGGACGGCATGTACGCCCAGCGCCTGGGCGCCGAGCGGGCCCGCGCCCTGAATCCCTTCGCGGCCCTGCTGCGGGCCGGTGTACCGCTCGCCTTCGGCTCCGACAGCCCGGTCACGCCCCTGGACCCGTGGGGCACGGTCCGCGCGGCTGCCTTCCACCGCACCCCCGAGCACCGCGTCTCCGTGCGCGCCGCGTTCACCGCGCACACGCGGGGCGGCTGGCGGGCGGTCGGGCGGGACGACGCGGGCGTCCTGGTACCGGGCGCGCCCGCGGACTACGCCGTGTGGCGCACCGACGAACTGGTCGTCCAGGCCCCGGACGACCGGGTGGCCCGCTGGTCGACCGACCCTCGCTCCGGAACCCCCGGCCTGCCGGACCTGACGCTGGGCCGCGACCTCCCGCTCTGTCTGCGTACCGTGGTGGGCGGCCGAACGGTGTTCGTGCGGCCGAGCGAGTGATCTCCCGGGGCGGCGCACCCCCGATCGGCCGCCGCCGCGCCGACGCGCGACCTGCGCATCCGCCGCGCTGACCAGGGCTTTGACGGAAGACGCGCAGGTCGAACGGCTGTTGACAGGCGACGGCAGCGGGCCGGTAGGTTCGGCCGAGTCCACCACCGGACGCCCGATCGGAGAACGTCCGCGCACGCGTCGTGGCGCCGCTGGGTCAGGGACGGTGTGCCGCACCGGGGCACCGCCACTGGGAGCCAGGCTCAGCGCCCGCGCCACGGCAAGGGAACGTGTTGGCCGATCGGGGAGGTGTGACCCGGATGGGGCCCGGGCGCTCAGTAGACAACGGCTTTCGGTCGACCCGCAGCCAGCGGGTCCCAGGTCGGCCCGAAGGGCGCCGGGCCCCCATCCGTAGTACGCACAACTCCCGATCCGGGACACACCGCACACAAAAGACGCTCTTCTACCCCGCTTTTGTGGAACCGACACCACCATTCGAACGTCCTGTCATTTCACTGCAGGCCGTGGCCACTATGGTGGACCTCTGCGGACGGACTTGAAGGGGCAGCAGTGAACGACGGCGACGGGAACCTCGCGGCAGCGGACCGGGGGAGACAGTTGGGCCCGCTCGGCACGGCATTGGTGATCATCCCGACCTACAACGAGGCCGAGAACATCAAGGCGATCGTGGGCCGGGTGCGCAAGGCCGTCCCCGAGGCGCACGTGCTCGTGGCCGACGACAACAGCCCGGACGGCACCGGCAAGCTCGCGGACGAACTGGCCGCCACCGACGAGCAGGTCCAGGTCCTGCACCGCAAGGGCAAGGAAGGGCTCGGCGCCGCCTACCTCGCGGGCTTTCGCTGGGGCCTGGAGAACGGGTACGGCGTCCTCGTCGAGATGGACGCCGACGGTTCCCACCAGCCCGAGGAGCTGCCCCGGCTGCTGACCGCCCTCAAGGGCGCCGACCTGGTCCTCGGCTCCCGCTGGGTGCCGGGCGGCCGGGTCGTGAACTGGCCCAAGTCCCGCGAGTTCATCTCCCGCGGCGGTAGCCTCTACTCCCGCCTGGCGCTGGATCTGCCGCTGCGCGACATCACCGGCGGCTACCGCGCCTTCCGCCGCGAGACCCTGGAGGGCCTCGGCCTTGAGGAGGTCGCCTCCCAGGGCTACTGCTTCCAGGTCGACCTGGCCCGCCGCACGGTCAAGGCCGGCTACCACGTGGTCGAGGTGCCCATCACCTTCGTCGAGCGGGAACTCGGCGACTCCAAGATGAGCCGGGACATCCTGGTGGAGGCGCTGTGGCGGGTCACGACATGGGGTGTGGGGGAACGCGTCGGCAAGATCGTGAGCCGGACGAAGCCCTCGGGATCGTAGCCCTACGACCCCCCGGCCACGGCTGATCATCCCCTTATCCTGTACTGAGCCGGTCCCAGGCACACTGGACGTATGACGACTGGCGCTTCGACTCCCACCTACCCCGCCCGGCCCCGGCGTTCCCGGCTGCGCACGTTTCTGCCGCTGGGCATCGTCGCATGGCTCGTGCTGGAGATCTGGCTGCTGACCCTGGTGGCCGGTGCGGCGAGCGGGTTCGTGGTGTTGTTGCTGCTGGTCGCCGGTTTCGTGCTCGGTTCGGTGGTCATCAAGCGGGCGGGCCGGCGCGCCTTCCAGAACCTGAACGAGGCGCTGCAGCGCGGCGGGGCTCCCTCGGACTCGTCGAAGGGCGGCGGCAACGGCCTGATGATGCTGGGCGGTCTGCTTCTGATGATCCCCGGCCTGATCTCGGACGCGGTGGGTCTGCTCCTGCTGGTCCCGCCGGTGCAGAAGGCCCTCAGCCGCTATGCCGAGCGCACCGTCGAGCGCAAGCTCCGGGAGGCCGCCACGGGGACCCTGGGCGGCGCCTTCCAGCAGGCCCGCATGCGTCAGCCCGACGGCAAGGTGGTCCAGGGCGAGGTCGTCCGGGACGAGCCGAGCGATGCCCGGCACGACCCGCGCCCGCCGCTGGCGCGCTGATCCGGCGCGCTGACCTCAGGCCCGGCCGCGCGGGCCCGCGCGGCCGGGTGCACGCGTACACAGAAGACCGCGGGCGCCGTACGTGGAGTACGGCGCCCGCGGTCTTCTGTGCGTGTGTTGTGTTCCGCCCAACCCGTGGACGGGTTACGCCGACTTTCGGCTGTCCCTCGGATGAACTGCAATGTTCATCGCGCCGGAGCGCAGAACGGCCAGGCGTTCCTCGAGGACCTCTTCGAGTTCCTCGCGGGTACGCCGCTCCATCAGCATGTCCCAGTGCGTACGCGCAGGCTTGGCCTTCTTCTCTTCAGGGCCGTCGCCGTCGACCAGGAGTGCCTGGGCCCCGCAGACCTTGCACTCCCACTCCGGCGGGATCTCCGCCTCGACCGAGAAGGGCATCTCAAATCGGTGCCCCTTCTCGCATGCGTACTCCACGGCCTGGCGCGGGGCCAGGTCGATACCGCGGTCCGTCTCGTAGCTGGTCACCACGAGGCGCGTGCCGCGAAGAGCTCGCTCACTCATGAATCGTGCCTCCCGGGCTTGTCGCCCACAGGACAGGTGTCGCTGTCGTCGTCATCCGGTCAACGTCCGGTCGGCGGTAAAGATTCCCGTTCCGGGTCCCGTCCCGGGCAATGCGTCGCCGTCGTAGCCGCCCCTTGTTGTACCCACCAGCACCCGGTTTGTCACATCTGCCAGCAGATGTCACCCAGCGCTTCGTCATCTTTGACGCGCAGTAACGGTACGCCTGGAAGGCCAAACGCGTACACTACAGCGCTTTCGTCTGGAACGCTAAATCCTCTCGGGAACAGGGTTGCCCGCGTCACCGATTGCCTGCCGCACCGGAACCCGTGCGAGCAGCACGAACCCGATGACGAAGAAGGCCACCAGCGAGATGATCGCGTCCCGATAGCTTCCGGTCAGCTGGTAGGTGATCCCGAACAGCAGAGGACCCAGCCAGCTCATGCCCCGGTCGCTCATCTCGTACGCCGAGAAGTACTCGGCCTCCTTGCCCGGCGGGACGAGATGCGAGAACAGGGAGCGGGACAGCGCCTGGCTGCCGCCGAGGACGAGCCCGATCCCGGCAGCCAGGACGAAGAACCACGCCGGAGCCCCGGCCGGGAGGAAATAGCCGGCCGCCAGGGTCACCGTCCAGGCCACCAGCGAGCCCAGGATCGTGCGCTTGGCCCCGTAGGCCCGGGCCAGCCGGCCCATGCCCAGGGCTCCCGCCACCGCCAGCAGCTGGACCAGCAGGACCGCGACGATGAGCGTCGACTGTCCGAGGCCGAGTTCCTCGGAGCCGTAGATCGACGCCTGGGAGATCACGGTCTGGATGCCGTCGTTGTAGACGAGATAGGCCAGTAGGAAGGCGAGAGTCAGCGGGTGGCGGCGCATGTCGCGGACGGTCGCGGCGAGCTGACGGAAGCCGGGAGTCGTGGGCTCACCGGCGGGTTTCGGCTCGCGGTGGCGGTCGCGCAGGCGCCGTAGCGGGACGAGGGCGAAGGCGCCCCACCACAGGCCGGCGGAGGCCAGACAGATACGGACCGCCGCGCTCTCCGACAGGCCGAAGGACCCGTGGCCGGTGTAGAGGACGAGGTTCGCGATCAGTATCAGGGAGCCCGCCGCATAGCCGAAGGCCCAGCCCCGCGAGGAGACCGCGTCGCGCTCCTCGGGCGGGGCGATCTGCGGGAGGTAGGAGTTGTAGAGCATCATCGCCACGGACTGGGCCGCGTTCGCCACCACCAGCAGGAGGCCGCCGAGCAGATAGCGGTCGCCGCCGAGGAGGAACATGGCCGTCGTGGCGGCGGCCCCGGTGTATGCGGCGGCCGCCAGGAGGGGCTTCTTGCGGCCGGTGCGGTCCGCGGCCGCGCCCACCAGGGGCATCACCACAACGGCCACGATCACCGACAGGGACACCGAATACGCGAAGAAGGAGCCGGCTCGCACCGGGATCCCGAGAGGATGGACGAAGCCGTCCGTGTCCGCCGCCTCGTCGGCCACCGACGTCAGATACGGGCCCAGGAACACGGTCAGTACGCTCGTCGAGTAGACGGAGCACGCCCAGTCGTAGAAGTACCAGCCGCGCTGCTCGCGCCGTCGCTCGCCGACCGCGTCGTCCGCTTCCGTCCGCACGGTGTCGGTGCCCACCCGTGCCCCTCGCTTCCCCGTGAAGGTCCCGCGCGAGGGCGGAGGGAAGGGCACCCGGACACCCGCCGGGTGTCAGACCCAGATGCCCCGGTCCTCCATGACCGTGCGCAGTGTGTCGATGTGATCGGTCATGATGCCATCGACGCCCAGGTCCAGGAGCCGGTGCATGCGCTCGGGTTCGTTCACCGTCCACACGTGTACCTGGAGCCCGAGCGTGTGGGCGGTGCGCAGGAAGCGGTGGTCGACCACCTGGATGCCGGACTGGGCCTCCGGCACCTGCGCGGCCACCGCCGACCGGCGCACCGCGGCCGGCAGTCCCCAGGAACGCAGCCGCAGGTTGAGCACCCCGCGAGTGCCGTACGATGTCGCCAGGCGCGGCCCGGCCAGCCGCTGGGCCCGTGCCGCGCGAGCCTCCGCGAAGGAGCCGAGGCAGATCCGGTCCCAGGAGTTGGTGCGCTCGATCAGCTCCAGGAAGGGGAGGAGGGCGGGCTCCGCCTTGACGTCGACGTTCCAGCGCACCCCGGGGAAGGTCTCCAGGAGTTCCTCGAAGAGGGGGACCGGTTCCCTGCCCGCCACGCGTGCGCGGCGCACCTCCGCCCACGGCAGGTCGGCGATCCGGCCCGCCCCGTCCGTCACCCGGTCCAGTGTCGCGTCGTGGAACGCGACGAGCCTGCGGTCGGTGGTGGCGTGGACGTCGGTTTCCAGATAGCGGTAGCCCGCCTCGATCGCGCGCCTGAACTGCGAGGTGGTGTTCTCCAGGCCGTCGGCCGCTCCGCCGCGGTGAGCGAAGGCGATCGGGCCGGGATGGTCGAGGTAGGGGTGGCGTATCCGGGGGGTCACGGTCGCAGTATCGCCCCGCGGGGTGGCCCGGTGGCAACGACCGTGCTGCCGCCGGATGCCGGGCGGACGGCGAAGACGCGCAGGAAGAGCTGCGCGAGCGGGCCGATGGACACCGCGTACAGGAGTGTGCCGACGCCGACGGTGCCGCCCAGGAGGAACCCGGTCAGCACGACCGCCGCCTCGACGGCTGTCCGCGTCAGCCGGATCGAGCGGCCGGTGCGCCGATGCAGGCCGGTCATCAGACCGTCCCGGGGGCCCGGCCCGAAGCAAGAGGTCCTCCTGTGGTGGTAGTGGCCTGACCCGTGACACCCTGAGACGCGAGTGGAGATGTCATCCATGGCCAATTTGGGGAAGGTGGACTGATTTCCATGGCGCAGTGGACCTCGGCGATGGGTGCGGTGCAGTTGGCGCGGCTGCTCAAGTCCCAGCAGGACCGCCCGGCCGGCCCCGGTACGCGCCGCCCGCCCGCCTATCGGGCGCTGGCCGACGGCATCCGGCTGTTGGTCCTCGAAGGACGGGTGCCGGTGGCCGCCCGGCTGCCCGCCGAGCGCGAACTGGCCCTGGCCCTGTCCGTCAGCCGTACGACGGTCGCCGCCGCGTACGAGGCGCTGCGCAGCGAGGGGTTCCTGGAGTCCAGGCGCGGGGCCGGCAGCTGGACGGCGGTACCGGCCGGCAATCCGTTGCCTGCCCGCGGACTGGAACCCCTGCCGCCGGAGGCCCTCGGCTCGATGATCGACCTCGGCTGCGCGGCGCTCCCGGCGCCCGAGCCGTGGCTGACCCGCGCCGTCCAGGGCGCCCTGGAGGAGCTGCCGCCGTACGCCCACACCCACGGGGACTATCCGGCGGGGCTGCCCGCACTGCGCTCGATGATCGCCGAGCGGTACACCGCGCGCGGGATCCCGACGATGCCCGAGCAGATCATGGTGACGACCGGTGCGATGGGCGCGATCGACGCGATCTGTCATCTGTTCGCGGGGCGGGGCGAACGTATCGCCGTCGAGTCGCCGTCCTACGCCAACATCCTCCAGTTGATGCGGGCGGCGGGCGCCCGGCTCGTGCCCGTCGCCATGGCCGAGGGGCTGACCGGCTGGGACATGGACCGCTGGCGTCAGGTGCTGCGGGACGCGGCGCCCCGGCTGGCGTACGTCGTGGCCGACTTCCACAATCCGACCGGTGCGCTCGCCGACGAGGACCAGCGGCGGCGGCTGGTGGAGGCGGCGCGGTCGGCCGGGACGGTGCTGGTCGCCGACGAGACGATGAGCGAGCTGTGGCTGGACGCGGAGATCGAGGGCGTGATGCCGCGGCTCGTGTGTGCGTTCGACCCGGCCGGATCCACGGTGATCACCGTCGGGTCGGCCAGCAAGGCGTTCTGGGCGGGGATGCGGATCGGGTGGGTGCGGGCGGCACCGGACGTCATCCGCAGCCTGGTCTCCGCGCGGGCGTACGCCGATCTGGGTACGCCGGTGGTGGAGCAGCTGGCGGTGAACTGGCTGTTCAGCACGGGGGGTTGGGAGAAGGCCGTCGAGGTGCGGCGGGAGCAGGCGCGGGGGAACCGGGACGCGTTGGTGGCAGCGGTGCGGAGGGAACTGCCGACGTGGGAGTTCGAGGTGCCCAAGGGCGGGTTGACGCTGTGGGTGCGGGCGGGCGGGCTCTCCGGGTCGCGGCTCGCCGAGGTGGGGGAGCGGGTCGGGGTACGGGTGCCGTCCGGGCCGCGCTTCGGGGTCGACGGGGCCTTCGAGGGGTATGTGCGGTTGCCGTTCACCGTGGGGGGTGCGGTGGCCGAGGAGGCGGCGGCGCGGTTGGCTGCGGCGGCGCGGTGGGTGGAGAGCGGGGGATCTGGGGGTGCGGAGGCGCCTCGTACGGTGGTGGCGTGAATTGGGGTGGGGTGGCGTGAGGTGGCGTGAGGTGGGGTGGGGTGGGCGGTGGGTTCGCTTGCCCGCCCTTGGTGGGTGCGGTTGCGCCCACCCGTGCCGTCCCGCCGGCAGGACTGCCCGCAGCCGCGGCGGATGGTGAGCGGCGCCAGTAGCCGCCGGCCGCGGGTGCGGTTGCTATGAGGTCTCCGCCGCTACGGCTTCCGGCTGTGCCGGTTCCGGGCGTGCTGCTTCCGGGCGTGCTGCTTTCGGGCGTACCGCTTCCGTTGGAATCGCTTCCGGAACCGCTTTTGTTGAAACCGCCTCCGTCGCCATCCCCGTCGTCACTCCCGTCGTTGCCACCGCCTCCTTTGGAACTGCCTCCTTTGGAACTGCCTCCTTTGGAACTGCCTCCTTTGGAACCGCCGTCGGCAGGTTCTCGCCGTCCGCCGGTGTCGTCCTGGGGGGCAGCAACGCCAGCACCGTCTGGCGGTCCGTGTCGCTGGTCGCCTCGTCGTACGGGTCCGGGGTCGACGGGACCTGGAGGCGGTGGATCGGGCCGGTGCCGAGGCGGGCGTAGCCGCGGCCGGGTGGGACGTGGGCGACCAGGGTGGTGGGCGGGCGCATGCCCAGGACCGTCTCCAGTTGCTCACGTGTGGCCGGGCCGAGCACGACCCGCGCGCGCGTGTGCCGGCGTACCGCGTCGCTCAGGGCGTCCGCGGTGTCGAACTGGTCGGCGACCACCACCGTGACGTTCGCCGCGCGGCCGTGCCGGAGGGGGACGTGGAGGAGGGACTGTGGGTCCGGGTGGCCTTCGGCGGCGGCGATGTGGGCGAACACGCTCGGGCGGTCCAGGAGGATCCACAGCGGCCGCTTGGTGTCGTCCGGCGGCGGATGGCCCGCCTGGCGGGCACGGTTCGCGGCGATCAGACGGCGCTCCGTCTCCGTCGTCGCCCACTCCAGGCTGGCCAGCGCCCCGGCCAGTCCGCACTCGACCGCGAGGACGCCGTCCCGGCCGGTGAGGCACGCGTACTCGCCGGTGCCGCCGCCGTCGACGATCACCACGTCGCCGTACCGCAGGGCCTGGAGGGTGATCGAGCGGAGCAGGGTGGAGGTGCCGCTGCCCGGCTGGCCCATGATCAGCAGGTGCGGCTCGGTGGAGCGGATGCCCGTGCGCCAGACGACCGGAGCGGCGTCGCGCTGTTCCTCACCGTAGGCGAGGGGGAGTGTGCGCTGGACCTCGGAGCGGTCGGTGAAGCCGAGTACCGTCTCGCCGGGGGCGGTGACGAATCGCTGGGCGGCGATGTCGGTGGGCAGCGGGGACAGCGCGGTGACCGTGAGGTGGTTGCCCTCCTCGTCCCAGGCGAAGTGGTACTCGCGCCCGCGGCCCGACTTGGCGTGCAGCAACTGCTCGATGCGGGTGCGGGACTCGGCCTCCCCGTCGGTGAAGTACGCCGGGTAGCGGATCACGAGGTGGGTGGTGCGGCCCGTCTCGTCGAACTCGTACGCGGGGAAGGCCGTCTCCCACTCGCCGCCGTGCGCGTACAGCGGGGCCGGATCGTCGGCGATCGAGAAATACGGGACGAGGGCCTCGTACAGCGACTGGAGTCGTTGGATCTGCGAGTCGTCGGGGCCCTCGGGCTTCGACGGCCCGCGGTCCCGGCCCTGCCAGGCTGCCGCCGCCATCAGCGTGATGACAGCGAGCAGTGGGCCGTACGGAGCGAGCGCCACCACCAGAACCGCTGACGCCACCAGGAACAGCAGCGGCCCGCGCTTGTCCTTGGGAGTCTCGGCCCACCTGCGCCGCCCGGCCGATGCCAGCCGGCGCAGCCCGCGGGTGATCGTGATCAGCGGGTGGAGGACATCGGTGGTGCTGTCGACCGCCGTCCGGGCCAGCTCCCGGCTCCGGGCGATCTGCGCGCTGCCTGTGCTCAGGATGCGGGGGAGGGGGCGCCGGGCCACTTCTGTCTCCTGGTGATGCGTGCGGGCGTGGGGGGCGTCAGAACTTGATTCCGCCGAGGAGGCTCGCCAGGCTCTCGCTGCCGGCCTTGATGCTCGGAGCGATGGCCGTGCTCGAGAGGAAGAAACCGAACATGACCGAGACCGTGCAGTGCGACGCCTTCAGGCCGTCCTTGCGGAAGAAGAGGAAGACGATGATGCCGAGAAGGACCACGCCTGAGATGGACAGGATCATTTGCGTTCTCCTGGTTTGTGGGGACAGTCACCATGAGTACTTCCAGGATCACAGCATGTATCTATACGATAAAAGGTGCAACTGGGTGGTTTTCGGTTGATTTACCCCAGGCGGCGGAGTCGTCCTGGGCCGGTTGGCCGGTTGGGCCGGTCGCCGGCGCCCGACCGCGGCTGCGGTGATCTTTACCTCCGGCGCAACGGGTCATGTGCGGCGCGAGCCAGTACCCTGGCGATTCACCTGAACGGTTGCATGGAGAGGCGGTCCGCCCGATGAGTGAAGCCCCCGACCCCGAGGTCGTGGAGCTCGCGACCAAGGTCTTCGAGCTGGCCCGACGGGGGCAGACCGAGGCGCTCGTGGCGTACGTGGACGCGGGCGTTCCGGCCAACCTGACCAACGACCGCGGTGACTCCCTGGTGATGCTCACCGCGTACCACGGTCACGCCGACGCCGTACGCGCTCTGCTCGCCCGGGGTGCCGAGGCCGACCGGATCAACGACCGGGGCCAGACCCCGCTCGCCGGGGCCGTCTTCAAGGGTGAGGAAGAAGTGATCAACGCTCTTCTGGAGGCTGGCGCCGACCCCGCGGCGGGCACGCCGTCGGCCGTCGACACGGCCCGGATGTTCGGCAAGACGCAGTTGCTCGACTTGTTCGGCGCACACTGAAGCACCTGCCCTGACCAGGGCAGACACAGAGAACGGGGGAGGCGGTAGCGGGCCGCCGAAATTTCGGTCGCGGCGGATGGAACTGCCGAGTCATCATGACCTCGTGGTTCACGGACGTGATGGCCGGGCGGAAGATGCCGCGCCGCGCGGACCGTGACGCGGTCCGCATGGGCCACCGACGAGAGGCAGAGGAAGATGGCTTACAGCAAGCAGGAAACGGCGGGCGCCCCGACGTGTTGTCACGCGGCCAGGTAATGCACGTCCCCGGTTGCGTCGACGCTTGATGTGAGGCTGTTTCCCATGTTCGATCCGGTCATAGCGCCCAGCGGTACGCTGCTCGGCCTGCTGCAGCGGGGCCGCGGCGACGGCACACTGCACGCGCTCACCGCACCGCGCGCCGAAGCGCTCGCGGCACTGAACCACTGTGTGGTGCGCGATCCCCGCCACGACTGGCAGGTGGAGAACCGCTCCCTCTACTACGCCCGTCTCTTCCTCGACCTGAACGGCGAGCTGGACGAGATCGAGGCCCACCTCTTCGACGTCCAGGACGTACTCGACACCGAGGAGTCACGCACCGGTCTGGCGCTGGCGGTCCTCGGTCATCTCGCCTCGTACGGCAGGCGGGACGCACTCGAGCTGCTGCGCAGGTACGCCGCCTCAGGCTCCAACTGGGCCTGGGCCCTGGACGAGCTGGCGTTGCGCGACGACGACGCCGGGTTGCGTGCCCTGGCGGCGCCCGTTCTGGCACGGTTCGCGACCGATGCCGAGGGGGAGGCCGAGCTGGCGGCCGTCGTGCGGGACGCCTTCGAGCCCCGGCCCTGGCGCTTGTGGGCGGACGACCCGCGCGCATCGATCGCCACGCGCGTGCGCGCCGCTCACGAGACCGGCCATTTCGACCGCTGGCAACGGCAGATGCGGCCGAGCGGGCCCCGCCCCGGGTGGAGCGTGCAGGCCGTCTTCGAGTGGGCCCAGCAGGGGATGGAGCGCGGTGCCGCCCTCCATGTGCCGGCCGCCCGCTGTCTGGTGGCCGTCGCGGGGCCCGAGGACCGGCCGGAGATTGTCCGGGCCGCCCAGGACGGCACGGACGGCGCCCGCTGCACCGCCCTGCGCTATCTCGCCGACGGCAACGATCCCGACGCCCTCGACCTGATCGAGCTGGCCGTGATCACCGGTACCCCGGTCGTCGTGGACGCCGCCCTGGACGCCTTCGAACGCATGTGCAGTGTCGCCGCCGTCGTCCGGGCGCGCGGCTGGGCCCACCGACCCGATTCCCTGGGCGCCGCCGCCGGCCGTATGCTCTCCTGCCGGGGCGCGGCCCAGGACAGCGAACTCGTCCTCGCGGCCCTCCGGGAGGCCGTACGGGGCGAAGGGCCCGACGCGCCGACCCTGTGGACCCTCGTCGACGGCGCCGGACGGCTCGGTATCGCCTGCGCGGCCCCCGTCCTGCGCCATGTCTACCGAGAGACCGCCTCGTCCCATCTACGCGGCCGAGCCGCCCGTGCCCTCGCTGTCACCGACCCCTCCTTCGCCACCGGCTTCGCCGTCGAGTGCCTGTGGGACTGCGAGGAATCCACCCGCGAGATCGCCGCCCGGCACGCGGAGACCGGTGATGCCCGGGTCGTCGAGCGGCTACGCCGGCTCGCTGCCGATCCCGCCGAGGAGGCCGAGGTCCAGACCGCCGTCCGCAGCCGGATCGGACCGGACGCCACCGCCATGTGAACGCCGGTCTTCCGGGCGTGTCCGATCGTGATCGCAGCTCGCTCAGGTGCGCCCTCAGAAGGAAGTCATCGGGCATCGGCGCACCCGCTGGATGAACCCGGGATGACCCGTGGGTCAGGAGGGCATGGACGCGGTCTGGCCTGCTCGGGTGTGCACCGCAACGCTCATGGACCGTTCCTCGTCCGGACAGATCCACGTTGACGCGGCCACGTCCAGTACGGAGACAACACGGGTATGCGTGTCGTCATCGTGACCGAATCCTTTCCCCCCGATGTGAACGGCGTGGCCCACTGCGCGCTCCAGACCGCCCGGCACCTCGTAGATCGCGGTCACTCTCCGCTCGTCGTCGCGCCGGCCACCGCGGCCGGTTCCGGGCCCGGGGTCGACGCCCTGGCGCCCTGCCCTGTCATCCGTGTCCCCTCCCTCCCGCTCCCGGGCTACCCCCAGGTCCGTGTCGCCCTCCCCAGCCGGCGTGTGGCCGCGGCGATCGCCGAGCACCGTGCCGACGTCGTCCACCTGGCCAGCCCCTTCATCCTGGGCGTCCGCGGCATGGCCGCCGCCGCCCGGCTCGGCATCCCCGCCGTGGCCGTCTACCAGACCGATCTCGCCGGCTACGCCCGCACCTACGTCCACGCGGGCGAGGCGGCGGCCTGGCGCCGTATCCGCTCCGTCCACGCCGCCGCCGACCTCACCCTCGCCCCGTCCAGCCCGGCCCTGCACGACCTCCGGACGCACGGTGTGCCCCGGGTGAAACTGTGGGCGCGAGGCGTCGACACCGCCCGGTTCCGCCCCGAACTGCGGGACGAGGCGCTGCGTCGCGAACTCGCCCCGAACGGTGAGCTGATCGTCGGCTACGTCGGCCGGCTCGCCCCCGAGAAGCAGGTCGAGCTCCTGTCCGGTGTCTGCGGACTGGCCGGTGTCCGGGTCGTGGTGGTGGGCGACGGGCCGAGTCAGCCGTCGCTCACCGAAGCCCTGCCGGGCGCCGTCTTCCTCGGGCGCCGCACCGGCGACGAACTGGCCCGGATCTTCGCCTCCCTGGATGTCTTCGTGCACACCGGTCCCTTCGAGACCTTCTGCCAGACCGTGCAGGAGGCCATGGCGAGCGGCGTGCCCGTCGTCGCCCCCGCCGCCGGCGGCCCGCTGGACCTGGTCGCCCACGGGCGCACCGGCCTGCTGGTCCCGCCGCGCGACCCGGCCGCCGTACGGGACGCCGTGCGGGCCCTGGCCGCCGACGCCGGCCTGCGCGCCGAGTTCGGCACCAGCGCGCGCGCGACCGTCGAGGGACGCACCTGGGCGGCCGTCGGCGATCAGCTGATCGGGCACTACGAGAACGTCCTCGCCGCACGGCGGACGGTGGTGGCGGCATGAGCTCCTTGCGCATAGTGCGGCTGGCCAACTTCGTCGCGCCGGCGTCCGGCGGCCTGCGCACCGCGCTGCGCGAGCTCGGCAAGGGCTTCAAGGCCGCCGGGCACGAGCCGGTGCTGATCGTGCCCGGCGAGCGCGCGAGCGACCGCGAGACCGAGCAGGGGAGGGTGATCACCCTCCCCGGGCCGCTGCTGCCCGGCACCGGCGGCTACCGGGTCCTCACCGACAAGCAGCGGGTGGCCCGCCTGCTGGAGGAACTGGCCCCCGACCGCCTGGAGGTCTCCGACCGTACGACCCTGAGGTGGACCGGCAAGTGGGCGCGACGCGCCCGGGTCCCCGCCGTGATGGTCTCCCACGAGACCGCCGACGGCGTGCTGCGCACCTGGGGCCTGCCCGAGGGAGCGGCCCGGCGCACCGCCGACGCGCTCAACGTCCGTACCGCGCACACCTACGCGCGCGTGGTGTGCACCACGGAGTTCGCCGAGCGGGAGTTCGTGCGGATCGGGGCGCGGAACGTCGTACGGGCGCCCCTCGGCGTCGACCTGGTGCAGCGGCACCCCGCGCTGCGCGACCCCGGGCTGCGCGCCCGGCACGCGCGCGGGGACGAGGTGTTGCTGGTGACGTGCACCCGGCTGTCCGTGGAGAAACGGCCCGGCACCGCGCTGGACGCGCTGGAGGCGCTCGTACGGCGTGGTCGGAGGGCGGTGCTCGTGGTGGCCGGGGACGGGCCGCTGCGGTCGCGGCTCGAACAGCGGGCGCGGGAGCGCGGGTTGCCGGTGACGTTCCTCGGCCACGTCTCCGACCGCGGACTGCTGGGCGCGCTGCAGGCGTCCGCCGACGTGTGTCTGGCGCCGGGCCCGGCCGAGACGTTCGGGCTCGCCGCACTGGAGGCGATGGCCTGCGGCACACCCGTGGTCGCCAGTGCCTCGTCCGCGCTGTCCGAGGTGATCGGCTCCGCCGGGGCCGTCGCGGCGGACCACGGGGGAGCCTTCGCGGACGCCGTGGAGCTGCTGCTGGCCGGGTCCGTGCAGGAGCGCCGGGAGACCGCACGCGCGCGTGCGGAGTGCTTCGGGTGGGACACGGCGGTCGCGGGCTTCCTGCACGCGCACGACGCGGTGACCTCCGTACCCCCCGCGGTGCCCGGGGGCAGCTCGGTCGCGCCCGGGGGCGTGGCATGAGACCGCTGCGCTTCGTGGCGCTCGGCGACTCGCTCACCGAAGGGGTGGGAGACCCCGTCGGCGACGGGTGGCGCGGCTGGGCCGCGCTGCTCGCCGACGGGATCGCCGAAGGGGGCGTGGTGTCGGAGGGGCCTGCGGACTCGCGGGGGTCGGTGGTGTCGGACGGGTCTGTGGAGCTGCTGGGGTCGGTGGTGTCGGAGGGACCCGTGGAGCCGATGGGGTCCGTGGAGTCCCTGGAGACTGTGGAGTTCACCAACCTCGCGGTGAGCGGGTCGCAGTCGCGTGACGTGCTGGAACGGCAGCTGCCCGCCGCGCTGGCGCTGCGGCCCGATGTCGCCTCTGTCGTCATCGGCGTCAACGACACCCTGCGCTGCACCTTCGACATCCAGGCCGTGGCCGCCCGCCTCGATACCGTCTACTCGGCCTTCACCGAGCAGGGCGCCGTCCTGCTCACGGCCTGTCTGCCCGATCCCGGCGCGATGCTGGGGCTGCCGGGTGCCCTGGCGCGTCCGCTGGCCCGGCGGCAGCGGGCGGTCAACGCCGTCGTCCACGCGTTGTCCGAGCGGTACGGGGCCGTGCATCTGCACGCCTGTGAAGGTGCGTGGCTCACCGACCGTGCGATGTGGAGCGCGGACCGGCTGCACCCCGGTGAGCGGGGACACCGGCAGTTGGCCGTGCGCTTCCACGCGCTGCTCGCGGAACGGGGCCTCGCGACGGGGGCGGCTCCCTTGCCCGAGCCCGGGTTCCCCGCCCCCACCAGGTCGGCGAGCGTGTGGTGGCTGGCCACCGCCGGCACCGGCTGGGTGGCCCGGCGCTGCACCGATCTGCTGCCGCAGCTCCTGACGCTCGCCGTCGACGAGATGCGGCACCACGCGCGCGGGACGAGCGCCCGGCTCGACCTGCGGACCTCCGCGGCCGTGTCCGCGGCGCTCGCCGCGCTCTCGGTGGGTGAGCAGCAGCCGGACGCCGCCTGAGGGCTCAGCGGCGGCGTACGACCACGAACCGCACCGGCGTGCCCGGCACCGCCTGTGCGGCGGCCGGGAGGTCGGCGGCGCGGACGACCGCGATCACCGGGTAGCCCCCGGTGGTCGGGTGGTCGGCGAGGAAGACCAGGGGCCTGCCGTCGGGCGGGACCTGGACGGCGCCCAGCACCATGCCCTCGCTGGGGAGTTCGCCGGTCAGGGCCCGCTCCAGGGCGGGCCCTTCGGTGCGCAGTCCGATGCGGTTGCTCGCGGAGGACACCCGGTAGGTGCGCGAGGTGAAGGCCCGGACGGCGTCCGGCGTGAACCAGTCGTCGCGCGGGCCCAGGGTCACGCGCAGGACGAGTTCGGCCGGGGGAGCGGGCTGCGGAGCGACATCCACGCGCGCGTGCAGCAGCGCCTGAGGTGTTCCCAGGGGCAGCACCGCGCCGTCCGTGAGCGGGGGCGGGCCGAGGCCCGACAGCAGGTCCGTGGAGCGGCTGCCGAGTACCGGCTCGACGATGATCCCGCCGGAGACGCCCAGGTAGCTGCGTACTCCGGAGACGGCCGTTCCGAGATCCAGGAGCGCACCGGCGGGCATCCGCACCGGCGCGCCCCAGGCGACCGGGCGGCCGTCCAGCGTGACCGGGCAGGGCGCGCCCGCGACGGCCACGGTGACCTCCGAACGGGACCGTAGCGTGCAGCCGTCGAGGGTGGTCTCCAGGACGGCGGCGTCGGGCCGGTTGCCGACCAGCCGATTGGCGAGCGCCGCGGCCGACGCGTCCAGCGCGCCGGAGCGGGGTACGCCGAGATGGGCGTGCCCCGGGCGGCCCTGGTCCTGAACGGTGGTGAGGGCGCCGGCGCGCACGACGGCGAGCGCGCGGTCCGTCATGGCGTCCCCGCCGGTGCCGCGACCCCCGCCGGTGCCGCGACCCCTGCCGGGCCTGCCGGGCCTGCCGGGCCTGCCACGGGGACGAAGCGCACGCGCGTGCCCGGTGACAGCAACGCGGCAGGCACGCGTGCGTGGTCCCACAGCACGATGTCCGTGGTGCCGATCAGCTGCCAGCCGCCCGGCGACGAACGGGGGTACACGCCCGTGTACGAGCCCGCCAGCCCCACCGAGCCCGCCGGGACGGACGTGCGCGGAGTGGCCCTGCGCGGGACGTCGTAGCGCGCGGGCAGGCCGGTGAGGTAACCGAAGCCGGGGGCGAACCCGCAGAAGGCGACGCGGAACTCGGTGCCCGCGTGGATACCAGCCACCTCATCCTCCGGGACGCCCCAGCGCGCGGCGACTTCCGACAGGTCGGGGCCGTCGTAGCGGACGGGGATGTCCACGACCCGCCGGCCGCGCGGGGGAGCGCCGGGCACCTCTGAGGCGCTCAGTTCGCGCGCCAGGCGCTCGGCATCGTCCAGACCGTCCAGGAGGACCGTCCGGGCCGCCGGGACGATTTCGTGGACGGTGAGCAGGCCCGCCGCACGCCGCCGCACCAGCTCGGCGTGCAGGGCCTGGGCCTCCTCGTCCGAGGCCACCTCGACGAGCAGGGCGCCGTCGCCGACGGGCAGGGCCCTCATGCGAAGGCCTCCACGCGGACGCCCGAGGTCTCCAGCCGCTCCCGGACCCGGCGGGCCAGATCCACCGCGCCGGGCGTGTCCCCGTGCAGGCACAGGGAACGCGCGCGTACCGCGATGCGTGCCCCGGAGTGCGCGGTGACCTCGCCGGAGCGGGCCAGGTCCAGC
Organism: Streptomyces sp. LBL; assembly: GCF_029893585.1. GTDB lineage: Bacteria > Actinomycetota > Actinomycetes > Streptomycetales > Streptomycetaceae > Streptomyces. The sequence continues at coordinate 163,689 of NZ_JARXYX010000014.1, forward strand.
GACCGTTCCACGACGGCCTCGGGGTCGGACACCACGGCGCCGCTCCGGCCGCGCGGCACGAGCGTGCCCTCGTCCGTGTACGCGCGGTCCGCGAACGCCTCCGTGACGGGCGGCAGGCCCGCCTCGTCGGCCAGCTCCAGGAGCCGCGAGCCGGGCAGCCCGAGCACCGGCAGCGTGGCGTCCGCGAGGAGCACGCCGGCCACGACCGCGCCGGCCTGCTCCTCGTCGTGCACGGCCCGGTTGTAGAGCGCGCCGTGCGGCTTGACGTACGACACGCGCGAGCCCGCCGCGCGTGCGAACACTTCCAGGGCGCCGATCTGGTAGGCCACTTCGGCCGTCAGCTCGGCGGACGGCACGTCCATCGCGCGCCGCCCGAACCCCGCCAGATCCCGGTAGGAGACCTGCGCGCCGATCCGTACCCCGCGCTCGGCCGCCAGCTCGCACACCCGGCGCATGGTGGCCGCGTCCCCGGCGTGGAAGCCGCAGGCCACGTTGGCGCTGGTGACGACCGTCAGCAACTGCTCGTCGTCGGTCAGCCGCCAGCGGCCGAAGCCCTCGCCGAGGTCGGCGTTGAGATCGATCGAGGTCATTCTTCGTCTCTCCTGCTCAGACCACGCGGTACTGCTCGTCGCGGGCGTCGGTGAGGAACATCTGGCCCGGTGCGTGGGTGATGGCGAACGGCGGGCGCGAAGCCATCACCGCGGCCTGCGGGGTCACACCGCAGGCCCAGAACACCGGAATGTCGTCCGGTCCGGCGTCCACCGGATCGCCGAAGTCGGGGCGGCCGAGGTCGTCGATGCCGAGTGTCGAGGGATCGCCGCAGTGTACGGGGCTGCCGTGCACCGCCGGGAGCAGACTGCTCTCCCTGATGGCGGCCGCCAGACGCTCCGGCGGTACCGGTCGCATGGACACCACCAGCGGACCGCGCAACCGCCCTGCCGGACGGCACTCACGACTGGTCACATACATGGAAACGTTGCGGCCCTGCTCGATATGCCGGATCGGGACGCCCGCCTCGGACAGCGCCCACTCGAAGGTGAAGCTGCAGCCGATCAGGAACGACACCAGGTCGCCCCGCCAGTGCGCGCGCACGTCCGTCGGCTCGTCCACCAGCTCTCCGTCCCGCCACACCCGGTAGCGCGGCAGGTCGGTGCGCAGGTCGGCGCCGTCCGCGAGGATCGTCGACCAGGAACCGGCGTCCGTGATGTCGAGCACCGGACAGGGCTTCGGGTTGCGCTGGCAGAACAGCATCATGTCGTACGCCCAGTCGGCGGGCACCGAGATCAGGTTGGCCTGGGTGTGGCCCGCCGCCACTCCCGCGGTGGGGCCCGTGAGCCCCGCCCGGAAGCGGGTCCGGGCCTCCCGCGGGCTCCACGCGCGCGCGTGCTCGTCGACGAGGGCGAGCGGGCGGTCGATCGCAGAGCGGCCTTCCACGCGGTTCACGCGAGCTCCTTTCCGCGCGTCTCCGACAGTCCCGGCAGAGCCAGGGCGCCGATGCGGAGCCCGGTCGTTGCGCCGAAGACCAGCGCGCCGCTCACACCCCGGCTGTCGGCCAGGGAGCCCACCGTGGTGGGGAAGACGACGCCGACAGTGCGGCCGGCGGTGTGCGTGTCGGCGGGAAGGGCCCGCGGTGGAGGGGGCGTGCTCATGGGCACCTCGCAGAGGGAGGACGGAGGGTGCGTGCGGAGTGAGCAGGGGCGAGCGGAAGCCGCGGCGCCGTCGTGAGTGGGCGGTGCCGTTCATACAAGATAGAGGATCGTTGAACGATCCTTCAATACCCATGTTGTTTCGTTCCTGTATCTGCGCTTGAATTCCGGGCATGGCAGAGCAGCTGACCGGACTGGCCGACGACCGCGCCCTCCTGGGCCGTACCAGCACCGCGGAACGCGTCTCGGACATCCTCAGGAGCCGTATCGCCGAGGGGTACTTCCCACCCGGAACCCGGTTGTCGGAGGACAGCATCGGCGGCGCGCTCGGGGTCTCCCGCAACACACTGCGCGAGGCGTTCCGATTGCTCACCCACGAGCGGCTGCTCGTCCACGAGCTGAACCGGGGCGTGTTCGTCCGGGAGCTGACCGTCGAGGACGTCGAGGACATCTACCGCACGCGCGGGCTTGTCGAGTGCGCTGTCGTACGAGGTCTCGGTGAGCCGCCGTACGGCCTGGACGGCCTCGCGGAGGCCGTGGCGGAAGGACAGCGGGCGGCGCGGGAAGGTGACTGGAACGCGCTGGGCACGGCCAATATCCACTTCCACCGGGAGCTGGTCGCGCTCGCCGGCAGCGACCGCACCGACGAGCTGATGCGCAGTGTCTTCGCCGAACTGCGCCTCGCCTTCCATGTGGTGGACGAACCGCGTCGGCTGCACGAGCCGTACCTCGCACGCAACCAGCAGATCCTTCGGGCGCTGGAGTCGGGGGACAGGCGCGAGGCGGAGAAACTGCTCGAGGTGTACCTCGACGACTCGCTGGAGCGCGTGGTCGAGGTCTACCGGCGTCGGGTCGGTGAGGAGGTTTAGCGGTGGCCCGGTGGGTCCGTTGCAGGTGTGACCACCGTGACGACGGGTCGCTTCTGCGTCGTTTGGGTCGTTGTCAGACCGAGGACCTAGTCTGTGCACCGTGACTTCGCCTGCATCGACGGACAGTGTTCCGCCCCAGCTCAGTGCGGGGCCGCGCCCCGCACCGGGGCCGGCCGCCGACGAGGGACTGGCGCGGCGGCTGCGTGCGCTCGCCTGCACCGCGCCGCTGCACGACCTCGACGCCCGCAAGGCCAACCTCGCCGGCGAGTACTCGGTGTACGGCATGGCTGAGGTGGCCCTGTCCGCCATCGATCTGGTCACACTGAACATGGACTTCGACACGGGCGCCGACCACGACCAGATCGTCGCCAGGCTCATCCCCCGCATCGCCGCCCAGGCCCAAGAGCGGCCCGTCGCCGAGCACGAGCGCGTGGCCCGCTGGGTCCTGGAGAACCTGATCAATGTCGGCAGCGTCGACCGCGGATTCCGCGCGGTCTACGGCACGTTCGCGGCGGACGGCACGTATGTGCGCCGTGACTACGACTTCAAGCTGATCGAGGAAGTGCCGGGGCCCGGCGGATCCGTGTATCTCCGCACGACGGACGAGGCGGTCAACGTCCTCGTCGGTGCCCTCGACACCGACGTCACCAGCGCGCAGATCGCCGCCGAGGTCAAGCTGGAGGTGCTGATCAGCCGGGGCCGCCTGGCCGACGCCCAACTGGCCGCCGAACAGGCCCGGTACCGCACGGTCCAGTACTCGGAGACCCTGCGGCGGGCGCTGGACGCCACCCGGCGCAACGTCCGCGCGGTGGACTGGCTCAACACCGTGCCCGACATGATCGCCGAGGCCCTCGACCACGTGGCCGACCGATACCGCCACGAGAACGCGATCCTCACGAACATCCGGAGAGCGCGTGACGAGTCCGAGGACCCCGAGCAGAAGAGGCGTGCCGCCGAGCTGGTGGACATCGTGAAGGACTGCATCCGGCGCCACACCCAGTTGCAGTCGCGGCTGCTGGAGGCCGGTCCGCTGTTCCGGGCAGAACAGGACCGGCAGGCCTTCGCCACGCCCATGACGACATCGGGGATCGATCTGTACGGCCATCTGCTCGCGCCTGTTCTCCCGTTGCCCCTGGAGCAGGCGGTCCGGGTCACGGACGCGTTCTTCTCCCGAGGGACCGGGTTGCGTACGCCGGTGTCGGTGCGGGTGGGCGACCTCGTCGACATACTGCTGACGCCGCCGATGGAGCGGGAGCATCTGGGCGCGGAGATGCCGGAGCCGGATCTCATCGCCACCCCTGACGACAGCCGGTTCAGCGAGGAGCAGCTGGCTGCGGCGACGGAACTCCTCGATCTGCCGGCGGATGCGCCACGGCGTCTTTCGGGGCTGCTCGCGGAGGCTCGGCGGACGGGCGACCCCGATCTTGCCTACCTGGTGGCCTTGTTGGCCGTCCATGCGGCCAGTCCGCCGGTCGGTACGGCCTATCGGCAGGGGGAGGAGAAGCTGGTGTTCGCGGTGGACGACGGGACGGAGCTCGATGATCCCGAGTTCGGCGGGGCCGATCTGATAGTGGGGACCGCTTTGCTGGATGTGGCGGGGATGGCCGCGGGCCGGACGGAGGCGGCCTGATGTCGTATGCGGCGGGCGGGCCCGCAGTGGCCTGTCGCGCCCGCCCGGCGGGGCCACGCATGTCACCCTCCCACGCCCCTGGGCGGGCAGTTGCCACCCCGTCCGCCACCCCTGTTTTCGAGTGCGAGGAGTTGTGGTCGTGAGCGAGCATGTCGAGTGGAGTGACACGGAGGCTCCCGCCCCTTCGGCGGCCGCGCCCGTCACCCCCGCCGACGCCGCCGACGCGGCTCGGCTTGTCGCCTTCGGACTGCAGCCCAAGGTGCAGCCCGCCCGCGACCAGGAGTACGCGGAACTGCTACGGCGCTACCGCGAGGACTCCCCCTTCGCGCGACTCGCCGACGCCGTGGCCGCCGGACTGGGGCTGGTCGTGCTGGAGGTGTCCCCGCGCGCGGGGATGGCGGTGACGGCCGCCGAGGACTCGGTGTTCGCCGTGCGGATGGGTGACTACGCGCGCCGGACATCCGCCGACGGCGGGGACCGGTTCCTGCACGGACTGGCGCATCTCGCGGTCGCCGCCATGGCGTTTCCGCGGCCCGAGGACCTGGCCGACGACGGGTACATCGGGCGGGTCTCGGTCAACGGCGTCGACGCGTTCGTCCGGCAGGCGTGCCGGCGTCTGGAGGAGCGCGCCGAGGTGCAGGGCGAGAACACCGACCCGGCGACCGAAGCCCCCGGTCTGGAGTCCGCCTGGCGGATCTGGGTCAGACGCAGCGCGGCCGGTGCCACCAAGGACGCGCGCCGGCTCGCCGGTTCCACGACCGGCATCGTCGGCAAGGCCGTCGCCTTCCTGACCGACTCCGGGTTCCTGCAGCGGACCGGGGACGACAACGGCGGCACGTACCGGACCACGGCCCGCTACCAGCTCCAGGTGCGGGACATGGCGGGCAGTGCCGCGATGGCCGAGCTTCTCGAACTGGGTGTCGTGCCGGTGACCGACGGGAGGCCGACGCTGCTGCCGCCCGAGGACACCGACGACCTGGAACTGGTGGCCGATGCCGGACTGCCGTTCCACGCGCCTTCCCAGCCCTGAATCCTGAACTTCCCCTCTGACGAAGACTTACGAGAGTCCGCCATGTACGAGCTGTCCCGGGTCCGCCTCTACTCCATCGGGCCCGCCGGTGCGCGCTACGCCGACACCGTGCTTGACCTGCGGGGCGTGGGCGCGCCCGTGCCCGACCCCGCGCCCACCCAAGCGGAGTTCTTCGAAGACGAGCCCGTCGGCCCGCCGCGCCGGCCCGCGCCCGCCGGAGTGCTCTTCCTGGAGAACGGCGGCGGTAAGTCCGTCCTGCTCAAGCTGATCTTCTCGGTGATGCTGCCCGGCCACCGCAACACCCTCGGCGGCGCGAGCTCCGGTGTGCTGCGGAAGTTCCTCCTCGCGGACGACTGCGGGCACGTGGCGCTGGAGTGGCAGCACGTGCTGACCGGCGAGTGCGTGGTGGTCGGCAAGGTGAGCGAGTGGCGGGGGCGCCAGGTCTCCAACGACCCGCGGAAGTTCGCCGAGGCCTGGTACTCGTTCCGGCCCGGACCGGGACTGAGCCTCGACAGCCTTCCCGTCGCCGAGTCCAGCGCCGTACGCCCGTCCGTCGAGGGGCAGTCGGGGGCGCAGGGGCGGCGGCGGACCATGAAGGGCTTCCGGGACGCCATCACGGAGGCCGGCAAGGTGTATCCGCATCTCGAGGTGCACTGGGAGGAGATCCACGACCGGTGGATCGAGCACCTCGGCGATCTCGGCCTCGACCCCGAACTCTTCCGCTACCAGCGGGAGATGAACGCCGACGAGGGCGAGGCCGCCGGTCTGTTCGCGGTGAAGAAGGACTCCGACTTCACCGACCTGCTGCTGCGCGCCGTCACCGACACCCGTGACACCGACGGCCTCGCCGACCTGGTCAGCGGCTTCGGCAACAAGCTGGGGCGGCGTGCCGAGCTGATCGCCGAACGGGAATTCACCGCCGGGTCCGTCGACCTCCTCGGGCGGATCGTCGAGGCCGCCGAGGCCCGCTCCAGCGCGCGGGACATCCACACCGGGGCCGAGCGCCGCACGCGGGCCCTGGCGCGTCGGCTGTCCGCGCGCGGAGCCCAGGAGCGCGTGCGCGCCACCGACCTCGCCCAGGGGGTCACCGCCGCCGCGGACACGGTCACGCAGGCCGAGGCAGCCCGCTGGCGCAGTGCGCTGATCGCCGCCGAACTGGCCTACCGGCACGCCTCGTTGGCGCTCGCCGCCGCCGAGAAGTCGGCCGCCGCACAGAAGCGCGAGCTCGCCGAGGCGCGCACCCTGCACTCCGCCTGGCAGGCCGCCGAGCAGGTGCTGCGCCACCGCGCCGCCGCCGACCGGGTCACCCGCGTGGCCGCCGCGATCCAGGAGGCCGAGCGGGACGCGGCCCCCGCCCTGTCTGCCCGCACCAAGGCCGCCGTCGACCTCGTACGAGCCCTGCACGCGGCGACGGAGAAAGCCGAGACCCTCGCCGACGAGGAGGAGGAGCGCTCCGGCGCTCTCCAGGAGGTCGGCGAGTCAGCGCACCGGGACTCGACCTCCGCCGCCACCGAGGCGCAGCGCGCCCGCAGTGAGGCCGGGCATCTGCGGCAGCGGCTGACCGAGGTCGGGCAGGAGACCGCCGAGGCGGTGCGCGCGGGCTGGCTCGACGACAGCGCGCCCGACGCCGACCCGGCCCGCGCGGCACTCGCCGCCAGCGACGCCGAGAAGGCGGCCGTCGCGGCTTGGGACACCGCCCGTGAGGCCTCGCGCCGGGCCACCGAGCACACGCGTGAGGCGGCCGCCGCCGAGTCCCGCGCGGAGCTGACGGCGGCCCGCGCGGAGGACGCGGCCACGGCGGCGGAACGGTCCCACGAGGCCGAGCGACGCCTCGCCGAGGCGCTGGCCCGTGAGGAGCGGCTCGCGGAACTGCTGAGCCTGACCGGCCGCGACACGCGTGCGTCCGTGGTGCCGCAGCCCCGCCGGAACACCGACGCCAACGCCGACGACGACCGGTCCGGGCTCACTCCCGAGGGCCTGGACCGGTTCGCCGACGAGCTGCGCGAACTCCTCGACGACGCCGTCTCCTCCGCCGAACGGCAGCTTTTCGAGCTGCGGACGGCCGCCGCCGACGACTCCCGGATCCTCGGCGCCCTCGGTGACGGCGGGCTGCTGCCGCCCGGACCGGACGTCCTGGCCACCGTGGAGTTCCTCGGCGAGCAGGGCATTCCCGCCCTGCCCGGCTGGCGCTATCTCGCCCAGGCCGTCGACCCCGTCGACCACGCGCGCGTACTGGCCGCCCGGCCGGAGCTGGTCGACGGCGTGATCATCACCGACCCGGCCACCCACGCGCGGGCCCGCGAGGCGCTGAGCGACGCGGCGCTGCTGCCGCGGTCGGCCGTGGCGGTCGGAACGGCCGCCGCCCTGCTCGCGCCCGCTCCGGCACCCGACTCCGGCAGCGGTGACGTCTTCCTCGTACCGCCGAACCCGGCCATGCACGACGAGCACGCCGCCGACGAGGAGCGGCAGGCGCTGCGCGCGCGGGCGACCGAGCGGGACGAGGAGATCCGTTCGCTGGCCGCGCGGCTCGGCAAGGACCGGGAGCTGGCGGCGCGGCTGACCTCCTGGCGTACGGGCTGCCCGGCCGGCCGGCTCGTCGAGCTGGGCCGAGCGGCCCATGACACCCGGGTGTTCGCCGAGGAGTCCGAGGCGGAACTGGCCGAGGCGCGGGCGGTACGCGCCGAGGCCGACGAAGCCGCCGCCGAGGCGACTCAGGTCCGCGACGAACGGCAGGAGGCGGCCCAGAAGGCCCGGCGCGCCGCCGACGCCCTCGCCGGACTCGCCTTCCGGTTGCGGGAGCGGGCCGGCTGGCAGGTCAAGCTACGCGAACTCGCCGACGAGGCGGCCGAGTCGGAGGCCCGCGCCCAGGCCTGCCTGGAGCGTGCCCGCGCCGCCGACGAGGACCGGCGCGCCGCCCAGCGCGCCGCCGACGACGCCCGCCGCACCGCCCGTGCGCTGCGCGGCGAGCGGTCCGAGATCGCCGGCGCCCCCGACGACGTACCGGAGAGCGGTACGGACGACCCCCAGGCGTCCCTGCCCGCCCTCCGCGAGGCGTATCGGGCCGCTTCCCAGCTGTACGAGAAGGTGGGCGTCGATGCCGATCTGCGGTCCGACCAGGCGCGGGCGGAGAGCGACGAGAGTGCCGCGCGGGCCGAGCTGGACCGGCTGAGCAACAAGGTCCGCACGCGTGCGGAGCAGCTTCTCCAGTCGCCCGACGGCTCCGACGGGCCCTCCCGGCAGGCCGCCGCCGCCCGCGCCGAGGAGCTGGTGCAGCTTCTGGAGACCCGGATGTCCAGCGCGAGCGAGCAACTCGGGCGCGTACGGGGTGAGGCCGAGCGGCATGCGCCCGAGGACGGCGAAACCCACACGGAGCTGGCCGAGGAGCAGCAGCCGCGCGACGCCGAGCACGCGCAGGCGCTGCTGCGCACGGCGACCGCCGAACTCGCGTCGCGCACCGAGGCGTTGAGCCGGGCCCGTCAGGCGCACACCGAGCTGCTGGACGCGCACCGCGCCGCCGAGGACGCGGCCGGCGGCTTCGACGAGATCGCCGCGATGCTCCGCGACCTGCTGCGCGAGCACGTCACGGAGGAGGAGCAGGGGGAGAACGAGCCGTATCCGGGCCGCCTGGAGGAGGCTCGGCAGTCCGCCGCCGATGCCCGCCGGTCCCTGCGCGGTTGCGCCGCCGACCTGTCGGCCGCCGAGTCCGCCGTGCGCGAGGCGAGCGACGTCCTCGTCCGGCACGCCAACTCCACGCGCTACGAGCAGGTCCGCACCCCCGCCCGGCAGCAGATCCGCGAGCTGCCCGCCGCCGCGCTGCCCGAGCACGCCCAGAAGTGGGCCGACGCCTTCGCGCCCCGGCTGAGGGTCCTCACCGACGAGTTGGCGCAGTTGGAGCGCAACCGCGACTCGATCGTGGACCGGCTCAGAGGGCTCGTGGAGTCGGCGCTGGCCACGCTCCGGTCCGCCCAGCGACTGTCCCAGCTGCCGGAGGGGCTCGGCGAGTGGTCCGGGCAGGAGTTCCTGCGCATCCGTTTCGAGGAGCCCGACCAGGCCACGCTCACCGAGCGGCTCGGCGAGGTCATCGACGAGGCGACCCGGGCGGCCGTCAAGAAGAACTCCGATCTGCGCCGCGACGGGATGTCCCTGCTGCTGCGCGGGGTCGGTGCGGCCCTTCAGCCCAAGGGCGTCGCCGTCGAGATCCTCAAGCCGGACGCCGTGCTGCGCGCCGAGCGCGTGCCCGTCGGACAGATGGGCGACGTGTTCTCGGGCGGCCAGCTGCTCACCGCGGCCATCGCCCTGTACTGCACGATGGCCGCGCTGCGCTCCAACGACCGGGGCCGCGACAAGCACCGCCACGCCGGGACGCTGTTCCTCGACAACCCGATCGGCCGGGCCAACGCGACCTACCTGCTGGAGCTCCAGCGCGCCGTGTCGGACGCGCTCGGCGTCCAGCTCCTCTACACCACCGGTCTGTTCGACACGACCGCGCTCGCCGAGTTCCCGCTGGTCATCCGGATGCGCAACGACGCCGACCTGCGGGCCGGGCTGAAGTACATCCGCGTGGAGGAACACCTCCGGCCGGGGCTTCCGCAGCAGGCCCCGGCCGGAGAAGGCGACGCGGTGCACAGTGAAATCACGGCGACCCGGATGTTCAAACGGCCCGCATAGCCGCTACCCGTCCTCCTTCGACAGATCCGCGCACTTCTCGCCGATCAACATCGTCGTGATGCACGGATTGGCGCTGACGAGTGATTGACCTCCGTCAGCCGGCCGCGGGGGTGGTGAGGGGAGTCGTGGTGGCCGTGGGCTGCAGCTGGTGCTCGGCGAGTACGCCGGTCCGGTGCCGCTGGACGAACCAGTAGTAGGCGAAGCCGCCGCCCATGATGACCGCGACGAACAGCACCGCGCCCCAGCGCAGGTACCAGTGGAACGGAGCGGTCGCGTTGTAGACCTCGGCGCGCGGCCAGATCAGGTTGATCGTCATGGCCGTTCCCCAGTCCACGGCGACGATGTTGACGAGCAGTCCCCAGCGGCCCAGCGAGAACTTGCCGTCGCCCGCGGGCTGCCACTTTCCGCGCAGCCGGGCCACCAGCCTGGGCGCGGTGACGCCGAGGCAGGCGAGGTAGATCATGATGATGCCGATGCTGGTGACGACGGTGAAGATCTGCGGCTGGCGGATGTTGACGATGAGGATCGCCACGGCGAGGACGCCGATGATCACCGCGGGGAGCACCGGGGTCTGGACGCGATCAACATCATCCAGCCGGCGAGCCAGCCCAGGTGCGGATTGCCTATCTTCTTCGACCAGTTGTAGACGGAGCCCGCGACGGGATACCGGGCGGCCAGCTCCGCGAAACAGAGAGCGACCATGAACTGGCCGAAGAAGACCATCGGCCAGGACCACCAGTAGGCGGGGCCGCCGCTGCCGTAGCCGAAGTAGAACAGCTGGAAGGTGCCGGTGAGAATCGAGACGTAGCTGATTCCGGCGGCGAAGGTGTGGAAGTTGCCGAGAGTGCGCTTGAGTTCGGGCTTGTATCCGAACTCGGCGAGTTCGGTGTCGTCGTGTCTGTGCGGGCCGGATGGTTGCTCGGTGGTCGTCATGAGCGGACTCCTGGTGTGGGCCGGAGGAGTGGGAGAAGGAGAAGGAGTGACTCGGTGCGGGCACGGGATCGGGGAGGGGGTGTACGCGCGGGGGTGATGTGCGGGCTGTTGCGCGTGGGTGTTCCCGTGGGCTCAGGCGAACCAACCTTGCGGTGTCGGGGCCGTGTTGCGCCAGATGTGCTTCGCCTCGCGGTACTCGGCGAGGCCCGAGGGGCCGAGTTCGTCCTTGCCGCCCGCCTCGTCCACGACCCCCACCAGAGAGTTGTCGGCGGGACAGCGGATCTCGCGGGTGCGCTCGTCCACCGCCCTGCGCCCCGCACCGTCAATGAACAGGTCCGGCATGACTGCCTCCCAGTTTCTCCACGAGCCACTCGTGGAAGGTCCCGATGTGGTGCTCGTTGGGGACCAACACACCACCCTTCCGGTACGCCCGCGACGCCATCGCCGGCTGCGTCCGTTCGCAGGCCTCAAAATCCTGCTCGTTGACCCGGTGGAACAACTCCACCGACTTCGACACGTCCGCCCCGGACTCCACCACCTCCGGCGCGTACAGCCAGTCGCACTCGACGACCGTGCGGTCCTCGGCCAGCGGGAACATGCGGTGCAGGATCACATGGTCCGGTACGAGGTTGATGAACACCGTCGGCTTCACGGTGATGGCGTAGTAGCGGCGGTCCTGGCTCTCGGAGACCGCGGGCAGCCTGGCGAAACCCTCACTGCCGTCGACGGTGAAGCCCTTGATCTCCTCGCCGAACCCGGCGCCGTGGCCCACGTAGTACTGGGCGGCGTAGCCGTCGGCGAACTCCGGTAGCACGTCGGTGAGTTCGGGGTGGATCGTCGCGCAGTGGTAGCACTCCATGAAGTTCTCGACGATCAGTTTCCAGTTCGCCTTCACGTCGTAGACGATCCGCCGGCCGAGGGCGAGGTGCTCGGTGCCGTAGTGCTCGATCGCGGCGGGGTCGCCGAGCCGCTCGACGGCAGCGTGCGGGACGGTGTCCTCGAAGGGCGGGGGCTCCTCGGCGAGGCACACCCAGGCGTAGCCCAGCCATTCACGCAGGGACACCTTGATCAATCCGTACTCGACACGGTCGATGTCGGGCATCTTGATCAAGTTGGGTGCGGCGATCAACGTGCCGTCGAGGTCGTACGTCCATGCGTGGTAGGGGCATTGGAAGGTGCGCCGGATCTCACCGGACTCCTCCCCGCACAGCCGGGCTCCGCGGTGCCGGCAGACGTTGAGGTAGGCGCGCAGCTCGCCCTTGCGGGTGCGCGCGATGAGGACGTTCTCGCGGCCGACCTGGACGGTGCGGAAGGCGCCCGGTGTGGCCAGGTCGGCGCTGCGGACGGCGCAGAACCACATCGACTCGAACACGCGCTCTTGTTCCCGACGGAAGATCTCCGGGTCGGTGTAGTAGTCACCGGGCAGGGTGGCGATCAGGCTGGGGGAGATCTGGCGGGCCGCGGAGACGGAGGTCGCGGAGACGGGGCTCTCGGGCGCGGGGTTCTCGGACGCGGGGGTCGTCGTCACGGGTGTGCTCCTCAGGCGGGCGCGGCGGTGGGCAGCTCGCGGATCTGCTGCCGGGCAGGGTCGAACAGGCCGATGGGGTGCTCGGTGCTGCCGGTCAGGGCCAGGTCGGCGAGGATCTCGCCGACCACGGGCACGAACTTGAAGCCGTGCCCGGAGAACCCGCAGGCCACGGTGACCGACTCCGGGTGCGCCGGGTGTCGGGCGATGACGAAGTGCTCGTCCGGGGTGGTGGAGTACATGCAGGTCGCGGCCTTGAGGAAGGTGCCGGGGAGGTCGGGGACGCAGCAGGCCAGGTGGTCGGCCATCGCCTTGATCTCGTCCTCGTGGACCGTCCGGTCGATGGTCTCCGGGGTGGTCACCTGCCCCTTGCGGAAGAAGGCGACCTTGGCGCCGAGGCCGGGGCCGTCGATGGAGGGGAAGCCGTAGACCTGGATGCCGGCCGCGTCCTCCCAGATGTAGATGGGGTGGTTCTCCGGCAGGAAGGGCTCGACCCCCTGCCTCGGCTGGAACCAGTACATGACCTGCCGTTCGATGGTGAACGGCACCCGGAGGTCGGTGAGCAGCTGCGGCGCCCACGCGCCCGGGCAGATCACCAACTGGGCGGCGGTGTAGGTGTTCTCGGCCGTGTGGACGCGAACGCCGTCCCGGTACGGCTCCCAGTGGGTCATCGGCTCCTCGAAGTGCAGGTCGGCGCCCTGCCGGGTGGCGAGCTGGAGGTGCGCGGCGACGGTGTTCTCAGGCCGCAGCAGACCGGCCTTCCGCTCGAACAGCGCCACCTCGTCGTCCTTCGGGGTGAGAGTCGGGAAGCGGCAGCGGATCTCCTTCGCGTCCAGCATCTCGTGCGGCAGGTCCCACTGCTGGGCGGAGAGCAGCGAGCCGGAGACGGTCTGGGAGTCGGGGCGGCCGACCATCACACCGCCGGGCAGGATCGCGATCTCGCGGCCGGTGGCCCGTTCGAGGTCCTCGTACAGCTCGTAGGCGCGCAACAGCAGTGGGACGTACGCCGGGTCCTCGAAGTACGATTGCCGGGTGATCCGCGAACCGCCGTGGCTGGAGCCGCGGTTGTGCACGGGGCCGAACTTCTCCAGCCCGAGCACACGGGCACCGCGCGCGGACAGATGGTGGGCGGCGGCGCTGCCCATGCCGCCGAGGCCGATGACGATCACGTCGTAGGTGGGGGACATTGTGGGGGACATGGCATTCCTCCTGAGGGTGCGTCAGCAGCGGGCGACGGGCGGGGCCGGGGGCTGCCGGGGGGGGGCTTCCGGGGCGTTTCAACGACGGATGCGGGTCATCGACGGATGCGGGTCATCTCCGGGTCGAACAGGGGCTCTTCGGCGACCGTCGCCGGGACCTTCTCGCCGAAGTACTCGATGTGCACACCGGTGCCGGTGGTGAGCCCGGCCGGCAGCCAGGCATAGGCGATGCAGCGGCCGACTGTGTAGCCGTACGCGGCGCTGGTCACGTATCCGGCGGGCTTCCCGTCGACATACACGGGCTCCTTGCCCAGGACCACGGCGGCGGGGTCGTCGAGGAGGAGGGGCGTGAGTGTGCGGGTGAGGGGCGCGTCGGTGAGTGCCTCGCGCCCCACGAACTCCTTGTCCGTGCGGACCGCGAAGCCGACGCCCGCCTCGTAGGGAGTGTGCTCGTCGGTCATGTCGGTGCCCCAGGCTCGGTAACCCTTCTCCAGACGCAGGGAGTTGAAAGCCGAGCGGCCGGCCGCGACCACGTCGAGCTCCCGGCCTGCCTCCCACAGCGTGTCCCACAGGCGCAGGCCCAGGTCGGCGGTGGTGTACAGCTCCCAGCCGAGCTCGCCGACGTACGACAGGCGCATGGCCGTCACCGGCACATGACCGACGTACGTCTCCTTGGCGCGGAAGTAGCCGAAGGCCTTGTGGGAGAAGTCGTCGCGGGTCAGCGGCTGGACGAGGTCGCGGGCGAGCGGGCCCCAGACGCCGACGCAGCAGGTGCCGGAGGTGATGTCCCTGATCTGGACGTCGTCCGGTGCGTACCGGGTGAGCCAGTCGAGGTCGGCCGGGGAGTTGGCGCCGACCTGGAAGCGGTCGGGGGCGAGGCGGGCGACGGTGAGGTCGGAGCGGATGCCGCCGGTCTCGTCGAGGAGGAGGGTGTAGGTGACCGCGCCGGGCTTCCTGCGGAGGTTGTTGGTGGTCATGCGGTCCAGGAAGCCGAGGGCTCCGGGGCCGGTGACCTCCAGGCGGCGCAGGGGGGTCATGTCGTAGAGGGCGACTTTTTCGCGGGTGGCCCTGGCCTCCGCGGCGGCGATCGGGGACCAGTGGCGGGCCGCCCAGGCGTCGCGCTCCGGGAGCCGGGCCCCGTCCGCAAGGGCGGCGTTCGCCTCGTACCAGTGCGGGCGCTCCCAGCCACCGCCCTCCAGGAAGTAGGCGCCGAGCTGCTGCTGGCGGGCGTGGAAGGGGCTGACGCGCAGGGGGCGGGGCTGCTCCATCGGCTGGAGCGGGTGGAGGACGTCGTACACCTCGACGAACTGCTGCGAACCGCGTTCAAGAACGTACGACGGTGAACGCTGTGCTTCCTCGAAACGCGTGAGGTCGCACTCGTGCAGGTCGAGAGAGGGCCGTCCGTCGACCATCCACTCGGCGACGGCCTTCGCCACGCCCGCGGAGTGGGTGACCCACACGGCCTCGGCCAGCCAGAAGCCGCGCAGTTGCCGTGACTCGCCGAGGACCGGCATGCCGTCCGGGGTGAAGGAGAAGACGCCGTTGAAGCCCTCCTCGGTCTCGGCGTTCCGCAGGGCCGGGATCAGCCGGCGGCAGTCGACCCAGCTCGGCGCCCAGTCCTCCTCGGTGAACGGGAAGGAGGAAGGCATGTCCATGTTCTGCGCGCGGGCCTCGTCGTACGGCAGCACCGCGAACGGGTCGACGGGCAGGGGCTTGTGGGCGTAGGAGCCGATGCCGATGCGGTCGGCGTGTTCGCGGAAGTAGAGGTCGCGGTCCTGGAAGCGGAGGATCGGCCGGGTGGCCTCCGCCTGGTGGTGGTGGAGTTCGGGCAGCGGCTTCGTCCTCGCGTACTGGTGGGCGAGCGGTTGCAGCGGTACGTCGATTCCGGCCATGCGACCGATGACCGGGCCCCAGAAACCGGCGGCGGAGACGACGTGGTCGGCGAGGAAGGTGCCCTGGTCGGTGACGACTGCCGCGATCCGGCCGTCTTCTTTCGCGATCCCCGTGACCGTGTGGCGCTCCAGGAAGCGGGCGCCCCGCGCGGTGGCCCGTTCCCGCTGGGCGCGCGCCGCGAGCAGGACACGGGCGAGGCCGTCGTCGGGGGTGTGGAAGCCGCCGAGGACCACCGACTCGTCGATGAGAGGCCAGAGTTCCTTGCAGCGGGCGGCGCTGACGACCTCGCCGCGGATACCCCAGGCGGCGGCGTAACCGGCCCTGCGGTGCAGTTCGGCCAGGCGCTCCGGGGTGGTGGCGAGTTCCAGGCCGCCGACCTGGTTGAAGCCGGGGACGCCGTCCACTTCGAGGGAGAGGAACTTCTCGACCGTGTACCTGGCGAACTCGGCGAGGGTTTTGGACGGGCTGGTCTGGAAGACGAGGCCGGGCGCGTGCGAGGTGGAGCCGCCGGGGGCGGACAGGGGGCCCTGTTCGAGGACGGTCACGTGGGTCCAGCCGCGGGCGGTGAGCTCGTCGGCGAGGGAGCAGCCGACGATGCCGGCGCCGATGATGACGACTCGAGGACCAGTCGGGGGGTGCGCGGGGGCGTCGTGGGGGCGGTTTTCGGGCGTGACGCATGAGGGTGTGTCGGATGCGGGCGTGACGGACTCGGACGAGGCGGACGCGGGCATGACGGATGCGGACGTGCCGTTTTCGGGCGAGACGGATATGGGTGTGCCGGTTTCGGGCGTGTTGGTTTCGAGCGTGCTGGACATGCCCCTCCTTGCCGGGGACGGGGGTGAACGCGCTGGGGAGGTCGCTCAGGGAGGACGGATGTTCGGCCGCTCGGCGGTGATCGTCGTGTCCTGGCGGTGATCGTCGTGTCCTCGCCGTGCCGGGTGTGGACGACAGCGTCGCCGGTGACCACGGCGTTCAGGAACGGGGCGTAGCGCGAGCAACTGCCCCAGGTGTGGCCGGGGGTGTGGATGACCCCGAGCTCGATGCCGGCGACGGTGAGGACGCGGCCGTCGCTGAGCTCGCCGTCCGGAAGCCGACGGTGACCACCCGCACCACCCGCACCACTCCGTTCACAGCACCAATATCACCGAGCGCACCACCACCGTTCATAGCACCACCACCGAGCGCAGCACCTCGCCCCGGTGCATCGCGGCGAAGGCCTCCTCGACCTGGTCGAGCGGGATGGTCTCGCTGACGAAGGCGTTCAGGTCCAACAGCCCGTACAGGTACTGGTCGATCAGGAACGGGAAGTCGCGGCTCGGCAGACAGTCGCCGTACCAGGACGACTTGACGGCTCCGCCGCGCGAGAAGACGTCGATCAGCGGGAGTTCGACCTTCATCTCGGGAGAGGGCACGCCGACCTGGACCAGCAGGCCTGCGTGGTCGCGCATGTAGAAGGCCTGGGTGAAGGTCTCCGGGCGGCCCACCGCGTCGATCGCGATGTCCACGCCGAAGCCCTCGGTGAGGGCGCGGACCGCCTCGATCGGGTCCGTCCCCCGGGAGTTGACGGTGTGCGTGGCGCCGAACTTCTCCGCCTGGTCGAGCTTCTTGTCATCGACGTCGACGGCGATGACCTTCATGGCGCCGTTCAGGCAGGCGCCCGCGATGGCCGCGTTGCCGACGCCGCCGCAGCCGATGACGGCGACCGAGTCGCCGCGGCCCACCTGGCCGGTGTTCACCGCGGCGCCGTACCCCGCCATCACCCCGCAGCCGATCAGCGCGGCGGCCTCGGGACGGGCGGCCGGGTCGATCTTCACCGCCTGGCCCGTCGCGACCAGCGTCTTCTGGGCGAAGGCGCCGATGCCGAGGGCGTTACTGAGCGGGGTGCCGTCCAGCAGGGTCATCGGCTGGACGGCGTTGCGGGAGTCGAAGCAGTACCAGGGGCGGCCCCGGCGACAGGAACGGCAGGAACCGCAGGGCGCGCGCCAGGCCAGCACCACGTAGTCGCCGGGGGTGAGGTCGGTGACTCCCTCGCCGACGGCTTCGATGGTGCCGGCCGCCTCATGGCCCAGCAGGAACGGGAACTGGTCGTTGATCGCGCCCTCGCGGTAGTGCAGGTCCGTGTGGCAGACCCCGCAGGCATGCACGGCCACGAGTACCTCTCCGGGACCCGGATCGGGGACGACGATCGTCTGCACCTCGACGGGTGCGCCCTTCTTCACAGCGACTACGGCACGGACCACGTGTGGCACGACCAAGCTCCTCTGCTGTTGCGCAGTGCACGATGGGTTGCGCTATGAGGGACATAGTGGGAACGCCATCGAGTGGCCGTCAAGGGGGGCGAGTTAACCCTCGGCAAAAGGACCCTCCGGGGCGAAACCTGCCGGACACACGGCGGCGCTGGACCAGGTGATTCCGGATCCTGCGCCGTGTCGATGCCGCCAGCGAGCGCGGTCTCCCCCGTGTCGGGGGTGCGGTTTCTCCCGCTGTCGGGGGGCGGATTCCCACCGTCGGGACGGCGGATTCCACCGTCGGGTGGGCGGCTTCCCGCCGTCGGGTGGGCGGGGGTCTCGTCAGAAGCCGTATCCCATCCGGCGCGACAGTTCCGCCCCGGCGGCCACCGTGCGTTTGGCCGCCTCCGGCAGGCGGTCGCTGTTCAGCCGGTACACCGGCCCCGAGACGCTGATCGCCGCGATCACCTTGCCGTCGTGCGCGCGGACCGGGGCGGCTGCCGCGGCCAGGCCCAGCTCCATCTCCTCGATGGTGAGGGCGTATCCCTGTTCCACCACGGCCTCCAGTTCGCCCCGCAGGACGGACGTCCCGGTGATGGTCCGCTCCGTGAAGCGCGGCAAGGAGCGCGCGAGCAGGCCCTCGCGCAGGGTGGGCGGCAGGTGAGCAAGCAGCACCTTGCCGCTGGAGGTGGCGTGCAGCGGGGTGCGCCGGCCCAGCCAGTTCTGCGCGGTCACGGACGCGGTGCCGCGGGCCTGCATGATGTTGACCGCCGCGTCGTCGTCCAGAACCGCGATGTTGACCGTCTCGCCCAGCTCGTCGGCGACCTCCCGGCACACCGGGACGCCTTCCTGGGAGATGTCCAGCCGTACTGCCGCAGCCCCCGCCAGGCGTAGTACACCGGCTCCCAGGTAGTACTTGCCGCGGTCCTTGGCCTGGGACACCAGACCGCGGTTCTCCAGCACGCCGAGCAGCCGGAACGCCGTCGACTTGTGTACGTCCAGCTCGTCGGCGATCTCGGTGACGCCCGCCTCACCGTGCTGGGCGAGGATCTCCAGGACGCTCACGGCGCGGTCCACCGACTGGACGGCGCTGCCCGCCCCTCTGCCGATCCTCTCCGGGGTCGCGGCCTTCTCCTCGCCGCGTTCGGAGTTCAGGGCCCTCTCCTCGCTGCGCTCGGACTGCTTCTGCGTGCGGGTCATGGCTCAACTCTCACCACCTGTGGGCCCGGTTCGGGCCACATCTGCGGGAAACCCTTGACGCGACGGTCGTCCCGCCCGGATTCTGTTGCGCATAGCGCTTGTTTTTGCGCCATGCGAAACATCATCTTACCGAAGCGTTCGGCCCCCGGAAGGGGCCGGACCGACCGGACCGCCGCCGGTCCGACATCTTCGACCTGCTGGATCAGTGACGCCCCAGCACCCCGTGACCTCCGGACCGTCGCCGGTCCGTACTCCCTGTTCCCGCCTGGACCACAGGTCCGGACCGAGTGTCCCGGATCGAGAGGGGGGCCCGTGATTCCCGTCTGCCGCCTCGAAGACCTCCCCGCAGGGGAGTCCGTCCGTATCGCGACGACACCGCCCGTCGCCGTGTTCCGCACCGACGACGGCGAGCTGTACGCCATCGACGACACCTGCACCCACCAGGACGCGTCGCTCTCGGAGGGCTGGTGGGAAGGCTGTCTGGTCGAATGCCCGCTGCACTCCGCTTCGTTCGACCTCCGTACGGGCCGGCCGACCTGTCTCCCGGCCCGGCGGCCCGTACGCACCCACCGCGTCACGGTCGACGACGGTGTCGTCCATGTCCACCTCACCGCGGAGGAGGGGACAGCCGCATGACGGCCGTGCACAAGTGGCGCAGGACCCCACGAAGCACCTCCTTCCTTACGGCGGCCCCGCGCACCCTGCCGACCGACAGGAGTCGTACCGCATGAGGACCGTGACCGTCGTCGGCGCCTCCCTCTCCGGTCTGTACGCGGCCAGGGAACTGCGCGCACAGGGCTTCGACGGACGACTCGTGATCGTCGGAGACGAACCCCACCGCCCCTATGACCGGCCTCCCCTCTCCAAGGACTTCCTCACCGGCCGTGTGGGCGAGGACCATCTCGCGCTCGCGGACGATGAGGAGACCGCCGGACTGGGCGCCGAGTGGCTGCTCGGCACCCGCGCCCGTGGCTTGGACGTTCGCGGCCGCACCCTCCTGCTCGACGACGGCCGCACCGTGTCCACCGACGGCGTTGTCATCGCCACCGGCGCGTCGGCGCGGTCCCTGCCGGGTGACGGCCTGGCCGGCGTCCATACCCTGCGCTCCCTCGACGACGCCCGTGCTCTGCGGGACGAACTCGCCGACGGCCCGCGTCAGGTCGTCGTCATCGGGGGCGGCTTCATCGGTGCCGAAACCGCCTCCTCCTGCGCCGCCCTCGGACACACCGTCACGGTCGTCGAAGCAGCGTCGCTCCCGCTCGTGCCGCACCTGGGCGCCCAGATGGCCGCCGTGTGCGCCGCACTGCACCGGCGTGGCGGGGTGGATCTGGTCACGGGGACCGGCGTGGCCGGGTTGCGCGGTGCCGCCTACGTCACCGGCGTCGCACTCTCCGACGGTTCCACCCTGCCGGCCGAGATCGTGGTCGTCGGCATCGGCGCCACCCCCAACACCCGCTGGCTGGCGGGCTCGACGCTCACTCTGCACGACGGGGTGGTGTGCGACGAAGGCTGTGTGACGGCGCTGCCGCAGGTGGTCGCCGTCGGCGATGTCGCCCGCGTCGGCGGTACCCGGGCCGAACACTGGACCTCCGCGACCGAACAGCCCCGCGTCGCCGTGGCCAATCTGCTCGCCGGGCGCACGGTCGAGAGGGCACGGTCGCTGCCGTACTTCTGGTCGGACCAGTACGGCGCATGCATCCAGTTCGCCGGCCGCCGCCGGGACGGGGACACCGTCCGCATCGCCGAGGGCGAACTCACCGACGGTGCCCCGGGGGACGGCGGTTTCCTCGCCCTGTACGAGCGTGACGGCCGGATGACCGCGGTGCTCTCCGTGGACCGCCCACGGCCCTTCATGCGCGCCCGTCGGGCACTGACGCGTGGGGAGAGCCGGGTACAGCCGACGGCGCTCTGAGGGGCTCCGCCGGCCGCTGGTCCCACCTGGGCGGTCCTGGGCGGTCCTAGGAGTGCGCCACCTGGCCGGCGCCCTCCCGGCGGCGTATCCGCTCCTGGGTCCGCTCGGTGGCCCGCGCGTGACGTCGGGCCTTGCGCCGCTCGCGTCGCAGGGCTCGCGCGGTGCTGCTGGGTATGGACACCACGCCATTGCGCTGGCTCCACACCTGGCGTGTCACCCATACGTCGAGTGCGCCCCAGGTGGCCACCACCGTGCCGGCCACACTGCTCAGCACCATCGGGAACGCCAGCCAGGACCCGGCCATGGTGCACAGGAAGGCGACCATGGCCTGGGTCAGCGTCACGGCGATGATCATTACCGCCCGCACCGCCGAGGTCCGCACCGGATCGGGCAACCGGCGTCGACGTGCCGGCTCCTCGACCCACAACGGCCGATAGTACGGCCGCTCTTCGGCCGCGAAGCGCCCGTCGTCCGCGACTTCGGTCGCACCGGATGCTCCCCGCCGTTCCTCGTCCGCGACGTCGGTGGCGGCAGGTGCCGCGCTCTCACGCACCGTCAGTCCGCCCCGCGCGGCAACCGGCACCCCGCGTTCGCCTGGCGTGACGTGCCCGTCTGCCGGAATGTCGCGATCCGGCGCCTCAGGGGAGCGTCGCCCCGTCAGTTGTGCCACCACGTCACCCGCCTCGTCGTCGGACGGCACCTCGTGCCGCTCCGCCGTGCCCATCAACATGTCACTCCCCACCGCCTGCAGACCGCTCGCTCCGTGCCCGACGACACGGCTCCCCAGTGGCTGCCCGGCTTGCGCTGTTTTACGCCCCCCAGCCGCAGCGGGCGGCCCCCGTGGCCGATTCCGCCGCCAACTCCCGTAGAGAAGGACGAACGACACCGCTCCAAGATTCCCGAGCAGCATAAAATTCCGGCCAACTGGCCGGTCCGTCCGACCCGTCCGTTCCTGCGACGGTGAAGGAAGGGCAGGAGTCGATCTCCCGTAATGAGGGGACAACTCCGCATGTCTTGCCGCCGCTGCGGAAGTTCGGATTCCGGACCGGTTTTCGAGTTACGTGCGCGTCGGTAGTAGGCTCGCGACGTTTGTTGATGCACATGTGTACCCCCTGTCGGAGGGGGCGAGCTGGGGGAGGCCATGCGCTTTCGCGGGAAGTCGATCCGCCGGAAGATCGTGGCGCTGCTTCTCGTGCCGCTGGTGTCCCTGATCGCGATCTGGGGCTTCGCCACGGTACTCACGGGCCGGGAAGTGTCCCAGCTGTTGCAGGTCTCATCCCTGGTGGAGAAGATCGGCTACCCCACCGAGGACACCGTCCGCGTCCTGCAACAGGAACGCCGCCAGACCCTCGTCTACCTCGCCGATCCCCGGGCGTCGGACGCGCTGTCCGCGCTCCGCACCACCCGTGAGGCCACCGACGACGCCGCCACCAAGCTGCGTGCGAACGCGAAGGACGCCGACGTCCGTGACGGCATGGACGCGGACGACGACGAACGCGTCACCACCGTCCTGGACGCCTTCGACGGCCTCGACTCGTTGCGGCGCAGCGTCGAGGAGGGCACCCTGACCCGGTTCCAGGCCCTCGACCTGTACAACCGGCTCGTCGACCCCTGTTACGTCCTCCTGGCATCCCTCGACGGCGTCGACAGCGTAGAGCTGGACAAGCAGGCCCGCGCCCTGGTGAACATCGCCCGCGCCCGCGAACTGCTCTCCCGCGAGGACGCCCTCCTCGGCTCCGCCCTGGTGGTCGGGAAGCTCTCCCACGAGGAGATCCGCGACGTCTCCGACCTGGTCGCCCAGCGCACCCTGCTGTACGACATCAGCCTGCCGGTGCTGCCCCGGACGGAGCGCGAACGGTACGAAAGCTTCTGGAAGAACGCCAACAGCGCCCCCCTCCGGTCGGCCGAACAGGCCGGCGTCTCCTCCGGCCCCGGTGTCCCCGACTCCGTCACGGCCAAGAGCTGGGACGCGGCCGCCGGCAGTGCGCTCGACGAGCTCGCCACCCTCAACGACCAGGCGAACGACCGCTATCAGGACCGTGTCCGCCCCGATGCGATGGGCGTCATCATCAAGGCCTCCGTGGCCGGAGGCCTCGGCCTGGTCGCCCTGATCGCGTCGCTCCTGCTGTCCGTGCGTGTCGGCCGTACCCTCATCCGCGACCTGCGGAAGCTGCGCCTGGAGGCCCACGAGGCGTCCGGCGTACGGCTGCCCAGCGTGATGCGCCGCCTCTCCGCGGGCGAACAGGTGGACGTGGAGACCGAGGTCCCGCGGTTGGAGTACGACAAGAACGAGATCGGTGACGTCGGCCAGGCCCTCAACACCCTGCAACGCGCCGCCGTCGAAGCAGCCGTCAAGCAGGCCGAGCTGCGGGCCGGGGTCTCCGAGGTCTTCGTGAACCTCGCCCGGCGCAGCCAGGTACTGCTCCACAAGCAGCTCACCCTCCTCGACACCATGGAGCGCAGGACCGAGGACACCGACGAGCTCGCCGACCTGTTCCGCCTCGACCACCTGACCACCCGTATGCGCCGGCACGCCGAGGGCCTGGTGATCCTGTCCGGCGCGGCGCCCTCCCGCCAGTGGCGCAAGCCGGTGCAGCTGATGGACGTGGTCCGCGCCGCCGTCGCCGAGGTCGAGGACTACGAGCGCATCGAGGTCCGCCGACTGCCCCGGGTCGCCGTGACCGGCCCCGCGGTAGCGGACCTCACGCATCTCGTCGCCGAACTCCTGGAGAACGCCACGGTGTTCTCCCCACCGCACACCGCCGTCCAGGTCGTGGGCGAACGCGTCGCCAACGGGTTCACCCTGGAGATCCACGACCGCGGCCTCGGCATGGCGGCCGAGGCGCTCCTGGACGCCAATCTGCGGCTCGCGGAGACTCCGGAGTTCGAGCTGTCCGACACCGACCGGCTGGGCCTGTTCGTGGTCAGCAGGCTCGCCCAGCGGCAGAACGTCCGGGTCTCCCTGCAGCCGTCGCCGTACGGCGGCACGACGGCCGTCCTTTTCATCCCGGACACCCTCCTGACGGACGACGTCCCCGACACCAACGGCATCGGCTTCCGCCTCGACCGGCCACAGCCGCCCAAGGAGACCGAACGGGAGGAGGCCCGCCCCACCTTGCTCTCCCGCGCACCCACGCAGTTGCCAAGCCCGGCTCCCGCGCTCCTGAACGGTCCGGTCGAACTGGAGGCTCCCGTCGACCTGGACGCCTTCGACGGCTTCCCGGGCGCCCTCGACGACGAGGACAGCGAACGCGGCGGACTGTTCCGCCCGCGCCGCTCACTCGGCCCCACGGACGACGGCACGGTGGGCGGCCACGCCAAGCAGCGCGAGGACACCCACGAGGTCCCCGTCAGCGACACCGTGGAGGCGGCCGGCCGGGACGACGACCTGAACGCCCCGGTCGAACTGCCCCG
Source organism: Streptomyces sp. LBL (assembly GCF_029893585.1). Classification (GTDB taxonomy): domain Bacteria; phylum Actinomycetota; class Actinomycetes; order Streptomycetales; family Streptomycetaceae; genus Streptomyces. The sequence continues at coordinate 187,836 of NZ_JARXYX010000014.1, forward strand.
TCGTCGGGCTCCCAAGCTGGTCAGCTCGCACGGACGTCCGGTCACCGAGCAGCGCTCGCGCCGCGAGGATGCGGACGAGGAGCCTCCGACGGGCTCGAGCCGGACCCGCCCCCAGGCGGCGGCTCCGCTGCCCGCCCGCCGACGTGGAGCGGGACCTCAGCGCCGGGCGACCGACGTCACCGACTGTCCCGACGAGCAGGGCACGGACGCCGCGACGTCCTCGACACCACCGGCCTCCATGAGTCACGAGTTCGGCGAGGTGCCCGAGGCGCCCGTGCTTCCCCGGCGCACCCGCCGTACCGAGATCGCGTCGAGCGGTCCGAGCGGCCTGGGCTCTCCGGGTGAGCTCGCCCACGACTCCCACGACTCCCGCGATGGCCGCGACAGCCGCCGAGATTCTTGCGACGGCCGTGACTCCCGCGATGCCCGCAATGGTCGCGATGCCCGCGACCTCCGCGACAGCCCCGGACCTGCCGACCTCGGCGGTCGCGCGGCAGCCCGTCGGCCCGGCTCGGGCCCCGGCGGGCAAGGATCCGCCTCCGACTCGGCGAGCCTCGGTCCGGCCTCCGGCACCGCGTGGCAGGAGGCCTCTCCCGCGCCGCGGGACACCCGCTCCGGTACGGCACCCCTGCCTCGCCGGGTCCGGCAGGCCAACCTGGCTCCGCAGCTGAAGAAGGGCCCCGAGCCGCGCACCGACGACCGGGCCGGACTGGACGAACGGGACGCCGACGAGGTACGCAGCAGGATGGCCTCGCTCCAGCGTGGCTGGCAGCGTGGCCGCGAGGAGAACGCCGCGGGCGACGACGCCCACAGCGGCACAGCACCACAACGAACGACAAGGGGGGACGGTCGATGACCGCACCGAAGGCGACCGGCCACACCGCGGGCGACAGGTCCGGCGAGCTCAACTGGCTCCTGGACGACCTGGTGAACCGCGTCGCGAGCATCCGCAAGGCTCTCGTGCTGTCCGGCGACGGCCTGCCGATCGGGCTCTCCGCGGACCTGACCCGGGAGGACAGTGAACACCTGGCCGCCGTCGCCTCCGGCTTCCACAGCCTCGCCAAGGGCGTGGGCCGCCACTTCGAGGCGGGCAACGTCCGGCAGACGGTCGTGGAGCTGGACGACGCCTTCCTGTTCGTCACAGCCGCCGGCGACGGCAGCTGCCTGGCCGTGCTCTCGGACGCCGACTCGGACGTGGGTCTGGTCGCGTACGAGATGACGCTCCTGGTCAAGCGAGTCGGTGTGCATCTGGGTGCGGCTCCGCGCACCGATCTGCGTCAGGGCGGGTAGTGAGATGACATGAGCCCAGACGGTCAGGGAAGAAGCCACTGGTTCGACGACGAGGCCGGACCGGTCGTCCGTCCGTACGCCATGACGCGCGGCCGCACCACCAGTGCGGCCCAGCACCGACTCGACGTCATCGCGGTGGTCGTCACGGAAGCCCAGGCGGACGACCCGGAGGGGGACCACTCGCTGTCCCCGGAGCACGTGGACATCGTCGACCTGTGCCGTGAAGCCCCCCAGTCGGTCGCCGAACTGTCCGTCGAACTCGACCTGCCCATCGGAGTGGTACGGGTCCTGATAGGCGACCTCGTGGACGCGGAGTTCGTTCATGTGAACCGGCCCGTGCCCCCGGCGGAACTGCCGGACGAGAGCATCCTGCGCGATGTGATCAACGGACTCAGGGCGCTGTGACGGACCTTCCCGCCCACCAAGGAGGCCGCTCCGTCAGCGCCGCGAGGCGCTCACGGACGGCATCGGGGAACGCTGTCGCCCGGCCCGCCTCCTGGTCCACGTGCAGAGCGAGCAGCTCCGTGGTGGCGACCGGGACGGCGTCCGCTCCCGGCTCGGCCTGCGGATCGCCCGTGACGACGTACATCTCGTGTGCGAAGCACGCCTTCTTCCCGGCCGCTCCCAGCACGCGCGTGCGGACGGCGAGCCGGGCGCCTTCGGGCACGTCCCGCAGATAGCGGATGTGGGACTCGACCGTGTACATCGAGCAGCCGGTGCGCGCACGGTACGCCGAGTCCATTCCCGTACGCTCCATCAGCGCGTCCGTCGCGAAGCCGAAGACGAGGACGTAGAACGCCTCGCTCAGGTGCCCGTTGTAGTCGATCCACTCCGGGCGTACGGTCTCGCGGAACAGTGGCAGAGGCAGGCCGGACGGGCTCACTCGGCACCGGATCCGGGCAGCCGGCCGGTGGCGCGCAACACGGCGATGACACCTCGGTCGCGTTCGGCGACCAGATCGGCGATCGTACGGCCGTCGGCGGCGTCGTCGCAGCCGGACACCACGGCGTCGTAGAGCGCCTTGTCCAGTTCCGGCGCCTCCAGCCGTGTCCACGGCGACTTCAAGGACGGCCCGAAGTGGTCGAGCATGTGGGCCATGCCGCCCTCGCCGCCGGCGAGCGCGAAGGTGAGCATCGGGCCCATGATCGCCCAGCGCAGGCCCGGACCCTCGGTGATGGACAGGTCGATGTCACGGACTGTCGCCTCACCGCCGGCGACCATGTGCAGGGCTTCCCGCCACAGGGCCTCCTGGAGGCGGTTGGCGATGAAACCGGGGACCTCACGGTCCATGGTGATGACGGACTTGCCGGCCACCTCGTAGAAGCGGGCGGCCCAGCGCACCGCCTCCGGGTCCGTCCGTTCCCCGCCGGCCACCTCCACGAGGGGGATGAGATACGGCGGGTTGAAGGGGTGGCCGACAACCAGCCGTCCGGGCGAGAGCGCCTCGGTCTGCATGTCGGTCATCGGATAGCCGGAGGTCGAGGAGGCGATGACGACTCCCGGGGGTGTGGCCGCGTCGAGCCTCGCCAGCAGTTCGCGCTTGAGGTCGAGTTTCTCGGGGGCGCTCTCCTGCACGAACTGGGCCTCGGCCACAGCCTCTTCGAGCGTCGCGGAGACCGTGAGGCGGTCGGGCGAGGCGCCGGGGGCGAGCCCGAGCTGCTCGAGCGCGGGCCAGGCGGCGTCGACGAGCCGGCGCAGCCGTGCCTCGGCGTCGGGGGCCGGGTCCCAGGCGGTGACCTCGTAGCCGCGGCCCAGGAAGTGGGCGACCCAGCCGCCGCCGATCACTCCGGCGCCCACGCAGGCCACGCGGCGTACGTCCGCCGGGGAGGTGGCGGGTGTGGAAGTCTCCGTCATACAGGGCTCCTTGGGGATGGGGTGGTTCACGGCTCAACCCCGGGGTTTGAGGCCGAGCTTGAGGCGTGCCTCATCGGCAGTCGCGACCCGTGCTCCCATGGCCTCGACGATCGTCACGGCCCGTTCCACCAGCTGGCCGTTGGTCGCCTTGACGCCCTTGCCCAGATAGAGGTTGTCCTCCAGCCCGACCCGCACATGGCCGCCGAGCAGGATGGACTGCGCCACCCACGGCATCTGCATGCGGCCCAGCGCGAAGCTGGCCCACTCGGCTCCTTCCGGCAGCATGTTCACCATCGACTGCAGCACTCCGGGGTCCGCCGGGGCGCCCCACGGGACGCCCATGCACAGCTGGAAGACGGTCGGGTCGTCCAGCAGCCCCTCGGTGAGCAGCTGCTTGGCGAACCACAGATGTCCGGTGTCGAAGATCTCCAACTCCGGCCGCACACCCAGCTCCTGGACGCGCCGAGCGCCGGTGCGCAGCATGTCGGGCGTGGAGACGTAGAGGTTCGAGCCGTCGCCGAAGTTGAGCGAGCCGCAGTCCAGGGTGCAGATGTCCGGCAGTAGATCCTCGACGTGCGGCAACCGCTCCAGACCGCCGACCAGGTCGGTGCCAGGCAACTGCCTGAGCGGTTGCTCCGGGTCGATGACCAGGTCGCCTCCCATGCCCGCAGTGAGGTTGATGACGACGTCGGTCCCGGTCTCCTTGATGCGTTCGACGACCTCGCGGTACAGACGCGGGTCGCGGGAGGGCGCTCCGGTCTCGGGGTCGCGCACATGGATGTGGACCGCGGCGGCACCGGCCTCGGCGGCCTGCACCGCGGAGGCGGCGATCTGCTGGGGGGTGACGGGGACGTGTGGGCTCTTGCGCACGGTGTCCCCGGCGCCGGTGAGGGCGCAGGTGATGATGACGTCCTGGTTCATGGTCGCGCGGGGTCCTGTCCGAGTCGGAGGTTGAGCACGGGCGCCCTTCGACGGTAGCGGTGCAGGCGGGTCACCTCAAGTCCGTATTTCATAATGCGAGCGAGCATTGCATCACATGAAACGCCAGCGGATGAAGCCGGGCGTGCGTCCGCCGAAGGGAGCCCTGTGCGGTACATCTGCCCGGGAAGCTCCGGCGAACGATGCGTTCACCGGAGGAAGCTCCTGCGATGCGTCCACCGGAGGCAGCCCCTGCGGGCGTCCACGGGAGGAAACCCCTGCGATGCGTCCACCGGAGGCAGCCCCTGCGGTACGTCAGAGTCTCTGCGCCGTCTGCGCGATCTCCTCGGCCGCCGCCCGCGCCAGTGGCCCCAGCGCCGTGAACCGCGACTCCGGCACCCGGTCCTGCGGCCCCCAGATACTGACGATCGCGAACGGCCGGCCGCGGCTGCCGAGCACGGGGGCGGAGACGCCGTAGAGGTTCCGTTCCATCTCGCCCACGCAGACGCTGTAGCCGCGTTCCCGTGTCTGTTCCAGCTCTGCCCCGAGCCGCGTCCGGTCCGTGATCGTGGTGTCCGTGTACGCCTCCAGCGGACCGCCGAGGAGCGACGTCGCCTCCTCCTCGGGCAGCCACGCCAGCAGCGCCTTGCCGGTCGAGGTGGCGTGCATCGGCACATGCCGGCCCAGCCACTTGGCGGCCAGCACCACCGGCGGGGTCACCTCGTCGATGTAGGCCAGCCCGAGTTGCTGCACCACCGCGAGGCTGGCGGTCTCGCCCGTCTGCTCGCTGACCCGGCGCAGCGTGCCGTGCGCCCGGCGGATCAGGCCGTCGAAGCCGGCGGCCGACGCCATCCGGGCGACCGTGAAGCCGATCGTGTAGCGGTTGGTGACGGGACTGCGCTCCACCAGGCCGAACTGCTCCAGGGTCGACAGCAGCCGCCAGGCCGTGGCGCGATTGAGCCCGCACCGCGCGGCCAGGCGGGAGGCCGTGTCGCCGTCCGGGGCGCTGTCGGCCGTCGCCTGGAGCAAGGTGATCGCCCGCTCCAGCGACTGGACCTTTCCCGACGCTCCGCCCTGCTCGGCGGTGGCGGGCGGTTCGCTGGTGTCGGCGGTGCCGTGAGGGTCGCCGGTGGACTGGGCCTTCGACATGCGCGTCTCTTCCTTGAGGGGCACGGTTATCGTTGTGCGGCTTGTGTGACCGCCCTCCACTTTCTCATCACCCGTGCGGCTGTCGCACCATACGAAACGCGCAGCGGTGTCCGGAACACCAGCATCGCCGGCGGGCGACGGCAGGTCCGGACGGACGCGGAATGAGCCCTCCGGATATGATCTGACCGGTCGTCGACGACCGTCCATGGCAGGCCCACCACCCGCCCACGGACACGGTGCCGAGCAGCGCGATCGGGGAGACGGACGTGAGGACAGGCCGGCAGTCCCGGGCCGACCGGGACGACACCTTCACGGACAGCCTGGCGCGACGCCCGGACGGCCGCCTGCTGACCCACAGACTCCTGTCGGACGCCCCGGAGCGGCACTCCGACGTGGCGGTCAAGGGCGTCCGTGAGCTGCTGGCAGGCTCCCCGGACCCGGCCGAAGCCGTCCGCAGGGGCACCACGGTCGCCGGCGGCGACGCGGCGGACATCCGTCCCGGCGACGTACTCCTCATCGAACCCCCGGCGGCGGAGGCTACGGTCCGCCGTCACCCCCCACCCCCATCAAGCAGGAGAAGAGACCGATGATCTTCGGGCGTTCTGAGAGCGGCAAGCCCCCGGTCGAGCCCGTCACGTTCAAGATCCTGGTGGCCGGAGGCTTCGGCGTGGGCAAGACCACCCTCGTCGGCGCGGTCAGCGAGATCAGGCCGTTGCGCACCGAGGAGTACCTCACCGAGGCAGGACGCCCGGTCGACGACCTCAGCGGCGTGCCGGGCAAGCACACCACCACCGTGGCCATGGACTTCGGCCGCATCACCCTGCGCGAGGACCTCGTGCTGTACCTGTTCGGCACGCCCGGGCAGCAACGCTTCTGGTTCATGTGGGACGAGCTGTCCGAGGGCGCGCTCGGCGCCGTCGTCCTGGCCGACACCCGCCGCCTGGAGGACTGCTTCGCCGCCGTCGACTACTTCGAACGGCGTTCCATACCCTTCGTCGTCGGCGTCAACCGCTTCGAGGGAGCCGCCCGTTACCCGGAGGACGACGTACGCCAGGCACTGGACCTCGACCGCGACGTACCGCTGCTGCTCTGCGACGCCCGCGACCGGGAGTCCGTCAAGGAGGTCCTCATCGGGGTCGTGCGGCACGCGATGACCTACACGGCGGCGCACCGCCAGACCGTCACGACGTGACGCGAGTGCGGGCCCGGGAACGCGATCACGATCCGCCCCGAGGCCCGCGCCCTCACCTACCTCGCCGGTGCCGTCGTCGCCCTGATCCCCGACGGACTTCGTGCCCGGGCAGCCCGGCACGCCCCAGGACCCGCCCCACCGACCGGAAGCTCGTCGCCCAGCGAGTGGAGCGCGCTGACCGGTCGCGAGTTCCTCCCTTGCTTGCCGCCGTCCGAATCCTGCCCGACTCGCCCCCTCACCGCACCGCGACCACCGCCGACCCGTGTCCGAACAGCCCCTGGTTCGCCGTGATCCCCACCCGTGCACCCTCGACCTGTCGGTCGCCCGCTGCTCCCCTCAACTGCCAGGTCAGTTCGCAGACCTGGGCAATGGCCTGGGCCGGAACCGCCTCTCCGAAGGAGGCGAGTCCGCCGCTGGTGTTGACGGGTATGCGCCCGCCCAGGGTCGTCGCGCCCTCCCGCAGCAGCTTCGCGGCCTCGCCCTCGCCGCACAGCCCCAGATCCTCGTACCACTGCAATTCCAGGGCGGTGGACAGGTCGTACACCTCGGCCAGCGAGAGATCCTCCGGCCCGATCCCGGCCTCCTCATAGGCCGCTCGTGTGATCGACCCCCGGAAGGTCTCCCCGGCGGGCTCGACCGCCACCGCCGAGTCCGTCGCGATGTCCGGCAGGTCGAGGACCGTGCTGGGGTAACGCGGCGTCACCGTGGACACGGCCCGGATGCGCACCGGCTCCACAACCCCTTGTCGGCGCGCGAACTCCATGCTGGAGAGCACAACGGCCGCCCCTCCGTCCGACGTCGCGCAGATGTCGAGCAGCCGCAGCGGATCGGCGACCACGGCGGAGTCGGCGACCTCCCCGGCGGTGACCCGCTTGCGGTAGCGCGCATACGGATTCAGCGCGCCCAGGGCGGCGTTCTTCACCTTGACCTGAGCGAAGTCCTCCGTGGTGTCCCCGTGCACGGCCATCCGCCGGCGCGCGTACAGCCCGAAGTACGTGGGATTCGTCGCCCCCAGGATCCGGAAGCGCAACCAGTCCGGATCGTCCGGCCGGTCCCCGCCCGCCGGCCGGAAGAACCCCTTGGGGGCGGCGTCGGCGCCCACCACGAGCACCACGTCCACGCGGCCCGAAAGGATCTGCCCGCGCGCGGTGTCGATGGCCTGCGCCCCTGACGCGCACGCCGCGTACACACTCGTGACCCGAGCCCCCTGCCAGCCCAGCGCCTTCGCGAACGTCGCCCCGGCGACATACCCCGGATAGCCGCCACGCACGGTGTCCGCGCCGACGATCGAGCCGACCTGCCGCCAGTCGAGTCCGGCGTCCGCGAGCGCCGCGCGCGCCGCCACCACGCCGTACTCCACGAAGCCACGCCCCCACTTGCCCCATGGGTGCATGCCCACGCCGAGCACCGCCACCTCTCCCGTCATGCCGTCACCCCCGTCGGCCGCCACTGCCAGGTCGTCCAGATCGTCTCAGCGTCCTCGTGGAGCACGCCGGACACGACCTCCACCTCCATGCCCACCGCCAGCTCGGCCACGGTGACCCCGGGAACCGCCTGTCCCAGCACCACCATCCGCTCTGCCTCCAGCTCCACAGCGATCAACGCGTACGGTTCCCACGGAAGTTCCGGATCGGTCACATAGGGTGACGGAGGCCGGTAGCGTCCGTCCGTGTACGACCAGACGCGCCCGTGCCGCGAGAGCGGTACCTCCTCCAGAGTCTCGCCGGAGCACCCGGGGTTGCGGCAGTGGACGTCCTCACGAGGGAAGAACACCGAGGTGCAGGAGCGGCAGCGAGTGCCGAGGAGCCGGAAGTCGTCCCCGTCGCCGGTGAACCACCCGGCGACCACGGGAGTCGGTGTACGGGACATGGGCCCTCCCACCAAGGAATCTGACGATACGTCAGAAGTGTGCCACGGGGAGCGTTCCATGGGCAGACCAGTCGCCTGGCCGCCTCTCACTTCGAGGGGAACTGCATCCGATCACTTCCCCGATGGGGCTCGCACCTGATAGATGCAGGAGGCATGACACGACTCTCCAGCGCAGTACGCGGTCTCGTCACGGCGTTCGCCGCCCTGTTGGCCGTGACCGCCGCCACCGTCCCCGCCCGGGCGGCCACCGAGCCCCAGGCGCCGCCGGACTTCGTGGCTCTGAGAACCGTGGACGCGACGATCATGCAGGAGATGCGTTACCTCACACCGCACAACTTCGTCGGCAAGCGCATCGACGGTTACCTGCAGCCCCTGTGCATCCTCACCCGGCCCGCCGCCGAAGCGCTCCACGAGGCGCAGCAGAAGCTCCTGCGCGAGGGCTACACCCTCAAGGTCTACGACTGCTACCGGCCGCAACGGGCCGTGGACCACTTCGTCCGCTGGGCCAAGGACCTCGACGACCAGGCCATGAAGGGCGAGTTCTATCCGAACGTCGACAAGACCCGTCTGTTCGAGGACGGTTACATCGCCGAGAGATCCGGCCACAGCCGCGGCTCGACCATGGACCTCACCCTCGTCAAGCTCCCCGCGAAACCGACCAGGCCCTACGCCCCCGGAGAGCCCCTGGTGCCCTGCTACGCCCCCAAGGGGCAGCGATTCCCGGACAACTCCGTCGACATGGGCACCGGATACGACTGCTTCGACACCCTCTCCCACACTGTCGACCCGCGTATCCAGTGCGAGCAGCGAGCCAACCGACTGCGCCTGAAGAGCACTCTGGAGGGCCTCGGCTTCGTCAACCTCGCCGAGGAGTGGTGGCACTACACCTACAAGCCCGAGACGTTTCCCGACACCTATTTCGACTTCCCCGTGTCCGCGAAATCGCTGGCCGACAGCGACTGAGACGCCCCCGGAAGACGCTCCTCAGTTGATCGGATACAGTCCGCCGCGTGTCCGAAACTCAAGCCTCCACCCCCAACTTCACGCCCGGCTCCCACTGTTCGAGCTGTGGAGCTCCCTACGGAGAGGGCGTCTCCGGCTGGCCCCGCACCTGTCCGGCCTGCCACACCGTGGCCTACCGCAATCCGCTCCCGGTCGCCGTGGCCCTCCAGCCCGTGTACGACACACAGGGCACCGCGCTCGTGGTCATCACCCGAACCATCGCCCCCGAGCGCGGGGGCGTCGCCTTGCCCGGCGGTTACATAAACGACCGCGAGGACTGGCGGCAGGCCCTCGTCCGTGAACTCAAGGAAGAGACCGGCATCGACGCCGCGAGCCGCGAGATACGGCTCGTCGACGCGCTGAGCTCGCCCGACGGTCACCTCCTGCTGTTCGGGACCCTGCCGGAGCGCCCCGTCGACGGCCTGCCGCCCTCCGCGGCCACGGACGAGACCGGGGGCTGGCATCTGCTGCGCAGGCCGGAGGAGCTCGCCTTTCCGCTGCACACCCTGGCCGTGCGGGCCTGGTTCGAGGGCCGGTACCTCTGAGCTCAGATGGTCCCGAGTCCTCGTACCCGGACCGGGTGAGGCGGCTGGCTCAGGCCGTCCTCACCCTCCCGCTCGACCACCACCTGCCGGCCCTCCCAGCGGGCGACGTAGCGCTCGATCTCCGGTTCGTCCCAGCCGTCGCCCGCGTCCCGCACGACCAGGCCGCCGCCGCTCCGTCCCCGAACGGGTGCCCAGACCTCCAGTTCCAGCCCGCCGTCCTCCCCGCGCACGGGAAGGACGGCTCCGGCGCGCGCGAACACGGGAACCCGCGCCAGGGGAGCGTCCACGAGTACCTGTCCGGGACCCTCGTGGACCTGCTCCGTCGTGGTGTCGTACCAGCGCCCCCGAGGCAGCTGCACCGCTCGCCGGTCCGTCCCCGGGGCCAGCACCGGAGCCACCAGCAGACAGTCGCCCAGCAGGAACGTGTCCTCGCAGTCGCGCAGCGCGCGGTCCTCGGGCGCCGCCCACCACAGCGGCCGTACGTAGGGCGCCCCCGTCCCCCGGGCCAGATGCGCCAGGGTCACGAAGTACGGCAGCAGCCGCCGGCGTTCGACGAGCGCCGCGCGCGCGTGCTCCAGCACCTCGTCCCCGAACTCCCACGGCTCCCTGCGTCCCGCCCGCAGACTCGCGTACGTGCGGAACAGCGGAAGGTAGGCGCCCAGTTGGAACCAGCGCAGATAGAGCTCGGGCGACGGACTCCCGCCGAAGCCGCCCACGTCCGGCCCCGAGTACGGCACCCCGCACAGCCCGAGGCTCATGACCAGGGACAGTGCCGCCCGCAGCCCGGGCCAGCCCGTGGCGACGTCTCCGGACCACGCCCCGCCGTAGCGCTGCATGCCCGTCCACCCGGAGCGCGAGAACACGAAAGGCCGCTCCTGGGGAGCCAGTTCGCGCAGCCCCTCGTACCCGGCCCGGGCCATGCACAAGGCATACACGTTGTGCGCCTCGCGATGGTCGCCGCCCCGCCCCTCCAAGGAGTGCCTGGCCGACCTGGGCAGCGTCGACTCCCCGAACGCGGTGAACGAGGTCGGTTCGTTCATGTCATGCCAGAAGCCCGAGAAGCCCTGAGCCAGTCGCTCCTCGTAGAGGCGGCCCCACCACTGCCGCACGCGCGCGTGCGTGAAGTCCGGGTGGACGGACTCCCCGGCCCGGACGACCCCCCGTACCAGCCGACCCGACGCGTCCCGCACGAACGCGTCCTCGGCCGTCCCGCTGTCGAACACGGTGTTGCCGGGTTCGGCCCTGACCGCCGGATCGACGATCGACACCAGCCGGATCCCGTCCTGCCGCAGATCCTCGGCGAGCTGGGGCAGTTTCGGGAAGCGCTCCCGGTCGACCGCGAACACCTGGCGGGCGTCGTAGTGGTCGATGTCCAGATGGATCGCGTCGAGCGGCAGATCGCGTTCCAGATAGCCCGAAACGATCCGCCGCACCTCCTGCTCGCTGCCGAAGCCCTCTCGCACGTGATGGTGACCGAGCGCCCAGGCGGGCGGCAGCGCGGGCGCTCCGGTGAGCGAGGCCCAGGCGAGCAGCACGCGCGCGGGAGTGCCCACCATCACCCAGCAGCGCAGTGGACCGCCGTCCATCCGCAGCTCGCAGGTGCCGTCGCGGTCGTGCCCCGACCCGGCGCCCTCCTCGCCCTCCCGCAGGGTCACCGTGCCGTCCCATGAGGTGTCGTGGAACACCAGATGCGTCGCTGCGTCGGCCACCACCACCTGGACCGGCATCGTGAAGTACAACGGATCGTCGTCGGGGCCGAAGGGACGTCCTGGATCGGTGTTCCACAGCCGGTATGTCCCGTCCCGCAGCCGCGGGCCCGAAGCCCGCCCGCCGAGCCCGAAGAACCGCGCATCCGCGGCCACCTCCGAGCGCTGCATCCAGCGCGCCGGACCGCCGCCCGTCGGCTCCCACCACCGCGGCGGCAGATCCCGGCGCAGCCGCACACCGCCGGGGGTGAGGACCTCGATCGCGCCGTGCCGCGAGACGACGACCGTCACCCGCTCGGCCACCACCCGCCAGCCGCCGTCCTTGTCCGGCTCCAGCACCGCCCGCGGGTCGGGCTCGGGGCAGCGGCCCGCGAGGGCGTACGACGGCTCCGGAGCCGCCCCGTCCCAGCCCCAGAACACCGCACCGTTCACCGCCACGGAGATCCGCAGCTCGGAGCGGCTGAATCGGACCACACCGCCCCCGGGCCCAGGCTCCACGGCCTGCATCGGCCCGGGCACCCGCGCCCGTTCGGCCCCCCGCGGCGGCAGACCCGTGGCATCGGCACGCCTCCTGCGCCATGCGGCCCGTACGGTACGCAACCTCTGGGCCGCCCCCGCAGAACCGACCGTCTTCACCGAACGCACCAGGTCACGACCGTCCATGCTGCTCAGCCTGCCATTGACAGGCCCCGATGTGTGCGTCGTTCAACTTCCGTTCACCCATGCTGGGACCACATCTTCACGACACGGACTATGTGGGGCACGCCCTGGTGCAGGCGTCGATCACATGGCATCGTCCGTGTCAGCCGCGTCACGCGCACATCCCAGCCCGTGCGCGAAGAACGCACACGAAGCGCAGAGTCCGGGAGCCGCCCCATGCCGACCGTGAACCCCCAGCCTCTCTGGCAGCCCGATCCGGAACGCGTCGCCCGGGCACAGATCACCAGGTTCCAGGCCTGGGCGGCCGACCACCACGGTGCCCCGGCCGAGGGCGGCTACCCCGCCCTGCACCGCTGGTCGGTGGACGAGCTGGAGGCGTTCTGGACAGCCGTGACGGAGTGGTTCGGCGTACGTTTCACGACCCCCTACGCGCGCGTGCTCGGCGACCGCGCGATGCCCGGCGCCCAGTGGTTTCCCGGAGCCACCCTGAACTACGCCGAGCACGCCCTGCGCGCGAGCGCCACCCGCGCGGACGAGCCGGCCCTCCTCCACGTCGACGAGATCCACGAGCCCCGCCCTGTGACCTGGTCCGAGCTGCGCCGCCAGGTCGGCTCCCTGGCCGCCGAGCTGCGTGTCCTCGGCGTACGCCCCGGAGACCGCGTCAGTGGCTACCTCCCGAACATTCCCCAGGCCGTCGTCGCCCTGCTCGCCACGGCCGCCGTGGGCGGCGTCTGGACGTCCTGCGCCCCCGACTTCGGCGCCCGCAGCGTCCTGGACCGCTTCCAGCAGGTGGAACCGGTCGTCCTGTTCACGGTCGACGGCTACCGCTACGGCGGCAAGGTACACAACCGTCGCGACACGGTCGCCGAGCTGCGCCGCGAACTGCCCACCCTGCGCGCGGTCGTCCACATCCCCCTCCTGGGCACCGAGGCCCCCCAGGGCGCCCTGGAGTGGTCGGCCCTGACGAGCGCCGACACCGAGCCCGTCTTCGAGCAGGTGTCCTTCGACCATCCCCTGTGGGTGCTCTACTCCTCGGGCACCACCGGCCTTCCCAAAGCCATCGTCCAGTCCCAGGGCGGCATCCTCGTCGAGCACCTCAAACAGCTCGGCCTGCACTGCGACCTCGGCCCCCAGGACCGCTTCTTCTGGTACACGTCCACCGGCTGGATGATGTGGAACTTCCTCGTCTCCGGCCTCCTCACAGGCACCACGATCGTGCTCTACGACGGCAGCCCCGGTTACCCGGACACCGGCGCCCAGTGGCGGATCGCCGAACGCACGGGGACCACCCTCTACGGCACCTCCGCCGCCTACGTCATGGCCTGCCGCAAGGCCGGCCTGCGCCCCGGCCGCGAGTACGACCTCTCCACGGTGCAGTGTGTCGCCACCACCGGATCGCCCCTGCCGCCCGACGGATTCCGCTGGCTGCACGACGAGGTCCGCGACGACCTGTGGATCGCGTCCGTCAGCGGCGGCACCGACGTGTGCTCCTGCTTCGCAGGAGCTGTACCGACCCTCCCGGTCCACATCGGCGAACTCCAGGCGCCCTGCCTGGGCACCGACCTGCAGTCCTGGGACCCGAGTGGCCACCCCCTGGTCGACGAGGTCGGCGAACTCGTGGTCACCAACCCCATGCCGTCGATGCCGATCCACTTCTGGAACGACCCCGAAGGCAGCCGTTACCACGACAGCTACTTCGACACCTATCCCGGAGTGTGGCGACATGGCGACTGGATCACCGTCACCGCACGCGGCTCGGTCGTCATCCACGGTCGTTCCGACTCGACGCTCAACCGCCAAGGCGTGCGCATGGGGTCGGCCGACATCTACGAAGCGGTCGAGCGTCTCCCCGAGATCAAGGAATCCCTCGTCATCGGCGTCGAACAGCCCGACGGCGGCTACTGGATGCCCCTGTTCGTGCACCTGGCCCCGGGAGCCGTCCTCGACGAGGCCCTCCTGAACCGCATCAGGCAGACCATCCGTGAACAGCTCTCGCCACGGCACATCCCCGACGAGGTCATCAAGGTGCCCGGCATCCCGCACACCCTCACCGGAAAGCGCATTGAGGTCCCCGTCAAGCGCCTCCTCCAGGGCACGCCCCTGGAGCGGGCCGTCAACCCGGGCTCCATCGACAACCTCGACCTGCTGCACGTCTTCGAGGACCTGGCCCGCAAGCGAGCCTGACAGCCTCCTGGACCGGTCACCCACCACAGGTGGCCGCGGACTCACCGAGCACCAGGGCGAAGTCCGAGGCCAGCCGCACCGCGTCGGCCGGTCGGAGATCGGCCACGGAGATCCGTACCTCCGGGCCGGCCGCCATCCGGAACCGGGCACCCGCCGCGACCCACCAGCCGTACGACCGCAACCCGTTCACCACGGCTGACTCGTCCCGCACCGGAACCCACAGGTTCATCCCGCTCGCCCCGTGGGCCTCGGTGCCGCGTTTTGCGAGCTCCTGGAGGAGAGCGCTCCGGCGTGCCTCGTAGGTCCGCTCGGCGCGCGTCACCAACGCGCGTGTGCCGTCGTCGGTCATCAGCCCGTACACGGTCTCCGGGAGCAGATGACTGACCCAGCCCGAGGTCAGCAGCAACCGCCCGTCGTGCCGGGCCAGAGTGGTCGCATCACAGGCCGCGGTCGCCCACCGCAAGTCGGTCCCCAGGGACTTGCTGACCGTGCGCACATGCACCCAGCGCGTCAGCCCGCCGCCGGTCAACGTCCACAGGGGCGCCTTGGCCACGGCCGACGCGTGGTCGTTCTCCACGATCAGCACATCGGGCTCGTCCCGCAGCGGAGCGACGAGTTCGTCACGGCGCGCCTCGGAGAAGCATCCGCCGTACGGATTCTGCGCGCGCGGACTGCACACCACAGCGCGCACACCCGCCGGCAACACCGCCCGCAGGGCTTCGGGCCGCGCGCCGTCGTCGACGGCCGTGGGAACGATCCGCAGCCCCAAGGCCGTGACCAGATCCAGCAGATGGTGGTAGCCGGGATCCTCCATGGCCACCCCGTCGACGGGCCGCAGTTCCACGGACAGCAGCCGCCCGATCAGATCCAGGGCCCGGTGCGCGAACGTCACGTGCGCCACGGTCACACCGTCGGCCCGCAACCAGTCGCGCGCGGTGTCCTCCAACCGCGCCAGCCGCGGTGTCGACCGGTGCGACCGTGCCCCGGGGGACAGGCGGCTGGGCGGTACGAGACTGGGAAGCAGCCGAGGATCAGGGTGCCCGCCGGACAAGTCCCACAGCTCCTCCGGGACTTTCGGCGGTCGTCGTGACGCCACCGCCGGAGCGGGCCCCACCGTGCCCTGTACTTCACCTACGTCTCGGGTCTCTCCATCACCCAGGTCGGCACTCTCGTCGCCGCGGCGGGGCCATCGGCATCGCCGGCGCACCGATCGGCGGGCGCATCGCCGACCGCGTCCCCCACACCCGCGCCCTGCCGGACCTCCAACTGCTCGGCGCCCTGGCCTCCCTCGCCCGTGTCGGCGGCCACCTTCACCATGGCCGAGATGCCGCATGCCACCGTGTCCTGGGAACTGTCCGTCGCCCTCGCCCCCGACGCCGCCCTGGGCTCCTACCTCGGGGTCCACGGCCTCGCCCAGTCCGCCCAGCGCAGCATCGGACCACTCGCCGTCACCACTGCCATCGCCAACGGTCCCTCCGGCTGGACTGCCTTCGGCGCCATCATTGCTGTGACCTGCATAATTCAGCACCGGCTCGTCCGCGACCGCCTTGCAGGGACCCCATTGTCAGTGCCGCCAGTTACTGTGAGTGAGCATTGATCGACTGCGCACAGGGGGAAAAAAATGGCGCACACCCAGCACCAGACCATGCGACGCGTCCTGCGCCGCGAAATCGCCGGCACCATCGGTCTGCTCACCGACGAGCACGACTTCCGCGCGATGCGGCGCTACCGCACCTTCGCCTTCGACGACCACAAGACCTATCTGCAACAGGTCGAAGATCTCCTCAGGACCCGCGCCGCACAGGGCAGCCACACCACCGTCGCCCTCTTCGACCCACAGGAGTACGCCGAATTCTGCGCGGACGCAGGCCTGGACCCTGACATCCCGTCGAGCCGCACCCGCTTCACCGCAGAGCTCGCCGGCACCGGCCCGACCATCCCGTACGACGGCCGGCCCCTGACCGAACTCGTACCAGCCCTCGTGGACGAAGCCGTACGACAAGCCACCTGGGAGTACGCGAACACGCTTCTGGCCCGCCTGGGCTCGTGCGCCTCCTGCAGCGAGGACATCGGCCGCGGGGCCTTCGTCCGCGCCTCACACCTGCTCGTCCGTATCCTCGACACCGCCCACCCGGGCAACCGCCACCTCGTCTGCAGCGTCACCGGCACTCCGGAGACCCTCGTCTCCGTGCTCCACGCAGACGAGGACGCCGACGGCGCCACCCAACTCGACGAGGCCGAAGCCCTGGAGTTCACCACCGTCCTGGCCCTCGGCCTTGCCACCCACAGCCCCGGTGGCCTCGTCATGCGCACCAGCGCCCCGGGCACTCCGGACCGCATCTACGGCTGGCGCCTGCGCGGCGAAGGCCTCGAACCCCTCACGGCCGGCGAGGTCTTCGACGCCTACTGCACCGACATCGACTCCGGCGACCTCATCTCCCCGGAATCGGATGTCGACTATTGCGTGCCACCCGACCTCGGAGACACGGGACAGCCGACGGGACACCGCCACTGAATGCCTGAGGGGCACCCCACCCGCAGGTGGAGTGCCCCTCGGAGACGGCCGACGGCGGCTTGGGCCGACTACTCGCCGGACAGCACCGCCTGAGCAGCGTTGCGCGCCGCCTCGGCGCTGTCCGTGGCCCGCGCGGCCGCCGCGGCACGCTCACACTGCGCCAGCGTGTACTTCGCCAGCGTCGCCCGGACATAAGGAAGAGAAGCCGCTCCCATGGAAAGCGAGGTGACCCCCAGACCGATCAGCACACACGCGAGCAGCGGGTCGGAGGCCGCTTCACCGCAGACACCACAGCTCTTGCCCTCGGCCTTCGCCGCCTCGGCGGACAGCGCGACCAGGTCGAGCAGCGCTGGCTGCCACGGATCCTGCAGACGCGACACCGCACCGACCTGACGGTCCGCGGCGAAGGTGTACTGCGCGAGGTCGTTGGTCCCCAGCGAAAGGAACTCGACCTCCTGCAGGATCGAGCGCGCCCGCAGTGCGGCGGACGGGATCTCGACCATCGCACCGAACTTCGCCCGCAACCCCGCCTCACGGCACGCGTCGGCGAACGCCTTGGCGTCCGCGCGGTCCGCGACCATGGGAGCCATGACGTCCAGATGGACCGGCAGCCCCTCGGCGGCCTTGGCCAGCGCCGTCAACTGTGTGCGCAGCACGTCCGGATGGTCGAGCAGCGTCCGCAGCCCACGCACGCCCAGCGCCGGGTTCGGCTCGTCGCCCGGACTGAGGAAGTCCAGCGGCTTGTCCGCACCAGCGTCCAGCACCCGCACGACGACACGCCCCTCGGGGAACGCCTCGAGGACCTGCCGGTAGGCCTCGACCTGCTTCTCCTCCGACGGAGCGTTCTTGCTGTCGTCGAGAAAGAGGAACTCGGTACGGAACAGACCGACGCCTTCGGCCCCGGCCTCGACCGCCGCAGGTACGTCGGCCGGACCGCCGACGTTGGCCAGCAGCGGCACCTTGTGACCGTCGGACGTGGCACCCGGACCCGTCGAAGCGGCCAGCGCGGCCTTGCGCTCGGCGGCCGCGGCCGCCATCCGCGCCTTCTTCTCCTCGCTGGGGTTCACGAAGATCTCACCGGTACTGCCATCCACGGCGATCATCGTGCCCTCAGCCAGCTCCCCGGCACCGGGCAGCGCCACCACGGCCGGCACGCCGAGCGCCCGCGCCAGAATCGCGCTGTGGCTGGTCGGCCCGCCCTCCTCGGTGACGAAACCGAGCACCAGAGCCGGGTCCAGCAGCGCCGTGTCGGCCGGCGCGAGGTCACGCGCGATAAGGACATACGGCTCGTCACTGTCCGGCACACCGGGCATCGGCACCCCGAGCAACCGGGCGACGATACGATTCCGCACGTCATCGAGGTCGGCCACGCGACCGGCGAGGTACTCACCGGCCCCGGCCAGCAGCGCACGGTAGGCGGCGAAGGCGTCGTACACCGCACGCTCGGCCGTGCTTCCCACCGCGATACGGCGGTCCACGTCCGCCATCAACTCGGGGTCCTGGGCCATCATGGCCTGCGCCTCGAGCACCGCCTGGGCTTCGCCCCCCGCCAGATTGCCGCGCGCCATCAGGTCGGCCGCCACAGCTTCCACGGCCTTGCGGGCGCGCCCCTGTTCGCGCTCCGCGTCCTCTGCCCGGATCTGCTTGGCAGGCGGCTCCAGCACCGCCGTTCCCATGTGCCGAACCTCGCCGATCGCCACTCCGTGGCTCACACCGACGCCTCGCAGCGTTGTCTCCATCTCACCCGTCTCCGATAGTGCGGCGGGTCCCGCCGCCGCGGTGGTTGTCCCTGCGTGCCGTCCTACGAGGGCGTTATGTCAATTCCAGACGAAGAGAGTGTCGCCTGTCTTCACATCGCCGTCCTCACGGAGTTCGGCGAGCGCCTCGGCCGTCGCTTCGAGAGCCACGACGGGACAGACGGGAGATTTGCCGACGGTCTCCACCGCGGCCGGGTTCCAGCGCACCACGCTCTGGCCGCGCGCAACGGTGTCGCCCTTGTTCACGAGCAACTCGAAGCCCTCTCCGTTGAGTTGCACGGTGTCGATGCCGAGGTGGGTGAGTACACCGCGGCCCTGCGCGTCGACCACGACGAAGGCGTGCGGGTGCAGCGAGACGATGACTCCGTCCAGGGGCGACACAGCCTCGGAGGGCTCACGCACGGGGTCGATGGCCGTCCCCGGGCCGACCATGGCCCCGGAGAAGACCGGATCCGGCACTGCGGCCAGTCCGATGGCGCGTCCGGCAAGAGGGGACTGCACGGTGGTCATGGGAAGCCTCCCAGGGGTGGAGATCCGTATGCTCCGTCGCTACCTGTCCCGGACGGCGCACTGTTCAGCAGCGTATGTCACCTGTAGTACCGGTTCGGCGCGGGCGTACGGCTGATGGTCCAGACCATAGCCGCAATCAATTTGCACCCGTCTCACGGCCCCGTGTACAGTCGGACCCCTGCTCGGGACGGCGCGAAGCAACCCTGCGCCTTAGTCCAGCAGCACCCAGCTTGTCAGATCCTATCTCAGGGTCACTTTCTGCATGCCTGCAGAACGGTGGTCAGAGGGCCGGAAAAACACTGATAGAGTTTGGAACACCGAAGGGAAGCGCCCGGAGGAAAGCCGCGAGAGAGTCTCTCGGGTGAGTACAAAGGAAGCGTCCGTTCCTTGAGAACTCAACAGCGTGCCAAAAGTCAACGCCAGATATGTTGATACCCCGT
>NZ_JARXYX010000015.1 GCF_029893585.1 Streptomyces sp. LBL
GGTCACGGCCATGACGACGTAGATCGGACGGTTCGCGACCTGGCCGTCGCGGATCTTCACGTTGATGGCGTCCACGAACAGGACCGGATAGACGCGGTCCAGCGGGCGGTTGGACCATTCCGCCATACCCTCCATCACCTTGTCGGTAATGGTGGAGATGGTCTGCTTGGAGATCTCCGCGCCGTAGACCTCGGCCAGGTGCGCGGAGATCTCCCCGTGCGTGAGCCCCTTCGCGGACAGCGACAGCACCATCTCGTCCACGCCGGTCAGGCGCCGCTGCCGCTTCTTGACGATCTGCGGCTCGAACGTGCCGGCCACGTCCCGGGGAACCTTCACCTCGACCGGGCCGACGTCGGTCAACACGGTCTTCGCCCGGGTTCCGTTCCTGCTGTTGCCGCTGTTACGGCCCTCGGCGTCGTGCTTCTCGTATCCGAGGTGATCGGTGATCTCGCCCTCCAGGGCGGACTCCAGCACCCGCTTGGTCAGCATCTGCAACAGGCCGCCCTCGCCGGTCAGCTGCAGCCCCTCGGATCGGGACCGGTCCACGAGCATCGCGACCAACTGCTCATCCGATGCGGCCGGAACCGGCGTGACCGCCGGCTTCTCGACGGACTCCTGCTCGACAACAGTCTCGGTCATCTCTGGCGTCTCCTTGATCATCAGATCCGCCGTTGATTAGACACTCCCATCGAGGTTGACACCGTGAACGTCGGCGTCCTTGTGCGGAGGTGGTCGATAAACGCCTCGAACTCCGCCGGCTGCCACTGCCACGGGTACTGGTTGGAGAACTCGGCGAACCGGCGGACCAGCGACAGCCGCGGCTTGATGGTCCCTTCCCACTGCAGGAAGCGGGCCCGCTGCTGCTTGGTCCATCCCTCCAGCATGGCCTCGAACACGGCAGCTGCGGGGTCCATGTAGGAGATCCCGTCCACGAGCATCAGGTGTGCCGCACCCGCCAAATCGGCAGCTTTCGCCACTCCAACCTCCGTTGCGTTAGACGCATCATTGTTGGGATGGCATCGGTGAAGCGCAAGAGTGGCTGGTAGATCGCCTGCGCAGTGCGAGAGGATGGCTGAGCAGAGGCTCATCACCTGGCGCTTCGCGCTTACTTGGACCCTGCGGAGTACTGCATCAGATGCAACTCCGCCCCGTTCTCGGAGTCGCGCATGCCGAAGAGGTAGGCGATCACGATCCAGCAGGACACCAGAAGCAGCCGCTCCATGCGGGCGACGTCGTAGTACGAGATGCGCTCCAGCCACGGCCGGCCCTCCAGCCGCCCCTGGGGAGCGTGCGCGAGCGGGCAGTCCGTGTCGACTCCGACGTCGCCGACGGCCTCCGCGATCATCTGTCGTGGCCGGGCCTCGTCCAGGCGGTGAACGGGATAGCCCAGCAGTCGAGCCAGGTAGCTGGTGCTGGGGAAGGGCTCACCTCGGCGGGCGGAGGCCAGGCGCGTGGGTGCCGCTGGCAGGGGGTGGCGACGGCGGCGGAAGTCGTCCAGCAGTTCCGCCAGCGCGGTGGGCAGGTCAGGGCCGGCGGGCGGCCGGGCATCGATGGCGTCACGCTCTGCCGCGGGCAGCCAGGACATCGTCGGCGAAGTCGTCGACGAAGCGCATCGCCCAGCTCAGCAGCGGTGCTACGACCTGCTCGGGGATGCGGTCGGTGAGATTCTCTCCGCCTGCGCGGCGGTGAACGCGTGCCCATTCTTGCCACAGGGGCCGTCGCAGCGGGTCCAGGCCGAGGTGGTCGGGCAGGACGTTCCGGTAGGCCCAGAACATCCGCACCGCTCGCCGGTTGCATCGGGTGGCGCCGCCGGACAGCCGAAGTGCCGTGATCTCGCGGTGGTAGTCGTCCAGGTCCTCACCGTCGAGCTCCCGCAGGGTGCGGTCGCGGGCGTGGACCCACCACAGGAAACGCCGCGCACAGCCGAAGTAGGTGCGGATGCTGTCGATCGCCAAGGGCAGCTCCCCTGGCGGGGTGTCGTGGGCGAGTAGAGCGAGGAACAGCGGTTTGGCGACATCGACCAGCGCAGGCGGCACAAGCGTGAAGTCCAGCCGGAGGGTCTTCTGGTCGGCCCGCAGCCAGGCCGGCGTCAGCACCCATACATCCTCGGCGTAGCGGGACGTCTGCTCCAGGACGGCGTGATCGCGCAGCGGACGCCCGGCCAGCACCAGGGTGTCGCCGGGCACCGCGGTTGGCCGTGCGGCGGTTTCGAAGGCACTGGTCACGGGGCTTCCTTCGGGCCGTCCAGCAGGTCGAGCGGCAGTAGAGGTTTCCCCTGGGCGGCAGCGGCGTGCTGGGCGGGGCTGAAGCGGGGCAGGATGTCGCGGGTGAGGATCTGCCAGGTCGTACCGTGCCGGGCAGTCCACTGCCCGGCGTCGCGCTGCTGGAGATCCTCACGCAGGGCGTCGACCAGGGCGAGGAGAGCGGGCAAGTGCCGCTCCAGCACCAGTGCGTTGGAGCAGCTGAAGCAGCTCAGGAACGAGCTTCGGCATCGGCCGCCGGCCGGATGGTGCTCCATGTCGAGACACGAGGCGGCGAGCGTGTCGAGCTCTCCCACCTCCGCTTTGCTCCGTGCGGTCTGGGGCACGGCCTTGGGGTCCGCCCCGCCTAGCCGGATCATGACGTCGCGGGCGTGGTGTTCGGCGTCGGTGATCGCCTCGGTCAGCACGTCGGCGGCCCATTCGGTGATGAACGGATCCGCTCGCAGGTAATGGGCGAAGGACGTCTGCGCCGTGTTGGTCAGCCGGGCGGACGGCAGGTGCCCGCCGACCCGCTTGGCCGTGCGGGCCTCGACGGTCTTCTTCATCCGGGTTACCAACATCTCAAGCGGGGCCCCGTCGTCGCCGACCAGGCCGTGGCGGTCGGACCACGCCCTCAGCTTCAGCTTGCGGGCCAGCTCAGCATCGAACGGGCCACAGTGCCCCGCGGTCGCGGCATGCCGGGCGCGGCCACGACCGCTGCCCGCCCAGATCGACCACACCGAGGCGGTATGGGAGAACGCGCGGCTGCGCGCCATCATCCGGTGCAGCAGCAGGTAGAAGCTGCCCATCGTCCTCAGGTCTCGGTCCGGATCGACACTCCAGTGCACGGTCGCCCGGGAGTTGGCCTTGCCCCGGCGGCGCTTGGTCAGCGTCACCGAGATCGCCCGTTCCTCCAGCAGCCGGTGCTCGGCGGGCAGTTCCTTGAGCGTCTCCGGGTTCCTGCCGCTCAGCCCGGCCGCGTAGATCAACAACGGGGCAAGGTCCGGGTCGATGACGAACAGCTGCCGCGCCTGTGCGTAGCAGGCCGCCGGATACTCGCCCGCCGAAAGCCCTCGGTAGTCCACCTGGACCCGGCCCGTACGCGCCATCGCCTCCAGCCGTACGCCCTGCTCCCGTTCGGCGGGAGTCAGGGAATCGGCGGCCTCGAGGAAGCGCCGCAGCAGGCTCTCGCCCGCCGCGAGCCGGTCACGGATGGCCGCCACGTCCGACCGGGCCGCGGCCATGATGGCCTGGAACTCGCGGTCCGAGTACCCCGAACGCATCTCCTGCTGGGCATCCACCCCGTGGCCGCGCTGCCCGGCGTAGTCCGCCGCCGTCCGATCCAGCCGGTCCTGGCCCGGCAAGGCGCGCACGATCCGCAGCAGACCCTGGAGATCTCTGCGAGCAGACCTCTCCGAGCACGTCTCCCGCCGTGACATCAATTACCGCTCCAGGTGACGCGCCCGCAGTTCCTCCACCCGCTGCGGCGGAACAGGAAGTTGGCCCAGGAGCAGGAGGAACCGTTTGATCGACTGCCACTGGCCGCTCGCCGCCCGCTGGGTCCGGCACCCGCCACCAGGCCCGATCCGCACCCCCAGCGCGTGCGCGAAGTCCAGATGCATCCCCGGCAGCGGCAACTCCTCGAACCGGAACACGCACTCGCGCCCGTCCTCCCCGGTGAATCGCGCTACCGGCGATCCCCTGTCTTCGGGAACCTCCACTACCGGTGGCGGCTGATAGAGCCCCTCGGGTACAGCCGCCGCACGCCCGCGGCCCGCGCGCGGCGAATCCTGGCTCACGCGGCCACCGCCGACCGCTCCAGCCAGCCCTCCTCGCTGAAGCCCGCCGGCTCCCACGCCCCTTCCGGCACCAGCTCCAGGCGCGTACGCATCTCCAGCTCCTGCAGAGTGTGCAGGTAGATCGCGGTGGTGGTCGCCGACCGGTGACCCAGCCTGATCCGCACCCAGTTCAACGGGTCCCCGAACACCCGCTGATACGTCAGCCGCTGCTGCTCGTTCATCTCGCCCAGTGCCTGCAGATGTCCCCGCCACAACAGCTCCAGCGTGGTCACCGCGTAGGAATGGCGCAGCATGTGCGGAGTCGCCGCAACGCCGACGCCTCGGGCACGGCACCGGTCGTTGGCATCGGCGAAGACCTGCTTCCACCCGGAGACCGTCATCGGCAGGCCCCACTGGTTCAGCCACACCATCGCCGGCTCCCACCCGCCGTCCGCTGTGGCCACCAGCAGCCGGCGCCGCTCAGCCGCGTCCAAGCGAGCCGCCGGCACCCAACGGCCCCCGATCCTTACTCTGGGCGCGGCCGGGTCTTCTACCAGCAGCGACCGGCGGGATGGGGTGTAGAAGCCGCGCGAGCGGCCGTAGTCGAGCATCTCCGCCCGGTCCCACTCCATGTAGTCCCGCACGTCCCGCAGCACGGACACCGGCCAGTACACCGCCCGCCCCGAGTACCCCTTGGAGATGGCGTGTGGCAGCATCGCCCGCGCGTTGACGATCCCAGACCCAGCCGGCGGGAGCTCCGGCAACTCGAACACCGTCAGCGCCGAGTGCTCGCACAGCCGCAAACCTGTGCGGATCATCGAGTCGGCGTACGCTGCGTTCCGCGCCGCCCACCTGCCCCGGAATGCCCGCCTCGGCATCTCGTTCGCGTCAAATCCGCTCACGCCCACGTTGCGCCACAGCCGGTACGACCTCGGCGGCAACCACTTCACCTCACGCCGTGGCCCCGTGTGCGACGCCTCAGCCGGCACCTGCCGCACCGAGCTCCCGTCAGCCCCGCGGCGCCACGGCGACCAGGCCACAGATGCGCGCTGGCGAACGGGGTTGGCTCGTACGAGGTCCTGCTCGATCGCCCACAGGTAGAACTGGTTGACCGTAGAGACTTCCCGGTCCCAACTGGTGTCTTCCACTCGGGGCCCGGAGTCGTCGCGACGACGCCACCACTCGTACGCCGCCCGATCGTCCATCGTCGCGTCGCGCCAGTCGCACCGGCCTCGCCCGAACCACAGGAAGTCGAAGTATGTACGCAGGTCCCGGGCATGCGCGGCCTGAGTGTTCCACGGTGAAGATGCCAGCCACACCGAGAAGTAGCGGTTCAAGGCCACGTCGTACTCGGCCGCCGGGCTCATCAGGAACGGCTGCCCCTCGGGCACGCCCAGGTCATCCAGCCGCTGATCCAGACCGTCGAACAGCACACTGAACTCCCGTATGAATGGAGTCACTTCCCTTGGCCACGCCGGGTCCCGCCGAGTGAAGTGCACCCGCCACCCTGTGATCGACATGACGCTGGACGATAGCCGCGGACAGCTCAACAGCGCATAACCCAAGTGGGACGGTTCTCCAGACGCCTCGTGATGTCTCATTCGGGTCCGCCCGCAGCGGCCGGGGAAGGGCGGCAGGTCGGGCTTCCAGGAAGAGGCGCGACGCGTGCCGCTCAGCGGCAGCCCGGCACTGCCCAGAGAGCACTGTGGTCACGGCTGCTGCTTTGTGCGGCCGGCTGAGGCTTGTTGGGCGTCCGCGCCGGAGCTGACGTGTCGTTGGGTCTCCTGGGGACCGTGCCAGTCCAGGCACATCACGGTGGCATCGTCCTCGAGCCGGCCGCCGGCAGCGTCACGGACTGCGGACGTCAGCATCAACGCGGTCTCCCGCGGGTGCAGGCCCCGGGTGCGCTCCAGCAGGGCGCGCAGGTCGACCCTCTCCCCGTGCCGTTCGACCATGCCGTCGGTGAACAGGAGCAGACGGTCACCGGGGCGCAGATCGAGGTCCTGAACGCGGTAGGGGAGGGTCGCGAACTCGGACAGCCCGAAGGGATGGTCCACCTCGCAGGTAATCACCTCCACAGCGCCCTCACGCATCCGCAGCGGCCAGGGGTGTCCCGCGTTGACGAGCTGGGCCCTCCCGGTGCGGAGATTGATGCGCAGCAGCTGCCCCGTGGCGTGCCCTTGGCCGTGCTCGACCAGGGCCTGGTCGGCGCGGTGGGCCTGTTCGGCCAGGCCGGCTCCGGCTCGGCGGGCGCCGCGCAGGGCACTCACCAATACTGTGGCGGCCAGGGCGGCGTCGATGTCGTGGCCCATGGGATCGGTCACCGACACGTGCAGCGCGTCCCGGTCCAGGGTGTAGTCGAAGGTGTCGCCGCTGAGGTCTTCGGACGGCTCCAGGCTCCCGCACAGTGTGAACTGCGCCGCCTCGCACGACAATGACAGGGGGAGCAGCTGGTACTGGATCTCTGCCGCCAGGGTGGGCGGCCTGGAGCGTTTCCCCCAGGTGTAGAAGTCGGTGAAACGCCCGTTGGCGATCACGATGTAGGCCAGGACATGGGCGGCTTCCCCGACCTCATCCAGGACGTCCTCGCCAGGTGCGGCAGGCAGGAGCAGCTCCAGCAGCCCGATCGCATCCCCCCGGTTGGTGACCGGCACGATCAGCCGCTGCCCCTGACCGGTCGCCTCCTGATACAGCCGCTGTGTACGGATCACCTCCTCGTAGACGCTGCCGAACAAGGGGATCCGCTCCACCTCCCGCCCGTCCTCCGCTGGGGCGGTCGACAGCCGCGCCACCGCCTTCCCTGTCAGGTCCACGATGAGGAAAGAGACCTTCGTAGCCTCGAAACGCCGCCGCAGGTCCTCCGCG
This sequence comes from Streptomyces sp. LBL, assembly GCF_029893585.1. GTDB lineage: Bacteria > Actinomycetota > Actinomycetes > Streptomycetales > Streptomycetaceae > Streptomyces. The sequence continues at coordinate 6,884 of NZ_JARXYX010000015.1, forward strand.
ATCACGTCCACCGCATCCACCGGCGCGGCCGTCTCCGCTGCCGTCAGCAACCGGGAAAGTCCACTCTGCCCACCACTCATGACCGCAGTTCCTTCCACCCGCCCCGCCTACCAGCAAGAGAATCACCACGGCGAGCGTCAACCCATGAAAAGTAACAATAAGTACAGATCATGGCGTTATGTGTTCACGGAAGTGAGTTTGTTTCCCGGCGTCCACTCGCTGACGCAGCCGTCGCGAATGCTCCAGTCGCGAACTCGACGAAGGGGTGGCCGCCGCTGCCCCGCTGTTGGGCAGCAAAGCCGAGACGATCACAGGTGCCCCAGTCCATATCAAGGGGTCTATGGCTCATGAGACATGGCAAAGTCTGGAGAAGGACAGGTTCAGGGCCATGGTCTCTGTCGACGCGGGCCGGGTGGTGCTGCGCTCCAGGCGCGGCACCGAAATGGGGTCGGCTTTTCCGGAAGTCGTGGCCGGGGCCGCGCAGCTGCCGGACGCAACCGCGATGGACGGGGTTATGTGACCTGTACGGGTGTCTCAGACCCAAGGTGTCTCAGGCGGTGCACCTCCGTAGACGAGACGCGTTCGCCTCCGATGGTTCGGGAAGCCGAGGAAGGCAATCGGGCCGTGCGGCCGTCGGTACGGCCCGGATAACCTGCGCGAATGAAGCGGATTCAGCGAGCGGCCGGCGCGGTCGTCGGCTCAGCGGTGGGCGACGCTCTGGGCGCCCCCTTCGAGTTTGGCCCCCAGGGAGCGTTCTCTGCGCGGTTTCCCGCGCCTGGTGCCGGTGGCGAGATGTGCGGAGGTGGTGGCTGGGACCCCGGCGAGGCCACTGACGACACGCAGATGGCCGTCTTGGTCGCGGAGTCGCTGCTGGAGCGGGGTGGGCTGGATCTGCCGGACATCTTCGCCCGCTTCCAGCGGTGGGCGGCATCAGAGCCGAAGGACATCGGCTTGCAGACCGAAGACGTCCTGACCAACGGCATGCCCTGGGACCTCGCCGCCGCGATCCACTTCCAGGTCAACCAACGAGCGGCGGGAAACGGCTCCTTGATGCGGGCGTCGACCTCCGCAGTTCACTTCGCGGCCGCCGGCCAAGAAGCCACCATGGAGGCGGCCCGCCGTATCGCTGCCCTCACCCACGGGGACCGCGCGGCCTGGGAAGGCACCGCGATCTTCCACGAGCTCATCCGTGTCACGTTCGAGGACATTGACCCCCTCGCCGCGCTCCCGGACGTCCTGGCTCTTGTCCACCCCGACCACCGCGGCCGCTACGCCACCGTCCTCGCGCCCGACTGGCACCCCGAGCACGCGACCGAGTTCAACGGTGCCGTCTGGCCCTGTCTGGGCTCAGCCGTCTGGGCCCTGCGCACCACCACCAGCTTCGAAGACGCGATACGCGCGGCGATCGACCTCGGCGGTGACACGGACACCGTCGCCGCGGTGACCGGAGGCCTCGCAGGGGCGTACTACGGGCTGGACGCAATCCCCGCCCGCTGGACCCAACCGCTCCGTGTCCCCCTCCCAGGATTCGACGGACGGGTGCTGCACGCGCCAGATCTACTCAACCTTGCACACCGCCTCGGAGGCTGAACCGGGTGCTGTTCCGCACTCTCCACGAACTCCGGCCCTCAGCCGCAGTCACTTGACCAGTGGCTCCGCAAGGAGGACGACTCGATCTGCTTCGACATCGAATCCGAGCACCGGATGACCATGGGCACCCTCCGGGTGCATCAGCACCGGCTTACCCAACCGCCGCCCGATCTCCCGCAAGAAGCCGCAGAACAGTTCAAGTCGCTCCTGCCCCTGCAACTCGCGCAGATCAACGTCGAAATCGATCTCCTCGTCTGAGTAGAAGCGGAAGATCGCCAGCACATCAGCTCTCAGCCAGACACGCAGGCTCGGGCACTCCGTATCCGCTGGTCGAGACAGTGCAGCCTCCGCCCGGGGCAGGGGAAGCACCCTCTCTCCTTCGGAGTATTGGCACTTCCAGCCCTTCTCCACGACGAGATCCAGTACCTCCTGCCAGTTATTCCTCGAGGCATCAGGGACACTCACGTCCGGTAGCGATCCCATCAGGTCCGGATCGAAGAAGCACTTCACGTCATCCCACAGGAGATCAGCCACACCGTCATACTGCCCGGCACCCGACCTCAAGGCAGCCCTATTTTCCCTGATCAAGGGCATAGAAGCCCTCGCAGGAAGTAGAGGCGCGGCAGTCATTCCGGCGGCAGCATTCGAGGCGTCACGGGGAGGGAGGCCACGGAGCCGCCGCGGTGGAGGGCTTCGCGCAGGGTGGCATTCTCCGCTTCGAGTTCGGCGTTTCGCAGGCTCAGAGCCTGGATGTGGTTGGCGTAGGCGGCGATGGTTGCGCGCGCCTCCCGTTGCTCGGCCGCGTGTTGCGAACGCAGCGTCCGGTCGGCCTTCTTGAGGCGGGCGATGTCCGCCGTCAGGGTGTCCGTCTGCGGGCGGGGCGCGTCCGGTGTCCGGAGCAGTCCGGTGATGATCTTCGCCAGGGGTGAGCGGTAGTAGGTGGCGCGCGAGATGCCGGCTTCCGTGCACAGCGTGGAGACAGACAGAGCGCCGCTGGTGTGTTCGGGGCTGCCGGTCACGATCCGCTCGAAGGCGTGCACGACAGCCTGGTCGGTGCCCGGCCGCACGGGAATGCCGGCGTGTTCCAGGGCGTGTCGCAACCGCAGTGCCGAAGTGTCATTCATGCGTCGGGGGTTCCGGTGGCGGTGAGTTCTGCAATGGCGTGGTCGAGGTCGGCGATGTGCGTGGTCAGCGCGGCGGTCTGGAGGCGGGACAGCCCTGCCGGGGCGTCGAGCGGGCGCTGGGCCTGGGCACGGGCGGTAGTCAGACGAGGGAGGTGGACGCTGGAGCGGCGGGCATTGGGACAGGTCAGGCACATGGTCAGCAGCGGCAAGGGGCGGCCCGCGTGCTTGGCTCGCTTTGCGCAGAGAGCGGTGGAGGGCTGATAGAAGCAGTCGTTGAGGATGCCTGGGTGAAGGGTCTTCGTCAGGTGCTGCAGCATGATGCGTAGCCGAGCGGGACTGGCGATGATGCCGGGCAGGTCGCCTAGCTCCCGGCGGATGCGGTCGAACTCGGCATTTACGCGGCCGGCAGCGCCGCCGCTGTTGCGGTGGCCGTCGTTCCAGTCGCGGTAGAGGTCCTCGACGTAGTCCAGCTGGGCGATGGCGCGTTCGGCGGCGACCTCGGCGGCAAACCCGGAGGAAGAGGTGCCCGCATAGCCTTCGAACAGGGCGAGTTCAGCATGCTGGTACTGCCGGGCACCCGCGACGACGCCGAACGGCTGGTGTGCGATGTGCCAGGCCAGGGTGCGGCGGAACTGCCGGGTGTTCAGTCGCCACGGCACGCATTCCTCTTCCCCTTCCTCACCCTCCGATTCGTCGTGAGCGGGCGTGTCGTTATCCGGCGCCGGTGCGGCCGTGTGAAGCGGCACGTAGGGGGTGTCCGGGGTGCTGAACAGCTCGTTGAGGTGGTCACGGAAATCGTTCAGGCGCCTGTTGACCGAGCCGAACAGGACAAGGCTGTTGCTGGTCATGCCCTTGTGGGCGAACAGGTGGGTCGGGTCGTCGTTGACGGCGGCGAGCAGCGCGACGGCTCGGTGGACAACATCGAGCACGACCCATTCGGCTTCCTCGCCGGTCAGCTTGCGGCCCTTGAGGACCCGGCCGCGCAGCTTGTGGCGGATACGGCCGTCCGGACCGTCCTCGGTGAACGCGCAGTCGGGGGCGAGCTCCCGGACCTCGGCGTCCCTCATTCCGGACAGGTACGCGATCACGATCCAGCAGGCCGTGCGCATCTGGACCACTTCGGTGGCCAGTTCCAGTGGGCCGAGGCCCGGCCGCCACGGGCGTCCGCTGCCGGGCCAGCTCGACATCGCGGTACGCAGGCCTCCGACTTGGTAGCCGAGCTCGGCAGCTGCCTCGGTGAGGTACCGGCGGACCTCTGCGGAGGCGGCCACCCCGGTCAGGCGCGCGACGAGCGCGACGTTGGGCGCCTGCAGCACTCCGTCGACCGCTGGGACGCCCGGGTGTCGGAGGGCCTGTCGGGCGGGCAGGGCGGGAACACCGCGGCCGGTGGCACGCAGCTCGGCCACATATGCCTCGATCCGGGTCCGGGCGGAGCCGTTGCCGCGGCAGGACCGCGGTGTCTGATGGGCGGCGCTCAGCTCGGCGTGTTCGCGCTGGGCGGCCAGGATGTCGGGTCCGGCGGTGGTGACGTAGAAGACGGCGCCTTTCACGAGCGGAGCGATGATCTCCTCGGGGATGCGCTCGGTGGTGTTCTCCGCGTCGCGGACCACTCCGGCCACCGCGTGCCCGGAGCGGCCGGGCCAGGGGTTGACCAGCAGCCGGTCGGCAGTCAGGAACGGACCGTGGGCGAACAGATGTTTCACGGCGGTCACCCGTAGCGCCGCCTCCTCCGCCGAGACGCTCTGCCAGCGCTCCAGCGCGGCCTGCAGGTGCTCCGGCGTTACCTCACTGAGTCGGCGGGCGCCGACCGCCTGAAAGGTGGTGATGACGGTCCGAGCCTTCTGGAAGGCCCCGAAGATGCCGGTGAGCTTCATCGGTCCTCGCCGAACCAGGGAGGAGTTGCCACGCCGCAGACGGGAGTAGAGGTATTCCCGCAGCACCAAGGCAGTGACCGGGTCGGCCACCGAGGTGAAGACGATCGTGCGCTCGCTCTTGCTGCGCGGCAGGAACGGGCCCACGTCCCAGACCGGGTCGGCGAAGCGGGGCCCCGGCCCCGGACGGGCCGCGGCGGCCAGCACATGGTCGGGCAGCACGAGTGCGTCGTCCGGGACAGGTCCGGGTGCCGCTGGCCGGTCCGGACCGGACGGCTCGGCGGGAACGGCGGACGTGGCGGTGGAGGTCACGTCAGTCCCTGAAGGATCTGGCCGGGCAGGTGGAGGGCCGCATCGTGGCCTTCGGCGATGAGCCGGGCGGTGGCCTGCTGCTCGCCGGTGAACTGCGGCAGAATGCCGGTGATGATCCGTTCCCAGGCCAGTGCGTAGCGGGCGTTCCACTCCAGCACCGTCATCGCCTCACGCTGGGCAGTCAGGAATGCGGCGAAGCTGAGAATCGCGGGCAGGTGCCGGGTGGCGAACACCGCGTTCGGGCACTCCAGGCAGCCCCACACCGCCACCGGGCAGCCGGAGCCCGGGCGGCGGGCGAACGGCGAGGCGTGGAAGTCACGGCAGGACGCCAGCCATACGTCGCTGTCCCCGGACAGGGCCACCGCCACCTCATCGGGAGGCAGTTCGGCCGCCGACCTGTCCAGTCGGCGGCCCTGGTCGTCGAGGACGACGGGCGCTTCCATTGCGGCGTCCAACGCCTCGCGCAGCCCTTTCTCGACGGCTTCCTCATGCAGCGGACGGTGCGCTTCGATGTCGGCGTAGTGCTTGGCCGCGACCCGGGGGCTGTGGCCCTCGGCGAAGTCCTCCAGCACTCCTCCGGTCTGCTGGTAGCGGCGCGACTTGTAGGTCTTGCGCAGTCGCCGCAGGTTCAGCGACGCCTCTTCGCCGGATGCCTCGAACAACGCGGTGAGCTGGTGGCGTTCGAGGAATGCCTGCTTGACCGGGCCTAGGGAGGTGGCCCGGTGACGGCCGAAGGTGGCGATCACCTCCCCACTGCGCAGCGCGTGAGCCCACAGCAGGTCCGTGGCCGCCAGGCGGCGGCCGTGAGCGGTGAGCCGCACGGCGAGGCGGATCAGGCCGCCGGGCTGGTGCACGGCACCGCCGTCGGTCACCCGCAGCGTCTTGCGGGACTGGCCGTGGGACCGGTTCTTGACGTAGGCGATGCTCACATACCCGCGGGCCGGGTTGATCAGGCAATTGGCCGACAGGCGGCACGCGGCTTCCGGCTCCAGGCCGGTCTGGCACATCAGCAGCACCACGAACGCCAGCACATCGTGCGCCGTGAGGAAAAAGTGGCTGTTGAGCCTGCCGATTCCGCCCAGCTCCGTGATCTTGTCCATGGCGCCGCGCTCGGCGCGCAGTGCTCCCGTCAGCGGTCCGCGGTGGGCGATGTGCCACGCCGCGTTTTCCCGGGTCCAGCCGTGCCAGCCCCCGCCGACCGGATCTCGGCCAGCCGTCGCCAGCTGCTCACCGGTCAGCATCCGGTCGCGGGCTGCCCGCACGTCGGCCAGGGCCGCAGCCTGGACCCCCTCGAACAGCGCATCGGGGTAGGCATCCAGCGGCCGGCCGCGGCCCTGGCCAACCTGGACCGTGGTGAAGCCCAGCCGGGCCTGCATCGCCATGCCCAGCCTGTCAGGGTGTTCCTCCTGGACGAGCCGCAACAGCTTCACCACCTGCTGCATTCGCAGATACGGCGTGGTGCTGGACTCCCCGTACCGGGCAGCCAAGATCGCCTCAAAGGAGTCCAGGTACTCCGGAAGCAAGTCCTCCAGATCCATGTCGCCCGACATGTCCGTGGCCTGCGCCAGGTGGGTGACGAACTCGGTCAGCGTGTGGGCGTAGCTGTCTGTCGTGCCCACGTACTTGTGGCGGTTCTCCACTCCGGCCAGGCCCGCCAGCGCCCGGGCCAGGTGCCGCACCAGCCGAGGACACGCCAGCGCGGAGAAGTCGTAGCACCGCTCGACCCCGCCAGAGAAGACCGCGGTGAACGCCACCGGACCCACCGCCGGGACCGCCTCCGGCTCCGGCGCCAGATCCTCAGGCGCGGGAAACCGTACCCGCCGGCTCACGATGCTTCTCCGGCCCGCTCCAGCGCCACGCTCTGCGCGTCCCACTCGGCTAGCGCGGCCAGCACAATCTCCTGCGCCTCGTCCAGCACGTCGAGATACACGTAGACGGTGGCTTCCCGGGCATGGCCGAGGAGCAACTGGAGGGTCCGCATCGGATTGCCGATCAGCAGCCGCCGCAACTCGGCGTGCGAGAGCGGCCCGTCCAGCGGGCGACCCAGCGCCCGGACCGTCTGCCGCAGCAACAGCCCAAGCATGTACACGGCATAGGTATGCCGCAGGGTGTGTGGATGCACCTCGATCTCGATCCCGAACGAAGCACACCGCGCGTTCGCCCGCCGGAACACCGCCTGCCACGCGGCTGACTCAAGCGGCCGCCCGTCATCGGCCAGCCACAACCACAGCGGCTCCCCGGTGCGCCTCACCAGACGGCGCCGCTCCGCCGGGCCGATACGCCCGTACGGCCAGTTTCGGGCACCGCCGTCCAGCACCAGCGCATACCGGCCCGTGCGGAGCACCGTCCGGTCCGTGGCCGCAGGCGTAAAGCGGCCCTCGGCAGAGCAGCGGGCCACGATCGCGTCGCGCTCCACGGCCAGGAAGTGGTGAAACTGGCGCACCTTGCGCGGCGGCAGGAACACCCGGCGGCCCTTGCGCCGCTTGGCCACCGCCCCCGCTACCCGGAACTCACCCGGCCCGCCCGGTGGGGGCACCTCCGGCACCAGCAGACAGGCCCCCTCGCCCAGCCGCATCCCGCTGTGAACAAGCCCATCGGCGAACAGGGCGTTGCGCTCGCCGTGCCGGCCTCGCCACGACGGATCAGCGCCGCCTTCCGGCAGTTCCCCGCGCAGTCCCACGTTCCGCCACAACAGGTAGTCCTCGAAGGACACGAACCGCAGCGGCTCGTCCTGCGGATCTGTCTCCATTTCGGCGTTCACGTGGACCCTGCGAGGGCCGGCAGGCGTCATCACCGTCTTGTCGACGTACCGAAACGGCGCCCGCTGCAACAACCCGGCATCCAGTGACCACGCCACCCACTTGTCAAGCGCCGCCACCGACCGGTTCCACGTCCCCACCGACACAGCACCCGGCCCGCCACACCACAACCGCACCCGCTTGTAAGCCCGCAGGTCATCGCCGTCGCACGCCCAGATCGGCTTGCCATACCGCGAGGTCTCCAAGAACCGGACGAAAAGCATCACGTCCCGGGCGTAACCCAGCACGCTGTTCTCGGCACGCACACCCCAACTCGGCAACTCACGCAGAAACCGGTTCAGTTGCAGGTCATACGATCCGTCCCCTCCCAGAATGAACGGCTGACCGTCGCGGACACCTACGCGGTCGAGCACGGCCACCGGGCCAGCCGCACCCGGGCAGCTCTCCAACCGGTCCCGGCTCGTCGCGCACAGATCCGTGATCACAACACCGCCCCGTCCGCTTCGATCACCACATTGAGTCCGGCTCCACTAACCATCCCGGAGCTGAGGCACGAGGGCCTTCCCCTCACCTCGGAACCACTCACGCTGGTGATCTGCCGTCGAGTGAAGACCGTTGATGAGACAGATGTGGTAGCCCACATAAACGGCGAGCTGATCGTGTGGGAGGAGGATCGGCTCGCCTTCGAGCGGCTGCAAAACCGGCTGCAACGGCGCGGCGCTGGGGCAGCCCGGGCGGCTGCCGAGTGGCCGATCCACTTCGTCGCCTTCGACCTGCTCAGGCTGTCCGGCACTGACACGACAGGGTGGCCGTATCGGCGGCGCAGGGCCGCGCTGGAGTCGGTGTTCGCCACCCGGCGGCTGTCGGCGCCGTGGGCGCTGTGCCCGTCGACCACGGATCCGGACACTGTGCGCAAGTGGCTGTCGTGGGCGGCGGTCGGCATGGAGGGGGTGGTCTATAAGCGGCTGGACGGAGCCTACGAGCCGTCAGCGAGGGGCTGGTTGAAGTACAAGGTGCGCGAGACGACCGAGGCGGTCGTCGGCGCGGTCACCGGTTCTCTGGCCGTTCCCTGCACGCTGCTGCTCGGCAGGTACGACGACGGAGGACGCTTTCAGCAGGTCGGCCGCACCACCACCCTCGCCCGGGCGGCAGGTGCGGCGGTCGCCGGCCTGCTCGCTCCGGGGCGGCGCGGTCATCCGTGGACAGGCTGGTCGTTCAGCGCCGGGTGCGGCAGCCAGGAAAAGCTGAACGTCACGCTGGTGGAACCCGGGCTGGTGGTGGAAGTCGGCGTCGACGTCGCCCGCGATGCCTCCGGCCGGTGGCGACATCCCGCACACTGGCACCGCGCCCGCCCCGACCTCTCCCCCGCCGACGTCCCCCGCCTGACGTCACCGCCGCACTGACGGCGGCCGGGCGCGGCGGCCCCGCCGACGCACAACCGGCTGAGCGCGCCCCGACCCCCGGCAACGCGTGCCCGACACAGGGCTGACTCCGGCCGCTGGGACAGGGTCTGCCAGATCTTGGCGATGAACTCCAACCAGTCCATGCACGCCCGTGAGATCGCACAACGCCTCGGCCTCACCGTTACGGGACGCATCCTCAGCGGCTTCAACGCGCAACTCTGCTACTGGGCCCGAAACGGACGGCTCATCCGTACGGCACCGAGCACCTACAAGATCACATTCCCTGATGGCTTGACACCGCCAACTCGCCCTTAACTACGTGGCATTGGTCCAGTATCGCCCGGTGGCAGTACGCCTCCGGCTGCCCTCCCCGGCCACGCAGCCAGCCTGGCACCGGCAGCAGCGGCCGGACCACGGCACACTCCGCGTCCGTCATTGCCGACGGACACCGCCGAACACGTTCCGGGTGATCGGCCGCGTTTCCGAACCGGTGAGCGACACAATCACACGTCGGTGCAGCCGAGTTGAACTCCACCGGCGCGAGCACGTACAACTGCGGCAACAGGGTCTCCTGGATCTCGGTTGGCTTCGCAACCCCGAGCTACCAAGAGGCCCTGCCTTCATGCCCGCAGCCGACGGCAACCACCCGATCGAGACTCCCGTTCGACGCCCACCCCTCAAGATCGGAACGACAACAGCTACTCAGCTTGGCGTTTATCCTCGCGGGCCACCCGACCTGCTGATCTGCGGATCTTCCCGGGACAGCAGGGGCGGCCGTTCTCCACGCTTCGAGATGTCGAGTCACGAAGCACGAGAGAACGGCCGCTGCATATGAGTCTCCCGGTCGACGCGCCCGCAGGCGACGCGTTGGGCATCCTGTCCCGCTTTCGGGTCGAGTTCTGCGAATGCCTCTACGCTCGCCGGGACGCGCTCTTCGAGCTCACGGACGCGGTGTTGTGCGCGGACGGGCCGGTGCAGACTCTGGTCGAGCTGTCGCTGGCCATCGAGCACCGGCGCGGGCATGGCGCGCTGTACGCGGCATTGGACCGCGGTTGGCTGGAGCCGACGCGGTTGCGCCGCACGCTGGCCGGCCTGCCGCTGCCGAAGGCGGCCGACGGGCGGATCGTGCTGGCTGTGGACGTGAGCAACTGGCTCCGCCCCGATGCCCCGACCAGCGACAACCGGCTGTTCTGCCACGTCTACGGACGTGGCGACCGCAAGACGGACCAGTTCGTTCCGGGCTGGCCGCACTCCTTCGTTGCCGCGCTGGAGTCCACAGGCCGCACCTCCTGGGTCGCGCTGCTGGACGCCGTGCGCCTGGGGCCCGCCGACGACGCGACGCTCGCCACCGCCACCCAACTGCGCGACGTCGTCGAGCGGTTGACGCACGCCGGGCACTGGCGGCCGGGCGACCTGGAGATCCTGATCGTGATGGACGCCGGCTACGACGTCACCTACCTCTCCCACGCTCTGGCCGACCTGCCCGTCGTGCTGGTCGGGCGCCTGCGCTCGGACCGGGTCATGCTCCGTGACGCAGGCCCCGCACGTTCCGGCCCGAAGGGCGGGCGGCCCCGTCGGCACGGCGGCGTCCTCACCTTCGCCAAGCCCGACAGCTGGCACCAGCCCGACGTCACCACCGCTACGGACACCACGCGCTACGGCAAGGCCCAGACGATGGCCTGGGACCGGATGCACCCCAGACTCACCCACCGCGGCCCATGGCTGGACCACGCCAAGGAGGAACTGCCCGTCCTGCACGGCACGTTGGTACGGCTGCAGGTCGAGCGACTGCCGGGCGACCGCGACCCGAAACCGGTCTGGCTGTGGTGCTCGGCCACCGCCACGACACCGGCGGACGTGGACCGCTGGTGGCAGTCCTTCCTCCGCAGATTCGATCTTGAGCACACCTTCAGGCTCCTGAAGCAGACGCTCGGCTGGACCGCCCCGAAGATCCGCCACGCCGACAGCGCCGACCTGTGGACCTGGCTCATCATCGCCGCCCACACCCAGCTCCGCCTCGCCCGCCCCCTCACCGAGGACCTGCGCCGTCCCTGGGAGCGACCCGCCGAGCCCCGCCGCCTCACTCCCGCCCGCGTCCGCCGGGGGTTTCGCAACGTCCGCGCGACGGCGGCGCCCGTCCGGCAGCCGCACCGAAACCGTCTGAGCCGGGCCCGGGACGGCCGCCCGGCTCGAAGAACAAGCACCGAGCCAAGCGCCACGACGTCGGCAAGACCGTCAAACGTGCCGAGTCGATCAAGGAACACCAAGCCCGCCAAGGATAAACGCCAAGCTCAGACTTCACCACCATCGCTCAACCGGTTTGCCGCTCGCATCCAGCCCGAACGGCCAGCGCTGTCGTGCTATTTCTGACGGCACATCCCCGTAGTCAGCCGCTCGGCGGTAAAGACGCTCGGCTCCCTCGCTGTCTCCGTCTACCTCCTGAATCCGCGCCAGGCACCTCAGAGGCCAGGGGTCTCCATCGTCGACGAGCTTCCGGTACAGACGCAGAGCGCCTTCCGGGTCCCCGTCACCCTCACGGCCCAGAGCAAGGAGATGCACGTCCCACCGGCAGCCATCTTCCGCCGCCTGGCAGTACAGTTCGTCGGCTGCATCGTGGTCCCCGACCGCCTCACGCAGCCGGCCCAAGGCCAGGAGAGCCTTGGCGTTGCCTCGATCCGCAGCTATCCGGTAGAGCCGCTCAGCGCCTTTTCGATCCCCGCTCTCTTCACGCTGACTCGCTGTGCTCAGCAAGGGGGCCGTGTCGCCTCGAGCGGCTGCCTCGTGCGCCAGCCGCTCTGCATCCTTCTCGGCACCTGCCGCTTGTCGCAATTCGAAGAGAAGTCGCAAGGCCTCGGGGTGACCTTGGCCGGCGGCTTGATAGGCGTAGGTCTCGGCGCCCTCGCGGTCCCCGTCCCATTCACGCAGTCGCAGCAAGCCCAGCACTCCGCTGGGCTCTCCCCGGTTGACGAGCCAGCGGTACAAACGTTCGGCGCCGTCCCGGTCCCCCATCCACTCACGTCGTTGGATGAGGTACCACAGAACCGTGGCATCGCCCTCGCGCGCGCAGCATTGGGCATAATCCTCGGCACCGCAGGGATCGCCGCCCATTTCCCGCTCCTGCACGAAGAGCCACACAGCATCCTTGGCCCCCTGGCTGGCGGCTTCCCGGGCGCACCGTTCGGCGCCTTCCCGGTCCCCGACCCTCTCCCGCCTTGAGGCCAGAATCCCCAGAGCCAGCATGTCCCCGTGCTCGGCTGCCCGACGGTACATTCGATCCGCGGCCTGCGCGTCACCCGCCTCGTTGTACCTCAGTGCGAGCTTTTGCATGGCCTCGGTATCGCCGAGACCGGCAGCTTCGTGATACAGCCTCTGGGCACCGCTTCCGTCCCCGCTCTGCTGACGCATCGTGGCAAGGCGGCGCAGAGCCTCGCCATCTGCGCGGTCCCCAGCAGACCGGTACAGTCGCTCTGCCTTCCTCGGATCTGTCGCCTCGTGCTGTCGGGCGAGCGTTCTCAGGACGAGTGTGTCCCCCTGGTCGGCGGCCATCAACGCGAAGCGTTCAGCGCTGCCCAGGTCATTGGTCAGGGTGGCGAGTTCGCGTAATGCGCGGGTGTCGCCCAGCGCGGCGGCATGCTGGGCGTAGTGCTCAGCCTCGGCCCAGTCTCCTGCTTCCCGTCGCAACCCTGCCAGACAGCACAGAGCCCACGTGTCACCGACCTGAGCGGCCTTCACGTAGAGCCGCTCGGCCCTTCTCCAGTCATCTGCGTCCTCCCGCATCTCAGCCACTTCGGACACGGCTCGTCCACTGCCATGACGAACAGATCGCAGAGCATAACCATCCGCGCCGTCGTGGTCGCCAACCTCCTCCCGCAACAGCGCCAAGTCGTACAACGCATCGTTGTGCCCGCACCCCACCGCCGCTTGATAGAGGCGGTCTGCAATCTGCAGTCGCTGACGTTGATGGGCGGCACGGGCAAGCGACATGAGAACAGCCGGCTCCGTAAGGTGTTCAGCCGCGGCAGCCCAGAAGCCGGTCGGCGGGCACGCACCGCACCTCGTGCGCGCGGTGTGAGCCTGCAGGTAGTCAGCCAGCCGGTATAGAGGCTCGGCGCAGTTCGGCTGACCGGGGGGAGCTATTTCCTGTGTGAGAGGGCCCGGGATTCCCCGGCATGCCTGATCGGTGGCGTGCACGGCGCGTTCGAACCACGTTTGCCGCCACTGCGAGGTCTGGGTCCGCCAGTAGTCGAGGTGGAGGTACGAGCTGGCTGCCGCGCGGAGAAAGACTTCCGGAAGCAACTCGCCGTGTCCCAGGCGGCGGGCGTCAGCTGCGGCGTCAAGTACAGCGCGGATCTCCGGTGATGCCTGTTCGTACCGGGCTACCAGCTCGCGGGCTCCGGCGAGGTACTGCGTAATCCTGCTGCCGCCGTTGGCCAAGGCCTCGGCCAGTCGCGGATCGTCCGCAGCGAGGCCCTGCAACGTGCTCAAGTCCTCGGGGGTGAAGCATTCAGCCACGGTAAGGGCGGAACCGTCGAGCAACGTGCGTGCTTGCTGGTGGGGGTCGTGCTGCTGGGAGTCGCTGGGACGCTGAGCGAGAGTGGTGTGGTGCCTGTGCCACAGCGTGCCCAGGACCAGTACGGGTCCCCGGCCGGCCTCGTGCATCACCGACATCAAGGCACTGGCTGCCCGTCCGCCGGGGTCCGGTTGGCCGTGGGGGAGAAGGTAGCGCTCGAGTTCATTGAGCCAGAGCACGGTGTGGGACAGCTGATGCTGACTCCGTAGCCCCTGCAGGAGATCGGCACGGTCACTCGGCCGCCAGACCAGCCACCCCGCCGGCAATCGAGTGACGGCTTCCCACAAGGTCCGGGACTTGCCGGTCGATGAGTCCCCCACCAACACCACCAGACGGCTCTGGCCGGCCACCGCCTGAGCCACTTCGTATTGAAGCCGGCCGTCATGAGCACGTCGTACGTACTGCGGCAGCCGCCCAGGCCCATCGGTGGACGGCGTACGGCGATCAACCTCAATGGCCTGGTGCACTTGCAGATTCTGAACCGGGTCGAGGTGATCGAGTGGCAATCCCAACCTGGCGGGCACCACCTCTGGTGTCAGGGACGGAGCCGAGGCCACCGTGGCCCTTTCCTCCTCAGCCTTCTGACGCAACTCGCGACACCGGTCGATCGACAGGACGTGCGGCCCGACCTGCAGTGGAGAAAGCCCCTGCTCCCTGCGCGCCCTCTCGGCCGTGTAAACGAGTGTGTCCACCACACGCTGCTTGGGCACATGCTTGCCAGCGCACCATTCCCCAAGCCGCTTCTCGTTGAAGACCGGCGCCCTCCTCGGCGGGTGGGGCAGCGTCCGCTCAACTTGTGTGGCGCGACTCGCGAACTCCTCACGCGTCAAGCCTGATGTCGTAATCAGGTCCTGGACCCGTTTGGCGAACTGCGCCCGGGCCGACGTCAGTTCCTGGTTCCGCGACAACCCACACCTCCGGTCTTCTCCGGTCCGGATCCGCTCCGGAGATCCGACCATATCGGCCCTCGCCTGCAGCTTTGCCCCATATCTCGGTATGCGACGGCGCAGCATGCTCAACCGATCCGCAATCTCGTCGCCATGACGAACACAACCACGCACGACATGCCCGAACAGCCCTCCTCCCCCACCAGGCCGAAGAAGGAGCGCTACGTGCTTGAAGCGATCCTGTCAGGCATCGCCACAGGAGTGATCGACGTACTGGCCCACCCTGTACTTCAGGTCGTCATCACCTGGGTCGACCGGCGCTGAAACTCCCACCAGGGGGCCAGTATTCAGTCTCCGAGCGGGTGCTGGGGCACGAGGCCCTCCAACCTCTCGCCGAGTCGGCGTGCGGAGAGGGTTCGCTGTCGTCTTGGAAGATCTCCAGCTCCTTCAGGGCCGTGATGGCGTCACTGACCACCTCGTCGGGGCGATCCGTAGCCGACGGTGATCCAAACGAAACGGCCTAACGCTGCTGCAGTTCAAGCACTACCTGGTGCTGGCCGGCAGGAGGAACGCCGGAGTTCGCTCTGCCGGCGTTCCTCCTCGCCCACGCCCTGCTGCGGGCGCTGAACCAAGAGCTCGAACGCCCCGACGACGAGGACCTGTGGGGCCAGCGAGGACCCCAAGCGGCGATGAACGGCCGGTCCTCACCCGTTCTCGGGCTCGGTGGTGCGGGGAGCGGGTCTGTACGCTCACCGGCTCTGGCCCGTAATCGGTGGCAGCGCTGTGTAGTGATCACTGGAGGAGGATGCGATGGCGGAGCAAGGGGAATCCGGCTCGGCCGTGCATCTGTCTCGTGATCCGCTTGGTTCGCGTGTTGACGCCCTCGGTGCGGCCGTTGTGGTACGGGCGGGTGAGGCCGGCGTCGACGGCGGCGCGGTCGAGTTCGAGGCCGTTCGCGAAGGAGTGCAGGTGGGGCAGGTCGACGGCGCGAACCGTGGTGATCCAGTCGGTGAGTTTGGCGTCGTTGCCCTCCGCTGGGGTCAGTAGCTGAGCGAATTCACCGGTGAGGTGGGCGAGTTCGGTCATCTCGGGGCAGGCTGCGGCGAGTTCCCGCAGTAGTGCGGTGTCCTTGTCGCGCAGGTTCTCGGGGCGGGTGAGCAGGAGGCGGGCGAAACGCTGCGGGGTGGTGACCGGCTTGTCACCCTCGGCGCGGCCCTGGGTGATGTAACGGACCAGGAGGTTGGCGCTGCCGGTGTAGCCCAGTTCCTTGATCTCGCGCAGGAGGTGAGTGACGGGCACAGCGGGGTCTTCGCTTCGGCGCCGGCGCAGGTGGTCGCGGTAGGGGTCGACGAGTGTGGGCTTGTAGCGGGGTGCGCGGCGGTCGCCGGTGGGCTCCTTCATGCGGGCGTACCGTCCACCGGCAAGTCTGCGAGCACCCGCCTATGAAACCCGTGCACCCGCGCTGTTCGCGTCCCGCACGCGGGGCACGGCACCGGATCGTCCCGGGTCCGCACCGACACCCGGATGACCTCACCCTCGCCCGTCACCCCCTCGATGACCAGGGCCGACAATCCTGAAAACACCACCGCCACAAGCTCATTGACATCGCGCACACCATGCCAACGACAACCGTCACCCTTCGTTACCACCGATTACGGGCCAGAGCCACTCGCTTTACAGACCCCCTGACGCCCCAGGTGGTGCGGTGTCTGAACAGCGCGATCCACGGCAGCGGCTCGCGTTCGTCCGCTTGCCTGCCTCCTTGGCTCGCGCGTCCGCCTGGATGGAGGCGGGTTCCTCGGCGGGCAGCCGCGGGTGGTCCCTTGGAGGCGCGGTGGAACTTCGAGCAGATCGAGCCGCGACGTGGAGGAGTGCGGGTCAGGAGCGGCAAGGTGCCCTGGTGGTACTTCGTATGACGAGGTGTGGTGTGACGACGACTTCTCGTCCGTCGTCCGTCGCCCCACCCTCCAGCCGGGCGACGGCCCGGCTCACGGCCCGGCGCGCCAGCTGGCGGGCTTCTTGCCCGACCGTGGTGAGTTGGACGTGGGCCAGGCGGGCGAGGTGGCTGTCGTCGAAGCCGACGACCGAGATCTCGTCGGGCACAGGGATACGGGCGCGCAGGAAGGTGTCGAGGACACCGATCGCGCAGTGGTCGTTGAAGGCGAGGACGGCGGTGGGGCGGGCAGCCGCGGCGAGGAGTGTTCGTGCGGCTGCCGCGCCGTGGTCCTCGGTCAGCCCGCCCGGCACGAGGCGGACGCGGTCGGTGAGGCCATGGTACTTCATGGCCGACTTGTAGCCGCGGCGCCGGTCCGCCGCGCCCGGCGCCCTGCCCCCG
Organism: Streptomyces sp. LBL; assembly: GCF_029893585.1. Lineage (GTDB taxonomy): Bacteria > Actinomycetota > Actinomycetes > Streptomycetales > Streptomycetaceae > Streptomyces. The sequence goes on from NZ_JARXYX010000015.1 coordinate 23,735, forward strand.
TCGATGTGGACGATGTCGCGATGGCCCAGTGCCACGAGGTGGTCGACCGCCTGTCGGGCGCCCTCGTCGTCGGCCGCGCGGACGACGTCGACGCCGTCGGCGAGCGGGCGCAGCCGGCGGGCCACGGAGACGACGGGCAGCTGCGCCGCGAGTTCTGCCAGCCGGGCCGCCGGGGCATGGGGGCTGAGCAGGATCAGTGCCTCGCAGCGGTCGGCGAGCAGCGTCTCCACCGCCTCCTGTTCGCTGCGGCTCGCGGCGACGGCGCTGAGCGCGATCTGATAGCCGGCCGCCCCCGCCGCGGCGTAGAGCGCCTCAACCATGTCGGCGTGGAAGGGCTGTTGCAGGTCGAACTGCACTCCCACCAGGTGCGAGCGGCTGCTGCGCAGGAGGCGGGCCCTGCTGTCCGGCCGGTAGCCGATCTCCTGCGCGGCCTGCAGCACCCGCTCGCGACTAGCCGCGCTGGGCCCCTTGGCACCGCGCATGACCATGGAAGCAAGCGGCACGGAGACACCTGCCCGCGCCGCGAGGTCGGTGAGCGTCGGCCGCTTTCCGTCCGGTACGGCAGAGCGCGATGGCACCGTCGGCCTTCCTGATCGAGGGTCTTCTCCGAGGTGATCGTAGACCGAGCCAAGCAGGACACACACTGGTCGACGTTGTTACAACGTTATAAAGCAAATGTCCGCACAAACCCTTGACAGGCTGCCCGGAGCCTGGCGTACTGCTCCTGTTTTCTTAGAACGTTATAAGTCTGGAGCTGCGATGTACACGTTGGCGGTCTGTGCCGAGATGGTCTTCCGGGACCTGCCGATCGAGGAGCGGGCCCGGCGCATCCACGAGGCCGGCTTCCAGGTGGAGATCTGGGACTGGACCCGGCACGACCTGAACGCACTGGCCCAGACGCCCGCCGAGTTCTCCTCGATGACCGGCTACATCCGCGGCACCCTGACCGACCCGGACGGCGCGGCCGAACTCCTGCGCACAGCCGAGGAGTCGATCAAGGCCGCCGAGCATCTCGGCTGCCCCCGGCTCAACCTGCACGGCACCGGCCTGGACGGCGAGGGCCTGCCCGTGGTGCCGATGACCGGCGAGGCCACCGGCGAAATGTGGATCACCGCCCACCGCACGCTCACCCGCCTGGCCGAACTGGGCGAAAGCGCGGGCGTCACCTTCACTCTGGAGAACCTCAACACCGCCGTCGACCACCCCGGTGTCCCGTTCGCCACGGCCGCCGACACCTTCTCCCTGGTCGCGGCAGTTGATCGGCCCGGTCTGCGGATGAATCTGGACCTGTACCACGCCCAGATCGGCGAGGGAAACCTCATCGAGCTTGTCCGCCGCGCGCACGGTGCGGGGCTGATCGGAGAGATCCAGGTCGCCGACGTGCCCGGCCGCCGTGAACCCGGCACCGGAGAGATCAACTATCCGGCTGTCGCCCGCGCCCTTACCGACCTCGGCTACGACGGCACGGTCGCCCTGGAGGCATGGCCCTCCGGCGACAGTCACACCGCCATGGAGCGGTTCCGCGCCGCGTTCACCCTCTGATCCCCACCCCGAGCCGCACAGCCGGCCCCCCGTAGCTCCCCGTCCGACCCACAACGGGATGTGTTGTGTCCCGCCAGTGGGTCACCCCTTCCCGCATGTCAGCACAGTGAGGTGCCGAAATGAACCGCTCGCTTCCCTCCCGCTCCCGCAGATTCACCGTCCTGGTGGCCTTCACCGCCAGTACCGTCCTCACGGTCGCCGGCTGCTCCAGCAGCTCGGGCGGCAAGAAGTCGGAGGAGAGCGCCGGTGGCGTCTCTGCCGGCAAGGCCACCACGCCCCGCATGACCATCGCGATGATCACGCACGCCGTCCCCGGTGACACGTTCTGGGACACCATCCGCAAGGGCGCCCAGGCCGCCGCTGCGAAGGACAACGTCAAGCTGGTCTACTCCTCCGACCCGAACGGGGGCAACCAGGCCAACCTGGTGCAGAACGCGATCGACCAGAAGGTCGACGGCATCGCCGTCACCCTCGCCAAGCCCGATGCCATGAAGGGCACCGTGGCCAAGGCGGTGCAGGCCGGTATACCCGTGGTCGGCTTCAACTCCGGTGTGGACGACTGGAACAAGCAGGGCCTGCTCGAGTACTTCGGCCAGGACGAGACCGTCGCGGGCGAGGCGGTCGGGAAGAAGCTGAGTTCCCTCGGTGCCAAGAAGGTCGCCTGTGTCATTCAGGAACAGGGCCAGGTCGCCCTCGAGGCACGCTGCGCGGGCGTCAAGAAGGGCTTCTCGGGCACGACGGAAAACCTGTTCGTCAACGGCGCCGACATGCCGTCCGTGAAGTCGACTGTCACCGCCAAGCTCAAGCAGGACCCTTCCATCGACTACGTCGTCACCCTCGCGGCCCCGGTCGCGCTGACCGCCACGCAGGCGGTGTCCGAAGGCGGCAGCAAGGCCAAGGTCGCCACCTTCGACCTCAACAAGGAACTCGTGAAGGCCATCCAGGACGGCAGCATCCAGTTCGCCGTCGACCAGCAGCCCTACCTGCAGGGCTACCTGGCTGTCGACTCCCTCTGGCTCTACAAGAACAACGGCAACTACAGCGGCGGCGGCGTCGCGCCCGTGTTGACCGGCCCGGCCTTCGTCGGCAAGTCCAACATCGCCGCCGTCGCCGCGTTCGCCGCCAAGGGAACACGGTGACGCGTACGACCCGGGTCACGGCCGGACCCGTGTGGGTTCGGCCGGCCCGCTGCTGACCGTCACCGCCGCCCCCCACCCCCAGGCAAGGAATCACATGACCCACTACACCTCCCTTGGAGTCGCCGTGATCGGCGCCGGCCGCATGGGCGCCGACCATGTACGCCGGATCAGCGAGGTGACCAGCGGCGCCCATGTGGCCGCCGTCGTCGACGTCGACATCGATCGCGCCAAGGCGGTTGCCGCGTACGTCGACGGATGCGCGGCCTATGGCGACGTCGCCGAAGCGATGGCCTCACCCGACGTCGACGCGGTGCTGCTCGCCTCCCCGGGCGTCGCCCACGAGGCGGCACTGCTCACCGCGTTCGAGTACGGCCTGCCCGTCCTGTGCGAGAAGCCCCTCACCCCCGACGCCGCCTCCGCCCTGCGTGTGCTGGAGGCCGAGCAGCGGCTTGGGGACCGCCGGGTGCAGGTGGGCTTCATGCGCCGCTACGACCACGAGTACCTCAAGCTCAAAGCGCTGCTGGACAGCGGGGAACTGGGCCGGCCGCTGATGCTGCACAACCGGCACCGCAACCCGTCCTGTCCGCCGGACTTCACCAGCGCCATGCTCGTCAACGACTCCGTGACCCACGAGATGGACGTCACCCGCTGGCTGCTCGGCCAGGAGATCACCTCCGTCACCGTCATGCGGCCGCGGCCCTCCGGCAACGCGCCCGAAGGACTGGCCGATCCCCAGTTCGTCGTCTTCGAAACCGACGGCGGTGCCCTGGTCGACGTTGAGATCTACGTCAACGCCGGCTACGGCTATCAGGTCCAGGCCGAGGCGGTGTGCGAGCACGGCACCGCCCGCATCGGCGACCGGCACGACATGCTCGTCAGCACTGGCGGACGCTGGGGCGGCACGGTCACCCCCGGCTTCGTCGAGCGGTTCGAGGAAGCGTACGACCGCGAGGTCCAGGCATGGGTCGACGCCACCCGACGCGGCGAGGTCACCGGCCCCAGTGCCTGGGACGGCTACGCCGTGGCCGCGGTCTGCGAGGCGGGCATCCGTGCCCAGACCGAGGGCCGCCGCGTCGAGGTGGAACTGGCCGAGCGCCCAGCCCTCTACATCTGACCCCCACCGCCGGCACACCGAACCAGCGGGGATCGACCGCTCCCCGCCCGACCACACCGCAGACGGGACGCATCATGAAGATCGGTCTGAACACCGACAGCGTTGGGCAGCTCACGCTCGACGAGACCCTGGACCTGGCCGCCGAACTCGGCCTGGACCACGTGGAGTTCGCCACCGGCGCCTGGTCCACGGCCCCGCACATCGACATTGACCGGCTTCTCGGCAGCGACGGCGCGCGCCGCGAACTGCTGGCCAAGGTCGCCGACCGAGGGCTCACGATCAGCGCACTCACCTGCTCAGGCAATCCCCTGCACCCCGGGCCCAGCGGCCGCGAGCACGACCAGGTCGCGCGCAGGACGATCGCTCTCGCCCCGCTCCTCGGCGTCGACCGTGTGGTGATGATGTCCGGGCTGCCGGGCGGGCCGGGCGACGCCAACCCCAACTGGATCACGGTCTCCTGGCCGCCGGAGACCACACAGATCCTCGAGTGGCAATGGTCCGAAGCCGTACTCCCGTACTGGCGAGACCTCGTCGCCCACTCCCGTGACCGGGGCGTACCCAAACTCGCTCTGGAGATGCACGCCCACCAGGCGGTCTACAACGTCCCCACCCTCCTGCGGCTGCGCGAGGAGGTAGGGCCCGTGGTCGGGGCCAACTTCGACCCCAGTCACCTGATGTGGATGGGGGCCGACCCGCTGGCCGCCATCGAGGCCCTGGGCGAGGCGATCTACCACGTGCACGCCAAGGACACCCGGCTGGAACCCTCCCGGCAGGCGCTGACCAGCAGGCTGGAGACGCTGCCGGTCATGGCCGCCAAGGAACGCTCCTGGAACTACGTCACCCTCGGCTACGGCCACGACGACGCGTTCTGGCGCGCTTTCTGCCTCGCCCTGCGCCGAGCCGGCTACGACGACGTCCTGAGCATCGAGCACGAGGACGCTCTTGTGGCCCCCGTCGAGGGCGTCACCAAAACCGTCGATCTCCTGCGCCGCGTCATCCTGCGCGCCCCCAGCTCCTACAAGCCCCAGGAGATCTGAGCCGTCCGAAGCCGCACGGAAACACGTTCCGCGCGGCTGGGTCCGCCAGGCCGAGGTCGACCGCGGCGAGCGGGACGACGGGTTGACCACCGCCGAGCATGAGGAACTGAGAGTGCGGGATGTGAGCTGATGTCCGTTTCGGGGTTGGGCCTGGGTTAGGAGCCCTGGTCGGCGGGGCGAGTGGACGGTCAGGGGCAGGGCTGAGCGAACAGGCCGGGCTCGGGTTCGGTGAGGATGCCCCGTGACCAGGCGTTTCAGCTTGGAGCGGATGCCTTCGGTGTTCTTCGGGACGATGGGCAGGTCGAGGGCCTGGCAGAGGTCGCGGGCACGCAGCGGCTTTCCGGTGTCGGCGAAGGTGGTGAGGATCTGCTGGTAGGCCGGGTGGTCCGGGACGTCGGGTCGGGCCGGTTCTTCGGTGGGGGCCGGTGCGGGGATGTCGAGGAGGGTCTTGCGGGTGATGCGCAAGTTCTCGCTCTCCGCGTCGAGTTCCCCCAGCCCGGCGGTGAGATCCGCCGGCGCCGCAGCCTGAGCAGGCCCGGACGGCGGGCAGCCGCCCAGGACTTCGTGCGCCGGGACTTCACCGCCGACGCACCGGACCAGGTGTGGTGCGGCGACATGACCGAGATCGACACCGGTGAGGGCAAGCTCTACCTACAACCGTGATCGACCTGTTCTGCCGCTGCCTGCTCGGCTACGCGATGGGCGAACTCCACGACGCCGAACTGGTCGTCGCCGCCCTGCACATAGCCGTCGCCACCCGCGGCGGCGACATCAAGTGCGTGATCTTCCATAGTGATCGCGGCAGCGAGTACACCTCCCGCCGCTTCCGCCAGACCTGCCGGAAACACGGCGTGACCCAGTCCGTGGGCCGGGCCCTTCGTCGACAGGTAGACCGCACAACCGCCAAAAACTCATCGCCGGAACTTCCCCGGCGCCGGGCTGCAGTGACTGTGCTGGGCGACTGCTCCCTGCTCGACGGGGCTGTCGGTGGCCGACGTGGAAGCCATCACGGCATCACGTGGTCCCTACCCGAGCCGACACCGACCCGTGGCCGTCGAAAGCCCTGCCCTGCGCACCGGGTGGGCGGCGGTGGCGAAATGGGACGGTTCTCCAGACACCCAGAGGTGTCTCACCTACCGGTGCCGTCGTTTCAGGAGCCTGTGCGCGAGGGTGGCCACGGGAGTTTGGGCGCGTTCTTCGTCGTACACCACTCGATGTGCGACCCGTTCCAGGCGAAGGCGATCGGTACGTTACGCCGAGTTCCGTCCGTGGCGACGTAGGCCAGCCAGGTCACACCACGGGCCAGCAGCTCCTGCCTGATCGGGCGGTTCAGAACCTCGATGATCCCGTTCGGCTGCATGGTTCGGTTTCTCCTTCTCAGCGCAGCTGCTCGGCCAGTCCGACGATGATGCCCTCCGGTCCGCGGAGGTAGCAGAGCAGATGACTGTCCCCGAACCGGGCGATCTCGCCGACGAGTTCGGCACCGTGAGAACGCAAGCGGGCAACGGTGTCCTCGATGTCGTCGACAGCGAACATGACGCGGTGCGTACCCAGAACGTTGTGCGGCCGATTGCGCGGCCCGGCGCTGATCACCGCGGGGCTGTGGTACTTCGCCAGCTCGAGCCGGCTGTAACCATCCGGGGTCCGGACCATCGCGATGTCACAGCGGACGCCGTCGAGTCCGGTGCACTGGTCGGCGAAGAGGCCCTCGACCTCCGCCCTGCCCTCCAGCTCCATACCGAGATCCACGAAGAACGCGATGGCGGCGTCCATGTCCTCGACGACGATGCCGACGTTGTCCATCCGCTGAATCGCCACGCTGGTTTCTCCTTCTTCCTCGTACGGCCGGTGGTGGCCGCTGATGCCCCTGGGACGGAGCCGATGGCACGTTCTCGACATCCTCAGACCGCCGAACTCCGACGGGCTGCGGAGAGGGCGGAGACGCTGTCTGGCTGGCCCCACCCACGGCTGGCAAGTAACTGCTGTCGACATCTCCGTAACCGCCCTGGAGCGCACGTCCGCCCACGGCAGCGCGGCCGGCGTCAGTGACCGCCTCACCACCGGACAGCACGATCTGGCCCGCACCTTTCCCACCGGCACGTTCGACCTCATCTCCGCCCAGTACCTGCACACCCTCCTGGAGTTCCCCCGGACGCGCATTCTCCGTAGGGCGGCCCACGCACTGACCGCTGGCGGACTGCTGCTCAACGTCGACCACGGCTCGGTCCGCCCCTGCGACGGGACGCCCACCGCGCGGCCGGCGTAACCGACTGCGCCCACCGGCTGCGGAGCCCGCGGCCGGTTTCAGCCTGCCAGCTGTTGGAGCCATTCGCGCAGCAGAGCCGTCTCCGTGTCTCGCAGGGGTACCCCGGCGCCCGCAGCCGGGGGCCCGGGGGTGAGCGCGGTGTGAAGTGCGGCATCGAGGGCGAGTGCGCGCGAGGCCAGGTCCGACCCGGATGAGGCGGGCGAGTCCGTGGTGATGGAGGCGATGACGGTGTCTCGCAGCCGTGCCGAAGTGGTCAGGTCCCGCTCCGAGGACTCTTCGCCGATCAGCGCCAGCGTGGCACCCGTTGTCGCCGCGTGGATGACGCGGGTCGCCTGCTCCACCGGAACCCGAAGGCGCCCGGCGTCGGCCGCCCGGCCCAGCAGTCTCACCAGCAGGGCGTGCGCCTCGTCCGCGGCCGGGGGCCGCCGCCCGGGCTGCACAGTGCCGTACATGAGCATGTAGAACGCGGGGTGCTGCACTCCGAAGTCGACGTGCAGGTCCCAGCCGCGGTAGAGGTCTGCCACCGGGTTGTCGGGGGTCAGCGCCAGTGCCTCCCGTTTCTCGGCCAGGTACATCTCGAATCCGTAGGCTGCCAGCTCGGCCAGGAGTCCGTCCTTGTCGTCGAACATCCGGTAGAGCGCGGGGGCCGTGATGCCCGCGGCTGCGGCGACAGCGCGCGTGGAGACGGCTTCGCTGCCGCCCTCCTCCAAAAGCTTGGCGGCCACCTGCAGTACCTGGCGCCGCGCGGCGCGTCGTCCCTCGTTCATGGAACAACGATATCTCATATTGCGTATCACCGCTTTATCGGTGCTACTGTTTAAAGCGGAACGACGATCCAAGCTGATGGTGGTCGGCGCCGGCCCGCGCGACCTGGGCATGTGCCGCACCCCGGCCGGGGCCGTCGGTCCCCCACTCGTGGAACTGTGCGGCCGACCGCCGCAGCGGGCAGCTCGTCGTCCGCCGGCCCCACCACCGAACACGCCGCCATCGCGGCAGGAGAGGAACACCCGTGTCCGATATCTCGATCGTCATCGCGTCGCATTCCGGCTACGGCCACACCGCGCAGATCGCCACGGCTGTCGCGGACGGCGTACGCTCCGTCGCCGGGACGCAGGTCCACCGCGTGGACGTCGCCTCCCTCAGCGACGCCGACTGGGAACTGATGGACGCCGCGGACGCCATCATCTTCGGCACTCCCACCTACATGGGCACCGCGTCAGGGGCGTTCCACGCCTTCGCCGAGGCCAGCAGCAAGCGGTGGATGATCCGCGCCTGGAGCGACAAGCTCGCGGCGGGATTCACCAACTCCGGCTCCATGAGCGGCGACAAGCTGCACACCCTGCAGTACCTCTCGCTCCTGGCGGCCCAGCACGGAATGCTCTGGGTGAGCCTGAACCTCCTGCCGGGCTGGAACACCACCACATCCAGCCCCCAGGACGACAACCGCCTCGGCTTCTACCTCGGCGCCGGCGCACAAAGCTTCAACGACACACCCGCGGTCCACGACGCAGACCTGAACACCGCCCGCCACCTCGGCCGGCGCGTCGCCGAGCACACTCGGATCCACCGCGCCGGACTGGCCGCCGCAGCGCACTGACACAACGGTCCGCCCACATCACCTTTCAGCTTCTTTCCGGAGGGGTTGCACCATGCAGAACCGGACGCTCGGAAGCCAGGGCCTTGAGGTCTCGGCGATCGGCTACGGCGCGATGGGCCTGACGATGGCCTACGGATCCACCGACGAGGAGGCCGGCGTCGCCGCCCTCCGCCGCGCGCACGACCTGGGCGTCACCTTCTTCGACACCGCCGAGATGTACGGCTGGGGCACCGGATCCAACGAGATCCTGGTCGGCAAGGCAGTCAGGGACTTCCGTGACAACGTGGTTCTGGCCACCAAGTTCGGTGTCGACATGTCGGTGCCTCCGGAGCAGATCGGCGGCGCTCTCAACAGCCGGCCCGACAACATCCGCAAGGTCGCCGACACCAGCCTGCGCTACCTCGGCGTGGATCACATCGACGTCTTCTATCAGCACCGCGTCGACCCCGAGGTGCCCATCGAGGAGGTCGCGGGCACCGTCAAGGAACTGATCGACGCGGGCAAGGTGAAGTACTTCGGCCTCAGCGAGGCCGGACCCGAGACGATCCGCAAGGCGCACGCCGTGCAGCCGGTCTCCGTCCTGCAGACCGAGTACTCCCTGTTCGAACGCGACGTCGAGCAACTCTTCCCCGTCCTGGACGAACTCGGCATCGGCTTCGTCGCCTACTCCCCCCTCGGCCGCGGGTTCATCACCGGCACCGCCAAGCCCGCCAGCCAGTACGAAGCCACCGACATACGCACCGTCGACCCGCGCTGGCAGCCGGGCAACTTCGAGAAGAACGTCGAAGCCGTCGACCGGCTCGCCGAGCTCGCGGCGACCAAGGGCGCCACCGTCTCCCAACTCGCCCTGGCCTGGCTCCTGACCCGGGGCGAGCGCATCGTGCCCATCCCCGGCACCCGCAGCCCGAAGCGCATCGAGGAAAACACCGCCGCCACCGACCTCACCCTCACCGACGCCGACCTCGATGCCATCGACGAGATCCTGCCTCTGGGCGGCTTCGGCGCCCGCTACACCGACAGGCACGTGCCCACCTGGATCTGAGATCCACCCCGGGACAGATGCCACTCAGGTCGGCTCCGGTGAGATCGGCGCAGGGCGGCGGGGGCGAGGCGGACGGTGTCGTGTGGGCGCGTTCGGATAGAGCACCGAACTCGTACCCGCCCGCACGATGCCCCGCTGAGCAACCCGCCCAGCCGAACCCCAGGCCGGTGCACCCGATATCAATCGCAGGGCAGCCCGTAAGCGGCCGCATTTCCCCGGGCTCCTGCAACTGCTGGGCCACCGGCGTCGGCGCAGCACGCGGATGTTCGCAGTTGCTCGGCTACCAGGTGTGCGCCACGTCCACCACCAGCCTGTCGGGCAGCACCATTACCCGGAAGGGCAAGGTGGCCCGGACACCGAGTCCGATGTGGGTCCCTCCGTCGTAGTAGCCGCCGAACTTTGCGTCCCGAAAGGTCCGGTAGCCGCTGAGGTCGAGTCCCGGCAGCGGATCCGCAAGCCCGACGTGGTACTGCGCGTCGTCGACCGGCGCGGTGAACTCGATCTCGATGACCGCCCCTCCCGCGACCGGGATACCGGTCTGGGACGGGGGGTGGGCGAAACCGGGGACGTACTGGACCCAGTACAAGGCCGGGTCGGCCGTCGTCATGCCCGGAATATCGACAACCATGCGGTCGTAGCAGGCGTGCCGACCGGTTCTGACATCCGTCAGGGAACCGGTCATCGCCATCGACCCCGGCGCCGCCTTCGCCATACTCCCCCAGCCCGTCTCGCAAACTGTGGTCTGCGGAGCGGCAGCGGCAGTCGACGCAGTGCCTGCTCCCGTCAGTACCAGCGCCAGCGCTGCCAGCGCCGTTGCCCAGCGTCTCATCGGCGAGCAACCCCTTCCATTTTCCGTGAATTGCGCATCTACGCCATGTGAGACAAAGAGGAAAGCGAAACGGTTGGACGCGACGACGGTCACGTTTCGGACATTCCATCCCGGGACTGCCAGCCGCTGGGAACCGTCTGCCCGGGTAGCCGACCTCCCCATTCCGGGCGCGTCGGCACTGGCTCGCCCGGTGCGCTCCATGACAGGTCAGGGACCGAGGGCGGTTGGACCGTTCTGCTCCCTGCCCGCGTCAGCCTGTGGGGCTACTTGGCGCTGTCAAGCGGCGCCTGGCGTGACAGGCCGCCCCTTGCGAGTGGCGGTTGGGTGTCCTCGGGTGCTCACGAGATCGGCGCCGACCGCATGGGTGCCTGTGGTGCGCCGGCGGCCAACTCGTCGAGTTCCTTCGAACTCTCCAGTGGATGCAGACAGGATCGGTTCGAGCGGCACCAGGTCTTGAAGTTGCAAACACCTCCGGCGAGACTGTCAGTCGCCGTTTGATTCTTCAAACATTTCTGTCTGGCGCTTCCCTGAATCCCTTTTCTGGAGTTGTCGTGTCTGTTACCTCTGAGGCAGTAACCCCTCGCCGTGGTCCGCTTGTCGTGGCGGGGGGTGTGCTCGCTGTGATCGTGGTGGCTTCCGTGGCGAACGCGGTGATCGCCCTTCTCGCCCTTGCTGTTGGCGCACCCGACGACTTCAAGCCGTTGGAGCCGTCCTCGTACATCTTCCTGACGGCGGTCGGGGTCGTGGCGGGTGCCGTCGGCTGGGCCATCGTCCGAAGGACGTCGAAGGACCCCGAGGCGCTGATGCGGTGGCTTGTGCCGACCGTCGTCGTGGTGTCCTTCGTCCCTGACTTCCTGCTGCTCGGCGCGGGCGGAGTGACCGGTGTCGTGGCGTTACTCATGATGCACGTCGTGGTCGCGGTGGTCGCAGTGTTCGCCTACCGCAAGGTTATGCCCCTGTCGAAACGGTGAGGACAGGCTACGAAATCGGCGGCCAGGTGGCCGATGACCTTGGGCGGACGGGCGCCCCCGCGTCCCCGAGAGGTTGGCCGAATACGGGGGCTGCGGACTTGCCCTCTGCTTGAAAAGTGGCGTGCGCTGGGTCATGGCCCGTCCGCTGCCCGTCGCCACCAGAAGGATCAGGGAGCGGCGGCGCGGGCAGGAAGCGGGGGGACGAGCGCTGTCGCACCTTCGATCGTGCGAGATCCAGGCGCTGATGGGCGGATTGGCCCATAGTCGCGGCAGACCCTGATGCCTCGCCTCGGGTACCGGTTCCTTCGGTTGGACCGGTACCCGAGGCGCAGTTCGGCCACTGCGGTGGTAGCGCTGGCTTCCCGGCCGCGCCGGCAGGCATCAGGTGGGTATGCCGCCGAAGCGGGTCCGCCGACGCTGTGCCGGCCGACCCGCTCCTGGGTGTGCTGAGCAGTGGTCAGAAGGCTCCGGGTGTACGACCGAGGGTGCCCGCGGGTCGCCGGAGTCGGCGCCCTTGACCTGGCCGAAGTAGAGCTCGGCCTGGGAGCGGAAGCGTTCGGCGACGGCGCGGTTGTTCATGAACTTCGCGCAGGCGTCGGGGTCGGTGTTCTTGTCCGAGGCCAGGGGCTGGAGTCCGGCCGGCGGGGCGACGTCCTTACGTACGGACCAGGTCCATGTGGCGATGGCGTTCTTCTGTACGGCCTCGGAACCGAGCCAGCTCAGGAAGAGTTTGGCGCCGGAATTGTGGGGGCGTCCTTGAATGAAGTCGGCACCGCGCTGGGCCCAGGAGTTGAAGCGCTCGGTGTTCGAGAAGACCTGGGTGCCGTTCGGGCGGGCGTCGCCGCCGACGGCTACGGAGGCGAGGTAGTCGCCGCTCGCCACTCCGGCGGCCGAGCCCAGGACGCCGCGGATCAGCTTGGGGTTCTGCTTGACCAGTTGGGCCAGGTAGTTCCACCCGTACTCGTCGACGATCTGCTGGTAGCCGAACAGGACGCCGTCGTCGTCATGGGGGTAGGTCAGGACCAGTTTTTTCTTGTACGCCTGCTTGAGCAGGTCGGTTCCCTTGAAGTCGCCCGGCTTCGCGGGAAGCTGCTTGGTGTTGACGACGTAGAAAAAGGCGCCGTAAAGGACGCCGGTGTAGTAGCCGTCCTTGGCGTGGGCGTGGGCGAAGAGCTTGTCCCGGTTCACCGGCTTGTACTTGAGCAGATCTCCGTCCTTCTTCCAACGGTCGAAGTCCTGGGCCGTATGCAGGACCGCGGCGTCGGCGACGGGGTGGCCGGTGGCGAGCTGATTGTCGATGCGGGCGTCGTGGTACTTACCCAGGTCGGTGACCAAGTGCAGCTGGACGTCGGGGAACTGCTGCTTGAACGCGCTCGCCAGCGAGTCCCGCTGGCCGGGGGCTTCGCCGCCCATGTAGACGGTGACCTTGCCGCCCTCGGCCTTGGCCTTGCGGTAGAGGGCCTGGAGTTGGTCCTGCTCGCTCGGGACGGTGTGGTGGTGTGCCGTGGTGTCGGCCATGGCGGTCGTGGCGACGGCGGTCAGGGGCAGTGCGGTGGTGGTGGCCGCGCCGATCAGCTTGTTCCGGTGCTTCATGGCGATGCGCTGCCTTTCATGTGCCTATTCATGTGCATGGGCATGTACATATGCAGCGAAGGGTCTGAGATTTCAAACGTCATGTCGCACTTCGGACGCCCAGGACCGAAGGCTTGAGGCTTCAAACAAATTGGCTAAAATATGACCATGCCCACGACGCCGCGCTGGCTGGACCCGGAGGAACGACGAGCCTGGCTCGCCTACGTCGATTTCTCCACCCTCCTCTCCGACCACCTGAACCGGCAGCTCAGGCGGGACGCGGGGCTGACCCATGCCGACTACACCCTGCTCACACACCTGTTGTCGGTCCCGGGCCGGACCCTGACCATGTCCGAGCTGGCCGAGCGTCTGAAAATCACCCGCAGTCGGCTCACTCATGCCGTGACCCGCCTTCAGCAGACCGGTTACGTGGACCGCTGCGACGACCCGGCCAACCGGCGCAATCAACTCGCCGTGCTCACCGAGCAAGGGCGTGAGCTGCTGGAGCGGGCGGCTCCCGGCCATGCCGAGGCCGTGCGCCGCGCGGTGTTCGACGCCCTGACCCCCGACCAGGTGCGCCAGTTCGCGGACATCGGCAAGGCGATCAACGCCGCACTTCAACGCGTGGACGCCGTCCAGGACGATCAGGAAGCGCTGCCCTGGCGCCGGCGGTAGGCCTGCCTGATCGGTCGGTGGCGCGCCATCGGTGGATCCGGCCTGCGTTGCCCGGAGGAAGGAACATGGCGCGGACCGGTGTCCGTCCAAGTCACCGAAGGCGCGCTGGGCATCGGTGGCGCCGTCCCACAGCTTCCCCGATTCCTTGTCGGCCGGCGCGGACACCGGCGTGTGGCCGGCGGGGCGAGTGTCCGGTCGGCGTCGTGGGCGACGGACGCGGCCTTCCTCTACATTGGCGCCTACAGCGTCGTAGCACCCAGGCGGAGCGCCGAGCGGGGCCCGGACGGCAGCCCGGCAGCGCGGGACCAAGTCGTCGAACGACTGAAAATGCTGCCCAAGGACCTCTTCCCGATCACGACCGCATCGGCGGAGGAACCCAACTCCGGCGAGGGCCACGACCGCTTCGACTACACGCTCAGGCTCCTCTTCGGGGGCTCACCGAACACAGCAAGGGACAGACCACATGAGTGCCTATTTCTGAACTCCACGTCTGTGGCGGGTCGTTGGGCGTCCTAAGGTGCAGGTCTGGATGTGACGATCGAACGGATGCGGGTGAAGCTGAAGAGGACGTGCGGCATGTGCGGTCACGGCCTTGGGCCGCATGACAAACCCGATCCTGAACGGGATGTGCCGCACTCTCCGCCGCAGGCCTGTCACGTGAAGCGGGACTGTGTGCATCGTCTTCCGGTCCGCCGACATGGTGTGCAAGCCGGAGGTCAGGAAGGCGGTGCCGCGGAACCTGACCGGCTGAGCGGCGCCGTGGGAAAGTGGGAGCACGAGCCACGCCACGGCTGCGCAAGCTCCGCTGTTCAACCATCCGCGTCACAGATCTCACTCAGGCCGTCCTCACTCTGCATCAGGCCAGCTCGGAGTGAGTTTGGAATAGGCCCAGTGCCTGACTTTCGGCCCGGGGACGGGAGGAGTCACGGCGCAAACGATGGGGCTGTTGCCCGACGTCACTGCGGCAGCGGCGTCGGGCGGGCACCCCCGCCGGGGCGCCGCGTCAGGCGAGGGGCTCGTGGTTGACCCAGATCGCCTTGTACGGGCGGCGGGCCTGCCAGCTGTCGATGAACTCGCCGATGCCGGGGAGGGTGAAGGCGATATTGAGGGCGTCGAGGTCGGCCAGGCCGAACTGGACAACGGCGGAAGCGATATCCACCGGGGCGTGGTCGTCGCCGAGAACGCGCAAGTGGTGGCGGGCGGCGAAGGACTGGAAGGCGCCTGTGCCCATGGTCAGCTCCTCAAGCCCCTTCAGGTACTCCTCGAGCTCGCGCTGGGACGAGCGATCGCGGTGCTGCCGCGTTCGCTGGCCCGGCCACAGCATCCGGGGCTCGTTCATGTTCCGGTGGCCGACGCGCCGCGTAGTGCGCTGGTCCTCGCCTGGGGGCAGGAGGACCGGCGGCGACTGGTCGCGGACTTCGTCGCCTCAGCCGTGGAGGCGGCACCGGGCTGAGCTCGTACCGCCAGTACTCCGGCACTTCCTCCCGGTGCGGCGGAAGGCCGCCAACCGTCCAGTCTGCCTATTCCACTCTCACCCTTCGCGTCACCCGCTCGAGCCGAGGTTGGAAGGCTCGCTGCCAACCGTAGTCCGGATAATCGTCCGACATCGCCCGGAACGCGACGTCCGGACGCCGCAGCAGACCGGTGGTCCTTCGCAGCGACGGTCTCGTCACGGGTCAGTTTCTCCACGACCCGGACCTTGTCCTCCTTGACCTGGGACACCACGGCCGGGCGCCGCAAGAAATCGCTGGTGACGGTGGCCGCGATGTCCTCGTCCCGGGCGAGGGTGTGGATCGCGCTGACCTTCTCCTGCGGCGTGATCGGGTGCTCGACCTGCCGGCCGACCCGGCGCCGGGCCTCGTCCGCCGACAACGGGACCTGCCCCCGCCTTCCGTCTGGACATGGACGCCCGGCTCGACCTGGGGCCGGTCGTGTCCGTGCCCCGCCCCCGTACCTCGGAAGATGCCGCCACCCGGTCAGCCACGGAGCTGCGATGAAGGACGTGTCGACCTCACCGACCCTGCATGGACGAGGCCGCCTGGCGGGCGCGCGATGGGGTCGGCTCAGGTTGAAGGGTCCGGCGTGGCCACCACGAGTGACTGTCAAATGTTGTGGATCGGAGAGCGTCGGATCAGGCGCCAGGCAGGGGACTTGCGGGGGACCTTCCGCGGCTGGTGGTAGCCATTGCGCGACGTTGCCGCGTCGGCTGGCTCGGCAACCTATCGATCGATCATTGGGAAGGTACTTCCTCCCAGGCCGATTCACAGGTTTTGAGCATTACTCGGGCACCCACCACTGGCTGTGACCATCAAGACGGCTGTCTATCCGCGATCCGAACCTGGTGTGGTGGTGTCTCCTGGCGTCGTTTCGGGTTTCGTGTAGAGGACTTCGCGGACCTGCTCCGCGGCGCGGAGGATGCTCTCGCTGATGAAGTCGCTGAAGCGGGCGATGTTCTCCAGGCGGGCGGCGGCCGGGCTGTTGCGGCCGAGGATGCCGACGCCCTGCCGTGCGATCTCGGCGACCTGGGCGGTGCCGCGGGCGCTGGCGATCGTCGACTGGTACCAGACGTCGTCGTCGACGAAGTAGCGCTCGCGGCGGCGTTCGTCGCGTTCCCGGCTGACGAGGCCCTGATCTTCGAGGAACGCGATCGCCTTGGAGACGGACGCTGCGCTGACCTGGAGGCGCTGGACCAGTTCGGACGCGGTGAGGCTGCCCGCGTCGGCGATAAAGAGGCAGGTCAGCACCCGAGCTGTCATCTTGGGCAGGCCCTGTTGCATCAGGAGGGTGGTGAACGCCTCCTCGTACTCGCGCACGGCCTCGTCGTCGCGCTCGTGGGCCTGCGCCGGCGCCCCCAGCCCTCGGGGTGGGGTGTGCTTGCGCCGGTGGGCGCGGCGTTCGGTGGCGCGGTGGGCCAGGTCGGCGCGGTAGGCGGTGGGGCCGCCATTGCGCATCACCTCACGCGTGATCGTCGAGGTGGGGCGGTCGAGACGTCGGGCGATCTCCGCGTAGGCGAGGCCGTCGGCCAGCCCCAGCGCGATCTGCTGACGTTCCTGCTGGGTGAGTCTGCCTCCCGGCACCGCGATCTCCCTTCGTGCTTCCCGAACGCTGCCACCGTAGCGTTCGCCTACAGTCCAATGCAACGACCAGGGCACCTGCCATTGCGTTAGATTCACTCTCGTTGCAACGAAAAATTGACTCTTACCTGCACTAACGCAAACTTCATGCAACGAGATAGTTGCCCCATCTTCGAACGCAACGTAGCGTTCGCGGTGCCAGAAACGACGAGTGCACGAGGAGCACATGATGCAGAAGTTCGATACCCCCGCCGCGATCTCCGCCATCCTGGACATCCCCGCCGGACGTATCCAGTTCATCGCCGCAGACCGCGCCGACACCACCGTCGAGGTCCTGCCCGCCACCCCCTCCAAGAGCAGCGACACGAAGACCGCTGAGCAGACCACCGTCGTCTACGCCGACGGCATCCTGCGGATCACGGCCCCAGCGGAGAAGAACCAGTTCCTCGGCGCGTCCGGATCCATCGAGGTGACGGTCCAACTGCCCGCCGGCTCCCGCATCGAGGCCAAGGCCGCCAGCGCCGAGCTCCGCGGCGTCGGACGCCTCGGCGACGTCACCTTCGAAGGCGCGTACCGCCAGATCAAGATCGACGAAGCCGCGAGCGTCCGCCTCACCGCGACCGACGGCGACGTCGAGGTCGGCCGGCTGGGCGGCCCCGCGGAGATCAGCACCACCAGGGGCGACATCCGGATCACCGAGGCCGTACGCGGCACGGTCGTACTCCGCACCCAGTCCGGCGACATTTCGGTCGTCGCCGCCGCCGGCGTCTCGGCCGCCCTGGACGCCGGCACCGACTACGGCCGCGTCAGCAACGCCCTCAAGAACGATGGCCCCGCCGAACTCGACATCCGCGCCACCACCTCCCACGGCGACATCACCGCCCGCAGCCTCTGAAGAAGCCAGAACCAGGACTGTCCGGCGGGGCCCACCGCGATCGAGATCCTGTCGGTCGCCGCCGAGGACGCGGCCGTCCGTCCCAAAGGCCTGACATCCACGTGCAGGGCATTGAGAAGTCGTACAAGACGCTCTCACGCGACCAGGGGGAACACATGACGAAGAACAGCACTTCCTCGACCAGTTCGAAGTGGACCGGCATGGTGCCGGTCGACGATACGGCCCTGGCCGTCACCGACACCGGCGGTCCCGGTATCCCTGTGGTCTACCTCAACGGCCAGTTCGCCACCCAGGGGTACTGGCGGCGGGTCATCGCCGAACTGGGGACGGGGTGGCGGCACATCACCTACGACGAGCGGGCCCGCGGCAAGAAATCGAAGCGCTCGGCGGACTACTCCTTCGAGGCCGCCGTTCGGGACGTCGATGCCGTTCTCGCGGCCAGGGGTGTGGACCGGGTGCTGGTGGTGGGCTGGTCCTACGGGGCGTTCATCGCGGCGCACTGGGCCAGCCGGAATCCGGACCGCACCCTGGGCGCGGTCCTGGTCGACGGCGCGCAGCCGTACGACTGGCTGGACGAGGCCATGGAACACCGGATCCGGAAGACCTTTCGGCGGTTGAACTTGTTCATGCCGCTACTGCGCCCGACGGGCCTGACCCCGCGGATGACCGCCGAACAGATGGCGAACAGCAACATCGAGCTCGGCAGGCTCGCCCGCGCGCGCGAGTTGGGGCCCGTGCTGGACAACATCACCGCCCCGGCGCGATATGTGGTCGCTTCGGGGACGTCTCTCGGAAGCAAGGGTGACGAGCAGGAGCGGATCCGCGCCAGCCTCGATGGAGTGATCGCCCGCAACGCGAACATCGAGATCAGCGCGAAGGTCACCAGCAATCACGATGCGATCCTCAAGAAGGACGCCCCGGCCGTCGCCGAGGCCGTACGCGAGGTCGCCGCCATCGACCGCGGCCGGCGCTGAAGACACGACCAGCGGACTGACGATCAGCCAGGCAGCGGCCTTCGCCGGTGTCACGGTGAGACTCAAGTGTCGGCAAACGACCGTCTGCCGACACTTGCATCCGTGACCACGAACCCGCAGGTGGGCTCTGTCGAGAACTCGCGTCGGAAATCAACGTCGGTGAACGGTCGTTAGTTTCCGACAATGCTTCTTGGCTACTGCCGCCCTTCGACGGCCGACCAGAACCCCGACCACCAGATCGACGCGCTTCTCCGTAGTGGCGTCGACCGCGACAACATCCATGTCGACGTCGCCAGCGGCGCGAAAGCCTCCCGCCCCAAGCTCGACCTCGTGATGCAGTTGATGCGCGAGGGCGACACCCTGAAGGTCACCCGGCTCGACCGGCTCTCCCGCTCCGTCCTGCACCTGGTGACCCTCGGCGCCGACCTGCGCGAGCGCGGGATCGGCCTGCACGACATCGAGCCTGCCCGGTCTGGGCCAACTCGGCGGCATGGGGATGGCCTACCGCATGGGAATGCCTGTCCTTGAATGATCCATGACACCTTCGGAACAATTCGTTCAGCGTTGAACGATGACTCGCGTAGGGTGACCCAGTCATCGAGGCGGAAGGCGGGTTGCGGGCGTGGCACCCAAGAAAGTGACGCGGGATCAGTTGGCGGGTGCGGCGCGGGCCGCGCTGGGCGGTGGGCGACGACTGGAGGCGGTCGAGCGACTCGCGGGCGGCACCACGAAGGGCGTCTACCGGCTGACGATGGACGACGCCATGACGGCGATCGCCTATGTGTGGGAGGACTCCGAGAACTACTGGCCGATCACCGAGCACGATGGCGACCTCGCCGACCCGTTCTCGCCCGGCGTCGGGCTCGACCTGTTCGAGGCTGCTCACGCGCGGCTGGAGGCGTTGGGCCTTCGGGTCCTCAAGATCCACCTGGTCGACCGTGACCGCATCCACTACCCGGCCGACCTGGCAATCGTCGAGGACGTGCCCGGCGAGGACCTGATGGACCTGCGCAACCGCGACCCGCGCGCCGCGGAGCCGGCCATGACGCGCCTCGCCGAGAGCCTGGAGATGATGCGCGGCCACCGGGCGCCATCCTTCGGCAAGGTGGCCCTGATCGACGCGGGCGGCACGTCACATTGGGCGTCGTGCGAGCAGGCCGCGCTCGCCTTCGCGCTGCGCTGCCTCGCCGAGGCGACCGAGCGCGACCACAGGATCGCCGACGCCCGTGATCAGTTGGAGGAGCGGCTGCGTCAGCTGACCGCGGCGGTGCGGCCGCGCGCCGAGTACTCCGTCGTCCACGGCGAGTTGGGCCTGGACCACGTCATGGTCGACCGAGACGGCCATCCCGTCGTGATCGACATCGAGAACCTGCTGTACTTCGACGTCGAGTGGGAGCACGTGTTCCTGCGCCTCCGCCACCCCGACAGCCAGTATCAGCAGCTGGCGGTGGACGGCCTCGACGAGGACCGCCTCGCGCTCTACAAACTCACCCAGCATCTGTCGCTGACAGCCGGCCCGCTGCGCCTGCTCGACGGGGACTTCCCCAACCGGGAGTTCATGCGGGGGATCGCCGAGCATCACCTGAACGAGGCGCTGGCGCTGGTCGCGGCGGGTTGAAGATGCGACCTGCGTGTTTGTGCCGGTCAGCTGACCGGTGTGGTCAGGCCACTGCGTCGGGGGCCAGGAAGGAAAACGAAACTTCCTCGCTGACGATGCTCGACCAACCCAGGGCTGGGGTGATCTTGGAGATCGTCGGCCACAAGAAGCCGGACCACCAGGCCCGATCGCCAAGGAGCGTGCTCATCGCCGGGACGAGAAGAGGGCGGACGAGCAGCGTGTCGATCGGCACGCCGACCGCTGGCGATGCCGACCTCCGACCGTCACGTCGGCTGTCTGACCGAGCGCGGCGAAGGTGCCCGCGAGGACCAGCCCGGCCGCGGTGATGACGCCTCCGGTGGTGGCCAGGTCACGGCGTACGGTCTCGGCGTTCGAAGTGTGCCTTCGCTCTTCCCGTACTCGCTCCATCAGGATGACTACCCACTCGGGGCGTTGAGGCGTCTGCCCCCCGGGTGAGGACGGGTGATCAGCGGTAAGGGCTCCAGCGGCCGAAGCGAGCCAGCAGCTTGCGCGCCGCGTCCTCGTCCAGCCCGAGGGCGGCGGCAGCCTGCTCGGCAGTCGTGTCCTGACGGGCATCGTGAGCCGGCCAGTACCCGACCTGCACAGCGGTCACCTCCAGTCGGCGGGCTGCCCGCAGGGCAGCCAATGGTGAGGTCTTCGCCAGCTTCTCGATCTCCTCCTCCAACTGGCTCAGCAAGCCGGTGAGCGTATCCGGCAGGGCAACGGCCGACGTCTCCACCTCGACGGTGTGCGCGTCCCAGTCCCGCATGCACGCATCCGCCGCGCCGGCCCCCGCCTCGGCCAGCTCCTGGTCGCCGATCTCGT
Source organism: Streptomyces sp. LBL (assembly GCF_029893585.1). GTDB lineage: Bacteria > Actinomycetota > Actinomycetes > Streptomycetales > Streptomycetaceae > Streptomyces. Next base: position 44,905 of record NZ_JARXYX010000015.1, read on the forward strand.
CCCAGTCCAGCGGGTGCTCGGTCCCGGCCCAGCCGCAGGAACACGCCGCGCGCAGCGCGGCCGCCCGCGGCCCGTGCGCGAATCGGCCGTCGTAGACGCTCCACTGCGCCACCGACTGCCCGCCCCCACCCGAGCTCATATCGAAGAAGACGGGGCCCGGAACGGTGCCGTCAGCCATGAGGACACCGACCGCGCCCTCATGCGAGGCTCCGAACTCCTCTGTCGTCCACGTCTCCCGCTCACCCATGGCACCCCTCCAACTGCTTCACCTGTGTCCGAGCGTGCACCCGCCGCGGGCGCTGGAGACGACGATGCCGCAGCCCGACAGGCCGTACTACCGAAATCACCGAAGAGGTGGACATCAGGGCCAGTAGCTCGCTCACCACGAGCTCACCGGTGATCGCTTCATCGACGCTGCACCCGACCGCCGCTGCGGAGTTCGTGTCGAGGAGGAGAAGGAGATGGCGATGACCCGTCGGGGCGTGGTGGGGCCAGGCACCATCGCGGCCGGGTTCGCCGAAGCGCGTCGAGGTCCGCCGGGTCGGCCGGGCCACCCGGTCGACCTGCACGACGCCGCGTCGGCGTGCCTGTCGACAGGCACGCCGACGCGGCGTCGTGCCGTCCGCGGTGTCCGTGCGGACGTCGCCGACGGAGGCTCAGGCGGCGCTGTGTGCGTAGCTGTTCGCGAAGGTGCGGCGGAGGTGATCGAGGTCGACGGCGTCACCCATCGCCTTCAACCCCGCGTCGTTGAAGTGCAGATGGTCCCCGTTGTCGTAGGCGGGCAGGATGCGGTGGGGGTCGGCCGGGTCGCGGACCACTGCGTCGAAGTCCACGAGGGCGTCGAAGAGTCCGCTGGTCCGGACGAAGTCGTTCACCGCCTGCCGTACGGTCTCACGGGCCTCGGTGTAACCGCCGTTCCCGCCGTAGGGGGTGATGGTGGCGCCGATGACACGGATGCCGCGCGCGTGGGCCCGTCGCACGATCTCTCGGTAGGCGTCCTCGAACGCGGCCGGATCCGTCTGGTTGGGGTTGCCCTTGATGTCGTTGATGCCCTCCATGACGATCATCGCGCGCACCCCGGCGCGGGAGAGGACGTCGGCGTCGAGCCGGGACAAGGCGCTCGGGCCGGTGCCTTCGAGCAGGACGCGGTTGCCGGCGATCCCGGCGTTCAGGACCCCGAGTCGGCGGTTCGGAGGCTGCGTGAGCAGCCGTTCGGCGAGCCGGTCCGGCCAGCGGCGGTTGGCGCTGGAGGTCGATCCCGAGCCGTCGGTGATCGAGTCGCCGAGTGTGACGACGCTGCCGGTGGCGCGCGAGCCGAGCACGTCGACGCCGGTCACGTAGTACCAGGAACCCGTGGTCTGGGTGTAGGCCGATCCGTCATCGTCGGTGGCGTGGTCGCCGGTGGGGGCGAGGAAGTTGGTCTGCAGGGCCGACCGGTGGTATGTGGCCGGCCCGGCGTCGGTCGGTGTGTACACCGTGATCAGGAGGTTGGCGCCGGAGGGGACCGCGAGCGGCACAGGATCGGTGACGACGTCCTCGCCGGTCGGGACGGTCACCGAGGCGGCGCCGCGGAACGTGGCGGTGTGCATGGTGCCGGCGACGGCGTTCGGGCTCTTCGGGGCGCCGTTCTCCTGCAGCGCCACGGTCACGGCGCCGAGTTCGAGCGGCGCGGTGCCGAGCCGGTTGGTGATACGGACGCGTGCGGCGCGCCCACCGGCGCTGATGTGGACGACATTGCGGATGGAGGTGCCGGGCAGGGCCGGGACGGTGCCGGACGCCGCGGCTTCCCAAGTGCCCGTCCAACTGCGGCGGGTGGCGGGGGCAGGCCCAGCTTCGGCTCTTGCGGGCAGTCCGCCTGCCGTCCCCAGCAGGACGATCGCCAGCACTGCCACCAAGGCGGCGTGTAAGTGTCGGTTCTTGGACATGCGTGTTCGCCTTTCCAGTAGTCCGTGTCCGGGGGTGCGCGGAGTCGACCGGAGGCTGAGCGATTGGCAGACAATCAGCAATTCATCGGATGCGTCAATGGGTTGAACTACGGTCACGTATGTGAACCTCAGTCTCTGGAGAGAGCCTGAGAGGCCGCGACGCTGGTTTCAGGCAGTCTTCCTGGCCTGTTGCTGGTAGGAATCCGCCGTTCCAGTAGGGCTTCAGCTATGTATGGCGGCGGCGAGGCCGGCCGGGGAACCGTCATCGATCCAGCGCGGGAGGCGGGAGGGCGACAGCAACTCGTCAACGGCCATGAAGGCCGCGCCGGTCAGGCCCGCCCGATCTATGTGCGGCGAACCCGGCGGCGAGGGTGAACTGGGCAGTGGAATGACAGTCGGCAACGACGCACCCGGCAGCGTTCAGGCAAATAGCCGCTGCGGTCGACGACCGCAGCATGGCGCACACGTGGACTGACGCGAGGGGCAGTCCCCTGGGCGCAACCATCCAGCCAAGGGTTCAGCCCCATGGTGGTGCAGCCCTCTCTGTGGCAGCAGTCGATTACGGCAGGCACGGGGCGGGCCAGGCCTGGTCCCACCGCCAGCCGGCCCATGTCGGCGTCCGCGAAGGGGCCGGAGCGTTCTTCGATCATCGCGAGGACCTGAGCGCGGGCCGATCGATCCGCCGCCACCGTCGGCGAGGTCAATCCCTGTCAGGCCGTTGGCAGCTACCGCTGGTCGGCATGTTCTCTGCCCAGCAGCTCCACTGCTCGGTGCTGCGTATGCTCGGCGGCCATCTGAGCCTCGGCCACGACGTCACCACGTTCACGCACCAAGTCCTCATAGATCGGTACGTGATCGCTTCCGCTGGGGGCCGGTGTCACAGCGCGGTTCCTTCCGATGTCGTGCTCACTATGGCTTGGATGAGTGCCCGCAATTCCGTCAGGCACGGTTGAGCCGGGCAGCAATCCCGTGACCGATCAGCAAATATATGACGGCCGGCAGACCGCAATTGAGGACAACACGTAGGCTCTCTGTGTCCATGGTGAAAATATCCTGCGCCCACCCGGACAGCCAGTCCGCCGTTCCGCGCACGAACTCAACGAATGGGTTCGCCTGGTTGGCGTCGAGCAGGTAGAGCACGATCCACAGTCCCAGAAAACCGGCCGCAATGTCAGCGATCGTGCAGATGGCAAGGGCTGTCCGCCGTGTAGTGGCCTGGCTACGCGTGGAGCGGTCGGGCCCCGGGGACTGGTCGTAGGTCTGGTATCCGGAAACGGGGTCGGTGCTGTTCACAAAAATCCGATCTGGCGCGTGTTCTCGGTCGGCAGGCCGCCCCGGACTGAGATTCAGCCTCGAACAGCGACCCGTTTCTCCTACTTCTGCGCCTTGCACGCGCCACCGCGTTACACCTCTCTCTAAAGAGGTCCGAATATGGCGATCGATCCTGTCACTTACGGAAATGTCCACTGAGAGGCATGTTTTACGGACGGGACCGGACGGAGTGGAAGAAGCCGCCCGCAGGTGACGATGACGACGGCCGGCCATGGCACAGCAGGCCGACGGTGTGAGCTGTTCTGCGTTCGGTGGAGTCCTGGACGCCAGGGTCACGGTCCTGGCGAAGGGGAGGAGTTCAAGCGGGACGCGATCGCTTCGCGGCTGATCTACGTCAGCGGCTCCGGGCTCCGGGCTCCGGGCGAGGAAGCGAACCTCGTGGAGCGGCTGGACGCGTCGACCGGACGCGGACCGGATCATTGCGGCAGAGAACGTCACGGCGCCCATCTCGCCGGGCCTGAAGACTGCCCCTTTCGCAGCCGGTGATGCGAACTCCTGACTTTTTCGGACTCACGGTCCCACTCTGCTGCCGTCGAAGAAAACGAGGATCAACATACAATTTCGCAGCGGCCTGCGGAGAGGGGCGGACTTCGATCGGCTCACGCTGTGTCAATTCCGTCCGTAGGCGTACGCCGGAGTGCGATCCGATCTGCGGGCATCTCGGTCGTATACCGGCCGACGCGCGGGAAGTTTTTGTGATCGCACGCCCTTATTGCGCTCCGATGCCCGGTTTCCCCAGCCCCTTCCAGGGCCTAACTTAGTAAGACTCTGAACTCCTCTTACCGGTGCGTCACCCGGCGGAGCTCTCTCAACCTTCCCACGCCGTAGGAGTGATACTCCCATGTCCTTCGCCAGGCTCGTGCTGCTCAAGGGTGGTCCGAGCGATGCTCCACAGGTGGTGAACGCTCCGTTCGACGGAACGGGCGCCCCGGTGAAAATCGCGTACGGCAGCGGCTGTGAGCACTACGAATTCAGTGGTGAGTATGCCGACATCGGTGAGGGCCCGATGCCGGTGTACTGCTGGGCTCGTCATACACCCGGAGCGGAATAGACCGCCCGTCACCTTCGCAGCCGACGGTGAGCGGGGCTCACCGAAAGACAGATACCGCGTTCTGCTTTCCCTTTACGCCAGAGCGCCAGAGCGCCCGAGCACATCGTCAACGGCTTACTGGAGGTTCACATGAACAACACCCTTTGCCCGCCGCCGGGAAACGGGGCATCCGCAGGACCAGTCCGCGGCGGAGTGAGCGCACGTGACGTCATGGTCACCGGTATGGGGTTCTGCCTGCCGGGTGGGAGCCGGCCTGTGTTCAGCGCGGCCGACGTCTGGGACGTCGCGTCGCGTGGCGCGTCGTGTCTGGCGCGCGGCGACGTCTACTACGGTGCCGTCGACCTTTCACCGGCCATGTTCGAAGCAAGGTTGCCGGACATCCCGGCGGCGTTCTCCCGGCACTACACCAACGCCCACAGATTCGGTCTGGTCTCGTTGGTGGAGGCCTGCGCGGATGCCGGGCTGGACTTCCGCGCCGGTGACCTGACCGGAGCGGCCGTTCTGGCCGGGCGGGGCGGGGTGGACGCCAATGTCGGCCCCTATCTGGCGGTGCTCGAGGCCGACCCGCTGACGACCAGCCCGCAGGAGGCGATGGAGCTGTTCGTCCGGGGCCAGCAGGGCCTCACACCGTCCGATGTCTCCCTGGTGCAGGGTGCCCTCCTCCGGTCCACCGGCCCGTCCTTCACCGTGTCGTGCGGATGTGCCTCGTCCGCGGTCCAGGTCGGCAACGCTCGGCGGATGATCGCCGACGGCGTGATCGATCTGGCTGTCGTCTCAGGGGTGGATCTCTTCGGTGTGGACGTCATCCTGAATGTCCAGCGGCTGCTGCGCTCCGTCCAGGGCGCCTACGAGGCCGTGCGGGTGGCCGGTATGCCGGAGCTCCTGCCGTCCTTCGACCGCCTGATGCGCCCGTACGACCGTCGGGCGGACTGCGTGAATCACGGCGAGGGCGCGGCGACCCTCGTCCTGGAGTCCCGCAAGCACGCCGAAGAGCGAGGTGCCCGCGCCTACGGGCAGGTGCTGGCGCATGCCATGACCCGGGACGGCCTGGCGAATCCCTTGGCGAGCGACGACAGCGGAGCCGCTCTGGTGGAGGCCGTCCACCAGTGTCTGGGGGAACGGTGGGACATCGCTCAGGTGCCCTACATCCACGGCGGAAGCGACGGCGACGTGGTGGTCACCGCTTTCGAGTCGAATGCCGTCAGGCGGCTCTACGGCGCCGACAGCGGCCTGGTGATGACGTCACAGGAGGCCTGCTTCGGTCACAACGGCGCGCCGTCGGGCTGCCTTGGGGTCGCACTGAGCCTGCTGATGATGGGCCGGAGCCAGGTGTGTCCCACGGCGAACTGTGAAGAGCCGGCCGAAGGGCTGCCGTTCGACCCCGTTGCCGGCACGAGCAGCAGGCCTCTCGACTTCGACTACGCGCTGACCTGCAACTACCAGATCGGCGGGGTGAAGAGCGTGATTCTCGTCGGCAGCCCGGACGCCGTCTGATGGCACGTGCCTGTTCCCGGGCGCTCGCGCATTCCCCCTCTCGGCATCCCGGCCTCGCGGTGCCGTCCGGAGAGGCAGAGGCACGCGAGACCGGGTCGATTTTCCTTGCCGGCTCCGGCCGCCAAGGCCGGTCGCGGCGGCACCGTCACCTCCAGATCAGCGAAGCGACAACGACAGCGGAAGGAAGAACTCGTGGAACAGAACGGAACTGGTTCAACTGCCGGTGGTGACGGGCGTGTCGCCGTGATCGGCATGGGATGCCGGCTGCCAGGGGACGCCGACTCGCCCGACGCCCTGTGGCGGCTGCTGGCCGCGGGGCAGGACGCGGTCGGTGACCCGCCGCCCACCCGCACGGAAGTCGGACGGGCGCGGGACGCCGCGCTGCCTCGGCAGGGCGGCTGGCTGAGGGACGTCTCCGGTTTCGACGCGGCGTTCTTCGGTGTCTCAGGACGGGAGGCGGACGTCCTGGACCCCCAGCATCGGCTGCTCCTCGAGGTGTCCTGGGAGGCGCTGGAGCATGCGGGGCTGCCCCCCGACGGCCTCGCGGGGACGCCGACCGGGGTGTACACCGGGCTGAGCTATACCGACTACATGGACCGGCTGGCCGGGCATCCCAAGGAGTTGGAGGGGGCGGTGCTGACGAACGGTCACTGCCTCGCGCCGGGGCGCATCTCCTACCTGCTCGGTCTGCACGGCCCGTCGGTGGCTCTGGACACCGCGTGCTCGTCCTCGCTGGTCGCCTTGCACCTGGCAGCACAGGCCCTGCGGAACGGGGAGTGCGACGTTGCGCTCGCCGGCGGCGTCACCTTGATGCTCTCCTCCAGGACCACGCGGTCGTTCGTCCGGATGGGCATGCTCTCCCCGACGGGGCGCTGCCGCGCGTTCGACGCGGCGGCCGACGGTTTCGTACGCGGTGAGGGATGCGCGGTCGTCGTGTTGAAGCGTCTGCGGGATGCCGTGCGGGACGGCGATCGGATCTGGGCCGTGGTCCGGGGCTCGGCCGTGAACCAGGACGGCCGCTCGGACGGTCTGGCCGCACCGTCGGCGGCGGCCCAGGAGGCGCTGTTCCGGGAGACGCTGGCCCGTGCCGGGGTCGACCCCGGTGAGGTGGGCATGATCGAAGCGCACGGCACGGGCACGCCGGTCGGCGACCCGGTGGAGTTCACGAGCCTGGCCCGCGTCTACGGAAGGGGCCGGGACCGCTGCGCGCTGGGCTCCGTGAAGACCAATCTGGGGCACCTGGAACCTGCTGCGGGCGTCACCGGTCTGCTGAAGGCGGTGATGTGTCTTCAGCAGGGTGTCGTCCCGGCGAGCCTGCACTTCACCCGCTGGAATCCGGCCATCACCGCCGAGGGCACACGTTTCTTCGTGCCTGACCGGCTGACGGACTGGCCCACGCGGACCACGGTCCGGCTGGCCGCCGTGTCCTCGTTCGGGTTCGCCGGGACAAATGTCCACGTAGTGCTGGAACAGGCGCCTGCCGCAGCCGTGCGCCGCCTGCCGAGCCCGCGGAAGGCGCGTGCGGGGGCCGCGGAATCGCATGTCCTGCTGGTGTCGGCGGGCTCCGCCGATGCCTTGCCCGCGGCGGCGCGGCGGCTCGCGGACTGGCTCGAGGGCACGGGCGCGGGCGTCCCGCTCGGCGACGTGGCCCACACCCTCGCGCTGCGCCGACCGGCAGGACGCGGTCGGCTCGGCGTCGTGGCGTCCTCGCGCACGGGTTTCGTCCGCGCCCTGCGGTCGTTCGATGCCGGGCAGGCGGTGCCGGGCGCGGTGTCGGGGGCGGTGGCGGCCGGTGTGTGCAGGCGGCCGGTGTGGGTGTTCTCCGGGCAAGGCTCCCAGTGGCCGGGCATGGCCCGCAACTTCCTCGCGCACGAACCGGCATTCGCCGCTGCCCTGTCCGAGATCGAACCGCTGATCGCCGCCGAGGCCGGTTTCTCCGTACTCGACATCGTGCGGGAGGACAGGGCGGTGACCGGGTGCGGACGTGTGCAACCGGTGCTGTTCGCCGTGCAGATCGCGCTGGCCGCGACGTGGCGGGCCTACGGCGTGGAACCCGCCGGGGTCGTGGGTCACTCCATGGGCGAGGTCGCCGCCGCCGTCGTCGCCGGGGCGCTGTCCCTGCAGGACGGCGTCCGGGTGATCTGCCGTCGGTCCGCCCTGCTGACTCGTATCGCGGGTGCCGGCGCGATGGCGACCGTCGCTCTGGGCCGAGCCGAGGTCGAGGCGGACCTGGCAGCCGCCGACGCCGAGGCATCGGTCTCCGTCGCCGTCATGGCCGCGCCCGGTTCCACCGTTGTGGCCGGCGACCCCGCCGTCGTGGAGCGCCTGGTCGAGCGCTGGGACGCCCGCGGCGTGCCCGCTCGTCCGATCGCTGTGGACGTCGCCTCGCACTCTCCCCAGGTGGACCCGCTGTTGGATGAACTGGCGGCATCTCTGGCCGACTTGACGCCTCGGCCGCCCGTCGTTCCGTTCTATTCGACTGTCCTGGAGGACCCGCGCACGGTCCCGGCCTTCGATGCCGAGTACTGGTGCCGGAACCTGCGCCGACCGGTGCGTTTCGCGGACGCTGTCCGCGCGGCCGCCGCGGACCGGAACACGGTGTATGTGGAGGTGTCCCCGCATCCGGTCGTCACGCAGGCCGTCACGGGCAGCCTGAGGGGACTGGTCGACGCCCCCGTCGTGGTGCCGACACTTCGGCGCGGCGAAAGCGAGCAGGTCACTTTCCGCACGGGGCTCGCCGTTCTGCACTGCGCGGGCGTGCCCGTCGACTGGGCCGTACTGTACGCGGGCGGCGCCCTCGCGGATGTGCCCGTGATCACCTTCGACCGTAAACGGCACTGGGTGGATCCGAGCGATCGGCCTGATGACGACAGACCTTCCGTAAACTCCGTCCTCCGGGCGGATTCCGAGGCGGGCGGCGTCCCCGGTCTCCTGCCCGGAAGCCACTGGAAGGTACCGGGCCGTCCCGTGCGGCACACCTGGCGGGCAGAGGCCGGGACGCGCGCCCACCCGTGGCTGGCCGACCACCAGGTCAACAACGCGGTGGTTCTTCCCGGAGCCGCCTACTGCGCTCTCGCGCTGACCGCCGCCTGCCAGGTCTTCGACGCCCCGCCGCGGCAGGTGGAGGTCCGTGACATCGCCTTCCACGAACTGCTTCCCCTGACCGACCGCTCCGAGATCACCATGACGGCGGATGTGACCACCCCGGACCGCGTCACCTGCGAGGTCTTCGCACGTGATGACAGCGATGAGGAGGGTCAAGGCGACGCCGACCAGGGGCAGTGGATCCTGCACGCCAGTGCCACCCTGACTCGGAGCGCACCACCGCGGGGACTCGCACCCGTCTCTGTACACGCCCTGGTCGCGGAACACCCCGTCGCCGTGCCCGCCGCGGCCGTGTACCAGCGTCTGCGCTCGCGCGGCCTTCACCACGGAGCCGCGTTCATGGGGATCAGCGAACTGCGTCTGTCGTCCACCGGTGACAGTGTCTGGGCACGGGTCGCCGTCCCGCCCGCGGCCGGCCCCACTCCAGGCTCCCTGTGCGTCCATCCGGTACTCGTGGACCTGTGCGCCCAGCTGGCAGTGGCTTCACTGACACGCGACGAGACCGCGAGCGGCCTGGTCCTCCCCATCGGCGCGGGGTCCCTGCGCATCCACGGCGATCCCGCCGCGGTGGTCCACGGACACGCCACGATCACGCGGAAACAGCCTGATGGCATCACCGCGGACATCCGGCTGTTGACCGATGACGGACATACGGTGATCGCCCTGAACGACCTGCGCCTGTTGCAGCGCGAAGTCAGCGCGAACGCCGACCTCGATCGATGGTTCTACGCCATCGACTGGCAGCCCGCACCGGCCGCCCATGCCTCGCCCGCCACGAACGCGGACCGCGCACCGGCCGCTACCTGGCTGGTGGTGGGTGAGAGCGGCACGCAGGCGGAGACGCTCGCCGAAGCCCTCCGCGTGTCCGGGAGCACCGCCCGGGCCGTCGTCCTTCCGGAAGACGAGCACCGTGTCTCCGCGCTGCGGGCCCGTCTTGTCGAACGGGAACTCGCCGATCCGCCTCGTGCGGTGGTGTTCCTGTGCGCGCCGGCCGGCGGGCCGGCGGTTTCCGGCGCCGACCAGCCCGCTCCCGACGAGTCAGCAGGCGCCGCCGAGCCGGCCGCCGATCCCACGGTGGACGCTCTGGAGCGCACTCGGCGGCTCCTGAGTCTTGTCCAGGCGGTCGCGAACTGCTCTCTGTCTCCGAGGCTGTACGTCATCACGCGCGGCGCCCGCGCCGTCGAACCGGGTGAGACGGCCGACCCCGCCCAGAGCCCGCTCCGGGGCCTGATGCGTGTCCTGGCCCATGAGCACCCACAGTTGCGTCCCACGCTCCTCGACATGGGACGGTCGGACGACCTTCGGCAAGCGGTCGGCCTCCTGCTGAGCGGGGCCCCCGGCGACGAGATGGCCGTGCGAGGCGCGGACCGCCGTGTGGCCCGCCTTGTCCCGGCCCCACTGACGGACACGGAACGACTGACCGCGACCGCCCGCACGGTGCGCTACGGCGTGGACCGCTTCCGGCTCCGCGCGGGCCGGGCCGCGGACCTCGGCTCCCTGCGTCTGGTGGTGGGCGAACAGCACACACCGGGTCCGGGAGAGGTGGAGCTTCAGGTGCGCGCGGCGGGAGTGAACTTCCGCGATGTCCTCACCGTCATGGGACTCCTGCCGGCCGCAGACCTCTGCGCGGGCGGCGGGGACCGTATCGGATTCGAGTGCACAGGGACGGTGACTGCTGTCGGACCCGGCGTCGAGCACGTCCGCGTCGGAGACACCGTCCTGGCCGTGGATCTCGCCGGTGGCGCGTTCGGCTCGTTCACGACGGTCCGCGCCGATGCCGTGGTCCCCGTGCCGAACGGCGTCGACGCGATGGCCGCGGCGGCCATCCCGACGGCGTTTCTCACCGCCTGGTACGCCCTGCGTTATGTGGCGCGTCTCGCCGAAGGCGAACGGGTACTGATCCACTCCGCCACCGGCGGCACGGGCCTGGCCGCGGTCGCCGTTGCCCGGCATCTGGGGGCCGAGATCTTCGCCACCGCCGGGAACGACGAGAAACGCGGGTACCTGCGCGGCATGGGCGTCCGACACGTCATGGACTCCCGTTCGCTGGACTTCACCGAGCAGACCCGCGAGGCGACCGGAGGCGAAGGCGTCGACGTCGTGCTCAACTCCCTCTCGGGGCCGGCGATCCGAGCCGGTCTCGAGGCGCTGCGTCCCTTCGGCCGGTTCGTCGAGCTGGGTGTCCGCGACATTCTCGCCGACGCGTCCCTCGGGCTGGCGCCGTTCCGGCACAACGTGACCTTCAGCAGCGTCGACCTCATCGAACTCCAGCAAAAGCGCCCTGAGATGTTCCAGGACCTCTTGCACGAGGTCATGGGTCTGTTCGACGCAGGCCACCTCCAGCCGCTGCCGCACCGGGAGTTCCCGCTGGCCGAGGCCACGGACGCGTTCCGTCTCATGGCGGGCGCCGGCCATATCGGCAAGCTCGTCCTGACCCTGCCCCAGCAAGGGGAGACGACGGCCTGCCACGCCGAACCTCCCTCGCCGGTCCGCTCCGACAGCGCCTACATCATCACGGGGGGACTGCGGGGCGTGGGTCTGGCCACGGCGGCCCGCCTGGCCGAACTGGGCGCCGGGCACATCGTCCTCAACGGCCGTACGCCGCCCGGCGAGGCAGCCGAAACCAGGCTGGCCCAGCTCCGTGCTTCCGGCGCCCGCATCACCGTCGAACTGGGGGACGCCGCCCGGCCCGGAGTGGCCGAACGGCTCGTGTCCGCCGCGACAGCGGGCGGACTGCCGTTGCGAGGAGTGGTGCACTCGGCGATGGTCCTCGACGACGCTGCCCTCACCAACATCACCGACGAACAGCTTGAACGTGTCTGGCGGCCCAAGGTCACCGCGGCATGGCGCCTCCACCAGGCCCTCGCGGCGCACACAGTCGACTGGTTCGTGCTCTACTCCTCCATGGCTTCGCTCCTGGGCAACCCGGGCCAGGGCGCGTACGCTGCCGCCAACGCCTGGCTGGATGCCTTCGCCCTCTGGCGGACCGCCCGAGGACTGCCCACCCTGGCCGTCAACTGGGGGCCATGGGGGCAGACCGGCACGGCAACCGACTTCGCCGACCGCGGCTACGAGACGATTCCCACCGAGGACGGTCTCCGTGCGCTCGAGGCACTGCTCACCCACCGGCGGGTCGCCACGGGTGTCCTGCCCGGCCGACCAGAATCGTGGATCCTGCCCGCGGTCCGCCACGCTTCCTTCTTCGCAAGCCTGGTGGACGGCCACCAGGCTCAGGACACCACATCACCGAGCGGTGAACGCGTCACCGCAGCCGACATCCGCGCCCGCCTGACACAACATGACTCCCCTCTCGCTCAGCGAACAGCCCTGGAGGCCTACCTCGCCGAGCAGATGGGCACCGTCCTGCAGCTCGGCAGCGCACGACTGGACCCCCAGACGCCGTTGCGCAGTCTTGGCTTCGACTCACTGCTGGCCATAGAACTGCGCACCCGGCTGGAGTCAGGACTCGGCATCAGACTCGCGAGCAACTTCGTCTGGAAACACCCCACGATCGCGGCACTCGCCACTGCCCTGTCCAACAAGATGGGACTGGATCTGTCGTGAGGCGCGCACCCGGGGCCGGCACCCGGCACCGGGGGCGATCTCCGTGACGCTGAGCACCCGGGCCCAACCTGTCAGGACAGCTCCTGAGTTTCCTTCGGATGGCTTCGTTGGGCCGGTGTCACGGTGCGGCCTTCCTGTGCGGCGGAGCGTGCTTCCTCACTGTCTGTCGGTCGCAGACATTCGATGAGGTAGTCGCCGGTGTCGGGGTCGAGGGTCACGCCGTGGGTTTCGCTGCCGAATCCGGGGAAGCTGCGGTCGAAGGATTCGAGGGCGCTGAGGTAGCGCAGCAGCGGGCCGTCGGGGGCGCCGACGCTCTCCCCGGGCATGAGGACGGGCATGCCGGGCGGAGTGATGGTGATCATGGCGGCGGCCACCTGGCCCGCCGCCTCGGTCAACCGTACGCGCTGGGTGCCGCCGCGGATCAGGCGCTGATAGCACAGCTGCGGTGGAGCGACCGGTTCCGGCAGCTGTCGGAAGGCAGCGTCCAACAGGCCGGCGAGGTCGGCAGAGCGCAGGTGGTCGTGCATGTCCTGGCACAGCTCGCGCAGAGTGTGGCCGGCGTATCGCCTGGGGTGCTCGGCGACCAGAGCGGGCAGGACCCGGTCGAGGGGGGCGTCCTCGTCGTAGAGGGCCTTGAAGTCCATCAGGGCGTCGAGGAGGGTGCCCCATTTGCCCTTGGTGATGCCCATGGAGAACAGGACGAGCGTCGTATAGCTGTCGGTCTTTTCCACGACGATGTGGCGGGTGACCAGGTACGCGGTGAGTACGCGTGCCGGGATGCCCCATTCACCGGTCTCGCCGGTCGCGTCGATGCCCGGGCAGGTCAGGGTGACTTTGATCGGGTCGAGCATGCAGTAGCCGTCGGTCAGCCCCGAGAAGCCGTGCCAGGCAGCGTCGGGTTCCAGGTGCCAGCAGCTCGGTTCGGTGCGCAGCAGCTCGGCCGGCGTCTCGTCGAACGGCAGTCGGGTTCCGGTGCTCGGGTCGGTAACCGTCTCGGGTTGCCACACGCCGAAGAACCACGACGGTCGGTCGCCGGCCTCCTCGATACGACGCCGGATGCGGACCATCTCCTGGCGGAAGCGGACCGCCTCGGTCACGGCCTCGTCGATCAGCCAGCGACCCTGCGGCCCGTCCATCATCGCTGTCGCCACGTCCAGCGAGGCGATCATCGGATAGAGCGGGGAGGTGGTGCCGTGCATCAGCAGCGCCTCGTTGAACCGGTCGTGTTCGACGGGCGCCCTCGGGGCGGGCTTGACGTGGACCATGGCGCTCTGCGAGAGCGCGGCCAGCAGTTTGTGGGTGGACTGGGTGGCGAAAACCGTCGGTCGGTCCGGGCCCGGGAAGGTGTCCTCGTCCACCGACATGCCGTACCGGCCCGCGTAGAGCGGGTGGAAGCGGGCGTAGGCGAACCATGCCTCGTCGAAGTGCAGCCGGGGCGCACTCGTGGCGAACGCTCGTGCCGCCGCCGGGGCGTCGTAACACAGGCCGTCGTACGTGGAGTTGGTGAAGACGGCGTACTGAGGGTGCGGCGACACGGCGTCCCTGGTCAGCGGGTTCGCGGCGATCCGGGCCGCGACGGAGTCCGCCGCGAGCTCCGCCGGGGGCAGCGGCCCCGCCAGGCCGTAACCGTTGCGGGTGGGGATCAGGTAGACCGGGCGGGCGCCGGAGACGACCAGTCCGTGCAGCACCGACTTGTGACAGTTGCGGTCCACCAGGGCGATCTCGTCCTGGGTGACGCTGAAGTGGCCGACCACGCGGTTGCAGGTGGAATCCCCGTGCAGCACGAAGTACGTGAGGTCGGCGCCGAAGACCCGGGCGGCGTTGCGCTCCGCGTCGCCGATCGGGCCGGTGTGCTCGAACAGCGAGCCGAGCTCCCCCACGGAGATCGACAGGTCGCTGCGCAACAGCCGTTCCCCGAAATAGTCGTGGAAGGCGCGACCCGCGGGCGACTTCAGCAAGGCGACGCCGCCGGAGTGGGCCGGGGTGTGCCAGGAGTACTCGTGCGCGTCGTCGAAGCGGCGCAGTGCCCGGAAGAAGGGCGGCAGGACGGCCTCTTGGTAGGTGCGCGCGGCGGTGGTGATCCGGCCCGCGATGAACCCGGGAGTGTCCTCCAACGGCCACACATAGCCCACGATCGACTCCGACACCCACAACGGCAGGTCCCGCACGCCGTCGTCGGACATGACCAGGAAGACCGGAAGGTTCTGGAACCGCCGGCCGATGAAGCGCAGCACCGCGGCGCCCCCGGGCTCGCCGGCCGCGTCCTCTTGGCCCGGTAGGTCCCAGGCGACCAGTGCCGCGGTCAGTCCCGCCTCCGTCCGCAGCACCGCCTCGGCGTCCGCGACGCCTGCCGCCCATCGGACGTCGAATCCCCGCTCCTCGATCGCCTCACCGATGCGGGCCAGCTGTTCGGCGCCGGCCCCCTCATCCTGTGGACGTTCCCGTACCGCGATCAAAATCCTGCTGTCCGCCATGAGACTCCTCCCAGCGGCCCACGCCGCGTCCGGCTCAGTTTCCGAGTGGAAAGGCTGAGCTCACGGCCTCACAGCGGTAAACCACCCGCAGGACGGAACAAGCAAGCTTGAGCTTTACCGTCCGGCCCTGGACCGTTCCGGCGCGCGCGTTGCCATGACAGTGCCGCTTCGAGGCGGCATGCCGAGGCGGGTGGCTCACAACGGGCCGTACAGCCCATTGCCGCGGACGTCGACGCGGGTGGGTGGTGTGCAGTGGGAGGACGAGGAGAGGTGGGTTTCCCCGTCAGCGGCACCGGCGGGCGTTGAGCCGGGCGGCCTGGCGTGTCAGGTGGTCACGTTCGGCGAGGTTGGGTGCTTTCTCGGCCGCCTCGGCGTACAGGCGTGCCGCGGTCGCCAGGTTACCGTCGCGCTCGTGGAGGTACGCCGTCACCGCGGCGTAGCGGGGCAGTGAGTCGTCCAGCTCAGCGAGCGCCGCCAGACCGGCGCGCGGTCCGTCGGCCTGGCCGACGGCCACCGCGCGGTTGAGCCGGACGACCGGGCTGTCGGTCAGGTGCGTGAGCTCGTCGTACCACTCGACGATCTGCACCCAGTCCGTCTCCTCGGCCGTGGGTGCGTCGGCGTGGAGTGCCGCGATGGCGGCTTGGGCCTGGAACTCGCCCAGTCGGTCGCGGGCGAGGGCCGCCTGCAGGATCTCGACGCCCTCGGCGATCGACTCGGTGTCCCACCGGCCGCGGTCCTGCTCGGCGAGGGGCACCAGGCTGCCGTCGGGTGCGGTCCGGGCGGCGCGCCGGGCGTGGTGGAGCACCATGAGGGCGAGCAGCCCGGCCACCTCGGGGTGGTCGATCGCAGCCGCGAGTTGCCGGGTGAGCCGGATGGCCTCGGCGGCGAGGTCGACGTCGCCGGAATAGCCCTCGTTGAAGACCAGGTAGAGAACGCGCAGCACGGTGGCGACGTCGCCGGGCTGGTCGAACCGCACGCCGGAGACGGTGCGCTTGGCCCGGCTGATGCGCTGCGCCATGGTCGCCTCGGGCACCAGGTAGGCCTGGGCGATCTGGCGGGTGGTCAGCCCGCCGACTGCGCGCAGCGTGAGCGCGACCGCGGACGACGGCGTCAGCGACGGCTGGGCGCACAGGAAGTAGAGCTGGAGCGTGTCGTCCACCGCGGGCGCGGGCCCGGGCGTCGGCTCCTCGTCGACGAGGTCCTCGCGTCGGCGGCGGGCGGCTTCTGACCGGGTCGCGTCGAGGAACCGACGCCAGGCCACGGTGACCAGCCAGCCCTTCGGGTCCCGCGGCGGGTCGGCCGGCCAGACGCGGATCGCTTCGACCAGCGCGTCCTGCACGGCGTCCTCGGCCGCCGCGAAGTCGGCTCCGCGGCGGACGAGGATCCCGAGCACGCTCGGTGTGAGGCTCCTCAGCAGGACCTCGTTCATCGATGAGTCACTCCGTGATGGTGGGCGGCGCGGCCAGGAACGGGCGCAGCTCCAGCCACTCGTGGATCGGCTTCCCGCCCGCCCCGGGGGCGGCCGACAGTTCCCCGGCCAGCTCGAGGGCACGCTCGTAGCTGTCGACGTCGATCACCATCCAGCCGGCGATGAGGTCCTTGGTCTCGGCGAACGGGCCGTCGGTGACCGGGGGGCGGCCCTCGCCGTCGTACCGGACGAACGTTCCCTCGGGGGCGAGCGCCTGACCGTCGACGAACTCGCCGGTTCCCTCGAGCCGGTCCGCGAAATCCTGCATGTACTGCATGTGGGCCGAGATCTCCTCCTGCGTCCACCGGTCCATGGGAATGTCGTTGACCGCAGCCGGGGCGCCGCGGTAGTGCTTGAGCAGCAGGTACTTGGCCATCGTGGTTCTCCTCGGTGCTGATGCGACCCATTGTGGTCGCGTTCACTGCGGGGACGGAGCCGGCCACGAGTTCTCGACATCGCCGTCAGAGTTATTTTTGGCTCTCGTGAACGACCCCGGGTGAACCGACTCGCGGTGTCCGGGTCCACGGTGTGGCGCGAGCGCGGCGGAGCGAGATTTTTCCGAGATCAGCAGCGGCCGCGCAACTGAGCGGGTGCCCGCGTGTCCGTGCCGAGGCGGCGGTTCGTGCGAGGGCCTCGCGGGCGAGGGCCGGGTGCTGGTCGAAGCGGTCCGCCGATGAAATCTGGGGGGATTTCGTGAAGCGCCGGTGGACGGCCCCGCGAGAGGCAGATCATACCGATACGGACCGTCATGTACGTCCTTGACGGCATCGCACCGCAGGAGTCGCGAATGAAGCTTTTACGGAGAACACAGCTGTGGGGCCTGGGCGTCTTGACGCTGTTGTTCGGTCTGGTCGCCGCCCCCACCGCGCAGGCGGCACCGGCCGAGGTCGCTGCCGCCGCCCCCAGGGCCGTCGAGTGCAGCGGCAGTTGGGACGGCATCACCTACTGGGCCAAGAGCCCCTCGGGACGGAACGGGGGCGGCTACGCGCGCACCTACTGGAACGGCTCGACCAAGCGGAACTGCGTGAAGTTCTGGTCCAGCCCCTACGACGGCCTGGCGTCGCACATCACCCTGTACCTCTTCGACGAGAGCGGCGACTACTCCGCCGACCCACCGCAGGAACATCCGGCCAACTACCACTACTACGCCGGTCCGCTCTACACCTGGTTCGACGCGACCGGCGAGTGCATCCATCTGAGCGGTTCACTGGTCCGGGGCGGGGTGACCTACCGCCTCGACACCGGAAACATCCGGTGCGGTTGATCCGTCGTCGCTGAACCCGGCCGGGCGGGACATCGGGCCGGCGCGCGACTGCGTACTCGGAGCGGGCGGCGGCGTGGTCGCGGATCCCTGGAACGAGGGCCGGCGGCCGTTTCGTCCTCGCCGGCAGGTTGGCGCCGTGGCCTTGGTCCGATGGGCGTTGGTCCGATCGGCCTTCATCGCGGCCGGGGCCCGGTGGGTTCCGGCCGCGATGAAGGGGTGTACTCAGGACCAGTTGGCCGGTTCGGCCAGCGCGTAGGACGACGCGATCCGGTGGTTTTCGTGATGGATCGTCAGCACCTTCGGGCCGCTGGGCGTGCCGTTCCGCCACGCCGTGCAGTAGATCCCGTTCGACCAGCGGATGGTCTGCGAGGTCGAGGGAAGGGCCGCGATGCCGGTCATGCTGACGGTCTTCTTGCCGTTGAGCCAGACTTCGAAGACGCCCGCGCCGGCGCCGGCCAGCTTGAGGCGGGCGACCACGCGTATCCACGTACCGCGCAGGGCCGCGATGGAGCCGACCGTGCCCTTGATGCCGCCGGAGCCGCCGAAGCGGATCTCGTCGCCGATGACGAACATCAGGAGCCAGGGGCCCTCAGGGTCCTCGGGGGACCACTGCTGGAAGGTGACGTTCTGGTCATGGAACTCCCAGTCGGGGGCGAGGCGGATGGCCTGGCCGTAGTACTTGTCCTCGCCGACGCTCTGCGCGCCGCGCTGGATGACCTCCGAGTGGTAGCCGCCGGTCTCGCCGATGTATGTCTGGGTGGCCTCCAGGGAGTGGTCGCCCTTGTACACCGGGGAGTCGACGGTCGCGATCACGCCGTCCTTCTGCGTGTAGGCGTAGTCCCAGCCCTCGACGCTGCCACGGTTCTGGAAATACACCACGTCGGCGGCCCCCGCCCGCCCGGTCGCGCCGACCGCGCCGGTCGTGCCGACCGTGCCCGCCAGGACGGTGCCGCCGAGCATGGCGAGAGCTTGTCGTCTGCGCACGGCAGGTCACCTCGTCCAGTAGCGGATGTTGCGGAAGCGGGCCTCGGCGCGGCCGGAACCGTGGTTGTACACACCGTTCTTGAAGTAGCGGGTGGCCGGGCCCCGGTCGTCGACCGTCAGGACGAGGGAGTCGTCGAAGTAGACCTTGATGGTCCCGGTCCCACTGGTCGCCTGGTGGGCGATCTTCACGTTGAACCAAGTGTCGAACGCGCCCGTCTTGAGCACCGTGCCGTCGTAGCGCCGCACGGTGCCGCCGCCCGTGTTGTAGACGTTGAGCATGATGTCGGTGGCGGGGGTGCCGGAGGGGTGGACCCCCCGCAGGATCTGGACGAAGGAGGCGCCGTCGGTGCCGGACGGCAGGTAGACGTCGGCGTCCCACATGCGGTTGCCCGTCTTGTAGTCGACCTTCCAGCGCATCTCGGTGCGCGGGTCGGTGGAGCTGCCCTCCTCGAACGGCTCGTCGGTGGCGTACACCCACATGCGGTGGACGCCGCCGCTTTCGCTGTGCCGGTCGGAGAGGTCGAGGTTCCAGGGCTTCTGCCAACTGTACGAGAACGAGGTCTGCGTCCAGCCGTCGGTCGGGGCGGCGGCCGGCGCGGCCGGCGCCGCACCGGCGAGCGGGGCCTGCGGCAGGGCGAGTGCGGCGCCGCCGGCCAGCAGGCCTGTACCGGCCCGTAAGAGGGTTCTCCTGTTCATCGGGTGTCCTTTCCTGTGCGGGAGTGGGGGGCCGAACGTGTCGGCCGTCGCCTGGATCCCGGAGTCGTCGATGTACAGACGGTCACCGGGGTCGAAGGCTGGCAGGAGCCGGGTGGGCGGCACCCACATCCGGCCGAGAAATCCGGGGTGAGGAACGCGAAGGCAGACAATCCCAATACATCGGAGGAGTCAATAAGTTCGACCGAGGTTGCCGATGTGGGCATGCCGTCTAGATCTGCCCCTCAGCAACCCTTATATGAACCGATGCAGGGGCTGCTGCGGCCATCGACAGAACCACGAAGTGCCCCAAGTCCGCCAATACACCCGATGTATAAACACCTGTCGGGACTGAAACACGATGACGACCTCACGTCCGGGCAAGCGCACGTCGGCGCCCGCGCGGAGCCGGCGACCCGGCCCGTGTCCTTCGCCACGACAGGCGGGGGCCGGGCAGCGGGGTTCCGTGTCCCGCCGCCCGGCCCGTCGTCGCGCGTCGTCAGGGCCTGATCGTCAGCCAGTCGAGCGCGGCGACCCCGCTCGCTCCCTTCGCCACGAGGTAGAGGTCGTGCACACCGGTGACCTCGCGCGTCAGGGTCACGGACTGCTCCTGCCAGTCGCCGGTACCCGCGACGGGCACCACGGCGGCCAGCGGACCGTCCGGCGCGTCCAGACGCAGCTGGAGCGAGCAACCCCGTGTACCCCGTGCGCAGGCGGAGTCCAGGCGTGCGGTGAGGTGCTTTCCGCTGATGTTCGCCTTACGGAAGGCCACCCAGTCGCCGGAGCCGAGGACTCCGGTGGCCGCCGTGCCGCGCTCCACGCCTCGTACGGTCGTGGCCTTTTCGGCCTGGAGCGTCGAGGCGGCATCGGGCCCGTCGCCGTACAGCCGGAGGTCGTTGACGACCCAGGGCGTGGGCCCGCTCGCGGTGAGCGTGATCCGTAGGTAGCGGGCGGTGGTCTGCCGGGAGAACACCGCGTCCTGGGTGAAGGAGCGGCCGGAGACCCGGGCCAGCGGCTCGCCCCACTGCGTACCGTCGCGGCTGACCGAGACGGAGAAGCCGTACGGCTGGCCGTTGGTGTCGCGGCCCGCGTCGAGGGAGAGCCGGCCGAAGGTCTTGCTCTCGCCGAGGTCGACGGTCAGGGACTGGCCGGCGGCCTGCGGGGCTGCGCCCGTCCAGCGGGTGTTGATGTCGCCGTCGACGGTGGCTGCGGCGTCGGTGCCGTCGCTCGCGGTGGCACTCCAGTTGCCGTGCCGCACCCGTTGCCGGCAGCCGGGCAGATCGCAGCCGGTCGACCAGATGGGTGCACCGTACTCGTAGGCGCCCTGGTCGGGAGCCGCGCCCAGGACGTCGGTGGTGACGCCGTCGACCACCTCACCGGCGTCGATGGCGGGCGAACCCGGCGTCAGCCACAGCTCACCGTTGACGGGGTCCGTGTAGCCGGGCTTGTCGCTGATGAGGTTGGAGCGGACGACCGGCAGCGGGTCACCGGTCTGCGTCGCGGTGACCGGCTTGGGTCCGACGATGTTGCTGAGGTACGAGCCGGACGCGTCCGTCGCGCCGCCGAGGGCGACCGAGGCGACGTTGATGCCCACGCCGTAGCTGGAGTTGTGGTCCTCGTTGGCGATACTGGGGCCGGTGTGGCCGTTGAAGAAGACGCCCCGTGCTCCGGTGTTCCAGGCGACGTTGTGATGCAGCCGGAAGTGGCCGGAGTAGTTGTCGACGTAGTAGCCGTTCTGGCCGTCGGCGTCGTGCGCGGTGTTGTGGTCGATGGAGGTGCCGGAACCGTTCAGGCTGCAGCAGACGTAGAAGGGTGAGCCGTCGCGGGAGGTGCGCATCGCCTCGGAGATGTCGTTGTAGGCGATGCGGTTGTCGTGGAACTCGGTGCCGTTGAGCTGCCAGGCGGTGTCGATGGCCGCCCGTCCGGTACGCCGGATCGTGTTGTGGGTGACGGTTTGACCGTTGCCGTTGATCTCGATGCCGGGGGTGTAGCTGCCCATCCAGCCGACGTCGTGGATGTAGTTGTTGGTGACGGTGTTGCCGGTGCCGCGGACCAGCACGCCGTCACCGGCCGACTGTGCGATCTCGCTGTTCTTCAGGGTGTTGCCGGTGCCGAGGATCTGCACACCGGAGTCGAGGATGCGGGAGGCGACGATGTTTCCCTCGAACGGGTCGACCGCGAGATCGCTGTCCGGTGGCATGGGCAGCGTGGAGAACTCGGAGATGTACGTGGCGTGCAGTCGGTCGACCACAACTCCCGTACTCGACTTACCCGTTCGCAGGGAGGTTCCCCACAGGTCCAGTCCGCGCAGGGTGACGTACGAGCTGTCGCTCAGGTCGACACCCCACAGCCGGTGCTTGGCGGTCACCGTGTGTCCGGCGATGCCGCCCTTCGGGGGGACCATGTAGAGCCGGTGGGCGCTCTTGTCGTAGTACCACTCCCCCGGCTGGTCGAGGGCGGCCTTCGACCCGACGAGGTAGTAGTTGCGGTAGGTCTGGTTGCCCATGCACAGCGGTGGGCAGCGGTAGTTGCCGCCCTTGAAGTCCAGCTTGCCGGGTGCCGTGGCGGTGACCGTGCCGGTCTGCTGGGCCCAGGGGTTGGAGCCCGCCCACAGGTGCACGGTGGCGCCGGTCCAGTCGGCGGCGGGCAGGTCGGTGTCGTCGATGTGCTGGTCGGTGGAGGTGGTGTCGGCCTCGGCCCAGGTGGTGTTCAGCGGATCGGCGCCGGAGTTCGGCCAACGTCCCTCCGCAGCACGGGTGTTGTCGAGGAACACCGCGTTGAACTCGGGGTCGGGCGGCAGGTCGGTGTCGGCGGCGATCAGTCCGCCGCCGACGTCCTTCCAGCCGGTCACCTTCTCGGTCCCGTCGACGGTCACCGGGCCGTCACCGTAGGCGGCGATCGTGATCGGGGCGCCCTCGGTGCCGGAGGGAGGGGTGAGCTGTTCGCGGTAGGTGCCCTGGTGGACCAGGCAGGTGTCGCCGGGGCGGACGCGGTCGAGGCAGGCGCCGATGGTGCGCAGGGGGCTTGCCTGCGTGCCATGTGCGCGGTCGCTGCCCCGGGGGGCGACGTGGTACGTGTGGCCGGACTGCGCCGCGTGCGCCTGGACCGGGGAGGTCAGCAGGGCGGTCACGGCTGCCAGTACGGACAGATGCTTGAGTCTGACGTCCCGTCGTCTCATGTCCCGTCTCCAGTCGTCGGATGTGCGGTGGTTGGGGGGTGTGCGGCGGTCGAGGGGTGTGCGGCGGTCGGGGGCTCTCGCCAGGCCGTCTCGGCTTCTTCGTTTCCGCCCGGGGAACCGAGCACGGCGCACCTCAACCAGTGCTCGCCGGGCGGGAGTCGGCCGACGAGTACGGGCAGCGCGGTGCGCCGTGCGAGGACGTTCGTGCCGGGCAGGCAGTCGACGACCTCGCCCTCGCGTCGGCCGTCGAGGTCCCGCAGTCCCGTGAGCCCCGCGGGGGCCGACACCCGTGCGTGTCCCGGCCCGGTCTCGCGGTCCGTGCCCGCGTCCCGGTCGACGGCGAAGCCGCCCTCGGCGGTGTGCAGGGCGCGAGCGGTGCGGATGCGGTGGGTACGCACATGCCAGGGTGCGGCGGCCGTCAGCCAGGTGGTGATCTCCACGTCGGGCCAGGGGCGCCAGGTGCAACGGACCGTGTCCGCGGTGACCTGGGGATCGGCCGGTTCCTCGCGCACCCGGTAGTGCGCCCCGCCGTCGTCGCTCAGTGCCAGCATCGAGTCGTACGCGCCCTGTTCGAGCCCGAGCGTGCCGTTCGGCAGACTGAAGCCGAAGCGGGTCGAGTAGGCGAACTTGGCGTATTTCTCGGCTCCGTGGCGCACCCACGGGTGGTGCTGGCGCCCGGCGAGCAGGGTGACGTCACCGGACTCCCGCATGAGTACCGCCCCGGCGTGCGGCTGGGCGCTGACGGCGGGCAGTGCGGGAGCCGGCTCCTCCTTCGCGGTCCAGAACGCGTGCTGGGCGGACAGCGCGAGCGGCAGATACGCCTTGAGTGACCAGTAGGGCGAGCCGAACGCGTTGTACTGCTCGGCCAGCGCCGGCTGCGGATAGCCGTACCCGATGGACAGCAGCCCGTCGGGCCCCGTCACCGGCCGCCCGCGCCACCAGCGCAGATGTCGCAGCAGATACCCCTTGACCTGGCCCCACGGAAGTACGTCCACGCCCGCGAACGGCAGCGCGCCCCAGAAAGCGGCCTGCGCCCAGCGGTAGGTGAGGCTGCGGCCGTACGGGACGGCGGCGCCGTCGTCGGCGAACCAGTGCCGGAAGTCGCCGGCGAACCGGGCCGCCCGTTCCTTGAAGCGGTCGCCGCCCGTGAGCGTGTCGTGCAGCAGTCCGTAGAAGTGCATGGCCCACGGGACGTAGTAGTCGCGCCGTTCGGTGGGTCCGTCCGCGTACCAGCCGTCGCCGAGCCAGAAGGTCTCCAGGCGGTCGAGGCGCGCGGTGACCAGCGAGCGGTCGTAGGGCACCCCCACCCGGTCGAGGCCGAGGCCGATCAGCACCGGGAAGAAGAGCCAGTTGTTGTCGGTGGTGTTTCGGGGCAGCGCACTGAGCAGCCAGCGTGCGAGCCGGTCGCGTTCGGGGCCGCTCAGCGGGTCCCACCACTGCTCGGGGGCGAGGGCGAGCGCGAAGCCGATGGCGGCCATCTCGACGATGCGCTGGTCGTGGTCGACCGGCTCGCCCCAGTACTCGGGGTGCGCGGGATCGCTGCCGTGGGCGAGCCCCTCGGTCCACAACTCGGCGTGCGGAACGGTCTGTCCACCCGCCGCGAGGGGCGCGAGCCCCCACAGCGGCCGGGCGAACGCCTCCAGTTCGGCGGCCGTGTCGTCGTGGATCGCGGTGTTCACGCCGAGCCGTACGCGCGCCCGGCCCGCACTGAAGCGGGACGCTACGGGCTCGACCCATGTCCTTACCTCGGATGCGAGCTCGGTACGTGCGTCGTCTAGCAGCCCCGCGTCGTCCATCAGCCCTGTTCCGTCTGTTCCGTCCATCAGCCCTGTTCCGTCCAAAACTTCGCTCCGTTCAACCGCTTCACTCCGCCCACCAGCCGTTCTCCGCCCGCCCGCCCTTCTCCGTCCATCAGCCCTTCTCCGCTCCGGCCAGCAGCCCGGTGCGCAGGAAGCGCTGGGCGAGGACGAAACCGATCAGCAGCGGTGCGCAGGCCACGAGCCCGGCCAGGGCCGCCTCCGGTTGGTGGATGTCGAGGTCGGCGAAGCCGCTGGAGTTGTTGACCGCTCCGGTGGACTGCAGCAGGGACATCAGGCCCGCACCAGGTCCGCGGCCTCCTTCGTACGCCCGTCGGCGTGCGAGGAGACGAGGAAGGCGCCGCCGCCGACCTGCCCGGCGTACGGCGTGCTCTCGCCGGGCCAGGTGGGCATGGGGGCGGCGGCGATCCGGCCCCCCGGCACCTTGAAGGCGGGGGCGAACATGAAGTCGCCGAACCAGGCGGGGGCCGGCAGCATCAGGATCTTGTCGTCCTTGCCGAACTTGGAGAAGCCCGGGTCGATGGGCACGACGGTGGTGACGGCCTTCTTGCGGGCGAGCGGCTGGAGCAGGTCGGCGACCCGGGTGCAGTCCGGCCGGCTCAGGTCTACGTGGACCTCGGTGAGGCTGAGGGTGTCGCGGGTGGGACAACCGCTGCTGCCGAAGTAGATGCCGGCGCCGTACTTGCCGTTGACGGCTCCGACGATGGTGCCGGGGTGCTCCTCGGCCGCCTTCAGACCGGTCTGCTGGTACTCGGCCCAGGTCTTGGGGACCTGGTAGCCGTAGCGCTTCATCAGCGTGGCGTCGTACCAGAGGACCGTGGGGGCGATGTCGTTGCGCAGGCAGTAGGTCTTGCCGTCGAAGGTGCAGGTGTCGAGGGAGCCGGGGGTGAAACCGTCGCGGACGGACTTCGGGACGAGGCCGTCGAGCGGGGCCGCGTAGCCGAACTTCTCGCTCGCGAGCGTCGCCGCCTCGGCCGGGTTGGCCAGGAAGACGACGTCGGGCCAGCCGCTCCTGGTGCGGTTGGCGAGCGAGATCTTGGTGGGCACGTAGCCCGCGTCGGGCGGGATGGTGACGATACGCATCTTCAGGTCGGGGTGGGCCTTCTTGTACTGCTGGGCCGCGGGCATACGGGTGTTGTCCACCCAGACCAGCAACTCGCCCTTCCCGTCGCCCGAACGGCCACCGCCACCGGTGCCTCCGCAGCCGGAGAGCACCAGAGCCGCGGCCGCGGACGCGGCCAGGGAAGCCGCGCGCCATCTCTTCATGGGGGACCACCTTTTCACCGAGGAGCCTTACTCCGGGAACGGGGATTGCGATAGTTTTCGCAAAACTCGACCGCCCGGCAACGTAGGAGATTCATCCGATGACGTCAACGGTTCGGACAGGATCCGGTGAGGCAAGGCGGCGCACCCTGGCCGAAATCGCCGATCAGGCAGGCGTATCGGTATCCACCGTCTCCAAGGTGCTCCACAACAGGTCCGATGTATCGGCGGAGACGCGGGCCAAGGTGCAGCGGCTGCTGGAACACCACGGCTACCTGGCGAAACACCGAGCGGCGTCCACCGCGGCCCCACCCGGCGGACTGATCGACTTCGTCATCAACGAACTGGACAGCCCCTGGGCGGTCGAGCTGATCCGGGGCGCGGAGGACGTTCTGCACGACGCGGGCATGGGGCTGGTGGTCTCCTCCACCCACGGCCGGACCAGACGTGCCCGCCAGTGGCTGGACTCGCTCGCCACCCGCTCCACGCGCGGAGCGATTCTCGTGGTGCCCGAACTGACGCCCCAGCAGCACGAGGAGCTGAGCCGGCTCGGCATTCCCTACGCGCTGGTGGCGCCGATCGACGAGCCCGCGCCGGGCACGCCGTGGGTGGGCGCGACCAACTGGCCCGGCGGACTGGCCGCGACCCGCCACCTCATCGAGCTGGGCCATCGGCGCATCGCGATCATCAGCGGCCCGGAACGCCGGCTCACCTCTCGGGCGCGGGTCGACGGCTACCGTTCGGCACTGGCGGAGGCCGATCTGCCCTTCGACCCCCAGCTGGTGCGCTACGGCGACTTCACCCACGGCCTCGCGCACCGACACGCCCTGGAACTCCTGGCGTTGCCGGACCGTCCGACGGCGGTGTTCGCCGGCAGCGACCATCAGGCGCTGGGCACCTACCGGGCCGCCGCCGAACTGGGCCTGCGCATCCCGGCCGACGTCAGCGTGGTCGGCTTCGACGACCTGCCTTTCGCGGACTGGGTCACCCCACGCCTGACAACGATCCGCACCCCCCTCGCCGACATGACCGCGCTCGCGGCCCGGATGGTGCTGCGGCTGCTGTCCGGGGAACAGCCGGAGACGACGCGGGTGGAGGTGGCGACGGAACTGGTGGTGAGGGAGAGCACCGGCCGCCGTCCCACACCGTGAACCCGGGCTTCGCGGCGTGCGGACCAGATGCGGCGCTCATGGGTGAAGCCGTCGTCGGGGACCAGCAGGCGGTCAGGGGCGGTCCCGGGCCAGTGCCTAGGCCCCCTCCACTGCCGCCTTGATCCGCTGCCCGAACGCGGGCGCGTCCTTGCGTGCCGCACCCAGGGCGAAGCCCACCAGCAGCTTGCCGATGCCGTGGCCTTCCAGGACATTGAAGATCCTCACCCTGGTCGTGGCCGGACCGGTGGACTCCAGGTCATAGCCGCCTTCGTCCGCCGTCACGACGTTCTTCGAGATCTCTGTCCAACGGATCCGGTGGGGCGCCTCGAATGCGGTGATCCGGAACTTCCGGCCCGTCTTCATGCCGGCGTCCTTGACCGTACTCGTGAAGACCGTGCCCACTGCCGTCGGTCCCTGCGGACTCTTCGTGATTTTCTGCACCCTGGGGCTGAACTCGGGGTCGTTCGTGCCTTCGGCGAGGAAGGCGAAGACTTCCTCGACAGGACGGTTGATCTCGGTCCTCGCCTCAAACTGACCAGCCACGGTTCCTCCTGTGCTGCGGTCGCTGGAGCTCCGGCTGAGTGCACGCTGGTCTGCCGGCCATCCTCAGCCTATCTGCCGGGCTCCCTCCGTGCTCCTCATGGGCGGCCACAGGCAGCCGCGACCTGCACGACGAGCAACAGCAGCACGCCGCGGGAGTTCCGGCGGCCGCCGCCTTGGCCAATGTTGCCGGGGCTCGGTCTCGACACCTCGGTCGAGCTGTTCACGCAGCGGGCCCGGGCCGCCGCCGGTCAGGGCGAAGAACACGTCGTCGAGGTCGGGGGTGTGCACGGTCGGTTCGTCCACCCCGACGCCGGCCGAGTGCAGCCAGTCGAGGATGGCGCGCAGTTCGCGCTGGCTGCCGTCGCTTGCGATCTGCGGCGACAGCGGGGAGGACCGTCCGGATCGGGGAACTCGATCCGGAACTTCTGAGATGCACACCACTCTCGCGTCCGGCTTGCGCTCGGTGGATGATCTCCCTGGGCCGGTCGCATCAGTGACCGGGCCCAGGGAGATCATGAGCACACCTACGCAATGAGGGGTTCAACGATGGAATACCGGCATCTCGGCAACAGCGGCATGATCATCAGTGAGATCGCCTACGGCAACTGGCTGACCCACGGCTCGCAGGTCGAGGAGGAGGCCGCCGTCGCCTGTGTACGAGCCGCTCTCGACGCAGGCATCACCACGTTCGACACCGCTGACGTCTACGCCGAGACACGCGCCGAGTCGGTGCTCGGGCGGGCGCTGAAGGGCGAGCGGCGTGAGGGGCTGGAGCTCTTCACCAAGGTGTACTGGCCCACCGGCCCCGGGAAGAACGACCGCGGGCTGTCACGCAAGCACATCATGGAGTCGATCGACAACTCCCTGCGCAGGCTTGAGACTTCCTACGTGGACCTCTACCAGGCGCACCGGTTCGACCGGTTCACGCCGCTGGAGGAGACCATGGAGGCGTTCGCCGACGTGGTCCACTCCGGCAAGGCTCTGTACATCGGTGTCTCCGAGTGGACGGCCGATCAGATACGGCGGGCGCACACGCTGGCGCGGGAGCTGCGGATCCCGCTGGTGTCGAGTCAGCCCCAGTACTCGATGCTGTGGCGGGTGATCGAGGGCGAGGTCGTGCCGGCCAGCGAGGAGTTGGGCATCGGGCAGATCGTGTGGTCGCCGATCGCCCAGGGTGTGCTGACCGGCAAGTACCTTCCCGGCCAGCAGCCGCCGGACGGGTCGCGGGCGACGGACGACAAGGGTTCGGCGATGATCAGCCGCTTCCTGCGCGACGAGGTGCTCGAAGCGGTGCAGCGGCTGAAGCCGCTGGCCGACGAGGCCGGCCTGACCCTGGCTCAGCTCGCGGTCGCCTGGGTACTGCAGAACAGCAACGTGTCCGCCGCGATCGTCGGCGCCTCCCGGCCGGAGCAGGTGGCGGAGAACGCGAAGGCCGCCGGTGTGACGCTGGAGGCGGATCTGCTGGCCCGCATCGATGAGATCGTGCTGCCGGTGGCGGTCACGGATCCGCACCTCGTGCATCAGAGCGTACCGGCTCAGCGTCCCTGAACCGGCTTTCGCACAGCGGGCTTCGGAAGCGCGGAATGCTGTGCTGAGTGCTGTGCGGATTGCTGTGCTGATTGCTGTGCAGCCCCGGTTCGCGGTTCTGGTCACGGGGCCGGTCGGAGGCTTCTGAGGCCCGTAAGGAGTATCAGCGCGCCCAGTGGGCGGGCCGCCCGTGGCTCGGCGCGGGTCTTGTCGAAGACTCGGCCCGCACCAGGCCTGGATCACGCCGAGGTCGCCCCGGCCGACGCCACGGATCCGTCGTACGGCGGCGGCCCGGGCTGGGGCGGCCGCAGCGCCGTCCGCCCCAGCCACAACCACAACCACAACCAGCGCCATCGCCGTCGCCGTCGCCGTCGCCGTCGGCAGCCGGACGCAGGTCCGCCGGGTGTACGGCCGTCGGGCGGCGTCCGCTGTCGCCGCGCCCCTGCACGTACAGTGGGCTCGACGCCGAGGAGGAATTCAGACATGGACCAAGAGCACATTCTGGCCAGGATCACGGCGATGGTCGACGACGAACGCAGGCTTCGCGACGCCGTCGCCTCCGGGCAGATCGACAGCACGACCGAACACGCACGGCTCGGGCAACTGGAACGCGACCTCGACCAGTGCTGGGACCTGCTGCGTCAGCGGCGCGCGAAGACGGAGTTCGGCGAGAACCCGGACGAGGCACGCGTCCGCCCGTCGTCACAGGTCGAGGACTACCAGAACTGACTGCGGTCCACGGCGACCGTAGGCCGTCCGCAACCCGCCACGCAGGCCGTCCACAGGTCAGCCTCGCAGCGCACCCGCTGATTCCTCCTCCTCCGGCGAAGCGGTGACCGTCGACCGCTCCGCCGAGTACCGGATCACGCGCGGGGCCAGAACCAGGGAGTGACCGTGCCACCCGAGACCTCACCCCTGTCGGGACAGACCCTGTGCGGCATGGAGACTCGTAGCCCCCTGCGTTCCTTCCTGCAGACCGAGACCGGCAGTGCCGCGGTACTGCTCGCCGCCGCGCTGGTGGCCCTCGCCTGGGCCAACATCGCCCCTGGCGCCTACGAGACGGTGTGGAAAACCGAGCTGTCGGTCCGCATCGGATCGGGCGAGGTGTCGCTGGACCTGCGCGAGTGGCTGAACAGCGGGCTGATGACGCTGTTCTTCTTCGTCGTCGGCCTGGAGGCGCGCCGCGAATTCGACATGGGCGAGCTGCGAGAACGCCGACGGGTCACCCTGCCGCTGCTCGCCGGGCTCAGCGGCATGCTCGTCCCTGTCGCGATCTACCTGGCCGTCAACGCGGGCGGGGACTCCGTCCACGGCTGGGGTGCCGCCATGTCGACGGACACGGCCTTCGCGCTGGGCATGCTCGCCGTCTTCGGAGGGCGGCTGCCGAGCAGCCTCCGGGTCTTCATCCTCACCGTCGCCGTCGTCGACGATTTCCTGGCCCTGGCCGTCATCGCCCTCGCCTACAGCGGAGCCATCACCCTGCCCGCCCTGCTGACAGCGCTCGGCCTCTTCGCGCTCGTGCTGCTGCTGCGGCGCATCATCGGAGCGCGGATCCCCTCCGTGTACGGGCTGCTGGGTGTGGCGATCTGGGTGGCGCTCCTGAAGTCGGGGGTGGATCCGGTGGTGACGGGCCTGGCGATGGGGCTGCTGACGTATGCCCGCCCGGCGGAGCGCCGCGACCTGGAACACGCCAGCAGGCTGTTCAGGAGCTTCCGCGAGCAGCCGACGCCGGAACTCGAACGCACCGTACGACGCGGGATCGCCTCGACGCTCTCGCTCAACGACCGGCTCCAGCGGATGCTCCATCCCTGGACGAGCTATGTGATCGTGCCGCTGTTCGCCCTCGCCAACGCCGGCATCACTCTCAGCGCCGACCCGTTGGCCCACGCCTTCGCCTCACCGGTCACCCTCGGCATTCTGTTGGGTTACGTGCTCGGCAAGCCTCTCGGCATCATCGGCGCGACCTGGCTCACGACGCGCGTCAGCGGAGGACGTCTGCGCCCGCCGGTCGGCTGGGGTGCCATCACCGCGGGCGGCACCCTGGCCGGAGTGGGCTTCACCGTGTCCCTGCTGATCGCCACCCTCGCTTTCGCCGGGGACCGGCTGGAGCAGGCGAAGATCGGTATTCTCGCCGCCGTCGTCTGCTCGTTCCTCCTCACCTGGCTGGTCACCTGGGTGATCGGCGTCCTCCCCCGGCTGTCCCGTGCCCGTGCCCTCCTCGGCACCGGCCAGTCCATCGTCGACCTCAGCGACCCCGTCGACATCGACCGCGACCATGTACGCGGCCCGCTCGACGCGCCGGTGACACTCCTGGAGTACGGGGACTTCGAGTGCCGCTACTGCGGGCTCGCCGAGCCCGTGGTGCGCGAGCTGCTCGCCGACTTCGGCGACGTGCGCTACGTATGGCGGCATCTGCCGCTCACCGACGTGCACCCGGGTGCCCAGCTCGCCGCCGAGGCCGCCGAGGCCGCCGCCCGCCAGAAGAACTACTGGGCCATGCATGAGCAGTTGCTGCAGCATCAAGGGGATCTGCGGCCGAAGGATCTGCTCCGTTACGCCGCGGAGATCGGTCTCGACACCGACCGCTTCCGCGCCGACCTCCGAGCCGGCGCCGGGGTCGCCAGGATCGCCGCGGACGTGGAGTCCGCCGACCTCAGCGGTGTGTCCGGCACGCCCACGTTCTTCGTCAACGGCCGCCGCCACCACGGCGCCTATGACATCGCCACCCTGTCCGCGGCCGTACGCGCCGCGCGGGAACGGGCAGCACTCACCGGGGCAGGTTGAAAGACCTGACGTCCGTCCAGAGGGACCGGCCGTCCGCACCAGGTGGTCCCGGGGGCTAACGCGTTCTGTGCACCGGCGGGCCGGTCTCCTGTCCCGTCTTCGCTCCCGTCTTCGCTCCCGTCTTCGCTCCCGTCGTCCGGCCGAGTGCGCCCTGGGTCGGGAGGCTGGTGGGCCGGGTACGGAGTATTTCCTCGACGGAGGAGAGCGCGAAGCGGACCGCGCCGGTGATCACGGCCTCGTCGCCGAGGGCGGACAACCGCCACTGCGGCAGGTCGACGAGGAGGCTGGCGGCCTCCTCCTCGGCTGCGCTCAGGAGGAGTTCCGCCGCCGGTGTCAGGCCGGGGACAGGGAAGAGGCTGGTGCCGAGCACGACCAGCGCCGGGTCGAGTGCGAGCAGCACGGGGGCGATCCCGGCGGCCAGCCGCCGCCCGTACGACGTGATGGCGGCGACTGCGTGCGCGTCTCCCGCGGCGGCGCAACGGATGATGTCGGCACCGGTGCGACGTGCCCCGTCCGAGGCGACAGCGTCCGGGACCAGGGGTTCGAGGCCGGGCTGCGACGAGGTGCTGCCGGGGAAGCGGATGAAGCCGATCTCACCGGCCGCACCACGGTGTCCGCGCAGCAGGCGCCCTCCGGTGATGACACCGGCACCGAGACGGTCACCGAGCAGGACGAAGACCATTTCGTCGGCCGCTCCGGTGACTCCGCGCCACTGCTCGCCGAGCGCTGCGAGGTTCGCGTCGTTCTCCACGGCGACGGGGCAGCCGAGGGTGTCGCGGAGGGTGGTGACGATGTCTGCCTCGGCCCAGCCCTTGAGGTTGTCGGCCTGCCGGATGCGGGTGTTGCTCCGGTCCACCAGTCCGGGGGTACCCAGGGTCGCGGCCCACACCCGCCGGGCGTCGGCTCCGGAGCGGTCGATCGCACGCCGCACCACGGCGGTCACGGCACGGACGCGGGCGGGGCCGCCCAGGTCGGCTCGCACCGTCCTGCGTTCGACGGCCACCGTCCGGCCGTCGAGGTCGGCCAGGCAGGCGCTCACCGAGCGGGCCCGTACATCCACACCGATGACGAAGCCCGCGTGCGGGCAGAAGCGGAACCGGCGGGCCGGGCGGCCGGGCGAGCGCTGGCCACGAGCGGAGACGGCCGGAGCGACCTCGATGAGGCCGCAGTCGGTGAGTTCCTCGATGATGGCCTCGACCGTGGGGCGGGAGAGTTTGGCCGCCTCGGCGAGGGTGGAGAGCCGGGGGTGCGGGTCGGCCGAGCGGACCGCGGCCAGGATGGCCGCGGCGTTCGTGGCGCGCAGGTCCGCGATGCCCACCACCGCGGGCAGTTCGCGGCCGGGAGGGTTCGGCTCCCGAAGACCACCGAGTGGCCACAGCACCGGCGCGGCCGGGGCAGTGGACGGGGAGCCGCCCCTGGACGTGGCCAATGATCAACCTCCTGAGGAGCGGCACAACAGCGGCACGGCAACGGCAACGGCACTACGGGGATCGGCGCAAGCCGCCCCGACGACAAACAATCAAGCCGTGGGTCCTTGACGCGCCCCGGGCTCCCTCTGATTATAAAACGCAACTGCTTTATCGAACCACCCCTCGACAGCGCCGTCCGCGGAACACACCGCGCTCTCGGTCCGTCCACGGCGCCCCTTCACCGCCGCGCGCCCTCTGCAACCGTCGCGCCGCACACCCTTGCGGCCTCATGCATCACGTCTCCCCCGCCGGCCCCGCCGTCGGCTCCCCTGTCCCGTCACGCCCAGGAGACCCCATGAGCCCCAGCCCGTCGTCCCTGTCCAGACGTACCTTCCTGGCGGCCACCGGCGCGGTCGGCGCCGCGGCACTCGCCGCGTGCAGTGATCTGACCCCGGGCGCCTCGTCGTCCGACAAGAGCAGTACCGGTCCCCTCTCCACAGCGGTACCGGCCGGCCGGAAGAGCACGCTGCTGTTCGCCGACGCCGACGACACCACCATGACCCCCGGCCTCATCGCGGCCTTCCGCGCGAAGCACCCCGACATCACCGTCAAGCGCCAGTACACCGGCTGGGACGACTACCTGAAGAGCATCAACACCACCATGTCGGCCGACAGTGCCCCCGACATC
The DNA here is from genome assembly GCF_029893585.1 of Streptomyces sp. LBL. Taxonomy (GTDB): domain Bacteria; phylum Actinomycetota; class Actinomycetes; order Streptomycetales; family Streptomycetaceae; genus Streptomyces. Next base: position 78,619 of record NZ_JARXYX010000015.1, read on the forward strand.
GCCCAGTTCACCCCCGGGATGCAGAACCTCATCCCCGGACGGCTGCTGCTCAAGGTCGGCGAGTACGGCAAGGCGTACGGCTGGGCGGAGAAGTTCCCCGGTCTGGACCAGATCACCCTCACCCCGGACGGCAAGACCGTGGGCACCGGTGACCTGTACGGAGTGGGTGCCGGCCTGTCATTCGAAGGGGTCTACTACAACAAGGCCAAGGCGCAGAAGCTGGGCCTGCCCCTCCCTCCGGCCACCCTGGAGGACTTGGAGACCTTGTTCGCCAAGGCCAAGGCGGCCGGTGAGACCGCGCTCGTCGCCGGCAACCTCGACGGCGGTCTCAACCACCCCTTCAACGTGCTGCTCTCCGCCTATCTGGCACCGAAGGACCGCGAAGCGTGGGCCTTCGGCCACCAGGGCGCCACCATCGTGCTGCCGGAGGCCGAGAAAGCCGCCGAGACGCTCAAGCGGTGGGTGGACAAGGGGTATGTCACCCCCAAGGTCAACGGTGTCAGCGACAACGACGCCACCGCCGCGTTCACCAAGGGCGAGGGGGTCTTCCGGATCAGCGGCAACTGGGCCGCCGCCGCGGTGGCCAAGGGCCTGGGCGAGGGGGCCGGCTACTTCAACATGCCGCCCGTCGCCTCGGGCGGGAAGGTCCGTACCACCGGCGCCGGCGTGTACTACTGCGTGTCCAGCAAGTCGAAGAACGCGGCCGCGGCCGCCGCGTTCCTCGACTTCGCCGCCGACGCACAGGCCGCCGCCATCACCGCCAAGGCGGGCTTCATGGCTCCCGACGCGGGCGCCATGCCGAGCCAGAACGGACTGCTGGGTGATGTCCGGACGGGCTGGCAGACGGTCGTCAAGGACGCGGGCCTGCAGCCGTTCATCCAGAACGCCTCCTCCCCCACGATGGGCGACACCCTCACCACCCAGCTGCAACTGCTCGCCGGAGGCAAGGTCACGGTCAAGAAGTTCCTGGCCGGTCTCCAGACAGACTTCGACAACTACCACACATGACCACTGCCGACCGACTGACCGGTGCCCCCGGCCGCGCTCCCGGTGCCCCGCCTCCGACGAAGCGCGGCGCAGGCAGCACCGTGCGTCGGCACCGCCGCACGCCGGCGTCCGGCCGACGCCGCCGGCGCCGGGCCGTGGCGCTGCTGTACCTGTTGCCGGCTCTGCTGCCCTACACGCTCTTCGCCGTACTGCCGATGCTGCACACCGCCTATCTCTCGCTGTTCGACTGGGACGGGGTGACCCTCCCGTCCTTCACCGGCGTCGACAACTACCGCCGTATCGTCACCGATCCGCAACTGCGCGCCGCCGCCTGGCATGCCGGCGCGCTGATCCTGTTCTTCTCCGTCCTGCCGATCTGCGTGGGACTGGTCTCGGCGGCGATCGTGTCCCGTCGCGCCGGGCGCCCGGGCACCGCCCTGGTCCGCACGGTGCTGTTCCTGCCGCAGGTCATCCCCCTGGTCGCGGTCGGCATCCTCTGGCGCTGGGTGTACGCCGAGGACGGCACCCTCAACCAGGCGCTGCGGGCGGTCGGCCTGGGCGGCCTCGCCGACGCCTGGCTGGGCAGCTTCACCTGGGCCCTGCCGGCCGTCGGGCTGATCGGCACCTGGGTGGTGTCGGGCCTGTGCATGGTGCTGTTCCTGTCCGGGACCCAGCGCATCGACCAGGAGATCTACGAGGCCGCACGGATGGACGGGGCAGGACCCGTGCGCGAGTTCACGTCGATCACCGTCCCGCTGCTGCGGCCGGAGTTCGCGGTGGCGCTGTCCATCACCGTGATCGCCGCCCTGTCCAGCTTCGACCTCATCTACATCACCACCGGCGGAGGCCCGGGCAACAGCACCGTCGTCCCCGGCATCCTCATCTACCGCCTGGCCTTCGGGGGCGGCGCGGTCGGGGTGGCCAGCGCGCTGGCGGTCGTCCTGACGGCGGTCATCTCCCTCGCCGTCCTGGTGATCAACCGGTTGTCCAGGGAGGCACCGTGACCTCACCGAGCACACCGACCTCACCGACCTCGACGGCCAGAGTGGTCACCGGGCGGCTCACGGCACCCGTTGTGCTCACGCTGTTCATGGCGGCCGTGCTCGTGCCGTTCGCCTCGCTGCTGCTGGCATCACTTCAGCCGGCGGGCGCTCCGCTCACCGGCTTCGCCCTCCCGGACGGGCTGCACTTCGAGAACTTCTCCCGCGCGTGGTCCGCCGCCGGCTTCGGCACGCTGCTGAGGTCCAGTGTGGTGATCGCGCTGTGCGTGGTGCCGGCCGCCGTGGTGTGCGCGACCCTGGCCGGGTACGCGCTGGCGACCCTCGAAGTCCCCGGCCGGGGAAAGCTCTACGCGTACCTGCTGCTCGGCCTGTCCATCCCCACCGAGGGCACCATCATCCCGCTCTACTACGACCTGCGCGCCGCGGGGCTGACGAACACGGTTCCGGGGCTGGCCCTCGCGGAGATCGGCGCGTTCATGCCGTTCGGGGTGTTCTGGATGCGCGCCCACTTCGCGACCATGCCGCGCAGCCTGATGGAAGCGGCACGCCTGGACGGCGCCTCGTCGTGGGCGACGCTCTGGCGGATCCTGCTGCCCAACTCCCGCCCGGCGGTGACCACGTTGGGCGTTCTGTACTTCGTCTGGAGCTGGAACCAGTTCCTGCTCCCCCTCATCCTGATCCAGGACCCGGCCCGCCGCACAGCCCCCGCCGGCCTGGGTTTCTTCACCGGGCAGTACGGCGTCGACGTGCCGCTGCTCGCCGCGGCCACCCTGATCGTGATCGCCCCGGTGGTGCTCGTCTACCTGTTCTTCCAGCGGCACTTCATCAGTGGCGTCCTCAGCGGCGCCCTCAAGGGCTGAAAACACAGGACACACCGAACATGTACGACATACAGGACACGCAGGACGCACCGGAGGCCGGAGAATTTTCATGGCAGAACTCGAAGTCGCGCTGATCGGTGCGGGCGGCATCGCCCGCACGCATCTGCCCGCATGGGCCGCCCTCGGCGCGCGGGTACGCCTCTACGCACCCGATGCCCGCGCCCCCGACCTGGCCCGCGAGTTCGGCGCGACGTCCGTGGGCGCCCTCCGTGAGGCGATCTCCGGGTGCCACGTGGTGGATGTGTGCACCCCGACCGACACCCACCGGGAGATCACTCTGGCCGCCGTCGCAGCCGGGGCCCATGTCCTGTGCGAGAAGCCGCTGGCGCTCAGCGCGGCGGATGCCGGGGACATGGCCGACGCGGCAGACGCGGCCGGGGTGAAGCTGTACCCGGGCCATGTCGTCCGCTTCTTCCCTGCCTACGCCCGCCTGCGCGCCCTCGTCGCCAACGGCGGCCTCGGCCGGGCGGCGGTCGCCCGGTTCACCCGCACCGGCCGCTATCCCACCTGGAGCGGCTGGTTCGCCGACCCGGCACGTTCCGGCGGGATCCTGACGGACCAGATGATCCACGACATGGACGTCGCCCGCTGGCTCTTCGGCGACGTCGTACGGGTCCACGCCCAGCACCGGGGACATCTCACCGCCCCCGCTCCGGAAGGGGCGGTCGCCACCGGCACCGCGGTGCTCACCCATGTGGGAGGCACCCTCACCCAGGTCGTGGGCGTGTGGGGACCACCGGCAACGCCCTTCCGTACCACGTTCCATGTCTCGGGCACCGGCGGCACGGTCCAGCACGACTCCCAGGCCCACCTGGACCTGCGCATCACCGGTGCCTCGGCCGCCGGCCCGGCGGCGGGCATACCGGCCGGAGACTTCGGGGAGTCGCCCTACCTCACCCAGATCCGGGAGTTCGCCGAGTCGTTCGCGGGCGGTCCGGAACCACGGGTCGGCGCCCGGGACGGCGTGGCGGCCGTCCGCATAGCCGAGGCCGCGGCGGAGTCCGCCCGTACCGGCCGGGCCGTCGAGCTCCCCGTGCCGACGCACACCGTACCCACGAGGGGAATCCACCAGTGAGAGTCGCCGTACTGTCCTTCGCCCATGTGCACGCCGCGACCTACATCGAGCTGCTGCGCGACCGCGACGGCGTCGAGCTGATCACCGCGGACCCTGACGCCCCACCGGGCGACCCCACCCGGGGCCGTCAACTCGCCGAACGGCTGGGCGCGGCCTGTGCAGACACCTGGGACGAGGTGTTCGCCCTCGGCCCCGACGCCGTCGTGGTCACCAGCGAGAACGCCCGGCACCGGCATCTGGTCGAGCGCGCCGCCGCGGTCGGGGCGCATGTGCTGTGCGAGAAGCCCCTCGCGACCACGGAGGCGGACGCACGGGCCATGATCGAAGCGTGTGAGCGGGCCGGGGTCGGCCTGATGACGGCTTATCCCGTACGGTTCAGCCCCGCGTTCACCGTCCTGCGCGGCGCTCTCGCCGACGGCTCGCTCGGCCGGCTGATCAGCGTCCACGGAGCCAACAACGGCTCGAATCCGGCCCGCTCACGCCCCTGGTTCACCGACCCCGAACTCGCCGGCGGCGGAGCGCTGGCCGACCACACCGTCCACATCGCCGACCTCATGGACGCGCTACTGGACGGCGAGCAGGCGGCGGAGGTGTACGCCCAGGCGAACAGCATCCTGGACGACGGCGGCCCCGCACCGGACGTCGACACCGCGGGACTCGTCACCATCCGGTACCCCAACGGGGTGATCGCCGCCGTGGACTGCAGCTGGAGCCACCCGCCCGGCCATCCGACCTGGGGCGGGCTCGCCATGACCTACGTCAGCGAAAAGGCGATCGTGGAGTTCGACGCCTTCCCCCCGCTGCTCGGCGGATTCGACTCCGCCACCGGTCGCGACCGCTGGGAGGCGGGCGGGGCGGACCTGGACGCCGCCATGCTCGACGAGTTCCTCGACTCCGTACGCTCGGGCCGACGGCCGGTTCCGGACGGCGAGGCCGGCCTGCGCACCCTCCGGATCGTGCTGGCCGCCTATGAGTCACTGCGGACCGGACAGCCGGTGGCGCTGCCGGACACCGTCGAGGCCGGCGAGGGCTGGTCACGTCCCGGGGGCCCGGTGGCGTAGCGTTCGAGGAGAGAGACGCACGCTGCGTCGGTGACGGCACTGGTGTCAGCCGGCGCCGCACTGGAGGTTTTCCTTCGGACGTTGGACTCCGTCGCCCCCGGCGGACGCGTTCGAACAGACAGATCTCAACGCCCTGCGCTCACTCGCCGCGCAAGCCACCGGGGCCATCGCACTGGCCCAGCGCATCACCGACACCCAGGAATTCGCCGAGCAACTGCAGACCGCCATGCAGTCCCGCAGCGTCATCGACCAAGCTCTCGGGGTGGTCATGGGACAGCGCCGCTGTACCGCCGACGAAGCCTTCGGCGTCCTGTGGTCCGCGTCCCAGCACCGCAACATCAAACTCCGCGACCTGTGCGCCGAGCTGATCACCAACCTCAGCGGCCGGCCCCCCACCGCTCCGGAACTGCGCCCCCCTCCTGACCGGCCGACGGGATCGCCGGTTGCGGCCAGGTCTCGGGGGCGTGCAGCCGCGCCCGGACATGCGCGGGCGCAGGTCTCGGGGTCGCGTAGCCGCCCGGACGTGCGCGGGCCCGGCCCGGATCGCATGATCTGGGCCGGGCCGGATGTGTCCGCCGATCAGCTGAGCGCGGCGGCGAACATGCCGAGCTCGTAGGAACCTCCCTGCTGGTGCACGATCACGGCGAGCCGGTTGGCCGCGTTGATCATGGCGACCAAGCAGACCAGCGCGGCGATCTGGTCGTCGTCGTAGTGCTTGCGTACCTGGGTCCAGGTCTCGTCGGACACGCCGTGGTGGGCGTCGGCGAGCCGGGTGCCCTCCTCCGCGAGCGCCAGCGCGGCCTGCTCGGCCTCGGTGAACACGGTGGACTCGCGCCAGGCGGCGACCAGGTGGAGGCGGACCGCGGTTTCCCCGGCGGCCGTGGCCTCCTTGGTGTGGTAGTCGATGCACCAACCGCAGCCGTTGATCTGGCTGGCGCGCAGCGACACCAACTCCTGCGTGGCCGTCGGCAGCGGCGACTGCTGGATGACCAGACTGGCGTTGGCGAACCGCTTGAAGAACTTGGCGGCGATCTCGTTCCCGAACATGTCGAACCGGGCGTCCATGACGTCTCCCTTGTGGTGTGGCACTGGATGCACAAGAGATGCCGGCGACCCGCTCCCTGTGACGGGGCGAAAGTGTGACGTGCGCCACCGCTCATGGGTGTCACAAAGCTTCGGGGACCGGCGTCTTGTGCGTGTGACACCGCCGAGAGTCAACAGACAGGAGCAGCCGGTGAAGAGCGAGCCGAGCGAGCGTGCAGAGGACAAGGCCGGGCAGCTCGCCGGCGGCGAACGCGCGGATTCCGCCACCGAGGCGTTCGTCGCCCATCGCAACCTGCTGTTCACCGTCGCCTACGAGATGCTCGGCTCTGCCGCCGACGCGGAGGACGTCCTGCAGGAAACCTGGCTGCGGTGGGTGGGTGTCGATCTCGGAACGGTGCGGGATCATCGTGCGTATCTGGTCCGCATCACGACGCGGCAGGCGCTGAGCCGACTGCGTACGCTCGGCCGCCGCAGAGAGTCCTATGTCGGCCCCTGGTTACCCGAGCCGCTGCTCACCGCGCCCGACGTGGCCGAGGACGTCGAGTTGGCCGACAGTGTCTCGATGGCGATGCTGCTGGTGATGGAGACGCTCGCGCCGACCGAGAGGGCGGTGTTCGTGCTGCGGGAGGTGTTCGCTTTCGGGTACGACGAGATCGCCGAAGCCGTCGACAAGAGTCCGGCCGCCGTACGCCAGATCGCGCACCGGGCCCGGACGCATGTCGCGGCGCGTCGGCCGCGCGGAATCGTTTCCCATACCGAGACCCGAGCGGCGCTCGACGCGTTCCGACGCGCGGCCGAAACAGGCGATCTGCAATGCCTGCTCGACCTCCTCGCGCCGGATGTCGTCTTCCTGGGTGACGGCGGCGGAGTCAAGCAGGCCGTCCTGCGGCCCGTCGTGGGGGCCGACAAGGTGGCCCGTCTGCTGGCCTCCGGGCTGGGCAGGATCGCCACCATGGGGTCGCTGCGGTCGGCGCAGGTCAATGGTTACCCGGCACTGGTCCTGCGGCTCGGCGAGGCGATCGACACCGTTGTGGCCGTGCGCATCGACGCCGGTCTCATCAGCGGGCTCTACGCCGTGCGCAATCCCGAGAAACTGTCGCACATGCAGCGGGAGACCACCCTCCGCCGCTGAACCCGGGGCCCCCGGATTCGAACCCGACGGGCCTCGCCGTCCGCTCCCCGCTTCCGGCGCCGGCGCAGCCATCGCCCCACCGCACGATGTCGTTCGTCCGGCGATCGGTTCCGCCTTGGCGCCTGCCCGTGCCTCCTTCGGTACGACGTTGTTTTCGGGCGACGCTCCGGCGACTCGGGGTGCTGAACGCGTCCGACTCGGGGTGCCGGACGCGTCCCCCTTCTGTCAGACGGCGGCCCAGCCGTCGTCGACAGGGAGGATGGCTCCGTTGACGAAGGACGCGGCGTCGGAGGCCAGGTAGACGATGGCGTCGGCCTGTTCCTCCGCCGAACCCATCCGGCCCATGGTGGCGGCGCTCAACTGGCCGGCGATGGTGGGGCCGTGGGCTTCCCGGTCGGCGTCCACGCGCATGCTGGTCGTGGTGGGACCGGGGGCGACGGCGTTGGCACGGATGCCCTGTCCCCGGTACATGACGGCCAGGTTCTTCACCAGGCCGACGATGCCGTGCTTGGAGGCGGTGTAGGCGGCGCCCGCCGTGCTGCCGCGCAGGGCGGCCTCGGACGCGGTGAAGACGATCGAGCCGCGTCCGGCGGCGAGCATGTGCGGCAGAACCGCGCGGGTCAGGAGGAACGGTGCCGTGAGATTGATCCGGATGACCCGCTCCCACTCGCTGTCGCCTGTCTCGCCGAGCGCGGACATACGGTCCATGATCCCGGCGTTGTTCACCAGGACGTCCACGCGGCCGAAGGCATCGACGGCCCGCTCGACGACCTCGTCCACCACCTGCTGGTCGCTCAGGTCACCGACGACCGCGACAGCGGTTCCCCCGGCGGCGCCGATCTCCTCGACGGTCTCCTCGATGCCCGCCCGGTCCAGGTCCGCGACCAGCACCTTCGCGCCTTCCTGGGCGAACTTCAGGGCCGCGGCCCTGCCGATTCCGGACGCGGCTCCGGTGACGACGACACCGCGGCCTTCAAGCCCCGTATTGATCATCTGATGCACCTGTCTCTGAGGAGGTCTTCAACTGCCACACGCTGCCTTCTCCGTTGGCCGACAGGAGGAGGGAACCGTCCGAATCGACGGCAAGACCCGCGAACGGGGGCGGCGAACCGGGCATGCCGTGGGTGAACAGCCCGGGTTCGGTGCGGGGTGTGGTGTCCGGAGGTGATCCGACGGGCAGGTCCTCGGCGTCGACCCGGCTCTCTCCCGTGGTCAGGGAGACGGCCCACAGCCGTCGGTGTCCGACGTCGACCGTGAACAACTCGTCGCCGCGGACCGCCAGCCCCTGCGGTGCGCCGAGCCCGTCCGCGACGACCTCCGTCGTCCCGTCCTCCCTGATCCGGAGCACCGCCCCGAGCCGGTCGTCGCTCACATAGCAGCGCCCCGCGGTGTCGAAGGCCACGTCCATGGGGTGGCCGAGCCCTTCGGTGAGCACGGTGACCGTGTCGCTGTCGTCGATGGCCACAACCCGGCCGGCGCCCGCCTCGGCGACAACCAGCGAACCGTTCGGACCGACGGTGATGCCGACGGGCTGGTCGAGCCCGGTCGCTCGTTCCCGTGTGGTCCCGAGGTCGGGGTCGTGGGTGTGGACATCGCCGTACTGTGACGTGCTGTGCACGAATCCCCCCGCGGTGGCGAGCCCGTGCATGAACGGCGGCAACAGGTTGCGGGTGGTGACGTCGCCCTCGTCGGAGGGTGTCGGGTTCACCAGCCGGTAGTGGTCGGCCACGTACACCGTGCCGCCGAGGTCGACCGTCACACCGTAGGGGCCGTCGAGGCCGCGGGGGACGATCTCGCGGGTCCGGCCGTCGGGGTGCAGTTCGGTGACGCCGCCGCTGGCGTAGCTGGAGACGAACATGCGGTTCTCCGCGTCGAACGCCGCGTTGTCCAGGCCCACCAGGCCGCTGGTGACGAGCGTGCGCGAGCCGCTGCCGTGCAGGTCGAACCGGGTCACGATGCCTTCCACGCCCCGGGACAGGACATGCAGCACACCGCCCTGGTCGAAGCGGACCGCGACCGGCTCGTGCACGTCCTCGGCGACCACCTCGGGCACTCCGCCGTCCGGCGGGATGCGCCACACCTGGCCGGTCATCATGTGCGGGTAGTACAGCCAGCCGTCCGGACCGAGTTGCATGGCGTTGCCGAGCGCGAGTCCTTCGGTGAGCACCACGGCTTCGCCACCGTCCGGGAACAGTTCCAGCAGACGGCCGCCCGGCCGCATCTCGTTGACGAAGAGCCGGTCCCCGACGCAGGTGATGCCGTTGGGCACCTTCACTTCGGTCGAGACCAGGGAGTACTCGCCCTGCGGGCTGCGCCGCCACACTCGGCCGGGGACCAGGTCGGCGATGTACATCGACCCGTCCGCGCCGAAGGCGAGGTCGTCCGGCGACTGTACCGGGCCGTCCATCGGTACGACGACGTCCACGTCCCCGGTGGCGGGGTCGACGGCGCTGATCTGCCCGGCGAGGAACTGAGCGACGTACAGGCGCCCGTCCGGACCGAAGGCGACGCCGTTGGAACCCCACAGCCGACTCGGCGGGTTGAGGCGCCGGGCCTGCCAAGGGGTGTTCATGGACGGTCGGCTGCCCGTTGCGTCGAACCGGTTGGGATACGCAGTCCTCACGCCTCCTCCACCCCTACCAGCACGTCGTCCATGCCGCCGTCCGCACGCCAGCGCCGGAGCAGGTCGTGGAAGACGACCGGCCCGTCGGCGTACGCCACCCGCTCACCGGGCTTGCCCTCGTTGTTGTAGTAGCCCGGGGTGCACTCCGCCAGGAACGCCTGCAGGTCGGGTGCGTTCTCCCGGAGAGCGGCCAGCCAGGCGTCCTGCGCCGCGGAGGTCGGTTCGACGTACCGGGCCCGGCGCCTGCGAGCCGCGGCGACGACCTCCGCGACATGCTGGGCCTGCTCGTCGAGGACGTGGACGAAGTTCACAGCGGACGCGTTCTGCAGCGGGCCGAGCTGGAAGAGGTTGGGGAAGCCGTGGGCGTAGAAGCCGTGGAGGGTCTTCGGGCCCTCGGCCCAGGCCTCGAAGAGATGGACGCCTCCCCTGCCGTACACCGGGAGCCGGCCGGAGAGAATCCCGGAGACCCCGGTCTCGAAACCGGTCGCGAAGATGACGCAGTCCACCTCGTACGCGGTGTCGCCGACCACGACGGCGTTCTCCGTCATCCGTTCCACGCCGTGGGTGTCGGCCGTGTCGACGAGGGTGACGTCGGGCCGGTTGAAGGTCTGCAGGTAGTGGTCGCTGAACGTGGGCCGCTTGCACATGTAGCGGTACCACGGCTTGAGCTTCTCGGCCGTGGCCGGATCCTCGACGATCGTCTCCACGCGGGCGCGGATCTCGTTCATCTTCTGGAAGTCGGCGAGTTCGTAGGCGCGTTCGCGCTCCTCTGCCGGGACGTGCGCGTAGGCGTTGGTCGGGATCATCTTCTCCTGGAGCCGGGCGCTGCTCGTCCAGCCGTCGTTCACCAGGTCCTCGTCCGTGCGGACTCCGGTCACGACCTTGAGGAAGTTGTCCATGCGGTGCCGCTGCCAGCCCGGTTTCAGGGAGTTGGCCCATTCCGGGTCAGTGGGCCGGTTGTCGCGGACGTCCACGGAGGAGGGCGTGCGCTGGAACACGTACAGGTGCTCGGCGTCGGCGCCGAGGTGCGGCACGACCTGGATGGCGGTGGCGCCGGTGCCGATCAGGGCGACACGTTTGTCGGCGAGACCGGTCAGAGCGCCGTTCGCGTCGCCGCCGGTGTACGCGTAGTCCCAGCGGCTGGTGTGGAAGGTGTGGCCCCTGAAGGTCTCGATCCCGGGGATACCGGGAAGTTTCGCCTGGCTGAGCGTTCCGGTGGAGGCGATCACATAGCGGGCCCGCATACGGTCACCGCGGTCGGTGCTGACGATCCACTCCGACTCGGCCTCGTCCCAGCGGAGTTCACTCACGCTGGTCTGGAAGCAGGCGTCGTCGTAGAGGTCGAAGTGACGCGCGATGGCCTGCGCGTGCTGCCGGATCTCCTCCCCTGGCGCGTAGCGCCACTTCGGGACGTAGCCGACCTCCTCCAGCAGGGGTAGGTAGACGTACGACTCGATGTCGCAGTGGATGCCCGGGTAGCGGTTCCAGTACCAGGTGCCGCCGAAGTCCCCGCCCTTGTCGATCACCCGGATCGACTCCACGCCGGCCTGGCGCAGCCGGGCCGCGGCCAGCAGACCGCCGAAGCCGCCGCCGACGACCACCACTTCCACCCGGTCGTGCAGGGGGGCACGGGTGAAACCGGGGTCGGCGTAGGGGTCTTCGGCGTAGTAGCCGAACTCGCCGCCGACGCCCTGGTACTGGGCGTTGCCGTCAGGACGGATACGGCGCTCGCGTTCGGCATGGTAGCGAGCGCGTAAGGCCTCGAGATCGAGCCCGGGACCATGCGGCTGGATCGGACTGGAGGAGGTGTGGGGGGCGGACATCGAGGTCCTTCCTCTCTGTTCTGTGTTCCATCCGGGGTGCCGCCCGGGCCGCCTCACAAGGCATCCCGGGCCATCGCTCATGACATCGTCCGAGCCATCGGCGCTCGCTCGGCCGTGCCCCTCGTACGCCCGTCAGGTGCGGAAGTCGGGGGCGTCGGCTCGCCACCCTCCGTGACGGGTCTCGACGATCGTGTCGCGAGTGATCTGCCGTCGCAGACGTCGAAAATCTATCATTCAAAAACATTGGTGACCAGGGTGATCATCGCACCGTCATCACGTTCTTCGTGGAGCCCGGTTCGGGCTCGTGACCTGCGAGAGCGCCCGCCCCGTCCCGGAAGCGCCGACACCGGCACCGATGGCCCGACGAAGGGCTGATGGAGATCTGACGGAGGCCTGACGAAAGGCTGACGGGGCCTGACAGCCGCCCGCTCAACGTCCGTCTTCTACGTCCTGTACGTCGGAGCCGACATGGTTCCGGCGCTGATGCCGCCGGTGAGATGACGGCCCGTGACGATGGCTGCCCGTGACGATGGCTGCCGGGTGTCGCTTGGATCCTTGGAGCCCCGGTCAGCCGGCCGGCTCGGCCTCACGCCCCGAGGCGGCCGAAGGTACCAGCAGCCGCATGAACGTCTCGACGATCGTGGCGATGTCCACCGCGGGGTCGTGCATCCACTGGACCTGCAGGCCGTCCAGCACCGCCAGCAGTGTCCTGGCCAGGTGGTCGGCCGGTTCGTCGACCCGGACCACGCCGTTGTGCTGCTGCTCCTGGACGTACTGTGTCATCTCGGCCGCGAGGCTCCGGTAGCGCTCGGCGAAGTAGCTGTGCGCCGGGCTCTCCGGATCCGTGGCCGCCGCCGAGAGCGTGACGTACAGCTTGGCCAGGCCGGGATGGTCGGCGGCATGGCGTGTACTCGCCACGATGCCGTCGATCATGGAGTGGCCTTCGGCGAAGGCCTTGCCCATCACGTCCCTACGGTCCAGAACCGCGAGAAGCAGGTCGTCGCGTGTGGGGAAGTAGTAGGTCAGCGCCGGCTGCGTCACGCCGACCCGGTCGGCGATGTCCTGCAGTGAGGCGCGTTCTCCGTGCTCGTCGATGGCCTCGTAAGCGGCCTGGAGGATCTGCTCCCGGCGCTCCGCGCTCTTGCGGTACGGGCCTCGCGGCTTTCGCTGATGTGTCACTCGACAGACCGTACTTCACCGTGTTCATGGCGAGTGGGCCTATGGCCTGCACTGTTGTGCCTTGACGTTCACCCGCCACCGGCTACGAGCGGTACGCCGATGTTCTGCGGGTTCATGTGCGGCGGGTCATGCGGGTTCGTGCACGGTAGGTCATACGGGTTCCTGCACGGCCGGTCATACGGCTTCCTGCACGGCCGGGTTCCGTCGCGATCCTCCTCCGCCACCTCGCCGCCGGCCATCGAGGCGATGTGGAACGTGTCCGGTCCGGGTACGGCACCGGCCCACGTGGCGTCCGATACGTCGGCATCGCTGCGTCCGTCCGGGCGAAATCTCCCGTGCCGCGGCGCCGTGGACACGCAGGGCCGGGAGCCGTGTGGAGCATGGCTCCATGAGAGGCCGGTCAGAGCCGTCCGGCCACTACCGATGCTGTGGAGATGTGATGAGACGCACCTGCCTGGCTGCTGTTACATGGACGGTTGCTGTGGTGACGTTCACCGTCGGCACGAGTGGCTGCTCCAGTGGCAGCGGTTCCTCGTCGTCCTCGGCGTCCTCGAAGTCAGCGACGCCGTCGGGCGGGGCCGCGAGCAGTGCTCCCGGGTACGACACGAGCCCGTCCGCACCGGCGAGCAACGCCTCGGCCGGTGCGAAGGCCATGGTCAAGACCGCCACGGCCGGCAAGTTGGGCACCATCCTGGTCGACGCGAAAAGCCGCACCCTGTACCTGTTCGAGGCGGACAAGTCGACGACGTCGACCTGTAACGGTTCGTGCGCCGCGGCCTGGCCGCCGCTGCTCACGTCCGGCAACCCGACGGCGGGCGGCTCGGCCAAGGCGGGACTGCTGGGCACGACGAAGCGGTCCGACGGGAAGATGCAGGTCACTTATCACGGGCATCCGCTCTACGGGTACGCCGGAGACGCCGGCCCGGGCGACACGAACGGCCAGGGCCTCAACCAGTTCGGCGCCGCCTGGTACGTGCTCGACGACAGCGGCAAGAAGGTTGATCAGAGCTGACCACCACCGACTCCGCAGCCTGACAGGACACGAAGATGACCGCAGACCACCGCAGTCCGAGGCGGCGGTCTGCCGGGGGCGCCGCCTCGCTGGTACTGGGCGCCGCCGTGGCCGTGGCCGTGGCGATCTGGGTGACCGGGCGTCACCACAGCCCCCAGTACGCGATGGGACTGTTCGGCGCGCACGGCACCGACGCGGTCGACCTCAAGGCTCGTCTGGGAAGCGCCCTGTTCGGCCTTGCGCTCGTCCAGCTCCTGCTGGCTCTGTGGATGTACCACCGTCTTCCCGGCCTCGCGGCCGCGCCCCGCAGGGTCCGCACCGGACACCGGGTAGTGGGGTGGGTCGCCTTCCTGCTGTCGCTGCCCATCGCGTTCCACTGCGTCAGCACCTACGGCGTGGAGACGACCAGCACACGAGTTCTCCTGCACTCGGTGGCCGGCTGCGCACTGTACGGCGCGTTCGTCGCCAAGGTGCTTCTGGTACGCGGCCGCCGCCTGCCGGGCTGGATGCTCGCGGTCGCCGGCAGCGTCCTCTTCTGCGCCATCGGACTGCTGTGGTACTCCGGCGCGCTGTGGGTTCTCAACGGATTCGATGCCCCCGGGCTGTAAGAAGCACGAAGGCGCTCCCTCGTACGTAATACTCTCCGTATGAATGCAGGCGTTACCCCCAGGAGTGGGGCGACCACGATACGGAGGGCCGTCGCGCGGGACGCCAAACGACTCACGCGGCTCGTGCGTGGCTCACGCGCCTACGAAGGGCAGTACGCGGCCATGGTCGCGGACTACCGGGTCGGTCCCGACTACATCGAGACCCACCGCGTTTTCGTGGCCGTCGCCGCCGACGAGGACGACGGCCGTGTTCTCGGGTTCTACTCGCTCGTCCTGGCCCCGCCGGAGCTTGACCTGCTGTTCGTCACCGACCGAGCGCAGGGACGTGGTATCGGACGGCTGCTCGTCGCGCACATGAAGTCGGAGGCCCGCGCCGCGGGCCTCGACCGCGTCCGGGTGGTGTCGCATCCTCCCGCCGAGGGCTTCTACCGCAGCGTGGACGCGGTGCACACGGGAACAGTGTCCGCGAACCCACCCGCCGTGGTGTGGGACCGCCCCGAGCTGGAGTTCCTCATTTCGACCTGACCCGGCGTCAGCCCCTGCCGAGCTCCTTCAGAGCGGTCCGAAGGTGCCGACCGGCCTGGGGCTGGGCGAGACGGCGTAGTCCGTTGCCCAGTCCCGCAGGCGAACCGATCCGGCGAAGAACGTGAAGGCTCGGGGCGGCCTGCAGTCGGCTCAGCTGCCGTCGGGACGGGCGGCGCCGGCCGGGCGGAAGCACGCCGTCACCGTCTTGCCGTGCCGCTGACACTGCATCTGCCACTCGTCAGCGAGCATCCGCACAATCCCCACTCCGCGACCGGACACCTCACCCGGTTGCGGGTCACGCTGCCGCGGCAGTGTCGGGTCCTCGTCGTGGACGCTCACATGGAGGCAGTCGCCGTCCCAGGTAAGGACCACATGCGCGTCGCTGTGCGCGTGGACATGAGCATTGGTGACCAGCTCGGACACGGTCAGGACGACAGAATCCACCGTCTCCGGCTCAGCAGCGGTCCACGGCAGGAATTCCAACTGCTTTCGCGTCCACTGTCGCCCGGCGCGCACACCACCGGACACGGGAAACGAATGCGCCCAACCCATCGCCTTGACCGTCATCCGCTTCGCTCCCTGCCCTGCCATCCACAGCCGTCCGTACACTCACCGTGTACCCACCACCCGCGCCCGCAGGCACACCGGGCGACCAACTCCCCACTCGCGAACACGAACAGCCGCTGGGCTGCCCGCAGCCGCGTGCGATGTGGGTGCATCGACGCCTGGGGAGGCGGCGGTCCTCAGCTGGGGAGTGATGCCCAGAAGCGGCGCAGCACGTCTGCTCCCCGTTCGGGCCTGGCGCGGCCCGGCCCGGACCCGCCGGCGGGCGGTCGCACGTGGCCCAAGTCCCGTACGGGCGCCCGGCGAAGCCCGTCAGGCCGTGTGGTCGTAGAACCCGTGGCCGCTCTTGCGACCCAGGCGGCCGGCGGCGACCATACGGCGCAGCAGCGCGGGGGGCGCGTACAGAGGTTCCTTGAACTCTTCGTACATCGACTCCGCGACCGCCTGTGCGGTGTCGAGGCCGATGAGGTCGAGCAGGCGCAGCGGGCCCATGGGATGGGTGCAGCCCAGTTCCATACCACGGTCGATGTCCTCGGCAGTCGCGGATCCGGCCTCCACCATGCGTACCGCCGCCAGCAGGTAGGGAACGAGGAGTGCGTTGACCACGAAGCCGGAGCGGTCGGTCGCCTCCACGACCTCCTTGCCCAGGGCCTCGGAGGCGAAGGCCCTGGCCCGTACGAGAGTGTCGGGAGTCGTGGTGAGTGCCGGGATGATCTCGACCAGGGCCTGTACGGGTACGGGGTTGAAGAAGTGGATGCCCAGGACATGGGTGGGCCTGCGGGTCGCCACCGCCAGATCGACGATGGGGATCGACGAGGTGTTGGTGGCCAGAATCGCCTCGGTGTCGGTGACGACCTGGTCGAGGGTTTTCAGGACGCCGGTCTTCAGGTCACGGTTCTCGGCGACGGCCTCGATCACGAACTGGCGGTCGGCCAGGTCCCTGAGGTCGTCGGTGTAGCTCAGCCGGGCGCGTGCGCCGTCCCGTGCCTCCTCGGTGATCTTGCCGCGGCGCAGTCCGCGGTCGAGGGAGGCCTCGACGCGTCGGCGACCGGCCTCGGCTGCGCCGGCGGACGACTCGGCGACCAGTACGTCGATGCCGCTTCCGCCGAGGGCGGCGACTTCGGCGATGCCGGAGCCCATGAGACCGCAGCCGACGACACCGAGACGCGAGACAGTTTCCATGCGGGTGGCCCTTTGCGTGGGACGGAAAGCGGGGCGAAAGGTGGGGCGAAGAGTGGACAGGCCTGTGTGCAGGCCGTGTTCAGACGGTGCGGCGGTACTCGCCGCCGGCTTCGAAGAACGCCTCGGTGATCTCCTGGAATGAGCAGACCCGGGCGGCTTCCATCAGTACGGCGACGGCGTTCTCGCCATCGGGTGGGAGTCTCAGCGACGCACGGCTTTCAGCAGCTTCCCTCATCGATTGACTGTAGTCAATGAAAAGAAACCAGGGCGGTGCGGACGACCGACGCTCCGTCAGAACCAGCCGATCTGTCAGGAACCGGCGACTCCGTCAGGAACCGGCGACTCCGTCCGCGCGAGGCCGGCGGTACGGCTTCACCGCCCGGCGGGCGATGGCGAACCGATGGGTCTCGGACGGGCCGTCGTAGATCCGGAACGGCCGTACCTCTCTGATGAGGCGCGCCAGTGGGGCGTCCTCGGCCGAGATACCCAGGGCGCCGCAGATCTGCACCGCCCGGTCGACGACCCGGCCCACCGCCTCCGCCACGAAGACCTTGGAGACCGAGGAGAACTGCGACGCGCTCGCGGAACCGTTGTCCAACTCCCAGGCGGTGCGCCAGATCAACGCACGGCTCGCCTCGATGTCGATCTCGGAGTCGGCCAGCATCTGCTGCACCATGCCGAGATCCCCCAGCAGCGAGCCGAAGGCCTCCCGGGTCCCGGCCCGCTCCAGGGCGACGTCCTGGGCGCGCCGCGCGGACCCGAGCCAGCGCATGCAGTGGGTCAGCCGGGCGGGACCGAGGCGGACCTGGGCGTTCTCGAAGCCCCGGTGCACCTGACCGAGCACCTGGGCCTCGCCCACCACGCAGCCGTCGAACACGACCTCGCTGTGTCCGGCGAAAAGGCTCTCGTCGAGCGTGTCGATGTTCCTGACGATGCGCATGCCCGGGTTTCCGGCGTCGACGAGGAACATGGTGGCGCCGCCCGGACCACCGGGCCCGCCGTCGGTGCGGGCCATCACGATGGTGAAGTCGGCGCCGTCGGCACCGGTGATGAACCACTTGCGCCCGTCGATGCGCCAGCCGCCGTCGACCCGTACCGCCGTGGTCATCAGCGCGCGGGGGTCGGCGCCTGCGCCCGGCGCCGGTTCGGTCATCGCGAAGCACGAGCGGTACTCGCCGGCGGCCAGCGGGCGCAGATAACGCTCCTGCTGTTCCTCGGTGGCCACCTTCTCCAGCAGGTGCATGTTGCCCTCGTCCGGGGCGGCGCAGTTCAGTGCGAGCGGGCCGAGCACGGAGTAGCCGGCGGCTTCGAAGACCACCGCCTGCCCGCGCAGGTCGAGCCCGTGCCCTCCCCATCGCCCGGGGACCTGCGGTGCGAACACGCCCGCCGCACGCGCTGCCTTCTGCAGGGTTTCCCGCAGCGCCTGCGGGGCGTCGTGGACGGACCCGCCGCACGCACGCTCCGCCGGGATCACCACCTCGCGGACGAACGCGGCAGTGGCCTCGGCGAGCCGGGCGACTGGCGGATCGACATCGAACTGGATCGGCACGGTTCCTCCCGCCGACGGGCGAGCGGGCGCCGGTGCCCGCCGCATCGACGAAACTGTACAACGAATTAAGTTTCTCTCCAGAGGCGCAGACCAGGAAAGCGGAGCATCCAGCAGCGCTCCGCGCATATGCGATTGCCGAAACTGTATGGCGGGTCCAGTATGTGAGCTCTGTTTTCGACGGGCCGTTCCCGACGACGAGTGACGGCCGTTCGCCACGATGGGAGATCTCCGATGAGCGGTCAGCCGGTCCGGATCATCCGCCACCCCGACGGAATCGTCGAGCTGCTGCTGGACGACCCCACGCGCGCGAACGCCCTGGATCTCCCGACAGCCGAGGCCCTGCGCGACGCGGCCGCCCAGGTCGCCGCGGATCCGGGCGGCGCCGTCCTGCTGCGAGCCGCGGGCGGGAACTTCTGCGTGGGCGGCGACCTGCGCGCCTTCGCCGGCCGGGGCGCGGACACCTCCTCCTATGTGCACGCGGTCGCCACCGCCGCACACGAGGCCGTGCGGGTCCTGCACGAGGTGCCCGTGCCGGTGGTGACCGCCGTGCGCGGCGCGGCGGCGGGCGGCGGCATCGGGCTGGCCCTGACGGGCGACCTCGTGGTGGCGGCTCGGTCGGCGCGGTTCCGGCTGGCCTACACGGCGATCGGCCTCACGCCGGACTGCGGCGCCTCATGGGTACTGCAGCGCCTGCTGGGCCCCCGGCGGGCGGCGGACCTGATCCTCACGAACCGGGTCCTGACCGGCGACGACGCCGAGCGGTGGGGTCTGGTGTCGTGGGTCGTGGAGGACGCGGAACTGGACGACACCGCCTACCGCACGGCCGCCGGGCTGGCCGCCGGATCCACCCCGGCCCTACGGGCCGCGAAGGGTTTGCTGCGGGCCGGCAGCGGAGCGCGGCTGGAGGAACACCTCGCCGCGGAGGCGCGCTCGATCGCCGCCCTCGCAGGCGGCGCGGAGGCCCAGGCAGCGATGGACTCGTTCCTCGCCGCCCGGTCGCGCAGCAGGGCGCCCTCCGCCCGGCCGGTGCGGGAGGAGACGCGAAGTGTTTCTTGAGTACCTCTTCACTAACAGGGTTGCTCGGGCGTAACCTCCGGGCAACGCAGCTCGCAGTCGCCTGCGAGCACGACCGATCGCAGTCCGTGCGACCCACCACAGAGCGCAGTTCCTGCGACGCACCACTCATCGCAGCCCCTGCGACCCGGCAACCGTCGCCGCGCGGCATCAGCCCGCGCCCCACAGAGAAAGGTGTGGAGATGCATTCTGCTGCCGCGGAGCGGACAGACGCTCTCGACAAGTCGCTCACCGACGCCGTCATCGACCTCGTCCTGCGCGGCATGTGGCGCGGTGCGCCGGAATCCGAGTACCACCCGCTGGTCGACGCCGGGCTCGCCATGGTGAAGGGCCCGCTGGTGCTGCCCACCGAGTACGCGAAGAACGCCGCGGCGAAGATGCTGCGGATACCGGCGGGCTCGGAGCTTCAGGACCAGATCAACACCGTCTACGAGGCGTTCCTGCCGGTCAACCGGAAGGTGCGCGAGGTCTGCACGGCCTGGCAGTGCCGACCGGACGGCAGCGTCAACGACCACAACGACAGCGTCTACGACGCCGACGTGCGCGAGATGCTGGAGGACGTGCACGAGGCCATCCAGCCGGTGCTGCGCAGGCTGGAGCGGCTGCTCGCGGGCAGCGGGCGGTATCTCACCGGTCTTGAGGACGCGCTCGAGCGGTTCGACGACGGCGGCATGCAGTGGCTGGCCTCCCCCCTGTGCGACTCGTACCACACGGTGTGGATGCGGCTGCATCAGGAACTGCTGCTGGTCCTGGGCATCAGCCGGGCCCAGGACGAGGCTCTCGAAGAGGAGCTGGTCCGAAGGAGCCGAGGTTGAGCGTCACCGACCGACCGGCGGGACCCGTCGCGCAGCCCCAGCACGAGTCCCAGCTCCAGCCGCAGTCCCGGCCCCATCCTCAGCCCCAGTCCCCCGGCCTCGCCCTCGTGCCGTACGGCCAGGGACGGATCCGCGGGCTGGACGCCGAGGAGCTGGGTGCGCACGGAACCGCGATGGACCGGCTGGTGGCCCTCGGGCTGCCGGTCGTCCCGGGCCTGACGGTACCCGCGGGCTCGGCGCGGTCGCTGGGCGAAACCAGCACCGCCCGGGCGGCCGTCCGGCTCGTCGAGCAACTGTCGGGACGCCGGATCGGCGACCCGGGCCGGCCCCTGCTGCTGCGCCTGTCGGCGAGCGCGCCGAGCGAGGTCGCCGGACTGCCGCCGGACCTCGCCTGTCTCGGTGTCACTCCCGACAACGCCGGGGACCTGTGCGGCGTCATCGGCAGCGCGGAGGCACTGTACGAGGTGTGGGCGGCCACGGTCCGGATGATCGCGGAGTACGCCCTCGACGTACCGGCGGGGGTGCTGGACGACGCCCTTCTCGACGCCCCGGAGCCCCGCGCCCGGGTCGAGGCCCTGCTGTCCCTGGTCGCACGGCACGCCGAGCGTCCCTTCCCCCACGACCCGGCCGAACAGCTCGCCCTGGCCGCCCGGGCGGTCCTCGCGCGCTGGGACTCACCGCGCGCCCGAAGGTCACGCAAGGCCCAGAAGCTCCCCGCCGACCTGGGCATCGCCCTGCACGTACAGGCGCTGCGCGTCGGCCCCTCGGACCGCTCAGGCTACGGGACGGCAGTCAGCCGCCACCCCGCGACCGGCCGATTCGCCGCTCAGGGCTCGTACGTCCGAGGCGTACGCCGCAGCGCGCCGGCCCCGCACACCGGCGAACCGCTTCAACAGCCGGCCGCGGGCGCCACGCTCCTCGAGCATGCGCTGCTCACGCTCGAGCGCCATCTGCACGCACCGGTCTCCGTCGACTTCGAGGTCCGCGACGGTGAGGTCTCCCTGCTCGCCGCCTCGGTGCAGAGCCGTCCGCCGCTGCGCGCCTCGGTGTGCCTGGCGGCGGACCTGGCCCGGGACGGGGCGATCGACCAGGAAGAAGCCGTAAGGCGGATCACGCCGGCGCAGGTGCAGGAGCTGCTGCACCCGCAGCTGAGGCTGACCGGCGACGAGGAGCTCCTGGTACACGGGCTGCCCGCGTCCCCCGGCGCGGCGACCGGCGTCATCGTGTTGTCCGGCGAACGCGCCCTGGAGCTGGCCGCGGAGGGCACGCACGCCGTCCTGGTGATGCACGAGACCACCCCGGCCGACGTCCCCGGGATGCTGGCCGCCGCCGCGGTGCTCACCGCCAACGGGGGAATCTCCTCGCACGCGGCGGTGGTGGCGCGCGGAGCCGGCAAGCCCGCGGTGTGCGGCGCGGACGGACTGAGGGTCGACCGGGCGGCCGGCGCCGTACGGATCGGGGACCGGACGCTGCACGAGGGCGACCCCGTGTCACTCGACGGCCGTACCGGCGCCGTCTACGCCGGAACGCTGAGCATCAGTGTCGCCGGACCGCCGCCGGAACTGTCCACCCTGCTGGAGTGGGCGGACGACGCGCGGCGGCTCGGGGTGCGGGTCAACGCCGACACCGCGGCGGAGGTGCACACGGCCGTCGCCCTCGGCGCGGAGGGAGTGGGCCTGTGCCGTACGGAGCACCAGTTCCTCGGCGAGCGGCTGCCGCTGATCCGCAGCGTCATCCTGGCCGCCGATCCGGAGGCCCGCGACGAGGCGCTGCTCGCCCTGGAGCACGCCCAGCACGAGGACTTCAAAGCACTGCTGGCCGCGGTCGGCGACCGCCCCGTCACCGTGCGCCTGCTGGATGCGCCGCTGCACGAGTTCCTGCCCGCTCCGGGAGAGGCGGAGGCCGCCGGTGACACGGCGGCGGAGCAGCGGGCCGGGTCGCTGCGAGAGGCCAACCCGATGCTCGGGCTGCGCGGCGTGCGTCTGGCGCTGCTGCACGAACGGCTGTACCCGGCGCAGGCCGAGGCGCTCTTCTCCGCCTGGGCCGATGTCGCCGCCACGGGGGTCACGCCCCAGTTGGAGGTGATGATCCCGCTGGTCAGCCTTCCGGAGGAGCTTCGAGCCGCGGCCGGTTTCGTGCGCGACGCGGCCGCCACGGTCACGGCGCGTACCGGTGTGCAGGTGCCGTACCGGCTGGGCACGATGATCGAGACTCCGCGGGCCGCTCTGCTGGCCGGCGAACTCGCCGAGCACGCCGAGTTCTTCTCCTTCGGCACCAACGACCTCACACAGCTCACCTACGGGTTCTCCCGGGACGACGTGGAACGCCAGGTGCTCACCGCGTACCAGGAGCGCGGGTTCCTCACCGCCAACCCCTTCGCCCGGCTCGACCCGCACGGCGTCGGCGCGCTGATCGCCCTGGCCGTGGAGAAGGCCAGGACCGTCCGGCCCGACATCAAACTCGGCGTGTGCGGTGAGCACGGCGGGGACCCCGAGTCGATCGCGTTCTGCGACGACCTGGGACTGGACTACGTCTCCTGCTCCGCGCACCGCGTGCCGGTCGCCCGCATGGCGGCTGCACACAGTGCGCTGCGCGAGCGTGGGAGCGATGAGAACGGGACAGCGCCATGCCGACGGTGACCGGCCACTCCGATGCGTCGGCCGCGGCGCCCGCTGCCTCCGCTGTCTCCGCTGTCTCCGCGGCCTGGCCTGCCTCCGCTGCCTCCGCTGCCGAGTTGGACGATCTGCGCGAGACCGTACGGTCGGTGTGCGTGGACGCGGGCGGCATCGCGGCCGTACGCGCGCTCGACGCGTACGCCCCAGGTATCGACGCCGACCTGTGGGACGCCCTCGGCCGGCAGGTGGGCCTCGCGGCCCTCGGTCTGCCGGAAACCGCCGGGGGCCTCGGCGGCCTTGCCGAGATCGCCGTGGTCTGCGAGGAGCTGGGCAGGACGCTGGCGCCGGTGCCGTTGTTGTCCTCCACCGTGCTGGCCGGGCAGGTGCTGGCCGGCTGCGGCACCGTCATGGAGTCGGCGGCGGAGCCGACCGAGGGTCGGGTGAGCGCGCCGGCCGCACTGGCCGCACTGGCCGAAGGGCGGGTGCACGCGCTGGCGGTGGCCGCGCCCGACGGTGTGTGGCGAGCGGACGCCGTGCCGGTGGGGGTCACCCGGCGAGGCGGCGTCACCGTCCTGGACGGCACCGCTCCCTTCGTGCTGGACGGGGCCGACGCCGCGACGCTGGTGGTGGCGGCCGCCGGTCCCGACGGCGTGGACCTCTTCCTCGCCGACCCGCGTGAGCCGGGCGTGAGCGTCCGCCGGGTGCCCACCCTGGACCTGAGCCGGGGCCAGGCGGTGGTCACGTTCTCCGGTGCCCGGGCTCATGCGCTGACCACCGGCGGCGAGGGCGCGCGGGTCGTCACCCGCGCCCTGGACACGGCCCTGGTGGCGCTGGCCGCCGAGCAGCTCGGCGGTGCGCAGGCGGCCCTGGACATAACGGTGGCGCATGTGCGGGACCGTACGCAGTTCGGCAGGGCCATCGGCAGTTTCCAGGCGGTCAAGCACGCCTGCGCAGACATGCTGCTCCAGGTCGAGTCCGCACGCTCCGCCGTGGTGCGCGCGGTCGGTGCGGCCGCGCGCCCACAGGCGCTCGCGGAGGCCGCTGCGGTGGCTCAGTCCTGGTGCGGCGAGGCGTTCACATCCGTCGCGGCGGAGTGCGTCCAGTTGCACGGCGGCATGGGCTTCACCTGGGAACACGACGCGCACCTGTACTTCCGGCGCGCGCAGTCCGACGCCGTGCTGCTGGGCGGTGCGGCGCACCACCGGGAGCGGCTCGCCGGGTTGCTGGGCTGGTAGCCCATAGCCGGAAGAAACGACATGCGGACATGCGGACAGGATGACAGGACGACAGGACGACAGGACGACAGGACGACAGGACGACAGGACGACAGGACGACAGGACAGCATGACCACCAGACTCGTCGACGACGACCTGTTCGACAGCGCGGATCCACCGCGCCTCGTGGGCGCCCGCTGCACAGGGTGCGGCACCGTCGTCTTTCCCCGGCAGGACTCCTGCCCCAAGTGCTCGGACGGGACCATGACCGCGCACCCGCTGCCGGTGCGGGGGCGGGTGTGGTCGTGGACGGCGCAGGCGTTTCCGCCCAAGCCGCCGTACCGGCCGCCGGCCGACGGACATCGGCCGTACCAGGTGGGCTACGTGGACCTCGGTGAGGTGCTGGTCGAGGCGCGGCTGGAGGTGCCCCGCCCGGAGGTACGGATCGGGCTTCCGGTCCGGCTGACGACAGTGCCCGCGTACCGGGACGAGGACGGGACCGATGTGCTGACCTTTGCTTTCCACCCCGATCCGGAAGGGCAGCGATGAGCGGGGCCGACGAGATCTACGTGGTCGGATGCGGGATGCACCCCTTCGGCCGCGACGAGAACGTGACCGGGATGGACATGGCGGCACGGGCGGTACGGGCGGCGCTGGCCGACGCCGGTGTCGCCTGGCAGGACATCGGTTACGCGGCCGGCGGCTCCGATGTGTCCGGCAAGCCCGACACGCTGGTGGGCCGGTTGGGGCTGACCGGTGTGCCGTTCGTCAATGTGCAGAACGGCTGCGCGACCGGCGCGTCCACGGTGCTCGCGGTGGCCAACGCGCTGCGGGCGGGCGAGGCGTCGCTGGGCCTGGCCGTGGGCTTCGACAAGCACGAGCGGGGCGCGTTCCACGTCTCCGCGGCCCGTTACGGTCTCGGTGACTGGTACGCGGAGACCGGGATGATGCTGACGACCCAGTTCTTCGCCCTGAAGACGCAGCGCTATCTGTACGAGCACGGAATTCCGGAGCGGGCGCTGGCGAGGGTGGCCGCGCGCGCCTTCCGCAACGGCTCCCGCCATCCCCTGGCCTGGCGGCGCAAGGAGCTGACGGAGGAGGAGATCCTGCACTCCGCCGAAGTGAGCCCGCCGCTCACCCAGTACATGTTCTGCTCGCCGGGTCAGGGCGCGGCCGCGCTGGTGCTGGCGCGCGGCGACCGCGCGTTCGACCTGTGCGAACGGCCGGTCAGGCTGGCGTCGTTGGCCTTCCGGACCAGACGGTTCGGCTCGTTCGAGGTCTTCTCGCCCTGGCTGCCGCCGGGACCGCACCGCAGTCCGAGCGTCGACGCGGCGGAGGCGGTCTTCCGTGGGGCGGATCTGCGGCCCGCCGATGTGCGGGTGGCTCAGTTGCAGGACACCGACAGCGGCTCGGAGCTGATCCATCTGGCGGAGACCGGGCTGTGCGGCCACGGCGAGCAGGAGGAACTGCTGGCCTCGGGCGACACCGACCCCGCCGGCCGGATCCCGGTCAACACCGACGGCGGGTGCCTGGCGGGCGGCGAGCCGGTCGGCGCTTCGGGGCTACGCCAGTTCCACGAGGTCGTACGGCAGTTGCAGGGCCGCGCTCCGGGAGTGCAGGTGCCTGGCGCACCCCGGGTGGGCTTCACCCATGTGTACGGGGCGCCGGGGATCAGCGCGTGCGCGGTGCTGACGGTCTGAGCGGCCCAGCACCTCGCGTCGCCGACAGGCGGACAACCCGGGCTCTGTCGTGGTGGGCGGACGCTCTGGCCTGGTGGGCGCGGACCGTCTCCCCGGTCGCGTCGGCGTCCCGGGCGGCGCGCTCGGCTCAGGCCGGTGTGGCCTCGGACTCGGTCTTCCGTTCGACCTTCTGATCGACCTTCTGATCGGCCTTCTGATCGGCCTTCTGATCGGCGGCGACGATGCGCAGTGCCAGCGCCCTGACCGCCTCCTGTACGGACCGGGACGGCAGCTGGGACAGCGGCCCACCCTCCGTCCGCAGCGCGGTCACGAGGATGGTCGTACTGATCAGGGTGCGGACCGCGAGCGCCTGCGAGGCGTGCCGTGCCTTGGCCGCCCGAGGGCTGCGCGTGGGGCTCTCGGGCAGATAGTCGTACGCCCGCTGGATGTGCCGCTGCTCGAACTCGTCGCGCAGCAGCTTGATGTTGCCGTTGGCGGAGGCGATCTGGACCTGGTAGAGCCGGGCCTCGTCCGGGTTCTTCTCCACCCACTCCCATACGGCGTCGATGACACGCAGCAACCCCTCGGCGTCACCCGGCTCGGTGTCCGGCCGAGCCGTCTCCACGACCGTGTTCAGCTGGTCGAAGACCCGCCGCATCGCCAGTTCGAGCAGTTCCTCCTTGCCCGCGAAGTGGTAATAGACGGCCGTGGGCACCACCTGGGCCTCGTCCGCGATGTCCTGCACGCTGGTCTCCGCGAAGCCGTTGCGGCCGAACACCCGGACAGCGGCGCTGATGATGTGCTGTCGTCGCGACGGGCGGTGGGCGGGCTGCTTGCCGTTCGTGGTGGCCATCATGCTCCCTGGCGGTTGCCGTGACCGGTGCCTGTCGCCCCGGCGCACTGACCATGTTATCCAGTTACTGTCCCTGGCCGGGTCCGTAAATCGTGGTACCCCAGTGGTTCTGGAGCGTGAAGATCACGGCATACTTGACACCATGACTACATCCGGGACGCGTGCCGCTCACCGCCCTTCGCGCAGGCAGACGGTGATCGAGGCAGCCACGGAACTCTTCGCCACCCAGTCTCCGGACGAGGTGACGGTGGCCGACATCGCGGCCCGGGCGGAGATGACGTCGGCCGCCGTGTACTACCACTTCTCCTCCAAGGACCAGGTCCTGGTGGAGGGGATGCGGGTGTTCGCCGCCGCACTGCGTGCGCAGGTGGAGACGCTGACCGAGGCGCACGAGCCCGGCTCGGACATCGGTCCGGCCGTGACGGCGCTGGTGGTCTGGCTGGGCGAACACCGGTCCGCCTCCACCGTGTTCTTCGTGTCCTCGGCCGGCATGAGCCAGGAGGCGGAGGCGCTGCGTCACGAGATCCGTACGCAGTTGCTGGAGGAGTTGGCCGGGCTGGTCCGCAAGGGTCGCGAGCCGGTCTCGGACGCCGAGGCTGCGGTGATCGGCCTGGGTGTGCTGGCGCTGCTCGAAGCGGCGGCGGTCTCGCAGGTCCGAGGGGACGACGTGTACCGCTCCCTCGGGCACCGTTCGTTCCTGAGCGAGGTGGGCCGGCTCGCCGAGCGGATCGCCGATCCGGCGGCCGAGTAGCGGGACCGAGCGGCACGATCCGAGCGGGCAGGCCCGGGTGATGGGCCGCGCCCGCCGACCGGATGCAGTGGGATCGGTCGACGGGCGCGGGGCCGGTGACATCAGACGAGAAGCCGTAGCGGTGTGCGCAACAGCTCCGCGACCGTGCGCAGATACTCGGCCGCGGGCGCCCCGTCCACGGCACGGTGGTCGAAGGTGAGGCTCAGGGTGAGCACCTGGGTGCGCCTCGGTTGCTCATCCGCCCACTCGACGCCGTCCCGGAGTCTGCCCACTCCGAGGATGGCGACGTTGCCGGGGTTGATCACGGGGGTGAAGAAGTCGACGCCGTACCCGCCCAGCGAGGTGACGGTGAATGTGGCCCCTTCCAGCAGCGCCGGGGAGATTCGGCCCGATCGGGCCTTGTCCGCCAACTCCCGTGTCTGGCGGGCCATTTCGGGCAGCGGCAGCTTCGCGGCGTCCTCGATCACCGGGACGAGCAGGCCGCCTGGCACCGCGACGGCGAACCCGAGGTGGATGGCCTCGTAGAGGTGAACGCCGTCCTCGCTCACCGCGGCGTTGAGCAGGGGGTGTTTTCGGAGGGCCAGTGCGGAGGCCTTCAGCAGGAAGTCGTTGAGGCTGGGCACCGGCAGGTCGCTGTCGGCCCACTCACGCTTCAACTGGGCCCGCAGCGCCACGACGCCGTCCATCCGCACCTCGTAGCCGTGCGTCAGCTGTGCCATCTCCTGGAGGCTGGCGTGCATCCGGCGGGCGATGGTGCCGCGCATCCCGGTGAGGGGGATGACGTCTCCGGGCTGTGGCGAGGCGGCGGCCGGGCGGGCCGTCGTCGGGGACGGTGCCGATGCCGTTGCCGGGGTGACTGGCTCCGAGGCGGCGGCGTCGAGATCGGCCCGCCGGATCCGGCCACCGGGTCCGGTGCCGCGTACGTCCGCGAGGTCGATGCCCCGCTCCTTCGCCACGCGGCGGACCAGGGGAGAGACGGGGGTCACCGTGTCTGCCGGCAGGGTGGTGGGCGGTTGCGGCGGCGCCGGGGCGAGCAGGTACTCCTCCACGTCCTCGGAGACGATCCGGCCGCCGGGCCCGGTGCCGCGTACGGCGCTGAGGTCGACGCCCGCTTCGGCCGCCACCCGCCGGGCGTTCGGCGAGGCCAGGAGCCGGCTCGCCGAGCCGTTGTCCCCCACGCCGCCGAGCCCGACCGCACTGTTGAGACCACCGGGGTCATGGAGACCACCGGTGCCGTCGTGCGACGGCACCACGGGGGGAACGCCCTCCGCAGTCGGTACCCCATCCGGGCCGGGTGCCCCGGAGTCGGCGAGTACGGGCGCACGCCCCGGGGCCGGCGGCTGCTCTCCTTCGGCCAGCAGCCAGCCGATGAGCGCCCCGGCCGGGACGGTCCTCCCGGCCGGAACCACGGGGTGGAACAGTCCCCCGGCCTCCGCCTCGACGTCCACGTCGACCTTGTCGGTGGCCAGCCGCACCAGTGGGTCCCCCTCCGAGACGGCGGCGCCGGGCCGCACGAGCCACTCGTCGATCGTCCCTTCCTGCATGGTCAGGCCGATCTTCGGCAGCAGAACCTCGACCGCCACTTCGGTCACGACCTTTCGAGGAGACGACGGCAGCCGCGCACGATGCGGGCCTGGTCGGGCACATAGGCCTGCTCCAGCACCGGGGAGAAAGGAACCGGGGAGAAGGGAGCGCCCACGCGCAGGACCGGCGCGTCGAGGTGGTCGAAGGCCGCGTCCTGGATCTGGGCGGCGATCTCCGCGCCGAGCCCGCCGAAGGTGACGGCCTCATGCACGACGAGGACCCGGTTGGTGCGGCGCGCGGAGGCGATCATCGTCTCGGTGTCCAGGGGCTGCACGGTGCGGGGATCGATGACCTCGACGTCGATGCCGTCGACGGCCAGTTCCCCGGCCGCCGCGAGAGCTTCGCCCACCATGCGGCCCAGGGCGATGACGGTGACGTCGGAGCCCTGCCGCACGGTGTGGGCCTGGCCGAGCGGGATCCCGTAGATCTGCTCGGGCACCTCGCTCCTGCTGCCCAGCAGGACCTTGTTGAGCATCACGACGACCGGGTTGTCGTCGCGGATCGCGGAGACGGTCAGGCCCTTGGCGGTGTAGGCGTCGCACGGCATCACGACCTTGAGGCCGGGGACGTGTGCGAGCCAGGCCTCCAGGCTCTGGCTGTGCTGGGCTGCCGCGCCGAGGCCCGCGCCGGAGGCGGTGGTGATGGTGAGCGGCACGGAGACGGAGCCGCCGAACATGTACTTCATCTTGGCGGCCTGGTTGACGATCTGGTCCAGGCAGACGCCGATGAAGTCCATGAACATCAGGTCGACGACGGGGCGCAGTCCCCGGGCTGCGGCTCCCACACCCAGGCCGACGAGCGCGGCCTCGGAGATCGGGGTGTCGATCATGCGTCGGGGGCCGAACTCGTCGAGCAGGTTGTCGAACATACGGAAGACACCGCCGTAGCCGGCCACGTCCTCGCCGGCGACGAAGACGTTCTCGTCCTCGCGCATGGCCTGCGCCAGCCCCTCGTTGAAGGCCTTGACGTAGGTGAGCTTGCGGGCCGTGCCGCCCGGGGCGAGAGCGGGCGCTTCGGAGACGGTGGTCATGGCGGTCACCCCGAGTAGACGTTGAGGAGCAGGTCGGCGGTGTCGGGCAGCGGGCTGGCCTCGGCGTACGCGATGGCCTCGGCGATCTCGTCGCGGGTGCGCTGCCAGGTGTCGTCCAGCTCGGCGCGGGTGGCGGTGCCGTCGGCGAGGGCACGGGCCTCCAGCAGGTCGATCGCGTCGCGGGCCTTCCACTCCTCGACCTCCTGCTGCGAGCGGTAGGGGTGACGCAGTCCCTTGACGCCCTGGTGGTCGTAGTAGCGGTAGGTCTTGGCCTCGATGAACATGGGGCCCTCGCCGGCCCGGGCGCGTGCCACGGCCTCGACGGTGGCTCGGTGGACGGCGAGCGCGTCCATGCCGTCGACGATCACGCTGGGCATGCCGTAGGCGGCGGCCCGGTCGGCGACGTCGGTGATCAGCATGTGCTTCGACTGCGGGGTGAACTCGGCGTAGCCGTTGTTCTCGCAGACGAAGAGGACCGGCAGCCGCAGTATCGCGGCCATGTTGGCGCCCTCGTGGAAGCTGCCGATGTTGGTGGCTCCGTCGCCGAAGAAGGTGACGGCGATGTTGTCCTCGCCCCGGTACCGGGCGGCGAAGGCGGCGCCGACGGCGATCGGGACGCCGGCGCCGACGATGCCGTTGGCGCCGAGCATGCCGAGGGTGACGTCGTTGATGTGCATGCTGCCGCCGCGGCCGAGACAGGCGCCGGTCACGCGGCCGTACAGCTCGGCGTACATGTGCTTGAAGCTGACGCCCTTCGCCACGGCGTGTCCGTGTCCCCGGTGTGTGGAGGTGATCTGGTCGTCGTCACGGAGGGCCGCCATCACACCCGCGGCAACGGCCTCCTGACCGACGTAGAGGTGCAGGAAGCCGGGCAGCTTGCCGGCTTCCATGAGTTTTCCCGCCTCGGTCTCGAACAGGCGGATGCGCACCATGCGCTCGTGCAGATCCCTGACGACCTGCGCGGATGCCTGGTTCGCGGCCACATCGGCCGACTTCTTCGATGCCCTTTGAGCCATCGTCCGCCCCTTCGCCCCGAGCGAGGTGTGTCATGCGATCGGACTGTGTTGTGCCGGACTTTGCCGTGCCGGACTTTGTTGTGCCGGACTTTGCCGTGCCGGACTTTGTTGTGTCTGTCTACAGTAACCAGCAAGGGCACCTTACTGAAGAGGTTCTCTAATTACTATGCCTCGGACCGACCTGCCCCCCGAACCCCTCCGCGCTCGTCGGCCAACTCCAGCGCGTTACCCTCCGGATCCGCCCAGAAACTGATGCGGCGACCGCGCGCCCACACGACGACCGGGTCCGAGAGCGGCCGGGCTCCGCCTGCCGCCAGAGCCGCCACGACCGGGTCCATGTCGTCCAGATGGAAGGTGAGATACGACAGCCCCCGGCGCGCGGTCAGCGGCAGGACCGGCGGGGCGGGGCTCGGGGAGGACCGGGGTTGTATCAGCTTGACGCACCCCCCGGAGGGCACCTGAAGCCAGACGACGAGCAGCTCGTCGCCCAGCCCGGCCGGGACGCCGACGGACGCCGGGATGCGGGAGCGGTGCACCGGGCGGCAACCGAGCACCTCACCGTAGAAGCGCTCCATCAGCTCCAGGTCGCGCACGACGACGCCCGCCTCGAACGGCTCGGTCATGCGCGCCCGCGCCCTTCCCGACACCCGGTCGACCTTGCCCTCGGTCATGCGCGCCCGCACCCTCTCGGACGCCTGGTCGACCTTGTCCTCGGCCATCACACCACTCCTCCGTCGAGTGTGCGGCCATCACACTCCCGCAACTGGATCCGGTCCATAGAAAGATCGCCTCGCATCTGAACCCATTTGCCCCGGGCGAAGACGATGTGACCTGCGGGTCACCGAGCAGCCACTTCCCCACTTTCTATTGACAGACAACACTTACCCCTGTTGTCGTGTCGGTCACAGCCCAGCCGCCGCATCAGAACCCCTTCATCAGCTCGCGGCCGGGAGGATTGAGAGGACATCGTGGTCCAGACCAGTACACCGGAGGCCCGGGGGGCCGACGCCGGACGTCAGACGCCGCCGGCACCGGAATACTCCTCGTGGATCAGCCAGGACCGGTCGACCGACCCCGCGTCCGTGGCGATGCGGCGGGAGGCCGCCGAGCTCGTCGAGCGCGTGATGGAGCACTACCGCACCAACACGACGCACGAGGTGGACGGCCAGTGGACCGAACCCGTCGCCCACTATCTCGACGCCGACCGCTGGCAGCGGGAGACGGACGCCGTGCACCGCACCGTCCCCCTGCCGCTCGCCATGTCCGCCGAGCTTCCCGGGCCGAACACCTACAAGGCCCTGGACGTGCTCGGCGTGCCGGTCCTGATCACCCGGGACCGGCAGGGCGCCGTCCACGCGATGATCAACGCCTGCCGGCACCGCGGCGCCAAGATCATCGAGCCCGGCTGCGGTGTGTCGAAGCGGCTCACCTGCCCGTACCACTCCTGGTCGTACGACCTGACCGGGGAGTTGCGGGGCGTGTACGCCGAGAAGACCTTCGGGGATGTGTCCCGCGCGGGGCGCAGCCTGGTGCGGCTCCCGGCCGGGGAACGCGCCGGCATCGTCTTCGTCTCGCTGGACCCCGCGGCCGAGCCCGACCTGGATGCCTGGCTGGGTGATCTGCAGCCGCTGCTGGAGGGGCTGCGCCTCGCGGAGTGTCACCACTACTCCACCAAGGAGCTGACCAGTCCCAACTGGAAGGTCACGCTCGACGGCTACCTGGAGACGTACCACTTCGCCTCGCTGCACCCGAAGACGGTGTTCGAGACGAACCTCTCCAACCTGATGGCCCATGACACCTGGGGCCCTCACCAGCGCCTTTCACCTGCCCTGCGCCCTATCGCGCGGGCGGTCGAGCTGCCCCCGGAGCAGCGGGACCCCGGAGAGTGCGTGGGAGCCATCTACTGGCTCTACCCCGGACTGGCGATAGCCGGGGGCTGGCGCAGCAAGATCGCCGTCTCCCTGGTACTCCCCCGGACGGCCACCGAGTCGGTCACGCAGCAGATCATCCTGCTGCGTGAGCCGGCCGCCACCGACGAGGAGCGCCACGCCGCCGACCAGTTCGGCGAGTGGTTCCACGAGGTGGTCCGCGACGAGGACTACGCGACCACCTACGGAGTCCAGCAGGGGTTGAAAGCCCTGGACGGGACCGACTTCGTCTTCGGACGCAACGAACCCGGACTCCAGCACTTCCACCGCACCGTTCACGAGCACCTGGGAAGAGCCGCCAGGTGACCAACCCACAAGACGCGCAGGAGAACAACATGGTGGCTACGGGCAGCCTCGACGGACGTGTCGCGGTGATCACGGGCAGCACACGCAGCATCGGCCGCGCGATCGCCGAGGCCTTCCTCGCCCAGGGCGCCACGGTCGTCATCAGCGGCCGTTCCGAGCTCAAGGGCAAGCAGGCCGTGGAGGAGATCGACGCCGGGGACCGGGTGATCTTCCACCCCTGCGACGCCAACCGCCAGGAGGACATCGAGGCCCTCGCGGACTTCGCCGCGGAGCGCTTCGGCCGGCTCGACATCTGGGTCAACAACGTCGGCGGCACCTCGGGCTTCGCCCCCGTCCACCAGCTCAGCGACGAGGCCTGGCACGACGCCCTCAACCTGAACCTCAACGCCTACTTCTACGGCACCCGCCGCGCGTTGCCGAAGATGCTGGAGGGCGGCTGGGGCCGCATCATCAACATCTCCTCCGTCGAGGGCAAGCAGGCCAACAAACCGGCGATCAGCCACTACATCACCAACAAGCACGCCATCCATGGCCTGACCAAGGCGACCGCCTTCGAGTACGGCACCCAGGGCATCACCTGCAACGCCATCTGCCCGGGCGCCGTCGACACCGACCTGATGCGGGCCGCGGGCCCCGCCGCGGCCGAGGCCGAGGGCATCTCGTACGAGGTGTGGCTGGGCCGCTTCGCCGAGCACGCCGCCACCAAGCAGATCACCACCGTGGAGCAGGTCGCGGCGGTCGCCTCGCTGCTCGCGAGCGAGAACGGCGCCGGCATCACGGGCACGCTGATCAGCGTGGACGGCGGTACGGCGCAGTGGTAGGCGCAGGAGCAGAAACCGGCACAGTCGTACGGACCGGCACGGACAGCGGGAGACGGTCGGCATGAACAGCTGGATCACGGACTGGCAGCGCAGCGAGCGTCTGCCTCACTACACCCGCGCCAACGCGGGCGAGACGCTCCCCGAGCCGTGCAGCCCGCTGGGCTGGTCCCTGGTGTGGGGGCGCGGCCTGCACGGCTGGCGCAACGGTTTCGTCGGCTTCGGCGTCTACCGCGAGGAGGAAGTGGCCGGCCCCCGTCCCCCGTTCGTCGGGATGTTCGGCGGCTACTTCTACCTCAACCTCTCCCACATGCGGCTGTTCGGGATCCGCATGGGGCAGACCGCCGACCAGATCGACACGGCGTTCGTCGGCCGGCGCTCCGACACCCCGGTGTACGTGGCGCACCCGGAGGACGAGGACGCGGAACTCACGGCCAAGGCCGGGGCGACGGTCCAGCGGATGCTGGGACAGACCGACTTCCCCGAAGCCGACGCCGACCAGGAGCGGCTGCGCCGCATCCGCCGCGCGCGGCCCGACCTGGCGCGGCTGTCCGACGCGGAGCTGGTGGCGCACGCACGCTCGCTCCTCGACGACGTGGAGATCACCTTCCAGCGCCATGTCGAGTCGTCACTGCCCGCCTCCGTGGGACCGGCGATCCTCGGTCCGCTGTGCGCGGGCCTGGACCGCCCCGGCGCCCTGCTGGACCTCATCGGCGGACTCGGTGACGTCGACTCCGCCTCCCCCTCGACCGGGCTGTGGACGCTGTCCCGGCAGGTGGTGGCCTCGGCCGAACTGACCGCGCTGTTCGACCAGGGGCCGGCCGCGGTGGAGCGGGCCCTCGACGGGGCGGGTGGGGACGTGAAGGCGTTCCGTGACTCCTTCGAGGAGTTCCTGGCCGCCTCCGGCGACCGCGGCCCCAACGAGTGGGACATCCACGCGCTGTCCTGGGAGGCCTCGCCCGTCCAGGCGCTGGCCCTGGTCGACCGGATCCGGCACAGCGCCGACGACGACTCCCCCGCCGAGCGCCACCGCCGGCTCGCCGAGCGCCGCACGACGGCCGCTGCGGAGATCCGGGCGGCGCTCCCGGAGGACGTGCGGCCGGTGTTCGATGCCGGGATGCACGCCGCCCAGGTGTGGATCCCGGCCCGCGAGCGGACCAAGGCCAACTGCGTGTCCGTCATCAACGAGATCCGGATGGCGGTACGGGAGCTGGGCCGCCGTGGGGTCGAGGCGGGGCTCTTCGCGGAGCCCGAGGACGTGATGATGCTGCTGGACACCGAGCTCGACGACTATGTCGCCGACCCGGGCGGCTTCGGGCCCGTCATCGCCCAGCGGCTCGTGGAGTACGCCGGTCTGCGCGAGCTGGAACCGCCGTTCTTCGTCGCGGCGGACGCACAGACCGAGATCGACGCCTGGCCGCGACGCAGCGAGGACGGAATCGCTGCCGCCGCGCAGAGCGATGTGCTGACGGGCGTCGGCGGCAGCCAGGGCATCTACACCGGCAGGGTACGGGTGGTCTCCGACCCGGCCTCGTGCGAGGCGCTGGAGCCGGGCGAGGTGTTGGTGGCGCCGATCACGGACGCCGCCTGGACCCCTCTGTTCCTGGTCGCCGGAGCGGCCGTCGTGGATGTGGGCGCGCTCAACAGCCACGCCGTCGTGGTCTGCCGCGAGCTCGGCATTCCGGCCGTCATCTCGGTCGAAGGCGGTACGCGGCGGCTGCGGGACGGCATGGTGATCACGGTCGACGGCACCAAGGGCACGATCACCGTGGACAGCGTCCCGGCGCCACTCGGCGTCTGAACGGCCCGCGGGCCCGTCGTTCCTTCCTGACAGAGAGCGACGGGCCCACGGGCATGAGCGTGGACATGAGTGTGGAAAGGACCACCGTGGCAGAGGAAATCATCGTCGCCGGCTGGATGGACTACGAGCCCGCGGATCGGGACACGATGCTCAGGCACCTCCTCGAGGTCGGGAAGCGCACCCGTGCGGAGGAGCCAGGCTGCCTGGACTACGCCATGACGGCGGACCCC
The DNA here is from genome assembly GCF_029893585.1 of Streptomyces sp. LBL. Taxonomy (GTDB): domain Bacteria; phylum Actinomycetota; class Actinomycetes; order Streptomycetales; family Streptomycetaceae; genus Streptomyces. The sequence continues at coordinate 114,580 of NZ_JARXYX010000015.1, forward strand.
ACTGACGGACGCCGGATCCGGGTCTACGAGCGATGGGTGTCCCAGGAGGCCCTGGACGAGCACTTCACCACGGCGCACATCAGGGAGTTCCGGGCGGTCACGTCCGCGCCGGCCCGGGTGGGGGCTTCCCTCAAGACCTTCAGCGTCGCGGTGGCTCGTTCCCTGCGATAGACGCCTCTGGAAATTTTTCTCAAAACGGCGGAACAAACGCATTCAAGGACAAAGTTCTAATATCTACATGAGAGCGAACATTCCCGTCTAACGATGAGCGACCGGACGGGCCGTCGGCGCCGCGATGAGAGAAGTGATCCGCATGGGCATGGTGGGGGATTCCATCGGTCCCTCACGCGCCCGTGAGCGGTTCCTGGAAGAGGGGCTGGTCGAGGGGGGCGTACGGGAGCCGATTCTGAGTTCCTGGCAGCGCTCCGCGCTGCTGGGTCTCTCGCCCGACCAGTCCGAGCTCCCCTACCGCGAGGACATCGATCTGGACGGCCGGCTCGTGCACGCGGCCAAACCGGTGCTCGACTGGCTGCAGTCCCGGTTCGCGGGCCGCCGCATGAACGTGGCTCTGGCCGACGCCAACGGGACCGTGTTGCAGCGTCGCTTCGGCATGGCGTCCATGGTCAGGCACCTCCCCCCCCTTCCAGGTCATTCCGGGGTTCGTGTTCGCCGAGGAGGTCGCCGGAACCAACGGCATCGGTATCGCACGCGCGGAACGACGGCTGTGTCACGTGTTCGGCGCCGAGCACTTCGCGGAGCGCTCACAGTCGAATGCCTGCTCGGCGATCCCCGTGCATGACCTGCTCAGCGGAGCTGTCGAGGGCATCCTCTCCCTCGGATGCTCGCGAACCGACGCGGATCCGACGATGGACACCGTGATACGCGAGGCGGCCAACGCCATCGAACGGCGACTCCTGGCGGAGAGCTCGGCCCGGGAGCGCGGCCTGCTGAGCGCCTATCTCGACGCCAGGCACCGTGGGCCGGCCGGGGCGGCGACGGGCGGGGACGGGCAGCTGATCCCGGTGGACGAACTGATGCACAGCGGTCTCGACCAGCACGATCGGACGATCCTCAAGGAGAAGGCCGCCGAGCTGATCTCCTCGGCCCAGCGGGCCGGCGTCGAGGTGCCCCTCTCCCACGGCTGACGGGTCGTCCTGCTGAGCCATGTCATGACGAACGCCTCCGGGGTGGAGGGCGTCGCCGTCGAGGCGGTCCTCCCCGACGACTCGGCGGGGCAACCGCCCGCCGTACCTGCGCACCCGTCGGGTGCGCCGCTCGGCCGCAGTGCACCGGAAGACGGGAGACCTGCCGTCCTGCCACCCGGGCCCCCCGGCGACGGGATGCCCATCCGGGCCGCCGCCGAGGCGGAGAAGGTGGACGTCTCCTGGAACGGCCCCACCACCGGACCCGCGGCCGTGCCGGGCAAGACGCTCGTCTACGTCGCGCAGACCATGACCAACCCCGGAGTCGCGGGCGTCGCGAACGGCCTGCGGGAGGCCGCGAAGGTGATCGGCTGGAAGGTCAGGGTCATCGACGGGCAGGGCACGCCCGCCGGCATCCAGGCGGCCCTGAGCCAGGCGGTCGGCGTCAAGCCCTCCGGCATCGTCCTCGGCGGCTTCGATCCCCGTGCGACGTCGGCGCAGGTCGCGCGGGCGAACGCGGAGGGTATCCCGCTCGTCGGCTGGCATGCGGTCGACTCCCCCGGACCGAGCAAGCACCCCGACCTCTTCACCAACGTCACGACCCAGGTCGAGGACGTCGCGGACATCAGCGCCGACTGGATCATCGCGCACTCCGACGGCCGGGCCGGTGTCGTCGTGTTCACCGATGCCTCGATCCCCTTCGCCAGGAACAAGTCCCAACTGATCGAGAAACGCCTGGCCACCTGTGCCGACGTGCGTCTTCTGGCGTCCGAGAACATCCCCATCCCGGACGCGGGCAGCCGCACTCCCCAGGAGGTCTCCTCCCTCCTGTCCCGCTTCCGCGGCAGGTGGACGTATTCCGTCGCCATCAACGACCTGTACTTCGCCGACGCCGCGCCCGCCCTGCGCGAGGCCGGCCGGAAGGGCTCCGGCCCCCCTTTCAACATCGGTGCCGGGGACGGCGATCCGTCCGCCTTCCAGCGCATCAACAGCAGGCAGTACCAGGCCGCCACCGTCCCGGAGCCGCTCACCGAGCAGGGCTGGCAGATCGTCGACGAGTTCGACCGGGCCTTCGCCGGCCGGTCCGCCAGCGCATACGTCGCTCCGGTCCACATCTCCACGGCCGGCAACAGCAGCGGAGCGAGGGCCTGGGACCCTCCCGGCTACCGCGAGGCGTACCGCAAGATCTGGGGCAGGTGAGAGGCGGTGCGGCAGGCGGGGAGGCTCGACCGCGTCTCCCGTTGTCTTCTCCGCGCCCTCCGCACCCCCGCCCGCCATGCCCTCCACGCTCGCAATCAGCTGTACGGATCCTGGGCCAGCCGGACCAGCATCTTGCCCACGTTGCCACCGTCCAGCAGGGTCAGCAGGGCCTGAACCGCGCTGTCGAGACCGTCGGTCACCGTCTCGCGGGCGGTGACGCGGCCCGAGCGCAGCCAGTCGGCGACCCGGCTCTCGAACTGTGGCCGTAGGTCGTCGTGGTCGCGGACGATGAAGCCGCGCAGGGTGAGCCGTTTGAGGACCGCCTGGATCAGCTGGTTGATGTCGGTGGACCGCCGCTCGCCCCCGAACTGCGACATCATGCCGCACAGGGCGATACGGCCGCCCGTCCGCAACGCGTGCAGGGCGGCGGCGAGTTGCTCTCCGCCGACGTTGTCGAAGTAGACGTCGATGCCGTCGGGGGCCAGCCGGGCCAGGGCCTCACGCACCGGCTCGGCGCGGTAGTCGGCGGCTTCGTCGTAGCCGAACTCCTTGACCAGCAGAGCGCACTTGTCCGGCCCACCGGCGGTTCCGACGACGCGCTCCGCGCCCAGCAGCCGGGCGAACTGTCCGGCGGCGCTGCCCACGGCTCCGGCCGCCGCCGACACGAAGACGGTGTCGCCGGGACGCACCTCGGCGATCCGCACGAGCCCGACGTAGGCGGTGAAGCCGGTCTGTCCGAGCAGCCCCAACCAGGTGGGCAGCGGGGCGAGTCGGGGGTCGACACGGCCGGCGGCATCGGTGTCCGCGGGGTCGAGCACGGCCCACTCCCGCCAGCCGAGCTGGTGGCGCAGGAAGGTGCCCGGTGGTACGGAGGGGCAGCGGCTCTCCTCGACGACGCCGAGGGCCCGGCCGTCCAGCGGCGATCCGGGGGTGAAGTTGTGCGTGTAGTGCTTCTCGGTGCTCTCCAGCCGCCCGCGCATCGACGGGTCGACGCTCATGTAGAGGTTGCGGACGAGCAGCCGGCCTTCGCCGAGCGGCGGGAGCGGGCGTTCCTCGACGGTGAAGTCGCGGAGCGCCGGCGCTCCTTGCGGCCGGCGCACCAGGCAGACCACCCGGGTGGTGCGGGGCGACACCGGCTCACTCCTCCGGCTGCCGGCCGCCGCGCCGTCGGGCGAGGCGGCCCACCCAGCCGGCCAGCTGGAGGTCGGCGTGGCGCAGTTCGCCGGACTGCCAGCGGGCCTGGAAGTCGAAGATGCCCTGCGCCCCGGTCCTGGGGTCGGTCACCTCCACCAGCCCGTCCTCCGTGAGCCGGTACACCTGTCCGGTCAGCGGATGGGTCACTTGCTTGGCGTTCACGGCTCACTCCTGCGGTCTGCGGCGTACGCCGCGCTTGGTCACGGTCACCGGGCCCTCGACCCGGAGCCGGCAGGCGAGCCGGGTCAGGCCGTCCACCGGTCTGCGCAGGGCCTCGATGCCCTCGCGCTCCAGCGGGCCCACGGGAGAACAGTTCTCGGCGCCCTCCTCGACCTGGACGAAGCAGGTACGGCAGGTGGCCTTGCCGCCGCAGACGGTGGGCCAGCGGTAGCCGAGCCGCTGGGCGGCGCTGAACAGGTCCTCGCCGTCCCGCACCGCCAGCTCGACACCCAGGGGCCGGACCGCGACCCGGTGGGTCACGGTCACCGGTTCATCCACCGGTCGAGCGTCTGGTTGAAGTGGCGGATGCGGCTCTCCTGGTAGTTGGCCAGGGTGATGCCCGGCTTGCGCATCGTCTTCAGGCCCTGCTGGACGTACGGGAGGTTCTCGCAGTCCTGGTCGAAGACGGGCCCGAGCACACCGAGTTCCGGGATGTCCGCGAAGAGCATGTCGTCCGGCACCCAGCGGATCCTGACGGGCGGCGGCATCTCGCCGGCCTGCTTCGGAGCCGACATGAAGATGATCTCGGCGGTGCAGGAGTCGGGGTCGAGGCCATTCGGCCTGAACCGGTAGATGATGTTGGACTTGGCGCCGCCCCAGGGATTGAAGTTGGGGAACAGCAGATAGTTGATGGCGTCCAGCAGTTCGGTGTCGGCGGTCTGCGAGAAGTCCTGCTGCGAGGTGGCCGCCAGTTGTGCGCGCATCCGCTCGGCGAGGACCTGGCGGGCGGTGCCGCCGGGCGGGATCGCGGGTATCTCGTCCCCCTCCCGCATCACCAGGTCGCGGCCCTGGGCGGCCGCGTAGAAGGCACGCGAGTCGTAGAACGTCTCCAGGACGTCCTCCTCCGTGACCGAGTCGGCCACGTGCGGGCTGGGGGCGCCCTGGATGTTGATCATGCGGTTCCAGTGCGGCTGGTCCGCCATGACGTCGTACTGGGAGTTGGCGTCGGCGAGCCACGGCAGCATCTGCGGGTGTGTGGCGATCACGTGGAAGGACTCGATGAACGCGTCCTGGGCGATCTTCCAGTTGCAGGGCAGCACCTTGGCGATGTGCAGCGACTTGTAGCGGTCCTGCAGCGGCCAGATGTAGTAGTCGTCGAACGTTCCGCGGTAGGTCTCGAAGGGCTCCGCGTACGGGTCCATGGTGATGAAGACGAAGCCGCGCCAGGTGGCCACCCTGGCCTCCGGCAGAGCGAACTTCTCCGGGGCGACGTGGGGAAAGTCCCAGGCGCAGGGCGGGGTCTGCAGGGTTCCGTCGAGGTTCCAGGCGAAGCCGTGGAACGGGCAGCGGAACTCGCCGACGTTGCCGCCGCCGGTGCGCAGTTTGCGGCCGCGGTGCAGGCACGCGTTGATGTACGCCCGGATCTCGTCCGGTGCCGTGCGCACGATGATCAGTGAGTCGTCGCCGATCTCGTAGATCTCGTGGTCTCCGACCTCGGGGATCTCGCTCTCCAGGCAGGCGAACTGCCAGACACGGCGCCACACCTGGCGCATCTCGCGCTCAGCCCATTCCCGGGAGGTGAAGCGGGTCGTGTCGATGTCCTCGCTGCCGAGGTGGTCGTTGTGGACGTGCCTGAGAGCGGCGGGAACCGGCCGGCTGTCCCGGTCGAGGTAGTCCTGGACGCTGGGCCCCGGGCACCGCGCCGTGCCCCACTCCGACGTGTCGTCCATCTTCTCTCCTCATCCAGAAACTTTATAGTGAGTGTAGTTATTGGTCGCGGCGGGGAGCAAGACTCACGACATCACCGGGGCACCACAGGACCCGAAACACCGAATACCGACATGCTCCACCTTGAATTTGTTGCGACCACCCCCTCCCCAAGGCCGACGGCGCGTGCCACACTCCCTCGCACCCGAGGCTGTAGAGCCTCACAAGTTTCTGTTCGGTTTGAGGCAAGGTCCGCCCGGTCTCCCGCCACAGCGCCGCCGATCTGCCCGACGGCCCGCGCCGTACCCCACGACGGCGATCCGACCAACCGCTCGATCAGCTGAGTGTGCCGTCCCGGCCCGGGCGGCACAGGATCCGCCGGCACGGCACCGGTACACCGCGGACGTGGGAACGACGCGGGCCGCTGCAGTGCGGGCACACACCACGGGAGTACTCAAAGATGAGTTCCAGACCCGGACGCGCGGTCCGTCGCGCGCTCACCGCGATCGTCCCCGTCACCACCCTGCTCGCCCTGACGGCGTGCGGCGCCGAGACGACTCCGGCCGCCGATACCGCGAAGGCGGCGGCTTCGGACGCCCCCGGCCTGACCGCGGCCCGGAACGCCCTGCGGACGTACTCGCAGCGCCCGGACAAAATTCCCGTCACCCAGCCGGTGGGCAAGAAGATCCCCGCGGGCAAGAAGATCGACTTCATTCTGTGCGGCGTCCAGTCCTGCAACGACCTGGCCGATTTCTTCACCGCCGCGGCCGACCAGCTCGACTGGAAGGTCAAGCAGATCTCCACACAGGGCACCCCGGAGTCCGTCCAGGCCGCCTACGAGACGGCGCTGCGCGACAAGCCGGACGCCGTCGTCGCCTCCGGATTCCCGCGCGCGGTGTACGCCAAGCAGCTGGCGCAACTGAAGGCAGCCGGTATCCCGGTCATCCAGTCGAACGCCGACGACGTGGTGGGCGACGGTATCGAGCTGCTGAAGAACGGGCCGAAGGAGGTCGGCGTCCAGGGCGAGATGCTCGCCTCGTGGGTGGTGTCCGACAGCGGTGCCCAGGCGGACACCGTCTACTTCGATCTGCCCGCCTACACCATCCTCAAGCCCGTCAAGGACTCCTTCGCCGCCAAGTACAAGCAGTGGTGCCCGGGCTGCGCACTGGACACCGTCGACGTGCCGATCACCTCGATCGGCAAGGACATCCCGGACCGCGTGGTGTCGTACGTCCGCTCGCACCCGAAGGTGACCCACATCGTCTTCTCGCTGGGCCTGCTCAACGTGGGCGTCCCGGCCGCGCTGAAGACCGCCGGCATCACGGGCAAGCACATCGCCGTGAACGTCGGTGACGCGCAGAACTACCAGTACATCCACAGCGGCCTCAGCGACGGCGCGATGGCGCTGAACTCGCACGAGACCGCCTGGCTCCAGGCCGACGCGCTGGCCCGCCGCTTCACCGGCCAGTCCATGGACGTGGACCAGAAGGCGGTGCTGCCCAACATGTTGATCACCAAGGACAACCTGTCGTTCGCTCTCGGTGATTTTCCGCTCGTCAAGGACTACCAGGCGCAGTTCGAGGCGCTCTGGGGCCTGAACTGACCGACCCGGGCCCCCGCCGCCGGCGACGTGCCGACGGCGGCGCCCTTCATGGAGGGAGCAGCAGTGCACGCTGACACGTCACCGCGGAGCACGCGGGGGCCGGCCGTTACCGACGAGAACGAGGGGCCGGTGCTGCGGGTGTCCGGGCTGTCGAAGCGCTTCGGCGGAACCCAGGCGCTCAAGGACGTCGACCTGGACATCGCGCCCGGTGAGATCCACGCGCTGATCGGACCCAACGGTTCCGGCAAGTCGACCCTCATCAAGATCCTCGCCGGCTATCACCACGCCGAGGCCGGAGCGGTCGCCGAACTGGACGGTGAGGCCTTCGACCTGGGCCAGGTCACCGGCTCGCGACACGACCGACTCCGCTTCGTCCACCAGGAGCTGGGGCTGGTCGGCGAGTTGAGCGCCACGGACAATCTCGCGCTCAGTCGCGGCTTCGCCCGTACCGCTGTCGGCAACATCCGCTGGTCGGAGATGGAGCGCCGGACGACCGCCCTGGTCGAGCGGTTCGGCCTCGGTATCGACGTGCGCCGCCCCCTGTCCACGGCCACCCCGGTGCAGCGCGCGGTGGTGGCCATCGCCGCCGCCCTGCAGGGCTGGGAGGGCCGCCGCGGCGTTCTGGTGCTCGACGAGCCGACCGCCGTGCTGCCGCCCGGCGAGGTGGCCCGGCTCTTCGACATCGTGCGGGAGATCCGGGACGCCGGGGCCGGTGTCCTGTACGTCTCGCACCGCATGGACGAGATCTTCGCGCTGGCCAACCGGGTCACCGTGATCCGCGGCGGACGCCGGATCGCCACCCGCCCGGTCGCCGAGCTCACTCCCCGGTCCTTGGCGGAGCTGATGGCGGGTGAGGAGAGGGAGACCGCGTACCGGCCGCGGCTCCCTTCCGCTCCCGCCGAGGCCGTGTCCGCTCCCACCGAGGCCGTACTGGAGGTCCGCGACCTGTGGGCCGGCCCGCTGCGCGGTATCGGCTTCGACGTCGCCCGGGGCGAACGGCTGGGCATCACCGGCCTGGTCGGCTCCGGTCACGAGGTGGTGCCGTACGCGGTGTGCGGGGCGTACCCGGGGCCGGTGCGCGGGAAGATGCGGCTGACGGAGCGCTCCGGGCGGTGGGTCGACGCACGGGAGGCCGGCGCGCTGAACATCCCGTTGGTGCCCGCCGACCGGGCGGGTGAGGGCGTGATCGGCGACTTCTCGGTCGGGGAGAACCTCACCCTCCCCCTGCTCGACCGGCTCCGCGCCCGGGCCGGACGGCTGCACCGGAGCCGCGAGTCCGCGCTGGCCGACGAGTGGATCCGGCGGGTGGGGGTGCGCACGGCCGGTCGCGGCGCCCGGATCACCACGCTGAGCGGCGGCAACCAGCAGAAGGTCGTCGTGGCCCGCTGCCTGGCTCAGCGGCCGCCGGCACTGGCACTGTGCGAGCCCACCGCGGGCGTCGACATCGCGACCCGCCTCCAGTTGTACGAGCTGATCGAGCGTCAGGCCGACGACGGGATGGGCGTGATCGTGTCCTCGTCGGACACGGAGGATCTGCTCGCCCTGTGCACCCGCGTCCTGGTGGTACGGGACGGCCGGATCGTCAGGGAGATCAGCGGTCGGGACATCACCGAACGCGCGCTGGTCCACGCCACGGAAGGAACCGAGTGACATGACATCCACCCCGACCCGGGCCGCCGAGCTCCGGCCGAGCGGATCGGACGAGCCGCCGATGCCCCCGGCAGGGCCACTGGGCGCGATGGCCCGGCGGGCGGCGGCCGCTCTGTCGTTCCGCACCATCGGCTCCGCCTACGTGTGGCTGCTGATCGCCGTCCTCTTCTCCGTATGGGCGCCGGACACCTTTCCGACCGTCACCACCGTCAAGCAGGTCCTCAACGGCAACGCGGTGGCCGGGCTGGTGGCGCTCAGCGTCGTCCTTCCGCTGGCCGCGCGGGTCTTCGACCTGTCGGTCGCCTACACCATGTCCCTCACCAGTGTCCTGACCGCGTATTTCCTGGTCTCCACGGGCCTCGGCCCGGCCACCGCGATCGCCCTGTCGATGACCGCCGCCCTGCTGATCGGGGTGGTCAACGGGATCGTCGTCGTGGTGCTGCGGGTGGACTCCTTCATCGCCACGCTGGCGACCGGCGCGCTGATCCAGTCCCTGATCACCATGGTCACCAACGACACATCCATCACCGGGGTCCAGCTGCTGGCCACACCGTTCTCCAGCATCGCCCAGCTGGACGCGGGCGGCATCACGCTGCCGGTGCTGTATCTGCTGCTCGCCGCGACGGCCATCTGGTTCCTACTGGAACACACCGCGAGCGGACGCCGGTTGTACGCGACCGGCTTCAACGCGGACGCGGCGCGTCTGCAAGGGGTGCGCACCGACCGGCTGCGTTTCCTGACCCTGGTGGCGTCCGCGCTGCTGTCCGGTTTCGCCGGCGTCGTCTTCGCGTCCTCGGTGGGCTCCGGATCGCCGACCGCGGGCACCCCGTATCTGCTGTCGGCGTACGCGGCGGCCTTCGTCGGGGCGACCCAACTGCGCGCGGGCCGGTTCAACGCCTGGGGCACGGTGATCGCGGTACTGCTGCTGGGCACCGGCATCACCGGGCTCGGCCTCGCCACCAGCGCGCAGTGGGCCGCGAGCCTGTTCACCGGCTCGGTCCTGATCGTCGCGCTCGTCCTCACGGGCGGACGGATCGCCCTGCCCGCGGTGCTGCGCCGCCGCAGGCCGCCGCACCATTCCGCGAGTTCGACAGTGGACGGCTCCGGGGCTGTCCCGGCCGGGGAGGGGCCGAGGTGAAAGGGGTTCAGTAGTGGGTCCGGGGCGGCGGGGGCGAACCCCACGAGGGCGGTACCGCCCCCTCGGTGCCGCCCCTCGGTGCCGCCCCTCGGTGCCGCCCCTCGCTCAGCGACCCACCGGATCCTCCGCCAGGCTCCTCGCGCCCACCATCCGCTCCACGCAGCGGCCCAGCACCGTCAGGAACTCCGGTGTCTCCCAGGGCCCCCGGTCCACGCGCCCCGTGTCGTCCACGCCCAGATCCCGCACGTCGTACCGCCCGCGGCAGTGGCCGAGAGTGAAGTAGCAGACCTCGCCGAGGCCATGGCGCTTGAGGTACAGCACGGGACGGGGTGCGTCGTCGAGCGCCGCCGTGTCGCCCTCGGCGAACCCGCGGCACGGCCCCGTGTACTCGGCGTGCAGCAGCACGTCCAGCTCTCCGTGCAGTGCGCACACGTACAGCTCGTCGGTGACCGTGAACGGCTCGATGCCCTCGACCAGGGGATGGTCCGGCCGGGTGACCCGTACCTGGTACGGCTCGATGGGCGGGTGGGCCAGGAACTGGCTGCCGAGCACACCGGCCAGGTCGCCGAACAGCCGCGGGGTGGTGAAGACCCGGGGTTGCCCGGCGCGCGGTGCCTCGATCACCGAGTTGGTGCCGTGCAGGGCGAGCCAGCGCCCGCCCCGCTCCACGAACCGTGCCAGCGCGGCCCGTTGGGACGGGCGGGGCCGTACGTCGCAGGTGTAGGTCACCAGCAGGTCGGCCTGCTCCAGCGCCGGCAGGCAGTCATAGTCCTGCTGGACAGTGGTGTGAACCCGAGGGTGGTCGCCGAGCATCTGGAGCAGCCGCAGCCGCGCATAGTCGAAGTCGTGCCACTTCCCGCCGCAGACCAGTACGGCGTCCAGGCGGCCCGCCGAGCCCGCCACGGCTAGTACTGGACGCGGGTGAGCAGCCCGCCGTCCACCACGAGGTTGACACCGACGCAGAACGAACCGGTCCGGCCCAGGAGGAACGCCACCGCGGCGGCCACGTCCTCCGCACTGCCGTAACGGCCGATCGGCAGCTTGGCGAGCACCTCCTCGTACACCTCGGGGCGGCTGGTGCGGATGGTCTCCCAGGCGCCGCCGGGGAAGTCGACGGGGCCGGGCGAGACGGTGTTGACCCGGATGCCCTTCGGGGCGAGGGCGTGGGCGAGGGCCGAGGCGTGCTGGACGACGGCGGCCTTCAGGGCGGAGTACGAGTTGGGCCCGGCCGGGCGTGCGGTGTCCGAGGCGTTGGTGGTGCCGATGGCCACGACGGCGGCCCGCTCGGAGGCCTCCAGATACGGCAGGGCCGCCTCCACGAGGCCCGCGAACGGGACCAGGTCGCCGCGCAGACTGGCCTCCCATGACTCGGGGCCCTTGACATTGCCCGCGGAGACATTGGAGACCAGCACGTCCAGCCCGCCGAGTTCGTCTGCCGCCCGCTCCACGAAGCCCGCGAGCGCGGCCGGGTCGGTGACGTCGACCGGCTCGGCGAACACGGTCGCCCCTTCGCCGCGCAGTTCGGCGGCGGCCTTCGCCAGGGCCTCCTCGCCACGGGCGCACAGAGCCAGCGCGCAGCCCTCGGCGGCCAGCGTTCCGGCGATCGCCCTGCCGATGCCCCGGCTCGCACCGGTCACCAGCGCCTTCGCACCTGTCAGTCCCAGATCCATCGATGTCACTCCTCAGTGCCCTTGTTGTGTGCGGGATCCCTGCGCGTCGCGGCCCTTGTCGTGTGCCGGATCCCTGTGCGTCGGGGCCCCTGTCGTGTGCCGGACCCCTGTGCTGTCGCGGCCCCTGTCGTGTACCGGACCCCTGTGCTGTCGCCTTCAGTTGCCGGGGAGTTCGGAGAACGGCACCTTGTCGACCCGCGGTTCCCCCGGCAGCTTCAGCACCCGTTCGCCGATCAGGTTGCGCTGGATCTGGTCGGTGCCACCGGCCAGCCGGTAGCCGGGGGCGCCGAGCAGGTGTTCCGTCCAGGCGAAGGTGCCCGGCTCGCCGGTGTCGGCGGTGATCCGGGCACCCATCAGCTCGGCGGCCACCTGGCCGGTCCGGGTGAGCAGGTCGGAGGCCATGAGCTTGGTCAGCGAGGCCTCGGGGCCCGGCCGTCCCCCGGACGCGCTCGCCCTGGCGACGCGCTCCACGGTGGCGGCGCGCAGGGCGCCGCGGACGTACAGGTCGGCGAGCCGTTGGCGTACCAGCGGGTCATGGGTCCGCTTCAGCGAGCGGGCGAGACCGAGTACGTCGTCGAAGGTGCCGCCCTTGCGCCGGTTCCCGGAGCCGGAGGTGGTGCGCTCGAAGGCGAGGGTGGCGGTGGCGACCTCCCAGCCCTGGCCGGGCCGTCCGATCCGCAGCGCGTCGGAGAGGCGTACGCCGCTGAGGAAGACCTCGTTGAAGGAGGCGCCGCCGCTCATCTGGCGGATCGGGCGGATCTCCACACCCGGGCTGTCCATCGGGACCAGGAAGGCGGTGATGCCGGCCTGTTTGACGACGTGCGGGTCGGTGCGGGCGAGCAGCAGGCCGTGGTCGGCGAACTGGGCGCCCGAAGTCCACACCTTCTGGCCGTCGATCACCCAGTCCTCGCCGTCCGGGCGGGCGCGGGTGCGCAGGGCGGCCAGGTCGGACCCGGCACCGGGTTCGCTGAAGAGCTGGCAGGCCAGCAGATCCGTACGCAGGAAGGCGCGCGCGTACGTCTCGCGCTGCTCGGGTGTCCCGAACAGCGCGACGGACATCGCGACCAGCCGCACCGTGACGCTGATCAGCTCGGTGGACGGCGGTACGTCGAACGCCGACTCCTCCTCGGCGAAAACGGCCGCGTGGGCGGCGGTCAGGCCCTGGCCGCCGTTCTCCCTGGGGAGGGTGAGGGCCTGGTAGCCGGCATCGTGGCGGGCGCGCTGGTAGGCGCGGCAACGGTCGAGCAGCCGTCGCTCCTCTTTGTCCGTGAGGTTGTGGAAGACGGCCAGGTCAGCGGCGGTGTGGCCGGTGGGCTCGGCGGCCCGACGGGGTTCGAGCACGGTGGCCAGCCACTGCCGGGCCTCGCTCCGCCACTCGTCCACCTTCGGTTGGGGCATGGTGACCTCCTCGGCACACGTGTCCAGACGGCACTTACCAGATGGCTGCTTCAGTAACGGTGGCTCGGCGTGGACCGCCACACCGGTCCAACAGGGGGAAGTGCCGTCGACTCGGGTCAGAGTGTTCCGTACTTTCTTGATAAACGCTACAGTCCTGCTGTCGACTCTCCCCTGCCCGGCCGCCGGGCGGACGGGGTAGCACCCGGTGGAGCGAGGGAGTGGACGAACCGAGGAGCGCCGGAGGATCCATGTCCCTACAGCCACTCGACCTGCGCGCCCGCGAACTGCCGGACGCGACCGCCCTGGCCGATGACACGGCGAGCCTGTCCTGGTCCCGGCTGGCCGACCAGGTGGCACGCCTGACCGGGCGGTTTCTGGAGGTCGCGCCCGAGCCGGAGGACCGGATCGCGGTCCTCGGCGACAACGCCATGGCCACGCTGGTGGCCCATCTCGCCGGGCTGCGGGCCGGTGTCGGCACGGTGGCCGTTTCCCGGCAGCTGACCGCCCGGGAGCTGGTCGACCTGCTCACCGACGCGGGCGCGAAGGCGGTGATCAGCGGCCCGGCGGGCGAGTCCGCCGCCCGGCAGGCGGGCGCGGAACTCGGCCTCCCGGTCGTCGTGCACGGCACTCCGGCCAAGGACGACGCCCTCGACTGGAGCCAGTGGCTGGCCGACGCGGAACCGGTGCCCCAGCCCGCCGGCCGCCCGGCTCGCCCCCCGCTCGTCTACACCTCGGGCACCACGGGACGGGCGCGCGGCACGGAGGTGCGCTGGGTGCGGACCCCGGCGGCCGACAGCGCCACCTACCTGGAGGCGGTCGCGGCCCGCCCCGGCTTCCCGCCGGGACCGCATCTGGTGTGTGGCCCGCTCCAGCACAACGGGCCGCTCACCGCACTGCGCCATCTCGCGGCCGGCCGGCCGGTGGTGGTCCTCGGCCGGTTCGACGCGGAGACCTTCCTGCACCACGTGGAGCGGTGGCGCGTCACCTCGTCGGTGATGGTGCCGACCCACTTCACCCGCCTGCTCGCCCTGCCGCGGGACGTACGCGAACGCTACGACGTCTCCAGCCTGATCCAGGTCTCGCACACCGGCTCCGCCTGCCCCCCGGAGGTGAAGCGGGCCATGATCGACTGGTTCGGCCCGGTGCTCACCGAGTCGTACGGGGCCAGCGAGGCGGGCACCGTCGCACGCATCACCAGCACCGAGTGGCTGGAGCACCCCGGCTCGGTGGGGCGCGTGCAACCGCCCCTCGACGTCCTGGTCACGGGCGACGACGGTCCCCTGCCCGCCGGGGAGCTCGGACTGCTGGCCTTCCGGGCGCCGGAGGGCCGCGGCGTGCGCTACCACGCGGACGCGGAGAAGACCAAGGCCGCATACGTCGCCCCGGGCGTCTTCACCCTCGGCGACATCGGCTACGTCGACCCGGACGGCTACATCTTCATCACCGACCGGGCCGCGGACATCGTGGTCTCCGGCGGGGTGAACCTGTATCCGGCGGAGAGCGAAGCGGTCCTGCGCGAGCACCCCGGAGTTGCCGAGGTCGCGGTCATCGGCGTGCCCGACCCGGACTTCGGCGAGTCGCTGCGGGCCCTGGTCGTCGTGGCCCGCCCAGGCGAGCCGACGGACGGGGAACTGGACACGTTCTGCCGCGGGCGGCTGGCCGCGTACAAGTGCCCGAAGTCGTACGAGGTCGTCCCGGAACTCGTACGCAACGCCATGGGCAAGCTCGACAAGCGGGCGATGCGCCGCCCGTACTGGAACTCCGACCGGACGATCGCCGGCTGAGCACCGTTACTTGCCCGGTGGGCGGATCGTGCTGCACTCCGTCAACGAGACGGCCCATCTGGTCGCGGACCGCGCTGTCGACCCGGTCGGCCGGCCCTCGTTCACGCCGTCCCTTCACCTTCACCTTCCCCTTCCACAGCCACTCAGGAGGCACCGGAGATGCCCGGATCCGTCATCGTCGCCGGAGCGAGAACACCCGTCGGCAAGCTCATGGGCGGGCTGAGCACCCTGTCCGCCGCCGACCTCGGCGCGCATGCCATCGGCGCCGCCCTGTCCGCGGCGCGGCTGGACGCGGCCACCGTGGAGGCCGTCGTGATGGGCCAGGTCGTCCAGGCCGGAGCCGGCCCCAACCCGGCCCGGCAGGCCGCGGTGGCTGCCGGCATCCCGTTCGCCGTACCGGCGAGCACCGTCAACAAACTGTGCCTGTCCGGGCTGCACGCCATCGCGCTGGCCGATCTCATGGTCGCCTCGGGGCGCCACGAGGTGGTCGTGGCGGGCGGCATGGAATCCATGTCCGGCGCCCCCCACCTGCTGCGCGGGTCCCGCACGGGCTGGAGGTACGGGGCGGCGACCGTCGAGGACGCCCTTGACCGCGATGCGCTGACCTGCGCCTTCGACGGGGTCTCCATGGGCGCGGCCACCGAGCGCCACCAGCGGCCCTTCGCGCTCACCCGTGAAGCTCAGGACGCGTACAGCGCGCTGTCGCACCAGCGGGCCCACCGCGCCCAGGAGTCCGGCGCGTTCGCCGCGGAGATCGCACCGGTCACGGTGGCCGGGCGCCGGGGCGCGACGGTGGTGGAGGCCGACGAGGGCATCCGGCCGCAGAGCACCGCCGAGAGCCTGGGCCGCCTGACCCCCGCCTTCGCCTCCGACGGCACGATCACCGCGGGCAACGCCTCGCAGCTGTCCGACGGCGCGGCAGCCGTCGTCGTGATGAGCGCGGACCGCGCCCGCCGGGAGGGACTGAACCCGCTCGCGGAGATCGGCGCCTACGGCACCGTGGCGGGCCCCGACCCCTCACTGCTCGTCCAGCCGGCCGGGGCGGTCCGCGACGCACTGTCCCGGGACGGCGGGCTGAAGACCGACGACCTCGACCTGTTCGAGATCAACGAGGCGTTCGCCGGCGTCGCGCTGGCCTCTCTACGGGAACTCGGCGTCCCCCTGGAGAAGGTGAACGTCAACGGCGGCGCGATCGCCCTCGGTCACCCGGTCGGCATGACCGGCGCCCGTCTCGTCCTGTCCCTCGCCCTTGAACTGCGGCGACGCGGCGGCGGTACCGGGGCTGCCGCCCTGTGCGGTGGCGGCGGCCAGGGCGACGCGCTGCTGCTGCGCGTACCGCGGTCCTGAGCGGCCCCGGCTCCCCCGCCACCATCCTCGTCCCCCACCCGTACGAGACTCAGGTTGACGCCCATGACCAGCCAGCCGCTCCAGGCCCCCCGCGCCCCCGATGCGCCGCGATCCTTTCCCGCGGACCACGAGGAGGTGACCCTTCTCGTGGACGCCCGCATCGATGCCGCCGACGGCGTGGTCTCCCTCGTTCTGCGCCACCCGAACGGCGGACCGCTCCCGGCCTGGGCGCCGGGCGCCCACATCGACGTGCTGCTGGACAACGGCCTCATCCGTCAGTACTCCCTGTGCGGGAATCCGGCCGACCGCGCGGCCTGGCAGATCGGCGTACTGCTCGAACCGGAGAGCCGGGGCGGTTCCTCGTACGTCCACGACCGGATTCGGGAGGGCTCGGCCGTGCGGGTGCGGGGGCCGCGGAACACCTTCCCGCTGCGCCCTGCCCAGCACCATCGCTTCGTCGCGGGCGGGGTCGGCATCACTCCGATCCTGGCGATGGTGGAGGCCGCCGAGGCCGCGGGAGCCGACTGGCGCCTGTTGTACGGCGGCCGTACCCGCGCTTCCATGGCGTTTCTGGACCGCCTCGCGCCCTACGGGGACCGGGTGCTGATCCGGCCGCAGGACGAGTACGGGCTGCTGGATCTCGCCGCCTTCATCGGCCCGCCCCGCGCGGACACACTGGTGCACGCCTGCGGTCCGGAACCGCTGCTGCGTGCCACGCAGAAGCAGTGTGCCGACTGGCCCGCCGGCACGCTGGGCATCGAGCGGTTCGCCCCGGTCCGGCCGACGGGGGCCGAGGCGGCTCCGTCCGCCTCCTTCGAGGTGGTGCTCACACGGTCGGGGCGCACGCTCACCGTGCCGCCGGACCGCTCGGTGCTCGACGTAGTGGAGGAGGCGGGCGTCCCGGTGCTGTTCTCCTGCCGGGAAGGCACCTGCGGCACCTGTGAGACGGATGTCCTGGAGGGCACGCCGGACCACCGGGACTCAGTGCTCGACGAGGACGAACGGGCCACCGGCGAGACCATGCTGATCTGTGTCTCGCGTTCCTGCGGTCCCCGACTGGTACTCGACCTCTGAGGGGTCGTACGGCGGAGGCAGGTGTTCGCCCCACCGGCCGCCCCACCCGCCACCGCACCGGCCACCCTGTGCTCAGCCGCCGGCCTTACCCCGGCGTCTGCCCGCGGCCTCAGGCCACGATCAGTGGTCGCAACGTGCGGTGGGCGATCTCCAGACCGGTCTTGACCTTCGACTCGGTGCCGCTCCACACCGGGTCCTCGTGCTCGACGGAGAGCGTGCCGGTGAAGCCGTGCTCGTACAGCGCGTCCACCACCGCGTTCCAGTCGACCTGGCCACGGCCCGGCACGCGGTAGCGCCACCACCCGGTGTCCCAGGGATCGGTCCGCCCGACGGCCTTGCCGAAGACGCCGTAGCGGTCGATGTGGCCGGGCAGGATTTCGAGGTCCTTGGCCTGGGCGTGCACGATCCGGTCGGCATACGGGGCGATGGTCTTCACCGGATCGACGCCGATCCACGTCAGATGCGACGGGTCCCAGTTGAGGTAGAGGCCGAGAGTGAACATCCACTCCCACAACTCCGGCGAGTAGGCGAGGTTGCCCGGATAACCGTCCGGGTGCCAGCCCTCCATCACACAGTTCTCGATGATGACCTTCACGCCGCGCTCACCCGCGTACTCGACCAGCTGGGGGAAGACCTTCTCGGCCTCCTCCAGATTGGCCGCGACCGGCCGGGTCCAGTCCCGGCCGACGAACGTCCCCACGTACGGAACCTCCAGCGCGGCCGCCGCATCGATCACCTTCTTCAGGTGGGCGTGGATCTCCTCACGGCGTCGGATGTCGGGGTGGAGGTTGTTCTCGTAGTACGCGAGCGCGGACAGGTGCAGGCCGTACCGGTCGAACAACGCGCGGGTCTCTTCGGCCTGTTGCGCGCCGAACCCGACAACGGGCAGGTGGGATGCCTCGAAGTCACGGCCGCCGGTGTCGGGCCAGGCGGCCACCTCCAGGGCCTCATAGCCCGCACCGCTCGCCCAGGGCGCGATCTCGGCGAGCGAGAGCTGAGGCAGACACGCGGTGAGCATCCCGAGTTTCATACGAGGGTCTCCTGAGTGGTGGCCGTACGGGTGGTGGCCGTGTCGTCGACGTCGGTCCAGGCGAGGGACGCGGCGGAACGCAGCACGGCGTCGACGATGTGCGCCGAGCGCACTCCGTCGACGCCGGTCGGCAGCCCCTCAGGAGCGGCACCTCCGATCGCCGCGTAGGCGTCGGTGACGAACGCGGCGAAGCAGTCTTCGTAGCCTTGCGCGTGCCCGGCCGGCAGCCGGGACAGCCGCCGCTGCTCGGCCGATCCGTGCTGGGGGTCGCGGACGAGGATCCGGGCCCCGTCCTGGGCGCCCAGCCAGGCTGTCTCCGCGTTCTCCTGGTCGAAGACCGCGCTGCCGTCCGCGCCGTCCAGCTCGAACCACAGCCGGTTCTTGCGGCCCGCCGACACCTGGGACACCGTCAGCGTGGCCGGCACCCCCTCGGCCGTACGCAGCAGCGCCGTGGCGACGTCCTCGGTCCGCACCTCGACCCGCGGGCCCTCCCCGGCAGTCGCGAAGCTCGCTCCGGTGCCCGCGGGCCGGGTGGCGATGGTGGTGTCGAGCCGCGCGGTCAGCTCGGTGAAGCGGACTCCGGCGACCCACTCCACGAGATCGCACCAGTGCGAGCCGATGTCCGCGAACGCCCGCGACGGTCCGCCCTCGGCGGGATCCACCCGCCACGACATCGCGTCCTCGGACAGCATCCAGTCCTGCAGATAACTGCCGTGGATGAGCTGCCAGGCACCGAACTCGCCGCGCAGCCGGCGGTCGCGGATCTCCCGTACGAGGGGGTGGTAGCGGTAGACGAACGGCACGGCCAGCAGCAGTCCCGCCCGGTCGGCCAGTGCGGTCAGCCGCTCGGCGTCGGCGGCCGAAGTGGCCAGCGGCTTCTCGCAGATCACATGCTTGCCGGCGCGCAGAGCCGCCTCGGCGTGGCGTACGTGGAGGGCGTTCGGAGTGCAGATGTGCACGACGGCGACACTGTCGTCGGCGAGCACGGCCGCGATGTCCGGGTAGCGGGCGGGCACGTCCCACTCCTTGGCCACCTGCGCGCTGCGCTCAGGGGTGGACGCGACGACCCCGGCCAGGTCGCCCCCGGCGGCGCGAATCGCGGCGGCGTGGACTGCGCCGATCATTCCGGTTCCGACCACAACCGCTCGTAGCGAGCCACTCACTGGTGCACCTCCGTCGTCGGATCCATGGGGGGAGCCTGCGCCGGAGGAGCACGGTCGCCAAGGCGCACGGTCCGGACAGCGGACCGGTCGTCTGGTGCCCTGCGACCACAGTCACCACAGTGGTCGCAGGGGGCGGTTCCCACGCTGCTCCGCCATGCCCCCTCGCCGGCCCGACAGCAGACGAAAGCAGGTCACCCCATGACGGACACGCTTCGGCGCGGCTATGTGGCCACTCCCTTCGGGCAGTTGCACCTGGTCGAGTGCGGTGCCGGAGAGCCCGTCGTGATGCTGCACCAGACCCCGCGCTCCTGGACCGAGTACCTCGACGTGCTGCCGCTGGTCGGTGCCGCGAATCGGGCGATCGCCATGGACACCCTGGGCTACGGCGCCTCCGCGAAACCCGCGGGCCCGCATTCGATCGAGCGTTTCGCCGACGCCGCCGGGGCACTCGTCGAGGCGCTGGGGCTGGACCGCTTCCATCTGGTGGGACACCACACGGGCGGCGTCGTGGCGGTGGAACTCGCCGCCCGTTTCCAGGACCGGGTGTCCAGTCTGCTGCTCTCCGCCACCTCGTTCGTGGACGACGAGAAGCGACGCCCGGCCGTCGGGCACAAGCCGGTCGACCACGTCGTGCCCACGACGGACGGCTCGCACCTGCGGGAACTGTGGGACCGGCGCCGCCCTTTCTACCGGGAAGGCGAGGAGGCCGCCCTCACCCGGTACGTGATCGACGCGCTCACCGTGCTGGACCGGGTGGAGGAGGGCCACCAGGCGGTGCGGCGCTACCGCATGGAGGAGCGTCTGCCGTACGTCACCGCCCGCACCCTCGCGGTCTGCGCCCCGGGCGACCACTTCTCCCTTCCCTCGCTGGCGAAGTTCGCCACGGCGCTCGGCTGCGAGACCCGGGTACTGTCCGGCGGCCACGTGCCCGTGCCGGAGCAGCTGCCTGAGGAGTTCGCCGAGGTCATCCTGGAGTGGGTCGCGAGGGATTGACCCCAGACCCGGAGGGCGGGGCCCCGGCCTCGCGGTCCCAGGTCGTGGCGGTGATCCCACGTTCACGCAGGACCGCCTTGCGGACCTTCCCGGTCTCGGTGAGCGGCAGTTCCGCGACGGTCTCGATGTACCGGGGCACCGCGAAGGCGGGCAGCTCGCGCTCACAGTGGCGGACCAGCTCCCGGGGATCCAGGCCGCGTTCGGAGCTGGGCAGCACCGCGACCATGACCTCGTCCTCCGCCAGCTCCGACGGCACCGGGAAGGCCGCGGCGTCGGCGACCGCGGGGTGTGCGCGGAGCACGGACTCCACCTCCTGCGAGGAGATGTTCTCACCGCGCCGTCGAATGACGTCCTTGAGACGGTCGACGAAGAGGAACCAGCCGTCGGGTTCGCGGACCACCCGGTCTCCCGTACGGCGCCAGGATGCCGGCGGCAGGTTCTCGGCGTCCCCCAGGTAGCCGGTGGAGAACGCGAACGCTTGGTGGCTGTGGACCAGCAATTCGCCCGCCGTGCCGTCCGGGACGGGGGCCAGGCACTCGTCGACCACGCGCGCGGAGAAGCCGTCGCGCACGGTGCCGATGTAGCCGGGCCGCTGTTCCTCCGGGGTCGATCCGATGACGAGGTTCGTCTCGGTGGAGCCGAAGCCGTCGACGAGGGTGACACCGAAGCGCTCATGGAAGGGCTGCCAGGCCGGACCCGGAGTGGCCGGGGAGAGGCCGCACCGAACCCGGTGCGCGCGTTCGTGGAGACCGGGAGGCTGCGCCAGCAGCATGGGCGCCATCGCGCCGAGCAGATAGACGACGGTCGCTCCGGCGTCGGCCACCTGGGTCCAGTACCGGGTCGCAGAGAAACGTGGGGCCAGGACATACGTGGCCCCCACGGTCATGGCCTGGGCCAGGGCGTTGAGGGCGTTGGTGTGGAACAGCGGGAGGCAGGTGTGCAGTACGTCGTCGGCGGTGAGGTGCAGTGCGTCCGCGACGTTACGGCCCCACCAGACGGACTGGGCATGCGGGCAGCGCACGCCTCGTGAGGTCCCGGTGGTGCCCGAGGTGAACAGGACGAACGCCGTGTCGTCCGGGCGCACCGGGGCGGGCGGGAGCGCAGGCGCGCCGCCGGGGACCGGTACGTCCTCCTCCCCCAGGACCCACAGCGTCCCCCGGTAGCCGGCGTCGGTGACGCGTGCCGCCGACTCGGCGTCCGCGAGCAGGAAGGCCGGCTCCGCGGTACGCAGGACGTCGCGGAGTCCCTGGCCGCGCAGGCCGGTGTTCAGGGGAACCAGGACCGCTCCCAGCCAGGCGCCGCCGAGGATCAGGTCGACGTGCTCGATCCGGTTGCCGGCCATGACGGCGATGCGGTCGCCCGGCCCGCAGCCGCGCGCCGCCAGGGCTCCGGCCATGGTGGCCGCCGCCTCGCGGGACTCCCGGTAGGTCCGCGTCACCTCACCCACCCGCAGGAACACCCGGTCCCCGAACTCCTCGGCGGCGAAGGCGAGGAGCCCGGGAAGGGTCATGGCGTCGGCCGGCGGGGAAGGGGGCGTCGCGGCGGCTTCGGCCTTTGCGGCGGCTGCGGCGACTGCGGCGACATCGGTGGCTGCGGCGGCTTCCGCGGCTGTGGCGGCCGCGGCGGCTCCGGCTCCGGGTGTCTCCCTCGCGCGGGAACGAGTCGTCCCGGCGATCCCGGTTCCGGATTTCGCCTCGTCACGGGCAGCTGCCGTTGCGGCGGACCCGACACCGGTCCGCTCCCCCGCTGCGTCTTCGCTCACCGCAGCACTCCTGCCTCGCGCAGCCCCCGGATCCGCTCCCGGGACAGGCCCGCCACCTCGTGCAGCACCTCGTCGGTATCGGCACCCAGTACGGGCGCCGACTCGCGGATGCCGCCGGGTGTGCGAGTGAGGCGGATCGGGACACCCTCGTGGAGGAAGGCGCCCGCGACCGGGTGCTCGCGGCGCACATAGAATCCGCGTGCCCGCAACTGCGGGTCGTGTTCGACGAGTTCACGGCCGTCCTGCACGGCACCGGCCGGGACACCGCGCGCCTGGAGCAGCTCGGCAGCGGCGTCGGCGGACATGGTGCGGGCCCACTGCCCCAGCGCGCCGTCGACCAGGGTCCCCGCCTGCCTGCGGGCCTGCGCCGTGCGGGTGCGTTCGTCGGTGACGAGTTCGGGGCGGCCGATCACCTCGCACAGCGCCGCCCACTCGGTGTCGTCGCGCACGCTGACGGCCAGCCAGCGGTCGGCACCGAGGCACCGGTAGACGCCCTGCGGGCTCCAGCTCGGGTGGCTGTTACCGGTCGGCCGCACCTCAGGACCGCCGAGCAGGCTGGTGCCCATGTGGGCGGCGATCGCCTCCAGTTGGGACAGGTCGATGTGCTGTCCGCGCCCGGTCGTGTCCCGGTGCTCCAGCGCGGCGACCGTGGCGAGCGCCGCCTGCAGGCCCGCGACGATGTCCCCGTGGCCGTAGATCACGCCGACCACGTCGTCCGGTCCCCAGCCGGTCAGGCCGGTCAGGCCGCCGCTCGCCGAGACCGTGTCGGCGTACGACACCCAGCCGTTGCGCGGACCGGTGTGCCCCATGCCCGACATGCTCACGTACACGATGTCCGGGTTGATCCGGCGCAGTTCCTCGTAGCCCAGGCCGAGCTTCTTCATGACGGTGGAGCTGAAGTTCTCCACGAGGACGTCGCTGTGGGCGATGAGGTCGCGCAGCACCGCGACGCCTTCCTCGGTCCGGGTGTCGAGCGCGATGCTGCGCTTGTTGCGGTTGACCTCGTTGAAGTAGCCGTTGGTGTTCGGGTCCTTGTGTCCGTCCCGGGAGAGGTGCATGAAGGGCGCGAACCGGGTGGGGTCGGGCCGGCCCGCCGACTCGACCTTGATCACCTCGGCGCCGTGGTCGGCGAGGATCTTGGTGCAGTACGGGCCGGCGAGGACCCACGTCAGGTCGAGGACGCGGATGCCGTCGAGGGCGCGGATGCCGTCCGGAGCTGGGCGTATCGGGTCCTGGGCGACGGAGGTCGTGGGCGCGGGGCGGCGTTCGTCGAGCAGGTGCCGGTCCGCGTCGAGGCCGGCGGTCTCCAGTTCCTGGATCCGCCGGCCCTCCGGGAAGGCGAAGGGAAAACCGAGGTCGGTGCGCTCGCCCTCCGGTGTCCGTACCCGGGTGAAGAACGCGCGGGCCGCGAGCTGCGGGTTGTCCGGCAGCTCATGGGGCAGGTCGACGGCGGCCCAGGGCAGCTTCCTGGCCTGGGCCCGTTCCGCGAACTCGGCCTTCGGCCACCTGCCCACGAAGTCCTGGACCACCTTGAACACGTGCTCCTGGTGCCGCTTGCGTTCCGCCGGGTCCTGCCAGCGCGGCTCCGCGAGATCGGCCTCCGCGCCCTCCTCGACCAGCCAGGCCAGCAGCGCGTCCCACATGCGCGGGCTGCCGCCGAGCCCTCCGCCCAGATAACCGTCGGCGGCACGGAACAGCCCGTGCGGCACGAGGGGATGCACCCGGCCCGGGCGCGGCGGGACCCGGTCCTCGTGCAGATAGGCGAGGGCACCGGCCTCCAGGGCCGCCGCGACGCAGGCCTGCGCGGAGACGTCGACGAGCTGCCCCGCCCCGGTGCGCCGGGCACGCATACCGAGCAGGGCGGCGATCGCCGCGTTGACGCCCGCGAGCTGCTCGGCCTGGCTCTCCGGCAGCCGCAGCGGCGGACCGTCGGGGTCGCCCACCTGCGCGAGCATCCCGCCCAGCGCGGCCACCACGAGGTCGGTGCCCTGCCAGTGGGTCCGAGGCCCGACCAGGCCGAAGGGCGTCACGCGCACATGGACGAGGTGATCGAGTCCGTCGGCGAGCGTCTCCGCTCCGTCCGGGGTTCCGTCCAGCAGAATGTCGGCGCCCTCCAGCAGACGCCGCAATTCCGCGGTGCCGGTGCCGGTGCCGGTATCGACACTCACCGAACGCTTCCCCGCGTGCCAGTGGACGAACGCGTCGCCACTCCCCTCGCGTCGGGTCGCGTCGCCCTCCGGCGGCTCGACCAGCACCACGTCGAAGCCGAGCCCGACCAGCAGCCGGCCGGCGAACCGGGTGAAGGGGCTGGACAGTTCCACGACGCGCAGAGCCGACTCGCTCACGTCTTCTCCCTGGTGGGTCAAGTGTGCCACTGGTTCAGTTGTGCCGCTGGTTCAGTCGTGCAGCTGGTTCAGGAAGCCGGAGACGACGCTGTGGTAGTCGTACGGCCGTTCCTCCTGGGGGTGGTGGGAGGCCTCGCTCATCACGTGCAGGTTGCCCTTGGGGATCATGCGGGCCAGCATCAGCGGGTAGTCCGGCGTCAGGAACGCGTCGTGCATGCCCCACAGGAAGAGCGTAGGCGCGGCGATCCGGCCGAGTTCCGCGGTGAGGTCCTGCCAGTCGCCGCGCGGGTTGTCGGAGGCACCGGCAAGCGCGGTCTCCTCGGGGTCCAGGCTCTGTTCGAAGCGCAGGGTGACGGTGCCGTCGGGAATGGCCTCGGGGTCGTACCACTCCAGGCGGGCGATGAGTTCGCGCATCTTCTCCCACGAGGGGCCGGTGCCGCCGTAGTACACGTCACGGGCGTTGCGTCCGCGCCGGCCGCCTTCCGGCAGCGGGGCGAGCGGGCCGTAGAAGACGGGCATGCTGCCGGTGATCACCAACGACCGCACGCGCTCCGGATACTTGGCAGCCAGGTTGAGCGCGATGGTGCCGCCCCACGAGTTGCACACGAAGTCGGCGCGTTCGATGCCCAGGGTGTCGAGGAGCGCCACGGTCTTGGCCGCGTGGTAGTCCCACATGGGGCCCTCGATGACGGGCTTCGCGGACTTCCCGTACTGCGGGATGTCGACGAGGAGGCAGCGGCGGTCCGCGGCGAACAGCGGCGCCACCTGCCCGAAGTCCGACCAGCCGGTACACCCGGGGCCGCCGCCGTGCAGGAAGACGGTGGGACTGCCCTCCCCCAGTTCGACGTAGTGGTACGTGACGCCGTCCGCTTCCGCGTAGGCGCCCTCCGGGGGTGTCTGGATGTCCATGAGGTCCATGCCCTGATGGTGGAACGGCGACGATCTCCGCCCAAGCGGATCGGTCCGCTGAACGGGCCGGTTCCATGGCGGCCGGGGCCCCGCGGTCCTTAGCGTCCGCCCATAGGACCACCGCAGGGAGGCAACCATGGGCACGACGGCCGCGTTGGAGCTGGTCGAGAAACGGGCCCG
Organism: Streptomyces sp. LBL; assembly: GCF_029893585.1. Classification (GTDB taxonomy): domain Bacteria; phylum Actinomycetota; class Actinomycetes; order Streptomycetales; family Streptomycetaceae; genus Streptomyces. The sequence goes on from NZ_JARXYX010000015.1 coordinate 140,028, forward strand.
GGCATCGATCGGGAGCTGGGAACGGCGGTCGCTGGGCGTCGTACGGGCCGAGGACGCGGCGGAGTTCGCCCGGGCGGCCGGAGAGAGCGCGCCACAACTCGTCGACCCCGGGCACGTCGGCTTCGCCGTCCACCCGATGTACGTGGTCAGCGTGTTGCGCGGAGCCCCCGGGGCCGACCCGGCGGAGTTCCGGCCCGACGGCATGTACCGCGACGAGGTGCCCGGCACCGACGGACTCGACGTCCGGCTCATGGCGGGCGGCCAGGCCGTGCGGTGGACGGGCGAGGTACGGCCCGGCGACCGGATCGAGCTGCGCCGGGCGCTGACCGCGGTGGAACGCAAGGGCAGCGGGGAGGGCTTCCTGCTGCTCACGGTCGAAAAGATGTACGCGGCGGCCCGGGGCACCCTGGTCGAGGTCACGGAGAGGTTCATCGTCCGGTGAATCACCACGAGCAGCGAGTTTCGGTGGGCCAGGAGGTGCCCCCCGTCGAACTGACCCCTGACGCGATCACCCTGCTGCGTTTCGGCGCGGTCACCCGCAACGCCCATCGCATCCACTACGACACCGCCTTCGCCCGATCCGAGGGACTGGCCGCGCCGGTCGTCATGGCCCAGCTCCACGGCTGCCTGTTCCACCGGGCCGCGGCGCGGTTCGCCGGCGCGAGCGGGCGGGTGCGGGAGGTCGGATGGCAGAACCGGGCACCCGCGGGCGTCGGGGACCGGCTCGTGGTCAGCGGCACCGTGCGCTCGGTGGACGCGGTCACCGGTGAGATCACCCTGGACCTGATCGAACGCTGCGGCCCCGGCGACGTGGTGTGCTGCCGGGGGCATGCGGTGGTCGTCCTGGGGTGAGACCCCTTGCGGCGTGGCGGGGGCCCCGGGGCACGGTGGGCCCCCGCAGCACGGTGGGGCCCAGGAACATGGTGGGGGCCCGCAGCGCAGTGGGGGCCCGCAGCACAGTGGGCCGCCCCGCAGCAGAGCGGGAACCCCCGCAGCATGATGAATGCCCCTCGGGCTCAGCCCATTTCGAGGACCACCTTGCCGATGGCCTCCCCCGTACGCAGCCGCTCCACGGCCTCCGCCAGCCCGTCGAGGCCGTGTCGCTCGATCGCCAGCGTCAGCTCTCCGGTCCGCAGGTCCGTCAGCAGCCGCTTGGCGTCCGCGGCGACCTCCTTGCCCCGCGTCATCAGGTTGACCGGCAGCAAGGCCACATCGGCCAGCAGGAAGTCCGCGAGGTCCACGCCGAATTCACGGCCGGCGGTGTAGCCGACCAGCGCGGCGCGACCGCGCGGCCGGACCAGCGGAAGGGCGTCCCGCAGCACGGGGCCGCCCACCGTGTCGACGAGCACGTCGACCTGCCCGCCCACCGACTCCACGGACAGCTCGGTGGCGAGGACGGGCTTGGCGGGGGCCGGGACGTGACCGAGCTTGCCGGGCCGTCCGACGACGCCGACGACCTCGGCACCGGCCCGCGCGGCCACCTGTACGGTCAGTGCCCCGACCGCGCCCGCCGCGCCGGTCACCAGGACCCGCTCCCCCGGCTGTACGTCGGCGACCGCGTGCACCGCCGCCCAGGCCGTACCGGCCGGGGAGAACCAACTGCACGCGAGGGCGGGGTCCGTGCCCTCGGCAACCGCCTCCACGGCCGCGTCCGGCACCAGCGCGTGATCCGCCCAGCAACCGTCCCGCCGCATGCCGAGCGCCTTCCCGCCGAGCCGCACGAGGCTGCCCTCCGGGTGGGTGTCCGAGGCGAGCACGACACCGCATCCGGTGCTGCCGGGCACCGCGGGCAGGTCCGGGAGGATCCCGAAGCGGCCGTCCACGATGTTCAGATCGAGGTGCCCCACCTCAGCCGCCCGCATCCGTACGAGGGTGTGACCGGGCCGTGGCTGCGGCACGGGCCGCTCCACCAGCCGGGGCAGCGAACCGAACCGCTCCAGCACCAGGGCGCGTGACATCTCGCCCGAAAAGGCCTCACTCACAGCTTCACTCCGTATCGACGTAGTACGCGGGACGCCACGATCCGCAGCACGCGGTCGAAGACGAACCCGAGGATTCCCAAGGTGATGATTCCGACGAAGACCCAGTCGATCCGCCCGTAGTTGCGAGAGGTCCAGATCAGCGAACCGAGCCCGACCTGGGCGGCGACGATCTCGGCGGAGACGATGGTCAGGAAGCTGTTGCCCATCGCCAGACGCGCACCGGTGACGATGTGCGGCACCGTCGACGGCAGCACGATCCCCCGCAGGATCTGCCGGCGGCTCGCGCCCAGGTTCTGTGCCGCGCGCAGCTTGGACTCGCTCACCGACATCACTCCGGCGCTGGTGTTCACCGTGACGATGAACACCGCCGTGTAGAAGATCAGGACGACCTTCGACGACTCGCCGATGCCCAGCCACACCACCGCGAGGGTCACGAACGCGACCGGCGGGATGAACCGGAAGAACTCGATGTACGGCTCCAGGAGCTGCCGCACGAGGGGGATCTGCCCGACGAGCAGACCGACCGGTACGCCCACGAGCACACCCAGTCCCCAGCCGATCAGGATCCGGCGGCCGGAGGCAATGATCGAGTTGGTCAGGGTGCCGTCCGCGGCCAGCTCGCGCGCCGCGGACAGGGTCTGCGTCGGGGAGGCGACCAGGGAGGGGCCGTACTTCGTCGCCAGCAGTTGCCAGACGACGAGGCCGATGAGGACGGACAGGACGTACATGCCGGTCGTGCGCAGGGTCCGGGCGACCGCCCGGGCCGAACCTCGCGTGGCCTTGGGGCCGACGGCGGCGTCCGCTGTGACAACGGTCATCGGTCGCTCTCCTCGGGGTCGAATCCCTGGTGGCGCAGCGTCTTGCGGACTTCCTCGCCGATGTCCTGCCGCAGCTTGCGGCGCAGTTCGGCGGTGGCCGGGTCGGCCTCGTCCCGGGGCCTGGGCAGGTCGACCGGGTAGACGGACTTGACCGAGGCGGCGGGGCCCGCGGTCATGACGGCGATCCGGTCGGCCAGCAGGATCGCCTCGTCGATGTCGTGGGTGACGAAGACGACGGTGCAGCCCGAGGCCCGCCAGATGCGGTCCGTCTCCTCCTGCATGACCTGCCGGGTCTGGGCGTCGAGCGCCCCGAACGGCTCGTCCATGAGGACGACACCCGGTTCGTTGGCCAGTACACGGGCGATCTGCACCCGTTGCCGCATGCCTCCGCTGAGCTGGCCGGGGAAGCGGTCCGCGCAGTGGCGCAGTCCGACCAGGCCGAGGTATTCGTCTGCCAGCTTCGTCTGCTCTGCGCGGGACGCGCCGCGCATCCGCGGGCCGAACGCGACGTTCTGCCGTACCGTCATCCAGTCGAAGAGGGCCTCGCTGCTCTGGAAGACCATGCCCAGCTCCGGATCGGGGCCGGTGATCGCGGCACCGTCGACGGTGAGACCGCCTTCGCTCACGGTGACGAATCCGGCCATGGCGGACAGCAGCGTGGACTTGCCGCACCCGCTCGGGCCGAGCAGACACAGGAACTCACCGGCGGCGATGTCCAGGGAGATGTCCCGGACGGCCTGGAAGGAGTCGAAGCGGATGCCGACACCGTCCGCGGACAGGGCCCCGCCGCGCCCGCTGCCGAGAGCGGTTTCGAGGCGGTCGGTCTCGATGGCCTTGGTCATCGTGATCCCTTCCCGTGCTCGGTGAACCAGCCGCGCTGGACGACCGCGCTGACATCCGGCTTCGCCTTGACCTTGCCGCTGTCCAGGACGAACTGAGCCGTTCCCTCGTATCCCTTGAGGTCCGCGGCCGTGAAGTCACGGGCCCCGAAGTCGATCTCCTTGATCGCGGTCAGGGTCTGGGCCGCCGGCACCTTCACGGCCTTCTGGGTCGCCTCGGCGGCCGCCTGCGGATCGGACTCGGTCAGCCGGGCCGCCTCCTCCAGGGTCTGGGCGACCTTGACGGCCGTGTCCTTGTTGTTCTTCAGCCAGTCGGATCTCGTGAGCAGCCACTGAGCGTAGGTCAGTCCGTAGGAGCCGGTGTTCTCCAGGACCTTGCCGCCCAGCTCGACGCCCTTGGCGGGCCACGGCTCCCACAGCACGTATCCGTCGACATCGCCCTTCTGCATCAGGGCGGGGATCTCCGGCGGGTCCGCGGTGACGAACTCGACCGACTTCGGGTCGATGCCCTTCGACTCCAGGAACCGGGTCGCCGCCATCTCGGACAGTCCCGGGGCGACGGCCATCTTGCGGATCTTCGACGGCGCCGTGACCTTCGGACCGAGCACCACCTTCAGATACTTTCCGGACTGCTCGTACACCAGCAGGGACCGCAGACCTGGGTCCTGCTGGAGCATGCTGATGGTGGTGGTGTCCGAGTTCCCGGACATCTGCACCTGCCCGGCGGTGAGGTTGTTGACGCCCTCGCTGCCCTGCCCGAACTGCACGAGCTGCACGTCGACACCGTGCTTGGCCCACAGTCCTTCGGCGTCGGCGAGGAAGAACGGCGCGTACGAGGCGTCGATGCCGACACCGATGCGGATCGTCGGGCCCCCGGCGCTGTTGCCTGCGGCGGTCGAGTCGGTGGTGCCCGCGCCGCACGCGGTGAGCGTGAGCAGCGAGGCGGCGAGAGCGGCGGGGCCTGCGAGGAAACGACGTGCGCTGGATCGTGTCTGCAATGAGCACCTCGTGGGTTGCGGCTTGGCTTGCGGCTGGTCGGCGGGGTGCGGCCCGATACTGGGCGCACGGTAGAACGGACAGTGCCCCGCACGCACCGAGGCGGGTCCGCTCAGCGGGACGTGCGGGTGAGTCCTGGCACCGGCCCATGTCCGCCGCCTCCACCCGGGGTGCCGCCGACCGGTGACGCTGCGTACATGCGGGGTGCGGTCTGCTCAGCGAGACGGGTCCCTTGGGCGGATCCGCCGGTCCGCCGCATGCTCGCCTCACAGTTCACCCGGCAGCAGGAGGACACGCACGATGACGGTCGAGGACTCTCCCGACGCAAAGCCCACGGTCCGGAGCCGCCGCAGATCAGCAGGAGAACCCGGACGTCAGGACTGGAAGTCGTGGCCCCACTACGACGCGGCGGGCGCGGGCTTCCGCGGCTACTGGTATCCGGTCACCTGGTCCAGCCAGATCACCGGCGATCCGCTGCCGTTCACGATCTGCGGCGAGAAGATCACGCTGATCCGGGACGGCGGCACGGCGTACGCGCTGCACAACCGCTGCCCGCACCGCGGCGTGCCGCTCTCCGAGGGAGACCAGCAGTTCCCCGGCACCGTCAGCTGCCCGTACCACGGCTGGACCTTCGACCTGCCCACCGGCAAGCTCGCCGCGGTCATCACCGACGGGCCGGGCTGCCGGCTGACCGGCAAGGTCTCGGTGCGCACCTACCCGGTCGAGGAACGCCTCGGCATGGTGTGGGTGTACATCCCCCTCGCCGACGAGGAGCCGCACCCGATCGACTCGCAGCTGCCCGAGGAGCTCGTCTCCAACGCCTTCGTGATGGGCGGCCGGATCGACCCGCGCAGCGGCAACTGGCGCTTCGCCTGCGAGAACGGCTTCGACGAGGGCCACGCCAAGTACCTGCACCGCACCGCTCTGTGGCGGCTGTTCAAGCCCATGCCGACCTGGAACATCACCCGGATCGTGCCCAAGGGCCGCTGGATCTTCCGGGTCCAGGACGAGGTCCACTGGGAGGCGGACTTCCCCGGAGTGGGCCACTGGACCAACAAGCGCTGGTGGAAGGCCCGGCCGCCGAAGGAGACCTTCAACATCGGCAACACGGGCAAGCCGGACAAGGTCGACCCGACGATCGAGGCCCAGGAGTTCCCCGGCTTCGCGTCACTGTCGATGCCCGGCGTGCTGCGCATCGCGTACCCCAACTTCATCCACTACGAGTTCTACGTCCCGGTCGACGAGGACAACCACCGCTACGTCGGCGTGATGGTCAACTTCACCGAGGGCTTGGACACCCTGCGGTTCTACGCCAAGTACCTGGGCGCGATCCGCTGGCTGTTCCACGGCCAGTTCTCCGGTCAGGACGCATGGATGGTCGACATCACCGACGCTCCCCCGGAGAAGCTCTACCGCCCCGACATCTCGCTGACCGCCTGGCGGAACCTCAGCGAGGAGGAGTACGGCAAGAAGCTGGCCGGCCCGGGCTCCCCCACCGGCAAGGACTCCCCCACCCCCACCCCCACCCCCACCGGCACCGGCACCGGCACCGGCACCGACGAGAAGAAGGCATGACCATGGGCCGCATCCTCCTCACCCTGCTGATCGGCGCCGCGGTCGCCGTCGGGCTCCCGATCGCCAAGAAGCGCTTCGAGCGCACCACCATGACCCAGGTCCACCGGATCAACCAGTGACCGTCGACGAACTGGCAGGACTGGACAGTCGGCGTGCCGCCTGGGTCCAGGAAGCCTGGCGGCAGGTGACCGGTGACCGGCTGCGCGAGCTGATCACCGGCCTCGTCGACATCCCGAGTCCGACCGGCGACGAGGGCCCGCTCGCCGAGCACATCGCCGCCACTCTCACGGCCGCGGGCTGCCGGGCCCGGGTCCAGCCGCTCGACGACCGGCAGGCCAACGCCTGGTCCCGGCTCGACGGCGACGGCACCGGCCCCGACCTGATGCTGTACGCGCCGATCGACACCCTGACGGTCGGCGAGGAGAGCGAGGATCTCCCCTGGATCGGCCCCGAGTTGCGGGACGACATGCGCCCGCGGGCCACCGTCCACGACGACCTGGTCGTCGGCCTGGGAGCATCCAACCCCAAGGGCCATGCCGCGTGCGTGATGATGGCCGCCGAGGCGATCGCGCTCGCCGGGATCCCGCTCACCGGCGACCTGGTCGCGGCCTTCGGCGCGGGCGGCATGCCCACCAACGCCCGGCCGGGCCCCCGCCGCCACACCGGCCAGGGCGTGGGTTGTTCGTTCCTGCTGGAGCAGGGAGTGTGGACCGACTACGCGGTCATCGCCAAGCCCGGCTGGACGGTGTCCTGGGACGAGGTCGGTCTCGTGTGGTTCGAGGTCACCGTCCGCGGCACGCACACCTACGCCGGCTCGCGCCACCGGCTCCCGTACGACAACGCGATCGCCCGCGCCGGTGAGGTGGCCCGGTACCTGGAGGAGTGGTTCGTCGAGTACGCCGACCGGCACACCGCCGGGACGGTCGCGCCGCAGGGCATCGTCTCCTCGGTGCGCGGCGGCTGGCCGCGGATGGCGGCGGTGACACCGGCCGCCTGCACCCTCATGGTGGACCTGCGCATCAGCCCCGACACGACGCCGATGCGGGTGAAGCGGGAGTTCATGGCCGCCGTCGACGCCATGCGCGACACGATGCCCGGGCTCGACGTCACCGCCGACATGGTGCTGGCCATCGCCGGAACCCGGACCGATCCGGACAGCTGGGTGCGCCGCAGCGCGACGGCCGCGTGGGAGGCCTTCGAGGGGCGCGAGCACGAGGTGATCCTCGGCAACAGCGGCGCCACCGACGCGAACATCCTGCGCGGGCGCGGCATCCCCACGGTGCGGGTCGGGATGCCGAAGGTCACGGAAGCCCCTTTCGACATCGACTTCGCGCGGGGGATGAACACCGTCTCCGTACGGGCCATGGAGAGGCTGACGCGTCATCTGATCCGTACGGCCCTCGACACCGTCACCCGCTCCCGCGACGAGCTGGAAGGAACAGCGACATGACCGAGATAGTCCTGGGTGTGGGCGCGTCGCACAGCACGCTGATGAACACCCACTGGGAGGAGACCCTCCACAAGGACCGGGCCGAGCGGTTCCGTGACGCGCTCACGCAGGCGCGCGAGGCGCTCGCCGCGGCCCGGCCCGACACGGTGATCCTGGTGGGTTCCAACCACTTCCGCGGCTTCTGGCTGGACCTGATCCCGAGCTTCACGATCGGTGTCGGCGAGTGCGTCGCCAGCGGCGAGTCGGGCACTCCCAAGGGCCCGCAGCCGGTGGACGTGCCGCTGGCCCGGCACATCGCCGGCTCCCTCGTCGAAGGCGGCGCTTTCGACCCCGCCTTCTCGGCCCGGTTGCAGATCGACCATGGTCAGTCGCACGCGATCCAGTACCTCCTCGACGGGCTGGACGTGGAGATCGTGCCGCTCGTCGTGAACGTCTTCGCCCCTCCCCTGCCCACACTCGCGCGCTGCGAGGACCTGGGCCGGGCGATCCGGGAGGCCGTACTGGCGTTTCCCGGGGACCGTCGCGTCGCCGTCATCGGCTCGGGCGGTCTCTCGCACCGGCTGCCCTGGCCGGACTGGCGGGAACCGCACGGCGACGACGAGGAGTTCATGGTCGGCGCGTGGCTCAATGGCCGGGAGAACTGGCAGGACTACGACGTCCGGCGGCGCGAGATCATCCGGGCCGCCGAGGCCGCGCTCAACCCGGAGTTCGACGACGAGTTCCTCTCCCTCGTCGAGCGCGGCGAGACGCACCGCATCACCGAGTACACCACCGAAGAGCTGGAGAAGGTGGCCGGCAACGGCGCCCAGGAAGTACGCACCTGGCTGCTCATGGCCGCCCTGCTCCACCACGTTCCCGGCCGGCGCCTCGCCTACGAACCGATGCCCGAGTGGCTCACCGGCATGGGCGTCGCCGTCCTCGACCCCGCACACACCGACGAAAGGCAGCCATGAGCATCTGGACCGAACTGACGGGCATCGACTACCGCCACGCGTACGTCGAGACCGGCGACGTGACGACCCGCGCTCTGCAGGCGGGTCCCGAGGACGGCGAGCATGTGGTGTTCCTGCACGGCACGACCGGCCACCTGGAGGCGTTCGTCCGTAACATCCCGGCGCACGCCGAGGCCGGCTATCGCTGCCATGCCATCGACATGCTCGGCCACGGCTACACCGGCAAGCCGGACCGCCCGGGCGAGATCCCCGCGTATGTCGAGCACCTGATGGCGTACCTCGACGCGGTGGGCGCCGAACGCGCGCATGTGGTGGGCGAGTCGCTGGGCGGCTGGGTGGGGTCCTGGGCGGCGAGCGAGTACCCGGACCGCGTGGCCTCCCTCCAGCTGCTGTGCATGGGCGGCACGAAGATCAACCCGGCGGTGATGGACCGGCTGAAGACGTCCACGCGCAACGCTGCCCTCAAGAAGGAGATCTCCTTCACCCGGGAGCGGCTGGCGCTGCTGTGGGCCGAGTGGGACGAGGAGCTCGGCGAGGAACTGACCCAGGTGCGCTACGAGATCTACCACCACCCCGAGTTCCAGCGGAACCTGCACAACCTGCTGGCGCTGCAGGAGGTCGAGGCGCGTGAGCGCAATCTGCTGCGCCCCGACCGCATGGCCCGGATCAAGGCACCTACGCTGGTGGTCTGGGGCAACAAGAACCCTATGGGGGATGTCCCGGAGGCCGAGGCCATCGCCGCGGCCATCCCCGGAGCCCGCCTGGAGGTCTTCAACGAGTGCGGCCACTGGCCGCAGCACGAGAAGGCCGACCTCTACAACCCGCTCAGCCTGGCCTTTCTCGCCGAGTCGCCGTGAGGTGCCTGCCATGACCGTCGTCCCGATCGAGCGCGCCCCGCTCGACTCCGCCTCGCCTTCCCCATCCCCATCCCCATCCCCCTCCCCGCCGTCGTCGTATCCCGACTCGATGAACTCCGTCCTGGGCAAGGTCCGGCCCATACTGGAAGCGTTCACCGTCGACGACGACACGCTCTCCCTCGCCGACCTCGTGCGCCGCACGGGCGTGGCGAAGGCCACCGTGCACCGGCTCTGTCAGGAGCTGGTGGTCTGGGGACTGCTGGAGAGAGCGGGCTGCGACTACCGGCTCGGGTTGCGGCTGTTCGAGATCGGTCAGCGGGTGCACCGGCAGCGGATCCTGCGCGAGGTGGCCCAGCCGTACATGGAGGACCTGCTGCTGGCCACTCAGGAGACGATCCACTTCGCGATCCACGACGGCATCGACGTGGTCTATCTGGAGAAGATCCTGCCGCACCGGGGGCTGAGCGAGGAGTCCCGGGTGGCGGGCCGGCTCCCGTTGTACGCCACCGCCACCGGCAAGGCGATCCTGGCCTTCTCCCCCGCCTCTCTGTTCGGCGAGGTGGTCAGGAACGGGCTGAAGCCGTTCACCCGCCACACGATCACCTCGCCGGGGCGGCTGCGCGGCCAGCTGGAGCGGGTCCGGGAGCAGGGCATCGCGACCGAGGGGGAGGAGATCAGGCTCGGTTACATGAGCATGGCCGTGCCGGTCTTCGGGCAGCAGAACGCGCTGGCGGGCGCGTTGTCGATCACCGCACCGACGTACCGCATGGACGCCACCGCGCACGCGAGCGCGCTGCGCATCGCGGGTCTGGGCATCAGTCGGTCGCTGCGGTCGGCCCTGTGAGCACGCTGGAGGAGGTGCTGGCCCGGGCCCGGGGACTCATCGGCCGCTGGGAGGACGAGGACTGCGGCACGGTCACCGTCAAGGACTTCTGCCGGTACGCCGCCGCGATCGACGACGTCGACTACATCCGCCGGGCGCGCGCCCAGGAGTCGGCCGGTGCGGCGGTGGAGGCCCCCGCCCTGTTCCTCGCGTCCACCATGAGCTGGGAGGACGGGCCGGCCGAAGCGGAGTTGCGGCCGGACGGACTGACCGCCCGGGAGTCGCCGTGCACCCAGGGCCTTCCGGTGCGTCAGGTGCACGGCGGCCAGTCGGTACGGCTGAGCCGGGCGCCGCTCGCGGGCAGCCGGGTCACCGCCTCGCGTGCGGTCACCTCCGTCGAGCGCAAGCACGGCCGGTCCGGCGACTTCGTCCTGCTCGGCCTCACCACCCGCTTCACCTCGGCGGACGGCGACGAACTGACGGCGGTGGACGAGACGATCGTCGTGCTGGCGGCCGTCCCCGAAGGAGCGGCCTCATGAGCCCCCCTGCCGATCGCCCCGCGGCCACACCCGGCCCCGGCCCCTGCCCCGTCGCGGGTGAGGTCTGTCCGCCGCGGCGGTACGCGCACAGCAGGGTGCAGTTGTTCCGGTTCAGTGCCGTGTCCTGGAACTCCCACCGCATCCACTACGACGCCGAGTTCGCGGCCACGGAGGGCTTTCCCGACGTGGTCGTCCAGTCCACCCTGCACGGCGAGACCCTCAGCCGGTACGCGCTGGAGTGGGCCGGGCCGGACGCCCGGCTGAAATCGGTGAGCTGGCGCAACGTCACGACCGCGGTGGCCGGCGAGCCGCTCACCTGGACCGGGACGGTCCGTGTGGTCGCGCCCTGCGACGAGGGCGTGTGGATGACGCTCGACGTCCGCGTACTCAAGGACGACGGCGCTCCCTGCGTCACCGGGCACGTCGAACTCACCTGCCGTGGAGCTCGTACGACCTCTTGAGCAGAGCGGTGTCCATGCCGCGGACGGCGAAGGTGATCTCCCGGATCGCCTTCGCCGTCCGCGTTCCGCGTTGTGCTCCGTCGTTGTGCTCCGTCCGGCTCGGCTCCGCGGGCGGCCATCGTGTCCGCCGTGCGTCCCGTCAGGCGGACCAGTTCCGTTGGGCGGGGGCCGGGTCGTCCCTACGCTCCTGAACCATGAGCGTTCCTACTGATGAGCCGGTCACCACGGGCGATGCCCCGGTGGTCGAAGCCGACATCCTGATCATCGGTGCCGGCCCGTCGGGCCTCTACGGCGCCTACTACGCGGGCTTCCGTGGACTGCGCGTCGCGGTCATGGACGTCCTGCCCCAACTCGGCGGCCAGATCAGCGCGATGTACCCCGAGAAGCCCATCTTCGACATCGCCGGTTTCCCGTCGGTGCGCGGACGCGACCTCGTGGACAACCTGGTCGCCCAGGCGGAGCCGTACGGCGTCCGCTACCTCCTCGGGGAACGGGCCGTGGAGCTGTCCTACGAGCCCGACGGCCGGCCCCTCGTCCGCGGCGACCGGGGGACGACCGTACGGGCCGGGGCAGTGGTGATCACCGGCGGGGTGGGCACCTTCACCCCCAGGCCGCTGCCGGCCGGCGAGGACTACCTCGGCCGCGGCCAGGTCTACTTCGTGCCGGACCCGACCGACCACACCGGCCACGACGTGATCGTCGTCGGCGGTGGCGACAGCGCCTTCGACTGGGCGGCGACGCTCGCGCCGATCGCCCGCTCCGTCCGGCTCGTCCACCGCACGGGCCGTTTCCGGGCGCACCACGCGACGGTGGAGAAGGTGCGGGCCCTCGGTATCGAGATCATCACCGACTCCGAGGTGAGCGCGCTGCACGGCACCGCGCGGGTGGAGCAGGTGGAGGTCCGGCACCGCACCACGAAGGCCACGCGGCTGCTTCCGGCGCACAGCGTCGTCGCCGCCCTCGGCTTCGTCGCCGACCTGGGTCCGCTGCAGAACTGGGGACTCGACCTGCAGGCACGGCGGATCGCCGTGGACACCCGGATGGCCACCAACCTGCCCCGCGTGTTCGCCGCCGGCGACATCACCGACTACCCGGGCAAGGTGCGGCTGATCGCCGTGGGCTTCGGCGAGGCCGCCACCGCCGTGAACAACGCGGCCACCGTCATCGATCCGGAGGCAGCACTGTTCCCCGGACATTCCACAGACAAGGAGAACTGACATGGCCTACGTGATCGGCGCGGCCTGCGTCGACATCATGGACCGGTCCTGCATGGAGGAATGCCCGGTCGACTGCATCTACGAGGGCGAGCGCAAGCTCTACATCAACCCGGTGGAGTGCATCGACTGCGGCGCCTGCGAGACGGCCTGCCCGGAGCAGGCGATCACCGTCGACCGGCTCGCCGACCCCGAGTTCCGCGCCGACAACCGCCGCTTCTTCGAGGAGCCGCTGCCCGGCCGTACGACCGCGCTGGGCACGCCCGGCGGAGCGAGCGGCCTCGGTCCGGTGGGCATCGACACCCCCCTCGTCAAGGCCGCGGCGGAAGGCGCCTGAGGGGCGCCGCCGCCTCCGCCAGGGTGTCCAGGACCGCCGCCGCGCAGCTGGAGGCACTGGACGACCGTCGAGCGCGCCTTCCAGCCGGTGCCGCCAGGCCCCTGCCGCGGTCCCGGCCACCGGGGGGGGCGGCACGGCAGGTCCGCAGGCCCCCGCGTCACTGCGGGTACATACCGAAGTGCCTGAAGTACGTCTATATTTTGCCTTCTCGGTACTGGTGGCCGTCTCCGTCCGAGGCGCGCCGCTCAGGTGAGGAGGACGAGTCATGGTCGCTGCGTACGAGGTCGGTGAGGACGGCGGAGGTACCCGGCCGGAGCATGAGCCTCCCAAATCGGTCCTCGGCAAGGTCGGACTCATTCTGAGCGCCTTCCGGGACGACGACTTCTCGCTGAGCCTCGCCGAGCTGACGGCCCGCACCGGGGTCGCGAAGGCCACCGTCTACCGCCTGTGCCAGGGGCTCGTCGCCGGCGAGCTCCTGGAGCGGGAGGGCTCGGACTACCGTCTCGGGCTGCAGCTGTACGAGATCGGTCTGCGCGCGCCGCGCCAGCGGACCCTGCGCGAGGCCGCGCGGCCCGTCGTCGAGAACCTCGCGCAGAGCCTCGACAACGCCGTCACCCTGGCCGTGCCGAACGGCTCGGAACTGCTGTGCATCGAGAACGTCGGCACCCACCGCAACCGGGCCCGGGCCAGTGTGGGCGGACGGCACATCCAGCTGCACAGCACCGCCTCCGGGAAGCTGACCCTCGCCATGCTTCCCGACCAGTACCCGCTGTCCGTGGTCCTGCCGCGGATGCGCCGCCGTACGCCGCGCACCTTGAACGCCGCCCAGCTCCCCGACGAGCTCGTCCGTATCCGGGAGCAGGGTTACGCCACCGAGGTCGAGGAGTTCCGCGACGGTTACCTCGCCGTCGCGGTGCCCGTGCGCGGCACCGACGAGGCCTATCTGGGCGCCCTGTCGGTCATCGCCCCGACGGCGGGCAGCAACGTCCCCAGGATGCTGGTGGCACTGACCGGCGCGTCCCACACGATCACCGCGCGCCTGACCCTGTTCGAGGCCTACCGCGCCCCGCGGTGACGAGGGATCCTCGTACCGCGGTGAGGCCGTACTGAGCAATCCTCGTACCGCCGTCAGGGCGCTCCCGCGTCGTCGACCAGCATCCGGGCGATGCCTCGTTCGCTGAAGACGTCTCGCAGGGCGAGGGCGACACCGCCGTGGATCGAGGAGTTCTCACCGAGCTGAGTCGTGGTGATGGTCAGCTTCCGGGTGGCCAGGGGCAGGGCGCGCTGATAGACCACGGCGCGGACCCCGGAGAGCATGTCGTCGCGCAGCTCGCTCAGCGGGCCGCCGAGGATCAGCGTGCGGGGGTTGAACATGTAGACCAGCATCGCCACCACCTCACCGATCTCGGTGGCGGCCTGACGCAGGGCACGTACGGCGGGCGGGTCGTTGTTCGCGACGCGTTCGGCCAGCGTGTGAGCGCCGAAGAGGGGATCCTCCTCGGTCGACTCGGGGATACCCAGACTGCTCAGGACGGCCCGGTGGGAGGCGAGCGCTCCCACACAACCGATGTTGCCGCAGGTGCACAGGACGTCGCCCCCGCCGCCGACGGCCCGGATGTGGCCGACGTCGCCGGCGGCTCCGTCCGCCCCTCGGTGCACCTCGCCGTCGGCCGTGATGATGCCGACGCCGATACCCGCGCCTATCTTGATGCAGAGCAGCGGGGTGTCGACCTGGTCCTGGGCGGCCTCGCCAACGGCCATGAGGTTGGCGTCGTTGTCCACCACCGCGGGGGCGTGGAAGCGACTGCGCAGCCACTCGGCCACCGGGAAGCCGTCCCAGCCGGGCATGCCGGTCGGCCGCACGGCGCAGCCGCGCTGAGGGTCCACGGGTGCGGGCAGGCCCACGACCACCTCGCGGACCCGGTCCGGATCGCGCCCGCACCGCTCCAGCAGGTTGAGCAGTTCCTCGGTCACCGCTTCGAGCACGGCCTGAGGCCCGGCCTCGATCGGAATGACCACCGTCTCCTGCGCGAGCACCCGCCCGCCGAGATCGGCGATCGCGACCTGGGACGCCAGAGTGTCGATGTCCGCCACGGCAATGGTTCCCGCCCGGGGGCTGAGTGTCAGCACGCGCGGCGGCCGTCCCCGCACGGATTCGCTGGACTCGATCTCCCGCAGGATGCCGTGCCCGACGAGGTGCTCGACCTGCTGACCGACCGTCGAACGGGCCAGACCTGTGCGCCGCGCGAGCTCGGCACGGCTGGTCGCTTCGCCCGACACCACGAGGTCCAGCACTTTGGGCAGCCCTACGGGCACCGCGGGGAGCAGGGAAGGATCGACCAGAGAGTCATCGGCTTTATGCACGTCCAAGACCATAATTACGTCGTCTCGCAACCGTCAACGGCCGTGCCCCTCAAGTCAGACTTCCCGGACGACCGCCCCAGGAGGAAGATCCCTGCCTTCGGCCATCTTTACTCCACACAAAAAATTAAAAATACCATCTTGTTCTACGGACACGAACTAAACGATGGTGAGGCAAGACGCGACCTTCAGGTGCACATCGGGCACCATGACGGCGCATCGCCGCCAAAAACGGCGGAGTATCTCAACGGCACGGAACTGAAGTCAATGACATGCGGTCCCCTCATGGGTCGGACACTCGCACCCGAGGCCCCCTCGGCGCACCTGACACCCCCGTTCACGGGCGGGCCCGGGTGCGCCTTCACTGCGTCCGCAGGTTCCGCCTCCGGGCCGCAGACAGCTCCCACGACACACCTTGAGTTCCGCACTGAGCTGCGGCTTTCGGCGCAGCTGCGTCCGAGGCGCCCGGGGCCGGCCGACCGCCTGGACGGTCGCCGAACAGGGACCCGAGCAGCCGACCCGACAGCCCACCGCGGCCACTTATCACGATTCGATAACCAGGCCGTGAGTGTTCTGCTCAGTGGACCGGGCGCCTCGTGCGTCCCTCGACACCGCTCTTAAATACACAGCAGCCGGGCGAGAAACAGGCGCGGCACTGGGATTGAGGGACCGGCACACCCCGCCGCCCGACCGGGATCCCCCGGCACGGCCGGAAAACCGGGCGTCCTCGATCCACGCGGTTCGGCACCCGCTCAGAGCGGAATCACCTTCTGCCGCCCGGTCCGAAGTGTCCCTGTCGTGGCCCTGCCGTCGACGACCACGTACGAACCCAGCGACCACACCCCATCCCCGGCACCCGCACCCGCACCCGCACCCGCACCCGCACCGTGCATCGCCACCTGGAGAGGAACCCTCGCAATGGCCAAACAGACGCATCGAATCGGCATTCTCGGCAGCGGAAACATCTTCGGCCGGTACGTCACCGGCCTCGCCCGCTACCCGGAACTGCAGATCGTGCGCGTGGGCGACATCGACGCGGCCCGGGCCAAGCAGGCCGCCGCCGATCACGCCATCCCGGCCTGGGGCGACGACGCGGAGCTGTACGCCGACGAGTCGGTGGACATCATCGTGAACCTCACCCCGCCGGTGCACCACGCGCGCACCATCAGCACCGCCCTGGCGGCCGGCAAGCACGTCTACGTCGAGAAGCCCCTGGCCACCACGGTCGAGGAGGGCAGGACCGTCCTCGCGGCGGCGGCCGGGAGCGGGCGCATTCTCGGCTCGGCCCCCGACACCTTCCTCGGCAGCGCGAGCCAGACGGCCCGCAAGGCCCTGGACGCCGGCCGGATCGGCACACCGATCGGTGCCTCGGCCTTCATCGGCCACAGCAAGGCCGAGACCTGGCACCCGGACCCGCGTTTCCTGTTCCAGCCGGGCGGCGGCCCGGTGATGGACATGGGCCCGTACTACTTCGCGATCCTCGTCAACCTCCTGGGGCCGGTCCGGTCCGTCGCCGCGTCCAGCAGGATCGGTGCCCCGCGGCGGACCGTGACAGCGCCACAGCGGGCTGTCGACTCCATCGAGGTCACGGTTCCCACCCACGCCGGCGCGGTGCTGACCTTCGCCTCCGGAGTCATCGGCACGACGCAGATGAGCTTCGACGTGTGGGACACGGACCTCCCGTTCATGGAGATCTACGGCACCGAGGGCACGCTGTCCCTGCCCAGCCCGAACAACTTCGACGGTGACGTGCGGCTGCGGCGGCACGGCGAGAGCGAGTGGACCGTGCTGGAGCCGGCGGTCGAGCTGTTCGGCGCCGTCGGCACCCGCGAACAGGCCCGCCGCGGCCTCGGCGTCCGCGATCTCGCGGACGCGATCGAGGGCGGCCCGCACCGCGCGAACGCCCCCTTCGCCTTCCACGTGCTCGAAGCGCTGTGCGCCGTGGACGAGTCCTCCCAGCAGGGTCGCGTGGTGGAGCTGGGCAGCACCTGCGATCGCCCGCAGCCGCGTTTCTCCGGCTGACGCCCACGGCTTCGGCCCGACGTCCGGCCGAAGCCCCGTACGGCACATGAACAGGAGACTCACAGTGCCTGACGCCTACGGATTCACCAGATACGGCGGACCTGAGGAGCAACGATTCCTCGATCTGCCCAAGCCCGTACCCGGGCCGGACGAGCTGCTGGTCGAGGTGTACGCGGCCGGCGTCAACCCGGTGGACTGGGGCGTCCGGGCCGGAAAGCACCGTGCCTTCCTGCACCTCGAGATGCCGGCCGTGCTCGGACGTGAGGCCGCCGGGGTGGTCGAACAACTCGGCGAGGGTGTGGACGGGTTCGCGGTGGGCGACCCGGTGTTCGGCACCACCCTCCGGGGCGGCGGCTGCTACGCCCGGTACGCGCTCCTGACAGCCGGCCAGACGGCGCCGAAGCCCCCCTCGGTCTCCTTCACCGACGCGGCGGCGCTGCCGGTGGCGGCCGGCACCGCCCACGACTGCGTGAACCAGCTCGGTCCGACGGCCGGCCAGACCCTGCTGATCCTGGGAATCGGCGGCGGTGTGGGCGTCGCGGCGGCGCAACTCGCACGCGACGCCGGAGTGTCCGTCGTCGGCACCGCCTCCGCGGCCAAACGAGAGTTCGTCGAGTCGCTCGGCGCCACGGCGATCGACTACGACGGCGCGGACTTCGGCAAGCAGCTCGATGCCGCCCTGCCGAACGGAGCCGACACGGTCCTCGACCTCGTGGGCGGCGGTGCGCTGGACAGCGTCTCGTCGGTGATCTCCCCCGGCTGCCGGGTCATCTCGGCCACCGACCCGGAGACGGCGGCCCGGTTCGGCGCTCTGCCGATGTCCCGCAAGAGCTCGACCGCGACGCTCACCGAGCTGGCCCGGCGCGTGGCGGAAGGCCGGCTCGACCCTCAGGTCCGCGCCGTCTTTCCTTTCGAGGACGCCGAGGCCGCCCTGCGCGAAGTCGAGTCCGGTCATCCGTGGGGCAAGGTGGTGCTGGACATGACGTCACGTTCGAGCCACTGACCTGCGGCCTTCCCCTTCGAGGGCGACCACCGCTGCGGGCGTGACCGGTGGCCGTGCCTGTCCTCATCGTGCGTCACGCTCCTCGTCCGTCCGCACCACGGGGCGGATGCTCCCCTCCTGCCGCCCCTCACCCACCAAGAGTCCCCCGAACATCTCTAGGAGCACCGATGTCACGAACCAAGCCAGGCTGGCAACGTCGGCTGATAGCGGGCACCGCCGCAGGCGCGGCACTGCTCACGTCCGCCGCGTGCAGCGCCGCCACACAGCCCACCAGCGGGAACTCCGCCGCCGCCGGCCCGGTGCGCAACGGAGGCACCCTCGTCGTCGCACAGACGAGCGACGCCGATCCAGGCGGGTTCCTCAAGACTTCGATCGGCAACATCCTGTCCGAGTACCAGGTCCTCGAGACCTTGACCCTCATCGGTGCCAAGACCGGCCAGCCGGAAGGCGTCCTCGCGAAGTCGTGGAAGCTCGCACCCGACGCCAAGAGCATCGACATCACGCTCCGTGACGATGTGACGTTCCACAGCGGCCGCAAGCTGACGGCGAGCGACGTCATCTTCACGCTGAAGAAGGTGCGGGACCCGGCGACGGGCGCGGCCAACCAGCCTCTCGCCGCCCAGGTCTCCTCGATGAAGGCCAACGGCGACCACGAGCTCACGCTCACCTTCTCGAAGCCGACGCCGAACATCTTCGACCTGTTCGAGACGATGCCGATCCTCAACCCCGCGACCTACGCCGACTACGCGGCCGGCAAGGTCGTCGACGGCACCGGTCGTTTCGCCTGGAAGTCCTGGACGCCCGGGGGCAAGGTCGTACTCACCAAGTACGCCAAGTACCGCGACGCCAAGAACACACATCTCGACAAGATCGAGATCAACATCATCAATGACCCGACCGCCATCGTGTCGGCGATCCGCAGCGGTCGCGTCCAGTACGGCGTCGGCATGCCCGCCCTCGACGCGCGCACCCTGAGCAAGCAGTCGGGCTACGCCCTGGTGACGTCGGGCGGGTCGGCGATCCCCCTCGCCTTCGACGTGACGAAGGCGCCGTTCGACAACAAGACCGTGCGCCAGGCGATCCAGTACGCGATCGACCGCAACCGCATCGTGCAGCAGGTCGAGGGCGGTCAGGCGCAGGCGACGGACCTGCCGTGGAAGACGTCCACCGCCGGCTACGACGCCACCCAGGCGAAGCAGTACACCTACCAGCCGGACAAGGCCAAGAAGATGCTCGCCCAGGCGGGTGTGAAGGGTGCCTCGTTCGACGTCGTCACACTGAACACCCCTGAGGCCACCGGCATCTTCCAGATCGTCAAGAACAACCTCGCCGCCGTCGGGTTGAACGCCAAACCCGTCATTCTCAGCGCCACCGAGTACGACGAGCGGATCGCCAAGCAGGACATCGGGACACCTGCCGTCCTGATGATGAACAGCAACGCGCTGTCGCCGGCTTCCCAGGTCGTCAGCCGCCCGGAGCTGGTCGCGAGCGAGAACCTGCTGAAGTTCCAGAGTCCCGAGTACACGAAGCTCGTCCAGAAGGTCACCGGCGCCGCCACGACCGATGCGCAGAAGAAGGCGGTGCACGACTACAACGCGTACTTCCTCGACCAGGCGTTCGCGCTCCCGCTGATCACGCGCTCGACCATGACGGTCCGGTCACAGGAAGTCGGCGGCATCGCGTCCACCCGGACCGGCTTCCTCGACCTCGGCAAGGCGTGGCTGTCCAAATGATCAGGTATCTGACGCGCAAGGTGCCGTCAGTGATGTTCGTGCTCCTCGCCAGTTCGATCGTCGCTTTCGCGCTGCCTCGGCTCGCACCGGGAGACGTCTCCGTCACCCTCGCCGGGTCGGATCCGACAGCCGCCAACATCGCCGCCATCCGACGGGAGCTGGGTCTGGACCGGCCCCTCACCGTGCAGTACTGGGAGTGGATCTCCGGACTGTTCCACGGTGACCTGGGCCAGTCCTACCTCCTGCACCGCAGCGTCTCGAGCCTCATCGGCGACCGGCTGGAGAGCACCGTCGAGCTGGCCGTGTTCGCCACCCTGCTCGTCCTCGTCATCGGGACCACGCTGGGAGTCCTCGCCGGGTCGGCCAAACGCTGGTGGGCGCGGACGGGGTTCGACCTGGGCAACAGCATCCTGGTCGCCGTACCGTCGTTCCTCATGGCCCTGGCGTTCATCCTCGTCTTCGGCGTGTACCACCGCTGGCTGCCCGTCAGCGGCGAGGTGAGCGTGCTGCACGATCCCTCGATCGGGATCCAGTACCTGGTCCTTCCCGCGGTCGCGCTGGCCCTGTCGCCCGCCGGGAGCGTGGCCCGCCTGCTCCAGACGGAGATGTCCAGGGTCCGCAACGAGGACTTCGTCGACCTGGCCCTGGCCAAGGGCGCCTCACCCCGGCGGATCACGCTGCGCCACGTGCTGCGCAACAGCTTCGGCACCGCGGTCGTGGCGATCGGCCTGGAGATCGGAACCCTGCTCGGCGGCGCCGTCGTCATGGAGTCGGTCTTCAACCGCAACGGGCTCGGCCAGCTCGCCGTCTCCAGCGTGCAGACGCGCGACTTCACCGTCCTTCAGGTACTGATCCTCGGTGTGGTCTGCGTGGCGGTGATCTGTCAGATCGTCACCGAGATGGTCCTCGCGGCACTCGACCCGAAGATCAGGTTGGGAGACCAGTCATGACCCACGTTCCCCTGCCGGCGTCCGGTGCGGCCCCCGCGGCGACGCGCCGGACGCTGAACCCGACGCTGGCCCGCTATCTGTCGGCCTTCCGCACCCCGAAGGGCATCATCGGGCTGTCGATCCTCGCCGTCATGGTGCTCGCCGCCCTGCTCGCTCCGGTCCTGTTCTCGGGCGGCTTCGACCAGCAGGGGTCGGACACCTTCGCCGGGCCCTCGCTCGGACACCTCTTCGGTACGGACGAGTTCGGCCGTGACATCTTCGTCCGCAGCGTCTACGGGCTGCGCGTCGATCTGAGCCTCATCCTGAGCGCGGTGCCGCTCAGCATGGCCGTCGGTACGCTGCTCGGCCTCTGCGGTGCCCTCTACGAATGGCTCGGCGCGGGGGTGCAGCGGCTGCTCGACGTGATCATCGGCTTCCCCGGGCTGATCCTCGGCGTCTGCCTGGTGGCGATCCTCGGTCCCGGCTGGTTCGGGTTGTTCCTCACCATCCTGATCGGCGGCCTGCCCAGCGCGGGGCGTCTGGCGCGCGGCGCGTGGCTCACCCAGCAGGGCAAGGAGTACGTCCTCGCCGCCCGGGTGCTCGGCGTCTCGCGCCGGCAACTGCTGATCCGGCACGTGCTGCCGAACGCGATGGACGCCATCGTCGTCAACGGCGCCGTCTGGATGGTCATCGGCGTCTACATCGAGGCGGGCCTGTCCATCGTCGGCCTCGGTGTGCAGCCGCCGACGCCGTCGCTGGGCGTGCTACTCAACAACGGCCTTCGGTTCGTATCCCAGTCCCCCACCTACATCATGGGCCCCGCGCTGCTGCTTCTGCTGCTCGCGGTGGGCGTCAGCCTGATGTCCGACGCGCTCAACGAGGCGGTGAATCGCCGATGACCTCCTCGGCCAACTCAAGTCTGACCCAGCCGCCGGCGGCGGTGAAGAGCAAGGGTTCGCCGCTGCTGCGCGTCCAGGGCCTGGGCACGGAGTTCAGACTGAAGAGCGGCGGCGTCAAAGCCGTCAACGATGTCAGCTTCGACATCTACCCGGGCGACGTCCTCGGCATCGTGGGCGAGTCCGGCTCGGGCAAGTCGGTCACCGCGCGCTCCATCATGCGGATGGTGCGCCCGCCGGGCGAGATCTACGCCGGCACGGTGCAGTTCGACGGCGAGGACCTGCTCGCGCTGCCCGAGAGCGAGATGCGGCGCAGGCGCGGCAGCAAGGTGGCGATGGTCTTCCAGGACCCGCAGGCCGCGCTCAACCCCGTCATGAAGGTCGGCGACCAGATCGTCGAGGCCATGACGGTCCACGGCGTCGACAAGAAGACCGCGCGCGCCCGGGCGGTCGAACTTCTCGAACAGGTCGGCATTCCCGACATACCGACGAAGATCGATCAGTACCCGCATCAGTTCTCCGGCGGCATGCGCCAGCGCGTCGTCATCGCGATCGCCCTCGCGAACGATCCGGCGCTGCTCATCGCCGACGAGCCGACGACCGCTCTCGACGTCACGATCCAGGCCCAGATCCTGCGGCTGCTGTCCAGGCTGCGCACCGAACTCGGCATCGCTGTCGCGATCATCACGCACGACATGGGCGTGGTCGCCGAGCTCTGTACGGACGTGGTCGTGATGTACGGCGGCCGCACGGTGGAGAAGGGCACCGTCGAGCAGGTCTTCACGCATCCTCGCCACCCGTACACGGCGGCGTTGCTCGATGCCATGCCACGCCTCGACGACGACCGGGACGGCCGGCCGCTCCCGGCGATTCCCGGCGCCCCGCCCGACCCCGCCGCCCTCCCGGCGGGCTGCGCGTTCGCACCGCGCTGCCAGTTCGCCGAGGACGCGTGCGGGCAGGGAACGCCGGAGCTGCTGCAGATCGGTGGGACGGGGCAGACCGCGGCGTGCTTCGTCGCCCAGCGTGGCGTCGACGTCTCCCCGAGCCATGTCGTGGCGACAGTGCCCGCCGAGGATGCGGCGCCCGCACCGCAGACCCCGGTGCCGACCGCCGAAACGGTGCTGGAGGTCCGCGACCTCAGGATCGATGTCGGATCGCGGCGGCACGGGCTGTTCCACCAGGAACCCCCGGTGTACGCCGTCGACTCGGTGAGCCTGTCCGTGCACGCGGGCCGCACCCTCGGGCTCGTGGGCGAGAGCGGCTGCGGCAAGTCGACGCTGTCCCGCGGCATCGTCGGCATCAACCCCATCGCCGGCGGGTCGGTCCTCGTCGGCGGAACCGATGTGAGCGCCATGCGCGAGGAGGACCTCAAACGGGTCCGGTCCTCGGTGCAGTACGTGTTCCAGGACCCCTACGCGTCACTGAACCCGCGCCGCACGATCCGGCAGTCCCTCTCCGAGGCGCTCGCGTTCCGCGGCATCGGCGGCCAGGCTCTCGAAACGGCGGCGCGCTCGCTGATGGAACAGGTGGGACTGCGCCCGGAACTCCTCGACCGCTACCCGCACGCGTTCTCGGGCGGGCAGCGCCAGCGGATCGGCATCGCCCGGGCTCTGGCCCGCGAACCACGCACGCTGGTGCTCGACGAGCCGGTCTCCGCGCTGGACATGTCGGTCCAGGCACAGATCATCAACCTGCTGGAGGAACTGCAGAACGAACTCGGCCTGGGGTACCTGTTCATCGCCCACGACCTGTCGGTCGTGCGTCACCTCAGTGACACGGTCGCCGTGATGTACCTCGGCAGGATCGTCGAGTACGGCGATGTCGCCGACGTCTACGGCAGCCCCCAACACCCCTACACCGCCGCACTGTTGTCGTCGTCGCCGGTGGCGAGCGTCGCGGAGCGGGAGCGGGAGAGCATCGTTCTGCGGGGCGATCTGCCGAGCCCGGCGAACCCGCCCTCCGGCTGCCGGTTCCGCACCCGGTGCCCGATCGGCCCGCTGGCGCACCCGGACCGGACGATCTGCGCGGAATCCGACCCGCAACTCACCCTCACCCCCACCGGCCAGCGTGCCGCCTGCCATTTCGCCGGCGAACTCGCGGGCCGGCCCTGAACCGCGTCCCGACGGCACCTTCCGCCCTTCTGGCCGCACCTTCCGAGAGGAACCCGTATGCGTATCGCGCTCAACCCCATTCAGTGGATGGCCAGTGACGACGGCTGGCTCGACCCGTCCAAGGCACCGGAAAGGTCGCAGCTGCTGTCGCTGATCAAGCAGGCCGGTTTCGACTCGGTGATGGCCGAGGTCCCGGCGGACTGGACCGTCGACCGCTATCTGGCGGCCCTGGACGAGACCGGCCTGGCTCTGGCACCCGGCTACTTCGTGTGCCGGTCGGACGGCCGGGACGGCAACGAGAACGACATCGTCGCGAGCGCCGGCGTCATCGCGCGCCAGCACGCCGAACTCGGCATGACCCAGATCGGTATCGGCCTGGCGATGGGCAAGGACATGCCGCGCGTGGCGCACCCGGCGCAGGCGTACGACGCCGACCCCTCGCGCGTCGAGGCCGTGACGGCGTTGATCGCGAGGATCGCCGACGCGATGGTCGCCGAGGGCGTCCGGCCCAACCTGCACCCGCACGTGGGCACCTGGATCGAGACCGAGGAGGAGGGCCGGGCGGTGCTCGACGCCATTCCGGCATCCCGGCTCGGTTTCCTGCCCGACACCGGGCACCTGGCGTGGGCGGGCTCGGACGTCGGCAAGTTCGTCGCGGACTACGCGGAGCGGATTCCGTTCGTCCATGTGAAGGACTGCCGGCTCAGTGTGGCGGCCCAGGGCCGCGAACAGGACTGGGGCTATCAGCAGACCGTCATGGGCGGCCTGTGGGTGGAACCCGGTCGCGGCGAGCTCGACCTCACCGGGATCCTCGGCAACCTGCCGAGCACGTTCGACGGCTGGCTGATGGTCGAGGTCGACTGCCCGGACATCGCCGATCCCTACGACAGCGCCGTCGCGTCGGCGCGCTGGATGCACGACACGTTCCCCTCGACGACCACCTGATCACGTGAGGTTTCAAGAGACGTAACGGCAGTGCACGGCGGCGGCCCGTCACCTGAGGGTGACGGGCCGCCGCGTCGGTGTGTCATCAGCACCACCGCTCTTCACACGATCAGCGTCAGAGCGTGGTCCGGGCCGCCGCGAGGTCGAGGGCGATGTCGGTGATCATGTCCTCCTGGCCGCCGACCATCTTGCGCCGGCCGACCTCGACCAGGATCGCCCGGGTGTCGATGCCGTAGCGGCGGGCGGCGGTCTCGGCATGGCGCAGGAAACTGGAGTACACGCCGGCGTAGCCGAGGGTGAGCGTCTCGCGGTCCACCCGTACTTCGCGGTCCTGCAGGGGCCGTACGACGTCGTCGGCGGCGTCCATCAGCGGGAACAGGTCGCAGCCGTGCTCCCAGCCCATCAGGTCCGCGACGGCGACGAACGCCTCCAACGGGCAGTTGCCCGCACCGGCGCCCTGGCCGGCGAGGGAGGCGTCGACGCGGGTGACGCCGTTCTCGACGGCGACGACCGAGTTGGCCACGCCCAGGCCGAGGTTGTGGTGGGCGTGGATGCCCACCTCCGTGTCCGGGGACAGGACGTCGCGGTAGGCACGGACGCGGTCGCGGACGCCGTCCATGGTGAGGCGGCCGCCGGAGTCGGTGACGTAGACGCCGTGCGCGCCGTAGGACTCCATCAGCGCGGCCTGCCGGGCGAGTTCGGCGGGTTCGGCCATGTGGGACATCATGAGGAACCCGGCCACGTCCATGCCCAGGTCGCGGGCCGCGGCGATGTGCTGGGCGGAGATGTCGGCCTCGGTGCAGTGGGTGGCGACCCGGACCGAGCGGATGCCCAGGGCGTGGGCCTGCTTCAGGTCGTGCAGCGTGCCGATGCCGGGCAGCAGCAGCGTGGTGGGCACCGCGTGCCGGACGACATCGCAGACGGCCTCGATCCACTCCCAGTCGGTGTGTGCGCCGACGCCGTAGGTGATGCTGGAGCCTGACAGGCCGTCGCCGTGGGCGATCTCGATCGCGGCGACGCCGGCGGTGTCGAGGGCGGCGGCGATGGTGCGGGCCTGGTCGACGGTGTAGCGGTGGCGGACGGCGTGCATGCCGTCCCTGAGGGTCACGTCCTGCACGTACAGGGTGGTCGGCCGGGGCGCGGTCATCGGGAGACCACCTCCATCAAGCGGTGTGCGGCCATGCGCTCGGCGGTGCGCAGGGCTGCCGAGGTCATGATGTCGAGGTTGCCGGCGTAGGCGGGCAGGTAGTGGGCGGCGCCCTCCACTTCGAGGAACACCGACACCTTGGCGGCCTCGCCGGAGCGGGATGCCTCCGGGAGCAGGGAGCGCAGCGGGTCGTCGGCGACGACCCGGTCGAACTGCACCTTCTGCTTGAGGCGGTAGCCGGGGACGTAGGCCTGGACGCGGGTGACCATCTCCTCCACCGAGGCGATGACCGCGGCGTCGTCGCAGTCGCCGACCAGGCAGTGCACGGTGTCCCGCATGATCAGCGGGGGCTCGGCGGGGTTGAGGACGATGATGGCCTTGCCGCGGGTCGCGCCGCCGACCTTCTCGATGGCCGCGGAGGTGGTCTCGGTGAACTCGTCGATGTTGGCCCGGGTCCCGGGACCGGCCGAGCGGGAGGAGATGGAGGCGACGATCTCCCCGTAGTGCACCGGGGTCACGGCGGCGACGGCGGCGACCACGGGGATGGTGGCCTGCCCACCGCAGGTGACCATGTTGACGTTCGGCGCGTCCAGATGGGCGTCGCCGTTGACCGGCGGCACGACGTAGGGGCCGAGCGCGGCGGGCGTCAGGTCGACGACCGTACGTCCCAGGGAGCGCAGCACCTCGTCGTGGCGGCGGTGGGCGCCGGCGGAGGTGGCGTCGAAGACGATCTCCACGTCGGCGAACTCGTCCAGGGCGACGAGCCCTTCGACGCCCTGGTGGGTGGTGGCGACCTTCAGGCGGCGGGCACGGGCCAGGCCGTCGGAGTCGGGGTCGATGCCCGCCATGGCGGCGATCTCCAGGGAGTCGGACAGCCGCAGGACCTTGATCATCAGGTCGGTGCCGATGTTGCCCGAACCGATGACGGCGACCCTGGTCGGGCCGGCGGTGGGCCGTGGGGCCCGGGGAGTGGTGGTCATGCTCCGGTTCCTTCCGTGGCGGCGGCCGCGAACGCGGCGCCGACCGTGCCGAGGCCTTCGATGTGCGCGGTGAACTCGTCGCCTTCGGCGGCGACCACCATCGGGCCGAGCGCGCCGGTCAGGACGATGTCACCGGCCCGCAGCGGCTCACCGAGGCGGGCGAGGGTGGAGGCGAGCCAGAGGGCGGCGGTGAGCGGGCTGCCGAGACAGTCGGCGCCGGTGCCCTGCGAGACGGTCTCGCCGTTCCTGGTCAGGGTCATCCGTACGCCGCGCAGGTCGACCCGGTCGAGCGGTACGGGGGTGCCGCCGAGGACGAACAGGCCGCTGGAGGCGTTGTCGGCGACGGTGTCGACGATGGTGATGTCCCAGTCGGCGATCCGGCTGTCGACGATCTCCAGCGCGGGCAGGGCGAACGCCGTGGCCCGCAGCAGGTCGGCGACCGTCGGGTCCCGGTGCGGGAGGTCCGCGCCCAGCACCAGAGCGACCTCCGCCTCGACCTTGGGCTGCAGGAGGCGACCGGGAGCGATCGAGGCCCCCTCGGGCACGGCCATGTCGGCGAAGAGCGCTCCGAAGTCGGGCTGGTCGACGCCGAGCTGGCGTTGCACGGCGGGTGACGTCAGACCGATCTTGCGGCCCACCAGCCGCCGGCCCGCGGTGACGGCACGCTCGACGTACCGCCGTTGTACGGCGTAGGCGGCGTCGATGTCCGCTTCGGGCAGGACATGGCGCACCGGGGAGCAGGGGACGCCGGTGCGGACGGCTTCGTCCAGGACGGCCGCCGCCCTGGTCACGGCGTCGGCGGAGGCGTGAGCGTTCATGCCCGCCTCCGGCCCGGAGCGGTACGGCGAGAGTGGGGGACGAGCATGCGGCTACCTCCTGGAGTGAACGGGACACAGCGAAACGGGGCACCGCGAACGGCGCATGGTGCCAGATGTTCGGCGGAGGGGACGGCGGCCGTCACATCCGCGCATCTCAGGTATAGGCGCGGGCTCCGCACCGCGGCAAAATATGTTCCATGACACGGAACAGCGCGAACGGGAACATGCTCGAAAAGGCGGTGGCGATCCTCGACTGCTTCCGTCCGGCCGGGGGCGCGTTCCGCCTCACAGAACTCACCGCGCGTACGGGACTCGCCAAGGCCACCGTGTTCCGGCTCTGCGCCGACCTGGTGCGCCTCGGTCTGCTAGAGCGCGAGGCGGAGACCTACCGGCTGGGCGGCGCGCTCTTCGAACTGGGTTCGCTGGTCCCGCGCCGGCTCGATCTGCGGGAGACGGCGCTGCCCTTCCTCCAGGACCTCTTCGAGGCCACGCACGAGACCGTGCACCTCGGGGTGCGGGACGGACACGACGTGGTCTACATCGAGCGGATCCACGGCCATCAGGCCCTGGCCCTGCCATCTCGCATCGGCGGCCGGCTCCCGCTGACGTGTACCGGGGTCGGCAAGGCGCTGCTGGCGTTCTCCGGCACCGAGCTGACCGACAACGTACTGGCCCGGCCGCTGGCCCGGCTCA
This sequence comes from Streptomyces sp. LBL, assembly GCF_029893585.1. GTDB lineage: Bacteria > Actinomycetota > Actinomycetes > Streptomycetales > Streptomycetaceae > Streptomyces. Next base: position 168,510 of record NZ_JARXYX010000015.1, read on the forward strand.
CCCCGCACTCGGTCACCGACCCGGCGCGGCTGCGTACCGCCATCGAGCAGGTCCAGGTGTCCGGCCTCGCCTACGAGGAGCAGGAGGCGGCTCTCGGCGTCAGCTGTATCGCCGCGCCCGTCTTCGACGGACCGACGGCTGTGGCGGCGCTGTCGGTGGCCGTGCCGCGAGCCCGGTATCACCCGGCCCAACTGGCGCCCGCCGTGCGGACGGCCGCCCTGGGCCTGTCGCGGGTGCTGCGTACGGGCCGGGACGCGCAGGGAGGCGCCCGCGCCTCGACGTGAGCTCTTCGTCCGGCCTGCCGTGCAGGAGAACTTCGCAAGAGGACTTCACAGGGGAACTTCGCAGGGGAACTTCGCGCTTCACTGCAGGGGTTTGATTACAGTGACTGCACCGGTGACCGGTGATCCATCGACCAAGTCAAGTGAGGTAAGCGCGAACCATGTCGACCGAAACGTTTGAGTTCCAGGTAGAGGCCCGTCAGCTGCTCCAGCTGATGATCCACTCGGTCTACTCGAACAAGGACGTCTTCCTCCGTGAGCTCGTCTCCAACGCCTCCGACGCGCTGGACAAGCTGCGTCTGGCCGTACTGCGGGACGACTCACTCGACGCCGACATCTCCGACCTGCACATCGAGCTCGAGATCGACAAGGACGCCCGTACGCTCACGGTGCGCGACAACGGCGTCGGGATGTCGTACGAGGAGGTCGGACAGCTCATCGGCACGATCGCCAACTCGGGCACGGCCGAGTTCCTCCGGGAGTTGCGGGAGGCACAGGACACGGCCGGCGCGGAGGGACTGATCGGCCAGTTCGGTGTCGGCTTCTACTCCGGCTTCATGGTGGCGGACGAGGTCACCCTGCTGACGCGGCGCGCAGGCGAGAAGAAGGGCACCCGCTGGACGTCCAGCGGCGAGGGCACGTACACCCTGGAGCACGCCGACAACGCGCCGCAGGGCACCTCGGTCACGCTGCGTCTCAAGCCGGCCGACCCCGACAACCAGCTGCACGACTACACCTCGGTGTGGAAGATCAAGGAGATCGTCAAGCGCTACTCGGACTTCATCACCTGGCCGGTCAAGCTGGTCGGGGAAGCGGGGAGCGAGGACGGCGGACCGGCCGAACCCGAGACGCTGAACTCGATGAAGGCGCTCTGGGCGCGTTCACGCGACGAGGTGTCCGAGGACGAGTACCACGAGCTGTACAAGCACATCAGCCACGACTGGCGCGACCCGCTGGAGACCATCCAGTTGCAGGCCGAGGGGACGTTCGAGTACCAGGCCCTGCTGTTCGTCCCGGCGCATGCCCCGCACGACCTGTTCACGCAGGACTTCAAGCGCGGGGTGCAGTTGTATGTCAAGCGCGTGTTCATCATGGACGACTGCGAGGCGCTGCTGCCTCCGTATCTCCGCTTCGTCAAGGGCGTGGTCGACGCGCAGGACCTCTCGCTCAACGTCTCCCGCGAGATCCTGCAACAGGACCGGCACATCCGGATGATGCAGCGGCGGCTGACGAAGAAGGTGCTGTCGTCGGTCAAGAGCATGATGGCCGGCGACCCCGAGCGTTACGCCACGTTCTGGCGGGAGTTCGGCGCGGTGGTGAAGGAAGGGCTCATCACCGACTCCGACAACCGCGACGCCGTTCTCGCGGTGTCGTCGTTCGCGACCACGCACGGCGAGGACGAGACGGTCACGCTGAAGCAGTACGTGGAGCGGGTGCCGGACGGGCAGGAGAACATCTACTACATCACCGGCGGGTCCCGGCAGAGCATCGACAACTCCCCGCACATGGAGGCCTTCCGGGAGCGGGGCATCGAGGTGCTCCTGCTCACCGATCCCGTCGACGAGGTGTGGGTCGACGCGGTGGGCGAGTTCGAGGGCAAGCGGCTTCAGTCGATCGCCAAGGGGGAGATCGACCTCGGTGCGCAGGGTGACAAGACGTCCGAGGACGAGCGGGAGAAGCAGGCCGAGGAGTACGCGGACCTGCTCGGCTGGATGAGCCAGGAGCTGGACGAGGACGTCAAGGAGGTGCGGCTGTCGTCGCGCCTGACGGTGTCGCCGGCCTGCGTCGTCGCTGACGCGCAGGATCTGACACCGGCGCTGGAGAACATGTACCGGGCCATGGGGCAAGAGGTGCCGCGTACCAAGCGCATTCTCGAACTCAACGCCGACCACCAGCTGGTGAAGGGCCTGAACCAGGCGTACCGGGATCGCGAGGACCGCTCCGGCCTCACCGAGACCGCCCAGTTGCTGTACTCCCTGGCCGTCCTGGCGGAGGGCGGCCGGCCGGCCGACCCCGCGCACTTCGTGAAGATGGTGGCGGACCGTCTGGAACGCACGTTGTAAGCGGGGCGGACGCAGCCAGGGGACGCCCGGCGGTCGCGGTGGACCGCCGGGCGGCTCAGTTCACGGTGTTGCCGCGGCTGCCGCCGGTCAGCCCTCCAGCTTCTCGAACAGGAACTCGTGTTTGAGGAACGACGTGTCGTACTCGTGACCGGGGTGCGGTGGCAGCAGCTGGGAGGCCTGGAACAGTCGCCATCCGTCCCGCAGGGCGGCGAGGCCTGTCTGGTACGGCGGCTCGTCGCTGTCCCCGGTCGTCGGACGGGAGGCGCCGGTGCCGTCGTAGCGGGACCAGCCCACCACGTCGGCGTCCAGGGCCGAGGAGGCCAGATAGAGCACCAGGACCTGCTGTTTCACGCGTGGCTCCTCAGGGTCGGCCGGTTGCTGACGCGAGTGACCCAGTACTCGACGTCGAAGGAGTCGTCCCCGGTCAGCGCACGCCACAGCAGGACCCGGTTGTAGATCTCCAGCCGGGCGGTGGCCTGTTCGTACCACGGGAAGCGGGTGCCGAGTTCCGTCGGCACGGCGGGATCGTGCAGGTCGGAGGTGTCCCACAGACGGACCTGCGGCACGGTCGGATTGAAGCGGACCTTGTACATGTACCGCCGCCGTTCGGTGTCGTTGCGGCGACCGCTGTGCCAGATCCCGTGATGGACCAGGACCACTGTCCCGGCCGGGCAGGTGAGTCGGGTCTGCCCGCGCAGGTTCTGGACGCGCCCGATGTCCGTCTCGTTGACGCGCCGCAGGTGGCTTCCCGGCACGCTGAGGGTGCCTCCCATGTCGCGGGTCACCTCATGCGGGTAGTACATGAGCTGGACGTCGAACGCGTCGGGCCGGACGTCGATGATCGCGTCCCCGTGCAGGTCCTGAGCAGTGCCCTCGTGCGGTTCGCGCACGTGCACCGCGTGGTGGTCGACCGTCGGATCGGGTCCGACCAGGCTCTGCAGGGCGCCGGACACGACGGGCAGGGAGAGCAGTTCGTGGACGAACGTGCCCTGGGCGAACGCCTTCGACAGCGGAGTGCCGTACGGCAGCCCGGGCATCCCGGCCGACAGGGCCTCGACGGCCCTCTCGTTGATCTCCCGCGGCACGATCCCGTCCAGGCGCAGAAAACCCTGCGCGACGAAGCGCGCCATCTGCACCGAGGTGAGTAGCTGTGGAGTGGTGGACATGCGACGAATGTAGGGCGTGGATCCCGCACGGTCGTGGGACGCATTCGCCGACTACTGGTAAATTTCCGCTCCCATGGAGCACGTACGCCTCTCACTCGACGCGCCGCCGGAGGTGGTGAACGCGGGTGTCGGCGTGCACGGAGTCTCCACGGCGCACGAGGTCTTCCGGCTGCCCGACCTGTGGCAACTGCATCTCTACAACTACTCGGGCGCCCTCTCCGTGGGCGGCGCCGTCCACCCCGTCCGGCCCGGACATGTGAGCCTGGTTCCGCCGGACACGGAGGTGCACTTCCATTACCGCGGCCGATCGGAGCATCTGTACGCCCATCTGCGCCTCGCGGACACCGACGCGCCGCACAGGGTGCCGGTCATGCAGGACGCCGCGGCCGAGGGCGCCCTGTTGGCCCATCTGCTCAGACACGCGGTCGCCGCGGTGCCCGTCTCACCCGCGCGGGCGTCCGCCGAGGTCTGGACGGTGCTCTGGCACGTCGCCCATTTGACCGGCTCCGTTCACGACGGGCGGCAGCACCCCGTCGTGGCCGCTGCCCAGGCCTACGTCGAGGAGCGGCTGGCCGACCCGTTGGCCGTGCCCGACATCGCTCGCGCGGCCGGCGTCTCGCACACCCATCTGACCAGGCTGTTCCGCGCCGAAACCGGCCAGACGGTCGTCGCCTACGTCCGCCACCGGCGGCTGGAGCGCGCCCGTCATCTGCTGCTCGCCTCCACCCTGCCGATCCCGGCCGTCGCGGCCGCGGTGGGCATCGCCGACCTGCAGGCGTTCAACAAGGCCTGCCGACGCGAACTGGGCGCGGGCCCGCGTGCCGTACGCGAGGCCGGGGCCACGGTGAGACAGAGCTGAGCCGTCCTTCGAGGCGCGGCGGGGGACATGAGGGACAGTCGACCCGACGGAGTATCAAGCCTGACGTGGGCAACAAACCATAGCCATCCTACCTATTTCCTGGACAGGCACCTCCTCCTGCACGGTTGACAGCTCATGGAGCTCACTGAAGTATCAGACATCCGATGAATTGGAGCCACTCATGAGTACGTACCCGAGACGTCAGGTCCTGGGAGTCGCGGCCGGAGTCACCGCCTCCGCAGCCCTTCCCCTCGCCACGGCCACCGGCGCCCACGCCGCCGAGCCAGTCGCCGAGCAGACCGGACCGTGGGCTCCCGTCCCCGACCCCGTCCCCGTTCCGCTCGACGCCGTCTACGACAACGACGCCATCTCCAGCGCCTCCGCACCAGGCGGCGACTTCGACGGCTCGGGCTACACGTTCCCGGGCGAGGAACTCCCCGCAGGCCGTATCGAGGTCGACGGTGTGCCCTTCCTCTTCCCCAGCTCGACCGCCGGCGCGAAGAACAACGTCGTCGCACTCGGCCAGCGCATCGATCTCCCCAAGGCCCATTACCTCTCCGCGGTCTTCCTCACCGCGGGCAGCTACGGCAGCGCCTCCGGCAAGGTCACGGTCCACTACGCGGACGGCACGACCACGACCGCCGGCCTCGGCGGAGCCGACTGGTACGCCACGGGCGGATCGCTGTCGGCGCCCTACCGCTACGCGCCGGACGGCACCAAGGACCCCCACAGCGTCGGGATCGGGACGTCCGAGGTGTGGCTCGACCCGCGGCGGGAGGCGGTCGCGATCACCCTGCCGGTCACCAACCCGGCGGAGGTGGACAAGACGTCCCTGCACGTCTTCGCGCTGTCCTTGCAACCCGCCGCTCAGGGACGCGCGCTGACCCTGCGCGAGGCCCGCTCCACCAACTCGCTGCTCGAGTCCAGCGGTGCCCAGAGCGTCGAGGCCACCGTCGTCAACGCGGGGACCGTCGCGGTCCTGGCCGCGGACGGCGTGTCGGTCGGTGTCAACGTGCCGGGGGCACGCACCGTCGAGCCCGCCCCCGTCCTGCGTCTGGACCCCGGCGAGCAGGCCCGGGTCCACGTCGGCATCCGCAACCGTGCGGGCATCGCCCCCGGTACGGCCCAGGACGGCTCCGTGACCGTCACCGGCCGCGGCGCTCAAGCGGCGTCGAGGAAAAGCCGGTTGGCCCTCGGGGTCCCCGACTACCAGCCCACGGCGACCTCCCTCTCCGGCCACCAGGCGCCGTACTGGTTCCAGAGCGCCAAGTTCGGCATCTTCATCCACTGGGGCGTCTACTCGGTGCCCGCCTGGTCGCCGGTCGGTGAGCAGTACGCCGAGTGGTACTGGGACAGCCTGCAGAATTCCACGAACCCCGTCTACGCGTACCACCGCGAGAAGTACGGCGAGAACTTCGCCTACGACGACTTCATCCCGATGTTCACGGCGAAGAAGTTCGATCCGCGCGCCTGGGTCGAACTGTTCCGGGACGCGGGAGCGCAGTACCACGTCCTGACCTCGAAGCACCATGAGGGCTTCGCCCTGTGGGACACGAAGGTCTCGGACCGCAACTCGGTGAAGATGGGTCCGAAGCGGGACCTCGTCAAGGAACTCTTCGACGCGTCCCGGCGGTACACCCCCGAACTCCACCGCGGGCTCTACTTCTCCATGCCCGAGTGGTTCAACCCGGACAACCCCTGGACGGGCCACCCCCCGCGCAATCCGTACACCCAGGAGCCGGTGCCCTACACGGGCTACACCGCGGGCAAGGACTTCGTGAAGGACTACCAGGCCCCGCAGATGCTGGAGCTGATCGAGGGCTACGACCCGGAGGTCATCTGGTGTGACATCGGCGGCGCCAACGACAGCCTCCATGTCCTCGCCGAGTACTTCAACCACGCGAAGAACCGGGCCCGGCCCATCGACGTCACCGTCAACGACCGTTCGGGCATCGCCTTCCACGACTACACGACACCCGAGTACACGACGTACGACAACACGGTCGTCGCCAAGTGGGAGTCCAGCCGCGGCCTGGACCCGCACAGCTACGGCTACAACCAGGCGACACCGGACGACGCCTACATGACGACCGAGCAGGTCGTGCGGAGCCTCGTCGACATCGTCTCCAAGAACGGCAACTTCCTGCTCGACATCGGCCCCCGCGCCGACGGCACCATCCCCGAGATCATGCAGACCCGGCTGCGCGAGACGGGCCACTGGCTGCGCACCAACGGAGAGGCGATCTACGACACCACGTACTGGTCCCGGATGGCCGAACTGGGCGAGGACCTCAGGTTCACCGTCCGCCCGAACAAGGCCTTCTACATCCACTCCCTCGCCGAGCCGGGCGCCAAGCTCACCGTCGAGGCACCGGTCCCGATCCGCAGCGGCGACAAGGTGACGATGCTCGGTTACGGGCGTGCCCTGACCTGGACCGTCAGCAACGGCGCTCTGGTGATCGACGTCCCCGCGGCCGCCCGGAAGGCCGGTCAGCACGCCTGGGTCTTCAAGGTGGAGTGGAAGGTCTGAGGCCGCGGGCCACAGACCACAGGTAACAGGCCACAGCAAGGACGACCGGTGTCGCGCCGGTTGCGAAGCCCCCCGGCGGCACCGGTCCCAAGAACCCGGTGCCGCCGGGGGCTCAGACGCGAAGGTGTCGTTCCATCCAGTCCGCGGCGGCCCGGCGGAACAGTCGCCGGCTGTCCGCGCGCAGGAAGTCGTGGCCCTCCTCGCGCAGGGTGAGGAGTTCGGCGGGGACACCGCGTTCGCGCGCGGCCCGTACGAACTGCTCGGACTCCCCCGGCGGCACGTTGGTGTCGTGTTCGCCGTGGACGGCGAGGAACGGGACACGCAGGGCGTCGACGCGGTGCGCCGGGGAGAGGGCGTGCAGCAGTTCGCGGTCGCGCTCGGGATGCCCGTACTTGTGTGCCGCCGACTCCGCGAGCCAGGGCTCCGTACCGGCGAAGAACGTCAGCAGGTCGGACATGCCGCACACGGCGATGCCGGTGCGGAACAGATCCGGGTGCCACACGAGGGAGGCGAAGGTCAGATACCCGCCGTACGAGCGCCCCATGACCGCCAGCCGGGTCGGGTCCGCGAGTCCCGCCGTCACCGCGTGGGCCGCGCAGTCCGAGACGTCGTCCAGCGCGGCGAAGCGGCCGGCGCCCAGGTCGGCGTCGACGAACGACCGGCCGTGTCCTGAGGAGCCGCGGACATCGGGGGCGAAGACGTCCAGCCCGCGCCCGAGGAGCTCGTGGTAGAGGGGGTTGAACACGGGGCGTTCCTGCTCCTCGGGACCGCCGTGCAGGTGGACGACGCAGGGGGCCGGCTCGCCCGCGGCCCGCCCGGGGGCCCGGTAGTACCAGCCGCTCAGGGGCAGCCCGTCGCGCGCCCCGAGGCGCAGGGGGACGGGGCGCACGGGCGGGCGGCCCGGCGGAACGGCGTCCTCGTCGCGGGAGGACCACGGGGTGCGGAGCAGGGCCACGCCTTCGTGCGCCCACCACACACCCGGACGGCGTTGCGAACCGGACAGCGCGAGCAGCAGTCGCCCGGGCCCGGCCGCCGTGACACGCGTGACGACCTCGTGCGGCAGGGAGAGGTGCCGGGCCGGTCCCGTACGGTCGGGGGCCCGTGGGGCCGGGAAGGTCTCGACGAGTTCGAGTTCGCTGGCGCCCTGTACGTTCCAGGCCAGCACGGCCGTGCGGCCGTCCTGGGCCATCGACAGCAGTTCCAGGTCGCTGTCCGCGCGCTCCGCCACGACCGCCCTGCCCCGCGGCTCGCCGTCGGCGCCCAGAGCGACCGCGAACAGCGCCGCGTACTCCCGGTCGGCGTTGCTGCGCAGCCACAGCGTCCGCCCGTCGGGAGAGAACCGGCCGATCCAGGGGTCGCCGTCGGCGACCGGAAGGGTGGATGTCGTCGCCGCGTCGGCCGTACGCCGGACGACCGCCTCCCGCCGTCCGCGCGGCCCCCGGCGCAGCAGTGCGAGCGTGCCGTCGCGGCTGAGGTCGCACACGCGCAGGGTGGCGGCGTGCGTTTCCGTGGCGAGCAGTACCGGGGAGGCCGGACCGTCGGGATCGATCAGGTAGGCCGACAGGCCGCCGCCGGACCGGACCGCCGGTGCCGCGAGGGTCGTCAGGTCGAACGGCGTCGGGGCCGGTGCCGTCCGCGGTGCGGCGTCGTACCGGGCCCCGCCGAGGAGCGTGGCGTGGCCGTCCCGGTCGGTCCAGTCGGGTGGCAGGGGGGTGCCGGTCGGATCGGGCTCCACCGAGGTGGGTCCCTGACCGTCGACGTGCGTGCCGGTGGCCGGTGCGGCGAGGGTGACGGCGACGGCTGAGCCGTCGTGGGTCCAGCAGCCCAGATAGGCGGAGCTGCCGGGGTCCGCGCCGGCCAGGATGCGGCGGTCGGTGCCGTCGGGCCGCACGCACAGCACCCGTGAGTGCTCGGCGCCGCCCGGTGCGGTGGTGTACGCGATCCAGCGGCCGTCGGGTGACCAGGACACCTCCTTGACGGGGTCCGGGGAGGAGTCGAGCAGCCGGACCTCGTCACCGTCCACGGGCCCGGCCCACAGCTGGGGGACGCCGCCCCGGTCGCAGATGAAAGCCACCTGGGTGCCGTCGGCGTCGGCGGAGGGATACCAGCAGCCGTGCGCGTGCAGCCGGGTCACCGCGTCCCGCGGGCCTCCCGCCTCGGGCAACGGCACCGGCACCGGCGCGGGGGCGGCGGCGAGGGCGGGCCCGTGCGCGTCCGCCGCCCGGGTGTCCGGCGGCGGAGCCTGCGCCACGAGGTCGGGTGTCTCGGGGTGCGGGTCGGCCGGTGGCCGGGCGTGCGGGGCTCGGGTGCCGAGGTCGTCGGTCACTTGATTCCGTGCGTCTGCAGCCATATCTCCAGCAAAGCTACCTGCCACAGCGCGTTGGCTCCGCGTCTGGTCCGGTGCTCGTCGGGCGCCGCGAGGAGCTCGGCCACGTACGACTCCTGGAAGACACCGCGCTTTTTCGCCTCGGGTGCCTCCATCGCCGAGCGCACCCGGTCCAGGACGGGGCCCGCCATGTGCTTGATGGCCGGGACCGGGAAGTAGCCCTTGGGCCGGTCGACGATCTCGGGGGGCAGGAGCTTTCGGCCGGCTGCCTTCAGTACTCCCTTGCCTCCGTCGGCCAGTTTCTGTTCCGGCGGGCAGGCCGCGGCCAGCTCCACCAGTTCGTGGTCGAGGAACGGCACGCGGGCCTCCAGGCCCCAGGCCATGGTCATGTTGTCGACCCGCTTGACGGGGTCGTCGACGAGCATGATGTGCGTGTCCAGCCGAAGGGCCGCGTCCAGGGCGGTCTGCGCGCCGGGTACCGCCATGTGGTCCTTGACGAAGCGGCCCGAGACGTCGTCGGGGCGCAGCAGGTGGGGCTGCAGGATCCGGGCGAGATCGGCGTGCGGCCGGTCGAAGTACGTCTCGGCGTACCGGTCCGGTTCCTCCTCGCGGGCGACCTCGGCGAGCTGCGGATACCAGTGGTAGCCGGCGAACACCTCGTCGGCACCCTGCCCGCTCTGTACGACCTTCACCTCCTTGGAGACCTGCTCGGACAGCAGGTAGAAGGCGACCACGTCGTGGCTGATCATCGGCTCGCTCATCGCCGCGACCGCCCCGTCCAGCGCCGCCGACACCCGGTCGGAGGGGACCATCAGGCGACGGTGGTCGGTGCCGAACTCCCGGGCCACCAGATCCGAGTACCAGAACTCGTCGCCCTGCTCGCCGCCCTCCGCCTCGAAGCCCACGCTGAACGTCATCAGGTCGCGCTGGCCCTCGTCGGCCAGCAGCGCGACGATCAGGCTGGAGTCCAGTCCGCCGGAGAGCAGGACACCGACCGGTACGTCGGCGACCATCCGACGGCGTACGGCCGTACGCAGGGCCTCCAGCACCGCGTCGCGCCATTCGTCCGGGGCCATGTCGGCGTACTCGGGCCGGCGGGTGTAGGACGGTTGCCAGTAGCGGTGGTCGCGGTGGGTGCCGTCCGGCTCCACGACGCGCACGGTGGCCGGCGGGAGTTTGCGCACGCCGTTGAGGACGGTGCGTGGCGCCGCCACCGTGGCGTGCCAGCTCAGGTACTGGTGGAGGGCCACCGGATCGAGGGAGCTGTCCACGTCCCCGGCGGCGAGGAGGGCCGGAAGCGAGGAGGCGAACCGCAGCCGTCCCGGCGTCCGCGCCAGGTACAGGGGCTTGATCCCGAGCCGGTCGCGGCCCAGCACCACACGGCCGGTGCGGTGCTCCACGAGGACGAAGGCGAACATGCCGAGGAAGTGTTCGACGCAGGCTGTTCCCCACTGCCGGTAGGCCTTCAGTACGACCTCGGTGTCGGACGTCGACTCGAAGTGGTGGCCCAGACTCCGGAGTTCTTCGCGCAGTTCCTGGTAGTTGTACACACAGCCGTTGAAGACGCCGGTGATCTCGCCCCGGGCGTCGGTCATCGGCTGCGCTCCGAGGTCCGACAGGTCGATGATCTTCAGCCGGCGGTGCCCCAGGGCCACCGCGCCGCGCGTCCAGATGCCCCGGCCGTCGGGCCCGCGGGGGGCGAGCCGGTCACTCATGCGCTCGACGGCCGCGAGGTCGGGTCGCCGACCGTCGAAGCGGATCTCCCCGCTCAGACCACACATGAGGCGTCGCCTCCCTTCGAGTCACTGTAAGTCGGGAATCCCGGGTCCCGCCTTCCGGTAACGATCCGGGCGGTGCTGCTGGACATGACGAAACCTCTCCTGAAGCAGGTGGGTGAGGGGGGACGTGGTAGGGCCGACGGGGGTCGGGCGGAGCGGTTTTTGCCGTCCACTCGAGTCTCGCCGAATCGGCCGGGCGCGCATGTCGTGGCGGGCCCGCTGCGGGAGCCGCGGGAGTCGATGCGACGCACCCGCGACGCGGACGAGCTGTGCCGACCTCATAGCGTTCACCGGCATGTCAGCGGCCGATGGCCTCCGGTGCTCCGGGGCCGCCAGGGGGGCCTGGCGTGTCGGTGCCGGAGGACGGGACGTTCGTCCGGCCGAGCGATGGCGGCCTGGGGGTTCGGCGTTCGCCGCGGGTTTCGGCGATCAGCAGGTCCACACAGGCCAGCAGATCCTCTTCCTGCGCTGTACGGCGCATGCGCCGAGCGGCGCTGCCGTCGGCGAGGACGGCGTTCGCCAGGGCCCGCACCGTCTGCCAGTCCCCGTGGGCGTCGAGAGCGGGGCGCAGTCGAGCGAGCAGCTTCCGTACGACCTGCGGCGCGGGCGCCTCCAGGCGGGTCTCCGGGTCCACCAGGGTGCCCTCCAGGCCGGACCGGGCCGCTCGCCAGGTGGCGCCGCGCAGCCACTCGTGCCGGCCGTCGCACGCCCATGCACCGCCCGCCTGGAGCCGCCCGCGTGCCTCGGTCACCAGAGCGCGGAACAGCCCGGCGATGAGCACGACGGTCTCCACCCGCGGACAGGCGTCACAGATACGGAGTTCCAGCGTCCGCAGATGCGCGGACGGGCGTACGTCGTAGTAGATCATCCCCGCGTCGCTGATGATCCCGGCGCGAACGAGATCGCGCACCGCGGCGTCGTACTCGGCCGCGCTCGCGAAACAGCCGGCCGGGCCCGCGGTGGGCCAACGTTGCCACAACAGCGTGCGCCAACTGGCGTAGCCCGTGTCCGACGCCTGCCAGAACGGTGAGCTGGCGGAGATCGCCAGGAGCACGGGCAGCCAGGGAGAGACGGCGCACATCACCCGTACCGCCGTGTCGCGGTCGGGGACGTCTACGTGGACCTGCGCGCCGCAGATGAGCTGCTCCTCGGCGACCTTGGCGTACTCCTGGACCATGTGTCGGTAGCGCGCGTCGGCGGTGGGGTGCGCCGAGGCACCGGGTGCCAACGGCGCCGTCCCCGCGGCCACCACCGCGAGTCCCAGCGAGGAGGCGGCCGCATCGAGCCGATGTCTCGTTCTGGCGAGGTCCGCGTGCAGCGCGTGCAACGACGTGTGCACCCCGCTGTTCGACTCCACGGTGGACCGGTGCAACTCGGTCGTGAAGTTCCGCCGGGGAAGCCGTCGCAGGACGGGGGCGGCGCGCGGCACGAGCAGCCCGCTCTCCACCTCCAGGACGTGGAATTCTTCCTCCACACCGATACGAATGCTCACAGTCACTCCCTGGGGTGCCTGAACGCCTTCCTCGTGGTGACCTCCGAGTTCCCAGGACAGCGATACGTAAGCGCAGCGACGCGCATCTGTCGCAGATGCGCCACAGATGAGCGACAGGTACCATGTCGCGGCTTTGACTGTTCCCTTGGAGAAGGGCGTTCCGCCGGCGGGAGCCGTCGCTCGAACGAGGGTCACGCCCGCGCAAGGGTCACGTCCGCGCGCCTTACGGGGACGAGGGCCGTGGCGTCGAGCAGATAAACCCTGCACACCCTCTTTCGCGCTCAAGTGGGTCATGGCATGCTCTCCGCCGACGCAGACATGAACGTCGTTCACATCCATGAAAATATGGGAAGGGCAGCCGGCATGAGAAACGTGCACACCGGTGCCGTAGGCAACCCGGATGTCATGGGCATGACCAGGCGATCTCTGCTGGGAAGCGCCGTCGCCGTCGTGGCCGGCGCCGGTACGGTGATGTCCGCCGCCGGTACCGCGACGGCCGGCGCCGGCAGCGCGGTGGGCGTCGACTCGAGTACCGCGCCGGTCGTCCCGGCCCTGTGGCGGGAGTTCAGCCGCACACCGTTCACCCACCCACAGATCCCGTACGTCGGCCGAGCGGGTTGCCACGGCGGAGCGGTGCGCCTCCCCCGCCGCCCCGGCGTCTTCGACGTACGCGCCTTCGGTGCCGTGGCGGACGGCAGGACCGACTGCGCCCCCGCCATCAACCGTGCCATCGCCGCCGCCGGCCGGGCCGGGGGTGGTACGGTCACCATCCCGCCCGGCGTGTTCCGTATCGACGACGTGATCCGGGTGAACCACTCGAACGTGCGCCTCAAGGGCGCCGGCAGCGGCCGCACCAAGCTGTACGCGACGAAGAACCTCACCGAACTGATCGGCGTGTACGGCTCCCGTTACGGCGGCGACAAGTCGTCCTGGTCCTGGGCGGGCGGCCTGATCTGGCTGGCCCCCGAAGCGCGTTGGACCTCGCTCGTCGGCGCGATCAGGGCGAAGGCGTGGCCCTTCGAGGGCTGGACGGGCAACAAGCGCGACGAGTGGCGGACGCTCACGACGGTCGCACCGGCACGGCAGGGCTCCTGGACGGTGACGGTGGCGGACACGTCGTCACTGCGGCCCGGCGCCCTGGTCCTCCTCCGGCTCGCCGACGACGCGGACCACACGCTCCTTGAGCACATGAGCGGCGGCGGGCCGGGACCGGAGGCCTATCTCTGGGACGACAAGACGAAACTGACGTCGTACGTGCCCTACGAATGGCCCGTCCGCATCGCCCACATCCGCGGCCGGAAGGTCACCCTGGAACGCCCGCTCCCGCTCGACGTACGTCCGGAGTGGAACCCCCGGCTGACCACCCACGTCACGGAGTTGTCGAACTCGGGCGTCGAGGGTCTGACCCTGGAGGCGGTGGAGACTCCGCAACAGCAGCACCTGCTGGACAAGGGCTACAACGGCGTCGTCCTGCAGTGCGCGTACGACTGCTGGGTGGACGACGTGACGGTCCGGCACGTCGACAACGGATTCGGCCTGGTGGCCGCCTCCGCGTGCACCCTGCGCCGAACGCGCGTCACGGGCCGCGGATCCCATCACCCCTACTTCTGCCGTGAGGGATCGCACGACAACCTCATCGAGGACTTCGCGATCGACGAGCGCACCAGCCCCGCACCGTCGAACACCCAACTGCACGGCATCAATGTCGAGGGACTGTCCTCGTACAACGTCTGGTCGCGCGGCGACATGCGGATGGGCACCTTCGACAGCCACCGCGGCCTGCCCTTCGCCAATGTCCGTACCGACATCACCGTGACCAACAACGGCCGCCACGGTGGTGACGCCAGCGCCGGTCCGCTGTTCGGCGCCCGCTTCACGCACTGGAACATCCGCGTCACCAACGGCCGGGCGGGCCTGATGAAAATCGACACCCTGGCGCCATACTCCGCCACCGTCGCCATCAACGAGGTCAGCGAGTTCGACCAGATCGACGTCCCCGATTTCACCGGCGACCTGCACGCACGCCTGGAACTGTACGCAAGCCCCCGTGCGGTACGACCGCGCAACCTGTACGAGGCCCAGCGCGAGCTCCAGTGCCGCGACAGGCACTAGCACGGCCCAGGACGACGTACCTCACCTTGGGCAATCGCCTGACCGTGTGTTCACCTACATGAACGGAGTGGATTGATGAGCGCAAGACCGCGCCTGGGCGCTCTCCTGGTGGCCCTGGCCGCGTTCACCACCGTAGCCGTCCCCACGGCCTCGGCGCGGGTGACGCCACACCCCACCCCCAAGGCCCCGCACACCGCCGTCCTGGACGGCGCCCGTCTGCAGCAGACGAAGATCCGCCTGGACCGCGGCGACCCGCAACTGCGGCGATCCGTCGAGGCGTTGACGACCCGCGCCGACAAATGGCTGGACCAGGGACCCTGGACGGTGGTCGACAAGCCCAGACCCGCTCCCGGCGGCGACACCCACGACTACCTCAGCCAGGCCCCGTACTGGTGGCCCTCCACACCGCCGACCTCCGACAACCCCTGGGGCTGCCCGTACGTGCAGCGCGACGGCCAGCGCAATCCCGAGGTCGATTCCGGCACCGACCGCCAGGACGTCGAAAAGACCTTCGACTCCTCCTACGACCTCTCCCTCGCCTGGTACTACACGGGCGAGAAGCGGTACGCCGAGAAGGCCGGCCAGATACTGCGCACCTGGTTCCTCGACCCGGACACCAGGATGAACCCGAACCTGAACCACGCCCAGTTCATCCCCTGCAAGTACGACGGTCGCGCCATCGGCATCATCGACTTCTCCCAGTCGTACACGAGCGTCCTCGACGCGCTCGCCCTTCTGGACACCGGCGCCCCCGGCTGGACCAGGACGGATCGCACGAGCATGAAGAAGTGGAACAAGGACTTCCTCGGCTGGCTCAAGAACAGCGACTTCGGCAGCGAGGAAGCCGCCGCCACCAACAACCACGGCACCTTCTTCGACATGCAGCTCGCCGGTCTCGCCTACGCGACCGGCGACACGGAGTTGGCCCGCCGAACGGTCCTGAACGCCCGGAGCAAGCGCATCACGCCGCAGATCTCATCCGACGGCAGCCTGCCCCAGGAACTGGCCCGCACCCGGAGTTGGCACTACTCCACCTTCACCCTGGTCGCCTACAGCCGGCTCGCGGCCATCGGCCGACACGTCGGCGTAGACCTGTGGGCGTACCAGGGCCCGGACGGACAGGGCCTGTTCAAGGCGGTGGACTACCTGTTGCCCGCCGCGACGGCAGCCTCCGCCTGGTCGCATCCGGAGCTCGAATTCCACCGGTTCGCGGCAACGGACGTCGTACACGCGGCCGCCGACGCCGGAGACCCGCGCGCGCAAAGAGCCGTTCGGTCACTGGAGGCACCTCCCGGCGGCGACCTGTGGGCCCTGCGCCCGGCGGCCGAGCAACTGGACTCCATCGCGGGGTGACCCGTACGCCCCCGGATCAGGATCGATCAGGCCAAGAGTCCGTACATGAGCAGGTCGCGAAGAGCCCCCTGGGGCGACGCACTGCGCGGGGCCCGGGGTCGGCGGCTCGCTGCCGACTCCGGGCCCGCAGGGCACCCACGCGGGCCCGGGCCCAGCGCTTGCCGGGCCCGGGCCCACGCTCGTCGTTGCGCCTTGAGCCGAGCGCTGGTCCTCCTGGACCACGACCGGCTGGAGCAGTTGCTGCCCACGACCGGCTGGAGCAGTTGCTGCTGACACCTCCCCGTGCCGCTGGAACCGACCAGACGCCTGTCCAAGAAACTCCCCGGTCCGATGACCCGCTCCGTCCACTCTGGTGACGTTCCACTCACCCTCTTACATCGGATCTTTCTTCGAAGTGTTGAGACCGTTGACCTCACTGATGGCCGCCTCTACTCTCCACCGAGAGATAGATCCGATGAATCACCTGAGCAGGAAGCGCCTATTGGCATGCCCTCATTACGGCCGGGCCGAGGCACGCTTCCGCACCCCCTCGCACTGGACCCGGTGAGCCGTGCGCCGTCGAGGGCGCCCACCGCGCCCTGCCTCGCCGCCACCCCCGCGATCACCCCCGGGCCGGGACACGCCCGGCGTGTGGATCACGCAATGTCAGGAACTGCCCGCATCTTGGAGGCACCCCCGCAATGACCTCTAGAAGAGTTGTGCTCGGATCCGTTCTGGGCGGCACAACAGCCGCCGCTCTCCCCGGAGTTGCTCAGGCTGAGCCCACCTCTGCCACACCCGCCGCCGGGGCCGGCCTCGCGCCCGGAGGTTCCTGGCGACTCCGCAACCGTATGGACTCCGACGGCGCATGGGCCGACTTCCTGCGCGGGCAGGACCTGCTGTGGCGCAAGCTGCCCACGGTCTGGCACGAGGGCCCGTTCCTGGGTGACGGCCGGCTGGGCAGCATGGTGTACCGGGAACCGGACACGAACAGCATCCGGTTCACGGTTCAGCACGCGGAAGTGCAGGACCACCGCCCGGAGTTCGGCAGCGGCTGGGGCACCGCCCGGCTGCCCGTGGGACACCTGACCCTCGACCCGGTCGGCACCATCACAGCCGTCGACTGGCGTCTGAGCCTGTGGAACGCCGAACTGACCGGCACCGTCACCACGGACAAGGGCACCCTGACACTCGCCGCTCTCATCCACGACGGGATCTTCGCCGCGCGCGTGACGGCCGGCGGTGGCGAGAAGGTCCGCTGGACCTTCCATCCCGAGGAGGCCATCAGCCCGCGCAAGATCCAGGAGGCGCCACCGGCCGGATACGTGGCCAACCCGCCCTGGACCACACGGACCACCGGCGATGTCGAACAGGTCCTCCAGCCGCTCGTCGGCGGCGGCCAGACCGCCACGGCCTACCGCCGCTCCGGCGACACCCTCGTGCTCAACGTCGCCCACAGCCACCCCTCGAACACCCGGGCCGGCGACGACTCGCTGCGGAAGATCCAGCGCGCCGCCGGCTACGGGACGCTCCGCAAGGAACACACCCGCTGGTGGCAAGCGTTCTACCGCAAGAGCTTCGTCTCGATTCCCGACGAGCGGCTGCAGAGCTTCCACTGGATCCAGTTGTACAAGGTGGCGTCGGCCAGCCGCGAGGGCGGCCCCGTGATGGCCACCTCCGGGCCGTGGCTGGAACCCACCCCCTGGCCGGCCGTGTGGTGGAACCTCAACGTCCAGCTCGAGTACTGGCTCATCCACGGCTCCAACCACCTGGAACTCGACTCGCTCGCCAGCACCCTCCGGCAGAGCCAGGAGCAGTTGGCCGCGAACGTGCCCACCGCGTACGAGTCGGACAGCGCCGGAGTCGGTCGCAGTTCCGACATGTTCGCCAACCGCAGCGTCGGCACGCCCGGCACCGGCGCCGAAGTGGGCGACCTGACCTGGGCGTTGCACAACGTCTGGCTGAGTTACCGGCACTCCATGGACAAGGCGCTCCTGCGCGACACGGTGTACCCGCTGCTGCGCCGCGCGATCAACTACTACCTGCACTTCCTCCAGCCGGGCGACGACGGCAAGCTGCACCTGCCGTCGACACTGTCGCCGGAATACCCGGTGGTGCCCCCGAGGGACACCAACTACGACCTGGCGCTCATCCGTTGGGGATGCACCGCGCTCCTGGAGGCGACAGCACGCCTGAAGGTCGACGACCCGCTGAAGAGCCGCTGGCAGGAGGTGCTGGCCAAACTGACGCCGTACCCGGTCGACGAGAACGGCTTCATGATCGGGGGCGACACCCCGTACGCCCAGTCCCACCGCCACTACTCGCACCTGCTCATGGTCTACCCGCTGTACCTGGTGAACTGGGACCAGCCGGAGCAGCGGGAACTGATCGAGAAGTCGGTCGTGCGCTGGCACGCGCTGACCGGCGCCCACCGCGGATACAGCTACACGGGTGCCGCGTCGCTGTACGCGATGATGGGCCGCGGCGAGGTGGCACTGACGTATCTGAAGAAGTTCTTCGACCCCACCACACGCTTCCCGTGCCGCCCCAACACGCACTACACCGAGGCCGGTCCGGTCATCGAGACACCGCTGTCGGCGTCGCAGTCCCTGCACGACATGCTCTGCCAGAGCTGGGGCGGCGTCATCCGGGTCTTCCCCGCCGTCCCGCCCTCCTGGTCCGACGTCACCCTCCACGACTTCCGCACCCAGGGGGCCTTCCTGGTCAGCGCGGTCCGCACCGGAGGGACCACCCGTTTCGTCCGCGTACGCAGCCTGGCGGGCGAGCCGCTCGAACTCCGCCACGGACTGCCCGCCGGCCGACTGACCGCCGTCCTCGACGACGGCAGCCCGGCACACACCCGCACGACATCCGAGGGCACCCTCGTCGTCGACCTCCCCAAGGGCCGCGAGGTCCTGCTGTACACCGGGGCACGACCCGATCTCGACATAGCTCCCGTCGACGTGAGCGAGCCCGGCGAGCCTTGGGGACTGCCGTAACTCGACAGCGGATCCCAGCACTTCCCACGCCGGGGCCGGCACCGGGGTACCGGCCCCGGCGTGGACTCGCTCCTCCCCCGCCCGGCATCGCTCACGGTGCCGGGCGGATGGGTGCGGGTGCCTTCGGACGGTCCGGGCGCCGGCACATGGACCGTGACCGCCGGAGTCACGTACCGATGATCACATCGCGAGACGCCTTTGCGTCATGCCCCTGACCAAGCGTTGGCTCGCACGGTGAGTAGCGAACAACCCGAACAACCCCAACTGTCCGAACGGTCCGAACAGCCGGGACGGTCCCAACTGTCCGAGCAGCCCGAGCGGTCCGAACAGCCCGAACGGCTCGAACACCGCGGCAGTGACGCCGTCGGTGACCGCTCCGCGCGACGCGCCGTCACCGTCTTCCCGGTCTTCGTCCTCCTGGCCGGCGCCGTCGGCCTTCTGCTGCCGGGGACTTTCACCGGCTGGGGCGAGGCGGTGCCGTATCTGCTGGGCGTGGTGATGTTCTGCATGGGCGTCACCATGACCCCACAGGACTTCCGCGGCGTCGCCAGGCGGCCCTGGGCGGTGGTCCTCGGGCTGGTCGCGCACTACGTCATCATGCCGGGTCTCGGTTGGGCCGTCGCCCACCTGCTCCAGCTCCCGCCGCAGCTGGCGGCGGGCGTGATCCTCGTCGGTTGCGCCCCCAGCGGCACCGCTTCCAACGTGGTGACCTATCTGGCGCGCGGTGATGTCGCGCTGTCCGTCTCCGTGGCCACCGTCTCCACGCTCGTGGCCCCGCTGGTCACCCCACCCCTGACGCTGCTGCTGGCGGGCGAGTACCTGCCGGTCGACGCCGGCTCCATGGTCACCGACATCCTCAAGACGGTGCTGCTGCCGGTGCTCGCGGGCCTCGCCGTGCGGCTCCTGGCCGGCCGCTACGTGCAGCGGGCCCTGCCCGTACTGCCCTGGCTGTCCGCCCTGACCATCGGCGTGATCGTGAGCGTGGTCGTGGCGGGCAGCGCCGATGCCATCAAGTCGGCCGCCCTGCTGGTCTTCGTCGCCGTCGTGCTGCACAACGGCCTCGGTCTGGCCCTGGGATACGGCGCGGGACGGATCGCCCGGCTGGGCGAGCCGGGGAGCCGCGCCATGGCCTTCGAGGTCGGGATGCAGAACTCCGGACTCGCAGCCTCGCTGGCCACCGCGCACTTCAGTCCGCTGGCCGCCCTGCCGGCCGCGGTCTTCTCCGTCTGGCACAACATCTCCGGCGCCCTGGCCGCTGCCTGGCTGTCCCGCCGGGCACACTGACGGTGTGTGGGCGCCGGCCACCGCACCCGGGCGGCCGGCGTCGGCACAGCAGCAACGGGCACGTTCGTGGCAGAAAACGGTCCGGTCGATCAACACGGTCGACCACGACGGCAGTCGATCAGCACGATCGTCCACGACCGCAAGAGGCGGGGCATGCCCCCCCCCAGGCCGAACCACCCCCAGGCCGACCGTGACCCGCACCCGGCTGAGCAGCAGTCCGCACCGGCTGACCGGTGTGCGCGGGGACGGACCGTCCCCGCGCACGTCCGTGGATCAGTCCACGACCACCACGTTGCGGGCGGCCGGCGCCGGGCGGGCAGGCGCGGCACCGAAGTTGCCCTCGACCGCCGTCTTCTCCGCCGCGTCGGGATAGGGGTTCGTGCAGGAGACACCGGCGCTGGAACCCGACATCAGGCTGGTGCAGGGGCCGGGCTTGCGGTCCGGCAGGCCGAGGATGTGACCCAGTTCGTGCGCCGAGATCCGGACCGTGTCGTAGCCCTCGTTCACGGCCTCCCGTCCGATGTAGACCGTTCCGTTGCCGAGCGAGGTGGTCAGCGCCCGGGGCCAGCCGTTGTCGGCCAGGATCCTGATGTTGGCGCGCTGCCCGGCGGCCGCCGGGCGTAGTTCGACGGTGTCCACACTCTCGTTCCAGATCGCCGCGCCGCGATCGACGGCGGCCTTGAACTCCGCCGACGCACCGGCGTCATAGGTGACGACGCGGGCCGCGAGCAGTTGATCGCCGGAGCTCGGAGCCGCGTAGGCCTGGGCGCCGGCCAGGGTGAGAGCCGCCGTGAGAGCAGCGGTGAAGCCATGGACCAACGTTCGGGAGTTCATGGTCGACCTCCTGCGAGGGGGGCAATGAAGGCATGTTCATGCCACACAGTGCCAGCCCACTGCGTCCACTCCACAGGCCTCAATCCGTCAAACTTCACACCGCCTGTCACCGGGGACAGACGGCCAGGCGCTTCTCCTTGCCCGGGCACGTGCGGCCACGACGTGGGGAACCGGATTCCCACGAGCGGCGAAGTACCGGTGAAAGCCCAAGACTTCACAGCACGTGAATCGACGAAAGGAGCCCCCATGACCGTCGAACCAGGCGTCAGGGTGGGGCAGAACAGTGACGCCTCGGTGATCGAACGGTCGTGGGAGGAGCCCGAGGCATTCGCCGTGCTCTTCGACCGTCATGCCGACTCGGTGCACGGATACGCGGCGCGCCGACTCGGTGCGGAGGCGGCCGAGGATGTGATGGCCGAGACGTTCACCACCGCATTCCAGCAGCGTTTCCGGTACAACACCGAATTGGCCAACGCCCGCCCGTGGCTTTTCGGCATCGCGACCAACCTGATAGGACGCCACCGGCGCGCCGAGGCCCGGCGTCTGAAAGCGCTTGGGCGGCTGCCATCGGCCGCCCCCGGCCACCAGGCCGAAGAGACGGTCGCGGACCGGGTGGCGGCTCGGGTCAGTGCGCAGGCGGTACGCAGCGAACTCGCCGGCGCACTGGCCCGGTTACCCGCCCGCCACCGGGACGTACTGCTGCTGGTCGCCTGGGCCGACCTCGGGTACGAGGAGGTCGCACGCGCCTTGGAGCTGCCGGTGGGAACGGTCCGGTCGCGGCTGCACCGGGCTCGCAAGAAGGTTCGTGAGGCATTGGGCGGGTCCGATCCAACCGCTTTCCGAGAGGAATCCGACGATGAATGAACTCGAACTCCTGAGGGAGTGGGACGCCGACGCGTCCCCTCTTACGGACACCGTCCGCACCCGAGCCCGCTTCCGTCTGCACCAGGCGATGCAGGCTCCTGCCGCCTCCACGGCCGTTTCCCGCCGTCCGCTGCTGCGGATCGCGGTGGCCGCCGTCGCCGCGGCGGCGGTGACGACGACCGTGGTGGTCGCCGAGAACACGGGGAGCTCACCTCGCACCCGGCAGGTGAGCGCGACCACCGTGCTCCGGGGAGCGGCGGCCGAGGAACGCAAGCTCGAAAAGCCGATCGCACCGCGCGACGACCAGTTCATCTACACCAAGGAGATCATCAAGGAGACGCCGGTCGGAGGCGGACGGAGCAACACGTACGTCGACGAGAGCTGGAACTCGGTCGACGGCTCCAAGAGGTCCTACGTCAGCGAACTGGAGCACGCCCAGTGGGTGCCGCCGTACCAGCCGGGTCAGAGCGACTGGCCGCCGCGCCGGTGGTCGCAGCTGAAGCGGCTGCCCACCGATCCGGTCAGGCTCCCGATCGCACTGCGTGGCGGGGGCGCCGAGCCGGACTACAGCCGGCCGATGAAGGCCGACGAGTGGCCGATTGTCCAGTTCCTCCTCTCCGGCCTGCTCCGCACCCCCGTCCTGCCGAAGGGACTGCGGCCCGCGGCGTTCGAGGCGCTCGCCACCGTCCCCGGAGTGAAGGTGCTGCCGGGCCGGACGGACGCGGACGGCCGCGCGGGCATCGGCATCCAGTACGTGGGCAGGCCCGGCACTCCCTGGGCGGACGGCAAACGGGTGCTGCTCTTCGACGCGAAGACGTATCACTATCTCGGCACGCGTGACCAGCGCAAAGCCGGAACGGTCACCTACGAGCAGTGGTCATACGTGGCCGACCACGCGGTGGTCGACCGTGTGAGGCAACGCCCCTGAGGGCCCACCCCCGCAGGACACTCGCGCCGCTCGGCACCCGGAGCCCTCACCGGGGCGTCGGGCGGACGCAGTGGCCTCCCGCCCCGGCGCGGTGGCGTCACCACCGGTCCGCCTGTCGAAGCTGCCGGGCCGTGACAACCGGCGTCGCCGCATCCGCGTACCCCGGATCGGTCCGGGCGGACCCGGTGCGTCAGTGCCGTGACGGCGCCGGTGCCGGTTCTTCGCGGCGCGCGCGTGTACTGCCGCCGTCCTCGACGATGATCTGCCCCGTGATGGAACACGGCGTCGTCCAAGGCGAGGAACGCCACGACGCCCGAGACGTCGGCCGGCATCCGGGTCCATGCGGCCATGGCGATGCAGCGCGCCGCTTCCGCGGCAAGGACTGCCTCCTCGGCCGGCGTGGCCGGCACGTTCAGACGCGCGCGGGGGCGAGGACGATGTCGAAGCCCACCCGGCTCCAGGTGCCCTCGATGACGCGGCCGTCGGGTGTCGGCGTGTCGGCGGGCTGCCGCTCGAACCGCTTGATCAGTGAGTCCTTCACACCGAAGACGGTGTCCTTGCGGCCGATCGGGTCGCCCTCGGGAAAGATGTGGGTCACCAAGGTGCGCGCTCCCTCGTGGGACACCATGAAGTGCAGGTGGCCCGCGCGCAGGGGTGAGCGGCCGACCGCGTCGAGCATCTTGCCGACGGGCCCGTCGTCGGGGATGGGGTACGGCGTCGGGGTGAGGCCCCAGAAGCGGTAGCTGCCGTCGCCCGCGGAGAAGAGGTGCGCCCGGCCGGCGCGCTTGCCGGCGTCGTACTGCACGTCGTAGAGCCCGTCCTCGTCCGCCTCCCAGACCTCGATCCGCGCACCGGCGAGCGGGGTGCCGTCGGTGTCCGTGACGGTGCCCTCGACCCAGCAGGGCTCACCGGGGGCACCGAAGGCCAGGTCACCGCCGCGTTCGATCGCCGGCGAGTCCTCGACGAAGAACGGCCCGAAGACGGTCGCCTCGGTGGCGCCCTGGTAGGCCTGGTTGTTGACGTTGATCGTCTGCATGCTCGCGCCCAGCGTGTCGGACAGCAGGATGAACTCCTGTCGGACGTCGTCGGTGATGTGGCCGGACTTGGTGAGGAAGTCGATCGCCGCCCCCCACTCCTCCTCGGTCAGCCGGACCTCGCGGATGAAGGAGTGCAGGTGCTTGACCAGGGAGACCATGAGCTCGCTCAGCCGCGGGTCCGCGCAGGCGCCGAAGGAGGCCACGACGTTGTCGACGAGCCGCTGCTCGACTGCCTGCTGCTCCGGCGACACCTCGCGGTAGATCGTGCCGTGGGCACCGGCCTGGGCCGAGCCGGGGTTGACGTAGCCAGCCATGACGGCCTCCCTCAGTTGATCGGATCGCCGGCCCATGCCGCCTCCAGCAGCGCGGTCAGGTTCTCGGCGGTGACAGGGGTGGGGTTGTCGGCTGGGAGCGCCTTCATGATGGGCCCCAGCGCCTTGGCGATGCCGTTCTCGGGCATGCCGTAGTCGCGCAGCGCCCTCGGCGCGTCCAGTGCCTGGCGCAGGGCGGCCAGGCCGGCGCTCGCCTCCCTGGTGCGGAAGACCGCACCGAAGGCCTGGGCGATACGCGCCTCCGCCTCGGGGGCGTGCGGGGCGTTGAAGGCCAGCACGTAGGGCAGGACGACCGCGTGGGTCTGTGCGTGCGGGAGGTTGAACATGCCGCCGAGGACGTGGCAGATCTTGTGATGCATCCCGGAGCCGGCCGACGCGAACGCGACAGCGGCGAGGTAGGCGCCGTACAACGTCTGCTCGATGCCCCCGACACTCGTCGAGTCGTCGGCCACCGTCGGCAAGCCGGTCGCCAGTGCGCGGATGCCCTCCTGCGCCAGCGCCCGGTCGATCGGGTCGGTTCGTGGCCCCCACATCGAGTCCACGCAGTGCGCCATCGCGTTCAGGCCGCTGGCCACGGTCATCTCGCCGGGCAGCGTGGTCAGCAGACCGGCGTCGTACACGACCGACGCGGGCAGCACCTTGCTGTCCACACCGGTGGTCTTGGTCTCACCCCGGGTCAGGCCCCACACGTTGGTCGCCTCGGAGCCGGCGTACGTGGTGGGCACCGCGACGATCGGCAGCCCGGTGGTCATCGCCACCGCCTTGGCCAGACCCGTGGTCGAGCCGCCGCCGACGCTGACCAGGATGTCCGCGCCCACGCCGGTCGCCGCCCGACGGGCACGCTCAGCGACCTCGACCGGTACGTGCATCACGACCTCCTCGTGACGCAGCACGACCGGGATCTCCGCGGCGATCGGGTCGGCCAGTCCCCTCTCGCGGTCCGACGCGATCAGCATGACCTTGGAACCGCCGAGCGCGTGGACCTCCGCGGCCACGGCGGCGGGTGACTTCCCGGCCGCGAACACCACCCGCTGGGGAAGGGTCTCGTGTGTGAACCTCATCGCTTGTTCCTCAGGTAGGTCTTCGGCCGGGTCGACCGCATGCGGATGACTGCCTGTCTCGGGCCCCGGCCGGCCCTTGCGTGCCTTGGGAGCAGAGCAGCTCGACCGCTCTGCCGGTGAGGCCGGGGAGTCCGTTCTTCACCGTGAATCCCGCCTTGGTCTGACGGTAGGCCACGTGCCGACAGCCGGTCGGGAACCGATTCAGGAGCTCGGGATCCGACGTCAGTGAGGCAGCGGGGTCGACGACGTCGAGACGGTACTTCTCGGGGTCGGCGGCGCCAGGGCGAGGTCATCGTTACCGACTTCCCGCGCCACGCGCTCCAACCGCCGCCGGTGGTCCTCCCACCACGCCTGATCGGTGGTCGGCATGTTGTCGTTGCCCTTCACGTAGCCGACAGTTCCGTCGATGAACTCTCGTACGATGTCGGCGTGGCCGGCATGGCGCTGAGTATCGGAGATCACGCGCACCAGGATGTGGTGCAGTGTCACCTCTCGGCGTTCCTCCGGCCACCACGGGACGTGCCCGATCGCGTCGAGCGTCCGCGTCGCGATCGTGCTGTCGGAGTGCTCCCACGCCTGGCGATACAGACCGACGATCTCTTCACGGGACTCGTCCGCGGTGGCCCACATGTCCGCGTCGGGTTCTGCGTCCTCCGTATACCACCAGGGCGGCGGTTCCTCGTCGAAGAACGGCCGCCCGAACGTGTCACCGAAGTACCCCAGCTCCACGCCGGCGACATGTTTGACCAGCCCCAACAGGTTGGTGCCCGTGGGGGTCAGCGGGCGGCGGATGTCGTACTCCGAGAGCCCGTCGAGCTTCCACAACAGGGCGTCCCGCCCGTCTTGAAGGTAACGGAGAAGGTCCGCTTTCGGATTCGGTTCCATCATGCCGGGCAGTCTTCCACCCGGCACTGACAACCGGGCTCCGCCGAGCAACGCGGGTGCTGCGTCAGGTAGTTGCCCCGCGGTGTCGAGGGCCCACCGAGGCGGGCCGGTTCTCGCTAGCGGGGCCGGGACACGCGGTCGGGAACCGCAGTCGGGAACCGACCTCATGAGCCCGGACAAGCCATGCCTGCCTGGGCAGGAGGGCAGGAGGTCCGGAGATTTCAGTAGCAGCAGCGCAAGGGCCGCCGGAGGCGGTGCTACGGCCTGGGCCGCGGCACCGCCTCCGGCGGCCCGACGGTCAGCTTCGGCTCTCCGCCTGTGTCCGTTCCGCGTCGGCGGGCCGCCGGCCGGCTTCGTCGGCGACGCCGTGTTCCAGCTCCGCCCGGCTGGACAGCAGGGTCCCGGCCTTTCCGTACGTCGTGTCCTTGGTCAGGTAGCTGCGGGAGCCCAGGAAGGCGAAGTTCTTCTCGTCGAAGACCCACTCGTCCCGCATGCCGTAGCGGGTGTCGTCGCGGGCGATGCCGAGGCCCTTGCGGCCGATCGCGTCGCGGGCCTGAGGGGCCGGGGTGACACCGGGGATCTTCGCCGCGGCCCGGTAGAGGGCGGCGGCCGTACGGGGCGGCATCATCCCGCCAAGCAGGGCTCCGATCCGCTCGAACACCTCCTGGTCACGTTCCCGGCTCTCCTCGTCCGGGGTCTTGGCGTACAGATAGGCCAGTAGCTTGTCGGGGTCGGTGGGCAGGGAGCTGAGCCAGCGGTAGGTGGGCCGGCCGAGGCCGGCCGGTGTGCCGTCGGTGTCACCGAGTTCTGCGTTGATCCGGGAGGTCTCGCCGTCCTCCCGGATCAGACCGAGCGTCCGCAGGGGCCCCGGTGCCTGCGCGATCCACTCCTCACGGTCCACCAGCGGGCCGAGGACAGCCTTCCCGCTGGTCAGGTCCGCCCCGTTGCCCTTCTCCCTGGTGTACACGAACTGGTCGTCGCGCACCGTGAGTCCGGTGCGCGTCTCCGTGGCGTCGGAGATCCGGTTCAGGAGCGCGGCGGCGGGCTGCATGTCCGTGGCCGCACGGGTCGCCGCGGTGCCGGCGGGATCCCGGTCACTGCCGGTCAGGGTGATTCCCGCGGTCACCGCGCAGGCCAGGACCAGAGCGGTCGCCGGCGCCAGCACCGCCGGTCGCAGCAGCCGACGGGCCGGCCGGGTACGGGCGACCTGGTCGTGGTCGATGTGATGCATCAGAAGGTCCTTGTGACGAAGGTACTGCTCGCGCGGAAGGTCCCAGTCGGCCGGGGCCGGCAGCAGGCGAGCGATCTCCTCGCGGTCGCCGTGCCGCTCCGGGGAAGCGCCGGTGGCGTTGTCCTTCATGTGAGCTCCTCCCGTACGGGCAGGGCCGCGATCGCGGCCGCACTTGTCATCTCTCCGCGGGCAGCGGGTGGTTCCCGGTCTTCTTCCGCGAGGCGGGCGAGCTTCTTACGGGCACGCGAAAGGCGGGAACGTACGGTTCCGACGGCGATACCCAGCGCTTCGGCCGTCTGCTGGTAGTCCAGGCCGGACCATACGCACAGGGCCAGTACCTCTCGCTCCTGGCGTCGCAGCCGTCCCAGCGCGGCCTGCACGGAACGTAAGTACCGTGCGTCGTCGATGCGCCCGATCGTCCGGGGCGCGAAGTCCTCCTCCACACGTGGCTGCGGCTGTCGCGCCAGGAACAGCTGCCGTCTGCGCGTTCCCCGGCGGGCGTTGTCCGCCTTGTGGGTGGCGATGCCCAGGAGCCAGGGCAGCAGGGAGCCGCCGTCCTCCTGCACGCGTGCGCGGGTCCGCCACGCGGTCAGGAACGTTTCGGACATGATCTCTTCGGCCGTGGACCAGTCGCCCGTCAAGCGCAGCCCGTGGTGGTAAACAGCGCGGGCGAACTGCTCGTACAGCAAGGCGAAGGCCTCACGGTCCCCCTCGCGCACACGGCGACGCACATCGTTTTCTTCCCTCACGACCACTTCTCTCCGCGACACGGGAGGAGTTCCTGTGGCCTGTGTCACGCCCTGTGTCACGCACTGGTGTGACCGCCGCGGTCCGTGACGACCTGGCGCCCCTCCTGCTTGGCCTTTCTTGGCCGCGAGGGCGACGCGCTCGATCTCGTCGAGGCCGACGACCGGAACTGATCGGACCGACATACCTGCCCTCTCAGGCGGCACACCCGACAGCCGCGAGAAGACCGAGCCCGTGTGACGTACACGTTACGGGGTAGCAGGGATCTTTCGAGCGGCGCAGTGGGCAGGTGGGTAGCAATTCGTTTCATGAGCAGCGCAGCAGGTGTGCCGGTGACGGTCGGCGAGCGGGAAAGGGAGGGGGAAGAGAAGAGCTCAGGGCGTTGCCCTGAGCGAGAGGAATCGTCGAGACGTGTGACGTTCGGCCGGGGTTTTCCCTCGGCGGCCGCACGCAGTGGCCGAGTGGGCGGGCTCGACGGCCTGAGGACTGTGGCGGTGGCGATGGTCCTCGTCTACCACGTGGAGCCGGACCTGTTGCCGGGCGGATCGGTCGCGGTGGACGTCTTCTTCACCATCAGCGGCTTCGTCATCACCCGATTGCTGCTCGCCGAGTACGCCCGCACGGGCCGCGTCAACCTGGTGAGCTTCTACCGACGACGCTGGCTACGACTGGTCCCCGCTCTGCTGGCGGTCTGCGCGACCTGTGCCGTGCTGTCGCTGACCACCTCGCTGTGGGCGTTCGCCGGAGCCTGGGCGGCGGCGGGGCTGGCGGCAGCGTTCGTACTGAACCTCGTCCGGGCCGGTGAGACCGGCGCGTACTCCGATGCCACCGGCCCGCTGGCGCACACCTGGTCGCTCAGCGTGGAGGAGCAGTTCTATCTGCTGTGGCCGCCGGCGTTGCTGCTGCTACTGCGGCGGTGCCGTGCTCGCACGGTGCTGCTGTGCACGGCGGCGCTGTGCGTGCTGCCCGTGCTGTGGCGGTACGCGCTGTGGAACCCCGACGCGGCGCACCGCCTCTACAACGGCACGGACACCCGCGCCGACCAGTTGCTCGCCGGCGCCCTGGTCGCGGTGGTGCTGGCCCGACTGCGCGCCGACGATCCCCGGTTGGAGCGGCTGCGCCGCTGGACCGGCCGACTGGCCTGGCCGGCGCTCGGCCTGCTGCTGCTGACCGCGTGGAAGGTGCCGGTCACCGGCGACTCGGGCGCCTGGACCGCTGCTTGGTACACCGTCGGTTTCCTGGCGGTGGCGATGGTGTCCGCCACGCTCGTCGCGGGGCTCGAGCTGCGACCGGAGGCCCGGCTGTCACAAGCGCTGTCCTTGGCGCCCCTCGCCTGGGTCGGCCGCAACCTCAGCTATGGCATCTACCTGTGGCACTACCCGGTCGTCCGCCTGCTGGCCTCGCTCGGCGTACAGGACGGACGGTTGTCCGCCACCGCGGCACTGGCCACCGTCATGGCCTTGCTGTCGTACGCGCTCATCGAGATGCCGCTTCTCCGCCGAGGCCGAGCCTTCGCCCGCCCGCCGCACGCTCCTGAACACACTCGACGCCCTGCCGCGCGTGTCAGGTCGCCTGAAAGCGCCTGAAAGGGATTTCCCTGAAGAGGATCAGGCGACTGGATCCAGGGCCCTCACAGGTGGGAACGAACCCGCCCGCATGAGGGCTGTGCACGTGACCTCGGCCGCCGCTTCGGAGCCGCGCAGTGATGTGGCGCGTACGACGCCGAGGAGAGCAGCGACCAAGGTCTGAGGTTGCTGCGCCGCTACTGGGCCGACGTGCTGATGAGCTCGTCGGCGACCCACCGTGCGACCTCGGCCGGGTAGGGCGCCGGCAGTCCGAGGACGATGTGCCGGAAGCCGGCGTCGGTCGCCTCGCCGATCGCGTGCCGGGTGACGTCGGGCTGCTCGTAGGAGACGGGCAGGTGGATCGAGCGGGTGACCGAGGCGGGGTCGCGGCCGATCTCGGCGCAGTAGCGGTCCAGCAGTTCGCTGCGGCGGACGACGTCGTCGATGTCGCCGCCCGGGATGTTCCACAGGTCGGCGTGCTCGGCAACCACGCGCAGCGTCGCGGACGAGCGTCCGCCGATGAGGATCGGCGGGTGGGGACGCTGGACGGTTTTGGGGTTGCCGAAGGCTCCGGTGAGGTGATGGTAGGTGCCGTGGAAGTCGAACGGTTCCTCCTCGGTCCACAACCGCCGGATCACCGTGCACGCTTCGGCGAGGCTCCCCACGGCGTGCGCGGAGTCGTGGAAGGGCAGGCCGTGTGCGGCGTACTCCCGCCGGGCCAGGGGATGGTCCGGGCGTGAGCCGACGCCGATGCCGAAGTCGAGCCGTCCGCCGGAGACGATGTCGACGGTCGTGGCGATCTTGGCCAGCAGCGCGGGCGGCCGGAAGCGGTTGCTGGTCACCAGCACGCCGAGCCGCAGTCGTCGCGTATGGGCGGCAAGGGCCGAGAGCAGCGTCCAGCCCTCGTAGGCCGGGCCGTCCAGGTCGCCACCGATCGGCATGAGGTGGTCGAACAACCAGGCGTGTTCGATCTCCGGGATCGTGTCCGCCTCGCGCCAGACCCGCAGGACGTCGTGGTAGTCGACCTGCTGGGGGGCTGTCATGATCCCGAAGCGGGTCGGGGGCGGGGCTGCGGGTATGGGTGTGGGTGCGGGTGTGGCTGGCATGGAGCTCTTGGTCCTTTCGACACCTGCGGGCGCGCCGGCTGGCGAGACGCTGCCGAGGTTCGGGCAGAACGTGCTTTTGGAGGCACGCGGGGCTTGATCCGTTTGGCTGAGGGCGGCGAGGAGGTGGTGGTCGCCTGGCGATGAGCTGCGCCACGTCCCGAGACGGTAGGGGCCGGCGGGCTGGCGGGCTGGCGGAAGAACCGCTTCTCGCCGGGCTCCCGCACGCTCCCCGCGCGCGGGAGCCACGGAGAGGCGGGAGCCACGGGCGCCGATGTGGAGACCGCCCCGGACGGTCAGCGGCGTCGCAGCGACGGGTCGAGCAGCGCGGGCGGAGTGTCGTGCTTCTCGTGTGCGGCGAGGTCGGCGCCAGGGGCGACGACGGCGTCGATCGCGTCGAGCACATCGGCGGAGAGCACGGTGTCCGCGGCGGCGAGTTGCGTGTGCAGGTGGTCCAGTGTGCGGGGGCCGATGAGCGCACTGGTCACGGCGGGATGCGCGGTCACGAAGCCGAGCGCGAGCTGGATCATGGTCAGGCCGGCCTCGTCGGCGACCTTGGCCAGCTGCTCGACGGCGTCGAGCTTGGCCCGGTTGGAGGGGATGGTGGTGTCGAAGAGTTGCGGCATGAACGTGGAGCGGCTGGTGGTGACGTCCTGGCCCTCGCGGATCGCGCCCGACAACCAGCCCGAGGCCAGCGGGCTCCAGACCAGCACGCCGAGCCCGTACTCCTCGGTGACGGGCAGCACGTCGGTCTCGATTCCGCGCTGTAGGATCGAGTAGCTGGGCTGTTCGGTGACGTAACGGCTCAGGTGATGCTCGTGTGCCGCCCACTGGGCCTGCACGACGCGGTAGGCGGGGAAGGTCGAGGAGCCGAAGTAACGGATCTTTCCCGCGCGCTGCAGGTCAGTCAGAGCCGACAGCGTCTCCTCGTCGCTGGTGCTCGGATCCCACCGGTGGATCTGGTAGAGATCGACGTGATCGACACCGAGGCGGCGCAGGCTGTTCTCCAGCTCGGTGACCAGCCAGCGGCGGGAACTGCCCCGGTGGTTGCGCTCCTCCCCCATCGGCATGCCCGCCTTCGTGGCCAGCACGATGTCGTCGCGGCGGCCGGCGATGGCTTTGCCGACCATTTCCTCCGACTCGCCGCCTCCGTACATGTCAGCGGTGTCGATGAGGTTGATCCCGCCCTCCAGAGCGGCATCGACGATGGCGGTGGCCTCCTCCTGGGTGGTGCGCCCGATCTTGCCGAAGTTCATCGCGCCGAGCGCGAGGGAGCTGACCTGCACACCGGTGCGGCCCAAGGTGCGGTACTGCATGACCGTGTTCCTCCATTACGGACAAAGCGCCATGTCGACGTGTGGCTTGGTCGTCGTCCCCCTGCTCTGACATCATGAGCAAGCGGAACCTCGTTCCGAAACATACGGAACCTTGTTCCGTTTAGCAAGCTCGGCAGCGGAGGGAGCGGCGAGGTGAACAGCAGCAACGAGGGCGCGGGCCACGCAGCCCAGTCCAAGCGGGCGGACGCCCGGCGCAACAAGGAGACCCTGCTCGAAGTGGCCGCCGCGGTTTTCGTCGCGTCGGGCGTGGACGCGCCCGTTCGCGACATCGCAGCCAAGGCCGGGGTCGGGCTGGGCACGATCTACCGCCACTTCCCGACGCGAGCGGATTTGATCATCGCCGTCTACCGGCACCAGGTCGAAGCCTGCGCCGAAGCCGGTCCGGCCCTGCTCGCGAGCAGCGCGACACCGCACGCCGCGCTGGGGCAGTGGATCAACCTCTTCGTCGACTTTCTGGTCACCAAGCACGGCCTCGCCGCCGTGCTGCACTCCGACGATGCCGGCTTCGACACGTTGCACGCCTATTTCCTCGAGCGGCTCTTGCCCGTGTGCGCCCAGCTTCTCGAAGCCGCGGCCGTCGCCGGGGAGATCCGCTCCGACCTGGAGCCCTACGAGCTCATGCGCGGCGTCGGGAACCTGTGCATCGGCGCGGACAGCGATCCCCGCTACGACGCACGTCGACTGGTCGAACTCCTCATCGCGGGGCTGCGCCGACCGCACTGACCATCCGCCGCGGCGCGCGACCTGTCGGCGCTGCGGGTGTCACATGCGCGGGTCCGACCCTGTCTTCAGCGGCCAAAGCCGAACAGGCACACGTTCAAGGAGAACGCCGTGCCACGCGCGCCGAGGACTGACTGGCGCCGAGGACTGACTGGCGCCGGACGTGGTCATGATCGCCGACGGTGCCGGGCACCCGACCGCCGCCCGGGCCCCTGTCCACGGAACTGGACCCGTGGGGGCGTTGCTGGTACGCCCGGATCGGGTGGTATCGGCCGTACGGGTCAACGACCCGCCCGGGGGTCGGATCGAGTCGGACGGCCAACCGGCCGCGGCGAGCCTCGTGCTGACCGGAGTGAGCCTCGTGGCGGAGAACGAGCGGATCACCGATCCACGCCGTGGCCCACTCTCAGAAGCTGATGCGGCTGGACGAACCGGCCGAACTCGCCAGGCCGAGCCCACGAAGCCGCCGACACCGTGGGCGTTCCAGACGGAGGCAACGGCCCGGAACACCCACGGATCGGGGCGACCTCCTGCTCGCTTTGACGGAGACCCCGCCCTCGATCACTCAGCTGGGCCCGGTCAGCCGATGCACAGCACGAGCAGGCAGATCTCGGACGGCGAGGTGGCGGCGGACGGGGGGGTCGCTTGCGATGCCCCTGAGCCTGTTTCGCCGGTTTTGCCGCTGCCGCTTCCGCTGTCATTGGTGTTGGTGTTGCCATTGGTATTGCCGTTGCCGTTGTCGGTTCCGCCCGTGGCTGCGGGTGCGGGCGTCTGCGTGGGCTGCGTGACCGTCGTATGCGCCGGGTCGGTGCGGTCAGGTGCCGTCGCACCAGAGGAGGGAGCGGTGGACTGCGGCTGCGCGGTCGATCTCACCCCCGCGCGAGGCGGGGCGGCGGCGTCCGGCTGCGCGCTCGGCGTGGTGCGCACCGAGTCGGTGGAGTACTGCTGACGCGGGAGGTCCGGCGCGGGCGACTGTACGGGCGCCGTGGGCGAGGAGCGGTGCGCATCAGGCTGGGGCGACGTCGGGCGGCCGTCCTGCAGGGTCTGTTCCGCGAGGGTGCCCATGTCAGGGCCCTTCGGTGCCGCGGCGGCCTGCGTCCGGTCGCCGGACTGCCGGTCCATCGAGGCCAGGGTGACACCGCCGCCGACCAGCGCGACAGCGGTCGCGACCACAGCCCGACGCTGGTTCTTCTTCCAGCGGGCGCGCTGGCGACGCCGTGCCGCTCGCCCTTCCGGCAAGGGCGAGACTCCGTCAAAATGCCCGGACGCGTCACTTGACGGTGCGCTCTCCACGCCGACCCCGACCGCCGTCTCGTCACCGGGTCGCCCGTGCTGCCACGCGTGCCAGGCCGTGGACTCCGATGCAGCCGTCCCACCCGTCGCCCCCAGGGCAGCAGCGGCCCGGGTGTTGGCAGCGGCGGCGGTGGCCGGATCGATGTCCGGGGCGTACGCACCGCACCCGGGGCACACCAGGGCGCCATTGAGGTGCCTGCGGCACGAGGAGCAGTAGTCCATCTGCGGTCTTTCTGAGTTGGCACACCATCGACCTGCGGGGTCGCGATCCGGTCACGTTCGTACATGGGATCGAACAATCAGCAACACTAACGACGCTCGTGAAAGGCCATGTGCAGCCCGTGTGAGACTCGTGCAGGGATTCTCGGTGTTTGCTGTGCGCCGTACACCATCCAGGTTTCAGACCGCGAGACCGCCGGCAGGGGTTGGGGTGCCGGGCACCGAACTCGACAGGCACACATCCCCACAAACCGGACCTTGCTGGACGATCTGGCACAGAGTCACCTCGCCACTCCCCACGAGCGCCACGGCGCATCCGCCGGGCAGGCCGCCGCCCACCGGTTGCCTTTTGGCCAAAATTGGCCGAAAAGAGTGCCGTCGCTGCACACAGGTCGCGGACCGTGCCACGCGGTGGCTGCGCATCTGCACCGCGGTCGGGGTACAGGGTCCGGCCTCCGCCCGGGCTCCACCAGACCGGCGCGGCGGAGAATCTTCGCCGATCGATCACAACAAGAGTGCATCGGGTCCGTCGTGTCGATCCAGCAGGCGCATACTGGTGACAATGACAAAGTCACCCATGCCCAAGCGTCATCTGCCGACCAGCCCCTTCCTGGCTCCGGTCGCGCCAACTCCCAAGCACTTCACCGTCGGAAGCCGCGTCACACACGATGTGTACGGCCTCGGCCGGGTGACCGGCATCGAGGAGGGGGTTGCGGTACTCGTCGATTTCGGTTCCCTTCAGGCCCGGATCGTCAGTCCGTACACCAAGTTGACCAATCTTTGAGGTCTGCTGCGCCTGCGCCAGTCAGGCGCAGCAGGCAATCACCCGCTCCCGGGCCCTGAAGGGGCCCGTTCGCACGCCATCCCTCCGCTTGGCATGCTCGCAACGAAGGTGAGACGTCCCATCGACACGACCCCGCTGTTCTCCGACCCGGAGCCGGCCCCCCTCCGTGCCACGACGGAATCGCCGCCTCCGGAGAAGAATCCCTTTCAGTCTCCGGATGTGCAGGAGGAGACCGCCCACGTTCCCGGCATCGCGACCCCGGTCTCCGGGACCAGGTAGCCACCGCAGCGTCCCCGCACTCCGGCGGCTCAGCAGTCGGTCCGGGAAGGCCTTTCGGGAGTTGATCAGGATGCCGCTCCAGCGGAGGGTTTCCCCGCCGGTGTGAGCAAACCGCCGTGCGTGATCGGCTGAGTCTGCAGGCAGAACCCGCATCCCCACTGCTGACACCCACCTGGCCCTTCGTCGGGGCCGGAACGCCTCCCTGCTCGGCCGCGTACGTACGGCGGCGAGCCCGAGGTGCTCCTTACGGCGTCGAACCCGAGGTGCGCGGCAGCCGGACAGGGTGGAGTCTGAGGATCATGCGGCGCAGGAGCGGTCGGGGCAGCACGGGGAACGATGTCGAGGCAGCCCTCAACGAGCTCTACACCACCGCGCCGCCCGGCTTCGTCGCCCGCCGGGAAGAGCTGGCCGCCGCAGCCAAGGCGGCGGGGGGGGGGGGGGGGGGGGGGGGGCGCCCCCCCCCCCCCCCCCCCCCCCCCCCCCCCCCCCCCCCCCCCCCCCCCCCCCCCCCGCCCCCCCCCCCCCCCCCCCCGGCCGCGGG
>NZ_JARXYX010000016.1 GCF_029893585.1 Streptomyces sp. LBL
TATCGAGCGGGTATGGCGCTCGGCGAAGTACGAGGACTACCCCGAGCGCGTCCACACCACCGCCGAAGCGGTCGGCACCGCAGTCGATCAGGCCCTGGAACGTCAGCGGGCACGAATCAAAGGATCAGCAGCACACTTCACCAAAGCCGCTTAGTCGGTGACCGCCTCGTGCACCAGCCGCTTGAGGTCCGGGAAGAGGGAGAGGGAGCGCTTCGGCCGCAGTTGCGTCATGAACTGCACGGTCAGATCATGGCTCGGGTCGACCCAGAACGTCGTCGTGGCCACGCCGCTCCAGCCGAACGTGCCGGGGCCGGAGGGTGCCGTGGTGCGGGACGGGTCGGTCACCACGGAGACGCTGAGTCCGAAGCCGACGCCGTCGTTGCCGGGTTCGTCGTGCGCGGGTTTGCTGCCGACGGCGCGCAGGTCGGCGCCGCCTGGAAGGTGGTTGGAGGTCATCAGTTCCACCGTCTCGGGGGCGAGGAGACGGACGCCGTCGAGTTCGCCGCGGCGGCGCAGCAACTCCATGAACCGGTGTACGTCGTGCGCCGAGGCCACCATCCCGCCGCTGCCGGACAGGAAGCGGGGCCGTTTGTGCAGCGGGAGTCCGGGGATCGGCTCGATACCGCCGCCGTCGGCGTCGCCGTACAACTCGGCAAGCCGGCCTGTCTGTTCGGCTGGGACCTGGAAGCCGGCGTCGGTCATCCCGAGTG
This sequence comes from Streptomyces sp. LBL, assembly GCF_029893585.1. Classification (GTDB taxonomy): domain Bacteria; phylum Actinomycetota; class Actinomycetes; order Streptomycetales; family Streptomycetaceae; genus Streptomyces. Next base: position 711 of record NZ_JARXYX010000016.1, read on the forward strand.
GCCCGAAGATCCGCTCGGCGAAGAACGTGTCGAGCGGCTGCCCGGACACCACCTCGATGATCCGGCCCAGCACGTTGGAGGCGACCGAGTAGTTCCACTGCGTGCCCGGCTCGAACTGCAGCGGCAGACTCGCGTACACGGCCACCGTCTCCGCCAGGTTGGAGCCCGGCACCACCGACGACTCCAGACCGGCCTGACGGTAGAGGGCGTCGACGGGGTGGCTGTGGTAGAAGGCGAAGGTCAGGCCCGCGGTGTGGCTCATCAGATGCCGCACTCGTATCGGCCCTTCGGCCGGGCGGGTCACCATGTCGGCGCCGGAGCCGCTGACGTACACCCGGGGCTCGGCGAAGTCCGGCAGGTACCGCTCGACCGGGTCGTCCAGTGACAGCCGGCCCTCCTCGACCAGGAGCAGCGCGGCGACCGCGGTGACCGGCTTGGTCATGGAGTAGATCCGCCACAGCGTGTCCGGTTCTACCGGCAGCCCGGCAGCGATGTCCCGGCGGCCGTGCGTGGTGAGGTGGGCGACGCGTCCACCGCGGGCTACGGACAGGAGGAAACCGGGCAGCCGCCCTTCGTCCACGTAGTGGGAGACGTGCTGGTCGAGGCGGTCCAGCGCCTTCGCGTCCAGCCCGGCCTCACCAGGGTCCACCTCTTGCCGCAGCTGTGCCATCGTTCTCCTCCGTCACCGTTCGTCGAGGTGCGGTCCGGCCTACCCAGCCGGGACAACCTCAGACATCATCGTCCCGCAGGAACAGATGAACGGGACCCCGGATCCACATGATCGTCGGCAGTGTCACAGTGATCGCCGACCGTTGCCCGTCACGGTGGGAACAGCCCGAAGCACGTCCAACCGTCCCGGTGCATACTGTCCACGGGGAATGGGTGAGGCCTTGGCTCAGGTTGAACGAGGTATGACTCAGGACGCGAAGGACAACGAAGGCGCGAAGGACGCGACGGATCCTGCGCAGGACGCACTCCTCCGGCTGCTCTCCCAGGGCCACGGCGGGGTGCTGGTCACCCTCAAGAGCGATGGCCGGCCCCAGCTGTCGAACGTCAGCCACGCCTACGATCGGGACGAGCGGATCATCCGGGTCTCGATCACCGACGACCGTGCCAAGACCCGCAACCTGCGGCGCGACCCGCGCGCGTCGTACCACGTCACCAGCGCCGACCGGTGGACGTACACGGTCGCCGAGGGCACGGCCGACCTCTCGCCCGTGGCACAGGACCCGCACGACGAGACGGTGGACGAACTCGTCCGGCTCTACCGTGAGGTTCTGGGCGAGCACCCGGACTGGGACGACTACCGCGCCGCCATGGTCCGCGACCGACGGCTGGTGCTCCGGCTGAGGGTGGAGCGGGCGTACGGGATTCCCGGGAGTTCCGGCAAGGGCTGAAGGCCTGCCCGCCTGATGCTCCTATTGCCTGTCAGTGGTGCGCGGTACGGTCCTGACATGGCATCCGTCATCGATCTCACCCTTGACTGCGCGGACGCGCAGCTCCTCGCCGCGTTCTGGAAGACCGCCCTGGGATACGTCGACGAGCCGCCACTGGCTCCCTTCAAGAACCGCGAGGAGTGGTTCGCGAGCTTCGACCTGCCGGAGGACGACTCGGCGGACGACGGCGCCTGGCTCTGCGACCCCGACGGCGTCGGCCCCCGCCTGTCCGTCCTCAAGGTTCCCGAGCCCAAGACGGCCAAGAACCGACTCCTTATCGACATCCGGGTACCAGGCCACGGCAGTCCCGAGGAGCGGTGGGCGCGCATCACAGCGGAGTCCGAGCGGCTGGTGAAGGCGGGCGGTGTCGTCCTGGAGAAGTTCGACGGGCACCACATCGTGATGGCCGACCCCAGCACTTCTGACTACCAGTTCTGAGTAAATCGGCTGGTCAGGCAACACAGAAGCCCCGCACGGCACTTGGGCCGCACGGCACTTGGGCCGCACGGGGCGTTTTCATGTGCGCGGACGGGGCTTGTCCGGCGATTGCCTCAGGGCATCAGTTCTCGTCTGTCTCCAGACAGGCGGGGCACGTGGCGGCTCTCTGCCACTCGGTCACCTTGCCGCTGGCGCCGCATACCGGCTTTCCCTCGCTGAGCCTGTGAACGGTCAGCACGTCATCCCCGACCGTGCCCGTGAGTTCGGCGGTGGGCGCCAGGAAGTCTCGGTCGTCGGTCATGGTCACTGGCTGGTCTCCCTGGTGGCGTTGCGGAGGTCGTTCGGGTGGCCGGAGAAGGTGTGGGTGTGCATGTCGATCACGACTTGGCGGGCCATCGCGGGCAGGGAGGGGAGTTGGGGCCAGGAAGGTAGACGACCCCGGACTCTGTGTCGAGCCCCCCGCCGTACTCCGTCCACCAGCCCTCGGGCGAACCCGCGTACGGCCCGGCGGGATCATCTACGAGACTGATCAGCTCAGGGGCAGGTAACGCGCCCACGCGGACGTGGGCCCACTTCACGGGGGCGGTCACTGGGGGCACTCCAGGTGTCGGTACCGAACGGCCGGACTGTGTGAAGCTTGCCGAAGTTCAACTCGGCGGCACGCTTCAAGTGAATTGATCCGCTGCTGGCAGTCGGGGCACGTCTCCCCTGGGGGCGCGTAGGTCGTGTACTCGCCCTGTCTCGCGTCGGTGTCAGCCTCAGCGCGCTGGGGACTTCCGAGAAGTCTGGTTGTAGCTTTGGGCACTGCCGTCAACCTCCTACCGGTTGGTGGCCACGCCCCCGGACGTTCGCCGCGTCGCGGGGGTCTGGCCGTTCGGCACGTGGGTCGCGCCGTCTGGAAAGCTTCAGCCCGACGGGACACCTCAGGGAACCGCGAACGGGGAACCCCGCAAGCCCATTTGGGGAACCCCTCTGGAGTGCCAGTACTACCCTGGGACGAGATCACTTCCGTCCCTGCAAGGTGGTGGCGCTCATGGACGACCGCGAGACACGGCGCATCGGATACTCGCTGACAATCCCTGACACGCTGCTGCAGAGCGATGCCATGCGCGGAGCCTGCGCGACCCGTGACTTTCAGGAGGTCTTCCGTCTCGTCAACAGGCGCACGGGTTCCAGTTACGCAGTGATGGCTGCCGCAGTCGGCAAGATGACCAGCTCGCGCGTGAGTGATGTGATCCGTGGTGTACGGAGAATTCGCGGACAGGAGGTGATCGAACGTGTAGCTGACGGGTTCGGCATCCCCGGCGAAATGCTTGGGTTACCCCAACGGCCGTGGGAGGGTTCCCCGGAGAAAGTCCATCTGCCTCAACCGCCGACCTACGCTGACCCAAGTCGAGAGGCAGCGGACACGGCGTATCTCTTGCCGCAGAGCGACGAACAAGCTCTTACCGCTGCTCATTCTGATGTGCTTCTGGTCTCGGTATGGATTGAGGGGAGGAAACAGATCGTGCCCATCAGCCGACGAAGCATGGTTACTGGTGCGATTGGCGCTGCACTCCAAGCGGGAGATCTAGCGCGAATTCCTGCACCCGCTACCGAATTCAATCCAATGCCCGCATCGTTTCCGAAGCTCGACCCTACCCGCATCGAAGCAGCTATAGAACACCTCCGGGACATGTGGCACTCCCTTGTCCGGGCTGACAATCTCTTCGGTCCGCGGCACGCCCTCACGGCAGTGCGCCAACAACTATTCATCCTCGAATCGCTTCTCGCATACGCCAGAGGTGCGCAACGCTCCGAGTTGCTGAGACTCGCCGCTCAATACGCCGAGTCGGCTGCATGGTTGCATGAAGACTCGGCAGATATGTCGAACGCCACAAAGTGGACCAGTCAAGCCATGGAATGGGCAACCGAGGCCGGCGATCAATCCATGGTGACGTGGACACTTTTTCGCAGAAGTCAGCAAGCCACCACGAAGAGGAATGCAGCACAGGTTATTAGCCTTGCTCAAGCTGCCCAGCGAAACAGCTCCACCCTTACGCGGCCCATGCGAGCAGCTGCCATACAGCAGGAAGCACATGGGTATGCATTGGATGCAGACGAGGTTTCCTGTCATACCCGGCTGGACGATGCCCACGACTTTGCAGCCTCGCCGGACACAAAGGGAGATGCCCGTTCCGGGCACGGAGATTTCTGTACCGCAAGTTACATCGAGATTCAGCGCGCAAATTGCTGGCTCACCCTCGGGCGGCCCGATCTGGCCGTCCCTCTTTTTGAGACTGCGCTCGACGAGCTTCCTAACTCCTACCAGCGTGACAGGGGCCTGGCGCAAGCACGCCTGGCACTTGCGTACGCGGGAATACGAGAGTACGACTCAGCGGCAGCACAAGCCACCTCCGCACTGAGCATCGCACGCAGTTCCGGATCGTTGCGCACAATGCACGAGACAGTGTTCGCAGTTAACGCACTCGGGGAAGTTCATACATCACAGGCAGTGTCTCAACTTTTTGACGCCATCAAAGAAGAGAGGGGTTTCTGAAGTGGCGAATGTGCACGAGATGGTGGCCATGCGTCGCGCAATCGCAATCTCGGCTCAGGGGCTCGGATCGACCAGCCCGAACCCGCCTGTTGGCTGTGTCATCCTAGACAGCAAAGGGCGAACTGTTGGCGAGGGCTATCACGTACGCAAAGGCGAATCGCACGCGGAGGTCAATGCACTTAACGCTGCCGGGAAACGGGCCGAGGGCGGAACGGCCGTCGTCACACTGGAACCGTGCAATCACTACGGGCGTACACCACCCTGCCGCGAAGCCCTGATCCATGCGAACGTAGCAAGAGTGCTCATTGCCGTAATGGACCCAACGTCTCGTGGCGAAGGCGGGGCAGAACTCCTGCGGAGATCCGGAATGGAAGTTGAACGGGATTTCCTCAAAGAGGAGGCACTTCTAGTTTTGGGCCCTTGGCAAGCCTCTTTGAATGACGGCCGCCCATTCATTACGTGGATCTACGAAGCGGGTACGGATGGGCAACCTAACCCTAGTTCCATGCAAGGTGTCACGCTTCGGGAAGTGAATACGCTCCGAGGGTCGTACGATCTCGTAATTTACCAGGGAGGTGACATCGAAGAAGGAGAAGCAGGGAAGCATGGAAACGGCGTATTCCAGCTTCCGAATGAAGCGCTGAGTAACGATGCCAGTGAAATGATAAAAGATCTCAACAGTACAGGATCACGATCTATTTTGCTATCCGGCGCAGTCGATCGTTTCTCTCGGCTCGCTTCAGCAGGAATGGTTGATAAAGTAATCTCCTACCTACCGCGAACATTGCCCTCTTGGTCGCCCGGGAAGGATATTGGCAGGATTACTGCAATTCCGGACGGATATCGACTGACCGAGGTCACCCAGACGGGATCACATGTCCGTCTTGCCGGATGCAGAACTTAGCCTCGATTCTTCGGTGGGTTTGGTCGTTGAGCGGCCCGGTGGTTCGCCCGTAATGTCCCTCGCCGTGTGAGGGTGGGCCGTCGCGTGTCGCTGCGGGGTGCGCCGGGTTCCACGGGCCCGGAGGCTGCTGGCCTTCCTCCTCTCGGTGTGCGTTGGGGTGGGGCTGGTCGTCAGGTGGCGGCCGTCAGGTTGTTGATCCGCTTCCAGATGGTCGTGAATGTCTCGGCCCAGGGCCAGGTCCGTTCGATGCGCAGGTGGCGGCGGCGTGCGTGGTGGGCGAGGCGGGCGGGCAGGTGGTAGAGGCGGAAGCGCATCGTGTCCGGCTCGGCGTCGGCGAGGTCCGCGTGGTCGTGGAGGGTCAGCAGCCGCAGCCAGGCGTCGAGATCGGCGGCGAGGTTCGCGGTGAGCATCCAGCTCGCGTTCGTTTCCCAGGACGTGGACGGCAGGTTCGCCAGTCCCATCGCTTTGTTGGTGCGCACGCGGTCTTCGACCTCGGCGTGATCGCGGTGCAGGACGTCGAGGAACTGCACTTGGTGGGTGCCGGCGATGTGGCCCATGTGCCGGATGTTCGTTGCGGTGATCGAGTAGCGCCAGCCGGTCTTCTGGCATCTGGTGCGGATCATCGAGTACACCGTGACCATCCGCCCGCAGGAAGGCCCGCCCCGCACCGAGACGTTCCGGCTGGTCACCAGCCTCCTGGACCACCGCCTCGCCCCGGCCCACCAGCTGGCGGCCGCATACCACCAGCGGTGGGAGATCGAAAACGGATTCGCGGAACTGAAGAACCGCCTGCGCGGCGCCGGATTCATCCTGCGCTCCAAGGCGCCCGAGCTGGTCTGCCAGGAGATCTACGCCCTCCTCACCGTCTACCAGGCACTGTGCGCACTGCAGACACGCGCGGCAGAACACGGCGGGACCGACCCTGACCGGATCTCCTTCACCGTCACCGTGCAGATCGCCCGGCTGGCCGTCGCCGCCCAGGCCGCAGCCGACGTCACCACGCTGGACACCGCCCGCCGCGAGGTCACCACAGAACTCCTGGCCGCCCTCCTCCCACCCCGGCGCAACCGGCAGTGCCAGCGCATCAAGAAGCCGACCAAGAACACCTTCGAGGTCAGAAAACGGGACCAGCCCCGCACTCCCAGTAACGTCCGCTGCACACTCAAAGTCACCAAGCACCCCACCTGACCTGCACCGACGCACTAACTCACCGGCATTGCAGGTCGGCGGCACCTTACTGCTGTCAGGGCATCAGATCGACCAATTCCGCCGAAGAGCCGGGGTTAGTTAAGATGACAGCAAGAAAGGCCCCCGCACCCAGATCACCGCTGTCCTGGCCCGTGCCCGCCGGCACAATCGGCACAGTCGGGAGGCGAAGGCAGCCACGATCGTCGCCGCGCTGCGCGAGCGGCAGCTCGGCCTGCCCGGGCCGGTCACCGCCGCCTACGCGGCCACCGTCACCGCCCACGCGAAGCTGCTGATCGCCCTGAACGAACAGATAACCGACCTGGAAAAGCAGGTGAAGGCCCATTTTCTGAAGCACCCGTACGCTGAGATCTACCCCTCGACGCCCGGCATTGCGGAGATCACCGGCGCCCGGGTGCTTGCCGAGTTCGGAGACGACCCCACCCGCTACGCGCCCGCGAAGGCCCGCAAGAACTACGCCGGCACCAGCCCGATCACCCGGGCCTCCGGCAAGAGCCACACTGTCCAGGCCCGCTATGTCCGCAACAACCGCCTCGCCGACGCGCTGCAGACCCAGGCGTTCTGCGCCCTGCAGGCATCCCCCGGCGCTCGCCGCTACTACGACAAGCAACGCGCCCGCGAGGCCGGTTACAACCCGGCCCTGCGCCAGCTCGGCAACCGTCTCGTCGGCATCCTCCACGGATGCCTCAAAACCCGAACCCCCTACGACGAAGCGACCGCCTGGTCACATCACGTCCACGCCCCTGCCGCTTGACCTCAAAACGACATGGGGTGTCTGACGAGCACGGCGGCCTCCGCCTGACGAGCACGAGCCATCACCGCGCACCGGAGTCCCGGCGCCCTCGCGGGCAGCCGGGGACCGATGTCGGGACAGGGCTCAGGCCGACACCGTCTCCGGCTGGGACGTCGCACGTGAGCGGTGCTCGCCGAGCCGCTCCGTCGGCACCTGGTGGGTCTCTCGGGCGGAGAGCACGGCGATCACCGGGGGCACGCACAGGGCCGCCGTGAACACCGCCACCGCCAGCCAGCCGTCGCCGTCCGGGCCCGCGATCTGCGCTGCGAAGGTCACCGCGAACCCGGCCACGGCGAAGCCGATCTGCGTGCCGATCGCCATGCCGGACAGCCGGACCCGGGTCGTGAACATCTCGCCGTAGAAGGACGGCCACACACCGTTCGCGGCGCTGTAGACGACGCCGAAGGCCACGATGCCCAGGACGAGGGTCAGCGGGTAGGAGCCCGTGGAGATCGCCCAGAGGTACCCGAACATCGCCACGGCGCTGCCGGCCGCGCCGATCAGGTACACCGGCCGGCGGCCGATGCGGTCCGACAGTGTGGCCCACAGCGGGATCGCCGCGAGTGCCACCAGGTTGGCGAGCGCGCCCACCCACAGCATGGAGGAGCGGGACATGCCGACCGAGTCGCTGGTGGCGTACGACAGCGCCCACACCGTGAAGATCGTGCTGACCGAGGCGATGAGCGCGCCCGCGATCACCCGCAGCACGTCCGCCCAGTGCTCGCGCATCAGGATCACCAGCGGAAGCCGGACGACACCCTCCGACGCGGTCTGCTGGGTGAAGGCCGGGGTCTCCTCCAGGCGGCGCCGGATGACGAAGCCGACCACGGCGACCGCGACGCTCAGCCAGAACGGCACCCGCCAGCCCCAGGACAGCAGTTGATCCTCGGGCAGCGCGGCGACGGGGAGGAAGACCAGGGTGGCGAGCAGTTGCCCGCCCTGTGTGCCGCTCAGGGTGAAGCTGGTGAAGAAGCCGCGTCGGTGCGGCGGCGCGTGCTCCAGTGTCATGGAGTTGGCGCTGGCCTGCTCGCCGGCCGCGGAGATGCCCTGCAGTACCCGGCACAGGACCAGGAGGACCGGGGCGAGCGTGCCGACCTGGTCGCGGGTGGGCAGACAGCCGATGAGGAACGTCGACAGGCCCATCAGGATCAGCGTGAAGACCATGATCTTCTTGCGGCCGAGGCGGTCGCCGAAGTGCCCGAGGAACAACGCGCCCACCGGACGTGCCGCGTACGCCACGCCGAACGTGGCCAGTGACAGCAGGGTCGCCGTGGCCGGGTCGGACTCGTCGAAGAAGACGTCGGGGAAGATCAGCGCGGCGGCGCTGCCGTAGATGAAGAAGTCGTAGTACTCCAAGGCGCTGCCGATCCAGGCCGCCAGGGCGGCTTTTTTCGGCTGGCCGACGGGCGCGGCGGGGACGGGCACGGCGTGCTCCTTCGGGGGGAACTCCATCTGAGGTGGAGCGAACGGAGGGGGCGAAGGGGAGCGGAGAGGAGGGGAGCGAGGAGAAGGGGAGCGAGGAGAAGGGGAGCGAGGAGAAGGGGAGCGGAGAGGAAGGGGGGAGGGGAGCCGGGTCCCAGCTAATTAACCCACTGGATAGTTAGTGGCGGTGCGTGGGATGTTGCGCTTACGTTTCCCGGGTGTCAAGAGGTCATGCCGAAGGATCTTGCTCGCCGACCGGGAGCTCAATCCGCCGCGCGCTCCGCCGTCAGATAGGCGATCACCATGTCGCCGAGCATCGCGCGGTAGTGCTCGCGCTGCGCGGGATCGACCAGGTCACGGCCGAACAGGGCGCCGAAGGTATGCCGGTTGGCGACCCGGAAGAAGCAGAAGGAGCTGATCATCGCGTGCAGGTCGACGGCGTCCACGTCGGCCGTGAACAGCCCCGACTCCTGCCCCGACGTCAGGATCCGACGGATCACGTCGAGGGCGGGTGAGCTGATCCTGCCGAGCTCCCGGGAGGCCGCGATGTGCTCCGCCTCGTGGATGTTCTCGATGCTCACCAGCCGGATGAAGTCCGGGTGCTGCTCATGGTGGTCGAAGGTGACCTCCGCCAGCCGCCGGATGGCCGCGACCGGGTCCAGGTGCTCGACGTCCAACTCCTGCTCGGCCTCGCGGATCACGGCGTACGCCCGTTCCAGGACGGCCGTGAACAACCGCTCCTTGCCGCCGAAGTAGTAGTAGATCATCCGCTTGGTGGTGCGGGTGCGGGCGGCGATCTCGTCGACCCGGGCGCCGTCGAAGCCGGCCCGGGCGAACTCCCGCGTCGCCACGTCGAGGATCTCGGCCTGGGTGCGGGCGGCGTCACGGATCCGCCCGTTCGGTCGTGCCGGTTCTTCGACGCTGGTCATCGGGTTCCTTCGCGCGGGGTGCCAGTGCCGGTGATTGTAGAAGCAGGCCGGGTGCCGGGTTCGGGATTCGCCGGCCGGGGGCTTCCCGCGGGTCGGTGAGACTGGTATAGCTAACGTACTAGTTCGTACATTAGTGAGCCGCTCAGGAGGTTCCCGGTGCCGTCCCAGGACAAGGACTCGTATCTCTTCGGACTGATCGGTTCCGGCATCGGCCCGTCACTCAGCCCGGCGCTGCACGAGCGGGAGGCCGACCGCCAGGGCCTGCGCTGTCTGTACCGGCTCATCGACATCGACACCCTCGGCGCCCGGCCCGAGGCGGTGGGCGATCTGCTGCGGGCCGCCCGTGACCTGGGCTTCGACGGGCTCAACATCACGCATCCCTGCAAGCAGCACGTCATCCCGCACCTGGACGAGCTCGCCCCGCAGGCGGAGGCCCTCGGCGCGGTCAACACCGTCGTCTTCGCACCGGACGGCCGGGCCGTCGGTCACAACACCGACGTCACCGGTTTCGCCGCCTCCTTCGCGCGCGGTCTGCCCGACGTAGCGCTGGAGCGGGTCGTGCAGCTGGGTGCCGGCGGCGCGGGTGCGGCGGTCGCACACGCCACGCTCACTCTCGGCGCCGGGCGGGTCACCGTGGTCGACGCGCTGCCGGAGCGGGCCGCCGCGCTCGCCGACTCGCTGAACCACTGCTTCGGCGACGGCCGCGCCGCCTCCGCCGCCCCCGACCGGCTCGCGGACCTCCTGGCGCGGACCGACGGTCTCGTGCACGCCACCCCCACCGGCATGGCCGCCCACCCCGGCCTCCCCCTCCCGGCCGCATTCCTGCACCCGGGGCTGTGGATCGCCGAGGTGGTCTACCGGCCACTGGAGACCGAGTTGTTGCGCACCGCCCGCGCACTCGGCTGCGCCACGCTCGACGGCGGCGGGATGGCCGTCTTCCAGGCCGTCGACGCGTTCCGGCTGTTCACCGGCCGGGAACCCGACAGCGCCGCGATGCTCGCGGACTTCGCCGAACTGTCCGGAGCTGCGGGAGCCCACAAGCAGCCGGCGACCAAGCAGCCCGACAACGGGTCCGCCCACGAGCAGCCGGCGACCAAGCAACCCGACAACGGGTCCGCCCACAAGCAGCCGGCGACCAAGCAACCCGACAACGGGTCCGCCCACAAGCAGCCGGCGAACAAGTAGGCAGCCCGCGAACAAGTAACCCGACAAGGGGCCCGCGAACAAGCAGCCCGTGAACAAGGGGCCTTCGGAGAAACACAGGTACCGACGTGCGTACGTCCATCGCCACCGTCTCGCTCAGCGGATCCCTCACCGAGAAGCTCACGGCCGCCTCCCGGGCCGGTTTCGACGGCGTCGAGATCTTCGAGAACGACCTGCTCGCCAGCCCCCTCACCCCCGAGGAGATCCGCGCCCGCTGCGCCGACCTCGGTCTCACCATCGACCTCTACCAGCCGATGCGCGACATCGAGGCCGTGCCTCGGCACGAGTTCGCCCGCAACCTGCGGCGTGCCCGGCACAAGTTCGAGCTGATGGGCCGGCTCGGCGCCGACACCGTCCTGGTCTGCTCCAGCGTCTCCCCGCACGCCGTGGACGACGACGCCCTCGCCGCCGGCCAGCTGGGTGAACTCGCCGATCTGGCCCAGGACTTCGGCATCCGGATCGCCTACGAGGCGCTCGCCTGGGGGCGGCACGTCAGCACGTACGACCACGCCTGGCACATTGTCGAGGCGGCGGGCCACCCCTCGCTCGGCACCTGCCTGGACAGTTTCCACATCCTCTCCCGGAGCTCCGACCCCAAGGACCTCGACGGCATCGCGGACATCCCCGGCGAGAAGATCTTCTTCCTCCAGCTCGCCGACGCCCCGCTGCTCGCCATGGACGTCCTGCAGTGGAGCCGCCACTACCGCTGCTTCCCCGGCCAGGGCGGCTTCGACGTCGCCGGGCTCGTCGGCCGGGTGCTGCGCACGGGATACGACGGCCCGCTCTCCCTGGAGATCTTCAACGACGTCTTCCGGCAGGCCGAGGCCGGCCCCATCGCCGTGGACGCCCGCCGGTCCCTGCTGGTCCTCCAGGAGACGGTGGGCGTCGCCGCGCCGCCCGCGCCGGTCGTCCCCACAGGCATCGCCTTCGCCGAACTGATCACCCCGGACGCCGACCCCGTTTCCGCGGTGCTGCGCGCCCTGGGCTTCGCCCGCACCGCACGCCACCGCAGCAAGCCCGTCGACCTGTGGCAGCAGGGCGAGGCCCGCGTCCTGGTCAACACCGGCACCGCCGTACGCCGTGACGGCACTCAGCTCGCCGCCATCGGCCTGGAGTCACCGGCCCCTTCCGCCGCCGCCCGCCGCGCCGAGGCCCTGCTCGCCCCCGTCCTGCCCCGCCGCCGCGCCCCCGAGGACGCCCTGCTCGACGCGGTCGCCGCGCCCGACGGCACGGAACTGTTCTTCTGCGCCACGAACCGGCCCGAACTCCCCGACTGGCGGGCGGACTTCCAGGACCCCGAGGACATCGAGGACATCGAAGCCGCAGAGGACGCAGAGGACGCCGAGGACGCAGAGGACGTCGAGCATCCGGCCGCCGCCTCGGATGTGTCCGGCATCGACCACCTCGCCCTCACCCAGCCCTGGCACCACTTCGACGAGGCGGCCCTCTTCCACCGCAGTGTGCTCGGCCTCACGGCCCAGGAGAGCGTCGACGTCGCCGACCCCTACGGCCTGCTGCGCAGCCGTGCCGTCACCAACCTCGACGGCAGCGTACGCATCGCCCTGTCCGTCGGCGCGGCCCCCTCCGACGACACCGTCCACGCCCAGCACATCGCGCTCGCCACCGACGACGTGATCGCCACGGCCCGCCGCTTCGTCGACGCCGGCGGCCGACTGCTGCCGATCCCCGCGAACTACTACGACGACCTGGCGGCCCGGTACGAGTTCGCCGACGGCGAGTTGGCGACGTACCGCGCACTCGGCATCCTCTACGACCGGGACGCCCACGGGGTGTTCCGGCACTGCTACACCCACACCGTCGGACAGGTCTTCTTCGAACTCGTCCAGCGTGACGGCGGCTACCGGGGTTACGGCGCCCCGAACGCCCCCGTGCGGCTGGCGGCCCAGCACGCGGTCAAGCGGCTCACCGGCGGCTGACGGTCCGGGTCACGCCGGCGGAGACCGTCGTGGCCAGGATCCAGCCGGCGATGACGAGGGCGTACGACAGCGTCTGGTACCAGCCGTCCGGGGCCAACGCCGACGTGCCCACGGCGGACGGCAACCAACGGAAAGCCGACCCGGGCGTGCACCCGGGCCGGCTTCGGACACCCCTTCTACGACCGGGTGTTCCACTCCGCGATGACCGGTCGGTCGTGCTCCGTCGACAGCCGGCTGACCGTTCCGGTCGCCAACTGGAACAGTCGCCCGTCCGCCGGCGCCAGCCCCAGCCGGCGTGCCGTCAGCACCCGCAGGAAGTGGCCGTGGGCCGCCAGGATCACATCGCCGTCGGGCAGGGCCGCGTCCACCCGGGCGAGGACCCGGTCGGCACGCCGCCCCACCTGCTCGGGCGACTCTCCGGGGTGGCCGTCCGGGCCGGGCGGCACTCCGTCGTTCCACAGGAACCAGTCGGGCCGGGTGCGGTGGATGTCGACGGTGGTGACGCCCTCGTAGCCGCCGTAGTCCCACTCCTGCAGGTCGGGGTCCGGTACGACCCCGGTGATGCCCGCCAGTTCGGCGGTACGTATCGCGCGGCTCAGCGGGCTGGCCAGCGCGAGGGCGAAGGTCCGCGAGGAGAGGAGCGGAGCGAGGGACTTGGCCTGTTCCTCGCCGTGCTGGGTGAGGGGCAGGTCGGTCCAGCTGGTGTGCTGTCCCGACACGCTCCACTCCGTCTCACCATGGCGGACCAGAAGGAGATCCCCCATGGCGGGTCTACTCCTTCGCCGACTCGACGGCGTGGCCGCCGAACTGGTTGCGCAGCGCCGCGACCATCTTCATCTGCGGGGAGTCGTCCTGGCGGGACGAGAACCGGGCGAAGAGGGAGGCGGTGATGGCGGGCAGCGGCACCGCGTTGTCGATGGCGGCCTCGACGGTCCAGCGGCCCTCGCCGGAGTCCTGCGCGACCCCCCGCAGCTTCTGCAGGTGCTCGTCGTCGTCGAGAGCGTTGACGGCCAGGTCGAGCAGCCAGGAGCGGATGACGGTGCCCTCCTGCCAGGAGCGGAAGACCTCGCGCACGTCGGTGACCGAGTCCACCGCCTGCAGCAGCTCCCAGCCCTCGGCGTAGGCCTGCATCATGGCGTACTCGATGCCGTTGTGGACCATCTTGGAGAAGTGCCCGGAGCCGACCTTGCCGGCGTGGACGAAGCCGGCCGTGCCCTCGGGCTTGAGCGCGTCGAAGACCGGCTGGATCCGGTCGACGTGCTCCTTGTCGCCGCCGACCATCAGGGCGTAGCCGTTCTTCAGGCCCCACACACCGCCCGAGACGCCCGCGTCGACGAACCCGATGCCCTTGGCACCCAGCTCGGCGGCGTGCTTCTCGTCGTCGGTCCAGCGGGAGTTGCCGCCGTCGATGACCGTGTCACCGTCGGACAGCAGGTCGCCGAGTTCGTCGACGACGGACTGCGTCGGGGCACCGGCCGGGACCATCACCCAGACCGCGCGCGGGGCTTCGAGCTTGTCGACCAGTTCGGCCAGGCTGCTCACGTCGGAGACTTCGGGGTTGCGGTCGTAGCCGATGACGGTGTGGCCGGCGCGGCGGATCCGCTCGCGCATGTTGCCGCCCATCTTGCCGAGGCCGATGAGTCCCAACTGCATGTCAGTTCACTTCCTTGAGCTCGCGGTAAGCGGCCACGAGAGCGGCGGTGGAGGAGTCGAGACCGGGGACGTCCGCGCCCTCGGTGACGGCGGGTTCGACGCGCCTGGCGAGGACCTTGCCGAGCTCGACGCCCCACTGGTCGAAGGAGTCGATGTTCCAGATCGCGCCCTGGACGAACACCTTGTGCTCGTAGAGGGCGATCAGCTGGCCGAGGACCGACGGGGTGAGTTCCTTCGCCAGGATCGTGGTCGTCGGGTGGTTGCCCTTGAACGTGCGGTGCGGCACCTGTGCCTCCGCCACGCCCTCCGCGCGCACCTCGTCGGCGGTCTTGCCGAAGGCGAGCGCCTGCCCCTGCGCGAACAGGTTGGCCATCAACAGGTCGTGCTGCGCCTTGAGTTCGTCGCTCAGCTCGCCGACCGGACGGGCGAAACCGATCAGGTCGGCCGGGATGACCTTGGTGCCCTGGTGGATCAACTGGTAGTAGGCGTGCTGCCCGTTGGTGCCGGGGGTGCCCCACACCACCGGGCCGGTCTGCCACTGGACCGGGTCGCCGTCACGGTCCACCGACTTGCCGTTGGACTCCATGTCCAGCTGCTGGAGGTAGGCGGTGAACTTGGACAGGTAGTGGCTGTACGGCAGGACCGCGTGCGTCTGGGCGTCGAAGAAGTTGCCGTACCAGACGCCCAGCAGGCCCAGCAGCAGCGGGGCGTTGGCCTCGGCGGGCGCGTTGCGGACGTGCTCGTCGACGATCCGGAAACCGTCGAGCATCTCCAGGAAGCGTTCCGGGCCGATGGCGATCATCAGGGACAGACCGATCGCCGAGTCGTAGGAGTAGCGGCCGCCGACCCAGTCCCAGAACGCGAACATGTTCTCCGGGTCGATGCCGAACCCGGTGACCTTCTCGGCGTTCGTCGACAGGGCGACGAAGTGCTTCGCGACCGCCTTGTCGTCGCCGAGTCCGTCGGGGCCGTTCAGCAGCCACTCGCGCGCCGAGGTCGCGTTCGTGATCGTCTCGATGGTGGTGAACGTCTTGGAGGCGACGATGAACAGGGTCTCCGCCGGGTCCAGGTCACGCACGGCCTCGTGCAGGTCGGCGCCGTCCACGTTCGACACGAACCGGAAGGTCAACTCCCGTGCGGTGTACGCCCGCAGTGCCTCGTAGGCCATCGCCGGGCCCAGGTCGGAGCCGCCGATGCCGATGTTGACGACGTTGCGGATCCGCTTGCCGGTGTGGCCGGTCCACGCACCGGAGCGGACCCGCTGGGCGAAGTCGCTCATCTGGTCGAGGACCGCGTGGACCTTGGGCACGACGTTCTCGCCGTCGACCTCGACCACCGCGTTCGCGGGGGCGCGCAGCGCGGTGTGCAGCACCGCCCGGTCCTCGGTGATGTTGATCTTCTCGCCGCCGAACATGGCGTCCCGCAGCCCGAACACGTCGGTGGCGGTGGCCAGTTCCTGGAGCAGCGCCAGCGTCTCGTCGGTGACCAGGTTCTTCGAGTAGTCGATACGCAGGTCTCCCACGCGTACGACATACCGCTGCGCACGCTCGGGGTCCGCCGCGAACAGGTCACGCAGATGCGCGTGCCACTCGGCGCGGTGGTCCTCCAGGGCCATCCACTCCGGCCGCCGGGTGAGCTTGGGGGAAGGGGAGGGGGAGGCGGAAGGGGAGTCAGACATGGGTGGGGATCTCCTTCGTACCCTCGCCCCGCAGGGCGACGGCGTACATCTCGTCCGCGTCGAGGCGCCGCAGCTCCTCGGCGATGAGTTCGGAAGTGGTGCGGACCTTCAGCGCGAGGGTGCGCGAGGGCTGGTGCGGCAGGGTCAGCGTGGCCAGCGGGCCCTCGGGGCGGTCGATGACGATCTCGCCGCTCGCGGTGCCCAGACGCACGGCCGTGACCACCGGCCCGGCGGTGACGATCCGGTCGACGGTGACGCCGAGGCGGGCCTCCAGCCAGCGGGACAGCAGTTCGGCCGCCGGGTTCTCCTCCTCGGCCTCCACGGCCGCCGAGGTCACCTTCGCCCGGGCCTGGTCCAGGGCCGCGGCCAGCATCGAGCGCCACGGGGTCAGCCGGGTCCAGGCGAGGTCGGTGTCGCCGGGCGCGTAGGAGCGGACCCGGGTCTGCAGTACCTGGAGGGGGTTCCCGACGGCGTACAGGTCGGTGATCCGGCGCTGGGCCAGCGCGCCCAGCGGGTCCTTCGCCGGGTTCTCCGGCGCCTCCACCGGCCACCACACGACGACCGGGGCGTCCGGCAGCAGCAGCGGCAGGACGACGGAGTCGGCGTGGTCGGACACCTCGCCGTAGGTCCGCAGGATCACCGTCTCGCCGGTGCCGGCGTCGGCGCCCACCCGGACCTCGGCGTCGAGGCGGGAGCTGGTGCGGTCGCGCGGGGTGCGGGCGTGCCGCTTGATGACGACCAGGGTGCGCGAGGGGTGCTCGTGCGAGGCCTCCTCGGCCGCCTTGATCGCGTCGTAGGCGTTCTCCTCGTCCGTGACGATCACCATCGTCAGGACCATGCCCACGGCGGGTGTGCCGATGGCGCGGCGACCCTGCACCAACGCCTTGTTGATCTTGCTTGCCGTGGTGTCGGTCAGGTCGATTTTCATGGCCTGCGCCAGCTCCGTCCGTCTCGTGCGAGCATCTCGTCCGCTTCCTCGGGTCCCCAGCTGCCCGACGCGTACCGCGCCGGACTGCCGTGGTTCGCCCAGAACTCCTCGATCGGGTCGAGGATCTTCCAGGACTCTTCCACTTCCTGGTGGCGGGGGAAAAGGTTGGCGTCTCCGAGGAGGACGTCCAGGATGAGGCGCTCGTACGCCTCCGGGCTGGACTCCGTGAACGACTCGCCGTAGGCGAAGTCCATGGACACGTCCCGGATCTCCATCGAGGTGCCGGGCACCTTGGAGCCGAAGCGGACCGTCATGCCCTCGTCGGGCTGGACGCGGATGACGATCGCGTTCTGCCCGAGTTCCTCGGTGGCGGTGGAGTCGAAGGGGGAGTGCGGGGCCCGCTGGAAGACCACCGCGATCTCGGTGACCCGCCGGCCCAGCCGCTTGCCGGTGCGCAGGTAGAAGGGGATTCCCGCCCAGCGGCGGTTGTCCACCTCCAGCTTGACGGCCGCGTACGTGTCGGTCTTCGACGTGGGGTCGATGCCCTCCTCCTGGAGGTACCCGGCCACCTTCGCGCCGCCCTGCCAGCCCTCCGCGTACTGCGCCAGCACGGTGTGCTCACCGATGTTCTCGGGCAGCCGCACCGACTTCAGCACCTTGAGCTTCTCGGTGAGCAGCGACTCGGCGTCGAAGGCGATGGGCTCCTCCATGGCGGTGAGCGCCATCAGCTGGAGCAGGTGGTTCTGGATGACGTCACGGGCGGCGCCGATCCCGTCGTAGTACCCGGCCCGGCCGCCGATGCCGATGTCCTCGGCCATGGTGATCTGCACGTGGTCGACGTACGACCGGTTCCAGATCGGCTCGTACATCTGGTTGGCGAAGCGGAGCGCCAGGATGTTCTGGACGGTCTCCTTGCCGAGGTAGTGGTCGATGCGGAACACCTGGTCCGGCTCGAACACGTCGTGCAGGAGCGCGTTCAGCTCACGGGCGCTCTTCAGGTCGCGCCCGAACGGCTTCTCGATGACCGCGCGCCGCCAGGAACCCTCCGGAGCGTCGGCGAGCCCGTGCTTCTTCAGCTGCCGCACGACCTTCGGGAAGAACTTCGGCGGTACGGAGAGATAGAACGCGTAGTTGCCGCTCGTACCGCGTGAGCTGTCCAGCTCGTCGACGGCGGACCGCAGCTGCTTGAACGCGGTGTCGTCGTCGAAGTCGCCGGGGATGAACCGCATGCCCTCGGAGAGCTGCTGCCAGACCTCCTCGCGGAACTCGGTGCGCGCGTGCTCGCGGACCGAGTCGTGCACGACCTGTGCGAAGTCCTCGTCCTCCCACTCCCTGCGGGCGAACCCGAGGAGCGAGAAGCCCGGAGGCAGCATTCCGCGGTTGGCGAGGTCGTAGATGGCCGGCATCAGCTTCTTGCGGGACAGGTCGCCGGTGACGCCGAAGATGACCAGCCCCGAGGGGCCGGCGATAACGGGGAGCCGGCGGTCCTGGGGGTGGCGGAGCGGGTTGGACCAGTCGGCCGCCGGGAGGACGGGGACGGTCGCCTCCGGCCCGGTCACCTCCGGCCCGGTCTCCTGCGACCCGGTCTCCTGCGACCCGGGTTCTTCAGTGGTCTTCTTGCGGGCCTTCTTGCTCATTCCCCGTCAACCCCCTTGCTGTTCAGGGACTTCGTCACGGTGTTCAGGAGGTCCTGCCAGGCCGCCTCGAACTTGGCGACGCCCTCGTCCTCGAGCTGCTGGACGACCTTGTCGTAGGAGATCCCGAGCCGCTCCACCGCCCCGAGGTCGGCGCGGGCCTGGGCGTAGCGGCCGGTGACGGTGTCGCCGGTGATGTCGCCGTGGTCGGCGGCGGCGTTCAGCGTGGCCTCCGGCATGGTGTTGACCGTGCCCGGCGCGACCAGCTCGTCGACGTACAGCGTGTCCTTGTACGCCGGGTCCTTCACGCCGGTGGAGGCCCACAGCGGACGCTGCTTGTTGGCGCGGGCCCCGCCCAGCGCGGTCCAGCGCTCACCGGAGAAGACGCTCTCGTACGCCTGGTAGGCGAGCCGCGCGTTGGCGAGGGCGGCCTTCCCCTTCAGCGCGAGGGCCTCGTCCGTGCCCAGCAGGGTCAGCCGCTTGTCGATCTCGGCGTCGACGCGGGAGACGAAGAAGGAGGCCACCGAGTGGATCTGCGCGAGGTCCAGTCCCGCCTTCTGCGCCTTCTCCAGCCCGGCGAGGTAGGCGTCCATGACCTCGCCGTAGCGCTCCAGCGAGAAGATCAGCGTGACGTTGACGCTGATGCCGAGGCCCACGACCTCGGTGATCGCCGGGAGACCGGCCGGCGTCGCCGGGATCTTGATCATGACGTTGGGACGGTCCACCAGCCAGAAGAGCTGCTTGGCTTCGGCGATGGTGGCCGCCGTGTCGTGGGCGAGGCGCGGGTCGACCTCGATGGAGACCCGGCCGTCCCGGCCGCCGGTCGCGTCGTACACGGGCCGCAGGATGTCGGCGGCGGCGCGGACGTCGGTGGTGGTCATCATCCGGACGGCCTCGTCGACCGTGACGCCCCGCACGGCGAGGTCGCCGAGCTGCTCCTCGTACCCCTCGCCGGAGCCGATGGCGGCCTGGAAGATGCTGGGGTTGGTGGTGACGCCCACCACGTGCTTCGTCCTGACGAGTTCGGCCAGGTTGCCGGACTCGATCCGGCTGCGGGACAGGTCGTCCAGCCAGATGGAGACGCCCTCGTCGGACAGGCGCCTGAGTGTTCCCGCGGTCGCGGTTCCTTCGGTCATTGTGGTCATCTTCTTTCTGACGATCTGATCAACCGCGGGCGGCGGCCAGGGACTCCCGGGCGGCTGCGGCGACGTTCTCGGAAGTGAAGCCGTACTCGGCGAACAGGATCTTGGCGTCGGCGGAGGCGCCGAAGTGTTCGAGGGAGACGATGCGTCCCGCGTCACCCACGAACCGGTACCACGTCAGACCGATCCCGGCCTCGACCGCGACACGGGCCTTCACGGACGGCGGAAGGACGCTGTCGCGGTACTCCCGCGGCTGCTCCTCGAACCACTCCACGGACGGCATCGACACCACCCGGACACCGATCCCCTCGGCCTCCAGCTCCTCCCGCGCGCCGACGGCGAGCTGCACCTCGGAACCGGTGGCGATCAGGACGACGTCCGGGGTCTCCTTCGAGGAGTCCCGCAGGACGTAACCGCCCTTCGCCGCATCCGGGTTGGGCGCGTACGTCGGCACGCCCTGGCGGGTGAGCGCGAAACCGTGCGGGGCCGGGTCGGTGGCGTGCCGCTTGAGGATCTCGGCCCAGGCGATCGCGGTCTCGTTGGCGTCGGCGGGACGGACGATGTTCAGGCCCGGGATGGCCCGCAGCGACGCGAGGTGCTCGACCGGCTGGTGGGTGGGGCCGTCCTCGCCGAGGCCGATGGAGTCGTGCGTCCACACGTACGTCACGGGCAGCTGCATCAGCGCGGCGAGACGGACGGCGTTGCGCATGTAGTCGGAGAACACCAGGAAGGTGCCGCCGTAGATGCGGGTGTTGCCGTGCAGGGCGATGCCGTTCATCTCCGCGCCCATGGAGTGCTCGCGGATGCCGAAGTGGATGGTGCGGCCGTACGGGTCGGCCTCCGGCAGCGGGTTGCCCTTCGGCAGGAAGGAGCTGGTCTTGTCGATGGTGGTGTTGTTCGAGCCGGCCAGGTCGGCGGAGCCGCCCCACAGCTCGGGGAGGACCGCGCCGAGCGCCTGGAGCACCTTGCCGGAGGCGGCGCGAGTGGCGAGGGCCTTGCCCTCCTCGAAGACCGGCAGGGCGTCCTCCCAGCCTTCGGGCAGCTGACCGGCGACGACCCGGTCGAACAGCTTCGCCCGCTCGGGCTGGGCGCCGCGCCACTTGTCGAGCTGCTTGTCCCAGGCCGCGTGCGCCTCGGCGCCCCGGTCGAGGGTCCGACGGGTGTGGGCGAGGATCTCGTCGGCCACCTCGAAGGACCGCTCCGGGTCGAAACCGAGGACGCGCTTGGTGGCGGCGACCTCGTCCTCACCCAGCGCGGAGCCGTGCGCCGCCTCGGTGTTGCGGGCGTTCGGGGCGGGCCAGGCGATGATCGTGCGCATCGCGATGATCGAGGGGCGCTCGGTCTCGGCCTGCGCGGCTCGCAGCGCCGCGTACAGGGCGTGGACGTCGATGTCGCCGTCCTCGCCGGGCTCGATCCGCTGCACGTGCCAGCCGTAGGCCTCGTACCGCTTCAGCACGTCCTCGGAGAACGCGGTCGCGGTGTCGCCCTCGATGGAGATGTGGTTGTCGTCGTAGACGAAGACGAGGTTGCCGAGCTTCTGGTGGCCGGCCAGGGACGACGCCTCCGCGGAGATGCCCTCCTCCAGGTCGCCGTCGGAGACGATGCCCCAGATGGTGTGGTCGAAGGGCGAGCTGCCCTCGGGGGCCTCCGGGTCGAACAGACCGCGCTCGTAGCGGGCGGCCATCGCCATGCCCACCGCGTTGGCGACGCCCTGTCCGAGCGGGCCCGTGGTGGTCTCGACGCCGGCCGTGTGGCCGTACTCGGGGTGACCGGGCGTCTTCGAACCGTGGGTGCGGAACGCCTTCAGGTCGTCGAGCTCCAGCTCGTAGCCGGCGAGGTACAGCTGCGTGTAGAGGGTGAGCGAGGTGTGTCCGGGGGACAGCACGAAGCGGTCACGGCCCGTCCATTCCGGGTCGGCCGGATCGTGGCGCATCACCTTCTGAAAGATCGTGTACGCGGCCGGGGCCAGGCTCATCGCGGTGCCCGGGTGGCCGTTGCCCACCCGCTGTACGGCATCCGCCGCCAAAAGACGCGCGGTGTCGACGGCACGCCGGTCGAGTTCGGTCCATTCGAAGCTGTCCGGTGTGTGCGTGCTCATCTTCAAGAAGTCCTCGATCGGAGGGGGATGGCTGGTTTGACGTGTCCAAACTTAAAAGTCTGACTTTTACGGGGGAAGGTCGTGGTGTGTCAGTCTGTGGTGAAAGTGGGACACTCGGCGCGGGACCGAGGCGGCACGAGAAGGACATGGTGGACAGAACCATCCAAGCCGGTGACGGTGACGGCGGCGTTGACGAAATCAGAACGTTCCCCTTCCCGGTCGAGCTGAGCGTGGGCGGTGTCGGCATGCAGGTCGGCCCCATGGGAACCGGCCGCACCTGGCACGCCGACGCGCCCCTGCACCGCGTCCACCGCATCGACTTCCACGTGGTGATGCTCTTCGACGAGGGCCCCGTACACCACATGATCGACTTCGATGAGTACGAGGCGACGGCCGGCGAGCTGCTGTGGATCCGCCCGGGGCAGGTCCACCGCTTCTCGCACGCCGACGGGTACCGCGGAACCGTCCTCACCATGCAACCCGGCTTCCTGCCCCGCGCCACGGTCGAGGCCACCGGCCTGTACCGCTACGACCTGCCGCCCCTGCTGCACCCCGACAAGGCCCGGCTCGCCGGTCTCCGTTCGGCCCTCGACCAGCTCCAGCGCGAGTACGAGGACACGACGACCCTCCCGCCGATCCTGCACACGGCGATCCTGCGCCACTCGCTCACCGCGTTCCTCCTGCGACTGTCCCACCTCGCCGCAAGCTCCGCGGAGGCCGCCGGACAGCAGTCGGACTCCACCTTCACGCTCTTCCGTCAGGCGGTCGAGAAGGGCTTCGCGACCAACCACAGCGTCAGCGCCTACGCCGAAGCCCTCGGCTACTCCCGCCGCACCCTCGTCCGCGCGGTCCGCGCCGCCACCGGCGAGACCCCCAAGGGCTTCATCGACAAACGCGTCATCCTGGAGGCCAAGCGCCTCCTGGCCCACACCGACATGCCCATCGGCCGGATCGGCGCGGCGGTGGGCTTCCCGGACGCGGCGAACTTCTCCAAGTTCTTCCAACTGCACACGGAGTTGACGCCGGCGGGGTTTCGGGCGGAGGTGCGGTGACCCTGTCGGCGCGGGAAAGGGGCTCCACATGAGCGTGGAACCCCTTGAGCGGAGTGGACGTGACGGTCAGTGGCCGAAGGTGAACCCGTTCACGTTCACGAAGTCCGAGGGCTGACCGCTCGTGAAGGTGAGGTACACGTCGTGCGTCCCCGTCACCGCACTGATGTTGGCGGGGACCGTTCTCCAGGACTGCCAGCCGCCCGTGCCGGCGATCGAGAAGCTGCCGACGGGTGGGGCGGTACGGCTGTCCAGGCGGACCTCGACCAAGCCACACAGGTGAGGGCGCTGGACGCGGCCGAGAAGGTCCTCCGGGCCGCACCGTCAAACTGTCGGACTGACGCTGTGCAGGTTCCCGTATCGCGACGCCCCGACGCCCCGACGCCCGACGCCCGTCCTCACCGGTGAGAGGGATGTCCCCCGGCTCGCTGGGATCCGTTGCCCCGCGGGGCCCCGCTCTCGCCCTGGCTGCCAGCCGGCTGCCACCCCAGTGCCCGCGAGATCCCGAGCGCCGCGAGCCGTACCGCGGGGATCAGCGCCGGGACCCGGATCCCGGCCTCGGGCACCACGACGGACACGGCCGCGACCAGGGCACCGTCCGCTCCCCTCACGGGTGCGGCCACCGACACCGCGTCCGCGGTGACCTGACGGTCGCTCACCGCCACGCCGGAGCGCCGCACTCCTGCCAGCACCCGGCGCAGCTGCCCGGCGTCGGTGAGGGTGTACGGGGTGAAGGAGGCCAGTGGGGCCGCGCAGTACTCCTGCTGGAGTTCCGTGTCGCCGTACGCCAGCAGCACGAGCCCCACACCGGTGACGTGCAGTGGCCAGCGGGCGCCGACCCGGATGTGCACGCCGACCGCCGAACGCCCCGAGATCCACTCGATGTAGACGACCTCCGAGCCGTCACGCACCGCCAACTGCACGTTCTCGTGCGTGGCTTCGTACAGGTCCTCCAGGTACGGCAGTGCGGCCTGCCGCAGCGCGAGCCCGCGGGGCGCGAGGGCCGCGACCTCCCACAGGCGCAGTCCGACGTGGTAGACCCCCGACTCGTCGCGCTCCAGCGCGCCCCACTCGGTCAGGGCGCCCACGAGTCGGTGGCTGGTGGTCAGACTCAGCCCGGCCCGGCGGCTGATGTCCGTGAGGCACAGCGCGGGGTGGTCGTGGTCGAACGCGGCCAGGACGGACAGCAGCCGGTCGGGCGCGGAGCGCGCCGCCTGCGACAGGCCGGCGTCGGTGGTCATCGGCATGGCGTCACCCCAGCCCGGTCTCGGCGACTCTCCGCAACAGCGAGTGGAGCACATCGCGCTCGGCGGGGTCGAGGGGCTGGAGCAAATCGTTCGTGACCCGCAGCCCGGCCTCGTCGGTGTCGCGCAGGAAGGCGCGGCCGTCCGCGGTGAGCACGACGATGCGGCTGCGCCGGTCGTCGGGAGAGGGGCGGCGTTCGGCGAAGCCGAGCTTCTCGAGGTCGTCGACCAGGCCCACGATCGCGCTCGGGTCGTAGCCGAGGGAGGTGCTCAGCTCGCGCTGGAGGACGCCCTCGGACGTGGCGAGGAAGCGGAGCAGCGCGTAGTGGCGCAGGCGCAGGCCGGACTCCTGGAGGAAGGCGTTGAACAACTGTCCGGAGCGCAGACCCAGCCGGTACAGGAGGTAGCCGGCGTCCGCGTGCAGCCCGCGCATCCACGGCTCGTACGCGTCGATCGGGGCGGGGCCCGCGGCGGGGGGCGTCGGGTGCGGCTGGCGAGCGATGGCGGTCTCCCTGGTCGGGGCCCCGGGCGGGGGCGGTGGTGCGTGGTGCGTGGTGCGTGGTGCGTGGTGCGTGGCGAAGGGTGGGGGGTGAGTAGTACGTGGTCCTCCCAGTCTGGCGCACCGACGAGTGGGCAACAACTATTGACGTCAACAATTATTGCTCTTAGCTTCGATCTCGGAACGGACTTCGTCCCGTAGCCCGAAAGCTCCGCTCCCGTAGCCGCGTCACCCGTGTCGTAGCCGCATCACTCATGTCCGTTCGTGAAGGGACCCGCCCGTGCCCAGCATCGATCTCACCGGCAAGGCCGCCGTCGTCACCGGCAGCGGCCGGGGCCTCGGCCTCGCCTACGCCCACGCCCTCGCCGCCCACGGCGCCTCCGTGGTCGTCAACGACATCGACGAGGCCGTGGCCGAGCAGGCGGTGAAGTCCATCACCGAGGCGGGCGGCAGGGCCGTCGCCGAGGTGGTCCCGGTCGGCACCACCGAGGCCGCCGACCGGCTGGTCAGCCGCGCTGTCGAGGAGTTCGGGCGGCTCGACGTCCTGGTCACCAACGCGGGCATCCTTCGCGACAGGGTGCTGTGGAAGATGACCGACGACGACTTCGACGCGGTGATCACCACCCACCTCAAGGGCACCTTCACCTGCGCCCGTGCCGCCGCCGTGCGGATGCGCGAGCAGGGTGAGGGCGGCAGCCTGATCCTGGTCGGCTCCCCGGCCGGGCAGCGCGGCAACTTCGGGCAGACGAACTACGCCGCCGCCAAGGCCGGCATCGCTGCCATGGCCCGCACCTGGTCCATGGAACTGGGCCGCGCGGGCATCACCGTCAACGCGATCGTGCCGGTCGCCGCGACGGCGATGACCGAGACCATCCCCGCCTTCGCCCCCTACGCCGAGGCGATGAGGAACGGCGAGCCGCTGCCGGACTTCCTCCGCAAGGGCGAGGGCTTCGGCACCCCCGAGGACTGCGCGGCCCTCGTCCCCTTCCTCGCCTCCGAGGCCGCGCGCGGCATCACCGGCCAGGCCATCGGCATCGGCGGCGACAAAGTGGCACTCTGGTCGCATCCGCAGGAGATCAGCGCGGCCTACGCCGACGGCGGCTGGACCCCTGAGACCCTGGCCGACGCCTTCCCCACGTCGGTCGGCGCGGAACTCCAGACGGTCGGCATCCCAGCCCCCAAGTTCCCGGAGGCCTGACCATGACGACCCTCAACGTCGAGGACCTCGTCGCCATCGACGTCCACACCCACGCGGAGGTGTCCTCCACGGGCCGCTCCTCCCTGGACGACGACCTGCACGAGGCCTCCTCCGCCTATTTCAAGGTCGAGGGCAAGCGGAAGCCGACCCTGGAGGAGACCGCCGCCTACTACCGCGCGCGGAGGATGGCCGCCGTGATCTTCACGGTGGACGCCGAGTCCGCCACGGGCACCCCGCCGGTGCCGAACGAGGAGGTGGCGGAGGCCGCCGCCGCCAACGCGGACGTCCTGATCCCCTTCGCCTCCATCGACCCCTTCCGCGGCAAGGCGGGGGTGCGGCAGGCCCGCCGCCTGGTCGAGGAGTACGGGGTGAAGGGCTTCAAGTTCCACCCCAGCATCCAGGGCTTCTTCCCCAACGACCGCTCGGTGGCGTACGAGCTCTACGAGGTGATCGAGGAGACCGGCACCATCGCCCTCTTCCACACCGGCCAGACCGGCATCGGCGCCGGCGTGCCCGGCGGGGGCGGGATCCGGCTGAAGTACTCGAACCCCCTGCACGTGGACGACGTCGCCGCGGACTTCCCGCATCTGAAGATCATCCTTGCGCACCCGTCCTTCCCCTGGCAGGACGAGGCCCTCGCCGTCGCGACGCACAAGCCGGGCGTGCACATCGACCTGTCCGGCTGGTCACCGAAGTACTTCCCGCCGCAGCTCGTGCAGTACGCCAACACGCTGCTCAAGGACAAGGTCCTCTTCGGCTCCGACTTCCCCGTCCTCACCCCCGACCGCTGGCTCGCGGACTTCGAGAAGCTGTCGATCAAGGACGAGGTCAAGCCGAAGATCCTCAAGGAGAACGCCGCCCGCCTGCTCGGGCTGACGAAGTCATAAGGGGCCACAGATGCGCAACGAGGGACTGGGGTCGTGGCCCGCGCGCCGGGCCCGTAAGACGCCGCACCGGACCGCCCTGATCCACGGCGACACGAGCCGCACGTACGCCGAGCTGTACGAGCGCACCACCCGTCTCGCGCACGCCCTGCGCGCCCGGGGTGTCCGGCGCGGCGACCGGATCGCCTACCTCGGCCCCAACCACCCCTCCTACCTGGAGACCCTGTTCGCGGCGGGCACCCTCGGCGCGGTCTTCGTCCCCCTCAACACGCGCCTCGCCGGCCCGGAGATCGCCTACGAGCTCGCCGACTCCGGCGCCAGGACCCTTGTCTACGGCCCCTCGTTCCAGGGCCTGGTCGCCGGGCTGCCCGGCACCACGGACGTGCGGGCCTACGTCGAGGTCGGCGCGGAGTACGAGGAGGCGCTCGCCGAGGCCGCCGCCGACCCCGTCGACGAGCCGGTCGTACCCGACGACACCTGCATCATCATGTACACCTCGGGCACCACGGGCCGCCCCAAGGGCGCCATGCTCACCCACTCCAACCTGACCTGGAACGCGATCAACGTCCTCGTCGACACCGACCTGATCAGCGACGAACGCGCCCTGGTCTCCGCCCCGTTGTTCCACACGGCCGGCCTCAACATGCTCACCCTGCCGGTGCTGCTGAAGGGCGGCACCTGTGTCCTGGTCGAGGCCTTCGACCCGGAGACGACCTTCGACCTGATCGAACGGCACCGGATCACCTTCATGTTCGGGGTGCCGACCATGTTCGACCAGGTGGCCCGGCATCCGCGCTGGAAGGACGCCGACCTGTCCTCCCTGCGGATCCTCACCTGCGGCGGCTCCCCGGTGTCGACCCCGTTGATCGCCTCCTACCAGGAGCGCGGCCTGACCTTCCTCCAGGGCTACGGCATGACGGAGGCGTCCCCCGGCACGCTCTTCCTGGACGCCGAACACGCCGTGGACAAGGCGGGCTCGGCCGGGGTGCCGCACTTCTTCAGCGACGTACGGGTCGTGGGGCCGGACCTCGCTCCGGCCGGCGTCGGCGAGACCGGCGAGGTCGTGGTGCGCGGACCGCACGTCATGCCCGGCTACTGGGGCCTGGCCGAGGAGACGGCCGCCGCCTTCGCCGACGGCTGGTTCCGCAGCGGGGACGTGGCCCGGACCGACGAGGACGGTTATGTCTTCATCGTCGACCGCATCAAGGACATGATCATCTCCGGTGGGGAGAACATCTACCCCGCCGAGATCGAGGACCTGCTCCTCGCCCACCCGGACATCGTCGAGTGCGCGGTCATCGGCGTACCCGACGACAAGTGGGGCGAGGTGCCGCGCGCGGTCGTCGTACCGCGCGAGGGGGCCGCGCTGGACCCCGACGAGGTGCTGGCCGCGCTGGCCGGGCGGCTCGCCAAGTACAAGATCCCGAAGTCGGTGGTGCTCGCCGCCGAACTCCCGCGCACCGCCTCCGGGAAGCTCCTCAAGGCCCGGGTGCGCAAGCGCTACGGCACCACCTCCTGACCTTCGACTCACAGCTAGGGAAAGCCACATGGGCATCACCGTCAACGGACTCGACGAACTGAAGAAGCTCGCCGGCAGCGACCTCGGCACCAGCGAGTGGATCGAGGTCACCCAGGAGCGCATCAACACCTTCGCCGACGCCACGGGCGACCACCAGTGGATCCATGTGGACCCGGAGCGCGCGAAGGAGGGCCCCTTCGGCGCCCCGATCGCCCACGGCTACCTCACCCTCTCCCTCTTCATCCCGCTGTTCACCGAACTGTTGGACGTCCAGGGTGTGACGACGAAGGTCAACTACGGCCTGAACAAGGTGCGTTTCCCGTCCCCGGTGAAGGTCGGCTCGCGGATCCGGCTGGTCGGGAGGCTGGGGGAGGTCATGGAGGTGCCGGGCGGCGTACAGATCGCCGTGGACGGCACCATCGAGATCGAGGGCGGCGCGAAGCCGGCGGCGGTGTTGCAGAGCCTGTCCCGGTTCTACCTCTGATCCCGCGCACTGAGGGCGAGGAGCCGACGTCTCGTCAGGCGCCTGCCCGTCAGGCGCCTGCCCGTCAACACCTGCTCGTCAGGCACCCGCCACGTCGACGAAGACCGGGTTGGAGTAGAACCACGTGTCGGCCCACGGGTCACCGTCTCCGGGGACGTGTGGAATCGGGCCGTGCGGGTCGACGGAGGCGCCCAGGTAGCCCGTGCCGTTGCGGTTGCCGTCGCTGCCGCGCAGCCGGACGTAGAAGGACTCGTCCCCGGCGGTCAGCGGGATGCGCAGGGTGTACGTCCCCTTACGGCCGCTCACGTCCTTGGTCCGCACGACCTTGGTGTCGGGCGCCCGCCAGGCGTCCCGGTCGGCCACCGGCCCGCGCACCGCGCCCCGGATCACGTCCACGTGCGCCAACTCCGGCAGGATTCCCCGGGAGTTGGGCCGCGAGGCGGTCGTGACCGTGACGTTCAGCGTGAGCTTCTCGCCCTTGCGGACCCGCAGCCGGCCGCCCAGGGTGACGCCCCGTCCGTGGTCGTGGTCCCGCTTCAGCCGCACGTCGAGCCCGTCGAGCAGATGCCCGTGGTCCAGCCAGACCCGGCCCGCGCGCAGGCCCGCCATCACCGCTCGGTAGCCGTAGCGGGTGACGCCCACATGGGTGCGGCTGAACTGGCCGGGCCAGAAGTCGCTGCCGGGCTGCGGGGTGTCGGTGTTCACCGGGTCGGGCAGCTTGCCCGTGGTGTCGAAGTTCTGCCCGGCCGGCCAGTCCCCGTTCTTCCAGGTGTCGAAGACGGTCCGGTGGTTGTCGGAGTTGGTGGTGATCGAGAAGAGCCGGCCCTCGGCCAGCATCGAGTCCCACAGCCCGCCGACCGTCGCGGTCGCCCAGTCGAAGCCGCCGTACGTCACATACGCGTCCGCCGGGTAGCCCGCCCACGACTGGGCCGACGGCTTGTTCTCGTACTCGCCGCGGATCGAGGTGGAGCTGCGCCAGCCGGGCAGCGCAGCGCCCTGGGCGCCGGGGGCGCCCTCCATGCCGATCATGATCTCGGGAGCCGCGTCCCGCCAGTTGCGCATCTCGTGCGGGGAGTCGATGCCCAGGCGCAGCGGGTGGTTGGCGAGAACGAGGACGTCGTCGACGTAGCCGGTGCGGCGCTGTTCGGCGAGCCACCGGATGGCCTTGACGGCGTGGGCCTCGTTGCGGGCGGTGTCGGTCGCGCCGGCGGAACCCTCGGTGTAGCCGAGCAGCTTGCCGTCGTACGCCAGCTCGAACCGCGTGAGCAGGTCCACCTCGTGCGGTCCCGGCGCCGCGAACACCGTGCAGTGTTCGGCGGCCGGGATGTACCACTCCAGGCCCTGGAAGATCAGCTGGCGCGGGTTCGCGGCCCGGGCCTTGAGGATCTCCTGGTGCTCCAGCTTCGCCCCGTAGGAGGCGTGCCCGAAGTTGGAGTGCTCGTTGAACACCATCCAGTCGAGGCCGTAGGTGGCGGCGGCCTTGGCCTGCTGGGAGAACGTGTACTTGGCGTCGTGGCTGTAGACGGAGTGCACGTGGTGGTCGCCGACGAGGTAGGCGAGGCGGGGGTCGTCGCCGCCGAGCGGTCCGGCGTCCGCCGTTGCCGCCGACGCGGGCGTGGCCGCCGAGCCGAGAGCGAACGCCGCACCGAACAGACCCGCGCGGCGCAGGAGCCCCCGCCGGGAGACACCCTGCGCGTCGAGGTCGGAGGGGGAGACGGACGGGTCGGCCCAGGAGGGCAGCTGCTGATCGGTCATCGTGTGTCTTTCCTCGACGGAGTCAGTGGTTCATGAACGACGTGACGGACAGCGCCCGTTCGACGATCCGGACGTCACCGAGCCGTCCGTGCAGGATCTGGTCGATCTTCCCGGCGTACTCATAGCCCCCGAGCAGCCACGGCAGCCCGACAGAGGTGAGACCGACAGCGGAGGCGTGCGGATTGCGGGCGACGGGGCAGCCCTGGACGTACATCGTGGTGTGGGAGCCGTCGTTGACGACGGCGACGTGCCACCACACCTCCCGGGCCGTCTCGTCGCCCCAGTTCGTCGCGATGCCCTGCTGGTTGAGCGGGCGGGCCGCCCACTGGGGGCCGGGCCCGTCGGACAGCGAGAGCGTGGCGAGCGGCTCGTCGGGATCGTCCGCGGTCCTGCCCGCGGCGCCGCCCGTGCCGGTCCGGCCGACCACCCCCGACCAGGCGTGGTGAGCGGGGTCCCAGTCGGCCGGGAGACGGTAGAAGGCCTCGATGGTGTAACCGGTCTTGAAGGTCGCCGAGTTGAGGGGCGCTCTGTCGACCGTGCGCAGGTAGGCGCCCTTCAGCGGGGACTTGTAGCCCTGGAACTCCAGGCTGCCGTGACCGGGCTGGTCGGGGTGGTGGTCCGGCGACCAGCCCAGCGAGCCGCCGCCCACCGACACCACGGTGAGGTCGTTGCCGCGGCCGGACAGGTCACGGACCGTGCCGGACACGGGGGAGTCGAAGCGCCAGTACGCGAGCGTGCCGGGGACCAGCATCCGCGGCGCGGGGCGGGCCGGGCGCGCGGGCACCGGGTCGAAGCCGGCGAAGCGGTCGGCGAAGTCGATGTCGACGGAGAACCGGTCGGCGTCGCCGCTCAGCTCGATCTCCTGCCGTTCCAGCTCGTTGAGTCCCTTCGCGGCGCGGCCCAGGATCCAGGGGGAGACCGTCTCCACGTCGATGGTCTTCCGGTCGAGGTCGAAACGGTACAGCCGGATCATCGCCGCACCGCCGAAGTAACGGTTCTGATAGTTCGTCAGATGCAGGTGGACGTCGTTCCCCGCCGCGTTCTTGCGCGTGGCCCGGCCGGCCGGCCAGTAGTGCCCGTTGAGGGTGAGGAAGATCTGGTCGTGGTCCTCGATCAGCTGGTCCCACAGCTGCTGTCCGTACGCCGACAGGCTGTCGTCCTCGACGACCAGCTCGTGCGTGGTGAGGACGACCGGCGTCTTCGGATGCCGGGCCAGGACGTCCTTGGCCCACGCGTAGCCCTTCGCCGACAGCCGCCAGTCCAGCGCGAGCACCATCCACTCCCGCCCCGCGGCCTTGAAGAGGTGGAAGGTGTTGTAGCCGTCGGGAGAGGCCCCGCCGAAGGTCGGCCTGCCCTTGAACCGGTCCGGCCCGAAGGCGTCCAGATACGGCGTCGGGCCCCGCTGGTCGTCGGTCGACGACTTCACGTCGTGGTTGCCGGCCAGGACGCTGTAGCCGACGCCCCGCCGGTCCAGCAGCCGGAACGCCTCGCTGATCGCGGTGACTTCGGCCTGGGCGCCGTTCTCCGTCAGGTCGCCGAGGTGGGACAGGAAGACGATGTTCTCGTCCTTGCCGTGCTCCAGGAGGTACCGCAGGGACGCCTCGATCGGTGCCTTGTCGATGCTCGGCCCGTCGAAGAGGTACTGCGTGTCGGGCATGACGGCGAGCGTGAAGCGACGGCTGTCGGGATCGGGCCGCCAGCTCGCCGCGGAAGCCGGGGCTGCGGCGGAAGCCGGGGCTGCCTCTGCGGCCGTCGGCAGCGCCAGGCCGGCCGTGGCGGCGGCGCCCAGCAGCGCGGTCGCCCGGAGGAAACCGCGACGTCCGGCACCGGCCTGCGAGGCCTCGCCCTGGTCGTGTTCATGACCCTGGTCGTGCTCATGCGAAACGCACACGTGTGCTCCGTAACACTGCGGAAAGGTGGTGACAGAGGAGGTGTGGGGGATCAGAGAGCGCGCAGGGTCCAGCTCCAGCGATGGGTGCCCGGTGCGATGAGGTAGGAGGGTGAGGTGTCCGGGCCGCACGAGGCGGTGCCCAGGCCCCGGTGGGCGGCGTCGAGGTGGACGACGCAGCCTGCTCGTGGGACGAGTTCGTCGTGGTGGGTCACGGAGGTCAGGTCGTCGGCGCGGTAGCGGGTCACGGAGACCTGCCGCGGCTCGTCCAGCACGACTGTCAGCCCGGTGGCGTCCGGCGCCGACAGGGTGAAGCGCCGTACGCCGTGCCGGCCGCCGCTCTCCTGCGGACGCAGGTAGGGGGTGAACAACTCGTCCACGGGTACGCAGTGGTGGCCGACCGGCGCCCCGAAGGCGCGGTCCGGATACGACTCCCAGGGGCCCTGTCCGAACCACTCCATCAGGTCGAGCCCCGGCACCGTCTCGAACACGGAGCCGACCCGCGCCACATCGGTGAGGGTGTCGGGCAGTTCGGCCGACTCCTCGATGTGGATGCCGCCCTCGACCGCGGTGAACACCTGCGTGTGCCGGACGACACCGGACTGCGCGGCGTACTCCACGGACACGGTGACACGGCCGTCCGCCCGGCGTACGTCAACGACCTCGCGAACCGGCGTGTCGAGCCCCCAGGCCCGCCAGTTCACCGCCATCCCGCCGAGTTCGTCGTTGTCTGTGGGCGCCCGCCACAGCGACAGCGTGGGCGCCGAGTCGAGCAGGGGATGGACGAGCAGACCGTCGCCGTCGATCTTGACGGAACGATTCCGCACGGGCGGGGGAGCTTGGCGAGCGGCTGCCCTCAGTCGTACCTGAGGCAGACACACCACCGTGCCACGCGGCGCCCACAGCTCGTCGCGGGCGGTCGTCACATGCAGCGTCAGCCACGCCTCGCCGCCGTCCCCCGGCAGTTCGAACGGCAGCGGTACCGACGCCGTCTCCCCGGGACGCAGATCGGGCAGTTCGGCCGGCGCGGTCAGGGTGCCGCCGTCGGCCAGGGACAGCCGCCACTCGGCGGACAGCCAGTCCAGGCCGCGGAAGTGCTGGTGGTTGCCGATGACGATGCCCTCGTGCCGGGAGCACTCCAGCCGTACCGGCGCCGCGATCTCCCGGTGTTCGAACATCACCGGCTTGGGCGTGCGGTCGGGAAAGACCACGCCGTCCGCGATGAACGCGCCGTCGTGGATCGTCTCGCCGAAGTCGCCGCCGTAGGCCCAGCGGTGGCCGGGTGCGGCGACACCGTTCTCATGGAGTCCGGCGCCCCCTCGCCCGACCGGTCTTCCGTCGTTCACACGCTGAAGGATGCCGTGGTCCCAGAACTCCCAGATGAAGCCGCCCTGAAGTCCCGGGGTGGACTCGATGGCGGCCCAGTGGTCGGCCAGCGTGCCGTTGCTGTTGCCCATGGCGTGGGAGTACTCGCACTGGATGAGCGGCTTGGTCTGTTCCCCGGACAGCGCGTGGGCGACACAGTCCTCGATGGGCGCGTACATGGGGCAGGCGATGTCGGAGGCGAGTTCCGGGTCCGCCCAGCCGAGCTTGGCCGCCCCCTCGTACTGGATCGGCCGGGTCGGATCGTGCCGGCGCACCCAGCCCGCCGCCGCGTCGTGGTTCGCGCCGTAGTCGGACTCGTTGCCCAGCGACCAGATGATGATCGAGGGGTGGTTCTTGTCCCGCAGCACCATCCGCGCGACCCGGTCGACGAAGGCGTTCAGATAACGCGGGTCGTCGGCGATCTCGTGGGCGTGGTCGTGGGACTCGATGTCCGCCTCGTCGACGACGTAGAAGCCGAGGTCGTCGGCCAGGTCGTACAGCGCCGGGTCGTTCGGGTAGTGGGAGGTGCGGATCGCGTTGAAGCCGAAGCGCTTGAGCAGGACCAGGTCGGCGCGCATGTCGTCGTACGACACCGTGCGTCCGGTCAGCGGATGGAAGTCGTGCCGGTTGACGCCCCGGATGAACACCCGCTCGCCGTTGACCAGCAGGTCCCGGCCGACGATCTCGACGTCCCGGAAGCCGACCCGGTGGTGCGAGGCGTCGGCGACCGTGCCGTCGGCGCGGTGCAGCCGCACGGTGAGGTCGTACAGCTCGGGCGTCTCCGCGTTCCAGGTACGCACGTCCGTGACCGTGGTCTGCAGGCGGGCCTCGCCGAGGAAGTCGGAGACCCGGTCGTCCTCGGCGTTGACCCGGTCGAACTCCGTGTCCTGGGTGAGGAGGTGGCCGTCCAGCTCGCCGCTGACGTACCAGCCCTGCGGCAGCGCGCCGCCCGCGTCCCGTACCCGGCAGTCCACCCGCAGGTCGCCGTGGCGCCGGGCTCGCACGGTCACGTCCGCGAGGTGCAGCGGATCCGTCGCGTACAGCAGCACCGACCGGGTGAGACCGCCGTGCCACCACTGGTCCTGGTCCTCGATGTGCGAGGCGTCCGACCACTTCACCACGGTCAGCCGTACGGTGGCCCGCTCACCGGCGCGCACCACGTCCGTCAGGTCGAACTCGGCGGCCAGATGCGAGTCCTTGGAGATGCCGACGGGCCGCCCGTCCACCTGCACCAGCAGCACGCTCTCGGCGGCCCCGACCTGGAGCACGATCCGCCGCCCGGCCCACTCGGCGGGCACGTCCACCGCACGCTCGTACACGCCGGTCGGGGCGGCCGCGGGCGAGGCGGGCGGGAACTCGGCGAACGGCATCCGGACGTTGGTGTACTGCGGCAGGTCGTCCGTGCCCTGCATCGTCCAGACACCGGGGACGTACGACGACGACCACTCCTGGGCGAGGGGCGCGTCCGGCGTCGGCAGCAGTTGGAAGCGCCAGTCGCCGTCCAGCTTCACCGCCCCGGCACGGCGGTCCACGGCGTTCATCGGCAGCCGTCGCCAGGAGGTCACCTCGGGCGTCTCCCAGGGGCGGAGCGCGAACAGTGGGTCCGTCACTTGATGGCCCCCTTGCCGAGGTCGCCGATGATCTGTTTGGCGCCGACCGCGAACACGATCAGCAGCGGGATGAGGGCGAGCAGCGCACCGGTCATCACCATGCCGTAGTCGGTGGTGCCGTGGACGCCGTTGAGCTGGGACAGCGCGACCTGGAGGGTGACGTTGTCCGGGTTGGTCAGGGCGATCAGGGGCCAGGCGTAGTCGTTCCACTGGCCCATGAAGGTGAAGATGCCGAGGAAGGCCAGGCCCGGGCGGACCACGGGGAGCGCCACGTGCCAGTACTGACGCAGGAAGTGCGCGCCGTCGATCCGCGAGGCGTCCAGCAGTTCGTCGTGGATCGCGCTCTGCATGTACTGGCGCATCCAGAAGATGCCGAACGCGTTGGCCGCGGCCGGCACGATCAGCGCCGTCATCGAGCCGATCCAGCCGATCTTCGCCATGATCACGAACTGCGGGATGATCGCCATCTGCGTCGGCACCATGAAGA
Source organism: Streptomyces sp. LBL (assembly GCF_029893585.1). Taxonomy (GTDB): domain Bacteria; phylum Actinomycetota; class Actinomycetes; order Streptomycetales; family Streptomycetaceae; genus Streptomyces. The sequence continues at coordinate 36,633 of NZ_JARXYX010000016.1, forward strand.
TCGCCATCAGCACGACGAACAGCGCTCTGCGGCCCGGGAACTCGAACTTGGCGAAGACGAACGCGGCCAGCGAGTCGAAGAGCAGGACCAGGAAGGTCACCGCGCACGCCACCAGCAGCGAGTTGAACATCGAGCCGAAGAAGTCGACGTTGTCGAAGAGACTGCGCAGGTTCTCCAGGAAGTGCGAGCCGGGCAGCAGCTTGGGCGGGTAGGAGAAGATCTCGGTCGACGTGCGCGTCGACATGATGATGGCCCAGTAGAACGGGAAGGCGGACAGCAGCAGCCCGATGACGAGGACCGCGTGCAGTGCGATGCCCCGGCGCTGGGAACCCTGGATGCCTGTGGAGCTTTTGGTGTCCTGGACGGATGCCATGGTGTTCCGGCCTCCCTAGTCTTCGTCCCGGCGCTGCACCAGGCGCCAGTTGATGATCGAGAAGATGACGACGACGAGGAAGATGCCCCACGCCACGGCGGCGCCGTAGCCGAAGTCGTTGTTGTCGAAGGTCTGTTGGAAGAAGTAGAGGACCATCGTCCGGCCCGCGTGCCCCGGACCGCCGGAGAACGTCGATTCGTTCGAGGTGTTCTGCAGCAGCACCTGCGCCTCGGTGAAGCTCTGCAGGCCCGTGACCGTGGAGACCACCAGCACGAACAGCAGGGTCGGCCGCAGCATGGGCAGCGTGATCCGGAAGAACGTCTGCACGGGCCCGGCACCGTCCACGCGCGCCGCCTCGTACAGCTCGCTCGGGACGGTCTGCAGCCCCGCGAGGAAGATGATCGCGTTGTAGCCGACCCACTGCCAGGTCATCAGCGTGGCGATGGCGACCTTGATGCCCCACGGCGTGTTCAGCCAGGCCACCTGGTCCAGGCCGACGGCCCGCAACAGGGCGTTCACCAGGCCGAAGTTGGTGGAGAACACCGAGCCGAAGACGATCGCGATCGCCACCACCGAGGTGACGTTCGGCAGGAAGTAGGCGAACCGGTAGACGTTCTTGAAGCGGACCGCCGAGTTGAGCAGCACGGCCGTGACCATCGCCAGGAAGATCATGGGGAAGGTGGCCAGCGCCCAGATGACGATCGTGTTGCCGATCGAGCTCCAGAAGTCGCTGTCGCCCACCAGGTACTGGTACTGCGACAGTCCCGCCCACTCCATCGAGCCGAGGCCGTCCCAGCGGTGGAAGGAGAGGTAGAGGGAGAAGCCGACGGGGACCAGACCGAAGGCGAGGAACAACAGATAGAACGGTGAGATCGCGGCATACAGGTGCCAGTACTTGCGCCACCCCTTCTTCGGCCGCGTGGCGGGTGGCTCCGCCAGGACCACGGGCGGCCTCTCCAGGGCGGGGACGGTGGCCATCAGTAGCTCACCCCCAGGTGCTGCGCGATTCGTCGGCACTTGCTCATGGCGTCACTCCAGGCCTTCTTCGGGTCCTTGCCGAGGACGCCGACGTTCTTGATCTCGTCCTTGAGGGGCTGCCCGAGCGCCACGTCGAACGGGCTGTTGTAAGCGACCACGATCTTCTGCGCGGCGGGCCCGAAGACATCCGTCGTCACCTGGCCGCCGAAGAAGGGGTCGGCCTCGCGCAGTTGTTTCAGACCGTACGAGGCGGGGGTGGACGGGAAGAGGCCCGCGTCGACGTAACCCTGCGCCTGGTTGGAGGCGTTGAGCATCCACGTGATGATCTCGAAGGCCCGCTCGGGCTCCCGGCACGCCTTGGTGACCGACAGGAACGACCCGCCGTTGTTGGCGGGCCGCACGGGCATGTCGGCGACCCGCCACCTGCCCTTGGTCTTCGGCACGCCGTTCTTGAGGTCGTAGGTCGCCCAGGAGGCGCCCATCTGGCTGGGCAGCTTGCCGTCCTCGACCGCCGACAGCTGGTCCGGGGTGCCGTTGACCAGGTTGGAGACGATCCCCCGCCGCTTGGCCTCCACGGCCAGCGCCCAGGCGTGGCGTACGTGTTCCTGGTCGCCGATGAAGGCGCGGTCCTTGTCGACGTACCGCTTGCTGCCCTGCTGCACCACGTTCTCGAAGACGCTGTTGACGTCGGTGAGCAGGGAGGTCCCCGGAATGCGCTTCCGGAGCCGCTCGCCCGCCGCGAAGAACTTCTCCCAGGTGTCCAGCTCGCGGGACACGTCGGCGGGCTCGTACGGCAGCCCCGCCTTGCGGAAGACCTCGTACTGGTAGAGGTGCGCGACCGGGCCGCAGTCGATCGGGAAACCGATCATGGAGCCGTCGTCGGCGATGCCCTGTTGCCACTTCCACGGCAGGTACTGGCTCTTGTACTTGTCCGCGCCGAGCGTCCGCAGGTCCACGAACTGGTCCGCGTTGGGCAGGTAGGACGCCATGTCCTCGCCCTTGAGGCCCGCGATGTCGGGGACGTGGGCGCGGCCGGCCAGCGTGGTGATCAGCTTCGACCGGTAGTAGCCGCCGATCTTGACGGCCTTGAGGTCGACCGCGCTGTCGTAACGGGCCCTGGCCTTGCCGATGACCGTGTCACCGAGACCGCCGTCCCAGTACCACAGGACCATGTTCCGGCCGGTCGAGCCGGTCGGAACGGCACAGCCGGACGCCAGGCCGCCGAGCGCCGTGGCGGCCGTACCGGCCAGGCCCGCGCGCAGCAGACCTCTTCGTGAGAGCCGCACAGCTCCCACCGCCTTTCGCATCTGTTCATGTCGTCGCGTACGTACGCGTCGTCGCATACGTACATGTCGTCGCATACGTACGTGGTGTTCGCCTACGTGGGGGATGAGGTCAGCACTGCGGCGCGGGCGGGGTGACGGGGGCGTGTCGCACCGGGGGACCGGGGTCCGCCGGCAGCCGCTCCGCCAGGAAGCCGTACGCCCGCTTCAGTTCGGGGTCGGTCAGGGCACGCCACCAACGGTCGACGCCGTACCAGCCGGGGGCCGCGAGAGCGCCCCCGTGGTGCCCGACGGACAGGCCGGCGGCCAGGACCGCGAACCGGAGCCTCTCCTCCAGCGGCCAGCCGCCGAGTGAGGCGGCCACGAAGCTCGCACCGAAGACGTCCCCGGCGCCCGTCGCGTCCAGGACGTCGACGTCGAGGGCCGGGACCTCCGCGTACTCGCCGGTCGTCTGGTCGACGGCGACCGCGCCGTCCCCGCCCCGCGTGACCACGGCCACCGGCACCAGCTCGGAGAGCACGCCGAGTGCCGCGACCGCGCTGTCGGTGCGGGTGTAGGCCATGGCCTCGGTCTCGTTGGGGAGAAAGGCGTGGCAGAGGGCGAGCTGGTCCAGGAGGTCGCGGGACCACTCCTGGGTGGGGTCCCAGCCCACGTCCGCGTAGATCCGCGTGCCGTTCGCCGCCGCCTTCGCGAGCCACGCGCGCGGCTCGGCCTCCAGGTGGACGAGGGCGGTGCGGGCCTCGGGCGGGTCGCCCATCAGCGCGTCCTGCGAGTACGGCGGCTCCTGGCCGTGGGTGACCAGGGCCCGGTCCTGTCCGTGCGCGAGGGCGACGGTCACCGGGGTGTGCCAGCCGTCCGCGACGCGGGAGAGCGCGAGGTCGACGCCCTCCTGGCGGGCGAGGATCTCCTGGCAGTGGGCGCCGTAGAAGTCGTCACCGAAGACCGTGGCCAGGGAGGTCCGCAGGCCGAAGCGGGCGGCGGCGACCGCCAGGTTGGCGATGCCGCCCGGGCCGCAGCCCATGCCCGCCGTCCAGATCTCCTCGCCCGGCGTCGGCGGCTTCCCCAGTCCCGTGAGGACGAGATCGTAGAAGAGCAGCCCGGTCAGCAGCACCTCGGGCCGGTCGTCGTCCACGCGGACATCCTCTCGTCGTGGGAGCGCGCCGAAGCGGGGCATGCTCGTCAAGCGGGCAGCGCGCCGAGCGGGGCAGCTCGTCAAAACTCTTCATTTCGTGATCGGAATCGTGCGCCGCTCCGCGAGATTGGTCAATACCCGAGCAGAACCGAGCATGGAAATGATTGAAGATGACGAGTAGTGTTCACGTCGTGCTGGCAGAACGACGACATCAACTCATCCTGCGGGCCCTGCGCTCCGGAGGCCCCGCAGCCGTGACCGACCTCTCCGAACAACTGGGCGTGAGCCCCGCCACGGTCCGGCGCGACCTGGTGAAGCTCGAGGACGACGGGCTGCTGACGCGCGTGCACGGCGGCGCGGTCGTCGAGGAGGGCGACCAGCCCTTCGAAGAGGTCGCCGCGATGCGGGTGGGTGAGAAGGACGCCATAGCCGCGCACGCGGCGGCCATGGTCGCCGACGGTCAGTCGTTGCTGCTCGACATCGGCACCACCGCCTACCGCCTGGCCCGGCAGCTGCACGGCCGCCACCTCACCGTGATCACCAGCAACCTGGTGGTCTACGAGGAACTCGCCGACGACGAGGGTATCGAGCTGGTGCTGCTCGGCGGCATGGTCCGCCGCGAGTACCGCTCCCTGGTCGGCTTCCTCACCGAGGACAACCTGCGCCAGCTGCACGCCGACTGGCTCTTCCTCGGCACCAGTGGAGTGCGGCCCGGTGGGCAGGTGATGGACACGACGGTCGTCGAGGTCCCGGTGAAACGGGCCATGATCGACGCCAGTGACAAGGTCGTCCTGCTCGCCGACTCGGCGAAGTTCCCGGGTACGGGCATGGCGAAGGTCTGCGGTCCCGAGGACCTGGACGCGGTGGTGACGAACGGGCCGGTGAACCCGGCTACGCGGTCCTCCCTGGAGGAGGCGGGCGTCGACGTGGTGTTGGCAGGCAATCAAGGAAAGGCGGGCGCAGCGTGAAGCTGACGATTCTGGGCGGCGGCGGATTCCGGGTGCCGCTCGTGTACGGGGCGCTCCTCGGGGACCGTGGGGAGGGCCGCGTCACGCAGGTCGTGCTGCACGATCTGGACCCGCAGCGGCTGTCCGCGGTGACCCGGGTGCTCGCCGAGCAGGCCGCCGGGGTGCCCGACGCGCCCGAGGTGAGCGCCACCACCGACCTCGACGAGGCGCTGCGCGGCGCCGACTTCGTCTTCTCCGCGATCCGCGTCGGCGGCCTGGAGGGCAGGGCCGAGGACGAGCGGGTGGCGCTGGCCGAGGGTGTGCTGGGCCAGGAGACGGTCGGCGCGGGCGGCATCGCCTACGGTCTGCGGACCGTGCCGGTCGCCGTGGACATCGCCCGCCGGGTGGCCCGCCTCGCCCCCGACGCCTGGGTCATCAACTTCACCAACCCGGCCGGCCTGGTCACCGAGGCCATGTCCCGCCACCTCGGCGACCGCGTCATCGGCATCTGCGACTCGCCGGTCGGCCTCGGCCGCCGGATCGCCCGGGTGCTCGGCGCGAACCCGAAGGAGGCGTGGATCGACTACGTCGGCCTCAACCACCTCGGCTGGGTGCGCGGCCTGCACATCGCCGGCCGGGACGAGCTCCCGCGTCTGCTCGCCGACCCCGACCTGCTCGGCTCCTTCGAGGAGGGCAAGCTCTTCGGCGTCGACTGGCTCCAGTCCCTCGGCGCGATCCCGAACGAGTACCTGCACTACTACTACTTCAACCGGGAAGCGGTCCGCTCCTACCAGCAGGCCGAGAAGACCCGCGGCGCGTTCCTGGCCGGCCAGCAGGCCCGCTTCTACGAGGAGATGCGGCGCCCCGACGCCGACGCGCTGGCCGCCTGGGACCGCACCCGCGCCGAGCGGGAGGCCACCTACATGGCGGAGAACCGGGAGACCGCCGGCGCCGGTGAGCGCGACGCCGACGACCTCTCCGGCGGCTACGAGAAGGTGGCCCTCGCCCTGATGCGGGCCATCGCCCGCGACGAGCGCACCACCCTGATCCTCAACGTCCGCAACCAGAGCACCCTCTCGGTGCTCGACGCGGACGCCGTCATCGAGGTGCCCTGCCTGGTCGACGCCAACGGCGCCCACCCGGTCGCCGTCGCCCCGCTGCCCGACCACGCCACCGGCCTGGTCTGCTCCGTCAAGGCGGTCGAGCGCGAGGTGCTGGCCGCCGCCGAGTCCGGCTCCCGTAAGACGGCGGTGAAGGCGTTCGCGCTGCACCCGCTGGTCGACTCGGTCAACGTGGCCCACCGGCTGGTCGAGGGCTACACCGACGTCCACCCGGGCCTCGCGTACCTTGGGTGAACGCGTCCTGTAAGCGCTTTCCGGCCTTCGGGCCACCCCTCCCTGGCTTCCCGGTTTCCTGGAGATCCTCATGCATGACGAACGCCGCCGGATCGAGGAGCGCGTCCAGCGCGTCCACACCCAGCGCATCAGGCCCGCCATCTACGCGGCCACCGTCCCCTTCGAGGTCGAGGCCTGGCACGCGCCGGGCGAACCGGTCTCCTTCGAGGAGGCCGCGGCCGCGCGGTACGAGCCCTTCGCCATGGACACCCCCTGGGGTCCTCCCTGGGGCACCACCTGGTTCCGGATGCGCGGCCGGGTGCCCGCCGAGTGGGCCGGCCGGCGCGTCGAGGCGGTCATCGACCTCGGGTTCGTGGGCGACTGGCCGGGCAACCAGGCCGAGGCGCTGGTGCACCTGCCCGACGGACGGCCCCTGAAGGCGGTGAACCCGCTCAACCAGTACGTGCCGATCGCCAACCCGGCGGCGGGCGGGGAGCAGATCGACTACCTCGTCGAGGCCGCCTCCAACCCCGACATCCTCGCGAACAACTTCTCGGCCCCGACCCGGCTCGGCGACGTCCTCACCGCCGGCGACAAGCCGCTGTACACCTTCCAGCGGGCCGACCTCGCGATCCTCGACGAGGAGGTCTGGCACCTCGACCTGGACCTCCAGGTGCTGACCGAGCTCATGGTCCACCTCGGCGAGCACGAACCGCGCCGCCACGAGATCATGCACGCCCTCGACCGCGCCATGGACGCTCTCGACCTGGACGACGTCTCCGGCAGCGCCCCCGCCGTCCGCGAGGTGCTCGCCCCCGTCCTGGCCAAGCCCGCCCACGCCAGCGCCCACACGGTCTCCGGCGTCGGCCACGCCCATATCGACTCCGCCTGGCTGTGGCCGATCCGCGAGACCAAGCGCAAGACGTCCCGCACCTTCTCCAACGTGACGTCCCTGGCCGACGAGTACGACGACTTCATCTTCGCCTGCTCCCAGGCCCAGCAGTACGAGTGGGTCCGCGACAACTACCCGCACGTGTGGGCGCGCATCCAGGACTCGGTGAAGAAGGGCCAGTGGGCGCCGGTCGGCGGCATGTGGGTCGAGGCCGACGGCAATCTGCCCGGCGGCGAGGCCATGGCCCGCCAGCTCATCCACGGCAAGCGGTTCTTCATCGAGCACTTCGGCGTCGAGACCAAGGGTGTCTGGCTGCCGGACTCCTTCGGCTACACCGCCGCCTACCCGCAGCTCGCCAAGCTCGCCGGCAACGACTGGTTCCTCACCCAGAAGATCTCCTGGAACCAGACCAACAAGTTCCCCCACCACACCTTCTGGTGGGAGGGCATCGACGGCACCCGCATCTTCACGCACTTCCCGCCCGTCGACACCTACAACGCCCGGTTCAGCGGCGAGGAGATGGACCGCGCCGTCCGCAACTACTCGGAGAAGGGCGGCGGTTCACGCTCCCTCGCGCCCTTCGGCTGGGGCGACGGCGGCGGCGGCCCCACCCGCGAGATCATGGAACGGGCGCGCAGGCTCGCCGACCTGGAAGGCTCGGCGAAGGTCGTCGTGGAACACCCCGACGCCTTCTTCAAGGCCGCTCGGGACGAGTACCCGGACGCCCCCGTGTGGAACGGCGAGCTCTACCTGGAGCTGCACCGCGCCACCTACACCTCCCAGGCCCGCACCAAGCAGGGCAACCGGCGCAGTGAACACAAGCTCCGCGAGACCGAGTTGTGGGCGACGACCGCCGCGCTGCACGCGCCGGGCTACGCGTACCCCTACGAGAAGCTCGACCGGCTGTGGAAGACGGTCCTGCTGCACCAGTTCCACGACATCCTGCCGGGCTCGTCGATCGCCTGGGTGCACCGCGAGGCGGAGGCCGAATACGCGCGTGTCGCCCGCGAGCTGGAGGAGCTGACGGCTGAGGCGGTCGCCGCGCTGGGCGCCGGCGGCACCCGGGTGTTCAACACCAGCCCGTACGATCGTGCCGAGGTGGTCCGCACGACCGACGGCGCACCGGCGTACGTCGAGGTCCCCGCGAGCGGCAGCGCGGCCCTGACCGACGGCCGGCCCCCGCAGCCGGTGAAGGCCGAGGGGCGGGTCCTCGACAACGGCCTGATCCGGGTGGAGGTGGCCGAGGACGGCACCCTGTCGTCGGTGCTCGACCTGCGGGCGAACCGCGAAGTCCTCGCCGGCCAGGGCAATCTGCTCCGGCTGCACACCGACCTTCCCAACTACTGGGACGCCTGGGACATCGACAAGCACTACCGGAACCGCTACACGGACCTGCTGGACGCGGAGTCGGTGACGGTCGTCGAAGAGGACCCGCTGGTCGGCGCGATCCGCGTCACCCGCTCCTTCGGCAAGGGCTCGACCCTCACGCAGACCATCACCCTGCGCGCCGGCAGCCCCCGGATCGACTTCGAGACCGAGATCGACTGGCACGAGGCCGAGAAGATCCTCAAGGCCGGCTTCCCGGTGGACGTCCGGGCCGCGCACTCCTCCGCGGAGATCCAGTTCGGTCACGTCCAGCGCCCCACCCACACGAACACCACCTGGGAGGCGGCCCGCTTCGAGGTCTCCGGCCACCGCTGGGTGCACATCGCCGAACCCGGCTACGGCGTCGCGGTCATCAACGACTCGACCTACGGCCACGACGTCACCCGCACGGTCCGCGAGGACGGGGGTACGACGACCACGGTCGCCCTGAGCCTGGTCCGCGCCCCGCGCATCCCGGACCCCGAGGCCGACCAGGGCAAGCACCGCCTCACCTACTCGCTGCTGCCCGGCGCGAGCATCGAGGACGCGGTCGCCGAGGGCTACTCCCTGAACCTGCCGTTGCGGGTCGCGGACGCGGCCGGCGCTCCCGAGCCGGTCGTCTCGGTGGACGGCGAGGGCGTGACCGTCGAGGCGGTCAAGCTCGCCGACGACGAGTCCGGTGACGTGGTCGTGCGGCTCTACGAGTCCCGCGGCGGCCGTGCCCAGGGCGTCCTGCGCACCGGCTTCCCGCTGGCCGGCGCCCAGGTCACCGACCTGCTGGAGCGGCCGCTGGAGACCGCTGACGTCTCCACCGACGGGACGGTCGCGGTGACGCTGCGTCCGTTCCAGGTGCTGACGCTCCGTCTGGAACGCGGCACCACCGGCCGGTAGCACCGGCACAGCGGGGCGGCGCGCTCGCCGCGCCCGCCCCGCTTCCGCCGCGTTCCCCGCCCGCCCCGCTTCCCCGCCTTCCCCACTTCCCCCGAGTGACCTTGCTCTGTAGAGGAGTCCCGCCATGCCCATGCAGCAGTGGTTCACCGACGCCAAGTTGGGGATCTTCATCCACTGGGGCGTCTACGCCGTCGACGGCGTCCAGGAGTCCTGGTCGTTCTACGACGACATCGTCCCGCACGACCAGTACATGTCCCAGCTCGACCGCTTCACCGGCGCCCGGTACGACCCGCGCGCCTGGGCCGACCTGTTCGCCCGAGCAGGCGCCAAGTACGCCGTCCTCACCAGCCGTCACCACGACGGCGTCGCCCTGTGGGACACCGCGTACGGCGACCTCAACCTGGGCCGCGACTACCTCACCGGCTACGCCGAGGCCCTGCGCGAGAAGGATCTCAAGGTCGGTTTCTACTACTCCCACTCCGACTGGAACCACCCCGACTACGCCTCCACCCGCAAACCGGGCCGCCCGCCGGAGCAGGAGGACAACCGCTACTCCGAGGTCGCGGCCGAGGACGAGGACCTGGCTGCCTGGGAGCGGTTCATCGCCTACCGCGACGGCCAGATCCGCGAACTCTCCTCCCGCTACCGGCCCGACCTGATGTGGTTCGACGGCGAGTGGGACCGCAGCGAGGAGCAGTGGCGCATCCCCGAACTCGCCGCACTCATCCGCTCGTACTCGCCCGACGTCGTTTTCAACGCCCGCATGCTCAGCGAGGGCGACTACGCCACCCCCGAACAGGGCGCCCCCATCGAACCGCCCGCCGGGCCCTGGGAGTTGTGCCTGACGATCAACGACTCGTGGGGTTACCAGCACCACGACCAGAACCACAAGTCGCTCAGCCAACTGGTCCGCTACTTCACCGAGACCATCGGCGGGGGCGGCAACCTGCTGCTCGACGTCGGCCCGATGGAGGACGGCACCATCCCCGCGCCGCAGGTCGAGCGGCTGGAAGGCCTGGGGGAGTGGATCCGCAAGCACTCCGACGCCGTGTACGGGACGCTGCGCGGGCTGCCGGCCGGGCACCACTACGGGCCCAGCACCCTCTCCGCCGACCGCCGCACCCTCTACCTCACCCTGTACGACATCCCACGCGCCGAGATCGGCGTCCGCGGGCTGGTCACCCCGGTCCGCAGGGTCACCGTCCTCGGCACCGGCACCGAACTCGCCCACCGGGTCGTCGGCGGACTGCACGAGGCCGTCGGCGTGCTGTGGATCGACCCGCCCGCCGCGGCGGACCTCGACCCCCACGCCACCGTGCTCGCGGTCGAGTTGGACGGAGAACTGGAGCTGTACCGGGGGTCGGGCCGCTTCTGAGCCGGGTACACCCGACCTAAAGAGGCAGGGCGCTCGCCGTCGATGTCCTGACCGTCGAGTCGACGTGAGCCGGCTCGACCGGCGTCCGCTCGGCCGCCGGCGGCAACGGCTGCGGCGCAAACGACACCCCTCGCAACGGCCGCGGCCCCGACACCACCGAGTAGTCCTGCCCCAGGAACGGCGGAGTCACGTCGCCGGGATCCTCGCCGAGTGCCAGCTGCACGGCTGCCCAGGGCGCGTTGACGCCGCACAGCGACAGTTGGTGCAGCCCGCCCGCCGGACGTGTGTTGACGTCCATCAGGACCGGGGTGTCGCCGAACATCCGGAACTGGATGTTGGACAGGTAGTGCAGTCCGAAGTTCTCCGCGATCCGCCGGGCCGGCTCCAGCCACTGCTCGGACAGCGTGAACCCGCGGCGGCGGCCGTTCTTGGTGCGGCCGATGGCCATGCGGATCCGGTTGTCGGGACCAGTGAGGCAGTCCACCGACACCTCCGGCTCCTCAAGGCGCGGCATGACCAGCCAGTCCACGGGCTCGTCGGCCTCCTTCAGCGCTTCGAGCACCAGGTCGAGCGGGACGTAGGGGCTCGGGAAGCCGTTGAGGTGCGTGAGCGAGAAGGGGGCGCGCGTGATCATGCGGAAGCCGACCCCGCCCGCACCGGACGCCGGCTTGAAGCACGCCTTGTGTCCGTCCGCCTCCAGCTCCTCGACGGCGGTCACCAGTTCGTCCGCCGACCGCACCCGCCACCACGGCGGCACGGGCGCCCCCATCGCCCGGACGGCCTCGTAGGCGATCACCTTGTCGTGGAAGACGGCCACGGCCTCCGGCGGCGGCGCGAGCAGGGCCGTACCGGCCGCCTCGAAGTCGGCGCGGTGCGCCACGATCGCCGCCTGGTGCAGCCGGGGTACGAACACGTCGATGCCGCGTCGTACGCACTGGTCCAGCGCGTACTCCACGTACCCGGCCGGGGACAGACCCTCCGGCTCCAGGTCGGCGGTGTCGGCGGCGGCCAGCACGGGGGAGTCGGCGTCACCGTGTGTCGCATGGATCTCGACGGCGCGGTCGCTGGGATTTCTCCGCAGCTGATCCATGAAGAACACGTTCTCCGCGTACGTGCGGTTGAGCCAGACGCGTACGCGAGAGACCATGCAGGCCGCCTTTTCAAGATTCGCGGGCAGGGCGGAGCAAGCCCGTGCCCGGGCAGGGTGGTGGGAGGTACACCAAACCGCCCCCGTGCGAAGGGAATTTGTGGCGGTGGTGTTGAGGCGATCATACGGCTTCCCAAGGGCCTCGCGTGCAACGTGCATGTTACGGATTTTCCGATCATGTACATGGAGAGTTCCGATCATGTTCACCCTCCCGGCGGGGCAGGGCGAGGCGGGGCACACGTCTTGCGGCCGTGCCGAATTTCGGCCGTCCGGATCCGCCCTTGTCCTCGGGGTCGCGGATGTGTTCTCGTTGTCACATTCGTGAACTCGGAAGGGGCGAGAGGTGACGTCGACGGCCGGCGGTGCCGGACAGTTGCTGGCCATCAGCGACCTGCACATCGGCTACGAGGAGAACCGCGCCCTGGTCGAGCGGATGCGCCCGGAGACGGACGACGACTGGCTGCTCGTGGCCGGCGACGTCGCGGAGACCGTGGCCGACATCCACTGGGCCCTCAAGACGCTCGCGGGCCGCTTCCGCAAGGTCGTCTGGGCCCCGGGCAACCATGAACTGTGGACCCACCCCAAGGACACCGTCAGCCTGCGCGGAGTCGCCCGGTACGAGTACCTCGTCGACCTGTGCCGGGACCTCGGCGTGTCCACGCCCGAGGACTCCTACCCGATCTGGAACGGCCCCGGCGGCCCGGTCGCGGTGGCCCCGCTGTTCCTGCTGTACGACTACTCCTTCCTGCCGGCCGGCTGCTCGACCAAGGAGGAGGGACTGGCGTACGCGCACGGTACGGGAATCGTCTGCAACGACGAGTTCCTGCTGCACCCCGACCCCTATCCGACCCGCGAGGCCTGGTGCCGGGCCCGGGTCGCCGAGACGGAACGCCGGCTCACCGCGCTCCCCGACCACCTGCCCGTCGTCCTCGTCAACCACTACCCGCTGGACCGGCATCCCATGGACGTCCTGTGGCATCCCGAGTTCGCCATGTGGTGCGGCACCCGGCTGACCGCCGACTGGCACCGCAGGTTCCGCGTGGAGACCATGGTCTACGGCCATCTGCACATCCCGCGCACCACCTGGCACGAGGGCGTCCGCTTCGAGGAGGTGTCGGTGGGTTACCCCCGCGAGTGGCGCAAACGCACCGAGCCGCCCGGGCGACTGCGCCGCATCGTGCCCCGGGCGGCGGTGGCGCGGTGATCGAGGAACTGCTGCCGGCCTCCGTGGTGACCGTGGAGGCGTACGGCCATGAGGAGCCCGCGAACACGGTCCTCTACCCCGAGGAAGAGGCCGTCGTGGCACGGGCGGTCCACAAACGCCGTCGCGAGTTCGCCGTCGTACGCTCCTGCGCCCGCCGGGCCATGGAGAAGCTCGGTGTGTCGCCGCAGCCCGTGCTGCCCGGGGAGCGCGGCGCCCCGCAGTGGCCGGCCGGACTGACCGGCAGCATGACCCACTGCGACGGATTCTGCGCCGCCGCCCTGGTCCGCGTCACCGACCTGGCCTCCCTCGGTATCGACGCCGAACCGGACGGGCCGCTGCCGGAGGGCGTCCTGGACGCCGTGTCGCTGCCCGCGGAACGCGAGCGTCTGCTCCGGCTCGCCGACGATCACCCCGCACCCCACTGGGACCGGCTCCTGTTCAGCGCCAAGGAGTCCGTCTACAAGGCGTGGTTCCCCCTCACCCGGCAGTGGCTGGACTTCTCCGAGGCCGACATCGAGATCCGCGTCGACGCCGGAGAGCGGCTGCAGGGCTCCTTCCGCGCCGAACTCCTCGTCCCCGGGCCGCTGGTGGGCGCCCGGCGGCTCGGGCACTTCGACGGTCGCTGGACCATCGGGCGCGGACTGGTGGCCACGTCCGTCACCGTGCCGCACGACTGACGTAGGGCACGGCACAGCACGGCACCGCCTGTGACCTGACGCTGAGGGGGCGTACGGCACCGTACGCGGGGCCCGGCTGTGAGGCACACGACCGCCCGCGACACCTGTGAGTCGACGGCAGGGAACGCGCCTGAGAAGACCCACAGCACAGCACAGCACAGCACAGCACAGCACGGCATGGCACAGCACGGCATGGCACAGCACGGCACGCCGGGAGGCGGTTACGGCTCCGGTGGGCACCAGGTGGCCAACAGCCGGAAGAACGCCTCCTCGTTGCCGGTCAGCCCCGCCTGCGCCAGGGCCTGTTCCGCCTCGGCGAGTACGGCGGGCGACACGACGGGTGGTCGGGTCGCGTCCGGCGGGCCGGGCGCCACGTCGAACGCGGCCCGCACCGTGTGCAGCAGCCTCAGATAGGCCTGGACGGCGGCGCGTTCGCGGTCGGTCAGTACGGCGGTGGGCATCGGACGGCTCTCCCCGGGTCGTGGTCGTACGTTGCCCTTCCAGCGTGCCGCCCACCACTGACAATCCGCTCCCGCCGCCCGCAGGCCCGCCCCCTTGGCGGAGGCCGGACCTCGCTGAAACCCCCGGCTGGAACGCCGCTTAACGCTGGAGCGAAAGGCTTTCGGCCGCTTGCTCGCGGCCGGTGGAACAGGAGGCGAGTGCTCACAGCTCTCCTCCGGATCGGATCAGGACTCGGGCCGCTTGACGCTCTCCAGGAGCATGTCCAGCCACTCCGCGACCTTGTCACGGTGCTGGTCGGTGGGCAGTTGCGCGGCCCGCCAGGCGATCTGGCGGACGCCGTGGTCCTGCAACAGCCGCTCCAACGGGTCGTCGAGCGCCGCGGAGGCCTCGCGTTCGGCGAGCTTCTGCAGGAGCTCCTGCTCGGTGCGCTGGAGGGCGCCCGCGAGTGCCTCGGGGTCCTCGGCCGTGAGGAATCCGGCGTGCACCCGGAAGAAGCGCTGGATGGCGTCGCAGTGCTCCATCGTAGGACGCCGGTCGCCGTTGATGAGCGCCCCGGCCTGCTGCCGGGACATGCCCGCGCCGTCGGCGATCTCCTGCTGGGTGTACCTGCGCCCGTTGGTCTTGAGCCGGGTGCGCCGCAGCAGGTCCAGGCGCTGCAGGAACCGTGCCTGCACATCGGGCTCACCGGCGGGCCGGCCGGTCAGCAGGGCCTTGACCACGGGCTCGGTAACACCGGAGGCGACGGACAGACCGGCGATGTCGAAGACCTCCGCGTCCGGTACGCCGAGCCGGTCGGCCAGTGCGGCGACGCGGGCGATGACAGCCGACAGCACAGCCGACGCCGCGTCGCCGGGATCCTCGAAGCCGACCGACACCGACAGATCTCCTACGTCTTCTCGCACTGGCTTCTCACAGGCTTCTCACGAGCGGTTGCCGTGAACTTCCCGGAGAGTAGCCCGTTGTTCGAACTCACATCCAGGTCTCGCCACAACTGTGGCCAATTTCAGCCGTCACCCCGCATGAAATGCCACGATAGTTGACACCGCTCGCATCGGGGAAGCAGGATCAAGGGCGCCGCGTGAAGGCCGCATAGGCAAGAGGGGTGACCTCCCGATGGCATATCAGGCAGGTGGGCAGCGGTCCGTACCGCGACCCGTCCCCGAAAGTCCCGAGGCTCAGGCCTATCTCCAGGACTACGCCACTCTGCTGGAAGCGGTCAGCTTCCCGTCCGTCGTCCTCGACCACCGCTGGGACGTCGTGCTCGCGAACACCGCTTTCGCGTCACTTTTCCGCGGTGTGGGCCCTCATCCGACGGCCATGCCGGGCGACAACCTGCTCAGGTTCGTCCTGTTCCACCCTGACGCGAGCACGGTCCTCGCGGAACACGAGTCGCGCTGGTGCCTGCCGATGCTGGCGCACTTCGCCGCCGCCGTGGAGCGGCACGGCCAGGACCACGCCCTGCAGTCCATCCGCGGGGACATCGCCCAGGACCCCCTCATGGAGGCCGCCTTCCGGCAGGGCCTGCCGCACTGGATCCGTGCGGTGGGTGAGCAGGCCGTCGAGCACGACGGCGCGGTCCGCCCGCTGGTGCACCCCGACCCGCGCTGGGGCGCCACCGACTGCCGGATCGTCGACGAGACGCCCCGGACCCTGAGGGACATGGGGTACACCCGACTCACGCTGGTCCTGCGCCCCGTGCGCCGCCCGGCACCCGCGGCGCGCCGGAGGGTACGTCCCCGCCGTACGGCGAGCCACCTCAGCGTGGCGCCCGCCCCCGAAGCCTGACAGGCACCGCCGGCGTTCAGGTCGCCGACGGTGCCTCGTCAGCTTCCCTCCCCTTTCGCCGACGGCTCGGTTCACCGACTGCTCGCTTCGTCGTGAGAGCGTCGAAGTTCTCTGCCTCGTACGCCAGTTGACGGCCTCACAGGTCCAACACGAGCCGCTTCCCCCGGCACCGGGACACACAGATGAGCATGGTCTCACCGGCCTCCCGTTCCTCGTCGCTGAGCACCGAGTCCCGGTGGTCCGGGTCGCCCTCCAGCACGTCCGTCTCGCAGGTGCCGCAGGTCCCCTCGGTGCAGGAGAACAACACCTCCACGCCGGCGCCCCGCACGGCGTCGAGCACCGACATGTCCGCGGGGACGCTGAGCGTACGACCGCTGCGGGCCAACTCGACCTCGAACTCGGTGTTCTGGCCCACCTCCTGGACCTTCGGCGCGAAACGCTCGACGTGCAGTGCTCCGGCCGGGCAGCGGGCCTCCACCGCGTCCAGCAGCGGCCCGGGGCCGCAGCAGTGGACGAGGGTGCCCTCGGGCAGGCCGTCCAGTACCGAGGCGAGGTCCAGCAGCCCGGTCTCGTCCTGGGGAGCGATCGTGACGCGGTCGCCGTACCCGCTCAACTCCTCGGTGAACGCCATGGACCGGCGGGTCCGGCCGCCGTACAGCAGGCTCCACTCGGCGCCCGCCGCCTCGGCCGCGGCCAGCATCGGCAGGATCGGGGTGATGCCGATACCGCCCGCGATGAAGCGATAGCGCCGCGCGGGCCGCAGCGCGAAGTGGTTGCGCGGACCGCGCACCCGCAGCTTGTCGCCTCGTCCCAACTGCTCGTGCACATACGCGGACCCGCCGCGCCCGTCCGGTTCCCGCAGCACCGCGATCCGCCAGGCCGTCCGGTCCGCGGGATCACCGCACAGCGAGTACTGCCGCTCCAGGTCCGGCCCGAGGACCACGTCGACATGGGCGCCCGGCTCCCAGGCCGGCAGTTCCTCGCCCAGCGGGTGGCGCAGCGTCAGGGCGAGCACTCCATCGGCGGCGAACTCCCGCTCCTCGACGACGAGTTCGGAGACGAGTTCGGATTCGTACACACTCATGAGTCGATTCCTTGCGGTTGATGGCCTCGCGGTTGATGGCCTTCCGGGTGGCCGAGCATCCACTCCCACATCTCGACGGGGTCCTGGGCGGCGTGCTCGGCCCCGCAGTGACAGGTGCCGTGCAGGACGTCGGTGCCCGGCACCCAGTCGACGCGGTAGATCTCGCGCGGCCCTGCCGACGACAGCCCGGTCACGGGAGTTTCTCCACCGGCTTGTCGCCCTCCTCGACCAGCCGGGCGAGGATACGCCGGGCGGCCAGACCACCGGTGTCGATGTTGATGCTCAGCTCCTGGTAGCCGGTCCGTTCGGTGCCGAGCGTCCTCTGCAGCAGGTTGAGCGCGTCGACGTCCTGCATGACCACCGTGTGGTTGTTGCCCCGCAGGAACTCGGTGACCTCGCCGTCCTCGATCGCCCAGTCCCGCGAGACCATCCAGAAGTCGTACACCTTGCCGTCGGCGGACGGAGTGATGGCGTACGTGATCTCGGTGTGGAAGCCGTTCGGGTCGCTGCCGTCCGCCTCCGGGAGGACGCCGACCGGCGCGATCCGGCTGTGCAACAGATACAGGCACGGCGCGTGGTACTCGATGTCCTGCCAGCGGGTGATCCGGCCCTCGATGCCGGTGGACCTCGCGTAGAACGGCGGGCACTCGGCGTCGTCCATGTGCCGGCTCACCCGCACGATCCCGGCGCCCTCGTCGACCTCGGTGGTGATGGGCGTCTCGGCGACCTCGGGAGTGCCGATGTACCCGCCGTGCAGATAGGTCTCGTGGGAGAGGTCGAGGAGGTTGTCGACGAGGAGACCGTAGTCGGCGTCGATCGGCTCCATGCCGCGCACGGTCGTCCAGCCGGGGGAGTCCAGGTGCCGCGCCCGCGGGATGGTCCCCGGGTCGGCGAGGGCCGGGTCGCCGATCCACACCCACACCAGGGAGTCCTGCTCCACGACCGGGTACGAGGTGACGCGGGCCGTGCGCGGTATGCGCTTCTGCCCCGGCACGTACACGCACGTACCGGTCGTGTCGTACGTGAACCCGTGGTACCCGCACACGATCCGGTCGCCGTCGAGCCGACTCTCGGAGAGCGGATACCGGCGATGCACACAGCGGTCGTGCAGGACGACGGGCGTGCCGTCCTCCTCCGTCCGGTAGAACACGAGCGGCTCACCGAGAATCGTCCGGCCGAGCAACTCCTCACGCCCGACCTCGTGACTGTAGGCGGCGACGTACCACTGGTTCCTGGCGAAGGCGGTGGTGTGCGGCATCGTTGCGGCTCCCGTCGTTGGGTGATGGCGACATCGTCCGGAAGTGCGTCACCGGGGCACAATGCCTCTTCCGTCTCACGGAAGGGGCAGGGGAAACTGCCTGCTCAGGGCGGCGCTCGTCTGTAGAAGTGAAATGTGGGGTGCGCTGAGCCGACGACGTTGCTGAGCGTTTCCGTCGATGATTGTGTCGAGTTTTACACTTCCGTTTTGCGAGTCATGGAAGCTCTGAGTGATTTATGACCCCGACGTCTCAGCTTCCAGCCGGGTTCGGCCCCGCTCCGCAGCACGCCCGAGCGATGAGGGCCGCACTGGGCGTGACCAGGTACTGCCACAGGTAGAGGTCTCTGATCCCCCGTACCGTCCGCGAGCGGGTGATGCTCACCCTCTGGGTCGCGAAGACCGCCGAACAGACCGACCAGCAGGCAAGGGCGGTATGGAAGTCGACGGCATCCGCGTCGCGGTCTGGCCGCGCACCCCGTGCGGGTGCGCGATACGGCGCGGATGGCACGGGCACCGCGGCCGGCGACCGCGGTTCGGCGTTGCCGGCAGGCACATGCTCGCCAACGGCGGGTCAGGTCTTCTGTGCTGTCGCGTGCTGCCGGGGAGCGGCAGGATGGGGAAGCGGGATCCTCTGCGCGAGTTTTTCGCCTTCGACATCCAGATCGGGCAGGAGACGGTCCAGCCACACGGGTATCCACCAGGCCTTCTCCCGTGCGAGCGCCATGGTGGCCGGGATGAACGTCATGCGGATCACGAACGCGTCTATGAGGATGCCGGCCGCCAGCGCGAATCCCGCCTGTTTGATCATGGGCTGGGCGTTGAAGATGAATCCGGCGAAGACCGACACCATGATCGTGGCCGCGGCGATCACGACGGCGCTCGCCCGGGCGAAGCCGGAGACGGTCGCGTCGAGCGGGTCGGCGCCGTGCATGCGGGCCTCGCGCATCGAGGTGACCAGGAACATCTGGTAGTCCATGGCCAGTCCATAGAGCACGCCGGTGACGATGATGGGCAGCAGGCTCACCACAGGTGCGCTCGCGTCGAGTCCGAACAGCGCCTGCAGCCAGCCCCATTGAAAGACGGCCGTGGTGATACCGAAGGTGGCGGCGATGCTGAGCAGGAAGCCGACAGTGGCCATCACCGGGACGACGACCGAGCGGAAGACCAGGAGCAGGACGATCAGCGAGAGCCCGAGAACGGTGGCCACGTAGAGGGGCAGGACGTCCCCGAGGCGGTCGGACACGTCGATCGCGAGGGCGGTGAAGCCGGTGATGCCGATGGTGACGCCATGGGTTTCGCGGATCTCCCGGCTCTTGTCCCGCACGGAGGTGACGAGGTCCTTGGTGCCGTCGTCATTCGGTCCGTCGCCGGGAACGAGGCTGAGGACGGCCACGGTGCCGGCGGGGTTCATACCTGCCAGAGAGATCGAAGTGGCGCCCTCGGTGTCCTTCAGCTCGGAGACGACCGCGGTGAGGGCCGCGGGAGTGAGCGGCCGCCCGCTGTCGGAGGAGCGGGCGACGACCATGAGGGGGCCGTTGTGGCCGGGGCCGAAGGTGTCACTGACCGCCTCGTAGCTCTGGCGCTGTGCGGTGTCGGGGTTGTAGCTGGCGCCGGACGGCAGGCCCATCCTCATGTCGAGGGCTGGCAGCGCCAGAACCAGGGGGATCAGGAACGCCGCCGCGAGAGCGGGGTACTTGTGGCGGACCAGGCGTGATCCCCAGCGGGTGGCCCGTGTCCGTGCGGCGACGGAGGCCTGCTGCTGCGCCGTGCGTCGGGTTCCGGCCGAGCAGATGCGCTCCTTGACCAGGCCCAGGAGCGCCGGCAGCAGGGTCAGGGCGAGCAGGACGGTGATGGCGATCGTGACCGCGGCGGCGAGGGCCATCGTGCTGAGCAGGGTGATACCGACCACCAACAGCCCGGCCAGGGCGATGATGACGGTGCTGCCGGCGAAGAAGACCGCGCTGCCGGCGGTACCGATGGCGCGGCCGGTCGCCTCGTGCGCGTCCAGGCCGGCGTCCAGGATGAGCCGCCGTTGCCGGTTGACGATGAACAGGGCGTAGTCGATGCCGACGGCGAGCCCCAGCATCAGGGCCAGTACGGCGGTGAGCGAGTGGATCTCGAAGACGGTGGAGAGAGTGAAGGCGCCGCCGACGCCCACCGTGACGCCGACCAGAGCGATGACCAGGGGCAGGCCCGCCGCCACGACCGACCCCAGGGTGACCAGCAGGACGATGGCCGCCACCACGACGCCGACGATCTCACCGACGCCCACGATCTCGGGTATCTCCAGCATCGCCGCCGACGGCAGGACGTCGAGGTGGCCGCGTGCGGCCTGCTTCTCGGCGGCCTCGACGGTGCTGTCGATCGTGCCGGAGGGCAGCTCATAGGTCTGCTCGTCGAACTGGAACTGCATCAGGGCGGTGGAGCCGTCGGCCGAGACGACGACCCCGGGCACCGGTCGGCCGTCCTGCAGCAGCGGTGCCGGCACCTTGCCCCCCGTCGGTTGCCCAGCGGCTTCGGCCACCACTGCCTGGGACCGCAGCAGCGGACTCTTCTCCCCCTTCGACAGCTCCTCGGCGAGGACCTTGCGCGCGTCGATGACGTGGTCGTGGCGGTACACCGCGTCCACCGCGGCGATGAGGGCGGCGCGGCTGTCCTCGCCGTCGACCCGCGTCCCGTTCTGCACGCGGAACACCAGCATGCCCTGCCCGCCGGACGCCTCGGGAAGGGACTTCGCCAGATCGTCGATGACCTCCTGGGCGGGGGTGCCGTCGATGCGTACCTCGTTGCTCAGCTTGACGGGGTTGACCACGAGCAGAGCCACCACGGCGGACACCACCGCCAGCCAGCCGGCGATCACATACCAGGGCCTGGCATAGGCGAAATGTCCCAGCCGGTACAGCAGTACAGACATGCCCTTCTCCCTTCTCCGGCGCACCCTGCTGGGCACGCGCACCCGAACAAAATGAGAGGGTACTACCAAACCGATAGTGGACTATCGAAACGGTAGAGTGCTATCGTCCCGCAGGTGATTGAGTAGTCTGCGGTGCAGAACGGGAGGGTCAAAGATGCCGAACGCCGCACCGCGCACACACCGGCTCCGCAGGGTTGACGCCCGCTCCAGCGCGGAGCGCATCATCGCGGCCGGACGCAATGTCCTCGGCGCGGGTGAGGGCTCTTTGGAGCAGATCGCCGCCGAGGCGGGCGTGGGCATCGCCACGCTCTACCGGCACTTCCCCAACCGGGAGGCCATCGTCCGGGCCGTCCTCGACGACATCCTCGAAACAGACCTCCTCCCACTGATCAACGACGCCACGGCCTCCCGCCACCCGCGCCAGACCCTCCTGGACATCGCCACCCGGCTACTCGACCTGATCACCGAGGAGCGGGGACTGGTCACCTTCGCCGCCAACTTCGCCGACGTCGCCGTGGACGCCCTCCAGCGCTTCACCGAGTCCCTCCGCCCCCTCCTCGAGCGCGCACAGGAGCAGGGCGAGATCCGTACCGACCTCACTGCGGACGACATTCCGCACTTCATGGTCATGGGCATCGCCGGCCTCGCGCTCCCCGGCACCACACCGTCCATGCGCGCGCGCTTCATGGCCCTGCTCTTCGACTCGCTCAACCCCGCCAGCGCGTCTCCTCTCCCACCGGCACGCGCGGAAACGGACGATGACGGCCTTCGCGCCGCGATCAGCAGCGTCGTCCGGGACTGACTCCCGGAGCCGCGACCGCCCCCACGAGAGCCTGATCACCGCGAGGCAAAGGAGCCCCTCCACGACGGAGTCCGGGCTCCCGGGAGTGAGGGGAGGGCGTGTCCGGTGCAGCCTCGTGCGTGTCGGATCCCTGGGTCAGAACGACCCGGCTCGGCCGATGACCAGCGCCGCCCTGTGCCGGGACCCGTGCGCTGTTCGGCGTGGTCTTCGGGCCCTTGGAGCTCTGCGTTCCAGCCCAGGCACTTCTATGACATCGAACCTTGAGCGAAGCACTCTTCAGGGCCCGTATGCCGCCTCAGTTGCGGGGCTGGGAGTCCAGGAACCGGTGGAGGGATGCCGTCATGCTCGCCACGAACGCGTCACGGGTCCGGTCGGAGACCAGGTCCAGGGACAGGTACGGGTTGAGGTCCTCCAGCTCTACGAGGAGTAGCTCGCCTTCCTGGGTGCGGCAGGCATCCACGCGCTGGATGCCGTGGTCGAGGGTGTTCCAGTCGATGAAGGGCCGGGCGAAGGCCAGGTCGGCGTCGGTGGGCTCGTAGGGCTCAAGGACCCAGCGCCGCTCGGGGTCGGGGGCGTGAAGGGCGTACTGGAAGGCGTCGTCGACGTAGTAGAAGGACACCTCGTAGCGGAAGTCGATGCGCGGCTGGACCAGGATGTCGCCGTAGGCCAGGTCGCTCAGCTGCTCTCGGGGCACGAAGGTCAGGCCGATGGAGTCCGCGCCCGCTTTCGGTTTGACCGCGTACTGGCCTGCCTCGGGCAGCAGGTGCAGGTCCTCGGGCCGGTCGATGGTGGGAATGACCGGGTATCCGGCGGCGGTCAGGTCCAGCAGGTACTGCTTGCCGGCCATGTCGCCGCGGCCGGACAGCGGGTTGTAGACCCGGATGCCACGGACCATGGCCTGCTCCCGGAAGGCGTCGTACTCCTTCTGGTAGTGCAGCACGGGCCCGCTGTTGCGGACCACGACCACGTCGAAGGCGTCCATCAGGGCGGCGGCATCCAGCGGGTGGCACAGGGCGATGTCGAAGCCGTCGCGCAGTCGGGAGGTCAGGAAGATGTCCTCGTCGCAGTAGCGTCGCCCCCGGGCCAGGTAGGCGAGGTCGGTCACGAACAGGACTCTGCGGCGCTCGGGCATCGTGCATCTCCTTAGACGGTGACCCAAACCTACCTATCCCGCGGAACACGGCCTCGGGCAGCCGCGTGGTCGCGGGACGCCAGCACGCCTTACAGCCGTACACCACGCCGTAAGAAAGGTGCCGCCGGTGTCGGCGACGGCCTGGACATGGAGGGCCGAGCGGTATCCGCTGACCGGCAGCGGCGCGTCGACATTCTCGTGGGTCAAGGTCCGTCGGGCGTCGGCCGGGGCCACAAGTTGTTCCCGGTAGGTGTTGCCGTCCGTGCCGGTCAGGACGCGGATCGCGCCGGGCGTGAACTTGCTCTCGCCTTCGACGATGGCACTGTCCTGGATGGCCGGGTGCCAGTCGGGCGGCCCGTTGAACCGTCGTACGACAGCCCATATGTCATCTGCGGAGCTGGTGAACACGGAACTCCAGTAGGCCTCAGCCATGACTTCTCCTGGGGGACTGAGGGGAGGCGGGCATCAGCTCGTCTCCCCTGCGTGAGTTACCAGTTCTGGCGGGTCGGGGAAATGACCAGGTCATTGACGGTGACATCGGCCGGCTGGTCGAGGGCGTAGACCACGGCATCCGCGATGCTGGCGGGCGTGATGGCGACGGCGTTCAGCTCCTGGGCAGCCTTGCGGCCGACCGGATCCGTGACCTTGTCCGCCCAGCCCGTGTCGATCACCCCCGGGCTGATCGTGGACGCCTTGATGCCCTCACGGACACCCAGCTCCTTGCGCATCGACTCGGTGACCGCCTGCACGAAGAATTTCGTCGCGCTGTACACACCCGCACCGTCACCGACCTGGTGGCCGGCCACCGAGTCCATGTTGAGGATGTGACCCGAGCCGTTGGCCAGCATCACCGGCAGAACCGCGTGGGTGGCGTTGAGATAGCCCCGGATGTTCACGTCGATCATCCGGTTCCAGTCGTCCAGCGCCCGGTCCTTCCAGTACGAGAACAGCATCAGGCCCGCGTTGTTCACGAGGATGTCGATGGTCCCGTACGTCTCGACCGCGAAATCAGCCAAGGCCTGAACGGAGTCGATGTCCGTGACATCGGTGGTCTTGGCCGCGGCGGTGCCGCCGGCCTGGTGGATGTCGGCGACCACCTGCTCCAGGCCGGCCTGGTCGCGTGCGGCGGCGACGACCTTGGCGCCGCGGGCGGCGAGTGCCTGGGCAGAGACGGCACCGATGCCGGAGGAGGCGCCGGTGATGACGACGACCTTGTCTTCGATGTAGTTCATGAGGGTTTCCTGAGGGTGAAAGGTGGCGGCGGCAGTGCGGGTCCGGGGTGGGAGGCAGCACCCGCCCGTTGGTGACCGGAGCTGCGCGGGCCCGGGGCCCGCACGGCGCTCAGCCCTTCTTGCTCTTGCTGCGACGCACGACGGCGTAGCCGTACTGCTCGGGCCAGCGCGGCTCCTCGCCGAGCTCCGCGGCTGCGCGGTGGGCCCAGGAGGGCTCGCGCAGCAGCTGACGGCCGAGCATCACGGCGTCGGCCTGGCCGGTGGCGACGATCTCCTCGGCCTGGGCGGGCTCGAGGATGAGGCCGATGGCGGCGGTGGGGATGCCGGCGGCCTCGCGGGCCTGGGCGGCGAAGGGCACCTGGTAGTTGGGACCCGCGACGATCTTGGCGTCGCGGACCATGCCGCCGGTGGACACGTCGAGAAGATCGACGCCATGGGCCGTCAGTTCCTTGGCGAGGCGAACAGTGTCCTCCCCGGTCCAGCCCTCGCGCTCGTCCTCGGGGTTCTCCGTCAGCCAGTCGGTAGCCGAGGTACGGAAGAAGACCGGCAGCTCGGCGGGCCACACGGCGCGCACCGCGTCGACGACCTCCAGGGCGAAGCGGATCCGGTTCTCGAAGCTGCCGCCATAAGCGTCGGTGCGGTGGTTGGAGACCGGGGAGAGGAAGGAGTTGATGAGGTAGCCGTGGGCGCCGTGCACCTCGGCGACCTGGAAGCCGGCGGCCAGGGCGCGCTTGGCCGAGGCGGCGAAGTCACGGACCAGCTGCTGGATCTCATCGACGGTCAGTTCGTGCGGGACGGGCAGGCCCTGGTAGGGCTCCGGGCTGGGCGCCACGGTCTGCCAGCCGCCCTCGGCCTCTGACAAGTACCGGTCGGACAGCCAGGGCTTGTCCACCGACGCCTTGCGGCCGGCGTGGGCGAGCTGGATGGCCGGGACGGCGCCGTACGCCTTGATGGCCTGGGTGATCCTGGCGAACGCCTCCTGCTGACGGTCGTTCCACAGGCCCAGGTCCCAGGGGCTGATCCGTCCGTCGGGGCGGACCCCGGTGGCCTCGGCCATGACCAGGCCCGCGCCACCGGCGGCGCGCGAGGCCAGGTGGGTGAGGTGGAAGTCGGTCGGCGCGCCGGTCTCCGGGCCGGTGGGGGCGGCGGAGTACATGCACATCGGCGACATCCACACCCGGTTGGGTATCTGGAGGGAGCGCAGCTTGAGGGGGGTGAACAGAGTGCTCACGGTGTTTCTCTTTCAGGTGGGGCATCGCCGGCCGGGACAACGCCGTCGAGGGGGAGATGAGGGGAGACGCGGAGTGGGCGGGTCAGTGGGCGGCGTGGGCTGCCACGGCGTCCGCGATGGGAGTGCTGCCGCCGATGACCTCGACGGTCCGGCCGGTCAGCCGCGATTCGTCGAGCAGTGCCAGCAGGACGGCGGCGACATCGGCCCGGGAGATGGGGCCCGGGCCGGTCCGCTCGGCGAGCGTGACCCGGCCGGTGCCGGGGGTGTCGTCGAGCAAGCCGGGGCGGACGATCGTCGCCTGGAGCGCGGTCCGGGACCGGACGGCGCTCTCGGCCGCGATCTTGGCCCGCAGATAGGTGCGGAAGACCGGGCCGAGGCTGGTGTCGTCGACGGCCCGCAGATCGGCGCCCATGGCGGAGAGCAGCAGGTAGCGTCCGACACCGGCGCTCTCGGTGGCGTCCGCCAGCAGGATCGCCGCGCCGCGGTCCACGCTGTCCTTACGGCCCACCGAACTCCCGGGGCCCGCTCCGGCGGCGAACACCACCGCGTCGGCACCCGTCAGATGCCGGGCGACCTCGTCACTGGTGGCCTTCTCCAGATCCACGAGCCGGGCCTGGGCCCCGGCCTTCTCCAGCGCCTCGGCCTGGGCCGGGTTGCGGATGAGGCCGGTGACCGCACCGCCGCGCCGGAACAGGAGCTGTTCCAGGAGAAGGGCGATCTTGCCGTGCCCTCCGGCGATCACGACCTTCACGATCAGGCCGGCAGGCGGGTGTCGAGGACGAAGTTGACCTCGATGAGCTGGCCCGGGAAGAACAGCGAGGCGACGCCGATGGTGGAGCTGGTGGGGCGGTGGTCGCCGAAGTAGGCCAGGTTCGCCGCGGCCATCGCCATGTTGTACTTCGGCAGGTCCACGATGAACTGGGTCTCGGAGACGACCTGGTTGCGGGTGGCGCCGTAGTGGGCGAGCACCTTCTCGAAGTTGGCGTAGGACTGCTTCAGCTGGGCGTCGAAGTCGCCCGGGTAGAGGAAGTTGCCCTGCTCGTCGTGCGAGAGCTGTCCGGAGACGTAGATCGTGTCGCCGACCTTGATGGCCTGGGCGAACCCGAACTCCTTCTCGCCGGAGACGTCGTGGCTGTAGGAATCGATGGCGGTCATGGTGCTTCTCCTTGCTGATGGTGCTGTGGTTGAGATGCGGGTGTGAGCTCAGGCGGCCGTGAGGCGGGTGACGGCGTCCGCGACAGGGGTGTCACCGGAGGTGAGCTCGACGATCACGCGGCTGAGGGCCGGAGCGTGCAGGGCGGCGTCGAGGAACGCGGCGACGTCGTCGCGGTGCACGTCGCCGTACTCGACGGCAGGACCGGCGGTGACGTGGCCGGTGCCGGGGGTGTCCAGAAGGGTTCCGGGACGGACGATCAGCCAGTTCAGGTTGGTGCGTGTCAGATAGACGTCGGCGGTCTTCTTGACCTTGATGTAGTGCTCGAAGCCCTCACTACGTGTCCCGTCGCGCAGCGCGTCGGGGAACACCGAGACGAGGACGAACCGCGCCACCCCGGCGAGCGCGGCCGCGTCGGCGGCCTTTTGAAGGCCGCGGCCGTCGATGAGGGTCGTCTTGTCCTGACCGGTGCCGTGTGCGCCGGCCGAGAAGACCACGGCGTCATGGCCGCGCATCCTGCCGGCCAGGTCGTCGACCGAGTCGGCGATGAGATCACCGACCACCGGAGTCCCGCCGGCCGCCTGTACGGTCTCGCCCTGAGCGGGCCGGCGGTGCATGCCGGTCACGAGGTCACGGCGTTGGGTGAGGAGTTGAGTGAGGCGGCGGCCGACTCCTCCGGCGGCGCCGATCTGGAACACCTTCATGAACTCGTCCCGTCTTTCGCGTGTGGGGGTGGGTGGTGTCGGCCGCCGGTCAGACGGCGAACACCTGGGAGTCGTCGGCGAACGCCTTGAACTCCAGCGCGTTGCCGGCCGGGTCGAGGAGGAACATCGTCCACTGCTCGCCCTTCTGGCCCGCGAAGCGCACGTACGGCTCGATGACGAACTCGGTGCCCGCCGCCCGCAGCCGCTCGGCAAGCTGCTGGAAGGCCGGGATCGTCAGGACCAGACCGAAGTGCGGCACGGGTACGTCGTGGCCGTCGACCGGATTGTGTATGCGCTGCGCGCGCTCCGGCGCGAGGTGCGTGACGAACTGGTGGCCGTGCAGATTCCAGTCCACCCACGTGTCCGCACTGCGGCCCTGCTCCAGGCCCAGGACGTCGCCGTAGAAGCGGCGCGCGGCAGCCAGGTCGTCGACCGGCACGGCCAGGTGGAAGCGGGGGATCGGGGAGTCGAGAACGGTCATGGCACTGCCTTCCTGCCGGGGAGCGGAGTGGCCCGTGGGCGATCCTGCTCAACTTGTCCTAATGTTGACATCACGACAACGTCTGAATGTTAACATTAGGCCATTGGTGGAGGAGGTGCAATTCGGGCATGAGTGATCAGGGCAAGGTGGCCCCGGCTCGCCGCCGGGGTCTGGCTGACGAGGTTGCGGACCGTATCCGCGAGGCCATCTTCAACGGGGCCTACGCCCCGGGCGAGCAGCTGCGCGAGGTGGAGCTGTCCGGCGAGATGGATGTCAGCCGCGGCCCGGTGCGCGAGGCGCTGCGGCTGCTGGAGCGCGAGGGCCTGGTGCACTGTGCGTGGCACCGGGGCACGACGGTGACGACGCTGTCCGCCGAGGACGTGGCTGAGCTCGACAGCCTGCGCGGCGCACTGGAGGACCTCGCCGTACGGCAGGTGATCGCCCACGCCTCGGACGAGGATCTCGCGTCCATCGCGAAGACGGCCGACATGATGGAGCGAGCCGGCGACGCACACGAAATGGTGCGCCTGGACATCGCCTTCCACGACGCGGTGTTCGCCGCCGCAGGACACCAGCGCCTCGCCGACGCCTGGGACGGCATACGGTGCCAGGTCCACCTGTTCCTGCTGACCCGGATCGGCCGCAGCACTGCCGGCTACCTCGACTGCATCC
This sequence comes from Streptomyces sp. LBL, assembly GCF_029893585.1. Lineage (GTDB taxonomy): Bacteria > Actinomycetota > Actinomycetes > Streptomycetales > Streptomycetaceae > Streptomyces. Next base: position 65,141 of record NZ_JARXYX010000016.1, read on the forward strand.
CGCGCGAGCACCACGGACTCGTCACCGCGCTGCGCGCCCGGGACACCAGCACCGCCCTCGACCTCTTCGCAGCACACCGCCGCCACGCCGTCGACGTGGTCGCCGTAACCACCGCCTGAGTGTCGGCAAACGATCGAATGACGACAGGCGCGACGGACGTCCAATGAACCCGTGCAATCCAGAGGTTCGCGGCGGCTCGAATCCCATCAGATCCGATGGTGATTGCTGACAGGGTTTGACGACAGATAGGGTCCGATCCTCCGTACGGAAGGGGCTCCGCGGTGGCAAACCTGGTCTACAAGCGGGTCTCGACCGACCAGCAGTCGACCGCCCGGCAGAACCTCGTCCTGGACGAGGCCGGGATCGAGAACCCGATCCCGTTCGAGGAGGAGGCCGGCACTTCCAGCCGCCTCCACCCGCTTGAGCGCCCGAAGTTCGGCGAGCTGCTGGCGTACGCGCGGCCGGGCGACACCGTGCACATCTCGGAAATGTTCCGCCTGGTGCGCGGCACCGGGCACATCCTCGATGTGCTCGACGTCCTGCACAAGGGCCGTCTCGCCCTGCGTATCCACGACGGCGCGTTCTCCGCGATGGACCTCACCGCCCGCCACCCGCGCACTGGCGAGCTGCTGTCCACGGTGAAGTTCATGGTGCAGACCCTCGCGGCCGCCGGCGAACTCCAGCGCGACCTCCAGCGGGAGCTGACGTACGACGGGCTGCGGGCCGCCGAGGCCAAGGGCAACAAGGGCGGACGCCGCCCGGCCATCCCAGCAGAGAAGACCGACGCCGTGCGCACCGCGTACTTGGACGGACAGTCCATCGCCAGCCTCGCCCGCGTCCACGACGTCAGCCGCGGAGCCATCCGTACTGCCGTCGCCGACCTCCTGCCCGAGCACACCGCCGTCGACCTGGGCGCCCCGGCCCCGGAGCTGCTGGTCGTCCTCGACATGCCGGGCAAGGTCGCGGACTTCCTCCGCGCGGCCGACCTGGAGCCCGCCGAGCGCGCCACGCTCGACCAGGGCGTGACCGTACGGCGCGGTCAGGGCTACACGCTGCGCGTGAGCGCCGTGCCCTCGGTCCACCGCGCACTCCTCGCTCACTGCCAGCCCCTCGACGGCACCCAGGGCGCCCCGGCGATCCCGGCACAGCGCAAGGCCCGCCGCGAGTACGAGAACCGCGTCAACACCCTCTGGGCACCTACAGCGGGACTGTGATCAATCTCGGCGAACCACGGTTCGATTGCCCCGGGGCCGATCCAAAAACTACTGGCGGGTTACTTGGCACCTTGTTCGCCGCTCGTTAACGGCACCCCGCATTGGACTGGCCGGTCGTCCTCACGACACTCACCGACCTGTTGGTCGCGACGAAACAGCGCTACGGCAACTGCCCAGCCGGGGGTGTGAGCTGTGGCTCCCCGCGGCCCCGTGCGCACGCGTCGGGCCGGGGCGGCATGAGGGGGGCGCCCCCCGCCGTGGGCGCTGACAACGCGACCGTCCACGTCGGTTTCGGCGCGCTTTGTGACGCCGTCATGAAGGTCCGAGCGTCCGGTCTCACCTGGTGGTCACGTGCGTTGACATCATTTTCGGGACATGCCTAACGTGCGACGCAGACCGAGATGTTCCAGGGCCGAAGAGACGATGGTGACAGCGATGCACGCAGCTGACGGGACGGCCGCAGGGCGGCGCCTCGGCCGCGTCCTGCTGTGCGCGGACCGCTCTGTCGACCTGCTGCGTGTCAACAGCGCACTGTGTACGGTCGCTTGCAGCGCCCTCTGCCAAGGCTGACGGCTTTCTGAGTCTCTGACGACCACCGCTGTCGCGGTGTCCCCGCTCCCCGCCCAGCCCTCGTTCCGCGGCTAACCGTGCGTCGACTCGTGCCGACGCCGTTCCCGCGTGGCGCGGTGCTGCCGCCTCCCGCAGCTTCGGGTGTCCCAAACCGCTGGAGCCCTCCATGAGTGAATCTCCCGGCATCGCTGTGTCCTCCGGATCAGCACCGCCCGCCGAGGCGATCCCCCGCCCCGACCTCCCCGCCGCGCCGAAGCCCCTGGTGGCGCAGCGAGTCCTTCCGCTCCGGCATCCCGGCCGCTGGATCATCACCGTCGTCGTGCTCGTGCTGGTCGCTCAGATCACCCACGGGCTGGCGACCAACCCCTTCTTCCAGTGGGACCGGTTCCAGTACTGGTTCCTGCGCCCGACGATCCTCGACGGCTTGCTCGTCACCCTCGAAGTAGCGCTGTACAGCGCCGTGTTGGGCCTGCTGGGCGGCATTCTGCTCGCCCTGGCCCGACTCTCCAGGAGCCCCGTACTGCGGGCGGTGAGCTGGATCTACATCTGGCTGTTCCGCTCGGTGCCGCTCATCGTCGTCCTGCTCTTCCTCTACAACTTCAGCGCGCTGTACAAGACGCTGAGCCTCGGTGTCCCCTTCGGTCCCGCCTTCTTCACCTTCGATGAGTCCCGTCTCGCCACCGACATGGTCGTCGCAGTGGTCGGACTGAGCCTCAACGAGGCGGCGTACGCGGCGGAAGTGGTCCGCGGCGGCATCCTCTCCGTCGACCAGGGCCAGCACGAGGCGGCCGCCGCCCTCGGCCTGCCGAAGCGGTACCAGTTCGCGAGGATCGTCTTCCCGCAGGCGCTGCGCTCCATCACGCCGAACTACGTCAACCAGCTGATCGGCCTGATCAAGGGCACCTCACTGGTCTTCTACGTGTCCCTGCTCGACCTGTTCGGCTCCGTGCAGAGCATGGGCAGCACCTACCCCGGCGACATCGTGCCACTGCTGCTGGTCGCCACCATCTGGTACCTGATCCTCACCAGCCTGGTGTCCGTCGTCCAGTTCTACGTCGAGCGGTACTACTCGCGGGGCGCACTCCGCATCCCGTCGCCGACCCCACTGCAGAAGCTGCGGACCGGCTTCGGCGACGTGCGGGCCCGAGTCCGGAGGGAGACGGCGATATGACCGCCAAGGCGACTGAGACGCCACAGACGGCCGGGACGACACATGCGGAGACGACACATGCCGGGACGACACAGGCCGACACCAAAGTGACGGCCGGGAGGACACAGTCGGTATCGGTGGCGGAGACCAGCGCGACGCACGAGATACGTCCCGCCGCGGTCGAGGTGCACGACGTGCACAAGTGGTACGGCGCTCATCACGTCCTGGACGGTGTGGAGTTGACCGTGCGGCCCGGAGAGGTCACGGTCGTCCTCGGGCCGTCCGGCTCCGGCAAGTCCACGCTCCTCAGGGTGATCAACCACCTGGAGAAGCCCGAGATCGGCCATGTCAGCCTGAACGGCGAGCTGATCGGCGTACGCAGGCACGGCGAGCGTCTCAAGGAGTTGAGCGAGCGGGTCATCCTGGCCCAGCGCGCGCGGATCGGCTTCGTGTTCCAGAACTTCAACCTCTTCCCGCACCTGACCGTGCTGGACAACGTGGCGGCGGCTCCGGTGGCGACCGGCAGGCTGACCAAGCCCGAGGCCCAGGAGTCGGCACGGGACCTGCTCGCCCGCGTAGGACTCGGCGACAAGACCACCGCCTACCCCCGGCAGTTGTCCGGGGGCCAACAGCAGCGCGTGGCCATCGCCCGTGCCCTCGCCCTACGACCCGGCGTCATCCTCTTCGACGAGCCGACGTCCGCCCTCGACCCCGAACTGGTCGGCGAGGTGCTCGCCGTCATCAAGGACCTGGCCGGCAGCGGCACCACCCTTGTCATCGTCACCCACGAGGTCGGTTTCGCCCGTGAGATCGCCGACCAGGTGGTCTTCATGGACGGCGGCCGGATCGTCGAACAGGGCCCGCCCGCCGAGGTGCTGGACCACCCGAAACAGGAGCGGACCAGGGACTTCCTGAGCAAGGTCCTCTGACCCCGCCGCGCCCTCCGCGGAACGACTCCGAGCGCTCCTCGCCAAGCCCGGGGCCCGCCGGGACCGCCCACACACCCGCACCGCACAACCGACAAGGACACCCATGCGTACCCTCAGCCTCCGCAGCAGATTCCTCCGCGGTGTCACCGCGTCCGCAGCCGTCGCCTCGCTCGCCGCAGGACTCGCCGCGTGCGGGGGCGACAGCGAAGCCGCGACCAGGACCGGCAGTGCGCCGGCCGGGACGGTCACCGTCGGCGCACTCTCCAACGGTGCCGCCAAGGAGACCGAGCTGAAGGTTCCCGAAGTGAAGTCGATCAGCGCCGAGTTGCCCCAGGAGGTCGCCAAGAGCGGCCGGTTGGTGCTCGGTGTCGGCGCGCTGCCCGCCGGGTTCCCGCCGCTGGCGTATGTGGGCCAGGACCAGAAGACCCTCACCGGTGCCGAACCCGACCTCGGCAGACTGGTCGCCGCGGTTCTCGGGCTGAAGCCGGAGGTGAAGAACTCGACGTGGGAGAACCTGTTCGTCGGGATCGACAGCGGCAAGGTCGACGTGGCGTTCTCGAACGTCACTGACACCGAGGAGCGCAAGAAGAAGTACGAGTTCGCCTCCTACCGGCAGGACAACCTCGCCTTCGAGGTGCCGGAGAAGAGCACCTGGAACTTCGCCGGCGACTACAGGAACCTGGCCGGCAAGACTGTCGCGGTGGGCGCCGGCACCAACCAGGAGAAGATCCTGCTGGAGTGGAAGGCGAAGCTGGCGAAGGAGGGCAAGAAGCTCACCGTCAAGTACTTCCAGGACAACAACAGCGTCTACCTGGCGCTGTCCAGCGGGAGGATCGAAGCCTACTTCGGTCCCAACCCCGGTATCTCGTACCACATCACCCAGGTTGCCAAGACGCCCAACCCGACGCGCAACGCGGGCAAGTTCTCCGGTGCGGGTGACACGCTCCAGGGCCTCATCGCGGCCACCGCGAAGAAGGACAGCGGGCTGGCCAAACCGGTCGCGGACGCGATCAACCACCTGATCGAGGACGGCCAGTACGCCAAGTGGCTCGCCGCCTGGAACCTCTCCAACGAGGCCGTCAAAACCTCCCAGGTCAACCCGCCCGGGCTGCCGCTCGACAACTCCTGATCCGTCGCCCACCCCGGGGACTCCGCCGCTTGAAACGTGGGGGAGTCCCGGGCCCCGCCCGCTGTGAAACGTGGGGGAGTCCCGGCCCCGCCCGCTGTGAAACGTGGGGGAGTCCCGGTCCCTGCCCCGCCGTGACACGCGGCGAAGTCCCGGCCCCCGCCCCGCCGTGTTCCAGATACGGAGAGTCCGCACCGCCATGTCCCTCAGCGTCCACCACGCCCCGTCCCCGAGCCCGACGGAACCGCACATCCTGGACAATGCCGCCTGGGCGGCGCTGACGGGCCCGCACGCTCATCTCGCCGAGCGCGTCGGCCGGGCCGCCCGCTACCCGACGGACGTCTCCCCGTTCACCGCCCTGGAAGACCCCGCCGATCCCCGCGCCTGGGACGACCTGGCCGCGCTGGTGGGGCCCGGCACCGTCACCCCGGTCACCGCGGTCCAGACCGTGCCCGGCGGCTGGGAGACCGAGCAGAGCGGCGAGGGCGTCCAGATGGTCGACACCGCGCTGTACGCCGAACCCGCACCCGAAGCGGTACGGCTCGGACCCACCGACGTACCCGAGATCCTCGGCCTGATCGCCCTCACCCGGCCGGGCCCCTTCCTGCCCCGTACCGTCGAGCTCGGCACCTACCTCGGCATCCGGGACCGCGGGCGGCTGATCGCCCTGGCCGGCGAACGCCTCCGCCCACCGGGCTGGACCGAGATCAGCGCCGTCTGCACCCACCCGGACCACCGCGGGCGCGGTCTGGCCACCCGGCTGGTCCGCGCGGTCGCCGCGGGCATCAGGGAACGCGGCGACACCCCCTTCCTCCACGCGTCCGCGAGCAACACCGACGCGATCCGGCTCTACGAGTCGATCGGGTTCACCCTGCGCCGCCGTTCGCGGTTCGTGCTGGTGCGCACGCCGGGCGGGCAGCCGGAAACGCACGTCCGGGACGAACACGAAGCCGGCCGGCTGGAAGAAAAGAAATAGCCGTGCTGTTGAGCTTGCTGACGAGTGAGTGGCGCCCCTTCGGGGCCCGCGAGCGCGTGGCCGACAAGGACCCCGGGGTCGCCGGGCCGGAAGGGCGGAGGTGAGGCACATGCGTCCCGTGTCCCGCCACCGCGCCGTGCAACCCGCCCCGCCCCGTCACCTGCACCTGTACTCCCGGCCGCACATCGACCTGCTGCGCGTGGCCGCCGCGCTCTGTTGCTCCTGACGGTGTGTCCCCGCGGCCGCACCCTCCCCACGAGGGTCGGCTCTCTCGTACATGACTGATCTCGTACACGACTGATCAGGAAGGCCCCACTCCCGTGTCCTCCTCACCCTCCCCGCTGCACCTCGCCGTCGCCCTCGACGGCGCCGGCTGGCACCCGGCCGCCTGGCGCGAGCCCGTCGCCCGCCCCCGAGAACTGCTCACTGCCGCCTACTGGGCCGACCTCGTCGCCGAGGCCGAGCGCGGTCTGTTCGACTTCGTGACCATCGAGGACGCGCTCGGCCTGCAGTCCTCGCACTACGGCGAGTTGGACGGACGCGCCGACCAGGTCCGCGGACGCCTGGACGCCGTCCTCATCGCCGCGCGGGTCGCCCCGCTGACCCGCCACATAGGTGTGGTGCCGACGGTGGTGGCCACCCACACGGAGCCGTTCCACATCTCCAAGGCGATCGCCACCCTCGACTATGTGAGCTCCGGACGTGCCGGCCTGCGCGTACAGATCACCCCCCGCCCGCACGAGGCCGCGCACTTCGGCCGCCGCACGTTCCCGCCGCTGAGCCTGGAGTCGCTCCGGACGTCGGCCGGACAGGAACAGCTCACCCACCTCTTCGACGAGGCCGCCGATTACGTCGAGGTGGTGCGCCGCCTCTGGGACAGCTGGGAGGACGACGCCGAGATCCGGGATGTCGCCACCGGCCGTTTCGTCGACCGGGACAAGCTGCACTACATCGACTTCGAGGGCAGGCACTTCAGTGTCAAGGGTCCCTCGATCACGCCTCGCCCGCCGCAGGGCCAGCCGCTCGTGACTGCCCTGGCCCACCAGAGCGTCCCGTACCGGCTGGTGGCTCGCCAGGCCGACGTCGGCTATGTCACCCCGCACGACGCCGGCCAGGCCCGTGCGATCGTCGCCGAGATCCGCGCCGAGCAGGAGGCGGCCGGCCGCGCCGACGAAACCGTGCACGTCTTCGGCGACCTGGTGGTCTTCCTCGACGACGATCCCGCCGAGGCCGCGGCCCGCCGAGAGCGCCTGGACGCCCTCGCGGGAGAGCCGTACACCAGCGACGCCCGGATCTTCACCGGCACTCCCGCCCAACTCGCCGACCTGCTGCAGGAGTTCGGGCAGGCGGGGCTGTCCGGGTTCCGGCTGCGGCCCGCCGTCGCCGGGCACGACCTGCCGGCGATCACCCGGGGCCTGGTTCCCGAACTCCAGCGGCGCGGCGCCTTCCGGCGTGCCTACGAGGCGGACACCCTGCGCGGCCTGCTGGGCCTCACCCGCCCCGCCAACCGTTACGCCACCGCCCCCACCGCTGCCGCCACCCCCACTGCCACCCCTGCCGCCACCACCGCCGCAGCCACCCCCACCGCGTGAGCCGGAAGGACCGCCTCCCCATGAGCAAGCCGCTGAAGCAGATCCATCTGGCCGCCCACTTCCCGGGCGTCAACAACACCACGGTGTGGAGCGACCCCCAGGCCGGCAGCCACATCGAGTTCAGCTCGTTCGCCCACTTCGCGCGGACCGCCGAACGCGCCAAGTTCGACTTCCTGTTCCTCGCGGAAGGGCTGCGGTTGCGCGAACAGGGCGGAAAAATCTATGACTTGGACGTGGTCGGCCGCCCCGACACCTTCACGATCCTCGCCGCGCTCGCCGCCGTCACCGAACACCTCGGTCTGACCGGCACCATCAACTCCACCTTCAACGAGCCCTACGAGGTGGCCCGCCAGTTCGCCAGCCTCGACCACCTCTCCGGCGGACGCGCCGCCTGGAACGTCGTCACCTCCTGGGACGCCTTCACCGGTGAGAACTTCCGCCGCGGCGGCTTCCTCCCGCAGAACGAGCGCTACTCCCGCGCGCAGGAGTTCCTGACCACCGCCAACGAACTCTTCGACTCCTGGCAGGGCGACGAGATCCTCGCCGACCAGGCGAGCGGCACCTTTCTGCGCGACGCGAAGGCCGGCGCCTTCGTCCACACCGGACAGCATTTCGACATCCACGGGCACTTCAACGTCCCGCGCTCCCCGCAGGGCCGCCCGGTGATCTTCCAGGCCGGTGACTCCGACGAGGGCCGCGAGTTCGCCGCGTCCAGCGCCGACGCCATCTTCAGCCGCTACGCCACCCTCAAGGAGGGCCAGGCCTTCTACACGGACGTCAAGAAGCGCCTCGCCGCGTACGGCCGCCGCCACGACCAGCTGAAGATCCTGCCCGCCGCGACCTTCGTCCTCGGCGACACCGACGCCGAGGCCGAGGAACACGCCCACGAGGTGCGCCGCCAGCAGGTCAGCGGGGCCACCGCCCTCAAGCACCTGGAGTTCGTCTGGAACCGGGACCTGTCCGCCTACGACCCGGACGGTCCCCTCCCCGACATCGACCCCGACCTCGGCGAACACACCATCGCCCGGGGCCGCGCCCAGGTCCGGATGTACCGCGACCCCCTGGCCACCGCCCGCGAATGGCGGGAACTCGCCGCCGCCAACAAATGGTCCATCCGTGACCTGGTCATCGAGACCGGCAACCGCCAGAGCTTCGTCGGCTCCCCGGCCACCATCGCGAAGACCATCAACGACTACGTCCAGGCCGACGCCGCCGACGGCTTCATCCTCGCCCCGCACATCACCCCCACCGGCCTCGACACCTTCACCGACCAGGTCGTCCCCCTCCTCCAGGAACAGGGCGTGTACCGCACGGAGTACGAGGGACCGACCCTGCGCGACCACCTCGGCCTGGCCCACCCCGACGACGTACGCGACGAGCGCGCGGCGTCATGAAGTTCCTCGCCATCACCCTGATCGTGCACGCGGGGGGGTACGCGCCGGGTCAGAGGCTCTGGCCGCCGGACACGTCGATGATCGCGCCGGTCGCCCACTGGAAGGCATCGGAGAGGATGGCGGGGACCACCGCGGTGATGTCGTCGGTCGTGGCGATCCGTCCCTGGGCTATGGTCTGGGCGGCGAGCTTCTGCACGTCGGGCGAGCGCATGATGCCTCCGCCGAAGTCGGTCACGACCGCGCCGCCCATGAGGGTGTTGACCCGGATGGACCGCTCGGCGAGTTCGACGGCCTGGTAGCGGGTCAGGACCTCGATCGCGCCTTTGGTGGCGGCATAGGCGGACATCCCGGGTACGACGCCCCGGGTCAGAGCGGTCGACACATTGAGCACGCGGCCGCCCTCGTTGATCAGGGGCAGCAGCGCCTGAGTGAGGAAGAACGGCGCCTTGAGATTGATCTGGACCAGTTCGTCGAACTGGTCGGGCGTGGTCACCGCGTACGGCGCGTAGGTGCCGATGCCGGCGTTGTTGACCAGGTAGTCGAAGGTCTCCACGCCGAACCGCTCCCGCAGCGTGCTCCGCACGGCGGTGACGAACTGCGGGAACGTGTCGATCCGGGTGACGTCGAGCCGGCAGAAGACGAAGTCCGGCTCGGTGGCCTCGGTAGCTGCGCGCTCACTGGTGAGATAGGTGCCCAGCACCGCGACACCCGACCGCGTCAGGTGGCGCGCCATACCCAGGCCGAGCCCGCGCCCAGCGCCGGTGACCAGGGCGATCTTCCGGTCCGCCATGAGAGTCCTTCCATCGGTGGGATCGATCCCCGCCACGATGAAGGAAGCGCCTCGCCCGGGCGAGGCGTTGTCCGCTGAACGGACAACCGCCGGATCACAGCGCGGAAAGCCTGCGTTCCAGTGCGACGGCGGCCCGGTGGACGGGCGCCGCAAGCCTGTCCGCGGGCCGCTGCGCTGCGGTGGCGATCTGCAACGACGCCCGCCGCCCACCGGGCAGGCCGACCGGCACGGCGTAGCAGGTCAGTCCCGCGAACACGTCCTGGTCGTCGACCGCGGCGCCGAACGGCCGCCGCCGCGCCGCAGGCATCGCGCTGGGGGCCAGGACCATCGCGGCGGCCGTCGAGGCGGGCATCTGCGCACCGCTGCGCGCGTCGATCGGCAGCGCGTCCCGGCCCGGGACCATCTCCAGCGCGACGAACGAGCCCTCCGACGGTACGACCAGGGACACCGCGGCGCCCGTCTGTTCCCGCAGACGCTGGATGACCTTCGAAGCGGTCTCCCGTAGACCGGCCAACGGCTCCACCTGCCGCGCCAGATCCAGCAGCGACGCCGACAGGGCCCAGTGGCCGTCAGTCCACTCCACCGCGCCGGATTGGCGTAGCTGGCCGAGCAGCCGGTGCACCGTCGGACGAGGCAGCCCGGTCAACTGTGCGAGACGCGCCACCTGATGCTTCCGGCCGGCCTCGGGAAGAGCCCGCAGCACCCGGAAGGCACCGTCGACGACACCGCGCGGTTCCCGCTCAGCCATCACACACCCTGCTTCCACCACAACCACCACCGCGGACAAGGACAAAGGTATGCGTTGCGACCTGGCCTGCATGGTCAGGGTGAACGCAGCCGGACATCGCCGTGCGTCGACAGCCTGCTGTCCTCGATCGAACGCCAGAAGAAGACGATCTTCGCCTCCGCATGACCACCGACGCCTCCCCGAAGGGCCCGGAGGCGGCCGCCGTGTCGCCTCCGGGGCCCCCGCCTGCCAAGAAGAAGGTCCCGCCAGCGGCAAGCTGTACGACTCCGCGCTCGGCCTCGTCCTCATCCACGTGGCCTTCCAGTCCGGCTTCTGCGCCTTCGCGCTCAGCAACTACGTGCGCTCGCTGCCGCACGAACTCACCGAGGCCGCGCTCGTCGACGGTGCCTCGGTGTGGCGGATGTACTGGCAGATCGTGCTGCCGCTGTGCAAGCCCGCGATGGCCGCCCTGGCGACCCTTCTCTCCATCTGGATCTACAACGACTTCTTCTGGGCGATCGTGCTGATCTCCACCGGCGAGAACATGCCGATCACCTCGGCCCTGAACAACCTTTCCGGCCAGTACTTCACCGACCCCAACCTGGTCGCCGCCGGCGCCCTGCTCACCGCGATCCCCACCCTCATCGTGTACTTCGTGCTGCAGCGCCAGTTCGTCAGTGGCCTGACCCTGGGCGCCAACAAGGGCTGACAGCTCCCGACGCACCCCGCGTCCCCTACCTGTGGTCGGAGCGTCTACGAAAGACGTGTCGCCGGGAGAGGAAGGTCGAGGCGGGCCGCAAGCTCGGCATAGGCGATACCGAACGTTTCGAGCACGGTGGCGCCCTCCGGGCCGACGCGGAACGTCGCGAGGTCGGTGTAGACGCGGTCGACGCAGCCCAGCCCGGTCAGCGGATAGGTGCAGTGCGGCACAAGCTTGGGTGTGCCGTCCTTCGTGAAGAGGGTCATCATCACGAAGACCTTCTTGGCGCCGATCGCCAGGTCCATCGCACCCCCGACGGCGGGGATCGCGTCGGGCGCTCCGGTGTGCCAGTTGGCCAGGTCACCGGTGGCCGAGACCTGGAACGCCCCCAGCACACAGGTGTCGAGATGGCCGCCACGCATCATCGCGAAGGAGTCGGCGTGATGGAAGTAGGCCGCTCCCGGCAGTTCGGTGACCGGGATCTTGCCCGCGTTGGTGAGATCGGGGTCCACCTGGCCGGGCCCTGCCGCGGGGCCCATGTTGAGCATGCCGTTCTCGGTGTGCAGGACCACCCCCGACCCCTCGGGGAGGTGGTCGGCGACCAGGGTCGGCAGGCCGATGCCCAGATTGACGTAGGAGCCGTGTTCGATGTCGCGGGCCACCCTGGCGGCCATCTCGTCCTTGCCGAGCGGCCCTCGGCCGAGGTTCTCCACCGGCGGCGTGGTCGTGTTCATGCGGCGGGCACCCCCGTCCGCACGATGCGGTCGACATAGATGCTCGGCGTCACCACGGCCTCCGGGTCGATCGCACCGACGTCGACGATCTCGCTGACCTGTGCCACGACCGTGGTGGCGGCGGTGGCCATGACGGGCCCGAAGTTGCGGGCGGTCTTGCGGTACACGAGGTTGCCCATCCGATCCGCCCGGTGGGCGCCGATCAACGCGAGGTCGCCCTTGATGGGGTACTCCAGGACGTAGGTACGGCCGGCTATCTCCCGGGTCTCCCTGCCCTCGGCGAGCGGCGTACCGACGCCCGTGGGGGAGAAGAAGGCCCCGATGCCGGCACCGGCGGCACGCATCCGTTCGGCGAGGGTGCCCTGCGGCACCACCTCCAGCTCGATCCGCCCTGCGCGGTAGAGCCGGTCGAAGACCCACGAGTCGGACTGGCGGGGGAAGGAGCACACGATCCTGCGCACCCGCCCCTTGCCCAGCAGCGCGGCCAGCCCCGTGTCGCCGTTGCCGGCGTTGTTCGACACCACGGTCAGTCCGGTCGCGCCCTGCCGGATGAGCGCGTCGATCAACTCGACCGGCATGCCAGCCATGCCGAACCCTCCGACGAGTACGGTCGCGCCGTCCTCGACCCCGGACACGGCCTCGTCGGCATCGCTGCACACGTGAACGGTCATCGGGTCCTCCCCGTCATGTTCTCCAGGACGACGGCCAAGGCCTGTCCGACACCGATACAGATCGCGGCGACGCCCCACCGCTCTCCCGACTCGTGCAGCCGCGCGGCGAGCGTGCCGAGGATCCGGCCTCCCGAGGCGCCGAGCGGATGGCCGATCGCGATCGCCCCGCCCTTGGCGTTCACCACGGCCGGATCGATCTTCCAGGCGTCCACGCAGGCCAACGACTGGACGGCGAAGGCCTCGTTGAGTTCGACCGCCGCCACGTCCGCCCAGGAGATCCCGGCCCGCTTCAGGGCCCGCTCGGCCGCCTCGACCGGCGCGAACCCGAACATCTGCGGATCCAGCGCCGACACCCCGCGGCCGGCGATCCGGGCCAGCGGGGGCAGGCCGATGCGCTGCGACGCCGTCTCCGAGCCGATCAGCACGGCGGACGCGCCGTCGTTCAGCGGCGAGGCGTTCCCGGCGGTGATGACGCCGTCGGGGCGGAACGACGGCTTGAGACCCGCCAGCTTCCCCGCCGTGGATCCGGGTCGGATGCCCTCGTCGCGAGAGAGCCGGACCTCCCCGTTCTGCACGACCGACACCACCAGGTCGTCGTAGAAGCCCGCATCCCAGGCCTCGTCCGCGAGGTTGTGCGAGCGGGCGGCGAACTCGTCCTGCCGATCCCTGGGGATGGTGAACCGTTCGGCCAACTGCTCGTTCGACTCCCCCAGGGAGACGGTCCACTCCTTCGGCATGCGGTCATTGACCAGCCGCCAGCCGAGAGTCGTCGACACGGCGGTCACATGGCCGGCCGGGAAGGCGCGTGACGGCTTCGGCAGGACCCAGGGAGCACGGGTCATCGACTCCACGCCGCCGGTGAGGACGATGTCGGCGTCACCGCTCTCGACGGCACGCGAGGCGATGATCGCCGCGTCGAGCGAGGAGCCGCAGAGACGGTTGACGGTCGTGGCCGGCACCGAGGTCGGCAGGCCCGCCAGGAGGACGGCCATCCTGCCCACGTTGCGGTTGTCCTCGCCCGCGCCGTTGGCGTTGCCCCACACCACGTCGTCGATCAGGGCGGGATCGAGAGCCGGCGCCTTGGCCAGGGCTCCTGTGACGGCGACGGCCGCGAGGTCGTCGGGCCGGACGTCGGCGAGCGCTCCACCGAACCGCCCGAACGGCGTTCTGACTGCGGCGTAAACGAAACTGGCAACCATGGGAACCACCGTAGGTTCCTCAGATTCATCTCGTCCAATACTCAGTTCCGCATAATCCATCACTTTCACATATAAGCTGTGGTCATGGAGATCCGGCAGGTCCGCTACTTCCTCGCCCTCGCCGAGGAGTGCCACTTCGGCCGCGCCGCCCAACGCCTGCACGTGGCCCAGTCAGCCCTCTCCCAGCAGATCAAGCAGCTGGAGCGCGGGCTCGGCACGACGCTCTTCCATCGGTCCACGCGGCACGTCGAACTCACCGAGGCCGGCCGTCACCTGGTCGGGTACGCACGGTCGATCCTCGCCGAGGTGGAACGGGCGCAGGAGCAGATGGCCCAGCTCGCCACCGGCCTGGCCGGCCGCGTGTCCATCGGGTTCGTCGGGACCGCCACCTACGACATCCTGCCGAGGATCGCCCGTACGGTCCGGGCACAGCTGCCCGGAATCTCCCTGGAGCTGCGGGGTGAGTTGCTCAATCCCGAACTGGTCGACGGCCTGCTCGGCGGCACCTACGACCTCGCGCTGCTGCGCGCCGGCACACCGATGGACGCCGCCGTCACCGTCACCCACCTCCGGTCCGAACGACTCATGGCCGTCCTGCCCACCGGCCATCCGCTGGCCGGCCGGGACAAGATCGCCCTCGCGGCACTTGCCGACGAGCCCTTCGTCGTCCACCCTTCCCGCGACCGTTCCTCCATGCACGGCCGGGTCCTCGCAGCGTGCGCCCGTGCCGGCTTCCAGCCCTCCACCCTGATCGAGGTCGGCGAGACCGCGACTCTCGTGGTGCTGGTCGCCGCGGGCAACGCCGTCGCCCTGGTGCCGGAGTCCCTGCGGAGTCTGCGCCTCGATGGCGTGACCTACCTGCCGCTCACCGAGAGCGAGACCGTCGACCTGGCACTGGCACGCCGCGCGGGCCACAACGCACCCGCGACGGAACAGGTCGCAGCGGTGGTCGAGAGCTGCGTCAAACACTGAGCGTGCCCCGGGTGGGCGACGGTGCGTGGAGCACCTCGGCAGGGGCGGACAGGGCGCGGAGGCCGATCGTTGAAAAACACCGGTGCCGGGCCGCTCGTCATGCCGGTCAGTCGACGACCTGACAAGGTTCTCCTCACCTCCCTGCCACCGGCCGAGGTCGCCGACCTGTACGACGGTCATGCCGACGTCGACCTGCCGTGTCCCCTGCTCACACGTGGGCGGCTGGGACTCGCCTGGCCCGGTGCATGGATGAAATAGCCTTGCACGGCATGCCCGTTGCTGATCTCAGGGAGTTCTCATGTCCACCACGCAGCAGGCCCCCGACATCCTCTCGCCCGAGTTCGCTGCGGATCCCTACCCGGCCTATCGGGTGATGCGTGAGCGTGCCCCTCTCATCTGGCACCAGGCCACCCAGAGCTACATCATCTCGCGCTACGAGGACGTGGAGCGCGTCTTCAAGGACAAGGACGGCGAGTTCACCACCGACAACTACACCTGGCAGATCGAGCCCGTACACGGCAAGACGATTCTCCAGCTCAGCGGGCGGGAGCACGCCGTGCGACGCGCGCTGGTCGCCCCGGCCTTCCGCGGCGGCGACCTGCGGGAGAAGTTCCTCCCTGTGGTCGAGCGCAACTCACGTGAGCTCATAGACGCTTTCCGGCCCACCGGATCCGCCGACCTGGTGACCGACTACGCGACCCGCTTCCCCGTCAATGTGATCGCGGACATGCTGGGCCTCAGCAAGGCCGACCACTCCCGGTTCCACCGCTGGTACACCTCGGTCATCGCCTTCCTCGGCAACCTCTCGGGCGACCCGGAGGTGACCGCGGCCGGCGAGCGGACCCGGGTGGAGTTCGCCGAGTACATGGTGCCGATCATCCGGGAGCGCCGTGACAACCTCGGCGACGACCTGCTGTCCACGCTGTGCGCCGCCGAGGTCGACGGCGTGAAGATGAGCGACGAGGACATCAAGGCCTTCTGCAGCCTGCTGCTCGCCGCGGGTGGCGAGACCACCGACAAGGCGATCGCCGGCATCTTCGCGAACCTCCTGTCGCACCCGGAGCAGTTGGCGGCCGTACGGGAGGACCGCGGCCTGATCGCCCGCGCCTTCGCCGAGACGCTGCGCTACACACCGCCCGTCCACATGATCATGCGGCAGTCGGCGACCGAGGTCGCCCTCAGTGGCGGAACAGTACCGGCAGGAGCCACCGTCACCTGCCTGATCGGCGCCGCCAACCGGGACGGCAACCGCTACCTGGACCCGGACCGCTTCGACATTTTCCGCGACGACCTGACGACGGCGACCGCCTTCTCGGCTGCCGCCGACCACCTTGCCTTCGCGCTCGGCCGGCACTTCTGCGTCGGAGCCCTGCTCGCCAAGGCGGAGGTCGAGATCGGTGTCGGGCAACTCCTCGACGCCATGCCCGACATGCGGCTCGCCGACGGCTTCGATCCCGTGGAACAGGGCGTCTTCACCCGAGGCCCGCAGTCCCTGCCGGTGCGGTTCACGCCCGTCGCGGGCTGACCCGCCGCCGGCAGGGCGGCGCGCGTCGGTCCACCGGCAGGGCCGTACCCCCCAACCTGCCATCGCCGGCCCACCGGACGCGAAGGCGGGTACGGCCGCGCGAAGGCAGGCACGGCCGCGCGAAGGCGCGCGCCTGCCCGTGCGGTGTGCTACCGCACGACTGGCGTGAACTGCACCGGCAGCGCGGTCAGCCCGCGCATCCAGACGGAGGGGCGCCAGGTCAGCTCCTGCGGCTCCACCGCCAGGACCAGGTCGGGGAGCCGCTCCAGCAGGGTCTCGACCGCTGTACGGGCGATGACATCAGCGAGCAGCGGGGCCGG
Organism: Streptomyces sp. LBL; assembly: GCF_029893585.1. Classification (GTDB taxonomy): domain Bacteria; phylum Actinomycetota; class Actinomycetes; order Streptomycetales; family Streptomycetaceae; genus Streptomyces. Next base: position 81,730 of record NZ_JARXYX010000016.1, read on the forward strand.
GTAGGGGCAGCGGTGCTCGCCGTTGCTGAACGACAGGTGCGCGGCGTTCTCCGCGCCGACGTGCCCTTCGGGCCAGATCTGCGGGTCGGTGTTGGCTGCGGCAAGCCCCAGCACGAGGCAGTCGCCGGCCTGGATCTGCCGTCCGCCGAGCTGGGTGTCGCGCACAGCCCAGCGGCCGATGAAGTTCTGCGTCGGCGTATCGAGCCACAGCACCTCGTTCAACGCCTCGCCCACGCTGAGCCGGCCGCCCGAGACGTTCAGGGCGAAGCGTTCGTCGGTGAGCAGCAGTCGGAGAGTGTTGCAGATCCAGTTGGCCGTCGGCTGCTGTGCCGCGGCGATGACGGAGATCAGGTCCTGGATGACCTCCTCGTCGGTCAGCCCGGCCGGATGCAGCAGCATCCGGGAGGTGACGTCCGGTCCGGGTTTCTCCCGTTTCTCCTTCACCAGCTGCTGGATCCGCTCTCCCACCCGCGCGTACGCGGCCACCGGATCGTCGTCGTCACCCGCCCCGTCGAGAGAGATCCGCAGGTCGTCCACGAGTTGTTGGGTGTCCGTACCGGCGTGCGGCATCCCGCACATCTGGACCGCGGCCCGCATCGCCAGGGCGTGCGCGTACGCGCTCATCAGTTCGGCCTGACCGCTGCCCGCGAACGAGGTGATGAGCCGGTCGGCGATCTGCTCGCAGTCCCGGCCCAGTTCGAACTGATCGACGCCCTCCAGTGCCTCAGTGATCACCCCGGCCCGCCGCTGGTGCTCGGCGCCCTCGGTGAACAGCACCGACGGCTGGTATCCGACGAACGGCAGCAGCGGCCAGTCCGCGGGGATGTTCTCCCACTGGTTCCAGCGCCGCGAGTCGCGCGCGAAGAGCTCGTCGTGGGCCGTCACGTAGCTGACCTCGGAGTAGCCGAGGACGAGCCAGGCGGGAATGTCCCCGTCGAGCAGCACGGGCGCCACCGTGCCGTTCTCCCTGCGCAGAGTGCGGTACAGCTGCGACGGTGCCTGCTGGTACTCCAGACCGGCCAGTGGCACCGCGCCCGCGTGGGCGGGGCAGCCAGGTGCGGCCGCGTGCGGCCGTTGTGCCGCTCCGGTATCGGTCACGCTGTCATCTCCCGGGTCTTGGCCAGTTCGTGCAGGTGGTCCACGAGGGTGATCAGAACGTCCTTGCCCGACGACCTGGCCCGCGCGTCACAGTCGATCAGCGGCACATGCCCGGGCAGGGCGAGGGCCTGGCGGACCTCCTCCAGGGAGTACCGGGAGCGATCGTCGTCGAAGCGGTTGACGGCCACCACGAACGGCATCTTGTGGTGTTCCAGCCGGTCTATCGCGTACCAGGATTCGTCCATCCGGCGCGTGTCGACCAGGACGACCGCGCCGAGGGTGCCGGAGAAGAGCCGATCCCACAGGAACCAGAAGCGCTCCTGCCCCGGAGCGCCGAAGAGGTAGAGGACCATGCGCTCGTTGAGGCTGATCCGCCCGAAGTCGAACGCGACCGTGGTGGTGGTCTTCGTCGCCACCGCGTTCGTCTCGTCGACGCCGAGCCCGGCCTCGGTCATCACCTCTTCGGTGTTGAGCGGGCGGATGTCGCTGACCGAGCGGACCAGGGTCGTCTTGCCGACCCCGAAGCCGCCCACGATGACGATCTTCAGGCCTGTTTCGGCAGTGTCGGCCAGGGGCGTCGGGCGGGAAGGCAGCTCAGATATGGCGGAGCCCATGGAGCACCTCCTGGAGTAGGGCGGAGTCGGGGAGCGAGGCGACGGACTGCGCCGCGCGCGGGTGGCGGGCGGTGATGTTGCCCATGGCGAGGAGGTCACCGAGCAGGATGCGCACCACCGTGATCGGCAGCTTCATGCCTGCGGCGATCTCGACCACGGCCGTCGGATGCCGGCACAGGTCGAGGATCCGGGCGTGCTCCGACTGCATCCCGGCGGCGGGTTCGCACTCACTGACCACGAGGGTGACCAGATCGAACGGGTCGTCGGCACGACTGCGCCCGCCCGTGACGGTGTAAAGCCGGTCGGGATCACCGATGTCGACGGGCCGGCGCATCACGACGAGGCGCTTGCCTGAGCGCCCGGGCGGGGCTCGGCGTGCAAATGCTCGCCGATCTGTTCGACCAGTTCGGTCATCTGGTGGCCCACCACCCCGGGGTCGGCGTTCTCCGCGGCGACGACCGCCAGATGCGCCCCTTCGCCGGCCTCGACGATGAAGAGCAGGCCGCCATGGAACTCCGTCATGGAGTGACGGACACCGCCGGTTCCGTCTCCGAACTCCATGGACGCGCCGTGAGCGAGGGCCTGGATTCCCGAGCACATCGCCGCCAACTGGTCGGCCTGGTCCACCGTCAGGTGTTCGGTCCAGCAGAGCTTCAGGCCGTCCCGGGACAGCACCAGGGCGTGACGGGTGCCGGGGGTGCGCTCCAGGAGGCTGTTGAGGAGCCAGGTGAGGCTGTTGTCTGTGGTCTGCATGGTGGGTGATGGGACGGTAAGGCCCGGCTGTCGGGTTACCGGCCCGTTCCTCCAATCCTCAGGAAGTCGAGCGGGGCGTGGGCGCCGGGGCCCCGAGCGCCGTACGGGAGAGGCGTGGGCCTACGGGCGGGCCGGCGGCTCGGGTGCGTGGTCGATTTCGGGACGGGCCCACGATCCGGTGTCGCCGGTGTCGCCGGTGTCGGACCGGCGTCCGCGATGGAATGCGCCGAAGAGTGAACCCGCGTCGCGCCTCGCCGTAGCTCCCTGCGCCTGCGCCTGCGCCTGCGCCTGCGTCGCGTCGGTCTGCGTGGCGTCGTCCGTCTGTGTCGCGTCCGTCTGTGTCGCGTCCGCCTGTGTCGCGTCCGCCTGTGTCTTGTCCTGTGCGGTGGCATCGGCCGCGACCCTGCGCCGCTGCCGTTCGCTCTGAGCCTCGTCCATGGTCCGGCCGGGAGCGCGCACGGGCAAACCGTTCGGGGTGGAGTCCGCGAGACGGTGGTGTGCCTGCTGCTTCGGGAGGTCCGCCCCGGTAGCGGGCCGCACCGCAGCGACGGGCGGTACGGCCGCCGCGGGCTGGGCGGCGTCGCCGGGCGCGGGCGCCGCGACTGCGGGACGGGGCGCGGTCTGCGGGCGCACGGTATGCCGCGGCGCGACGTCGTGCTGTTGGGCGAGCAGTTCCGGGGGCAGGAGCACGACGACGCCGGTTCCGCCGCGCGACGAAGGCCGGTAGTTGACGTTGATGCCGTATTTGACGGCCAGCCTCCCGACCACGGCCAGACCGAGCCGCGTGCCCTGCAGCGAGGCGAGGTCCGTCATCCGCCCGGTCACCGACTCCTCGGCACGCCGCATCGCAGCGTCGGACATTTTCAGGCCGCTGTCCTCGATCGTGACGACGATTCCCGCGCTGCGCTCCTCGAGGTACACGTGGACCTCGTCGATCGGCGGCGAGAAGTTGGCGGCGTTGTCCATCAGTTCAGCGAGCAGATGCATGGCGCCTTCCGCGGCGTACCCGGAGATCGCGGCGTTCGTCGAACAGTGCAGCCGTACCCGCCGGTATGCGGCGATCCGGCCGACCGCGCCTCGCAGGATGCTCTCCATCACGATCGGCTTGTTCCACGCGCGGCTGGAACGGCCGCCCATGAGCAGCGCCAGCCGGTCGGTCATCAGGCCCAGCTGCGAGGTGCTGTGATCGAGTTTCAGCAGATCACCAAAGACCTCTTCGCCGTGCCGCTCCTGCATCTCCCGCAGGTCGGCGAGCATGCTGACAGCCTTGGCCTGTACCCGGCTCAAGGCCTTCGCCGAGGCGGCCTGGGCGGCGGCGGCCCGCCGTTCGCTGTGGGCGAGTTCACGAATGAACGATTCGGCGGGGACACGTAGCAACGAGACCTGAGGCAAATCAAGTTCAGCGAAGACAGTGTCGCCGGAGCTGCCTTCCCGGAGCTGCGTGATCGCAGCGGGCAAGGTCTCCTTCGTCAGCCGTTCCGATTCAGCGGCGGCCTGGGTCAGTTCGTGCTGGGCTTGCCGCCGTTCGTTGTCCAGCGCCACGGCACTCGTCACGTCCTGCTCCACCGCGGAAGCGAAAGCATGCATGATCTTCCGCAACTGCGGATCGGACGGCTGCGGCACGTTCGTCAGCGCGCCACTCGCACTCTCTCCCTCCCGCAGCCGCATAGTGACCGCGGGCAAGGTCACGTTCATCAGATGCGCGGTCTCGGCCACCTGCTGCGCCAACTGCTTCCGAAGCACGTCGGCTTCGGCTGCCTGAGCCGCGGCAGACCGGTGGGAGCGACGGATCAGCGACGTACTGACAACGACAGTGACCGCCACGCACAACCAGGCGCTCAGAGCCACGGTCACGGTCCAGGTGCCGGCGGAAGCGGGCGCAGCCGCGACCGCCGCACCAGCCGTCGCGGCGCTCACGAGCAGCACGGCCAGGGGGGCGACCGGAGGGGCGTGAGACGCCTTTGCTGACCTGTAGTGGCTGAGCGGTGAAGGCACTGACATGCAGCAGTCCTCAGTCCTTTGCAGCAGGAAAACGGAGCGACCGACACACGACGCTCCAGGCAGAAGGGGATCACCAAGAGGAAGGTGATCGTCCGGTAGGCATGGGCTTCATGCTAGTCACCCGTCTACGTTTCGCGATCTGGCTAGCCGGCAAGTCTGCTCAGAACACAACGTCGTCGTGAACCCGCCGCACTGGCGGCACGATGTGGTATCGCGAACAAATAGCCCTTCCATGCCCCTGATCGCCGTGAATGTCCGTCTGTACGTCCTTGTGAACTCGTCAACGGGCAGTGGAATGTGCCGTTTTTCCGTGTCGGCAACGGCAGAGGGATTGATTCCGGCCAACTTCCCGGACAACACGCCCGGTGGGACGCGGGACGACAGTACCGCATGAGGGAGTTGGCGCTGCGCTGGGACGGGGCTCTGCGAAGCGAGAGGGCGTTCGGAGCGTCAGCGGCATGCGGCGGCGCTTCACGCTGGGCTTATCCCAAGCAAAGGCGGCCCGGCAGTGACTCACATCGGGGTGGCCCTCGGAGGGCGGTTCGTGAGCGTCTCTAGAACTCTGTGTGTGCCTGTGGTTTCCAGGCTTTTCGGGCGCGGCGTGGCCGTGTGCGGTCGCTGTCCGGTGGTCCGAACCTCGGGGTGAGGGGGTGGACTGCGGTGGCGTGCAGGTGGTGGAAGCCGGTCCGCTCGGCGGCGCGGGTGCGCCGCCGACAGGTTCTGCGTGAGAGCCGCACCCGGCTGGATCGAAGAAGGTCTTCTTCGGGCCGGTGGGGTGCGGGTACTCCATGACCTGGCACCGGCCCGGATACGGGGGCTGGTGTCGTGGTGTCATGCCCCGCCGGACGCTGGACTGCCCCCGTGGTGGGGGTGGTGGCGGGGACCGTACGCACATCGGGCATACGGCGGGAAGTCTTCTGTCCGGGGGCCTGTTCGGCGGCGCGCCGAGTACCTCGGCCACGAGGGGAGGCGGGCCTGGTGGGGGTGGGGTGTCCCTTGCCCCGAGTGGTCTGCGGCCCGGCCTGGCGGGGCGGGGCCGTCTCTGTGCGGCGTTGGCGGCGCAGGCGGCGGGTGGTCTTCTTCGGGCGCCGGACCAGTGTCACCGTGGCGTCCACTGTGGTGCGGATGGTGCGGGCGCCGGTGGTGCGGGCGCCGGTGGCGCGGTCGGTGGTGGTGTGGGTTTGTGCGAGCAGGCCGCGGGAGACGATCCGGCGGGCGGCGGCATGATCACGGTCCATCGACAATCCGCAGCCGGTGCAGTGTGCCCACTTCCAGCCGCGCTCGGACAGCCGGTCGGGGGCCGGATGGTGGGTCAGCTGGTTCAGGCAGCCGGGGCACAGTCTGGAGGTGCCCCGGGCGGGGACGGTGACGACCGTGATGGCCGCTTTCGCGGCCAGGTGCCGCAGCGCCTCGGCCACCGTGCCGCGGACCTGCCCGGACAGGCGGGCGTTGCCGCGCCGGTGGCCGCGGGCTTCCAGGGTGGTCAGGTCTTCCAGGTAGATGACGCTCGCGCCGAGCGCCACGGCCTGGTCGACGGCCCAGCGGGCCGCCGCCCAGGCCAGCGCGTTGTTCAGGTGCCGGATCCGGGCACACACCCGCCCGTGCTCGTCTTCCAGTACCCGCGCCCGGTCGAGGTGTTCGCCCCAGGCCAGGTGCGGGGAGCCGAGCCCGTCCGCGAGTGCCCGGTAGTGATCGCGTTTGGCGGCAAGGCTTTCGCGCACGCCGCGCAGCCGGTGCAGGGCGGCGCTCACCGTGGTGGCGTCGAAGACCAGGGGACGCCCGTCGGTGACCACCCGCCTGGTCTGGCCTTTTCCGGTCAGGCGGCCGAGTGTGCCGGTGAGCAGGGTGTTGACGCCCCAGTCGAAGCCGAGGGCCACCATATGCCCGGTCGCTTTGGTGACGGGGGCGGGCCGGGAGTGCGGCAGGTCGACGGCGATCCGGCCCGTGCGGGTGGGACGCAGGGTCGGGGCGTGCAGCACCGCATCCGGCGCGATGGTGCCGGGCAGCCGGATATCGATCACATGCCACGCCCAGTCACGGCCCGTGGCCGGGGCCGCGCACAGAGGGAGTTTCACCCGGAGCCGGGCAGTGACCGCATCCACCCGGGCCAGGGTGACCTGCTGGCGGTCCATCGCCGCCAGCAACACCAGCGGGGCCACCTGCGGCGGTCCCTCCAGGACGCACAGCCCGGCGGGCAACTGCCCGTGCCCGGCCACATACGCACGCACCTGCCGGGTGCGGTTGCGGATTTCGGCACTGCTCACCCCAGCGGGCAGCAGCTTTCGCAACGCCGCCCATTCCGCCTCGGTGCGACGGCGCGGATCGGCGGGCCAGGTGGCCAGGACCGCGGCCACGATGCCGCGGCGGTGCAGGGCCAGGCGCAGGGTGCGGGCCGCGTACTCCTCCACACCCCGGCGCACCCGGTCCGGCACATACACTCCCGCCGGGGGCGGGACAGTCTGCGGCCAGTTCAGGCGGCGCAGTGCCATCCACCCCTTGGACGGCAGGACTTCACCGCGCTCGTCCACCCCGGCGGCCAGCATGTCGAAGGAGTTCTCGTCCCACCGGGCGGCCACCAGAGCGCCGGTCAGTGTCTGGCTCAACTCGGCAAGGAAACCCACCCGTTCCAGCAGGACACGCTGCCCGACCAGCTCACCCGTGCCCTCCAGCACACCGGAGAAAGCGGTACACGTCGCCGTCGCCACCAGCCTAGCCATGACCTTCACCCGCAACCCCGGCTCCGGCTCCGGCTCCGAGGACAGGATGCTCCATGAGGCCCCCGGCTTCGGCCAGAAGCCGCCGACGCGCCTCGCGTGAGCGCATCCCGTACATGCGGCCGGAGAAGGTGGCCACCAGCGACATGAAATCGTCCAGCAACTCCTCCATTCCCCCGGCCGCTCCCTTGGCATGCAACACCTCGACCGTGACGCGGTGATGGGCCAGGACCTGGATCAGCCAGCCCGCGCCGAAGCGGGCCAGCCGGTCGCCGTGAGTGACCCGCACATGGGTGAACTCCCCCTTCGCGGCCCGCTTCAACAGCCGGTCGAGCCCGGCCGTGACTCCCGCAGCCCCGAGGCACGGTCCTTGAAGACCGCGACCACCACCCCCGAAGCGGATGCCCGCAGCTCGGCCTCCTGCGCGGCCAGCGACGACTCCTGCCCACCGCTGCCCGGAACCCGCACATACAGCGCCTCACGCCGCCCTGCCACACCCGGACAACCCGTCAGAGCGTCCAACGCCTCGCTGGAGAAGCGCCGTTCACGCCCCACCCACACCACCGGAACCCTGCCCTCGTTCGCCCACAGCCGCAGCGTGCCAGGGTGCACACCCACCCGCCGCGCAGCCACCGCCAACCGAAGAAGTTCCATGCCGAGAAAACCTACGGCCCCACGCGCACCCACCACCCCACACCCGGCACGAACGTCACACCATCGCAGGAGTCAGGGCAGAATCACCCACAGATCCACACGCGTTCTGCTACGCAGCATCCACAAGGAGCCCAAAGCGAAACCCCCAACAGTTGAAGACCCTTTGAGGGGCAAGCTCGGCATCTCGTACGCCGCCGGCTGCCGTCCGGAGCGGGAGGACGCTCGTCACGGTGGTCGAGCCGATACCTCAGTTGAGCGGTCGGTCAGGGGTCAGCCGTTCAGGGCCGGGATCACCGTCAACCCGTGCCGCCGTGCGACGCCCTGCCGCGAAGCGTGGTTCCCCGGACCCGGCGCAGCGACGCGGCCGAGGTGATGGCGGCAGACACCGTGCCGACAATCTCGATGACGAGGTGGTCCTGGGGCTTTCTTGCTGTGTGACACGCCTTATGCGCGATAGCCGCAGGTGGCAAGGGCATCCAAGATGGCAGTGTCTCTTGCCGGCCACCGGCATCGCTTCCGTGGGCAGTTGGGACCGCCGGTCGCTGGCTGCCGACGCCGTGTCAGGTCACCAACCGGTGGACGCTCGACACCGGTTCCCTCCTGAGGTCTTCACCGGCCAGGGCCGACGGAACGGTCTACGTCGCCTTCTGCGACGGCCACCTGTGGGCGGTGCGTGCCCGAACCGCCCGGCAAAGGTGCGACCGCATTTCCCGGGGCCGGAACGCCCGGCAGGCTTCGGGCCGCCGACATGCAGGCGTAGCCCGTCCGGCGTAGTCTCAGGGGAGAAAGACCTGGTCCGGAGCGGTTCCCCTTCGTGCCCTCCGGACGGCGCCGTCACTGAGTGATGCGCCCGGTCCCGCCACCGCGCGTATGCGCGGCGCGAGCCGGCACGCACATACGCCTGTACACATGCCACACATACGCGTGCTGATGCGTCTCGCACACATGCCGCTTACGCCCCGCTTCCGCCCGCACGTGCGCCTGCGCGTACGCCCGTAGATACGAGCCGCTGCGACAGTAACGGCGCAGGAGGGCGAGCCGCGGGAAGAAAGCAAGGACGGCGGGCGTGGTGATGCTATGGCGGCAGCCGATCGCGTAACCGAAAGAAGGCGCGTGCCCGAAGGAAGTCGCGTGCCCGAAGGAAGGAGTCTGTCATGGCCGAACTGTGGATGCCCGGCGCCATCAAGGAGGACCTCGGTAACCATGCCCCGTGCGACCCGGAGTTTCCGGCGAAGGCGATCGCGCACATCACCGCGGACCTCAAGGCGACCGCCGCCGCACCCCGGGACCTGGTGCCCTTCACCACTCTGAAGCGATTTTTCACCGGGGGTGGGAAGCAGGTGGCACCGCATATCCTTTGGGATCCCTTCTCCGGAGCGTTCGCCCAGTTCTTCCCCGCCACCTCGCGCAGCCTCGCCCTTCTCGACGGACCCGGCGGCACCCGAACCAACCGGGCGGGAGAGGTTGTCATTCAGATCGAAGCCCTGTTCTTCCCGCATTGCCGCGTCGACGGCAGGGTTTTCGCGAATCTGTCAGAGACCCCGTGTGAGGGCTGGAGCAAACTCAACGCCTGGGTGCGCTCGTGGGGTGTGCCGAACACTTGGCCCATGGGCCCTCCGACCGGTTTCACCTCCCATCGCGACGCGAGCACGTGGCGGTCGCACAAGGGCTGGTACGCGCATGCCCACGTCCCGGAGAACGACCATGTCGATCCCGGATCGTGGCCGATGTTCGTGGATGGGCGGCAGCCGGACGCCAGGTCGGGGGACCGGCCGGCCGGTCGGCCTGAGCAGGAGCCGTTCCCGGGTGCGTCCTTCTTCCACCCCGGCCACAAATCGCCCGTCATCGCCGCGATGCACCGTCGGCTCGTCGCGGAGCACTGCAACCGGTACCAGTCCAGTACCGACACCGACGTGTGGGGCTCGGGCGATGTGAAGTCCTTCGCGGCCTGGCAGGAGAAGCTCGGGTTCTCGGACGGCGACGCGGACGGCATTCCCGGCAGAACCAGCTGGGACAGGCTGCACGTCCCCAACGTCTGATTCATCAACGTCTGACTCCCCAACGTCTGACTCCCCAACGTCTGATTCACCAACGCTGGTTGACGCCGAAGGAACTGGCTGCGAGGTCCCTCGGCCTACTCCATTTGCAGGCGGCTTCCGGCGAGCGCATGGTGGAGACAGGGGCCCCGGGCCTGAAGCGCCTGGTGGGCACAGGGCCCCGAAGACCCGCTTGACGGAGGCAGGTTGCCTCTGCCTCCGCCTCTCCGTATGGGACCAGGAGGCATGATGGTTTTCCTGTCCAACGTCCGCTTCGGTAAGCGCAATGACGACGTGAAGGTCATTCAGCGCGCCCTGATCGACCTGGGGTTCAGAATCCCGACAGGAGCGACCGGACTCTTCGACGGTGAGACGAGGTCCGCGTATGCCGCCTGGCAGCGCAAACTGGGCTTCGTGGGCGCGGATGCCGACGGGTTCCCCGGTTGTTCCTCCCTGACAGACCTCGGCCCCAGAGCGCACTTCAGGGTGCAGTGTCGGCATCCAGGTGGTATCGCCAAGAGCTCAGTTCGGTTCGCGAAGAACTCCGGAATCCGCCAGGACGCGGATACAGTGCGCGCCTTTGCCGAAAAAGCGTGCGCCAAGACGGGCGCGCCGCCGAGCTGGGTCACCGGGGTCGGTAATGACGCGAGCCTGCTCACCCTGATACGGCGGGAGTCATCCTTCGGATCCAACGCGGTGAACGTGAAGGACAAGAATGCCACGGGACCGGTTCAGTCGGACGGCGCCAAGCTCAACTGCTCACGCGGTTACACCCAGGTGATTCCTGAAACGTTCGCCGTGAATCACCAGGAGGGTACCTCTGATCTGATCTATGACCCTGTCGCGAACATAGCGGCGGCGATCAACTACATCTGGGGGAAGTACGGCGACATCTCCCGTGTCCAACAGGCGAATCCGCACCTCCCTCCACACCCTTACTGAGCCCTCCGTGTCCCCCCACCCCTACTGAGCCCCCCGCACCTCTACTGAGGAGGAATCATGCCGGCGCTTGAGTCGTTCCCTGGAGCGGAATTCTTCCACAACGGACGACGCAGTCCGATGGTCAAGGCGATGGGACGGCGACTCGTCGAGGAAGGATGCGGGCGTTATCAGTCGGGTCCGGGTCCGGAGTGGACGGACGTGGACCGTCAGTCCTTCGCCGCCTGGCAGCACAAACTCGGCTTCTCGGGCAGCGATGCCGATGGCATCCCCGGAAGGCAGTCCTGGGACCGACTCCACGTGCCGAAGACCGGCGGTCAGACCCACGGCGGTCAGACCCACGGCGGTCAGGCTCATGGTGGCCAGGCCCACGTCTCCTCGCCTGTGCCCGGGCACGGGGTCACGACCGCCTATCACAAGAAGGGGCCGCACTGGAGCCTCGGCTACCACACCGGCGCAGACTACGCCGCCGCACGGGGCACGTCCTGTGTCGCGGTAACCGGCGGCTCAGTCCGTTCCGGGGAGGACCGTAGCTTTGGTCACTACCTCGTCCTCACCTCCGGAGGTTCCGACTACTACTACTGCCACCTCTCCAAGCGGCTCGTCACCAAGGGCTCGGTGCGGGCCGGGCAGGAGATCGCCCTGGTCGGCGACACCGGAAATGCCACGGGCCCGCACCTGCACTTCGAGAAGCGTCCGGCCGGCAAGGGGTTCGGCTCCGACGAGGATCCCAGGTGGTAATCGGCAGCCAGGTCCTCAGAAGGTGAGGGAGGAATGCGATCATGACAACGCATAAGGCAGTGGGCGGCACTCAGTTGCACACCGAAGCGGAGCAGCTCAGGTGGGAGATCAACATTCCCGGGCACGCGCCGCGCGTCGATTCGCCCGAGTACAAGAAGTCACGCAAGCGCATGCACAACATGCTGGCCACGGTCGAGGAACCGTTCTTCGGCCCGGAGCCCGTGGAGGACCATCACGGCGGCGGGCTGTGGCTGAAGGACAACGACGGATGGTTCATGGTGCGCAACCTCGCCGGTATCGAGTGGTCCGCGCAGTTCTGCGCCGACCCGGCGAAGGTCGACCTGCTGCGCCAGAACGCTCGTCGCGTTTACGCGGCGTTCCCGCAGGCCGTCGAGGAACTGGGTATACGGGAACTGCTGGACACCCCCATCACGGACGCCGACTCCGTGGCCCGGTGGACCGACTCCATCTGCAACGCCAGCGTCCCCCTGCCCCACCACGAGCACAGCGCCAGGCTGCCCAAGGGCGGAGGCGTACATCACTATCCGACGCCGATCACCGACATCGACCTGATCAAGTTCGGGGACTTCGAACTGTGGGTCACCGACGAGCGCGGTGAGAACGTCGCCGTCGCTCCGGTGGACCGTCGCGGATCAGGGGACGCCCGCGTCCACGTCCTGTACGCCGCGCAGGACTCCACCCTGCGTGCGCCCCTGCTCGAAGCACAGGCCGAGGGCCGCCCCCTCCTTCTCGAACCGGCCCACCCGGTCGCGCAAGCGGCCTACAGGAACCAGTAGTTCTCCGACGGCTAAGAGGAGGCTGAGCACATCGTCGCCCTGGCCGGTTCGGTGTCCCGCGCCGCGCAACCGGCCCCGCCGCAAGCCGCGGAGAAGAACTGAAGAAGGCCAAAGAGCCCGCTTCGATGAGCGAGGAGGCCCGAGAAGTCATGTCCGAACGGGAAAAGCTTCCGATCGTTTACGTCCGGGGATACGCCGGCGACACCGCGGGCATCAACAAGGCTGTCGAGGATCCTTTCTACGGCTTCAACGAGGGGTCCACGCACGTACGCGTGGAGTCAGACGACAAGCCCGGCTTCTACCAGTTCGAGAGTCCGCTGCTGCGACTTCATCTGGACGAGGGGTACAAGATCCTGGTCGAGGGCGGCCAGGAGGCGTACCTCGAAGCCCATAAGGACATCGCACCCGACAGCATCTGGGTGGAACGCTTCTACGACCCGTCCGCGAGCACCTGGGGAAACGGGCCCGAGGAATTCCGGATCGAGCACGCCGCCGAGCACCTTCTGGGCTTCATCGAGAAAATCAAGGACAGAACCCATGCGCCTCGCGTCCATCTGGTCGCGCATTCGATGGGTGGGCTCGTCTGCCGCTGTCTCCTGCAGAAGATCCTCCCCGACCGGAATCTGATTCCGGCGGATTACGTGGACAAGTTGTTCACGTACGGGACACCGCACGGGGGTATCGCCTTCGACGTCGGATTCGGCCTCGTGGAGAAACTGCGCGACGCGACCGGCGTCAACGGCGCCGACATCTTCGGCCCGCGCCGCATGTACCAGTACCTCACTCCGCAGGCGGATGCGGATCCTGACGGCCCCTCCGCCGGCTGGGACGCACGAGCCATCCCCGACCACGACGGAGCTCTGCGCCCGGAGAAGGTCTTCTGCCTGGTGGGCACCGACCCGACGGACTACGACGTGGCACACGGCCTGTCCTCCGCTGCCGTCGGGGTCCGCAGCGACGGTCTGGTTCAGATCGAGAACGCCTACGTCCCGGGCGCCCACACGTCGTACGTGCACCGCAGTCACAGCGGCGCCTACGGCCTGGTCAACTCCGAGGAGGGTTACCAGAACCTGCGCCGCTTCCTTTTCGGCGACCACAGGGTCGACGCCGCCCTGCTCGGTCACCGGCTGCCCGAACGAGACGGGGTCACCTGGCAGGCCGAGGTGCGGCTGTCCGTACGCGGCCTGCCGGTCGTGATGCACGAGAGGCTCGCCTCTCACTGGTGCCCGATCCAGCTGTCCGACGGCCGGGCCGATGGCACGCGTGACGACGCCGATGACACGCGCGCCGACGCCGACGGCGCGGTGCCGCTGACAACCGTGTTCCTGCACAGTGACCTGGCCCTGCCGGCGACGTCGCAGACCATGCGCTACGCGCTCCACCTGCGGATCGTCTCCCTGCGCGAGGAGCACGGCTTCCTGAGCTTCGGAGACCACCTCGAACAGACGGCGGACTTTGACGACATCCTGGTCGTCGACATCGGCTCCGGCCCCGCAGGCCCCGAGATCTCGGCTTCCTGGAACTCGCTCATCCCGGGCGCCATCGCGGAGTTCACGCCCATCGGAACACGTCTGCGCGACGAGGACTCCGGGGACGGTGTGTGGTCGACCACCGTCGCACTTCCCGGGACCGCCGCGCCGATCCTCGGCAGCGAGGCCGCCGTACGCCTGACCGCCACATCGTGGGACTGACGAGAGACCACCGGAGGTGTCAGATGACTGCGATCGACGAGAAGTGGGCTCAGATCCCATGGATCGGCGCACCGTTCGACGCGGGTGCCGGCAGCGGCGAAGGAGCCGAACCCGACGGGCGTGGGCGCTCGCGTGATTTCGAGAACGGGACGATCTACTCGACGCCCCAGGCGGGCACGCACGAGGTCCACGGTTCCAGCACGGCCAGGTGACGTGGACCCCCGCCGCAGGCGCCGTAGCGGACCACAGCCAGCCCATCGACGACGGCTGAGGCGGCCACCGTCGGGTCCTGCACGGCAGCCCCGTTGTCCTCCACCGCCGCGCACACGGGTGCGACTCCCTGTTGCCGAGCTCGCCCGGCTCAGCCGCGCTGCCCTGCCCCGTGCAGAAGTGTGTCGATGACGAGCGTGGCCAGTGCGTCCGAGTCCTGTGCGGCAGGTTCCTGGTTCGCGCCACGCCTGTTGATGGCTTCGTTGTACGGAGGTCACCCCTGAGCCCGCGCCGCAGAGCCGGGCAGGGCGGTGGGTGTGCATGGCGGGGTCTACCCGACCCTGCTCGACTCGGCGGGCGGTGCGGCTGTCCATTCGCCACTGCCGCGGGGCATGGGATACACCTCGCTCGATCTGACCGTGAAGTTCCTCCGACGGGTCATGGTCGACGTCGGAGTTGAGTTCGGCGTGCGTCGGCAGGTACGACGTCCACGTGTGGTACGCGATCGTGCCGGCCGCCGTGATGCCGCAGATGCGGAGGGACTCCCGGGAGGTGGCGGCGCACTGCCTCGAACAGGCCGGGGCGGGCCGTACCGCTTCGAACGGGCCGGAGCAGGGCGTACCGCGTCGAACTGGCCGGGGCGCGGCGCCCGGCGTTGCTCGGCGCTCCTCGTCTCCCGCGCGCCCTGCCGGATTTCAGAAGCCCACCAGACTGAGGACTGCCGCAGCGGTCGTACGGGCAGTTTCGTCGGGGTGGACGGCGACGTATGTGTCTCTGCCATGATCGCGACCAACCCTCGCTCGGGCACTCCCGCACCTCCCGTACCGGCGACTTTCACATCAGCGCCACCAGACCCTTCCCTGACGTTTGGTGCTCTTGGAACACTCGCACCACACGCATGCCGTCATGTTCCGGCCATCCTCACCTCTGGATGAGAGGCACCACCCATGCCCGAAGTCAATCGGCGCAGATTCCTCCAACTCGGAGGCGCGACCACAGCGTTCACCGCGCTGTCGAACAGCATTCAGCGCGCGGCCGCGCTCCCGGCGAACCACCGCACGGGGAGCATCGAGGACGTCGAGCACATCGTCGTCCTCATGCAGGAGAACCGTTCTTTCGACCACTACTTCGGTTCGCTGCGCGGCGTTCGTGGCTTCGGTGATCCGCGTCCGGTGACCCTCCCGAACGGCAGGACGGTCTGGCACCAGTCCGACGGCACCAAGGACGTCCTGCCCTTCCACCCCGATGCCGACGACTTGGGCATGGCCTTCCTCCAGGACCTCCCGCACGGCTGGAACGACGGACACGCCGCCTTCAACGGGGGCAGGTACGACAAGTGGGTGCCGACCAAGTCGTCGACGACGATGGCGTATCTCACCCGCGACGACATCCCGTTCCACTACGCACTCGCCGACTCGTTCACCATCTGCGACGCCTACCACTGCTCGTTCATCGGCTCCACCGACCCGAACCGCTACTACATGTGGACGGGCTACACCGGCAACGACGGCCAGGGTGGCGGCCCGGTCCTCGGCAACGACGAGGTCGGCTACGGCTGGACGACCTACCCCGAGCGCCTGGAGAAGGCCGGCGTCTCCTGGAAGATCTACCAGGACGTCGGCGACGGCCTCGACGCCAACGGTTCCTGGGGCTGGATCAACGACGCCTACCGGGGCAACTACGGCGACAACTCGCTGCTCTACTTCAACCAGTACCGGAACGCCAAGCCGGGCGACCCGCTGTACGACAAGGCCCGCACGGGCACCGACCACACCAAGGGCGAGGGCTACTTCGACCAGCTCAAGGCCGATGTCAAGGGCGGCAGACTGCCGCAGATCTCCTGGATCGCCGCCCCCGAGGCCTTCACCGAACACCCCAACTGGCCCGCCAACTACGGTGCCTGGTACATCGCCCAGGTCCTGGACGCGCTCACCGCCGATCCGAAGGTGTGGGCGAAGACGGCCCTGTTCATCACCTACGACGAGAACGACGGCTTCTTCGACCACCTGGTCCCGCCGTTCCCGCCGGCTTCGGCCGCGCAGGGCAAGTCGACGGTCGATCCCGGACCGGACCTCTTCACGGGCGACAGCGGTCATGTCGCCGGTCCGTACGGGCTCGGTCAGCGGGTGCCGATGCTCGTCGTCTCGCCCTGGAGCAAGGGCGGGTTCGTCTCCTCCGAGACGCTCGACCACACCTCGATCATCCGCTTCATGGAACGCCGCTTCGGCGTGCACGAGCCGAACATCTCGCCCTGGCGGCGGGCTGTCTGCGGTGACCTGACCTCCGCGTTCGACTTCTCCCGCAAGGACACCGCGCCGGTCGCCCTGCCGGACACCGACGGTTACGCACCGCCGGACCGTCAGCGCCACCCCGACTACGTGCCGGTCCCGCCGGCCAACCCGGTCCTCCCCAGGCAGGAGCGCGGACTGCGCCTCGCCCGCCCGCTCCGGTACGCGCCGCGCGTGGACGGTTCGGTGGACGCGGCGAACGGGAAGTTCACTCTCGCCTTCGCCTCCGGAGCCAACGCCGGTGCCGCGTTCCTGGTCACCTCCGGCAACCGCACCGACGGCCCCTGGAGCTACACCACCGAGGCCGGCAAGAGCGTCTCGGACACCTGGAACTCGGCGTACTCGAAGGGATCGTACGACCTGACGGTGCACGGTCCCAACGGCTTCCTGCGCGTCTTCAAGGGGCCGAACAAGACCGCCGGCCCCGAGGTCACCGCACGGCACACCGGTGACGACATCGAGCTGACCTTCACCAACAAGGGCCGCGGCACGGTCCGGTTGAAGGTCGCCGACGGATACGGTCACCGGGCCAGGACCTTCACCGTGCGGGCCGGCGCCACCGTGAAGCACACCTTCGAGCTCGCGGCGAGCAGACGCTGGTACGACCTCACCGTCACCTCCGAGGCCGA
Source organism: Streptomyces sp. LBL (assembly GCF_029893585.1). Taxonomy (GTDB): domain Bacteria; phylum Actinomycetota; class Actinomycetes; order Streptomycetales; family Streptomycetaceae; genus Streptomyces. Next base: position 98,895 of record NZ_JARXYX010000016.1, read on the forward strand.
CCCGGCCTTTGTCCGGCGGTTCGCAGGCCATGTCGAGAACGGGCGTCCCGGGGTCAGCGACCCGGCCCTCACCACGGAGTAGAGCCCCCGTCGGGGTCCCGGGGCGGTGTGCCCCGGGACCACGCGGACTCGTGCGGACTCGTGCGGACTGGAGCGGACTGGAGCGGACTCGGCCGAGCCCGCCCCGGTCACAGTGGCGCGAGGTGCCCCGGCTCCTTCCGCCGGGGTACCAGTGCCGGTTCGTTCGCCGCCGTGACCAGTGCCGGTTCGGTCGTCGCGGTCGTGGCTTCCAGTGCCAGCACGGCCGCTACCGGGTGGTCATCGTCAGCCATAGTCGCTACTGGGTAGTGGTCGACGGCAGCCATAGCCGCTTCTGGGTAGTGGTCGTCGTCCGACATGGCTGCTACCGGGTGGTGGTCGTCGTCCGTGGTGGTGTGCGGTGTCGCGCGGGTGAGCAGGACCACGCCCCAGGACGCGAGGCCCGTTCCCGCCAGCGCGAGGAGAATGCCTGCCGTGCCGCCCTGCAGGCGCTCGCCGAGCAGGGCCAGCCCGATCGCCGCCGCGGCTGTCGGGTTGGCCAGGGTCACCACCGCGAGCGGTGCGCCGAGGCCGCCCCGGTAGGCCGTCTGGGACAGCAGCAGTCCGGCGGTCGCGAAGGCCGCGACGAGCAGCGCCACCCCGATCACCTGCACGCTGAGCAGCGAGCCGGAGCGGTCTGTCGCGGTCACCGTGACGGTCTGGGTGAGGGCCGAGGCCACTCCGGAGGCGAAGCCGGACGCGGTCGCGTGCCGCAGTCCCGGCCGGCCGCCCGGCCGCGCCAGCAGGCCGATCAGCGTCGCCGTGACCCCCGCGACCGCCAGCGCGTCGGGCGTGCTCAGCACGTCCTCCGGGGCGGCTCCGGACGCGGTGACCAGGATCGCTGCCAGTCCGGCCAGGGTGAACGCGGTGCCCCGCCACTCCACCGCGCTGACCCGGCGGCCCGCGATCCGCGCGCCCAGGGGCACCGCCGCGACCAGGGTGAGCGCGCCGAGCGGCTGGACCACGGTCAGCGGACCGTACTTGAGGGCGACGACGTGCAGCAGCGCGGCCGACGCGTTCAGCCCGACCGACCACCACCAGGCACCCGAGCCCAGCAGCCGCAACAGGCCCGAGCCCGGGTCGCGGGAGGCGAGACGTTCCTGGGCGACCGCCGCGGACGCGTAGGCGACGGCCGAGAACAGGGACAGGACGACGGCGAGCAGGGTGGCGTTCATCGGCCCGCTCCGACCAGGACGTTCTCGTCGGCTCCGGCCAGGACGTTCTCGTCGGCCGGTACGAGCTTCTCCCGCGAGCGTCCGGCCGTGGTCACCGTCCGGTGCGGGAGGTGGATCACCGCGAGGGCGAGGCCCAGCACGGCGCCCGCCACGATCGCGTCGAGCCAGTAGTGGTTCGCTGTTCCGACGATCACCAGCAGGGTCACCAGGGGGTGCAGCAGCCACAGCCAGCGCTTGCGCGACCGGGTCGCCACGATCAGGCCGATCGCCACCATCAGGGCCCAGCCGAAGTGCAACGAGGGCATCGCCGCGAACTGGTTCGAGAGGTGGTCGGTCCGAGGTGGGCCGTACACCGAAGGGCCGTACACCCGCGCGGTGTCCAGCAGACCGGCCTCGGCCAGCATGCGCGGCGGGGCCAGCGGGAACACCAGGTGCACGACCAGCGCGGTGGCGGTGAGCGCGGCCAGGACCCGGCGGGCCCACACGTAGTGGGCAGGGCGCCGCAGATAGAGCCAGACCAGGAAGCCCACGGTGACCGGGAAGTGGACCGTCGCGTAGTAGGTGTTCGCGATGTGGACGAGCGTGTCGCTGTGCAGCAGCAGGGACTGGACCGAGCCCTCGTCGGGCAGATGGACGGCCAGCTCCCAGTCCCACACGCGGTGGGCGTTGCGGAGCGCCTCGGCGGTGTGGCCCGTCGCCAGTTGCCGGCCGAACTTGTAGACGAGGAAGAGCCCTGCGACGAGCAGGAGCTCACGGACGAGCGGCGGGCGCGCTATCGCGCCTGGTTCCGCTTCTGAAGGCTCGGTGCGGGCATTCATCCCCCGGCCCTTTCGCTTACGTGGTGCGTGTGCTGGTGACGGACTGACGGGTGACTCGTCCGACAGCCGGAACTCATCGGTACGGGTGCGTACCGATACGACAGTGTACCGATACGTCAGTGTACCGATACGGTCGGGTACCGGTACACTGGTGTATCGATTGACGTACGCCACACTTGGACGACACTGGACGCGGGCCTTGAGGCCGCCGGACCGAGCGAGGAGAGCACATGACGTCGCAGGCCGCGGAGGGGTCGGAGGCGGTCGCCGCCTCGCGCCGCTCCAAGATCACGCCCGAGCGTGAGCGGGAGTTCTTCGACGCCGTGCTCGAACAGATCCGCGAATGCGGCTATGACTCCGTGAGTATGGAGGCCGTCGCCGCCAGCACGCGCTGCAGCAAGTCGACGCTCTACCGGCAGTGGCGGACCAAGCCGCAGTTCGTGGCGGCGGCCCTGCGTGCGAACCGGAAGGTGCGTTTCACCGGCATCGACACCGGCTCGCTCGCCGAGGATCTGCGTGAGGCCGCCCGGGCCTCGGGTGCCTGGTCGACGAAGGACACCAAACTGGTCCAGGCGCTCGGCCATGCCGTCACGCAGGACGACGAACTCGCCTGTGCGCTCCGCGAGGCGCTCGTCGAGCCGGAGATCGCCGCGCTGCAGGAGATCCTGCGCCGCGGCGTCGAACGCGGCGAGGTCGCCGCCGGCCATCCGGCGCTGGAGTACATCCCGGCGCAGATGTTCGGCGTCCCGCGCGCCAGGCCCGTCCTGGAGGGGAAGTACGCGGACCCGGACTACCTGGTCCGGTTCGTGGAGGCCGCGGTGCTGCCCGCACTCGGCCTGACCTGAGACCCGGGTCACCGTCCACGGGATGACTGGACGGTGACCTGTTCGCGCCGCACCGTGGGGACGGGGGCGGCGCACCCCCGGGCCGGGTGGGGCTCCTCTTGAGCGGAGAGGAGCCCCACCCGGCCGCTTCGTTCTCCGGCCGGTCAGACGTTCTGGCCGCTGCCGCCGCCCTTCGACACCTTGATGCCCTTGGTGATGTCGTCGAGGACGGACTGCTGATCGTCGTCGACGCCGAGGCGGACGACGACCATCTGCTGGGGTTTCGCGGGCGAGGGGAAGGCCAGCGACTGGACGTACCCGTCGGAACCCTTGCTGGTGACCGCCTGCCAGCGGACCAGGTAGCCCTTCTGCCCGGCCACGGTCACCGCCTTGGACTCCAGCACGTCGTGCGAGGTGATCTTGCCGTAGCCCTTGCCGTAGGACTCCTCGGCATTGGTCGGGATGTCCGCCTTCGCCACCTCCTCGGCCGTGGCCCCCTTGGTTCCGAGGGCCAGTGCGGGCGCCGAGTACGCGCCGCCCTTCGTGCACTTCTGGGTGGGGGCGCCCGGGCAGTCGTAGGAGTTGTTCGAGGAGACCTGCGCGCCTACCGAGATCTCCTGGCCGTACCAGCCGTCCGGGATCGGCAGGCTGATTCCGTCGACCGCGTCGGTCACCGAACCGCTCTCGATCTTCGGTGCCTCGGACTGTCCGGGCGCCGGTGACCGCTCCGGATCCGGCGACTGGCCGCCCGACCCACCCGAACCACCGGACCCACCTGAACCACCCGAACCGCCGGACCCGCCCGACCCGCCGCCGAACGGCCCGCCCTGGCCGTCCTGGCCACCCGGGCCCGGCCGCGAGTCGGCCGTGCCGACGTTGCCGCCGTCACCGTCGGACAGCGCGTACACGCCCACGCCTATGCAGGCGAGGACCACGACGGCGGCGCCCACGGCTGTACCGGTGCGCAGCCCGCGTCGCGGACGGGCCGGTGGCTCGGCGGGGTAGGCGGGGTAGCCGGGATGCGCGGGATACGGTCCGGCCTCCGGCGCCTGCGTCGGGGGACCCCATGCGGCGGCCGATCCCGCGGGGCGGGTCTGGTCCGTCCACGCCTTACCGTCCCACCAGCGGTCGGTGGCGGGAGCGTCATCTGTCTGCCCGGGGTCGGGATACCAGCCGGGAGGAGTCACCTGCGTCATGCCCCCACCGTATGAGTACTCGGTGAAAGGGGCATGAGAGGGAGCCGGTCCGCCTGCCCAGGCCCGGTCAATCCGGGACGAGTCGTACCGGCCGTTCCGCTGCGGGTGGCGGCAGCCGCGGCTCCTCGCGGCCCGTTCCGGCTCGTCCCGTCCCGTCCCGCCGCGTCCCGGAGCCGTGGAGCCGGGCACGCACGCGTGCCGGGCGCCGGTGCTCGCCGGCTCGCTGTTCGGTTACCCGGCGTCCCGTGCACGGCCGGGAAGCCCACCACGGCGAAGGCGTCGCCTCCGCGACCCACGCGGGCCGCAGGACGCTACCCGATCCACGCGGGCCGCCCGAGCCGCAGGGCGCCGCCCGATCCGCGTGTCGATTCGGCATCGCGATGATCTTCTCCCGCCCGCCCGACGGGCGTTCCTGACTGATGGTCAGGTTTGATGGCGGCTGGTGGCGGGCACTGCGCGTCGACCGCCCGTATCGCAGGTCACCCACCATGGCAACAGGTAACCGGACCGGCCGCGTGTCGGCAGCCGGGCGGCTACTCTCGAGTTCTGTACGCCGTTCGGGCGACTATTCGGGCGACTATGGGGAGGTGGCGGGATGACGGAGGTACGGCCCACAGCGGCTGCCTCGGCCTCCCTGTGGGAGCGGGACGCCGAAGTCGACGCCGTCGTACGGGCGATCGAGGCCCTGGGCACGGACCGCTCCTCCGCGGGCACCCTGCTGGTGATCCGGGGCGAGGCAGGCTTCGGCAAGACCGCCCTGCTCGCCGAGACCCGTCGCATCGCCGAACGCCACGGTTGCAGAGTGTGGTCGGCCCGCGGCGGCCAGACCCTCAGGTCCGTCCCCTTCAACGTCGTACGGCAGTTGCTGCAGCCCGCACTGGTGTCGCTGATGCCGGAGGAGGCACGCGAGTACCTCGGCGACTGCTACGACAACGCCGGCCCCGCGCTCGGCCTCACCGAGCCCGGCGAGCGGCAGGCAGACCCGCAGGGCGTCACCGAGGGACTGGTCGCCGTGGTGCGCCGGCTGACCCGGCGGGACTGGCCGCTGGTGCTGCTGATCGACGACGCCCACTGGGCCGACCAGGAGACCCTGCGCTGGCTCGCCGCCTTCACCGAACGCCTCCACGACCTGTCCGTGCTGGTCGTGGTGGCCCGCCGCCCCGCCGAGGTGAGCGGCGAGAGCGCCCGGCTCCTCGACACGGTCGCCGCCACCGCGGGCCACCCCGCCACCACCCTGAGCGCCCTCACCCCGCAGGGCACATCCGGCCTCACCCGCGCCACCCTTGGCGAACACGCCGACCCCCCGTTCTGCCGCGAGGTGTGGGCCGTCACCGACGGCAATCCGTACGAGACCGTCGAACTCCTCGCCAAGGTGCGCGACAGCGGCCTGGAGCCCACGGAGGGCGCGGCGGGCCAACTGCGCGCCCTGAACCGCGCGGCCCGCGGCGGCGGCCTCGTCGCTCGCCTGGAGGAACTCGGCATCGACGCCACCCGGTTCGCCTGGGCGGCCGCCGTCCTCGGCACCGGCATCGCCGTCGACATGGTCGCCAAGCTCGCCACCCTGAGCCGCGACGAGGCGGTGCACTGCGCCGAACTGCTGCGCAGCGCCCGCTACCTGACCTCCCCCGACCCGGCCGACGCCCAAGCGGACGGCGGCGACCTCGAGTTCGTCCACCCGCTGATCGCGACCGCCGTCTACGAGTCCATACCCCCCGCCCTGTGCACCGCGATGCACGGCATCGCCGCCCAGGTCGTCACCGACTCCGGACGCGGCGCCGCGGCCGCCTCCCGGCACCTCCTCCGGGTCCACCCGGACGACGACGAGGAACTCGTCGAGCAGCTGCGCGAGGCCGCTCGCGACCACCTCGCCGTCGGCGCCCCCGACGCGGCCCGCCGCTGTCTCGAACGCGCCCTGCTGGAGCCCCCGCCGCCCGAGACCCACGCTCAGGTGCTCTACGAACTCGGCCGCGCCACCCTGCTGACCGCGCCCGCCCGGACCATCGACCACCTGCGGGCCGCGCTCGCCATGCCGGGCCTCGACGGCACCGAACGCCTCGACGCCGTCATCCGCCTCTCCCAGGTCCTCGTGCACAACGACCAGTTGGAGGAGGCCCTCCGTACCGTCGAGACGGAGGTCGCCCGGCACGGACCCGGTCCCGCCCGGATGCGGCTGCAGGCCGTGCAGTACATGTGGGAGGGCTTGCACGCGGACGAGACGACCTCCCCGGGACGTTCCGAGCGCCTGGCCGGGCTGGCCCGGACCTGCACCGGCCGGGACAACTCCGAGCGCGTGCTGCTCATCCTGCGCGGCTTCGACGCCATGACCCACGGCGAGAACGCCGAGGAGATCGTCGAAGCGTGCGACCGCGCCCTCGTCAACGGCCGCCTGGCGCCGGGACTCGGTTGGACCGACAACGAGTGGGGCGTCGAACTCCCCCTGATGCTGGCCTCTTCGTACGCCTACACCGACCGGCTCGACCGCGCGGAAAGCCTGTTCACGGAGGCCCTGCGCGCCTACGGCTCGGCCGGCTGGGGCGGCGGCCACCTCGCACTCGCCCACGCCTACGTCGGCCTCGGACACCGCAGGCGCGGCCGGCTCAGGGAGGCGGAGACGTCCCTGCGCGAGTCGCTGCGCATAGCCGAACGCGTCGGCCGCGGACTGCCCCTGTACTGGTCGGCGACCTGCAACCTCGTCGACACCCTGCTCGCCCGCGGCCACATCGACGAGGCCTGGTCCGTCGCCGAGCAGTACGGCTTCGCCCCGCCGTACCCGTCCACCATCGTGCTGCCCGATCCCCGCTCGGTCCGCGGCCGTCTCCTCCTCGCGGTCGGCCGCACCAAGGACGGCGTCAACGAACTGGAGGCCGCCGCGAAGGCCGCCGCCGCGCGCGGCCACCACAACCCGGTGCTGGTCCCGTGGGCCGTCGACCTCGCCCGCGCCCTCGCCGTGGACGACCCGGGCCGCGCGGCCCGGCTCGCCACCGACGCCCGCCGCCAGGCCGAGCGCTTCGGCACGGACACCGCCATCGGTGAGGCCCTGCGCTGCGCCGCCGCCCTGGAGACCGGCCAGCGCGCGGTCCGGCTGGCCGCACAGGCGGTCACCTACCTGGAGGCCTCGCCCTGCCAGCACGAACACGCGGCGGCCCGCATCGAGTACGGCATCCTGTCCCGCTCGGCCACCGAACTGGACCGGGGCCTGGCGCTGGCCCGTTCCTGCGGGGCCGACGGACTGGCGGCGCAGGCGAGCGCGGCGCTGGAAGCGGGGCTGGGGCCGTGGTAGCCCGCGCCCGGGCCGCTGCCGCGTCAGGCCGCGTCCGGGCCGCTGCCGCGTCAGGCCGCGTCCGGGCCGCTGCCGTGGTGGCCCGCGCCCGGGCCGCTGCCGCGTCAGGCCGCGTCCAGGCCGCTGCCGTGTTGCTCACGCCCGGGCCGCTGCCGCGGTCAGGTGGTGAGCAACCGGTGGGAGCGAGGTGCTCCTGATCCCGCCACCGTCAGGCTCACACGGCGGTTCCGTCCTCCTCCGCCAGGACCCGCTGGGCGGTCGCGAAGGCCGAGTTGGCCGCCGGGACCCCGCAGTACACGGCCGTCTGCAGCAGCACCGCGCCGATCTCCTGGGGCGTGAGCCCGTTGCGTCGGGCCGCCCGGACGTGCATGGCCAGTTCGTCGTAGTGGCCGTGCGCGACCAGCGCCGTCAGAGTGATCATGCTGCGTTCGCGGCGGCTGAGCGTCGGGTCGGTCCAGATCTCGCCCCACGCGTAGCGCGAGATGAAGTCCTGGAAGCGTGCGGTGAACGGGGTCTGCCGGGCCTGCGCCCGGTCCACGTGGGTGTCGCCGAGCACCTCGCGCCGCACCTCCATGCCCCGCGGGGCGGGCTTGCCGAGGTGCGCCCGCAGGGCAGTCAGCACCGCCTCCGGGCACTGCGCGACCGCGAGATGCGAGGCACCCGGCAGCTCGACGAGCGTGGCGCCCGGGACCGCGTCCGCGATCTCCCTGAGATGCGCGGGCGGGGTCGCCGGGTCCTGCCGGCCCGCGATCAGCAGCGTCGGCGCGGACACCCCTTCCAGCCGGTCCCGCAGGTCGTACGCGGCCAGCGCGTCGCAACAGGCGGCGTACCCCTCGGGGTCGGCGTCCCGGAGATCCCGTACCAGCTCCGGCACCGTGAACCCGGAGGTGAACCAGCGGGCGTCGGTGTTCTCCACGAGCCAGCCCAGGCCTTCGCGCCGGACCCGCTCGGCCCGTTCCTCCCACGGCTTCGAGCCGTTGAAGTGGGCCGAGGAGCAGATCATCGCCAGCGACGACACCCGCTCCGGGTGGTGCACGGCCAGCTGCAGCCCGACCGCGCCGCCCAAGGACACGCCCGCGTACGCGAACCGGTCGATGCCGAGCGAGTCGGCGAGCGCCAGCACCAGGTCGGCGAGGTCACCGACGCTCGCCCCGGGCCCGATCAGATCGGCCGCGGAGCCGCCATGTCCGGGCAGGTCCCAGCGGACCACCCGGTGGGTGACGGACAGCTCGGGCGCGACCTGGTCCCACAGGGCGTACGACGTACCCAGCGAGGGCCCGAGCAGCAGCGGGGGAGCGGTGGCGGGCCCCTCGGTACGGTGGTTGAGCAGGTTCTCGGTCAACGTCGCTCCAGAGCACGGTCGGTGAGAAAGGCTGAGGCGCCCGTGTAGTGGGCGGGGTCGGTGAGCTCGTCGAGGTCGACATCCTGCAACCCCGGCTCTTCGGCGAGGAGTTCGCGCAGGGTCCGGCCCTCGGTGTACGTACGCCGCGCCAGCTCCGTGAGCAGCTCCCGGGCGCGGGCCCTGCCGAGCACCGGCGTCAGCTCGGCGGACAGTCGCTCGGCGACGATCAACCCGTGGGTGAGACCGAGGTGTTCGCGCATGGCGTCGGCTTGCACCCGTAGGCCCTCGGCCAGTTCGGCGGCGTCGCGGGCCGCGCCGCCGACCAGCCTCAGCAGATCCCGCAGCGGTTCCCACTCCGCGTGCCAGGCCCCGGCCGGCCGCTCGTCCTCGGCCGGCATCGACCCGTACAGCGTCGCCGCGAGCTGCGGGGCCCGGCGGGCCGCGGCCACGATCAGCGTGGAACGCACTGGGTTCGCCTTGTGCGGCATGGCCGACGAGCCGCCGCCGCTGCCCTCCGCGACCTCGGCGATCTCGGTGCGGGAGAGGGTGAGCACGTCCACGGCGACCTTGGCCAGCGCCCCGGCCGTGAAGGCCAGACAGCCGGCGAGGTCGGCGACCGGAGTGCGCAGGGTGTGCCAGGGCAACAGCGGTGCCCGGAGCCCGAGTTCACGGGCATACGCCGCGGGCAGCGCGGTCGCGTCCTCGGCGCCGTAGGTGAGAAAGGCCGCCAACGTCCCGGCCGCGCCCCCCAGTTGGGCGGGCAGGAGGTCCCGTACGGCTTGGACGCGGTCCCGGGCGTCCAGGACCAGCGACCGCCACCCGGCCGCCTTGAGCCCGAAGGACGTGGGGACGGCGTGCTGGGTGAGCGTCCGTCCCGGCATCGCCGTGTCCCGGTGCTCGGCGGCGAGCCGGGCCAGGGCCCGCTCGGTGCGGCCGAGGTCGTCGAGGACCAGGGCCAGGGTGCGCCCGGCGACCAGTATCGTCGCCGTGTCCATGATGTCCTGGCTGGTGGCGCCCCGGTGGACATACGGGCCGTACTCCTCGCCGACCGCCTTCGTCAGGTCGGCCACCAACGGGATGACGGGGTTTCCGCCGCCCCGCGCGCGCTCCGCGAGCGACCGTACGTCGAAGCGGGAGGCGTCGGCCGCCCCGGTCACCGCCGTCGCGGCCGCGGCGGGGGCGAGCCCGAACGGGACCTGGGCACGGGTCAGCGCGGCCTCCGCGTCGAGCAACGCCTGCAGAAAGGCGCTGTCGCTCGTCGTGGAGGCGGCGGGGGAGCCTGCCCACCCGGGGGCGAGCAGGCCGGTGTCCGTGGGGGCAGATGTCACTGGAACTCCAGGAAGACCGTCTCGCCTTCGCCCTGAAGGCGGATGTCGAAACGGTACGTGCCGTTGCCCCCGTCCGTCGCGATCAGCGTGTCGCGGCGGGCGGGCTCCAGCCGGGCCAGCAGCGGGTCCGCGGCGAGCGCCGCCTCGTCGCCCGGCAGATAGACCCGGGTGAACAGGTGGACCAGCAGACCGCGGGCGAACACGCACACGCTGAGGTAGGGCGCGCTCAGCCCGCGCGCGCCGGGCCGCAGGGTACGCGCGTACCAGTGGCCGTTGGCGTCGGTCTGGATGCGGCCCCAGCCGGTGAACTCCACGCCGTTGCGGCCCAGGTAGCCGCCGGTGGCCGGGTCGCGCCGGATCGATCCGTCGGTGCTCGGTATGTTGCCGTCCGGGTCCGGCCCCCACAGCTCCACGAAGGCGTCCGGCAGCGGCTTGCCCTCGCCGTCGAGGACGTACCCCTGGACGGTGATGGTGTCCGGGTGGCCGACGGGTGCGATGTCACCGCCGCCGGGGAAGGGCAGCGCGTACCCGTAGAAGGGGCCGACGGTGTGCGACGGGGTGGGCAGCACGTGCTCCGGGCTGCTCGTGTCGGTCTTCGTCATGACAGGTCAGCGTCCTTCTTCGAGCCAGGTGGCGTGCGGGCCGTCCAGCACGACGTCCCAGTGGTAGCCGAGCGAGAACTCCGGGACGGACAGACTGTGGTCGTAGGTGGCGACCAGGCGCTGCCGTGCGGCGTCGTCCGTCACGGACTGCAGGATCGGGTCGTACGGGAACAGCGGGTCGTTCGGGAAGTACATCTGCGTCACCAGCCGCTGGGTGAACGCCGAGCCGAAGAGCGAGAAGTGGATGTGCGCGGGACGCCAGGCGTTGACGTGGTTGCGCCAGGGGTACGGGCCCGGCTGCACGGTGGTGAAGCGGTAGAAGCCGGTGTCGTCGGTGAGGGTGCGGCCGACACCGGTGAAGTTGGGGTCGAGCGGGGCGTCGTGCTGCTCGCGCCGGTGCGCGTAACGGCCCGCCGAGTTCGCCTGCCAGATCTCGACCAGCTGTCCGCGGATCGGGCGGCCGCCCCGGTCCAGCAGCCGGCCGGAGACGGTGACGCGCTCGCCGATCGGCTCGCCGTGGTGCTGCCGGGTGAGGTCGTTGTCGATCTCGGTGATGTCCCGCTCCCCGAAGGCGGGGGAAACCAGCTCCACCAGCTCCGGGTCCTTGCTGACGTCGATGGCGACCGGCGGCTGCCGCGGATGGCGCAGGACGGAGGAGCGGTACGGGGCGTAGTCCCGCCGCGGGTGGTGCTCGACGGGGGCACCCTCGGCGACCCGCTTCTCGTACGCGGCGTGCTCGGCCGCGATCTCCTGGTCGATGTCGTGCTGGGTGAGAGTCATGGGGGTTCCTAACGCTTCCCGACGCTTCCTGGCGTTCGGGGGCGAGGGCGGGGGCGGGTGCGGGGGCGAGGGTGGGGCACTCGCCGACGCCGATGCGGAGGGTGGAGCAATGAGTCAGGGCGCCGATAGTCAGGGCACTGATTATTTCAGCTGGGTGTGCTTCACGCTGTCACCGGCGGGCCGAGGCGTCAAGGCCCCAGAGAAAGGCGAGGTCAGTTCGAGTGAGTACCCCGGAGACAGTCGCGAGGCTGCAGAGTATCGTTCAGTGCACCAACGAATATGATCCTCGGGAGCGCACATGGCCGCGGTGGACCTCTCCACCCACCCCGGGCACCTGGCCCGGCGGCTGCAGCAGGCGCACTACCTGTTGTGGAACACGATGGTCTCGGAGGAGATCACCTCGCCACAGTTCGCGGTCATGAACGCGCTCGTCGCCGAGCCCGGTCTCGACCAGCGCACGGTGGGCGAGCGGGTGGGGCTCGACCGGTCCACCATCGCCGAGGTGACCAGCCGGCTCGGTCGGCGAGGACTGCTGGACAAGGTGCGCGACCCGCAGGACGGACGCCGTTTCCTGCTGCGTCTGACCGACGACGGGATGCGTACCCACGGCAAGCTGGCCGTGCGCACGGCCAGGATGAACCAGGTGTTCCTGGGCCCGCTCTCGGCCGCGGAGCAGACCGTCTTCTTCGAGCTCATCCGGCGGGTCGCGGACGCGGCGGAACAACTGCGTCATCCCGCGGAGCAGCTCCGTAATTCCGAGGAACCCCTGGTCGCCCCGTCCTGACGGGCGTCACGCCTTGGTGAACACCACCCACACCTGGCCCTCGGCGAAGTGCACCGGCGTACCGTCCGTCGTCGTGAACTCCGTGCCGTCGGTGGCCGTGGGACGTTTCCAGTCCACGTCGTAGGACCGCCCGCCGCGCAGCACCTCCGCCGTCCCCGAGCCGACCGTCTCGGTGTACGGGGTGTTGTTGCCGAGGAAGTCGTGGAAGGCGGATGCGCGCACCTTCACGTGCTGCACGACGACCGTCGCCGGGGCCATCCGCATCCCGTCGGTGGTCACGGCCGGTGTGCCGTCCATCGAGACCAGCCAGCGGCCCCGGTCCGCCGACCAGGTGAAGGTGAAGCGGGCCGCCGGGTAGCGCACGGTCCGCGAGGTCTCCGGCTCGCCGCCCGCCGGAGCGGAACCGTAGCGGAAGCCGGTGGTCAGCGCGTCGGCGCCCGGTGCGTGGGCCAGCAGTTTGTTCGGGCGCAGATAGAGGTTGTGCGGGGTCGGCTTGTCAGCGGCCCGCTGGTAGGCGTCGGGCACCTTCCCGGGGGTCTCCCCGTCCAGCGGCGCCTTGTTGATCAGCGGCAGCAGCTTGCCCTGCGCCCCGGAGAAGGCGAGCGTCGGCCGCTCGAACTGGCGCAGCAGCTCCAGGTCCGACTCGCGCGCGCTGCGCACCGGTCCGACGGCCTTCGGCAGCTTGGTCGCGTACACCGCCATCAGCCGGCTCAGCCCGCCCTCGACCTGCTCGGCGTACACGATGTCCGCGGCGTTCAGGCCGGTCTGCGGCCGGGCCGCGGGCGCGTTGTCGATCTTCACCGCGAGCACGGAGGCGTCGTCGGCGCTGTTCTCCCGCGGGCTCTCGCTCTCGTTCTGCTCCGATGTCGTCGGCTGTCCGTGGCGGTCTTCGGCAGGGCCGCCCCCGTCCGTGCAGCCCGCCGCGAGCGACACCGTCACCGTGGCGGCCAACAGTGCGACCGCCGCAGCGGCACGCCGCACGCGCGTCTTCTGTCCCATGCCCACCGTGGTCACAAGCCACTCCCGTCGCGGAGAGGACCCCCTGAGTCCTGAGTCACTTCCGGACGCCGAAGACTTCGGCGAGGTCGTAATGGACCGGCTCGTCCAGCTGCGCGTAGGTGCAGCTCTCGGGGGTCCGGTCCGGGCGCCAGCGGCGGAAGCGGGCCGTGTGCCGGAAGCGGGCGCCGTTCTCCATGTGGTCGTACGCCACCTCGGCCACCCGCTCCGGCCGCAGCGGCACCCAGGAGAGGTCCTTCTTGCCGGACCAGCGGCTGGGCGCACCGGGCAGCCGGGCCGTCTCGTGCGCGGCCTCGTCGGACCAGGCCGCCCACGGATGGCCCGTGACCTGGTCCATGCGCAGCGGCTCCAACTCCTCGACCAGCTCGGCCCGGCGTTTCATGGGGAAGGCGGCGGACACGCCCACGTGCTGGAGCGCGGCCCGGTCGTCGTACAGACCCAGCAGCAGTGAACCGACCACGGGGCCGCTCTTGTGCAGGCGGTAGCCCGCGACGACCACGTCCGCCGTCCGCTCGTGCTTGATCTTGAACATGGCGCGCTCGTCCTGGAGATAGCGCACGGTCAACGGCTTGGCCACGACCCCGTCCAGGCCGGCCCCCTCGTACTCCTGGAACCACTGCTGGGCCACCGCGACATCGGTCGTCGCCGGTGCCACGTGGACGGGCGGCGTCACCCCGGACAGGGCCGTGGTGAGCAGCGCCCGGCGGTCGCTCAGCGGGACGTCCAGCAGTGACTCGTCCGCCAGCGCCAGCAGGTCGAAGGCGACGAACGACGACGGTGTCCGCTCGGCCAGCATCCGCACCCGGGAGTCCGCCGGGTGGATCCGCTCGGTCAGCGCGTCGAAGTCAAGCCGCCCCTCCCGCGCGATGACGATCTCCCCGTCCAGCACACAACGCTCGGGCACCCGCTCCTTCAGCGCCGCCACCAGCTCCGGAAAATACCTGGTCAGCGGCTTTCCGGTACGGCTGCCCAGCTCGACCTCGACTCCGTCGCGAAACACGATCGCCCGGAACCCGTCCCACTTGGCCTCGTACTGCATGCCCGGCGGAATCCTCGCCACCGACTTGGCGAGCATGGGCTTCACGGGCGGCATCACCGGCAGATCCATGCTCCGATTCTGCTCTGGAATGTCGGCAACCGCCCGGTGTGCGAGGTCTGCGCGGTACGCCTACCGTGGCTCGCATGGGTGCAGCGGTGGAACTGGAGGCGGGCGGCCGGAGCGTGCGGCTGTCCAGCCCGGACAAGGTCTTCTTCCCGGAGCGCGGCTTCACCAAGCTGGACCTCGCCCGCTACTACCAGGCCGTCGGCCCCGGCATCCTGCGTGCCCTGCGCGACCGGCCCACCACCCTGGAGCGCTACCCGGACGGTGTGACCGGCGAGTCCTTCTTCCAGAAGCGGGCGCCGAAGAACATGCCCGACTGGATCCCGACCGCCCACATCACCTTCCCCAGCGGCCGCAGCGCGGACGAGATGTGCCCCACCGAGGAGGCCGCGGTGCTGTGGGCCGCCCAGTTCGGCACGCTCACCTTCCACCCCTGGCCGGTACGCCGCGAGGACGTCGACAGCCCCGACGAACTGCGCATCGACCTCGACCCGCAGCCCGGCACCGACTACGCCGACGCCGTCCGAGCCGCCCATGAACTGCGGTCCGTCCTCGACGAGTTCGGCGGTCTGCGGGGCTGGCCCAAGACCTCCGGCGGCCGGGGCCTGCACGTCTTCGTGCCGATCGAGCCGCGCTGGACCTTCACCCAGGTCCGGCGCGCCGCCATCGCGGTCGGCCGGGAGATGGAACGCCGGATGCCGGACCACGTGACGATCAGGTGGTGGAAGGAGGAGCGGGGCGAGCGCATCTTCGTCGACTACAACCAGACGGCCCGGGACCGCACCATCGCCTCCGCGTACTCCGTACGACCGCGTCCGCACGCCCCCGTCTCGGCGCCCCTGCGCTGGGAGGAGGTCGACGACGCTCGCCCCCAGGACTTCGACATCGCGACCATGCCCGCGCGCTTCGCCGAACTCGGCGACGTGCACGCGGACATGGACGATCACCGCTTCTCCCTGGACGCGCTGCTGGAGCTGGCACGCCGTGACGAGCACGATCACGGGCTCGGCGACCTGCCGTATCCGCCCGAGTATCCCAAGATGCCGGGAGAGCCGACGCGGGTCCAGCCGAGCCGGGCGAAGACGGCCGCGAAGAAGACGGCCGCGAAGAAGACGGCCGCGAAGAAGACGGTGAAGAAGACCGCGGAGGAACCCGCGAACAATGCCGCGGAGGACCACGCGAACAAAGCCACGAAGAAGGCGGTGCCTCCGGCGGCGCAACCGCCGCAGGCACCGCCTTCCGAACCTACAGTTCCTTGATCCGGATGTCGCGGTACGAGACCACGTCCGTCGTGCTGTGCACCTGGAGCCCGATGTAGCCGGAGGCGAAGCGCCGGCCGTCCGTGCCCGGGTCGTCGGCGCGGGGTGGCGTGAACTCCTGACCGCCGGTGTTGTCGAACTCGTTGATCAGTACGCCGTTGCGGTAGACCGAGTAGTGCTGGTCGAACACCCGGACCTCGTAGTCGTTCCAGGTGCCCTTCTGGGTGACGCCCGCGCCGGCGAGCCCCACCCGGTCGAAGCCGTAGACCGAGCCCGTCTTGTACATGTCGCCGTCGGGCCGGTCGAGCACCTGCACCTCGTGCCCGTACTTGATGGCGACCCACTCCGGCCGCGGCTCGTCCGGATGGTCGAGGACCCACGGGAACCGCACGAACACACCGGAGTTGGCGTTACCGGTGCCCGGAGCGTCGTCGCGCCACTGCAGCTTGAGCGAGAAGTCGCCGTACTTGCGTTCGGGGAACCACAGCATGCCGAGCCCGTCCCGCGTGGTGCCCGAGGTGATCGACCCGTCCGGGTTCGGCGCGAACGAACCGCCGCCCACCTGCTGCCACTTGGCGAAGGAGTCCGCGGTGCCGTCCAGGATCGTCCGGTAGCCCTCGGTCTGGCCGGGCTTGCCGAGCCCCGACTGGCGGGCGGCCTTCTGTACGGCGTTGTACTCGCGCTGGTCGACGACCCCTTCCTTCAGGAGCTTGTCCAGAACCGTCTTCACATGCTTGAGGAACAGCGCGTGGGAGGTCCACTCCTTCTCGTCCTCGATCAACTCGCCTATCCGGCACCGGTTGTTGGTCACCCGGTTGGGCACGCCCGAGTCGACGGTGCCGACGATCACCGTCAACCGTTCGTCGTACTCGGGACAGTCGGGCGCGGGCACCCCACCCCCGGCCACCACCGTGAAGCTCGCGGTGCGGGCGGCGGACGTGTTGCCCGCCTTGTCGCTCGCCCGGTACGCCACGGTGTGCGCACCCGGACGGTCGACCAGCACGGGGGCCGTGTACGCGAGATAGGGTCCGGCGTCGAGCGAGTAATCGATCCGGTCGATCCCCGACCCGCCCTCGTCCGTCGCGTTCACGGTCACCCTGGCGCTGCGGACGTAGGCCCCTGCTGAGTTCCGGGTGCCGTCGATGGTCACCCCCGTCACCGGCGGGTTCGTGTCCTGCGGGGTCGCCGCGGACACCGTGAACTGTGCGCTCTTCTCGGCGGACACGTTGCCCGCCTTGTCGGTGGCCCGGTAACGGACCGTCTGGGCGCCGACCTGATGCACCATCACGGGGGCGGTGTACGGCTGCCAGGCACCGGAACCGACCGCGTACTCGACGGTGTTGATCCCGGAGCCGGTGTCGGACGCGCTGACGGTGACCGTGGCCATGTCGACATAGGTCCCGTCCGCGTTCTGCTCGCCGCTGACCGTCGCCGAGGTCTCCGGCGCTGTCGTGTCGCCGGAGTCCGGCGCGACGACCGTGAACCGCACGCTCTTCTCCGCCGACACGTTGCCGGCCTTGTCGAGGGCGCGATAGCGGATCGTGTGGCTGCCGACCTCGTCGACGACGACCGGCGTGGTGTACGGCAGCCACGCACCCGTCTCGCCGACCGCGTACTGGACGGCGTCGACACCCGAGCCGCCCACGTCCGTCGCGCTGAGCGCCACGCTCGCCGAACCGACGTACTCACCCTGCCCGTTCTGCGCCCCGGTCACCTGCGCGGCCGCCTCGGGCGGTGTGGTGTCCTCGCCGCTGCCCTCGGTCACCACGAGGATGCCCTGCATCTGGCCGTGGCCGGGAATCGTGCAGTGGAAGAAGTAGCGGCCCGGGGTGAGGGTGACCTCGGTGGTGTAACGGCCGCCCTGGGCGTCGTTCGGGTTGGCGAGGATGTTCAACTGGACGTCGTTGTTGAACTCGGGGTCCGAGGTCGCGAACGTCAACGTGTGCGGCATCCCGGTGGTGTTGCCGGTGGCCACGCTGTTCTCGAAGACGATCGTCGCCGGACCCGCCGTGGCCGTCAACGGTGCCGAGACGTACTTGGTGATGTCGTCACCGGCCGTCCAGGTGAGGACCTGGGCCGCGGCCTGCTCCTGGGCCTGCTGCGTCTGCCCCGCCGCGGGCAGCGCCTGCAGCCCCAGCATGACGAGCACGGCGGCCAGCAGGGCCGTCCAGATTCTTCGTTGGCCTCTTCGGCGTGTCACTGCGTCCCCCTCGCCAGCTGATCGGCGGCCGGAGTGGGCCCGCCGCCCTTGTAAGTGACCCGCCACAGTGCCGACTTGGCGTCCGAGGTGAAGAAGCCGCGGCCGTAGTCGAGGACGTACAGCGTGCCGTCCGGACCGAACTTCCAGTCCATGAGGTTCTTGATGCCGTCGTTGCCGATCGGCACGATCTTCTTCAGGGACTCCGAGTGCACCGGCAGACCGCCGTCGCCCTGTGTCTTCGGGTCGGTGAGCACGGCATTGCGTGGCTGGTCGTCGTCGTAGAAGTCGCCGACGAACCACTTGCCGTCCCAGTAGGCGGGCCACTTCGCCCCGCTGGTGCTCGCCGCGTCGTAACGGTAGACCGGGCCGTTCATCGCGGCCTGCCCGCCGCCCTTGAGCCACGGCAGCAGATAGGTGGCCTCCTCCTGCTTGTACGAGGGCACGCCGTTCGCGTCGCGCGGGAAGTCGGGTCCGCCGCCCTGGGGCGAGTACCAGATGTTGTTGCCCGTGACCGGGGGCAGGTTGATGAGGCCGTCGTTGTTGGGCGACTCGTTCTTCGGGTGGTCGCAGTCGTACCAGCCCAGCGGTTCGGTCGGATCCGGCAGGTTGCGGTCCCGGTAGGGCTGCTTGTTGCCCATGCAGTACGGCCAGCCCCGGTTGCTCGCCTTGGTGATCACGGCGAAGGTGTCGTACTTGGCCGGGCCCCAGGTCGTCGACGGCGCGCTCGCGTCCGGGCCGACCCAGCCCGCGTACAGGGTGTCCGTCTGCTTGTCGACGGAGATGCGGGCCGGGTTGCGAACGCCCATCACATAGATCTCGCCGCGTGTCTTGCCGCCGCCCTCGGCGGTCTCCCGGCCGGTGAAGAGGTTGCCGTCGGGCAGCGTGTACGTCCCGTCGGTCTCCGGGTGGATGCGCAGGATCTTGCCGTTGAGGTTGTTGGTGTTGCCGGCGGTGCGGCGCGCGTCGGCGAAGGACACGCCCTTGTAGTTCGGCTTCGGGTTGTTGCCCGAGTAACCGTCGCTGAAGCCGCTGGAGTTGTTGTCGCCGGTGGCGATGTACAGGTTGCCCTGGGAGTCCCAGGCCATCCCGCCGCCCGCGTGGCAGCAGCTGTGGACCTGCACCGGCCACGTGAGCAGGACCTTCTCGCTGCTCAGGTCGAGCTTGTTGGTGGCGAGGTCGAGCGTGAAGCGGGAGACGCGTCGCTCGGCCATCTGCGTGTCGCGGTTGACGCCCGCGTGGGGCGTGTAATGCAGGTACACCCAGCCGTTCTGCTCGAAGCGCGGGTCGAGTTCGATGCCGAGCAGGCCCTCCTCGACCTTGACCAGCTCGTCGCCGCCGCCCTTGTTGCCGAAGACGGTCAACTCGCCCGCCAGGGTGACCTTCTTGGTCGTCGGGTCGTAGACGTGGATCTGCCCCTTGCCCTTGCCGATGTCGGGGTTGTTCCAGTCGGTGATCACCGGCTGCGAGGAGTCGGCGCCGCCCCGGCCGATGTAGAGGACCCGGCCGTCGGGCGCGGTGACCAGGCCGTGCGGTTCGCCGATCTGGTCGTTCTGACCGGGCTGGTTGGGCTGGGTGAGCCGCTCGGCCTTGTAGTTGCCGGTGATGGTCGCCTTGCAGTCGGCCTGCACGAGGCGGGTGGTCCACAGCAGCGCGCCGCGCAGATGCGTACGGAAGTCCGTCTCGTCGTACGACGAGACCGTGCCGCCCATGCCGGTGTAGAAGGAACGGCCGCCGTCGTAGTCACGGCACCAGCTCACCGGGTGATCCGCGCCGTTGGCGCTCGCACCCGGCTGGTACGTCGACTCGCGCACCCGGGCCACGGTGTGCACGTCGCCCGAGGGGTTCTTCGCCCAGTTGAACCACTGGTCGGGGCGCTTCCACTGGACCGGCAGGTCCTTGGTGGCCGGATGCCGGCGGTCACCGACCTCGACGGTGGCCCGCTGCACGGTCGTAGGACCGGACGCGGCCGGACGGGCGCCGACGAGACCGGTGAACCAGTCCGAGTACGGCTCGGCCCGGGCGGCGTCATGGATGCCGACGAAACCGCCGCCGGCCTCCATATAGGCCTCCAGGCCGGCCTCCTGCTCCGGGTCGAGGACGTCTCCGCCGCCGGTCAGGAACACGATCGCGTTGAAGCGGCCCAGTTTCGTCTCGTTGGTGAAGACCGACGCGTCGTCTGTCGCCTCGACCTGGTAGCGCTGGTTCGTCGGGCCGGTCAGCCCGATCTTCTCGATGGCCTCGATCCCGGCGTTCACGACGGGCGACTCGTCGCCGGCCGCTGCCGAACCGTGGAAGATCAGCACCCGTACGTTCGCGCCGCCCGGCGGCGACTTCACGGACATCGTTGTCAGGGTCGGGTTCGGGTCCGGGCGCGCCGTGGCGGCCGGGCCGGACAGCAGACCGGCGGCGACGACCCCGGTGGCCACGGTGGCCACCCAGGCCCGTCTTCTGGCGTTTCTCGCGCCTCTTGTGCTCAACCCTCGTAAGTGCATGGGCACCTCCTCGGTCACGGCGACAACGTCAAGGAAGCTAGACCTCTTTGCCCGGCTCGCCAACATCTATCACCGCAATCCAACGAACTTTGTCCTGAGTGTGGATAAACGAGCGCGGGGTCGCTACCGTCACACAGGTTCATCACAGGCAGTGCTGCACATGCCGTATGGGTGGGGGAGTTCCGCATGGACAGACGCGGGTTCAACCGACGGGTACTGCTGGGTGGGGCGGTCGCCGCGACATCGTTATCCGTCGGGTCCGAGGCGATGGGCGCCGAAACCACGGCGCCGACGGCCCCGGCCGGGGGCGAGGTCAGGCGCATCAAGCTGTACGCCGAGCGGCTCGACGGCGGGCAGATGGGATACGGCTTCGAGAAGGGCAAGGCGACGGTCCCCGGACCGCTGATCGAACTCAACGAGGGCGACACCCTGCACATCGAGTTCGAGAACACCATGGACGTCGCCGCGAGCCTGCACGTCCACGGGCTGGACTACGAAGTCTCCAGCGACGGCACGAAGGTGAACAAGAGCGACGTCGAGCCCGGCGGTACCCGCACCTACACCTGGCGCACCCACGCCCCCGGCCGTCGCAAGGACGGCACCTGGAGGGCGGGCAGCGCGGGCTACTGGCACTACCACGATCACGTCGTCGGCACGGAACACGGCACCGGCGGTATCCGCAACGGCCTCTACGGCCCGGTGATCGTCCGCCGCACCGGCGACATCCTGCCGGACAAGACGTACACCATCGTGTTCAACGACATGCTGATCAACAACAGGCCACCGCACTCCGGCCCCGACTTCGAGGCCACGGTGGGTGATCGGGTCGAGTTTGTGATGATCACGCACGGCGAGTATTACCACACCTTCCATATGCACGGTCACCGCTGGGCGGACAACCGCACCGGCATGCTCACCGGGCCCGACGACCCCAGCCAGGTGATCGACAACAAGATCGTGGGCCCGGCGGACTCCTTCGGCTTCCAGGTGATCGCGGGGGAGGGCGTCGGCGCCGGCGCGTGGATGTACCACTGCCATGTGCAGAGCCACTCCGACATGGGGATGGTGGGGCTGTTCCTGGTGAAGAAGACGGACGGGACGATTCCGGGGTACGAGCCGCACGAGCACGGCCAGGCAGGATAGGCAGACCGGACGCGACAGGCGGACCGGACGGGCAGTCCGGACGGGGCAGTCCGGACGGGACGGGCAGGCCAGATAGGCCAGGCAGGCCAGGCAGGCCAGGCAGGCCAGATAGGCCAGATAGGCCAGATAGGCCAGACAGGACACACAGAGGGGCACACCCGGTGACCCCTGCATGACGCGCCTTCGCACGTGCCTCCGTCGGCGCCGGAGGTACTTCCTCCGCTGCTCCGCTGTCGAGAGCGCTCTCACCTCCGCCCTCCGACCGGGTCTATCCTGAGCCGCACCTGCCGAGGAGGAGCGCCACGTGACCGAGACAGCGCCGCGTCCGACGCTGGAGGCCGTGGCCGCGTTGGCCGGGGTTTCGCGGGCCACCGCCTCCCGGGTGGTCAACGGCGGGGACGGTGTGCGGGAGCCGCTCGTGGAACGGGTCCGGCGGGCGGTCGAGGAACTCGGGTACGTGCCCAACCAGGCGGCCCGCAGCCTGGTGACGAGACGGCACGACGCCGTCGCCGTGGTGGTCGCCGAACCGGAGACCCGGGTCTTCGCCGACCCCTTCTTCGCCCTGCAACTGCGTGGCATCAGCAAGGAGTTGACGGCTCATGACAACCAGCTCGTGCTGCTGCTCACCGAGGGCCGCGACGACCACGCCCGGGTCGGCCGCTATCTCGCCGGCGGCCATGTGGACGGCGCGCTCGTGTTCTCCCTGCACCTCGACGACCCGCTGCCCGGACTGATCCGCCGGGCCGGCGTCCCCACCGTCTTCGGCGGCCGGCCCGGCTGGGACGACGGCAGCGGTGCCGAGGCCGTGTACGTGGACAGCGACAACCGCGGCGGTGCCCGCGAGGCCGTACGCCACCTCGTCGGCCTCGGCCGCAGCCGTGTCGCCCACATCACCGGGCCCCTCGACCAGACCTCGGCCGCGGACCGGCTCGACGGCTTCCGGGACGTGCTGCCCGACGCCGACCCACGGCTGGTCGTACGCGGCGACTTCACGCCGGCCGGCGGGGAGCGGGCGATGCGGGACCTCCTCGACCGCCGCCCCGACGTGGACGCGGTGTTCGCCGCGAACGATCTCACCGCCGCCGGCGCGCTGCGGGTGCTGCGCGAGCACGGGCGGCGGGTGCCCGACGACGTGGCCGTGATCGGCTTCGACGACATGCTGCCCTTCGCCGAACAGACCGACCCACCGCTCACCACGGTCCGTCAGGACATCGAGGAGATGGGCCGGTTGATGGCCCGCCTGCTGCTCCGCGGTCACGAGGGCCGTGCCACCGCTGAGGACGCGGAGAAGGTGCCCGAGGCGCAGGAGGCGGGAGGCACGCCGTTCGGAGTCGTCCTGCCGACGACCCTGGTCCGCCGTGCCTCGGCATGACCCCGGCGGTGCTATTCCTGCTGTTGTCGCGGCGCGCTCTTGATCACCGCGAAGCAGGCGCCGTACGGATCGGCGAGCTCGGCGATCCGGCCGACGTCCTCCACGTCGGTGGCCGGCATGTGGACCGTGCCGCCCCCGTTCTGCGCCGTGCTGACGGCCGCGTCGGTGTCCGGCACCTCGAAGTACGGCAGCCAGGTTCTGGACCTCGCTTCGGTCGAGTCGCCCTCCGGCGGGACGATGCCGCCGAACATGGCGTCCGCTTCGGTGCCCTGCGGGTGGACGGTGGTGTAGGTGCCCCCGGCGAAGGTGACGGCGGAGGTCTCCCAGCCGAACACGCCATGGTAGAACCCGGCTGCCGCGGGCAGGTCCGGCGTGTACAACTCCAGCCAGCACAGCGAGCCCTGCTCCTGCACCACGTCCAGGCCCTTGTTGGCCGCGGGCTGCCAGATGCCGAAGGGCACGCCCGCCTGGTCGGCGAGGACCGCCACGCGGCCCCGGTCCATGACGTCCATGGGCTGCATCAACACCGTGCCGTGCGCCCGTTCGGCCGCCTTCGCGGTGGCGTCCGCGTCGGACGTCTGGAAGTAGACGGTCCAGGAGGGCGATCCCTGGTCAGGGGTGGTCTGCATGCCGCCCGCGGCCGTCCGGCCGTCGAGCTGGAAGAAGCCGTAGCCGCGGGACTCGGGTCCGCCCGACTGGAACTGCCAGCCGAACAGGCCGCCGTAGAAGGTGGAGGCGCCTTCGATGTCGGGGGTGCCGAGATCGAGCCAGTTCGGAGCGCCGGTGACATAACGGGTGGTCAGCATCTCTGTGCCCTCCTTTGAGGGGTCCCGTTGCCTGCACTGCCGAGTCTTGCACCGCCCACTGACAATCGCGCGGCTTGCGCCCGGACCGGACCAGGTCACCCTGGGTGACCGGCGGGCTGCGTTGTGTTGTCGCACTGCGTCACTGCGTCACTGCGTTCCGTGCGCCGCCGTGCGCCGGGGTGTCCGGCCGGGTCATGATCGGGCGGCCGGGGCGGTGGGCCCGGGCTGTGGGCGGTGGGCCGGGGGCTGTGGGCCGTGGGCCGTGGCGTTGATCTCGCGTTGATGGAATGTTTTTCGCGGTCCGGCACGATCTCGCCCATGCACATCGACACCATCACCCCGGCCGGTCCCGCCTGGCATGCACAGGCCCTGTGCGCGCAGACCGGGGCGGACTTCTTCTTTCCCGAGCCGGGCAGTTCCGTACGTGAGGCGAAGCGCATCTGCGGCATGTGCGAGATGCGGTCCGCGTGTCTGGAGTACGCCTTGGCCCACGACGAGCGCTTCGGCGTGTGGGGCGGTCTGTCGGAGAAGGAACGGCTGCAGCTGAGGAATACGCGACCGTGACGGGCCGGGGTGCTGCCCCGCCCTGGACCGGGGCACCCACGGATGGCTCACCGGACTGCCGGTCGCGAGCACCTCAGCGCCCCTGTGCCGCCGCCGGTCCCTGCCGACGCGGCGGCCGTACGCAGCGTACGCAGAACGGCCCCCGGCAACGGTGGCCGGGGGCCCGGAACTGAGGTCAGGGGCGAGGTCGTGGCGCAGAGGCAGGGCGCCGGTCTCCAGAACCGGAACGCGCCGGTTCGAAACCGGCCGCCCTGCCCTGCCCTGCCCTGCGACGGTGTCAGCCGGCGGCGCGGGCCGCCAGGCGGGCCTTGCGCGCGGCCAGCTTCTCGTCGAACTTCGAGGCCTCCGCGTCCAGACCGCCCATGTACAGCCCGAGTTCTTCCTGCGCCTTGAGGCCCTCCGGGCCGAGGCCGTCGATCTCCAGGACCTTCAGGAAGCGCAGGACGGGCTGGATCACGTCGTCGTGGTGGATGCGCATGTTGTAGATCTCGCCGATCGCCATCTGCGCGGCGGCCCGCTCGAAGCCGGGCATGCCGTGACCGGGCATCCGGAAGTTCACGATCACATCGCGCACCGCCTGCATCGTCAGGTCGGGGGCGAGGTCGAAGGCCGCCTTCAGCAGGTTCCGGTAGAAGACCATGTGCAGGTTCTCGTCGGTCGCGATGCGCGCCAGCATCCGGTCGCACGCCGGGTCACCGGACTGGTGACCGGTGTTGCGGTGCGAGACACGGGTCGCCAGCTCCTGGAAGGCAACGTAGGCCACCGAGTGCAGCATCGAGTGGCGGTTGTCCGACTCGAAGCCCTCGGCCATGTGGGCCATGCGGAACTGCTCCAGCTGGTCCGGGTCCACCGCGCGCGAGGCGAGCAGGTAGTCGCGCATCACGATGCCGTGGCGGCCCTCCTCGGCGGTCCAGCGGTGCACCCAGGTGCCCCAGGCGCCGTCACGGCCGAAGAGCGAGGCGATCTCGTGGTGGTAGCTGGGGAGGTTGTCCTCCGTGAGAAGGTTGACCACCAGCGCGATCCGGCCGATCTCGGTGACCTTCGACTGCTCCTTCTGCCAGGCCTCGCCGTCCTCGAAGACGCCGGGGAAGTTACGGGCGTCGCTCCACGGGACGTATTCGTGCGGCATCCAGTCCTTGGCCACCTTGAGGTGCCGGTTGAGCTCCTGCTCGACCACTTCTTCCAGCGCGTACAGCAGTCGGGCGTCGGTCCACGCGGCGGACGGGCTGCTGAGGTGAGGGGAAGTGATCGTCACGGGTACTCCAGGGGGACGCGGAACAATAACGAGCGGCTTCCGGCGAGCGGTGCCAGCTAACTTACGAAATCGTAGGCTACGTATCCGTAGGTTACGACACCGTAGGTTAAGAACAGTGTAAACATCCCTGATCAGCGGTGTTAGCCGCGCATGACAAACGACTCCCGGGAAGAGCAGGTACGGGGCCGGAAGCGGGCCCGGCGCAGGGCTGGCGCACTCGGTCAGGCGTACAGCTCCCGCATCCGCACCGAGAGGCATGTCACACAGCCCTCGAGCTTCTCGAACTCGCTGATGTCCACCAGGACGGGCTCGTTACCGAGGTCGGCGAGCAGGTCCGCCGTCTTGGGCGCGCTCGCCGCCATCAGCAGCCTGCCCCCGCCGAGCAGCACCACGTGCGCCCCGGACTCCTCCGGCACCGACAGGAAGCGCGGGAACAGGGACGGCTTGTCGACCTTCGGGATGTGCCCGATGACCGTCCCGTCGGGCAGTGCCGTGACCGCCGACTTCAGATGCAGCACCTTGCTCACCGGCACGGCGACCACCTGCGCCCCGAGCGGCTCGAACGCGGCCCGCAGCTGCTGGACACCGGCCGCGTTGGTGCGTCCGCCCCGGCCGACGTATACCGTGTCACCGATCTTCAGCACATCGCCGCCGTCCAGCGTGCCCGGTTCCCAGATCCAGTTCACCGAGCAGCCGAGGCGGGCCACGGCCTCCTCGACGCCCATGGTCTCGTCCCGCCGGGACTCCGCGCCGGGCCGGGTGATCAGCGCCACGTTCTTGTACATGACCACGGTGTCCTCGACGAACACCGAGTCCGGGAAGTCGTCGGCCGGATCCACCTCGATGGTCTCCCAGCCGTACGTGCGCAGGGCCTCGACGTACGCCTCCCATTGTTCGAGCGCCAGGCCGACGTCGACCCGCTCCCGCTCGATGTGCGTCACCAGACCTTCGGCGAGGCGCGGGCTGGGGCGGCGGACGAGGGCCTTCTTGCTGGGCACGAGCGTGACTCCGTATCGGATGGGCGTGTCGGGACCGCGCCGCCGGTGCTTCCGGGATCGCCGGAAGCCGTCGGGCGTCAACGGACCATCATGCAGCGCCATTCTGGGGGACGACACTCCCGGGCCCTCCGGCGGGGACACTCCCGGGCCGTCCGGCGGGGACACCTGCCTGCGGTTCGGCGGGGACGCCCCGTCTGCGGTACGGCACATGCGGCGGGGTTCAGACCGGCTCGGAGCGCAGGTGGTCGCGCAGGCGACGGGCGACCTGCCCCATGAGGGCCTCGGCGTCCCGCAGGCGGACCAGGCGGTCCCGGACATGCTGTACGTCGTCCTCCGGCTGGACCCACACGCGGCGCGGCCGGCGCGCGCGATCGGCGCGACCGGGGCGCAGGACGTCCAGGTAGATGGGTCCGCCGCCCGGATCGTCCGCGACCGCCAGACCCAGCGGCACCGTCCAGGCCGCCTCGCCGGGAGCCACCGCCAGCAGGGCCGCGCGCACCTGCCGGGACATCACGAGGTCGGCGCGCTCCGCCGGCCCGGCGGGGCGCGGGTCGAGAAGGATTCCGTGGTCGTGCGCCTGGGCGATGAGGTGGGCGAGGGCGCCGGTGGGGCAGACGGCGGGGACGGCGAGCCGCAACGGCCGGTGCCGTGCGGTCTCCGCCTCGTGGTCGAGGCGGTCGGCCAGCCGTACGAGCTGCTGCGCCAGCGGCAGCATGTCCCGGCCGAACGGCGTCAGGGTCACCGCGCGAGCGGACCGCACCAACAGCCGTTCGCCGAGGCGTTGCTCCAGCGCGGCGACGCGGCGGCTCACGACCGACTGGGCCGTCCGGGCCACTGCCGCGCCCACCGTGAAACTGCCGTACTCGCTCACGTTGACGAACGCCCGGCACGCCGCGACAAGATCCACGCTCCCACTATGCCAAACCAGCATGGAAGGACGCGCGGACGTCTTGGACAACAGCCGTCCACCGGCCGGAGGGTGGTCTCCGCCAGGGCTTCGCCAGGGCTTCGCCAGGGCGTCGCCCCGGCGTTTCACGATCCTTCGACGACTTGGAGTTCCTCCCATGACGTACCCGCATCGCATGCGCCGCGGCGCCGCCTGGGCGGCCGGTTTACTCGCGCTCGCCGCGGTCCCGGCGTGCGGCCAGGAGACCGGGCTCGCGTTTGCCTCTTCCGCGGCCTCGCCGAAGTCCGGTGCCTCGCCGAAGTCCGGCGCCTCCCCGAGGCCCGATGCCTCCCCGCGATCCGCGTCCTCCACGGCGGCACCGAAACCCACCGCCGAGGCGTTCCGGCAGTTGGAGCGCGAGTTCGACGCGCGGCTCGGTGTCTACGCCCTGGACACCGGCACCGGACGGTCGGTCGGCCACCAGGCGGACGAGCGGTTCGCGTACGCCTCGACATTCAAGGCGCTCGCGGTGGGGGCCGTGCTCGACCAGCGGGGACTGGACGGGCTCGACAAGGTGGTCACCTACTCGCGTGACGACCTTGTCGAGAACTCGCCCGTGTCGGAGAACTTCGTCGAGACCGGGATGAGTCTGCGCGAACTGTGCGCCGCCACCCTCTGGTACAGCGACAACACGGCGGCCAACCTGCTCTTCGACGAACTCGGCGGCCCCGACGGCCTGGAGCAGGCCCTGGAGCGACTCGGCGACGACGTCACCGAGATGGACCGGTACGAGCCGGAGCTCAGCGACGGCACACCCGGCGACCTCCGCGACACCAGCACGCCCCGCGCGATCGCCGGCGACCTGCGGGCGTTCCTGCTCGGCAAGGCCCTGGGCCGGGACGAACGAGCGCTTCTCAGAACGTGGATGGAGACCAACACCACCGGTGAGACGCTCATCCGGGCCGGCCTCCCCGCCGACTGGACCGTGGCCGACAAGAGCGGCAGCGCCGGGTACGGGGGACGCAACGACGTCGCCGTGGTGTGGCCGGACGACGGTCGCCACCCCATCGTGCTCGCGGTGATGTCCAGCCGCGAGAAGGACGGCGCCGAACGCCGGGACGCCCTGATCGCCAAGGCGGCCACGGTGGCCGTGGACGGCCTGGGTCGCGACTGATGTTGTGGTGGTTCGCGCTGCGGCGGCTGTGAGAGGTGCCTGCGGGGCCGGGCTGTCATCGTGCTGTCCCAGCCGTCAGAGGAAACGTCCGAGAAAGGCGCGGGTACGGGGGTTGGACGGCCGGTCGAGTACATCCTCGGGGGTGCCGCTCTCCAGCACGCGGCCACCGTCCATGAACACCACCCGGTCCGCGACCTCCTTGGCGAACCCGACCTCGTGGGTCACCACGATCATGGTGAGGCCGTCGCGGGCCAGGTCCCGCATCGTCGCGAGTACTTCACCGACGAGTTCCGGGTCCAGGGCGCTGGTCGGCTCGTCGAAGAGCATCAGCTTCGGCCGCATCGCCAAGGCGCGGGCGATGGCGACGCGCTGCTGCTGGCCGCCGGACAGCTGCCTCGGGTAGGCGTCGGCCTTGTCCGACAGGCCTACGCGCTCCAGCAGCGCGAGTGCTGTCTTCCGCGCCTCGGCCTTCGGCACCCGGAGCACCCCGACCGGTGCCTCCACGACATTGCCCAGGACGGTCTGGTGCGGAAAGAGATTGAAGTGCTGGAACACCATGCCGATGTCACGGCGCTGCCGGGTCACCTCGCGGGGGCGCAGATGGTGGACGCGAGAGCCGGACGTGCGGTGGCCGATCAGCCGGCCGCCGACATGGATGGAGCCCGCGTCGATCTGCTCCAGATGATTGATGCACCGCAGGAAGGTCGACTTGCCGGACCCGGAAGGTCCCATGAGGACGACGACCTCGCCTTCGCGTACGTCGATGTCGATACCGCGCAGCACTTCCAGGTGCCCGAACCGCTTGTGTACGCCGTGGGCCACCACCAGGGGCGGCGCGACGGCGGGATCGGCCGGATCGTCCCCCTGCGGGGCCTTCGCCAAGGTGTCCTTGGCCAAGATGTCCTCGGTCATCGAGTCTCCTCCTTCTCGGTGGTGGGATCGGCAGGCGAGGCGGACGATGTGCCGGTGGCGGGCGACGTGGCTGCGGCGCCGCGTCGGCGGAAGAGCGCGAAGTCCCAGAAACCCTGCTGGGCGTGGCGGGTCGCCCCGCGTGCGTAGTACCGCTCGATGAACGACTGGCCGACATAGAGCACGCTCGTCATGACGAGGTACCAGAGGCAGGCCACGATCAGCAGCGGGATGGTCTCGAAGGTGCGGTTGTAGATCGACTGCACGGTGTAGAGCAGATCCGCCAGGGCGATGACGCTCACCAGCGAGGTGGCCTTCATCATGCTGATCACCTGGCTGCCGGTGGGCGGCACGATGAACCGCATCGCCTGTGGCAGCACCACGCGCCGCAGTATCCGCGTCTTGCCCATGCCGAGCGCGGCGGCGGCCTCCGTCTGCCCCTGGTCGACGCCCAGCAGGCCACCGCGCACGATCTCGGCCATGTAGGCGGCTTCGTTGAGCCCGAGGCCGAGGACGGCGGCGAGCAGCGGGGTGATGAGCGAGTTCGTCTCGCCGCTGACGAATTCGGGGCCGAACGGCACCCCGAAGGAGATCCGGGGCAGCAGCGCCGAGAGGTTGTACCAGAACACCAGTTGGACCAGGACCGGGATCCCGCGGAAGAACCAGACGTACGCGCCGCAGACGACGCTCAGCACGCGGTTCTCCGACATCCGGCCGACCGCGACGAGTACGCCGCCGACGATGCCGATGAGCATGGCGATGACGGTCAGTTCGATGGTCGTCGCGATGCCCCGCCCGATGACCTCCGCACCGAAGTAGCTGCCTACGGTGGACCATTCGAAGTTGGTGTTGGTCACCAGGAAGTGGCCGAGCTGGGCGCCGAGGACCGCGAGGACCAGGACCGACAGCCACCGCATCGGATGGCGTATGTGGGCGGCTCCGGCCACATCCACGGCGGGGACCGCACCCGGCTCGGCGGCCCGACCGGCATCGTCCGTGGCGGCGTTCATGGTGGAGGTGGTGGAGGTGGGAGAGTGTGCGGTGGCCATGGTCGGCTCACCTCCTCACTGGGATCAGGCGTCGCCGCCGAGGTTGACACCGGGCTTGTCGAGCTGGTTGGCGGACAGACCCCACTGCTTCATGATCTGGCCGTAGGTGCCGTTGTCGATGAGCTTCTGGATCGACTTGAGGAGTACGTCGCGCAGCGGCGAGTCCTTGGCGACGACCGCGCCCTGGTAGAGGTCGTTGAAGCCGTTGGACTGGCCTGTCCCGGCCAGTTCGAGTTCGCCCTTCGCCTGGGAGACGAAGTACGTGAGGGGCGCCTGCGAGGAGAAGAACGCGTCGGCCCTGCCGGACCGTACGGCCAGGATCGAGCCGGGCTGGTCCTTGTACGACTGGGCCTTGACGGCCGGCTTGCCGTCCGCGACGCACTTCTCGGACTGGCTCTTGATCACGCCTTCGGCCGAGCCGCCGCCCATGACGGCGATCCGCTTGCCGCAGGCGGTGTCGAGGTCCTTGATGCCCTGCGGGTTCCCCTTCTTCACGGCGAAGACGACGAACTCCTGCGCCCAGTCCACGAAATCGTTGGCGCTCTGACGGTCCTTGAAGTCTCCGATCGGACCGATCGCGAGGTCGTAGCGGCCCGCCTTGATACCGGTCAGCTCGCTGGGCAGGCCGTCCGCAGTGACGTGCTCGATCTTGACGCCGAGGAGCTGCCCGAGCGCGTCGGAGAGGTCGGCGGAGGCTCCGGTGAGGCTGTGCCCGTCGGGGCCGGCTATCTCGTACGGCGGGAAGGAGCCGTTGTTGACCGAGACCAGCTTGCCGGACGTGCGCACCTTCTCGGGCAGCAGCGCGCTCAGTTCCTTGTCCACGGTCAGCTTGGGCTTCGCCTGGTCGGCGGCGGCGCCGGTGGAGCTGTCCGTGGCGCCCTTGGCCTGGGGCGGGTTGGCGCCGCAGCCCGCGAGGACGAGACAACAGGAGAGGGCGGTGGTGACCACCAGTCCGACTCTCTTGGGGAAGCGGTTCGGGAAACTCATCAGTGGGCTCCAGATGGTGCGAGAGGAATGACGGCCGGGTCGACGGCGAACCGGCGGTTGGCCAGCACGGGCAGGGTCCGGCGGGCCGCGGAGGTCATGTCGGGGTCGGCCTCGGCCCAGGCCAGCCCGCGTACGGCGGCGAGCCGGGTGCGTACGGTGCCGAGCGGGTCCACGACAAGGCTGTTGCCGATGTTGCGCGGGCCGCACTCGCCGCTCGCCGCGACCCAGCAGGTGTTCTCCAGCGCCCGTGCCGTGATCATGACTTCCCAGTGGCGTTCCTTGGCCGGACCGCGTACCCAGGCCGCGGGCAGCGCCAGGACCTCGGCGCCGGCGTCCACCAGGAGCCGGGCCAGTTCGGGGAAGCGCACGTCGTAACAGGTCATGAGGCCGACCTTGGTGCCGGCCACCTCGATGACGACGGGTGGTTCGTCCGCCGGGCGGACGTTCGCCGACTCCTGGTCGCCGAAGGCGTCGTAGAGATGGATCTTGCGGTACCGGCCGACCAGTTCCCCGTCGCGCAGCGCGACGAGGGTGTTGAACACCCGGCCGTCGTCCGACGGTTCATGGATTCCGACGACGACGGTGACGTGGCTCCCGACGGTCGTCGCGCGCAGCTCGCTGACGAACGGGCCGTCCAGCGGCTGGGCCACCTCACGGATGCGGTGGCGGTCCTCGGTGAAGCGGGCGAGTACCCCTTCGGGGAGTACGAGCAGATCCGCCCCGCCCCGTTCCGCCTCGGCGGTGAGTTCCTGGCAGGCGGCCAGATTGTCCTTCCAGTCGGGGCTGGCGGCGAATTGTCCGACGGCTATGCGCATGGTGACGGCTCCGGGAGGCTCAGACGGCGGAAAGGGGAAGAGTGTGGGGAAGTGCGACGTCGGGGACGGTCGCGAGCGCGGGGTCGGGGAAGACCACGGCCGGGTCGATGGGTTCGGGCCAGACCCCTTGCGCGTACAGCTCCTCGCAGAAGGCCCTGGTCATCTCCGCGTTGCTCTCGGCCCCGTACGGCATCCAGTCGCCGCCGAAGAGGACGGCCGACTCGGTCAGTTCGTGCAGCAGCCACGGCGTGGTGTCGGCGAGCAGCCTGCGCCGCTCGACCCAGCGGCGCTTGGACCGCTCCAGGCCCGTGAGCAGCGCGGCGGGCAGCGTGGGATGGGCCTCGACGACCTCGCGCTTGAGCGTGACGAGGTGAATTCCGGGGACGAATCCGGTGGCCGCCCAGTAGGCGCGCTCGGCCGCCCGGTGGTCGTCCAGCAGATGCCGGAAGCGGCTGTCGGGGGTGAAGAGTTCAGCGGGCATGAACGGGCTGAGTATCGCGTCCAGCCGGCCCGCTGCAAGCTCCCCCTCCAGAGTCTCGCTCTCGCCCATGGCGGAGACGTTCGACGGAAGCGGCCTGCTGCCCAGCCGGTCCTTGCCCGACTCCCCCGCTGTCAGCGGCCCCACCCGCCAGGTCACCCCGGTGAGATCGACGCCTTCGGCGCGCAGCAGGGCGCGGGTCCAGGTGTTGCCGGAGTCCGGCCAGCCGGTGAGCCCGACCCTGGCTCCGGCGAGCTGGGCGAGGGAACGCAGCGGGCTGTCCACCCGTACCAGTACGCAGCGCTGGCGGAATCCGCGCATGACGAACGCGGGCAGGCCGACCAGCCGGTCGTCGCCGGCCGCGCGGGCTTGGACGTAGCGGCTGAACGAGGTCTCGCCGCCGTCGAGTCCGGGCTCGGCGAGTACGTCGGGAGTGGTGTCGCGCGAGTCGACCCGGACCGTGAAGCCCGCGACGTCCACCAGCCCGGAGGTCAGCGGTACGACATGGTCCCAGTCACGAAGTCCCAGACGGATCACGGGAGATGACGCGGACGATGACGCGGGCGTCGGTGCGGGGGAAGACACAGCGGGCACTCCTTGCATTCAGCATACTTCGCATATAGATCACTTTCGGCCACATTCGGCCTTGCGATGGCTGGAACACTATTGTTCAGTGATTGAGCAAACAAGGTCCTCTTTGTTCCCGAACATAATTTTTCCGTGCTGTAACCTGCCGTGATCCGCCGCGCGGCCGAGCAGAGCGCGGCTCAGACAGTCGTGGGGTGGGGCAATGCAGGAGAACGCGGTGACCAGAACCGGTCTGGCCGCGCGCATCCCGGACGCCAGTGCACGCGGTATCGCGGCCGCGATGACGGATCTCATCAGGTCCGGGGAACTCGCGCCCGGCAGCACACTGCCCACGGTGCGCGGCCTCGCCGCCGAACTCGGTGTCAGCCCCGGCACCGTGGCGGAGGCCTGGGCGGCACTGCGCAGGCATCGGATGATCACCACGCTCGGCCGCCGGGGCAGCGTCGTCAGCGGGCCGCCGACCGTCCCGCACCCGGCCCGTTTCGAGCGCGTGGGGGACCTCGGATCCCATCTGACCCTGGACCTCGCCGTGGCCGCCCCGGACCCGGCCCTGCTTCCGGGGCTGGAGAACGCCCTGCTCGCGGGAGCACGCAATCCGCAGCTCAACGACTACTCCCGCGCCGCCATCACCCCCGCCCTGCTGGAGGCCGTACGGGACACCTGGCCGTTCGAACCGAGCGCCTGGACGGCCGTGGGCGGCGGCTACGAAGGCGTACAACTGCTCTGCCAGTCCCTGATCGTGCCCGGCGACCGGGTCGCGGTGGAGGACCCGACCGCGGCACGACTGCTGGACATCCTCGAAGCGCTCGACGCACAGATCGTGCCGGTCGCCTGCGACGCGGAAGGACCACTCCCCGACTCCCTCGCTGACGCGCTGCGGCAGCGCCCCGTGCTCTTTCTGCACCAGTCACGGGCGCAGGCGCCGTGCGGCTGGACGGTCAGCGAGGAACGGGCCGCCGCGCTGGCCGCGTTGCTCGAAGGCTCCCCGAACGTCGTCGTCATCGAGGACGACGGCATCGGCCCCGTCGCGATGAGCCCGGCGGCGAGCATCGGCGCCCATCTCCCGCGCCGGACGGCCCTGGTGCGCTCGTACTCCAAGTCGTACGGGCCTGATCTGCGCATCGCGGTGGTCGGCGGGCCGCGAGAAGTCGTCGAACGGGCGCGCGTGTTGCGTACGTTCGGTACGGGGTGGACCAGCCGGATCCTCCAGGATGCCCTGGCCCATCTGCTGACCGACGACGACGCGCGCCGCTGCGTAGGGGCGGCCGCGCACCGCTACGACCTGCGTCGGCGCGCACTGGCCGACCGCCTCGCCGGACACGGCGTGGACACCGTCAACGGGGACGGCCTGATGCTGTGGGTACCGGTCGCGGATGAGACGTCCGCGCTGGTCACACTGGCGGCGCGGGGCGTCACCGTCTCACCGGGCAGCCGCTTCTGCGTCTCCTACGCCGACCCCCATGTACGGATCGCCACCAGCCGCCTCACGGAGGACGCGCGGGCGTTGGACGAGACGGCGGCGCTGATCGCACTGGCGGCGTCGGCCTCGCCGACGGACCTTGGCTGATCTTGTCGGGGTTCGGGTTGTGGTCGAGGTCGGTTTCGGGCTTTGTGTGGCGCCGAAGGTGCGGAGGACGATGGCCAGGCCGGGTACGGGTACCGGTACCGGTACCCGTACCGCCCGCGCACCGGATCCCGCGCCCTCGCCGCCGCCTCACGTCCGGTGAGCACCGCCGCCGCCTCCGCCTCCCCTCCGCCCGTCGCAGGTGTTCGCCGGTGAACGCGCCCTCAGTGTCGATACTGGACCGGCTATGGCGTGGTTTCCCCCAGTTCTCCGTCCTCCAGCAGCAGCCACCGGGTGATGCCGACCGACTCCAGGAACGGCAGGTCGTGGCTGGCCACGATCAGCGCGCCCTCGTAGGACTCCAGGGCCGTCGTCAGCTGCCGCACGCTCGCCATGTCCAGGTTGTTCGTCGGCTCGTCGAGCATCAGCAGCTGCGGAGCGGGTTCGGCCAGCATCAGCGCGGCCAGCGCCGCCCGGAAGCGTTCGCCGCCGG
Organism: Streptomyces sp. LBL; assembly: GCF_029893585.1. Classification (GTDB taxonomy): domain Bacteria; phylum Actinomycetota; class Actinomycetes; order Streptomycetales; family Streptomycetaceae; genus Streptomyces. Next base: position 134,253 of record NZ_JARXYX010000016.1, read on the forward strand.
ACAGCGTCGCCGCCCTCTGGTCGGCGCGGGCGCCCCGGAACAGGAAGCGGGCCAGCCGCGCCCGGATCCGGTTGTTGGTGGCGCCCGGCGCGAACCGGGCCACGTTCTCCGCGACGGTCAGCTCACCGTCGAGCACGTCCAGCCGCTGCGGCAGGAACCGGAGCGGGACATGGACCTTCGCCTCGCCCGCCACCGGTTCCAGCTCCCCGGCGATCGTGCGCAGCAGCGTGGTCTTGCCCGCCCCGTTGCGTCCGATCAGCGCGATCCGCTCCGGGCCGCGCAGGGCGAAACCGCCCGACACGCGTGCGCCGTACGCGAGTTCCAGATCCTGGAGCGTGAGGACGGTACGGCCAGGCGGTACGGCCGTGTACGGCAGGTCGACGCGGATCTCGTCGTCGTCCCGTACGGCCTCCACCACCTCGTCGAGCCGCTCCTTGGCCTCGGCGAGTTTCTCCTCGTGCATGATGCGGTGCTTGCCCGCGGACTCCTGCGCCGCGCGCTTGCGCGCCCCCATGACGATCTTCGGCTCGCGCTTCTGGTCCGACATCTTCTGTCCGTACCGCTTGCGGCGGGCCAACTTGACCTGGGCGTCGTCCAGTTCACGTTTCTGCCTTTTCAGATCGGCCTCGGCGACACGGACCATGCGCTCGGCGGCATCCTGCTCGGTGGTGAGCGACTCCTCGTACGCCGAGTAGTTGCCGCCGTACCAGGTGATCTCCCCGGAGCGCAGATCGGCGATCTGGTCGACGAGTTCGAGGAGTTCGCGGTCGTGACTGACCACGACCAGGACCCCTGGCCAGGACGCGACGGCCGCGTACAGTCGCCGACGCGCGTACAGATCGAGGTTGTTGGTGGGCTCGTCGAGCAGCAGCACGTCCGGCCGGCGGAGCAGCAGCGCGGCCAGGCGCAGGAGCACCGACTCGCCGCCCGACACCTCGCCGACGGTGCGGTCCAACTCGATGTGACCGAGCCCGAGTTCGCCGAGGGTGGCCAGGGCTCGTTCTTCTACGTCCCAGTCGTCGCCGACCGTCTCGAAATGCTCCTCGGTCACGTCACCGGCCTCGATGGCGTGCAGCGCGGCCCGCCGGGCGGCGATACCGAGCGCCTCGTCCACCTTCAGTGTGGTGTCGAGGGTGACGTTCTGCGGGAGACAGCCGACCTCGCCGGCGACGCGGACGGTGCCGTCCGCCGGGGCGAGTTCCCCGGCGATCAGCTTCAACAGGGTGGATTTTCCCGAGCCGTTGACGCCGACGAGGCCGGTGCGGCCGGGCCCGAAGGCGACGTCGAGGCTCTCGAAGACGGAGGTGCCGTCGGGCCAGACGAAGGCGAGAGAGGTACAGGTGATGGCGATGGACATACGGGGTCTCCGCGGTTGCTCGAAGCGATCAGGGGCAAACGCGTATCGAGACACCTGCGACCGCCGGGGAGAGGCCCCCGGCATGAGACATGAGAAAGGCCCTGTTCCGGAGGGCGGCTCGAATGCCGAGGTCGCAGACAGCGCACACACCTCAGGTGTGTGACGTGGTGTCCCGGAACCTCAGACGAGCAACGTCCTTCTCCTATCAACGACAACAGAACCGCTGTCCACCGTATGAACGGCTCCGATCGGTGTCAACGCATTAACTGAGCCCCGTCACACCGCCCGAAGGAGCCCCCGTGCCCCACGGCCCCCTCTCGCTCCCGGCCCGCCGGTGCCTGCTGGCCCGGGAGAGCACGGAGGTCACCGGCGCCGGCCGGCTGCCCCCTCTGGTCCGGGCGGGGGCCCTCGTCGAGCTGGCCCAGCACGGCCTGCTCACCGACGAGGACGGCATCGCCACGCCCGCCGACCTGGACTCCGGCACCGGGGACCCCGTCCTCGACGGTCTCCTCGACCTGGCCCGTGAGTCACGGCCGCACCACTGGTGGAATTTTCGTCGACGTGGCGCTCGGTGCCGCCCGGAGGTCAGCGTCGGTTCGGGGACCGCGGGGCCGCACAAGCCAAGGTCCGCCGCGCGGCGCGGAAGCTGCTGGACGCGGGGGCCTGCGAGTCGCTGACGGGCTGGCTCGACCACGGCGAGCTCAGCGCCCTGTTGGACGGTGCGTCCGAGGGGCCGGGGGGAGCAGGGAGAACCGGGGGCGCGGGGGGAGCCGGGAGAACCGGGGGCGCGGGGGGAGCTGGGAGAACCGGGGGCACCGGGCGGACGCCGAACCCGTAAGGCTCGGCAGGCGGCGCCCGGAAGCCTCAGCAGGCGTCCCGCATCAGCTCCGCCAGATCGTGGTCCAGGTCCAGTTGGAGATGCTCCAGACCGACCGGTACCAGCTCGCCGGTCGCCTTGAGGAAGCTTCGCAGCTCACCCGAGCGGACGTGCACCACGGCGGTGCCCTCGGGGGCGTGGAACTCCAGGACGGTGCGGTCGTAGCCGTACGGGCGCACCCGCACGTCGCCGTGGCCCTCGGGGTGCTGGAGGCCGGCCGACAGCAGCTCGCGGCTGAAGGTCCAGCAGACCTCCACATTCTCCAGGGTGGCCGGGGCGGGGAAGGTCATGCGAACGGCGAACGGGTCGCGCCGGTCGTAGTGCAGTGTGGCGGGGATGCTCGGCATCCGCGGCGCAGCGGCGACGAGGCGGGCCTCGACCGGCTGCTCGATGACGATGGACAACGCCTTGCTCCCTTGTGACGGCGGAACGGACTTCCGGGAATGAGGCCGGGCACTGGAAGAGACGCCGGAATGACTCCATCCGTGCATGCGAATATCGAGTGACCTCTGTCACCGCGTTCATTCACCGGAGTGATTCAACTCATCGCATGGTTCCCGAGGGGCACTTGGGGCGAGTGAGGCAAACCCGCACAGGGCGGACCTGCCGTCTGGACGGCACCCGGGTGATCGGCTAGCTTCGCCCGCCATGACGCCCTTGGGGAACACGCGACGGACGAGCCGGACGATACGTAGGAGCCGGACGAGCCGGACGAGCCGGACGAGCCGGACGATCGCCGTGGGGGCGGCCTGCGTGGCGGCACTGGCCGCCCTGACGGCCGCACCCGCACAGGCGGAGGAGTCCCACTCCCGGGCCTCGCATTCCCGGACCCCGCACTGGCAGCTCAAGGACACCGGCACCCCCGAGGTCCGTTTCCGGGGCCTCGCGGCCGTCGGCCGGAGCACCGCGTGGGTCGCCGGAACGCAGGGCACCGTGCTGCGCACCACCGACGGCGGGACGAGCTGGCGGAACATCTCGCCGCCGGGCGCCGCCGAGCTGCAGTTCCGGGACATCGAGGCGTTCGACGCGCGACGCGCGGTGGTGCTGGCCATCGGCGAGGGCGAGGCGTCCCGCGTGTACCGCACCGAGGACGGCGGCAAGACCTGGACCGAGTCCTTCCGCAACACCGACGCGAAGGCCTTCTACGACTGCCTCACCTTCTTCGACGACCGTCACGGCCTCGCGATGAGCGACCCCGTGGACGGAAGGTTCCGCATCCTGTCCACCGGCGACGGCGGCCGTACCTGGAAGGTGCTGCCCGGCGCCGGGATGCCGGCCGCGCAGGACGGGGAGGCGGGCTTCGCGGCGAGCGGCCAGTGCCTGGTCTCGTCCGGCCCCCGGGACGTGTGGCTGGCCACCGGCGGAGCCGCCCGCGCGCGGGTGCTGCACTCCTCCGACCGAGGGCTGACCTGGACGGCCTCCGTCACACCGATCCCGGCGGGCGATCCGGCCCGGGGCGTGTTCGCGCTCGCCTTCCGCGACCGGGCGCACGGCCTCGCCGCCGGCGGCGACTACCGCCCGGGCCAGACCTCCCCGCAGCCGGCCGCGCGGACCACCGACGGCGGTCGCGCCTGGCAGCCCGCCGCCCAGCCGCCGCCCGCCTACCGCTCCGGCGTCGCCTGGCTCCCGCACAGCCGCACGGAAGCCCTCACCGTCGGCCCGACCGGCACCGACCTCACGACGGACGGCGGCCGCACCTGGCGGACCGTGGACACGGGCTCGTACGACACCGTGGACTGCGCCCCGGACCGGGGCTGCTGGGCGGCCGGCGAGCAGGGGCGGGTGGCCCGCCTGGAAAGCTGACCGGTCATCGGCATGCCGCACACGCCGGAATCCGGGTACTCGTTCACCGGATGGTCTCCCGGTATCGCTCCAGTGCCGGCGCCGTTTTCGTGGCGGTGAACTCGGTGATGCGGTACGAGCACACCCCGGCCGTGACAAAGGGGTCGCCGGCGGCGATCTCCTCGGCCTGTGCGCGGTCCTCCGCGACGGCGAGGATCACTCCGCCGTCGCGGGGGTTCTTGCGCCCGGACGCCAGGAACACGCCTCGCGCGTACTGCTCGTCGAGCCAGGCGACATGCGCCTCCAACACGGCGTCGACGGCATCGAGCGGGGCGGTGTAGGTCAGCTCCAGTACGAACATGATCACGAGCGTACGCCGTCCGGGCGACGGGTCGTAGGCTCGCAGCATCATGACGACCGTGAGCATTCCCGCCGGCTGGCCCGCGACCGAGGACGAGGCCCGCGCCGTACAGGACGAACTGCGGGGGCGGGTGGTGGTGCGACTGGATCGAGGAGAGCTACCGCTCGATCGCCCCCAAGCGGCTGATAACGGAGCTGGACGGTCGCTGAACCGTCCGATATCGGCCACCATTGGCTAAGCGCTTGCTCGCCCGGGCCTTGTCTCCGGTGTGACCCGTTCCTAACATCACCGGTGATACAGCAGTTGTGTCATTGACCAGTCGCGATCAGTCACGACCATGGGGGCCGAATGGCAACGACGTCGGGGCAGGGCCCGCTCAGCGGTGTACGGGTGCTCGAGCTGGCCGGTATCGGGCCGGGCCCGTTCGCCGCCATGCTCCTCGCCGACCTGGGCGCCGACGTGGTCCGGGTGGACCGCCCCGGCGGCTCGGGGCTCGCGATCGATCCGGCGTACGACGTCACCAACCGCAACAAGCGCTCTGTGATCATCGACCTGAAGGCACCCGACGGTCCCGCCCGGGTCCTCGACCTGGCCGCCCACGCCGACATCCTCGTCGAGGGCTACCGCCCCCAGGTCGCCGAACGCCTGGGTATCGGCCCCGAGACCTGCCATGCCCGCAACCCGAGGCTCGTCTACGGCCGTATGACCGGCTGGGGTCAGGACGGCCCCCTCGCCCCGCGCGCCGGCCACGACATCGCCTACATCGCCCTCACCGGCACTCTCGGCATGATCGGCGCCCCGGACGCGCCACCGCCCGCCCCCGCCAACCTGCTCGGGGACTACGCCGGCGGTTCCCTCTACCTCGTCGTCGGTGTCCTCGCCGCCCTTCACCACGCGCGCGCGACCGGCACCGGCCAGGTCGTCGACGCCGCCATCGTCGACGGCACCGCCCACCTCTCCGCGATGATCCACGGCATGATGGCCGCCGGCGGCTGGCAGGACCGGCGGGGCGCCAACCTCCTCGACGGCGGCTGCCCCTACTACGGGACCTACGAGACCGCCGACGGGAAGTACATGGTGGTCGGCGCCCTGGAACCCCGGTTCTACGAGGCGTTCCTGGAGCTGCTCGGCCTCAGCCGCTTCGCGGACGCCCGCAAGGACTGGACCCGCTGGAGCGAGCTGCGCGAGGCGGTCGCGGCCCGCTTCGCATCGCGCACCCGTGAGGAGTGGACGGCCGTCTTCGAGGGCACGGACGCGTGCGTGGCCCCCGTGCTCTCGCTCAGCGAGGCCCCGCACCACCCGCACCTCACCGCACGCGGCACCTTCACCGAGCACGACGGCCTCACCCAGCCCGCACCGGCCCCCCGTTTCTCGGCCACACCGGCCACCGTCCGCACCGGCCCTGCCCTGCCGGGCGCCGACACCGCGGACGTGGCGCGCGACTGGGACGTACCCGACCTCCTGAAGGGCCAGGGTCGGTGACCTCGACGAGGGTGGCGGGCGGCCGGTAGTCGATGTGGGACTGTCGCTCTCCCGGGCGTCGACGAGGAGCGGTACCGGGCGACCATCCCGTACCGCGGAACCGAATCCGGCGGGTCCCGTGAGTACCGCGGTACTACGTACGCCCTGTGCTCCTCGAAATCCCGCCCGCCGGCGATGTCCCGATCGAAGAGAGACGGTGACCACGACGCAGGCGCCGCGGGTTTGCGCCGGCCGGTCGAAAGCGCGCAGATTTTTCACGCGGGCGATCGAGCGTGCGTGGCACCCTCATCCACCTGCTGAGATGCTGTTCCCGGGCCGTCAGAGCTCCAACGGAACCCGCGCGTACTCCGCTGAGGAGCCACGAATGAGAGGGGCCATGATGAAGGGTTCACGATGAAGGCCACGAGATCATGAAGGAGATCATCGGCCGTTCCCCGCTGGGCTGACCCCCACCCGAAAGGCTTGACCTGTGAGCACCGAAGCGTACCTGTACGACGCGATCCGCACCCCGCGCGGCCGCGGCAAGGCGAGCGGCGCCCTGCACGGCACGAAGCCCATCGACCTGGTCGTGGGGCTCATCCACGAGATCCGCGCCCGCTTCCCGGGGCTCGACCCGGCCGCCGTCGACGACATCGTGCTCGGTGTCGTCGGCCCCGTCGGTGACCAGGGCTCCGACATCGCCCGGATCGCCGCCGTCGCCGCCGGACTGCCGGACACCGTGGCCGGCGTCCAGGAGAACCGCTTCTGTGCCTCGGGTCTGGAGGCCGTCAACATGGCCGCCGCCAAGGTCCGTTCGGGCTGGGAGGACCTCGTCCTCGCGGGCGGCGTCGAGTCCATGTCCCGGGTGCCGATGGCCTCGGACGGCGGTGCCTGGTTCAACGACCCGATGACCAACCTCGCCGTCAACTTCGTGCCGCAGGGCATCGGCGCCGACCTCATCGCCACCATCGAGGGCTTCTCCCGGCGGGACGTCGACGAGTACGCGGCCCTCTCGCAGGAGCGCGCGGCCACCGCCTGGAAGGAGGGCCGTTTCGACAGGTCCGTCGTCCCGGTGAAGGACCGCAGCGGGCTCACGGTCCTCGACCACGACGAGCACCTGCGCCCCGGCACCACCGCCGACTCCCTCGCAGGGCTCAAGCCGTCCTTCGCGGACATCGGCGACCTGGGCGGTTTCGACGCCGTGGCGCTGCAGAAGTACCACTGGGTGGAGAAGATCGACCACGTCCACCACGCGGGCAACTCCTCCGGCATCGTCGACGGCGCCTCGCTCGTCGCCATCGGATCGAAGGAGGTCGGCGAGCGCTACGGGCTCACCCCGCGCGCGCGGATCGTCTCCGCCGCCGTCTCCGGCTCCGAGCCCACCATCATGCTCACCGGCCCCGCCCCCGCCACCCGCAAGGCACTCGCCAAGGCCGGGCTGGCCATCGACGACATCGACCTCGTCGAGATCAACGAGGCCTTCGCGGCGGTCGTCCTGCGCTTCGTCAGGGACATGGGCCTGTCCCTCGACAAGGTCAACGTCAACGGCGGCGCGATCGCCCTCGGACACCCGCTCGGCGCGACCGGCGCCATGATCCTCGGCACCCTCGTCGACGAACTGGAACGCCAGGACAAGCGGTACGGACTCGTCACACTGTGTGTGGGCGGAGGCATGGGCGTCGCGACGATCGTCGAGCGCGTCTGAATCCCGGCGGAATCCGGATCCCCACCTGATTCACCTCCGGATCCAAGAGACCTCTACGGAGACCCTGTCATGACACAGAGCACCACCATCCGCTGGGAACAGGACCGCACCGGCGTCGTCACCCTCGTCCTCGACGACCCGGACCAGTCCGCGAACACCATGAACCAGGCGTTCCGCGACTCCCTCGCGGTGATCACCGACCGTCTGGAGGCCGAACAGGACACCATCCGCGGCATCATCGTCACCTCCGCCAAGAAGACCTTCTTCGCCGGCGGCGACCTGCGGGACCTCAGCCGCGTCACGCCCGAGACCGCGCAGGACCTGTTGGACGGCAGCCTGGCCATCAAGCGGAACCTGCGCCGCATCGAGACCCTCGGCAAGCCGGTCGTCGCCGCGATGAACGGCGCGGCCCTGGGCGGCGGTTACGAGATCGCCCTCGCCTGCCACCACCGCATCGCCCTCGACGCCCCCGGCTCCAAGATCGGCTGCCCCGAGGTCACCCTCGGTCTGCTCCCAGGAGGCGGCGGCGTCGTCCGGACCGTACGCCTGCTGGGCATCGCCGACGCTCTGCTGAAGGTCCTCCTCCAGGGCACCCAGTACAGTCCGCAGCGCGCGCTGGAGAACGGTCTGATCCACGAAGTGGCCGCCACCCAGGAGGAGTTGCTCGCCAAGGCCCGCGCCTTCATCGAGGCCACCCCCGAGTCGCGACAGCCCTGGGACAGGCCGGGCTACCGGATCCCCGGCGGCACGCCCGCCCACCCCAAGTTCGCGGCGAACCTGCCAGCCTTCCCGGCCACCCTGCGCAAGCAGACGAACGGCGCCCCCTACCCGGCCCCGCGCAACATCCTCGCCGCGGCCGTCGAGGGCTCCCAGGTCGACTTCGAGACCGCACAGGTCATCGAGGCCCGCTACTTCGTAGAACTGGCCGCGGGACAGACGTCCAAGAACATGATCCAGGCGTTCTTCTTCGACCTCCAAGCCGTCAACTCGGGCGCCAACCGGCCCAAGGGGATCGAGCCACGCCAGGTCCGCAGGGTCGCCGTCCTCGGCGCCGGGATGATGGGCGCGGGGATCGCCTACTCGTGCGCCCGCGCGGGGATCGACGTCGTCCTCAAGGACGTCTCCCTGGAAGCGGCCGTCAAGGGCAAGGGCCACTCCGGGAAGCTGTGCGCGAAGGCCGTCTCCCGGGGCCGTACGACCCAGGAGAAGGCGGACGCGCTGCTGGCCCGCATCACCCCCACCGCCGAGGCCGCCGACCTCGTCGGGTGCGACGCCGTCATCGAGGCCGTCTTCGAGGACACCTCGCTCAAGCACAAGGTGTTCCAGGAGATCCAGCACATCGTCGAGCCGGACGCGGTGCTGTGCTCCAACACCTCCACCCTCCCCATCACCGCCCTCGCCGAAGGGGTCGAGCGCCAGGCCGACTTCATCGGACTGCACTTCTTCTCGCCGGTCGACAAGATGCCCCTCGTCGAGATCATCAAGGGCGAACGCACCGGTGACGAGGCCCTCGCGCGCGCCTTCGACCTGGTCCGGCAGATCAGGAAGACGCCGATCGTCGTCAACGACTCGCGCGGTTTCTTCACCTCGCGGGTCATCGGGCACTTCCTCAACGAGGGCGTGGCGATGGTCGGCGAGGGCATCGAGCCGGCATCGGTCGAACAGGCGGCGGCCCAGGCGGGCTATCCGGCCAAGGTGCTGTCCCTGATGGACGAACTGACGCTCACCCTCCCGCGCAAGATCCGCGGCGAGACGAGACGGGCGGTCGAGGAGGCGGGCGGCACCTGGACGGCCCACCCCGCCGATGCCGTCGTCGACCGCATGGTCGACGAGTTCGGCCGCACCGGCCGCAGCGGCGGCGCGGGCTTCTACGAGTACGGGGAGGACGGCAAGCGGGCCGGGCTCTGGCCGGGCCTGCGCGAGCACTTCACGCGCGAGGGCGCCGAGATCCCCTTCCAGGACATGCAGGAACGCATGCTCTTCTCCGAGGCCCTGGACACCGTCAAGCTCCTCGAAGAGGGCGTCCTGACCTCCGTCGCCGACGCCAACATCGGCTCCGTCTTCGGCATCGGCTTCCCGGGCTGGACAGGCGGTGTCCTCCAGTACGTCAACGGCTACGAAGGAGGCCTGCCCGCCTTCGTGGCCCGCGCGCGGGAACTCGCCGAGCGCTACGGGGAGCGGTTCACGCCGCCCGCACTGCTCGTGGAGAAGGCGGCGAAGGGGGAGACCTTCAGCGACGGGCGCTGACCGCGCGGTCGCGGGGGTGGGCGCGAGGGTGCCCCGGCACCCGTCTGCGGGCGTGCGCGGGGGTGCCCCGGCCGCCGACCTCGGGTGTGCCCATGGCACCCTCCGCAGGTGTGTCCGCGCGGCCAGTTCGTCGATGGTGAGGGTGGGCTCCTCGGCGTCGCTCGTCGTGTGCAGCAGTACCGCTGTCTCACCCATGGTGGGAAACCGCTTCGGCGCCCCTGGGCGGTCATGTGAGGGTCCTGCGACGACGGTGTGACACGTCCGTGCTGTGACGTGTGCCATCGCGTGCCGCGCGATCTGCGGGGCAGGGGCCCCCTTGGCCCGTGCCCCGACCGAGCACGGGTCAAGGCACGTCCGAAGACCCGAGCGAGAGCCGCCGGGGCGTACCAGAGAGTGGAATCACCCGTGAGCAAGGACGCCGTGGATTCGGCACAGGCCGCCTCCCGCACCGAGACGGCCCAGGTGCCCGCGGACGCGGGCGACGCCGGGTACAGCAAGGACCTCAAGGCCCGCCACGTCAACATGATCGCCATCGGCGGCGCGATCGGCACCGGGCTCTTCCTGGGCGCCGGAGGACGCCTGCGCGACGCGGGCCCGGCGCTCGCGCTGGCCTACCTCGTCTGCGGTGTCTTCGCCTTCTTCGTCGTGCGTGCACTCGGAGAACTGGTCCTCTACCGCCCCTCCTCGGGCTCCTTCGTGTCGTACGCGCGGGAGTTCCTCGGCGAGAAGGGCGCGTACGTCGCCGGCTGGATGTACTTCCTGAACTGGTCGACGACCGGGATCGCCGACATCACCGCGATCGCCCTCTACACGCACTACTGGAGCCTGTTCACCGACGTCCCGCAGTGGGTGCTGGCACTGGTCGCCCTCGCCGTGGTCCTCGCGGTGAACCTGATCTCGGTGAAGATCTTCGGCGAGATGGAGTTCTGGTTCGCGATCATCAAGGTCGCCACCCTCGTCGGCTTCATGCTGATCGGCATCTTCCTGCTGGCCACTCAGCACGAGGTGGGCGGCCGGACTCCCGGCGTCGGCGTGATCACCGACAACGGGGGCGTCGTCCCGCACGGCGTGATGCCGGTGATCCTGGTCATGCAGGGCGTGATCTTCGCGTACGCCGCCCTGGAGCTGGTCGGCGTCGCAGCCGGCGAGACCGCGGAGCCTCAGAAGGTGGTCCCGCGCGCGGTGAACTCGATCATGTGGCGCGTCGGCCTGTTCTACGTCGGCTCGGTGGTCCTCCTCGCCCTCCTCCTGCCCGGCTCGCTCTACTCAGGCGACGAGAGCCCCTTCGTCACGGTCCTGTCGAAGGTCGGAATCCCGGCGGCGGGTGACGTGATGAACCTGGTGGTCCTCACGGCGGCGATGTCCTCGCTGAACTCCGGCCTGTACTCCACGGGCCGCATCCTGCGCTCCATGGCGATGGCGGGCTCGGCGCCCAGGTTCACCGCCCGGATGAACCGCAGCCAGGTCCCGTACGGCGGCATCCTGCTGACCTGCGCGGTGTGCGTGCTCGGCGTCGGCCTGAACTTCCTCATGCCGAGCCAGGCCTTCGAGATCGTGCTGAACGTCGCCTCCCTCGGCGTCATCAGCACCTGGGTGATCATCATGGTCTGCCACCTGGTCTTCGTCCGCCGCGCCCAGGAGGGCGTGGTGACCCGCCCGTCCTTCCGCCTCCCGTTCAGTCCGGTCACCGAGATCGCCACCATCGTCTTCCTCCTGGCCTGTCTCGCCATGATGTGGAACGACGCCGAGGTCGGCCGCAAGACGCTCTTCCTCATCCCCGTGATCGCCGTCCTCCTGATCGCCGGCTGGTTCGGCGTCCGCCGCCGGGTGTCGGGGACGGCGGACAGGGAACTGTCGGACTTCACCAAGTAGCGACTTCACGAAGTAGCCCCTGAGCGCCGCGGCGAACGTCAGTGCTCGTGCAAGCCGTTCGTCGCCGCGATCTTCTTCCACGACCTCGGCGGTACGGGAGTGGTCACGGCCTTCGTGACGGAGGCCGCGCGGGCCGCGGGCGCTGGTGCCGTATCAGCAAATTTTGCGCTGTTGTGATGTGACGTACCGAGCACGTCTACGCGATCGCCGACAGTGAGGTCATACCCGGCGACGGCGAGCCCGAAGTCGTCCTATGCCTGGACGAGTTCAGGCCGCTCAACCTCTAGCCCCGGCGCTCCGTGAAAGCGGTTCCGGCCTCGCCGGTGCCACCTCCTCCGCCACCAGCTTCACCGCGCCGGTCTGCAGATTCCGTGAAGGATCTTGCTGCAGAGGAGCGGGGCAGCGGCCGACAGCTCTGCGCCTTGGCCAGTTGTTCCCCCACGCCATCCCGGCTGCCTGTAATCATCCGATTCGCGAACTAGCTGGGTGGGTAGGTGCGTTATGTCAAGATTGCCTGACTCTGACTGCTAGGGGAAAAATGACAGTCTCTGTGTACTCTGACCCTGGTTCGTTCACCTTCACCGTTCCAGAAGGCGTCACCTCGATCGCCGCGACAGTGTTGGGCGGCGGCGGTGGGGGCGCGGGCGGTGGCGGGGGCGGTGCCGGTACCTCCAGGACGGGCGACGCCGTGCTCGGCGCGGTGGGCAGCTTGACCCAGAGTTGCGGCGGCGGGGGCGGTGGGGGCGGCGGAGGCGGCGGCGCGGCAGCCAACGAAGGCACCTTCGCGGTCCAGCCCGGTGAGACCCTGACCGTCATCGTCGGTGCCGGCGGCAAGGGAGGCCGCGGTGGTCAGGAAGCCGTGTACAACTTCGCCGGCCTGGCCCTGCTCCAGACCGCCGAGGCGGGCGCCCCGGGATCCAACGGTGGAGATTCGACGCTCGTCCAGCGATCCAGCGGGAGCGCGCTGACCGGCGGCGGCGGGTCCGGCGGCACCTCGGGCGGCCAGTGCGGCAACAGCGCCACCAAAGGCCACGCCAGTGGAGGAGCGGGCGGCCAGGGCGCCGAGGGCGGCGCGGCCACCGGCAGCGGTCAGGCGTTCAGCCAGGACACCACCAACCCCCAGCCTGGCAACCACGGCGGCGACGGCGGCGATGGCGGCACCGGCGGCAATGAGGGAGCCCGAAGTGGAAGCGCGGGCACACGCGGGACCGCAGGCATCCTCGCCGCACTCAAGCAGGCCCCCCACGGCAACGACGGAAACGGCGGAGCCGGAGGCCAGGGAGGCAGCGGCGCCAGCCCCGCCGGCGACCACCCCAACGGGCCAGGACTCCCCGGCGACGACGGTCAGCCCGGCTGCGTCATCCTGACCTACTGACACCGCCAGCTCGCGGCCCCACCTCGCCGAGAATCCGACACTCCAGCTGACACTGGAGAGCAGGACGGCTTGCAGGCCGGCACGGCCCAGACCCGGCCGGTCGCCACACGGTGTACCGGCCGGACTCTACCGCCCGCGCTGATGACGCTCTTTGAAAGAAAGCGACCACCCCCTGCTTGGGGGAAACCCCAGAGATGCAGAAGTACCTGTTCAAGGTCGGACCGATCGACCTGTCTGACGGGCCTCTCCTCTCCGGGATCGTCGACTTCTTCGAGGAGGGAGTCGCCGCGGGCAAGGGGGTCTTGGAACTCATCGGCAACGATGTCGCCGCGTTCTGCGATGACCTGATCAAGGACTCACGCACCTATGCGGACGTCTATCAGGAGTCCATCAGCGGAGAACCCAGCCCGGCCGAGAAGTAACACCCGTCTCCTCATGCCGGTGGGTGCACCGCAGCCGTCCGACACATCCATGCAGTAGGTCCACCGGTCTGCGGCGGCGGCCGGACCGGCCGTAGGTTCGCCGGCCGAACCCGATGTGTCAGTGCGGCAGGTTCAGTTCGGCGCGTACGGTCTTGCCGACCGGCACCCGGTCCAGCACCTCCCACCGGTCGGCCAGCGTGTCGACGAGCAGGAGTCCCCGCCCTTCGACGGCCAGGGCGTCCGGGACGGCGACCTCTCCGGGCCGGGGCGGGCGGCACTCGCCGCGCGTGTCGGAGACGTCGATACGGAGGATGGGGGCGAGTTGGGATGCGGGCTCGTCGTCGATGTCCGTGCGGGGGCCGGGCCCGAGGCCCGCGTATGACGCCTCCTCCCCTCCGCGCAGCGTGAGCTGGAGCTCGAAGTCGCGTCCCGGTACGCGGCCGTGCGTGACGGCGTTCGCGGTCAACTCCGCGACGATCAGGGCGACGGTGTCGGAGACGGCCGATCCGTACGGGTAGCCCCAGCGGTGCATCCGGTACAACGCGAGATGCCGGGCGAGACGGGCGCCCAGCGGGGTGGAGCTGAACCGCTGGGTGAACATACGTACGGTAACCGGGGTTCGGTGGGGGACGGTTGGGTTCATGGCTCCAATCTGTCGGGGCTCGGGGGCCGTTCACCAGGTCAGCCACCCGTACGCGGGCTCAGCGTACGAGTTCACGGAATGGACAGGAGGGGTAACCGTCCGTGACCATGGGTGGGTTGGCGGGGTTGACAGGCACAGGTGAACGGAGGGCCTGGCATGGCGGACGGTACGGGCGGGGCGGGTGCCCTTGGCTGCGGGGGCGGTAACGGTAGCGGTGGGGGTGGGGGTAGCGGTGAGCCGGAGGTGTCGGACAGTCTCAAGACGTTCGGTGAGGTCGTCAAGGCCTTCCGTAAACGGGCGGGCCTGACACAGGAGGTGTTCGCCCCGCGGGTGCAGTACTCGGTGCCGACGGTGGCCAGCATTGAGCAGGGCCGCCGATGGCGCACGGGCGGTGACGAGGTCACGCGGGAGATGTACGACCACCTGCTGGACTTGATCGAACGTCACTGGAACGTGGAGTTCCAGCTGATGCCGTTGCAGCAACCGGTGCATGCGGGGTTGGACGGGCCGCTTCAGTTGGCGGAGACCCCGGACAACCGGTGGTTCGGGTACTCGGAGGGGCAGGAAAACGGACGACTCATCACCGCCTCGAAAGAGATCAGCCGACTCCACCAGCGCTATGCCAAGATGCGTTCACAGGCCATGACCCCCGAGGACTCCCTGGGCCTGTTGAAGCGAATGCGAGGAGCGCTATGAACACGTCCGACCGGGCCTGGTTCAAGAGCAGTTACAGCGGCTCCCAAGGCGACGACTGCGTCGAAGTGGCGTTGTCCTGGCACAAGTCCAGCTACAGCAGCGGCAGCCAAGGAGACTGCGTCGAGGTGGCAGCGTGCCCGGACACCATCCACGTCCGGGACTCCAAGGTGCGCCAGGGCCCGCAACTCGCCCTGACCGCAACGGCCTGGACCACCTTCCTCTCGTACGCGACCCACGCCTGACTGACCCCTCCTGCACGTACGAGCGCCCCGATCCGGACACACCCGGGACGGGGCGCTTCGGCTTACGAGCCGGGGTCCCATGTCTCCTTGGCGACCGCTTCCTGAAGCCGCTCCGAGAAGGAGGCATGAGCGGCTTCAGGAACCGGTCGCCAGAACGTAGGCACTCACATCGCGCCATTCGGCCTCATGAGCCCGGCACCGGAAACCTCATGCGCCTCACGCGTGTGTGATTGCCCTCTTCTGCACGGGAGTTGACCGAGGTACCGTCCGGCGCATGCCGACACGCATGCGTTTCACGACCTGGAGATCGCTCGCCGCGGTGGCCGTCGCAGCCCTGACGGCCGCCCTCCTCACCCCGGCCGTGGCCGACGCCGCCTCGCGCGAGAGCCGCCCGGTGTACTCGTACGAGAACGCCGTCCGCGAGGCCGTCTGGGTGGACACCGGGCTCGACGGCGACGGGGACGGGAGGACCGACCGCGTCGCCGCGGACATCGTCCGGCCGCGCGAACCCGCCCAGCAGGGCCGCAAGATACCCGTGATCATGGACGCCAGCCCGTACTACTCCTGCTGCGGGCGCGGCAACGAGGGCCAGCTCAAGACGTACGACGCCGACGGGGACGTCGTCCAGATGCCGCTGTTCTACGACAACTACTTCGTGCCCCGCGGCTACGCCGTCGTCGGCGTCGACCTGGCCGGAACCAACCGCTCCGACGGCTGTGTGGACGTCGGCGGACGCTCCGACGTCCAGTCCGCGAAGGCCGTCGTCGACTGGCTCAACGGCCGCGGCAAGGCCTACACCAGCCGCACCGGCACCACCCGCGCCAACGCCACCTGGACCAACGGCAAGACCGGCATGATCGGCAAGAGCTGGGACGGCACCATCGCCAACGGCGTCGCCGCCACCGGGGTCGAGGGCCTGAAGACCATCGTCCCGATCAGCGCCATCTCCACCTGGTACGACTACTACTTCTCCCAAGGCGCCCCGCTCTACGACTCCGGCCCCGACTGGCTGTCCGACTACGTCGACAGCCCCGACGCTCGCACCACATGCGCCGCCGTCCAGCAGAGCCTCGTCGACGGGGCCCCGCGCACGGGCGACCTGACCCCGCTGTGGAGCCAGCGCGACTACGTCAAGGCCGCCTCGAAGGTGAAGGCGAGCGTCTTCCTGGTCCATGGCATGCAGGACCTCAACGTCCGTATGCAGCACGTCGGTCCGTGGTGGGACGCCCTCGCGAAGAACGGCGTCGAGCGCAAGATCTGGCTCTCCCAGACCGGCCACGTCGACCCCTTCGACTTCCGCCGCGCCGCCTGGGTCGACACCCTGCACCGCTGGTTCGACCACGAACTCCTCGGCTATGACAACGGCATCGACCGGGAGCCCATGGCCGACATGGAACGCCACCCCGACCAGTGGACCACCTCGACGTCCTGGCCGCCGACCGGCACCGCCCCCACCACCCTGCGCCCCGCCGAGGGCTCCCAGGAGGGCGTCGGCGCCCTCGGTCTGCGCACCGGCACCGGCACCGAGACCTTCACCGACGACCCGCAGCTGAGCGAGACCGACTGGGCCGCGCGGATCGACACGCCCACGCCCGACAAGGCGGGCTTCACCACCGGACCGCTCACGAAGGAGCTCCGCCTGTCCGGCTCGTCGAAGGTCACCGTCACCGCCACCCCGACCACCTCGACGGCCCATCTGTCCGCCGTCCTCGTGGACCTCGGCCCCGACACGATCCGCGACTACGGGGCCGCCGGCGAGGGCATCACCACGCTCACCGACCGCACCTGCTGGGGCGCGAGCACGACCGGTGACAGCGCCTGCTACCGGGAGACACAGGCGAAGACCGCCGCCGTCGACCACACGGTGGTCAGCCGCGGCTGGGCCGACCTCGGCACCTACGCCTCCGACCGGAAGGGCCTCCCGCTGACTCCCGGCACGGCGTACACCATCACCCTCGACCTGGGCGCCACGGACCACGTCGTCCCGGCCGGGCACCGCCTCGCGCTGATCGTCGCGGGCACGGACAAGGACCTCATCGACCCGCCGTCGACCAGGCCCACGCTGACCGTCGACCTGTCCCGCACCTCGGCCCGCCTCCCGTTCGTCGGCGGTACGGCCGCCTTCGCCCGCGCCACCGAGGGCGCCGTGTCCACCGCCCCGGGGGCCACCGCCCCGGACGCCACCGCCTCCGAGGCCCCGGCCCTCGACGGCGTGACCGCGCCGCGCGGCGTCCACCGTGTCCCGGGGGGCGGCCGATGATCCGAGGCACACGCGCCCCGTACCACCTCACGGCCGGTGAGCCCGTCACCGACTGCTGACCCCCGTCAGGAGGAGGCGGCCAGGTGAGGCGGCCGGGCCGCCGACCGCTGCCCCGTCAGGAGGAGGCGGCTTCAGGTGAGCCGGCCGGGTCACCGACTGCTGACCCTCGTCAGGAGGAGGCGGCCCCGTGAACCAGCCGGGCCGCCTCCTCCGCGCATCCCCAGGCCACCGTCACACCCGCGCCGCCGTGACCGTAGTTGTGCACCGACACCCGCCCGCCGGGCAGCGGTTCGCGTTCCAGCCGGACCGCGTCCCGCGCGGGCCTGAGGCCCACCAGGTGCCCCAGCACCCGCGCCCCCGCGATCTCGGGCCGCAGCGCCGCACACCGCGCTACGATCGCCTCCGCCACGGCGGGATCCGGCGCCGGCGACCACGCGTCCTCGTCCGCCGTGCCGCCCAGGACGAGTCGCCCCGGCTGCGGAAAGAAGTACGCCATCTCCCCGGCGGCGTCCGTGGAGACCAGCCAGGTGTTCACGCCCGGGTTCTCCACGACAACCAACTGCCCGCGCACGGGACGCACGGTCGCGTCCGGCACCAGGTCGCGGGCGCCGAGCCCGGTGCAGTTGACCACGACCGGCGCGTCGACCTCGGCGAGAGCGGACACCGAACGGGTCTCGATCACCCCGCCCGCCGCCAGGAACCGCCTCCGCAGCCACGGCAGATGGGTCGACATGTCGATGAGCGGCAGCCGCGCCCACACGCCCTGCCCGGCGTACTCCTCGACCGTCGCCGCCCGCAGCCCCGGCACCCGGTCGCCCACCCACGCCCGGGCCCCGTCCAGGTCCGCCTCGCCCAGTACCCCTTCGACCATGCGTACGCCCGTCACCTCGGGCGAGTCCGCCAGCTCCTCGTAGACGTCCAGCGAGCGCAGCGCCCACCTCCGCGCGGACGCCACCGGCTCGATCGCATACGGCCACCACAGCGCCCCGGCAACCGCCGAGGTGGTCCGCTCGACGGGATCCCGCGTCAGCACCCGCACCCGCCGGCCGCGCTCGGCGAGCACCACGGCCGTGGTCAGCCCGATCACACCGCCGCCGACCACGACGACATCGTCCCTCAGTTCGCTTTTCACGCCGGGACGTTAGCGGAATATGTCATGCCGTGCTCATACCGGTCCCGCTCTGGGGATACTCACAGCATGTCTGCCGCTTACGCGACTTTCGGCCTGGCACCGGCGATGCGTGCCGGTGGAGTCCTCGCCGACGGTGGCTACCAGGTGCACCGGGACTTCGTGGACTTCATCGTCGACGGCCGCCCGCTCCTCTTCCAGCTCTCCGACCTCGACGCCGTCTCCCCGCTCGCCTCCGACATCCCGCCCGCGATCTTCACCGCCCAGGTCCGCAGCCTGCTCCTGGAGACGGACGCGCCGCTGCCCGACGGCCGCTACGTCGTCTACGGCTGCCCCGAGTGCGAGGACCTGGCGTGCGGCGCCGTCACCGCGGTGATCCAGAGCGACGGCGAGGACTTCATCTGGCGGGACTTCGCCTGGCAGACCGACGAACACGCCGACCTGGAACTCAACGGCTACCACGGCATAGGGCCCTTCCGCTTCCACGGCACCGAGTACCGCCAGGCGCTGGCCTCCCTGCTGGACGGCGCCGCCCCTCTCGTGCCCCGGCGCCGGGTCCTGCTGATCGGCGCCCGCGTCGCCCTCCTGGCCAAGCTCGCCGCCGCGCTGCGCACCATCGGCATCGGCGCCGACATCACCCGCGACGCGCAGGGCGTCTTGGCGGAGGAACTGCGCGGCTACGGCGCCGTCGTCTTCGGCCATGCGATCACCGAGGGGGAACGTGCCGCCGTACGCCGCTCCTTCGAGGACGCCGGCGTCGAGGTGGCCTACGTCGACGGCCTCGCCCCGATCCTCCCGCTGCTCGTCGCCCAGACAGAACACGCCCTCGACCGCAGCCCGCCGGAACAGCGCCGGCTCACCCGCCTGGTGGCCGCTGACAGCGAGGCGGTCGTCGAGGTCACCTCCCCCTGCCGGGTACGCCTCACCGCGTACCGTCTCGACCGCCTCCACCGCGCCCACACCCACGAACTCTTCGACGGCATCCTCGAACCGGCCCGGCACCGCATCGCCCTGGACGCCAAGGCGGTCAAGGGGGAGTCCTTCGTGGTGGCCCGGACGTCGGGGAGCGTACTGGTGGAGGCGATGGGGCACGGAAACACCGGGACGCGGACCGCGCGGGCGGCCCGTTAGGACGGAACGCGGGCCGCGCGGGCCGCCCATGAGTACGGAACCCTGACCGCTCGGGCCGCCCATTAGAATCTGCGGTCTGATGACTGCCACCCTCGTCGCCAAGAACCTCGCCGCCGGCCACGGCGACCGCTCCCTGTTCACCGGGCTCGACCTCGTCGTCGCGCCCGGAGACGTCATCGGGCTGGTCGGTGTCAACGGCGCGGGCAAGTCCACGCTGCTCAGGATGCTCGCCGGCCTCGCCGCGCCGGAGGAGGGAGAGGTCAGGCTGTCCCCGCCGACGGCGACCGTCGGCCACCTCCCGCAGGAGCCGGAACGCCGGCCGCAGGAGACTGTGCGGGAGTTCCTGGCCCGCCGCACCGGCGTGGCCGAGGCCCAGCGGGTGATGGACGAGTCCACCCAGGCCCTCGTCGACGGGACACCGGGCGCGGACGACGCGTACGCCACGAGCCTGGAGCGGTGGCTCGACCTCGGCGGCGCCGACCTGGACGAGCGGGCCGAGGAGATCGCCGACTCGCTCGGCCTGGCCGTCGACCTGGGCCAGCCGATGACCTCCCTGTCCGGCGGCCAGGCGGCCCGCGCCGGCCTCGCCTCGCTGCTCCTGTCCCGCTACGACGTCTTCCTCCTCGACGAGCCGACCAACGACCTCGACCTGGACGGACTGGAGCGCCTGGAGCGCTTTGTGAGCGGTCTGCGGGCCGGCACGGTCGTGGTCAGCCACGACCGCGAGTTCCTCACCCGCACCGTCACGAAGGTCCTCGAACTCGACCTCGCCCAGCAGCAGATCACCCTCTACGGCGGCGGCTACGAGGCCTATCTGGAGGAGCGGGAGGTCGCCCGTCGGCATGCGCGGGGCGACTACGAGGAGTACGCCGACAAGAAGACCGCCCTCCAGGATCGCGCCCAGATCCAGCGCGGCTGGATGGACAAGGGTGTCAAGAACGCGCGCCGCAAGGCGGCCAACGACAACGACAAGATCGGCCGCAAGTTCCGCAGCGAGGCCAGCGAGAAACAGGCCGCGAAGGCCCGCCAGACCCAGCGCATGATCGAACGCCTCGATGTCGTCGAGGAGCCCCGCAAGGAGTGGGAGCTGCAGATGGAGATCGCGTCGGCCCCGCGTTCCGGCGCGGTCGTCGCGACCCTGCGGGAAGCCGAGGTCCGGCGCGGCGACTTCGTGCTCGGTCCGGTGTCCCTGCAGATCGACTGGGCCGACCGGATCGCGGTGACCGGCGCCAACGGCTCGGGCAAGTCCACGCTCCTGGGCGCCCTGCTGGGCCGCGTTCCGCTGGACGCCGGTTCGGCCGCCCTCGGCTCCGGCGTCCTGGTCGGCGAGGTCGACCAGGCCCGCAAGCTGTTCCACGGGACGGAAGCCCTGCTGGACGCCTTCGGCGCGGCGGTCCCGGACACCGAACCCGCGGAGGTGCGCACCCTCCTGGCCAAGTTCGGCCTCAAGGCGGACCACGTCCTGCGTCCGGCGTCCACCCTCTCCCCGGGCGAACGCACCCGGGCCGCGCTGGCCCTGCTCCAGGGCCGGGGCGTCAACCTGCTGGTCCTCGACGAACCGACCAACCACCTCGACCTGCCGGCCATCGAGCAACTGGAGTCGGCCCTGGACGCGTACGAGGGCACACTGCTCCTGGTCACCCACGACCGGCGGATGCTGGACGCGGTCCACGTCACCCGCCGCTTCGAGGTGACCGACGGCAAGGTGACCGAGCGCTGACGCCGGGCGTTGACGCCGAGCGTTGACGCCGAGCGCTGACTACGATCGCCATGGCCCGTCGCGGCGCCGGGACGAGGGCGGACGCCGCGCCGCCAGTCCCCTCAGCCCCTACCGCTCAACTCCGGCCCTTCTTCGGGTCGGTCAGTCCCGCCCGGCGCAGGGCGTCGGCCATCACACTGTTGGCCGGCGGCGGAGCCTGACGCCCGCCGCCACCGCGCTGCCCGCCGTTACCACCGCGCCGGTCGCCCTGCTGGCGCGGCTGCGGCGGACGCCCGCCGCCCCGCTGAGGCCGGCCCTCGCCCGACGGGCCGTCCTTGGGTGCCGCCTCGTCGTCGAGCCGCAGCGTCAGTGAGATCCGTTTGCGCGGGATGTCGATGTCGAGGACCTTCACCTTGACGATGTCGCCGGGCTTGACCACGTCCCGTGGGTCCTTGACGAACGTCTTGGACAGCGCGGAGACGTGCGCCAGACCGTCCTGGTGGACGCCGACGTCGATGAACGCCCCGAAGGCGGCCACGTTCGTGACCACGCCCTCCAGGATCATCCCGGAGGACAGGTCGGAGATCTTCTCGACACCGTCCTTGAAGGTGGCCGTCTTGAACGCGGGCCGCGGGTCACGCCCGGGCTTCTCCAGTTCCCGCAGGATGTCCGTCACGGTCGGCAGACCGAACGTGTCGTCCACGAACTCCTGCGGCCTCAGCGAGCGCAGCACACCGGTGTTGCCGACGAGGGAGGCGACCTCCTGTCCGGACGTCTTCACCATCCGCCGGACCACCGGGTAGGCCTCGGGGTGCACGCTGGACGCGTCCAGCGGGTCGTCGCCGCCGCGGATGCGGAGGAAGCCCGCGCACTGTTCGTACGCCTTCGGGCCGAGCCGGGCCACGCCCTTGAGCTGCTTGCGCGACGTGAAGCGCCCGTTGGAGTCGCGGTGCGACACGATGTTCTCGGCGAGCCCGGACGTGATGCCGGAGACCCGGGCCAGCAGCGGGGCCGACGCCGTGTTGACGTCGACACCGACGCCGTTCACACAGTCCTCCACCACCGCGTCCAGCGAACGCGACAGCTTCACCTCGGACAGGTCGTGCTGGTACTGGCCGACACCGATCGACTTCGGGTCGATCTTCACCAGCTCGGCCAGCGGGTCCTGGAGCCGACGCGCGATCGACACGGCGCCGCGCAGCGACACGTCCATGTCGGGCAGCTCCGCCGAGGCGAAGGCGGAGGCGGAGTACACGGACGCGCCCGCCTCGGACACCATCACCTTGGTGAGCTTCAACTCCGGGTGCTTGGTGATCAGTTCACCGGCGAGCTTGTCGGTCTCACGGGATGCCGTGCCGTTGCCGATCGCGATCAGTTCGACCGCGTGTTCCTTCGACAGGCGGGCCAGCTTGGCGATCGCCTCGTCCCACTTGTTCGCCGGGACGTGCGGGTGGATGACGTCGGTGGCGACGACCTTGCCGGTCGCGTCGACCACGGCGACCTTCACGCCCGTACGGAAACCCGGGTCCAGGCCCAGCGTCGCGCGCGTGCCGGCCGGGGCGGCGAGCAGCAGGTCGCGGAGGTTCGCCGCGAAGACGTTCACGGCCTCGTCCTCGGCGGCCGTCCGCAGCCGCAGCCTGAGGTCGAGGCCGAGGTGTACCAGGATGCGGGTGCGCCAGGCCCAACGGACGGTGTCCTGAAGCCACTTGTCGCCGGGCCGACCGCGGTCGGCGATGCCGAAGCGGTGGGCGACGATCCCCTCGTACGAGGACGGGCCGGGCTGCTCGGAGGCCTCCTCCGGCTCCAGAACGAGGTCGAGGACCTCCTCCTTCTCCCCCCGCAGCATCGCCAGGATCCGGTGCGAAGGCAGCTCGGTGAACGGCTGGGCGAAGTCGAAGTAGTCGGCGAACTTGGCGCCCGCCTCCTCCTTGCCCTCCCGCACCTTGGCGGCCAGCCGCCCGCGCACCCACATCCGCTCGCGCACCTCGCCGATCAGGTCGGCGTCCTCCGAGAACCGCTCGGTGAGGATCGCCCGGGCACCGTCGAGGGCGGCCTGCGGATCGGCGACGCCCTTCTCGGCGTCCACGAAGGCGGCCGCCGCGGCGAGGGGCTCCTTGCTCGGGTCGCCGAGCAGCCCCTCGGCCAGCGGCTCCAGGCCCGCCTCGCGCGCGATCTGTGCCTTGGTGCGCCGCTTCGGCTTGAACGGGAGGTAGATGTCCTCCAGGCGGGCCTTGGTCTCAGCGCCCCGGATCCGCGCCTGAAGCTCCTCGGTGAGCTTGCCCTGCTCGCGCACCGACTCCAGGATCGCCGTCCGCCGCTCCTCCAGCTCCCGCAGATAGCGCAGCCGCTCCTCGAGCGAGCGCAGCTGCGCGTCGTCGAGCATCTCGGTCGCTTCCTTGCGGTAGCGGGCGATGAAGGGAACCGTGGAGCCGCCGTCGAGCAGCTCCACAGCAGCCTTGACCTGCCGCTCCCGTACGCCGAGTTCCTCGGCGATCCTGCCTTCGATGGACCCTGATTCGATGGACCCGGGTGTCGTCACGATCCCGTA
This sequence comes from Streptomyces sp. LBL, assembly GCF_029893585.1. Classification (GTDB taxonomy): domain Bacteria; phylum Actinomycetota; class Actinomycetes; order Streptomycetales; family Streptomycetaceae; genus Streptomyces. The sequence goes on from NZ_JARXYX010000016.1 coordinate 158,060, forward strand.
CCGCCTTCTCCGCTGAGGTTGCGCGGCAATTGTGGCAGGTGGCACCGACACTCGGGGACCATGACGGGATCAGACGGTGAGGACGAGCTTGCCCTGGAGGTGACCGCCGTCGAGCAGGCGGTGCGCGTCGGCGACGCGCTCGAACGGGAACGTCTCCTGCACGTGGACCCGGAGCCTGCCCTGTTCGACGAGTTCGAGGAGACCTCGCAGGGCGACCGGATCGGGGTCGACCGCGATGCCGCTGAAGCGCATGCCGGCCGCCTCGTACTTGGCGATGAGCTCCGGATCATCCTCTCCACATGCTGACCGAGTGGGCGAGGGCGAACGGCGACGCAGTGCTCGACGCGCTCGACGCCGATCACGAGCCGGTCGCCCACAGCGACTGAGGCACCCGCCAGGGCGGCAAGGCCCTCGGAGCCGCCCCGGCCGAGTACCGCCGCCGGTTCCGCCCCGCCGCCACCCGCTGAAGGCACTCGGCGGCCCCCTTGCCCAGCGCTCCGAAGCCCGGCGAACGCAAGCTCCCTGAAGACCTCGAGGCGCTCCGCGGCAAGAGCCGCTTCACCCTGACGTAGTCCAGGTGAAGCGCGGCTGCCTGCGCTCCAGGAAGGCGCCGACCCCCTCCGCGGTGTCGCCGCTGCCGCCCGCCTGCCCGGCCCAGTGGGCGTCGCGGTCCGTGCGGCCGTCCGCGAACTCCTTCGCCGCGGCCTGCGTCAGCTGCGAGCGGGACACCAGGATCCGGGTGAACTCCGCGACCCTCTTGTCGAGTTCGCCCGCGGGCAGCACCTCGTCCACCAGACCCGTGCGCAGTGCCCGCCCCGCGTCGATCAACTCCCCGGAGAACAGCAGGTACTTGGTCGTCGCCGGGCCCACCAGCGACACCAGTCGCCGGGTGGAGGACACCGGATACACGATCCCGAGCTTCGCCGGTGTCACCCCGAACAGCGCGCCCTCCTCGGCGAACCGCAGATCACACGCCGCCGCGAGCTGCGACCCGCCGCCCACACAGTGCCCGCGAACCGCCGCCACCGTCGGCTTCGGGAAGGCCGCCAGGGCCTCCTCGGCACGCACCGCGAGCCCCTGCGCCTCCTGAGACGACCCCCGGAGGGTGGAGATGTCGGCGCCCGCGCAGAACGTTTCGCCCTCACCGGTCAGTACCAGCGCCCGTACGCCCGGATCGGCCGCCAGCGTGTCCAGCAGCGGCGGCAACGCGCGCCACATCGCGGCGGTCATCGCGTTGCGCTTGGCCGGATGGTGGATGACGACGGTGGCGACCGAGTCGGTGACCGCGTGCAGCAGCTGGGGCTCCATGCGCCCGATGCTATCCGCCCCGGCCACAGCGCCGATCGGCAAACCCGTACAACCCGAAGAGTGCGCGAGGTCCACGCAAGAGGGGCAGGAGCGGTCCCACATCTGACTGTGTCATACGCCAACGGTCAGAAGCGCTCGATACCTGCTGACTTCTGTTCAGGTCTCGGTACGGGAGGAATCGGTTACCAACACTCGATGCGTGGTGACAATCGAGCGCAAGGGTGGCGACCGGACGATGGAGAACCATGGGCGCGGGTCCGCCCCACGCCCAGCGGACGGAACGGACGAGCCTTTCGACCCGGCACCGCCGGATCCGCTGCCGTACGAGGGTGTGTGGCGGTTCACCGCACCCGCCCTCGACGCATCCGTCCCGCAGGCGCGGCACGCCGTACGGGACCTGGTGTCCCGCCAGGGCGTGCCGGCCTCCGAGGACCTGGTCCAGGGCCTGTTGCTGATCGTCTCGGAGCTGGTGACGAACGCGGTCCGGCACGCGGCGCTGCTGTCGCCGATGCTGGCCGTGGAGGTAGCCGTGGGCGCCGAGTGGCTGCGGGTGTCGGTGGAGGACGATCACCCCTACCGACCTGCGGCTCTGGAGGCCGACCACGGCCGGACCGGCGGCCGCGGACTGCTGCTGGTGCGGGAGATCACCCGCGAGGCGGGCGGGGTGTGCGACGTCGACCACACCGCGAGCGGCGGCAAGGTGGTCTGGGCCGTCCTGCCACTCAAGCCCGGTCGGGCGCCGTAGGCCGCCCGCTCACCAGCCGGCGGACGGGCCTGTCAGCTCCCTGACCGCGGGACGGGCCGCGTCCAGCACGGTCATGAACCAGGACGAGAAGGTGTCCTTGGCGTGCCGCTCCGCCAGCTCGGCGGGGGTCACGAAGACCGTCTCGCCGACCTCCTCCGGGTCCGGCCGCGGCGGGGACTGCACCAGCCCGACGAAGAGGTGGTTGTACTCCTGCTCCACCAGACCCGAGTCCGGGTCGGGGTGGTTGTAGCGGACCGTGCCCGCCTCGGCGAGCAGCGACGGGGAGACCCCGAGCTCCTCGAACGTCCGCCGGGACGCCGCCGCGAAGGGCGCCTCGCCGGGGTAGGGGTGGCCGCAGCAGGTGTTCGACCACACACCGGGGGAGTGGTACTTGCCCAGCGCCCGCTGCTGGAGCAGCAGTCGACCCCCCTCGTCGAAGAGGAACACGGAGAAGGCGCGGTGCAGCTGCCCCGGCGGCTGGTGCGCGGCGAGCTTCTCCGCGGTGCCGATCGTCACACCGTTCTCGTCGACCAGTTCCAGCAAGATCCCGTCTGCGGTGCCGTTCGACGTACGGTGCGTCGCGGTGGCAGGTGTGATCGGCATACCCATCCTTCACATCGGTCTTCGCGCCCCAAGTGTGCCGTACGAATCTGACACTCCCGGCAGTTGATCGTGCCCGGCGCGGCGACGAAGGAACCGTCCGGGGCGGGACTGTGAGTATGAGGACGCAACCATGTACCGGATCGCTGCATTCCATCAGAACGCGCTTGGCGCCGACCGAACGGGAGTGTCAGTGGCACAGCCGGGCCTCGTGTTCCGCGTGCCCGCTCGGCTCCAGCTGGAAGGTGCAGTGCTCCACGTCGAAGTGGTGGCCGAGGCAGCCCTGCAGCTCATGCAGTATCTTCTCGTGGCCGATCGCGCTGAGTACGTCGGAGCGCACCACCACATGGGCCGCCAGCACCGGCATCCCGGAGGTGATCGTCCACGCGTGCAGGTCGTGCACGTCCTCGACGCCGTCCAGGGCCAGGATGTGGGACCGGACCTCCGCGATGTCGACGCCCTTGGGGGCCGCCTCCAACAGCACTTCGAGGGTCTCGCGCAGTAGTTTCCAGGTGCGCGGCACGATCATCAGGCCGATGATCAGCGAGGCGGTCGGGTCGGCGGCCTGCCAGCCGGTGGTCAGGATCACCACGGCCGAGACCAGCACCGCGAGCGAGCCCAGCGCGTCCGCGGCCACCTCCAGGAACGCGCCGCGCACGTTCAGGCTCTCCTGCTGGCCGCGCACCAGCAGCGACAGCGAGATCATGTTCGCCACGAGACCGATCAGACCGAACACGATGGTCAGTCCGCCCTCGGTGGTGGTGGGTGTGACGAACCGCTGGATCGCCTCGTAGAGGACGTAGCCGCCCACCCCGAGCAGCAGCAGACAGTTGGCGAGCGCGGCGAGGATCTCCGCGCGGGCGAAACCGAAGGTGCGGCGGTTGCTCGGCGGCAGGCTCGCGAAGTGGATCGCGAGGAGCGCCATGCCCAGGCCCAGCGCGTCGGTCGCCATGTGGGCCGCGTCCGCGACCAGAGCGAGCGAGTCGGCGACCACGCCGCCGATGATCTCCACCACCATGACGGTGAGCGTGATGCACAGCGCGACCCGCAGCCGTCCCCGGTACGCCGCCGTCGCCGTGCCGCCCGCCGGCGCACCGTGCGTATGTCCGTGATCGTGCCCAGCCCCCATGAAAAGCGCCTCCTGTCATCCGCCCGGAATCACAGTGAACTACGGGTGGGGGGTATCAGGCAACGCGGCACTGAACACCGTTGTCATGTGCTGTGACCTGCGGAAACGTTACGCAGGTCAGGGCCGTGCGTCGGACCGGCGGCCGTGGTGCCGCAGTCACCCCCGCCACGCCGACTCGACCATCTCGCGGCCCGGGCGGGCGGCGCCTGCACTTCGCGCCGGGCGCTCCAGCCGAGCGCCTCGGCGGCCCGGACGCCCTACGCGACCGCGCGGGGCGCGTCCCTGTCATGGTTGCCCCTGTCACGGTTTCCCCCGTCACGGTTGCCCCCGTCATGGTCGCCCACCCTGCGCCGAGGCCCTCAGTCGACGCAATGTCCCGGATGCACGGTATGGGAACGCACGTTTGTGGGCGGGGCCCGTGATGCCCGATGATGATCGTGGCGAAGGCCGGGGGAGACCCTGTTGATCGGCACCTGAACGGCCGGTGAACACCGTCTTCCGGTCATCCGATAGCCTCTGCCGACATGCCGCCCGCCTGGTGCAGTCTCACCATGCCAAGGGGCGCCCCCACCATGTACATGCCCGGCGCGGACGCGTCGGCACCCAGGGAGTGAGTTCGGTTGCCGACCGCCATCCTCACCGGTCAGCCGGTCCCCGGATCGTCGATCGAGGGCGATCTGCGGTCCCTCGGCTTCGACGTACGGATCGCCTCCGACGCCGCCGACGCCGAGACGCTCCTCGCCCAGGTCCCCGGGGACCAGCGGGTCGCCGTGGTCGATGCCCGGTTCGTGGGCCATGTCCACGCGTTGCGCCTCGGCCTCACCGACCCCCGCTTCCCGCTCGCCGCGGTCCCGGGCGCCGTCACCGCCCAGCCGGCCGGGCGCCAGGCCCTGACCCGGGTGATGGCGCGCGACAACTCCGCCGCCGGCGGCGGCACGGCCCTGGCCGTGGACAGCCTCGCCGACCGCGTCGTCACCGGCCTCGACGCCGACGGCACCAAGGTGTACCGCCCCGAGCTCGGCAGCCTGGTCGCCGAGGTCCCGGCCGACCCGCAGGCCCGCAACGAGGCACGGCAGTCCGTCGCCGCCGTCGACGACGAGGCCGTACGCCTGAAGTCGGCCGTGAAGGCCCGCGACGGCTTCTTCACCACCTTCTTCATCAGCCCCTACTCCCGCTACCTCGCCCGCTGGTGCGCCCGCCGGGGCCTCACCCCGAACCAGGTCACCACCGCATCCCTGCTCACCGCCCTGATCGCGGCGGGCTGCGCGGCCACCGGCACCCGCGGTGGCTTCATCGCGGCCGGTGTTCTGCTGATCGCGTCCTTCGTCCTGGACTGCACCGACGGCCAGCTCGCCCGCTACTCCCTCCAGTACTCCACGCTCGGCGCCTGGCTGGACGCCACCTTCGACCGGGCCAAGGAGTACGCCTACTACGCCGGCCTCGCCCTGGGGGCCGCCCGGAACGGGGACGACGTATGGGCCCTGGCGCTGGGCGCGATGATTTTGCAGACCTGCCGGCACGTCGTCGACTTCTCCTTCAACGAGGCCAACCACGACGCCACCGCCAACACCAGCCCCACGGCGGCCCTTTCGGACAAGCTCGACAGCCGCGGCTGGACGGTCTGGGCGCGCCGCATGATCGTGCTGCCGATCGGCGAGCGTTGGGCGATGATCGCCGTCCTCACGGCGGCGACCACGCCCCGTATCACCTTCTATGTGCTGCTCGTGGGCTGCGCCTTCGCGGCGACCTACACCACGGCGGGCCGGGTACTGCGCTCGCTGACCCGCAAGGCACAGCGCACGGACCGGGCCGCGCAGGCACTGGCGGACCTCGCGGACAGTGGGCCGCTCGCCGAGCTGCCGGCCCGCGCGGCACGCGGTGGAACGCGTCGTTCGATGGCCTACCTGTCCTTCGTCGGCGCAGCCCTCGTGATCTGCTCGGCCCTACTCTGGGGCGCCGGCTGGCAGACGGTCCTGTGTGCCGTCGGTTACGTCCTGATGTCGGCCGTGGCTGTCCTCCGCCCCCTCAAGGGTGCCCTCGACTGGCTGGTTCCGCCCCTGTTCAGGGCGGCTGAATACGGCACCGTCCTGGTACTGGCGGCCCAAGCGGACGTGAACGGGGCCCTTCCCGCGGCTTTCGGGCTGGTGGGGGCCGTCGCCTACCATCACTACGACACGGTGTACCGCATCCGCGGTGACGCCGGAGCGCCCCCGGCCTGGCTGGTGCGTGTCATCGGGGGCCACGACGGACGGACGCTGCTCGTCACCGTTCTGGCCGCGGTGCTCACCGCTTCGCAGTTCACGGTCGCGCTCACGGTTCTCGCCGTGGCCGTCGCCCTGGTGGTGCTCCTGGAGAGCATCCGCTTCTGGGTGGTCTCCCATCTGGGAGGCGCGCCCGCCGTACACGATGAAGGAGAACCCGCATGATCGGCCTCGTGCTGGCGGCCGGCGCCGGACGGCGTCTGCGCCCCTACACCGACAGCCTGCCCAAGGCGCTGGTGCCGGTGGGGCCCGCGGGTATAGAGGGCGAACCCACGGTCCTGGACCTGACGCTCGGCAACTTCGCCGAGATCGGTCTGACCGAGGTCGCGGTCATCGTCGGCTACCGCAAGGAGGCCGTGTACGAGCGCAAGGCGGCCCTGGAGCAGAAGTACGGGCTGAAGCTCACGCTCATCGACAACGACAAGGCCGAGGAGTGGAACAACGCCTACTCCCTGTGGTGCGGCCGTGACGCCCTCAAGGACGGCGTGATCCTCGCCAACGGCGACACCGTGCACCCGGTCTCGGTCGAGAGGACGCTGCTCGCCGCCCGCGGCGACGGCAAGAAGATCATTCTCGCCCTCGACACCGTGAAGTCCCTCGCGGACGAGGAGATGAAGGTTGTCGTCGACCCCGAGCGGGGCATGACGAAGATCACCAAGCTGATGGACCCCGCCGAGGCCACCGGCGAGTACATCGGTGTCACCCTCATCGAGGGCGACGCCGCCCCCGAACTCGCCGACGCGCTCAAGGCCGTGTGGGAGAGCGACCCCCAGCAGTTCTACGAGCACGGCTACCAGGAACTCGTCAACCGCGGCTTCCGTATCGACGTGGCGCCGATCGGCGACGTGAAGTGGGTGGAGATCGACAACCACGACGATCTCACCCGTGGACGGGAGATCGCATGCCAGTACTGACCAGGCTGATCCCCTCACCGCTCGTCGTCGACATCCGCCCGGGTGCCCTCGACGACCTGGGCTACGTCCTCGCCGACGAGCGCATCTCGCACTCCGGCAAACTCGCCGTCGCCGTCAGCGGCGGCTCGGGCGCCCGACTGCGCGAGCGGATCGCGCCCAGTCTGCCCGGCGCCACCTGGTACGAGGTCGGCGGCGGCACCATCGACGACGCCGTGCGGCTGGCGAACGACATAAAGGCCGGCCACTACGACGCGGTCGTGGGCCTCGGCGGTGGAAAGATCATCGACTGCGCCAAGTTCGCGGCCGCACGCGTCGGCCTGCCGCTGGTCGCCGTCGCCACCAACCTCGCGCACGACGGCCTGTGTTCGCCCGTCGCCACCCTCGACAACGACGCCGGCCGCGGCTCGTACGGTGTACCGAACCCGATCGCGGTGGTCATCGACCTGAACGTGATCCGTGAGGCACCCGTCCGCTTCGTGCGCTCCGGCATCGGCGACGTCATCTCCAACATCTCCGCGGTGGCGGACTGGGAGCTGGCCAACCGGATCAACGGCGAGAAGGTCGACGGTCTCGCCGCGGCCATGGCACGCCAGGCCGGTGAGGCGGTGCTGCGGCACCCGGGCGGGGTCGGCGACGACGCCTTCCTGCAGGTCCTGGCCGAGGCACTGGTCCTCACCGGGATCGCCATGTCCGTGTCGGGCGACTCCCGCCCGTCCTCCGGGGCCTGCCACGAGATCAACCACGCCTTCGACCTGCTGTTCCCCAAGCGGGCGGCCGCCCACGGAGAGCAGTGCGGCCTGGGCGCGGCCTTCGCGATGTATCTGCGCGGAGCCCACGAGGAGTCGGCCTACATGGCCGAGGTGCTGCGCCGGCACGGGCTGCCCGTGCTGCCGGAGGAGATCGGCTTCACCACGGACGAGTTCGTCCGCGTCGTGGAGTACGCCCCGCAGACCAGGCCCGGCCGCTACACGATCCTCGAACACCTCGACCTCACGACCGACCAGATCAAGGACGTCTACGCCGACTATGTCAAGGCCATCGGTAGCTGAACTCCGCCCCGTCGTCCACCCCGCAGGTGTGAAGGACCGGCGCAGCGGTGAGCACTGGATGGGACGCCTCTACATGCGTGAGGTGTCCCTGCGCGTCGACCGCTACCTGGTGAACACCAGGGTGACGCCCAACCAGCTCACGTACCTGATGACCGTCTTCGGCGTCCTCGCGGCCCCGGCCCTGCTGGTGCCGGGGATCACGGGCGCCGTGCTCGGTCTGGTGTGCGTGCAGCTCTATCTGCTGCTCGACTGCGTCGACGGCGAGATCGCACGCTGGAAGAAGCAGTACTCGCTCGGCGGGATCTACCTGGACCGCGTCGGTGCCTATCTGACCGACGCCGCGGTGCTGGTCGGCTTCGGTATGCGCGCCGCCGACCTGTGGGGCTCCGGGCGCATCGACTGGCTGTGGGCCTTCCTCGGCACGCTGGCCGCGCTCGGCGCGATCCTGATCAAGGCCGAGACCGACCTTGTCGGCGTCGCCCGCCACCAGAGCGGGCTGCCCCCGGTGAAGGAGGCCGCGTCCGAGCCGCGCTCCTCCGGCATGGCCCTGGCCCGCAGGGCCGCCGCGGCCCTGAAGTTCCACCGGCTGGTGCTCGGCATGGAGGCCTCCCTGCTGATTTTGGTCCTCGCGGTGGTGGACCAGATACGGGGCGACCTGTTCTTCTCCCGCCTCGGAGTCGCGGTGCTGGCCGGCATCGCGCTCCTGCAGACCCTGCTGCACCTGGTCTCCGTCCTCGCGTCGAGCAGGCTCAGGTGACGCCCATGGAGACGGGGCTGAAGGTCGGCGCGGTGATCATCACCATGGGCAACCGCCCCGACGAACTGCGTGCCCTGCTCGACTCGGTCGCCAAGCAGGACGGCGCCCGCGTCGAGGTGGTCGTGGTCGGCAACGGCTCGCCCGTACCCAACGTCCCCGAAGGCGTACGGACCATCGAACTGCCGGAGAACCTCGGCATCCCCGGCGGCCGCAACGTCGGCATAGAGGCCTTCGGGCCCGGCGGTCGAGACGTCGACATATTGATGTTCCTCGACGACGACGGCCTTCTCGCGGGCCACGACACCGCCGAACTCTGCCGCCGGGCCTTCACGGACGACCCCGAGCTCGGCATCATCAGCTTCCGCATAGCCGACCCCGAGACGGGGATCACCCAGCGCCGCCACGTGCCGCGCCTGCGCGCCGCAGACCCGCTGCGCTCCTCCCGGGTCACCACCTTCCTGGGCGGCGCCAACGCCGTCCGCACCCGAGTCTTCGCCGAAGTCGGCGGCCTCCCGGATGAATTCTTCTACGCGCACGAGGAAAGCGACCTTGCATGGCGGGCCCTCGACGCGGGCTGGATGATCGACTACCGGTCCGACATGGTGCTGTACCACCCCACGACCGCGCCTTCGCGGCACGCGGTCTACCACCGCATGGTCGCCCGCAACCGGGTCTGGCTCGCCCGACGCAACCTGCCCGCGCTCCTGATCCCCCTCTACCTGGGCGTCTGGCTGCTGCTCACCCTGGTGCGCCGCCCCTCGCGCCCCGCCCTGCGGGCGTGGTTCGGCGGATTCCGGGAGGGCTGGAGCACACCGTGCGGACCGCGGCACGCCATGAAGTGGCGTACGGTGTGGCGGCTGACTCGGCTGGGCCGGCCCCCCGTCATCTGACAAGCTCGTGTCCGACAGCAACCGGGCCCAGCCGAGGCCCCGGGCCCGCACCGGGCTCCCGGCTCCTGCCAGGCCCGCACAGGCTGCGCATCGCGAAGACGAAAGTTTCCACTTGCGCATCTCGAAGACGAAAGTTTCCACTAGTGAGTGAGACAACGCACGACGGCACGGTCGCGGTGAGCGCGTCCGTGCCGCCCGACGCGGGCCTGACGGCGGCCCAGCTCGCCGCCGCACACGGGCTGACCGTGAGCGGCGCCCGGCCCTCCCTCGTCGAGTACGTCCGCCAGCTCCGGGACCGGCGTCACTTCATCATCGCCTTCTCCCGGGCGAAGCTGACCGCCCAGTACAGCCAGGCCAAGCTCGGCCAGGTGTGGCAGGTGGCGACCCCGCTGCTGAACGCGGCCGTGTACTTCTTCATCTTCGGCGTCATCCTGAACGCCGGCCGAGGCATGTCGAAGGACGTGTACATCCCGTTCCTGGTCACGGGTGTCTTCGTGTTCACCTTCACGCAGAGCTCGGTCATGGCCGGCGTGCGCGCCATCTCCGGCAACCTCGGCCTGGTCCGAGCGCTGCACTTCCCGCGCGCCTCGCTGCCGGTCTCCTTCGCGCTCCAGCAGCTCCAGCAGCTGCTGTTCTCGATGGTCGTGGTGTTCGCCGTGGTGATCGGCTTCGGGAGCTACCCGAGCCTGTCCTGGGTGCTGATCGTCCCGGTGCTCGTCCTGCAGTTCCTCTTCAACACCGGCCTGTCGCTGATCATGGCCCGCGCCGGCGCCAGGACCCCGGACCTCGCCCAGCTGATGCCGTTCGTGATGCGTACCTGGATGTACGCGTCCGGCGTGATGTTCTCCATCAAGGTCATGCTGGAGGACAAGCCGACCTGGATCGCCAACGTCCTGCAGTGGAACCCGGCCGCGATCTACATGGACCTGATGCGCTTCGCCCTCATCGACGGCTACGGCTCCGAGAACCTGCCCGGCCACGTCTGGGCGGTGGCGGGCGCCTGGGCGGTGCTGTTCGCCCTGGGCGGCTTCGTGTACTTCTGGAAGGCGGAGGAGAGGTACGGCCGTGGCTGAGCACATCGAGGACGCGCGAGTCCCCACCGTCATCGCGGACGAACTGCACATCGTCTACCGCGTGAACGGCGCCAAGACCGGCAAGGGCAGTGCCACCGCCGCTCTCAGCCGCATCCTGCGGCGCGGAGAGGAGCGGGGGGTACGCAAGGTGCACGCGGTCAAGGGCGTCTCCTTCGTCGCCTACCGCGGCGAGGCCATCGGCCTCATCGGCTCCAACGGCTCCGGCAAGTCGACCCTGTTGCGTGCCATCGCCGGTCTGCTCCCGGCCGAGAAGGGCAAGGTCTACACCGGCGGTCAGCCCTCCCTGCTCGGCGTGAACGCGGCTCTGATGAACGACCTCACCGGTGAGCGGAACGTCATATTGGGCGGGCTCGCCATGGGCATGTCCCGCGAGCAGATCAAGGAGCGCTACCAGGAGATCGTCGACTTCTCGGGGATCAACGAGAAGGGCGACTTCATCACTCTCCCGATGCGCACCTACTCCTCCGGCATGGCGGCCCGGCTGCGCTTCTCCATCGCCGCCGCCAAGGACCACGACGTCCTGATGATCGACGAGGCCCTCGCCACCGGTGACCGCAAGTTCCAGAAGCGTTCCGAGGAACGCATCCGGGAACTGCGCAAAGAGGCGGGCACGGTCTTCCTCGTCAGTCACAACAACAAGTCGATCCGTGACACCTGCGACCGCGTCCTGTGGCTGGAACGGGGCGAGCTGCGCATGGACGGCCCGACCGACGAGGTCATCAAGGAGTACGAGAAGTTCACGGGCAAGTAGTCCACCCGCACCCGGTCGAAAGAGACCGCCCCGCTTCCCAGGGCCCCGCCGGAACTGCTCCGGCGGGGCTCCGCGTCTGCAAAGGAAAGGTCAACTGGGGCCCGCGTCAGGAATCTTGGGACCAATCGGTGTGTTCTTGTGATGTGCAGGACACCCCAGCGATCAGCGCCGCGTTGTACAACGTAAGCTGTACAGGTCCCGAAACGCGGCAAGTAGGGCGATAATGCGCCACACCCTGCGCCAGTGCTGCCGCGTGGGCGGCCGGGCGGCGTGTCCGAAATAGTGTGCATTGGGTCGGCAGTGTAGAACGGGAGATGTGACGGCAATGGCTACGGAAACTCCCCAGATCCACGCAGCATGTGCCGTCCCCGCCCAGGGCAGCCAGTGGTGAGGGGAAGCGGCACGCCGCACGCCGGTGATGCGGAGCGCGGCACGCTCGACAAGGCCGCGGCGGAGAACTTCCCCGTGGCCCCGTTCTTCCTGCCCAGGGCCTGGCGCACCGACCTCATGGCCGTCTACGGCTTCGCCCGTCTCGTCGACGACATCGGTGACGGCGATCTGGCCCCCGGCGGCGCCGACGCCCGCCTGCTCGGCGTGTCGCCCACGGACGCCGAGGACCGGACGGTCCTGCTGGACGCCTTCGAGGCCGACCTCCACCGCGTCTTCGCCACGTCGTCGCGTCCGGGGCCGCGCCACCCGCTGCTGCGCCGCCTCCAGCCGACCGTCCGCCGCCACGCGCTGACCCCCGAGCCGTTCCTCGGGCTGATCGCCGCCAACCGCCAGGACCAGCTCGTCGCGCGCTACGAGACCTACGACGACCTCCTCGCGTACTGCGAACTGTCCGCCAACCCCGTCGGCCGCCTGGTGCTCGCCGTCACCGGGACATCGACCCCCGAGCGGATCCGCCGCTCCGACGCGATCTGCACAGCCCTGCAGATCGTCGAACACCTCCAGGACGTCGCCGAGGACCTCGGCCGCGACCGCATCTACCTGCCCGCCGCGGACATGAAGCGCTTCCACGTTCAGGAAAGGGATCTCGCCGCGAAAACCGGGGGCGCGTCGGTGCGTGCTCTGGTTGCATACGAAGCGCAACGCGCCAGCGATCTCCTGAATGAAGGCGCCCCCCTGGTGGGTAGCGTCCACGGCAGGTTGAAACTGCTGCTCGCAGGGTTCGTGGCGGGGGGAAGGGCGGCGATCCGGGCGATCGCCGCCGCCGAATACGACGTACTTCCCGGCCCGCCCGAGCCCGGCAAGATCCAGTTGCTGCGCGAGGTGGGCGTCACTCTGCGAGGAAAGAGGTGATCCGGACCGTGGAGTCGGAACCACACGTGTCCGCACCGGTACTCGCCGCCTACAGCTACTGCGAGACCGTGACCGGGCAGCAGGCCCGTAACTTCGCGTACGGCATCAGACTGCTGCCGACGCCCAAGCGTCGCGCGATGTCCGCGCTGTACGCGTTCTCCCGGCGCGTCGACGACATCGGCGACGGCGCGCTGGCGAACGAGGTCAAGAGCGCGAGACTGGAGGAGACCCGGGAGATGCTGGCCCGGGTGCGCGACGGTGCGATCGCCGAGGACGGCACCGACCCCGTCGCGGTCGCCCTCGCCCACGCCGCCGAGGCCTTCCCGATCCCGCTGGGCGGCCTGGACGAACTCATCGACGGCGTGCTGATGGACGTCCGCGGCGAGGCCTACGAGACCTGGGACGACCTGAAGGTGTACTGCCGTTGCGTGGCGGGCGCCATCGGGCGGATCTCGCTCGGCGTGTTCGGCACCGAGTCAGGAGCGCGCGGTGTCGAGCGCGCGCCGGAGTACGCCGACACGCTCGGACTGGCACTCCAGCTCACCAACATCCTGCGGGACGTCCGTGAGGACGCCGAGGGCGGGCGCACCTACCTGCCCGCCGACGACCTCGCCAAGTTCGGCTGCTCGGCCGGCTTCAAGGGGCCGAAACCACCGGAGGGCGCCGACTTCGCGGGCCTCGTGCACTTCGAAGTGCGTCGGGCCCGCGCCCTTTTCGCCGAGGGCTACCGGCTGCTCCCGATGCTCGACCGGCGCAGCGGCGCCTGTGTCGCCGCCATGGCCGGCATCTACCGCCGCCTCCTCGACCGCATCGAGCGCGACCCGGAGGCCGTGCTGCGCGGCCGGGTCTCGCTGCCCGGACGGGAGAAGGCGTACGTCGCCGTACGCGGCCTGTCCGGCCTGGACACCCGCCACGTGACCCGCAGAACCGTCAGGAGGCGCGCCTGATGGACAATCCGGTCCAAGGTGATGCCACCGGAGAAAACTGGCACGCAACCCTCCGGCCGGGGACGGCGTCCCTGACTGCAACGGCCTGCCGTGCATCGTTCGACCCCCACGGCGGCCGGGCAGGGGAGGACGCACCATGACCGACGGCACGCGGTCCGACGAGCCGCTCGCGGACACGCCGGAACACTCCGGCAAAGACGCCGTCGTGGTCGGCGGCGGGCTCGCCGGCATCACCACCGCGCTCGCACTCGCCGACGCCGGAGTCCGGGTGACGTTGCTCGAAGGCAGGCCGCGCCTGGGCGGGCTCGCCTTCTCCTTCCAGCGCGACGGGCTGACCGTCGACAACGGACAGCACGTGTATCTGCGCTGCTGCACCGCCTACCGCTGGTTCCTCGACCGGATCGAGGGTGCCGCGCTGGCCCCGCTGCAGGATCGTCTGGACGTGCCCGTACTCGACGTCGACCGGCCCGAGGGCAGGCGGCTCGGCAGGCTGCGGCGCGACGCGTTGCCGGTGCCCCTGCATCTGGGGCGCGGCCTCGCCACGTATCCGCATCTCTCCCTCGCCGAACGTGCCAGGGTCGGGCGTGCCGCGCTCGCGCTCAAGGGGCTCGACCTCGCCGATCCGACCCTGGACACGCAGGACTTCGGCAGCTGGCTGACCGCGCACGGTCAGTCGGCGCGCGCCATCGAGGCCCTGTGGGACCTGGTCGGGGTCGCCACCCTCAACGCGGTCGCGGGCGACGCCTCGCTCGGGCTCGCCGCGATGGTGTTCAAGACCGGTCTGCTGTCCGAGCCGGGCGCGGCCGACATCGGATGGGCGCGCGTCCCGCTGGGCGAACTGCATGACCGGCTCGCCCGCAAGGCGCTCGACTCCGCGGGCGTGCGTACCGAAGTCCGTACACGCGTCACCTCCATCTCGACTGACGAAAACGGGCGTTGGAGCGTTCAGGTTCCCGGTGAGACACTCGCGGCGGACGCGGTCGTGCTCGCCGTACCGCACCGCGAGGCCCACGACCTGCTGCCGCCCGGAGCGCTCGACGCCCCCGGGCGACTGCTGGAGATCGGCACCGCGCCGATCCTCAACGTCCATGTCGTCTACGACCGCACGGTGCTCACCCGGCCGTTCTTCGCAGCCCTCGGCACTCCGGTGCAGTGGGTGTTCGACCGGACCGAGGCCTCCGGGCTGAGCGGGGGCCAGTACCTCGCGCTGTCCCAGTCGGCGGCCCACGACGAGATCGACGAGCCCGTCGCCGTCCTGCGCGAGCGGTATCTGCCGGAACTGGAGCGACTGCTGCCCCGCGCGCGGGGGGCCGAGGTGAGGGACTTCTTCGTGACCAGAGAGCGTACGGCGACGTTCGCTCCCACCCCCGGCGTCGGGCGGCTCAGGCCCGGCGCCCGCACCAAGGCACCCGGCCTGTACCTGGCCGGAGCGTGGACCGCCACAGGGTGGCCCGCGACCATGGAGAGTGCGGTCCGCAGCGGAGTGAGCGCGGCCGACGCCGCACTCGGCGCCCTGGGCCGGACCCGCCCCCGCCATCTCTTCGCATTCGAGGAGGCGGCCTGATGCCGGCTCGGCACGGCACGGCAGGTGCCCGCACCTCCGGTACCGCAACAAGAGGAGAGACTGTGCCCACTGTGCCCCCGGCCTCGACGGCCGCTCGGCGGCCTGCGGTGGACGTGACCGCGCTCCTGGAGCGCGGCCGGACCCTGGCCACACCGGTGCTGCGGACGGCGATCGACCGCCTGGCAGCTCCCATGGACACTGTTTCCGCCTACCACTTCGGATGGATCGACGCCCAGGGCAACCCCGCCGACGGAGACGGCGGCAAGGCCGTACGTCCCGCGCTCGCCGTGCTCTCCGCCGAGGTCACCGGCGCCGCACCCGAGGTCGGCATCCCCGGCGCGGTCGCCGTCGAACTCGTCCACAACTTCTCCCTGCTGCACGACGACCTGATGGACGGCGACGAACAGCGCCGCCACCGCGACACCGTCTGGAAGGTGCACGGCCCCGCCCAGGCCATCCTGGTCGGCGACGCCCTGTTCGCCCTCGCCAACGAGGTGCTGCTGGAGCTCGGCACCGTCGAGGCGGGCCGCGCCACCCGCCGGCTGACCAGCGCCACCCGCGCCCTGATCGACGGCCAGGCGCAGGACATCTCCTACGAGCACCGCGACCGCGTCAGCGTCGAGGAGTGCCTGGAGATGGAGGGCAACAAGACGGGGGCCCTGCTCGCCTGCGCCAGTTCGATCGGCGCCGTGCTCGGCGGCGCGGACGACCGCACCGCCGACACGCTGGAGACGTACGGCTACCACCTCGGCCTCGCCTTCCAAGCTGTCGACGACCTCCTCGGGATCTGGGGCGACCCGGTCTCCACCGGCAAGCAGACCTGGAGCGACCTGCGCCAGCGCAAGAAATCCCTGCCTGTCGTGGCCGCGCTCGCGGCGGGCGGTCCCGCCTCCGAGCGGCTCGGCGAGATGCTCGCCGCCGACGCCAAGCGCAGCGACTTCGAGAACTTCTCCGAGGAGGAGTTCGCGGCCCGCGCCGCCCTCATCGAGGAGGCCGGCGCCCGCGAGTGGACGGCCGAGGAAGCCCGCCGTCAGCACACCATCGCCATCCAAGCCCTGGACACCGTCGACATGCCCGACCGGGTACGGGCGCAGTTCACGGCGCTCGCCGACTTCGTCGTCGTACGAAAGAGATGATCACTATCGGTCGAATAACCCTCGCGTAGTCGCCGGCCGGTGTCGCGGGAAGCGACGCACCGGCCGACGGCGGACCCACAGCAGGACGACTCGCACGACTGCACGAAGGGGAAGCCATGACAGCGACGACCGACGGAAGCACCGGAGCCCTGCCGCCCCGCGCTGCCTCGGCCCGCGAAACCGACAACACCACCCCCGTGACGGCCGGGGCCCGCGATGCCGCCGTACACGCAGTACAACGCTCCACCGAGTTCCTGCTGTCCCGACAGGACGCGGAGGGCTGGTGGAAGGGCGACCTCGAGACCAACGTCACGATGGACGCCGAGGACCTGCTGCTGCGGCAGTTCCTGGGCATCCGCGACGAGGAGACGACCCACGGCGCCGCCCTCTTCATCCGCGGTGAGCAGCGCGAGGACGGCACCTGGGCCAGCTTCTACGGCGGTCCGGGCGACCTCTCCGCGACCATCGAGGCGTACGTCGCCCTGCGACTGGACGGCGACGCGCCGGACGCACCGCACATGGCGAAGGCCTCCGCCTGGATCCGCGACCGGGGCGGGATCGCCGCCGCCCGGGTCTTCACCCGGATCTGGCTGGCCCTGTTCGGCTGGTGGAAGTGGGAGGACCTGCCCGAACTCCCGCCGGAACTCATCTACCTCCCCACCTGGTTCCCGCTCAACATCTACGACTTCGGATGCTGGGCCCGGCAGACCATCGTCCCGCTGACGATCGTCTCCGCGAAGCGGCCGGTGAGGCCCGCCCCCTTCCCGCTCGACGAACTGCACTCCGATCCCGCGAACCCGAACCCGGTCAAGCCCTTCGCCCCGGTGGTGAGTTGGGACGGCGCCTTCCAGCGGCTGGACAAGGCGCTGCACGCCCTGCGCAAGGTCGCGCCGCGCAGGCTGCGCAAGGCGGCGATGAATTCCGCCGCCCGCTGGATCGTCGAGCGCCAGGAGAACGACGGCTGCTGGGGCGGTATCCAGCCGCCGGCCGTGTACTCGGTCATCGCCCTGTCCCTGCTCGGCTACGACCTCGAACACCCTGTGATGCGCGCGGGACTCGAGTCGCTGGACCGTTTCGCCGTGTGGCGCGAGGACGGGTCCCGGATGATCGAGGCCTGCCAGTCGCCGGTGTGGGACACCTGCCTCGCCACCATCGCGCTCGCCGACGCGGGGGTGCCGGCCGACCACCCCCAGCTGGTCAAGGCCGCCGACTGGATGCTCGGCGAACAGATCGTGCGGCCCGGCGACTGGTCGGTGAAGCGGCCCGGGCTCCCGCCGGGCGGCTGGGCGTTCGAGTTCCACAACGACAACTACCCCGACATCGACGACACCGCCGAGGTCGTCCTCGCCCTGCGCCGGGTCCGGCACCACGACCCCGAGCGGGTGGACAAGGCGATCGGGCGCGGGGTGCGCTGGAACCTGGGGATGCAGTCGAAGAACGGCGCGTGGGGCGCCTTCGACGTCGACAACACCAGTCCCTTCCCCAACCGGCTGCCGTTCTGCGACTTCGGCGAGGTCATCGACCCGCCGTCCGCGGACGTCACCGCGCACGTGGTGGAGATGCTCGCGGTCGAGGGCCTCTCGCACGATCCGCGCACCCGGCGCGGCATCGAGTGGCTGCTCGCCGAACAGGAGCCGAACGGCTCGTGGTTCGGGCGCTGGGGCGTCAACTACGTCTACGGCACAGGGTCGGTGGTGCCCGCACTGACCGCGGCCGGCCTGCCCGCCTCCCACCCGGCGATCCGGCGGGCCGTGGCCTGGCTGGAGTCCGTCCAGAACGACGACGGCGGCTGGGGCGAGGATCTGCGCTCCTACCGGGACAGCAAGAAGTGGAGCGGGCGGGGCGCCTCCACCGCCTCGCAGACGGCGTGGGCGCTGATGGCCCTGCTGGCGGCGGGGGAGAAGGACTCCAAGGCCGTGGAACGTGGCGTCGAGTGGCTCGCAAGCACACAGCGCGAGGACGGTTCCTGGGACGAGCCCTACTTCACCGGTACCGGCTTCCCCTGGGACTTCTCGATCAACTACCACCTCTACCGGCAGGTCTTCCCGCTCACCGCACTCGGCCGGTACGTCCACGGAGAGCCGTTCTCCGGGGCCGAGGGGGGCTGATGAGCACCCAGCCCGTCACGGTACCGCTGCTGATCGCCTGCGCGCTCGGCATCGAGCATCTCGCCCTGCGCAGCGGCGACCGCGGCGGCGCCGACGGGCCGGTCACCGTCCTGCGCACCGGCATGGGACCCAGGGCGGCCGAACGGGCCGTCACCCGGGTCCTGGCCGACCGTGGGTTCGACGGGGCCGCCGTACTGGCCACCGGCTTCTGCGCGGGACTCGCACCCGGCATGCACCCCGGTGACCTGGTCGTCGCCGAGGAGACCCGGGACCCGCGCGGCACCGTCCCGTGCGTGGGCACCGACCTGCTCGTCAAGGAGCTGGTACGGACCCTTCCCGGACGCACGGTCCACACCGGGCCGCTCACCGGTTCCGATCACGTCGTCCGTGGTCACGAACGGTCGGATCTGCTCGCGACCGGCGCGATCGCGGTCGACATGGAGTCCGCGGCCACGCTTCTGGGCGCCGTGCACGCGGGCGAGCGCCCGGTTGCGGCCGTCCGGGTGGTGGTGGACGCTCCAGAACATGAACTCGTCCGGATCGGCACGGTGCGCGGTGGAATATCGGCTTTCCGCGTCCTTCGTTCCGTACTTCCCGCTTTTTATGAATGGCACCGTTCCTTGCTGCTCCCCCGGAGGTGAGCCAGATGGCCATGCCGCTGCGCCAGTCCATCAAGGTCGCTACATACTTGGTCGAACAGAAGCTCCGCAAGCGGGAGAAGTTTCCGCTCATCGTGGAGCTCGAGCCTCTCTTCGCGTGCAACCTCAAGTGCGAGGGCTGCGGCAAGATCCAGCACCCGGCCGGGGTGCTGAAGCAACGGATGCCGGTGGCGCAGGCCGTCGGGGCGGTGCTGGAGTCCGGTGCGCCGATGG
This sequence comes from Streptomyces sp. LBL, assembly GCF_029893585.1. GTDB lineage: Bacteria > Actinomycetota > Actinomycetes > Streptomycetales > Streptomycetaceae > Streptomyces. The sequence continues at coordinate 177,487 of NZ_JARXYX010000016.1, forward strand.
TGTCCATCGCCGGCGGCGAGCCGCTGATGCACCCTCAGATCGACGAGATCGTGCGGCAGCTGGTGGCGAAGAGGAAATACGTCTTCCTCTGCACCAACGCCATGCTGCTGCGCAAGAAGATGGACAAGTTCACCCCCTCGCCCTACTTCGCCTTCGCGGTGCACATCGACGGGCTGCGCGAGCGTCATGACGAGTCGGTGGCCAAGGAGGGCGTGTTCGACGAGGCGGTGGCGGCGATCAAGGAGGCCAAGCGGCGCGGCTTCCGGGTCACCACCAACTCGACCTTCTTCAACACGGACACCCCGCAGACCATCATCGAGGTGCTCGACTTCCTCAACGACGACCTCAAGGTCGACGAGATGATGATCTCGCCCGCCTACGCCTACGAGAAGGCGCCCGACCAGGAGCACTTCCTGGGCGTGGAGCAGACCCGCGAGCTGTTCAAGAAGGCCTTCTCGGGCGGCAACCGCAGGAAGTGGCGGCTCAACCACTCCCCGCTCTTCCTGGACTTCCTGGAGGGCAAGGTCGACTTCCCGTGCACCGCCTGGGCGATCCCGAACTACTCGCTGTTCGGGTGGCAGCGGCCCTGCTACCTGATGAGCGACGGGTACGTGCCGACGTACCGCGAACTCATCGAGGAGACCGACTGGGACAAGTACGGCCGCGGCAAGGACCCGCGCTGCGCCAACTGCATGGCGCACTGCGGCTACGAGCCCACCGCCGTCCTCGCCACCATGGGTTCCCTCAAGGAGTCGCTGCGCGCCATGCGCGAGACGGTCTCCGGAAACCGCGAGTAGCGCCATGACCGCCATTTCCTTGGGCGTCCCCGAGGTACCGGTCCGGCCGATAGCGGAACGGCGTGTCTCACGGCGGATCCAGGTCGGGCCGGTGGCGGTCGGGGGCGGGGCCCCGGTGTCGGTGCAGTCGATGACCACGACCCGTACGTCGGACATCGGCGCCACCCTGCAGCAGATCGCGGAACTCACCGCCTCGGGCTGCCAGATCGTCCGTGTGGCCTGCCCCACGCAGGACGACGCGGACGCCCTCCGGGTGTCGTTGTCCGCCCCGCCCGCCGAGGAGGTCAAGGTCGGCATCCAGATCCTGGAGTCGCTGGGCCTCAGGCAGCGTCGGCTGGAGATCGTCTCCTGCCCGTCCTGCGGGCGGGCCCAGGTCGACGTCTACAGGCTGGCCGACGAGGTCACGGCGGGCCTGGAGGGCATGGAGGTGCCGCTCAGGGTCGCCGTCATGGGGTGCGTGGTGAACGGGCCCGGAGAGGCGCGGGAAGCCGACCTCGGGGTCGCCTCCGGCAACGGCAAGGGGCAGATCTTCGTCAAGGGCGAGGTCGTCAAGACCGTGCCCGAGTCGAAGATCGTGGAGACCCTGATCGAAGAGGCGATGAAGATCGCCGAGCAGATGGAGCAGGACGGCGTCGCGGCGGGGGAGCCGGCCGTCACCGTGAGTTGAACAGCACGGACCAGGAGGGGGCCCGACGTGACGATTCTGGAGAACATCCGGGGACCACGCGACCTGAAGGCGCTGTCCGAGGTGGAACTCGGCGAACTGTCCGAAGAGATCAGGGAGTTCCTGGTGCACGCGGTCGCCAGGACCGGCGGACACCTCGGGCCCAATCTGGGGGTGGTGGAACTCTCCGTCGCCCTCCACCGGGTCTTCGAGTCGCCGGTCGACCGCATCCTGTGGGACACCGGCCACCAGAGCTACGTACACAAGTTGTTGACGGGACGTCAGGACTTTTCCAAGCTGCGTGGCAAAGGGGGGCTGTCCGGCTATCCCTCGCGTGAGGAGTCCGAGCACGACGTCATCGAGAACAGCCACGCCTCCACCGCGCTCGGCTGGGCCGACGGACTCGCCAAGGCCCGCCAGGTGCAGGGCGAGAAGGGCCATGTCGTCGCGGTGATCGGCGACGGGGCGCTGACCGGTGGCATGGCCTGGGAGGCGCTCAACAACATCGCGGCCGCCAAGGACCGGCCGCTGATCATCGTCGTCAACGACAACGAGCGGTCGTACGCGCCGACCATCGGAGGCCTCGCCAACCACCTGGCGACCCTGCGGACGACCGACGGCTACGAGAAGGTCCTGGCCTGGGGGAAGGACGTACTGCTGCGGACCCCACTGGTCGGCAACACCGTCTACGAGTCCCTGCACGGCGCCAAGAAGGGCTTCAAGGACGCGTTCGCGCCGCAGGGCATGTTCGAGGACCTCGGGCTGAAGTACGTCGGTCCGATAGACGGGCACGACCTCAAGGCCGTCGAGTCGGCGCTCCGGCGTGCGAAACGCTTCCACGGGCCGGTGCTCGTGCACTGCCTGACGGAGAAGGGACGCGGCTACGAACCCGCTCTCGCCCACGAGGAGGACCACTTCCACACCGTCGGCGTGATGGACCCGCTCACCTGCGAGTCGCTCGCTCCGTCCGACGGCCCGTCGTGGACCTCGGTGTTCGGCGACGAGATGGTGCGGATCGGCGAGGAGCGGGACGACGTGGTGGCGATCACGGCGGCCATGCTGCGCCCGGTGGGACTCGGCGGTTTCGCAGCCCGCTTCCCGGACCGGGTGTGGGACGTCGGCATCGCCGAGCAGCACGCGGCCGTCTCCGCGGCCGGCCTCGCGACGGGCGGGCTGCACCCGGTCGTCGCCGTCTACGCGACGTTCTTGAACCGCGCCTTCGACCAGCTCCTGATGGACGTCGCCCTGCACCGGTGCGGGGTCACGTTCGTCCTGGACCGGGCCGGTGTCACCGGCGTCGACGGGCCCTCCCACAACGGCATGTGGGACATGTCGATCCTCCAGGTCGTGCCGGGTCTGAGGATCGCCGCGCCGCGCGACGCCGACCAGTTGCGGGCGCAGCTCAGGGAGGCGGTCGCGGTGGACGACGCGCCGACGCTGGTGCGCTTCCCCAAGGAGTCGGCGGGACCGGTGATCCCGGCCGTCGACCGGGTGGGCGGCCTGGACGTCCTGCACCGTGCGGACGGGCCCGAGGTGCTTCTGGTGGCCGTCGGGGTGATGGCACCCGTCTGCCTCCAGGCCGCCGAGCTGCTGGAGGCCCGGGGCATCGGATGCACGGTCGTCGACCCGAGGTGGGTCAAGCCGGTCGACCCGGCGCTCCCGCAACTCGCGGCCGCACACCGTCTGGTCGCCGTCGTCGAGGACAACAGCCGCGCGTCCGGCGTGGGCGCCGCGGTGGCGCTCGCCCTCGGTGACGCCGAAGTCGACGTCCCCGTACGGCGGTTCGGCATCCCCGAGCAGTTCCTCGCGCACGCCAAACGGAGCGAGGTGCTCGCCGACATCGGGCTCACGCCCGTCGAGGTCGCCGGACGGATCGGCGCGAGCCTCGCCGTCAAGGAAGCGAACCTGGCCGTCCGGGAAGAGCTGTCCAAGGAGAAACAGGAATGACAACCGCCAAGCCCCCGTCGTCCTCCTCGCAGGCCGGGGAGTTCGACCTCGGCGCGCTGCTGGCCGAGCGCGGCGGCGAGCGCTACGAGCTGCACACCAAGTACCTGAACCACCAGCTCCCGCGCATGCTGCACACCATCGGCTTCGACAAGGTCTACGAGCGGGGCGAGGGCGCGTACTTCTGGGACGCGGACGGCAACGACTACCTGGACATGCTCGCCGGGTTCGGGGTGATGGGCCTGGGCCGCCATCACCCGGTCGTCCGCAAGGCGCTGCACGACGTCCTCGACGCCCAGCTCGCCGACCTGACCCGCTTCGACTGCCAGCCGCTGCCCGGGCTGCTTGCCGAGAAGCTGCTGGCCCACAGTCCGCACCTGGACCGGGTGTTCTTCGGCAACAGTGGGACGGAGGCGGTCGAGACCGCGCTCAAGTTCGCCCGGTACGCCACCGGAAAGCCGCGGATCCTGTACTGCGACCACGCCTTCCACGGCCTGACCACCGGCTCGTTGTCGGTCAACGGCGAGGACGGCTTCCGGGACGGCTTCGCCCCGCTGCTGCCCGACACGGCCGTACCTCTCGGTGATCTCGACGCCCTGGCCGGGGAGTTGCGGAAGGGCGACGTCGCCGCCCTGGTCGTCGAACCGATCCAGGGCAAGGGCGTGCACGAGGCCCCGCCCGGCTATCTGCGCGCCGCCCAGGAACTGCTGCACCGGCACAAGGCCCTCCTCATCGCGGACGAGGTGCAGACGGGCCTGGGCCGCACCGGGGACTTCTACGCCTACCAGCACGAGGACGGCGTCGAACCGGACCTGGTGTGCGTGGCCAAGGCGCTGTCCGGCGGCTATGTGCCGGTCGGCGCCACCCTCGGCAAGGACTGGATCTTCAAGAAGGTCTACTCCTCCATGGACCGGGTGCTCGTCCACTCGGCGAGCTTCGGATCCAACGCACAGGCCATGGCGGCGGGGCTGGCCGTCCTGTCGGTGATGGAGAACGAGCAGATCGTCGCGAACGCCCGGGCCACGGGTGAGCTGCTGAGGTCCCGGCTCTCGGCGCTGATCGACAAGTACGAGCTGCTCGCCGACGTCCGCGGCCGGGGCCTGATGGTCGGCATCGAGTTCGGCAGGCCCAAGTCGCTGAAGCTGCGCAGCCGTTGGACCATGTTGCAGGCCGCCCGCAAGGGGCTGTTCGCGCAGATGGTGGTCGTCCCGCTGCTGCAGCGCCACCGCATCCTCACCCAGGTCTCCGGCGACCACCTGGAGGTGATCAAGCTGATTCCGCCGCTGATCGTGGGTGAACAGGAGGTGGACCGGTTCGTGGACGCGTTCACCGCCGTGATGGACGACGCGCACAGCGGGGGCGGGCTGATGTGGGACTTCAGCAAGACGCTGATCAAGCAGGCGGTGGCGAACAGGTAGGTCGGTCGTGGGGTGGGCCGGCCGGACGCGGTCCTGGGGTAGGGCGGGCCGTGGGGTAGGTCGACGAACCGGTGGGCCGGCGAACCGGTGGGCCGGCGAACCGGTAGGTCGGTCGGTGAAACGGAGGCCGGTGAGCCGGCTCCTTCGACGTGTGGTGGCTTCGCCGCAGAGGGCGAAGCCGCCAGTTTTTGCCTCTGAGACAAGAGATTTGCCGCAGAGGTAAATTCGGGGCTCAATGGAGAGCATGAGTTCTTCGGAAGCCGAGAACGAGCCGACGACCGGGCAGGACGTCGAACTGCCCGCCGTCGCACCGCAGCTCCGTGCCCTGCGCCGCCGTGCCTCTCTCACCCTGGAGGCCGCCGCCCGCGCGGCCGGACTGTCGCCCGCCCATCTCTCCCGGCTGGAGACCGGGCGGCGCCAGCCCTCGCTGCCGATGCTGCTCGCGCTCGCCCGTATCTATGCTACGACGGTCTCCGAACTGCTCGGCGAGACGGGCGCCGACCGGGACGCGGTCGTACGGGCCGTCGACATGGAGCCGACAGCGGCCGGCGGCTGGACCTACTGGCAGGCCGGTGCGCCCGGGCGAGGCATGCAGGCGCTGCGCGTCCACGTGCCCCACGACTCCCAGGGCGACATCGTGCGCGTCCACCCGGGCGAGGAGTGGCTGCACGTGCTCACGGGCCGGCTGCGGCTGCGTCTCGGGGACACCACGCACCGCCTCGGCCCGGGCGACAGCGCGCACTTCGACTCGCTGACCCCGCACCGCATCGCCGCCCAGGACCCCGACGGGGTCGAGCTCCTGTTCGTCCACACCCTGCTGCAGAGCCCCACGGCCACCCTGTGCCTGGGCCCGACTCCTGGAGACATGCCATGACTGACATGGAGGAGAAGTTCCCCCGCGCCCTGTGGGTGCGCCTCATCATCTACATCGCCGTCGGCCATGTGTTCGCGGCCTTCGTCTACTTCCTGTTCGAGGCGGGCGCCAACCAGTAGCCCAGGGGAGTGGCCGTGGGCAGGGGCAGTCGTGGGCCGGGATGGGGCGTGGGCCGGGATCAGCGGTGAGGGGGGATCGGGGATCGGCCGTGGGCTGAGGGCGCCCGGATGTCTCAGTCGAGCAGCCGTTCCCGCAGTCGCTCACGGATCTCCGGGGTGATTCCCAGCCCCTCCTCCAGGTAGGCGTCGACGCTGCCCCACGTCTCGTCGATCGTCTCGAAGGCGGCCGCCAGATACTCGGCCCGGGCGTCGAAGAGGGGGCTGAGTAGCTCCATCACCTCTTCGGAGTAGGCCGAGGCCGAGCTGCCACTGCGGCGCACCTTGTAGCGGCGGTGCTTGGCGTTCGACGCCAGGTAGTCGGCGACGATCGCCTCCCGCTCCACCCCCAGTGCGAGCAGTGTTGTCGCCATGGACAGTCCCGCGCGGTCCTTGCCGGCCGCGCAGTGCATCAGCGCGGGGACGCTGTCCTCGGCGAGCGCGTGCAGCACTCGGGAGAGCTCGGCGGTGCGCTCCTTGATGATCACGCGGTACGAGGCGATCATCCGGTTCGCGGCCTTGTCGTCGCCGAGGATCTTGCGCAGCTGGTCGATCTCGCCGTCCCGGACCATCTTCCAGAATTCGGCGCCGTCCGCCGGGTCGGTCAGCGGCAGGTTCACATTGCGCACGCCCGGCAGCTCGACGTCGGGACCCTCGAGCTTCTGGTCCGCCGCGTTACGGAAGTCGAAGATCGTGTGCAGGCCCAGGGAGGAGAGAAAGGCGCTGTCCTCCTCGGTCGCGTGTGCGAGGTGGCCGCTGCGGAACAGCACCCCGTGCTTCACCCGGCGTCCGTCGACCGTCGGCACCCCGCCGACGTCGCGGAAGTTGCGCACTCCGGTCAGGTCGGGTTCAGTCGACGGGACCTGCTGCGTCACGGGCTCCTCCTCATACGGTCCCGTCGACGGGGCTCGGCGACGGGCATGCACTCGACCATACGACATGGGTTCCTGGGGCAATGAGTTGTCCACAGGCGTTGCACCGAGGGTGTCCCGACCCTGATGATGTTGAGGCTTGAGCGCACCTGTTCGTGTCTGTTGGTATCTGTGAGGAACTGCATGCTGGAGATCGCCGAGAACGGCCGTACGTGGATTCTGTCCGGGCCGACCAGCAGTTACGCCGTCCACCTCACCGAGGGCGACGAGCTGCTGCATCTGCACTGGGGGCCACGGATCGCGCTGGCCGACGCCGAGGCCCTCGCCGTACGGCCGCTGCCGGACTACTGGCCCTTCGAGTCGCCGCTCGACGGACGCGAGGAGTACCCCGTCGAGGGCGGCCCCCGCTTCGTCCGCCCCGCCCTGTCCGTGCGCACGGACGAGCGGCGCGGCACCGAGTGGCGCTTCGAGGCGTACGAGCGGGCCGAGGACGACGAGCTGCGGCTCAGGTTCCGTGACGGAGGGCTCGCGATCACACTGCACTACCGGATGCGGCACGACGTCGTGGAGCGCTGGGTGAGCCTGGACAACGACCTGGACAACGACCTGGACGACGAGGGTGCCGCGGTGGAGCTCCTGCGCGCAGACTCGGCCACCTGGACCCTGCCCGACCGCGAGGGCGGCTGGCGGCTGTCCCAGCTGCACGGCCGCTGGGCTGCGGAGTCCCGGCTCGTGCGCGCCCCCCTCACCTACGGTGAGAAGGTCATCGGCAGCCGCCGCGGCCACACCGGACACCAGCATCTGCCGTGGGTGGCGCTCGACACCGACGCGACCGAGGAACGCGGCGAGGTCTACGGCTGCGCCCTCGGCTGGTCCGGATCCTGGCGCATCGCCGTGGCCGAACTGCCCGACACGCGCGTGCAGATCACCGGCGGCGCGGGCTACGACGACTCCGGCCTGCTGCGTCTGGAGGCGGGGGAGTCCTTCACCACGCCCGTCTTCGCGGGTCTGTGGAGCGACGGCGGCTTCGGCGGGGCGAGCCGCGCCTGGCACGCCTACCAGCGCGCGTACGTCATCCCGGACGCGGACCGGGACCGGCCTGTGCTGTTCAACTCCTGGGAGGCCACGGAGTTCGACATCTCCGAGGAGCAGCAGGGGGTCCTGGCCCGCCGGGCCGCGGCGATCGGCGTGGAGCTGTTCGTCGTGGACGACGGCTGGTTCGGCAAGCGCACCAGCGACCGGGCCGGCCTCGGCGACTGGACGCCCAACCCCGACCGCTTCCCCGGCGGCCTCAAGCCTCTCGCCGACCAGGTGCACGCCCTGGGCATGCAGTTCGGCATCTGGGTCGAGCCCGAAATGGTCAATCCGGACAGCGACCTCTATCGTGCCCACCCGGACTGGGTGCAGTACCAACCAGACCGAAAGCGGACGGAACTGCGCAATCAGCTTGTTCTGAACCTCGCGCGCGAGGACGTCCAGGAATACCTCTGGGAACAGCTCCACGCGATGCTCTCCAGCGCCCCGATCGACTATGTGAAGTGGGACTTCAACCGCTGCTTCACCGACGCGGGCTGGCCCGGTGACCCCTATCCGCAGCGGCTGTGGGTCGACCACGTGCACGCGCTGTACCGCCTGCTGGACCGGCTGCGAGAGGCCCACCCGGGGGTTGCCTTCGAGTCCTGCTCGGGTGGCGGCGGCCGGATCGACCTCGGTGTGATGAGCCGTACGGACCAGGTGTGGACCTCCGACAACACCGACCCGTTGGACCGGCTCGCCATTCAGCACGGCTTCAGCCAGATCCACCCCGCGCGCGTGATGGCCGCCTGGGTCACCGACAGCCCCAATACGCAGCTCAACGGGCGGGTCAGCTCGCTGCGGTTCCGGTTCGTCAGCGCCATGGCCGGGGTGCTCGGGATCGGCGGAGACCTGGCCGAGTGGGCCGAGGAGGAGCTCACCGAGGCTCAGGAGTGGGTGACTCTCTACAGGGAGATCCGCCCCCTCGTGCAGCGTGGTGACCAGTATCGACTGCGGCCCCCGGAGGGCGGGCTGAGCGCGGTGCAGTACGTGCTCGGCGACGAGACGGTGGTCCTCGCCTGTCTCCAGGCGCAGCGTTACGGCGAGCCGGTCCCGGCGGTGCGGCTGCGCGGGCTCGACCCGACGGCGTCGTACGAATGCCGTGAAACGGGCGAAGTCCATCGGGGGGCCGTACTGCTGCACCACGGACTGCGAACCGGTTTGCGGGGCGATCTGGACGCGACAGTTCTCCGCCTGCGCCGCGTCTGAGGGTTGTGTCCGAATTGGCGCTCTTATTCCAACTCCGGCTGGAATTAGGGGGTCTGAGGGGTGACGGGTGAGGAGGGTCATATTCGTGACCGTGCGTCGCCCGTCATGTTCACGTAATGCTGGTGCTTTTCAAGGGGATTCGAGGTGAGAGGTCCCCTCCGATTCACGGAGGGTGACCGGTAATCGCCCTGGAGGTTCAACAGGAACGCATTGGGGCGCAACCTCTCGCTTGTCCCTGTACGTCTTAATCGCTTACGTTCGCCACCGATCCGGACGGACGCCCAATCCTGCCGCCGCCCGGAGCCCGCACCCACTCACCCGTCCACGGCAGGAGCGGGGGACCCACAGGTAAAACGCCTGTTTCGGTCTCCGGAACAGGCTAGGGGTAAAGCCGTTTCTTCGGAGCGGCCGGACATCTCCAGTCCGCACCCGACAGCTCACCTCGCAGGCGCCGGAGAGGAATTCGTCATGCCCGCGAAGGGTAAGCACCGCCGTCCGAAGACCGAGCGTTTCACCCGTTCCATCGCTGTCGCCGGAACCGGCGGCGCCGCACTCGCACTTCCGCTTCTGGGGGCCACCGGTGCCCACGCGGCGAGTGCCCAGTCCGTTGCGGACCAATCCGTTCAGTCGTCCGTTCCCGCCGCCGCGAAGAAATCGGTGACCGAAAAGGCGGCGGCCGAGAAGTCGGCTTCCGTGCGGAGTTCGGGTGTGAAGAGCTATTCCGTACGGGCCGGCGACTACCTCGCCAAGATCGCCGACCAGCAGCACGTCAGCGGTGGCTGGCAGAGGCTCTACGACGACAACCGTCAGGCCGTCGGCGACAACCCGTCGCTGATACACCCCGGTCTGAAGCTCACGATCGGCAAGAAGGCCGGGTCGGGCACCACGAAGTCCGAGTCGCCGTCTTCCCCTTCCTCCTCTTCTCCCTCTTCCTCCTCGAAGAAGTCGGAGTCGTCCGCCTCTTCGTCGAAGTCGTCCTCGGCGCAGAAGCCGGCCGCCGTCCTCCAGAGTGCCGAGACCACCGGCACTGCGAGCGGCTTCACCCTGCCGGTGTCCGGCGCCACCATCGGCACCCCGTACCACATGGCAGGCAGCATGTGGTCGAGCGGCTACCACACCGGTGTCGACTTCGTCGTCCCGACCGGTACCCCGCTCAAGGCCGTTGGCGCGGGCACGGTCGTCTCCGCGGGCTGGGGCGGCGCGTACGGCAACCAGGTCGTCATCAAGCTGGCCGACGGCTACTACGCGCAGTACGCGCACCTGTCCTCGCTCTCCGTCTCGAGCGGGCAGAGCGTGGCCGAGGGGCAGCAGATAGGCCTCTCCGGCGCGACCGGCAACGTGACCGGCCCGCACCTGCACTTCGAGATCCGCACCACGCCGGACTACGGCTCGGACGTCGACCCGCTCGCCTACCTGCGCTCGAAGGGCGTCTCGGTCGGCTGACACCTCCACGACCACCTGCCTGACACGCTGCCGAAGGCCGGACCCCGATCCCCGGGTCCGGCCTTCGGTGTGTCCGAGGGCTGGGGAGTCCTGATGTCGTGCACGGCCGGCACGTTGCGGTCTCGTGCGTTGCGGTCTTGTACGTTGCGGTCTCGTGGCAGGGACCGGCCGAGGTGTCGACAGTGCGGGTCAGGGAGGGGCACAGTGAACCGGATCGCCGGATTCCGGGTATGGCAGCAGTGGCCGCTTCAACAGCGCTGACGACAAGGCTATTCCTGGTTTGACCAACACTTGAAGGGTGGCTTATCTCACCGCCCGTCAACCCCTTCCTACGGTCGCGTAGCTCACATCGGAAGGGGAATCATGGGCCGATGTGGCAGACGATTCGAAGAGTGACAACACATCAGTGATCGGGTCGTACGTGGCGGTGGGGGACAGCTTCACCGAGGGCGTCGGCGACCCGGGGCCCGGCGGGGCGTTCGTGGGCTGGGCCGACCGGTTCGCGGTACTGCTCGCGGACCGCAGGCCCGAGGGCGACTTCACCTACACGAACCTCGCCGTGCGCGGGAAGCTGCTCGACCAGATCGTGGCGGACCAACTGCCGCAGGCCGCGGCACTCGCGCCCGACCTGGTCTCCTTCTGCGCCGGCGGAAACGACATCATCCGTCCCGGCACCGATCCCGACGAGGTCGCCGAGCGTTTCGAGCGGGCCATCGTGCGGCTCACCGCCGTCGCGGGCGCGGTGATGGTGACGACCGGGTTCGACACCCGTGGCGTCCCCGTGCTCAAGCATCTGCGCGGCAAGATCGCCACGTACAACGGGCATGTGCGGGCCGTCGCCGACCGGTATGGTTGCCCGGTGCTCGACCTGTGGTCCCTGAAGACCATTCAGGACCGCCGAGCCTGGGACGGCGACCGGCTCCACCTCTCGCCCGAGGGGCACACTCGCGTGGCGCTGCGCGCGGGCCAGGTCCTCGGTCTGGAGGTTCCGGCCGACCCGGACCAGCCCTGGCCGCCGCTCCCGCCGCGCGGCACCTTGGAGATCCGGCGCGACGACGTGCACTGGGCGCGCGAGTACCTGGTGCCGTGGATCGGCCGGCGGCTGCGCGGGGAGTCGTCGGGGGACCACGTGACCGCCAAGGGCACGCTGTCACCGAACGACATCAAGACGCGGATCGCTTCGGTGGCCTGACGGCGGGCGGCCGCCCGGCCAGGGCGTCGGAGACGGCCGGCCACCGGGCGCCGACTTCGGCGGTACGGGAACGGGCGGTGGCGACCGTGTCGGCGAAGCCTGCGCCTCGGTCGGAGGGTCGGCCGGGCCCTCGGCGTCACTGCACCTGTGCTGTCAACGCCTCGAGCGCCAGCCCCAGTTCCCGGGCCAGCGCCTCGTCCACCCACTCCTGCGCCCGCGCGCGCGAGACCGAACCCGCGTACGACGTGAGGTGTACGGCGAGACCGTCGAGCAGGGCGGTCAGGCGCAGGGCCGTGCCCATCGGGTCGGCGCAGTGGAACTCGCCCGCGGCCACACCCTCGGCGATCACCTCGGTGAGCGCGGCCTTCCACTGCGTGTCGAGGTCCCGTGTGACGTCCCGCAGCGCGGGCTCGCGCAGCGCCGCCGCCCAGCCCTCGATCCACAGCCGCCAGCCCTTGGCCTGTCCTGTCGGGGCGTACCAGCGCACGACCGTCCGCAGCCGGCGCAGCGCTGTGGTGCGGCGGCCGAGGATGGTGCGCAACTGGGCGAGGTCGTCCTCGGCGGCGTGGGTGAACGCGGCGGCGACCAGCTTCTCCTTCGTCGAGAAGTGGTAGAGCACCAGCGCGTTGCTCACGCCGAGCGCCGAGGCCACGTCGGCGATCCTGACCGCCACCACGCCCCGCGCCTCGATCTGTCCGACGGCGGCTCGCAGCAACTCCTCGCGCCGCTCCGTCACGCTCAACCGCACCCTTGCCACGCGGTCACCCTAATCTGTCGCCCGCCGCGCCGAGTGGGGGAGGCCGGGCACCCGACGGTTCGGCCTGAAGTCACCGTGGGCTTCACCGGGCGCGCGCTCCGAGCTCACTGGTACCACCCGAAGCGCTCCTCGATCACCGGCAGCCGGTCCGCGACGATGGCGTGCGCGGCCGCCCTCGGGGTCGTCCCGTCCGCCTCCGCGCGGGACAGCGTCTGCTTGACCAGGGCGCGCATCGAGCGCCGGGTGTGGGCGAACGCCTCGCCGGCGTCGGGGCCGATGTCGCCGAACAGCGTCCACCACCACCAGGCGTTCGTCCCGGAGTTGACCACCACGTCCGGCAGTACCGTCACCCCGCGCGCGGCCAGCTGTTTCTCCGCCTCCGGAAGGACCGGCATGTTCGCCGCCTCGACGATCCAGCGCGCGGTGATCCGCTCCTGGTTCGTGGTGTCCACGGCGTACGAGACCGCCGCCGGCACCAGCACCTCGGCGTCCACGGCCAGCCAGGCGTCACCGGGCAGTTCGAGATCGCCGGGGCGCAGAGCGGCGCGGTCGACGGTCCCGTAGGCGTCCCGTGCGGCCAGCAGCGCCTCGACATCGAGGCCGTCCGGGTTGAGGACCGTGCCCTTGATGTCGGCGACGGCCACTACCGTGAGCCCCGCGCGCGTGAGGAACCGCGCGGTGGCTCCGCCCATGGTGCCCAGGCCCTGCACGGCGACCCGCGTCCCCGCGTACGGCACACCGGTGAGGTCCAGGGCCGTGAGAGCCGACTCCGCGACTCCGCAGCCGCCCACCAGTGCGTCGAGCCCGATCCCGTCCACCTCGACCGCGAACGCGTCCGCGAGCCGCCGCCGGGCCGCCGTCTCGTCGTCGAGCAGCGGATACACGGCCTGAATGGACGAGATCAGCCCGGCCTCGGCCGCCGCCCGGTCCACCAGGTCCTGGGTGAGACCGAGATCCTCGCCGGTGGTCCAGAAGCTCTCGATGTACGGCCGCATGGCCCGTAGGTACCGCACCAGGACCTCGTACGCCCCGGGGGCCCGGGGATCGCAGTCGATGCCGCCCTTGGCGCCGCCCAGGGGGACGTAGCGGCCCTGGGGGTCGTAGTGCAGCGCCTCCTTCATGGTCATCCCGCGCGCGAGACCGGCGATCTCGTCCAGGGTGCAACCCGGGCGCATCCGCAGCCCGCCGCTGGAGACACCGCGCACCAGCCGGTCGACGACGAGGAAGCCCTGGCGTCCGGTGACATGATCGGTCCAGGTGAGCGACATCAAGGGGGCGGTCATACGGACTCCTCACGGATGACGAGTCTTCAAGGACCCCAGGGCGCTCGCCACGGACGAACACTGAACGGTGGGTCAGTATCCGGATCGGGATCGCACCCTGTCAACGCGGAACGGGTCACCGCCGGTAACCCGACCGTCAGCGGGGGTGACCATAATGGAACGTCTCACCGACTCCACCTGGAGGTAGACCGTGACCGGATTCCGTTTCCCGAGCTCCGGGCTCCGCGCGCTGCGGCCCGCGGCCTTCGGCGCGGACCCGAGCGGTGAGCGCCTGGCGCGCATCCGCAGATCGCCCCACTTCAAGGACGGGGTCTTCCAGAATCCCGGGGAAAAGACCGGGACCCGGCCCTCCGGTTCGGCGGTGGAGTTCGCGAAGCTCTACTTCGACAAGGAGGAACGCGCCCGTCGCGCCCCGAACGGCACGGTGCCGGTGCACGCCACCACGCTCGCCGACATCGCCAAGCCCCCTGCCACCGGGCTGCGGCTGACCTGGATGGGGCACTCCAGCGTGCTCGCCGAGATCGACGGACAGCGCGTGCTGTTCGACCCGGTCTGGGGCGAGCGCTGCTCCCCGTTCTCCTTCGCCGGACCCAAGCGGCTGCACCCGGTGCCGCTGCCGCTGGCCGCGCTCGGCCCGGTCGACGTCGTCGTGATCTCGCACGACCACTACGACCATCTGGACCTGCCCTCGATCAAGGCGCTGGCCGGTACGGACACGCTGTTCGCCGTGCCCCTGGGCGTCGGTGCCCACCTGGAGCACTGGGGTATCTCCGCCGACCGGCTGCGCGAGCTGGACTGGCACGAGGCCACCAAGGTCGGCGGGCTCACTCTGACCGCCACCCCGGCCCGCCACTTCTGCGGCCGCGGCCTGCGTAACACCCAGCACACCCTGTGGGCCTCCTGGGTCGTCGCCGGGGACGAGCACCGGATCTACCACAGCGGCGACACCGGTTACTTCGAGGGCTTCCGGGACATCGGTGCCGAGCACGGGCCCTTCGACGCCACGATGGTCCAGATCGGCGCTTACAGCGAGTTCTGGCCGGACATCCACATGACCCCCGAGGAGGGCATGCGCGCTCACCTCGACCTCCAGGGCGGGCAGCCGCACGGCGTGATGCTGCCGATCCACTGGGCGACCTTCAACCTCGCGGCGCATGCGTGGTCGGAACCCGGCGAGGGTACCGTCGCCGCCTCCCGCGCGGTGGGTGCCCCGATCGCCCTGCCCCAGCCGGGCGAGCCCTTCGAGCCGACGGCCGAGACCGTGCCGACCGACCCGTGGTGGCGAGGTGTGACCCTCGAACCGGCGGGCGGCCGGCCCGCGGTCGAGACACTTACCGGCGCGGCGATCAAGACCACGGCGGACTCGGCGACCAAAAACCAGGCCAAGGCCGATACGGTGAGTGACGTTCCGAGGAGTGCGGACGGCGGCGCGGGAGACCCGGAAACCCTGTCGGCGGGCTGACCGCGGACACGGGACACACGAACGGCGAGGGCCGGGGAGTTTCAGACTCCCCGGCCCTCGCCGCTTTTCCGTGACCGCTTCTGAGCAGGTGCGATCGATGTGTTCCGTTCGATTATCTGCGCTTGAGGAAATTATCGGTCTGTCGTACGAGGCTTCATGCCAGAGCGGGATGCTCCCCGCGTGAGTTTGTCAACTGCCCACCGCACCTGACGTATTGCCGACTACTGTCGGTATCCGTCGGGCGACGCGGGCCGGAAAGTTCGGTTCTCTCGACCGACCCCCGCATGTGCGTGCCCGCGGTACGCATCCGGCATACGCCCCCTGGCAACCAGGACCGACGGACCAGTACGACGAGGACACCGATGTCTCACCTCCGCGCACCGGCCGCCCGCGCAGACCGCCGTGAAGGCGGCAGGCACGGCCGACCGGCCGCCCGCGCCGCTTCCGCGCTGTCCGAGACCCACATCCGGCCTCAGCTGATGCGTCTCGCCGTCCTGCCGCCGGTCGCCGTCGCCCTCAGCGGCTGCGCCGCGGTCCTGTTCACCGTGCGCTCCACCGGAGCGCGGCCCAGCCTCGCCCTGGGGGGTGTGCTCGGCGGCGCCGTAACGGTGACCTGCGCGGGCATTCTGATCGCCGTGGTCGCCGCCGACCGCGCCGCGCGGTCCGTCAGCGACCGGATCGGCGCACTGCGCCGCAGCAGCGCACGCGGCGAGGCCGATCTGCGGGCGCTGGTCGAGGCCCTGCGCCGCGGCGAGGGCCCGCCCCGGCGCAAGCCCCGCGGCGGGCCGCCCGAGGACGCCGACGAGTTCGAACTGCTCGCCGCCGACCTGGCCCGAGCCCACGGCGGGGCCCTCACTGCCGTCGCCCAGGCCGCCCAGCTCTCCAGCCAGGCCGGCAGCGAACAGAAGTTGGAGGTCTTCCTCAACCTCGCCCGGCGCCTGCAGTCACTGGTGCACCGTGAGATCTCCCTCCTCGACGAGCTGGAGAACGAGATCGAGGACCCCGACCTCCTCAAGGGCCTCTTCCACGTCGACCACCTCGCCACCCGCATCCGCCGTCACGCCGAGAACCTCGCCGTGCTCGGGGGCGCCGTCTCGCGCCGGCAATGGAGCAACCCGGTCTCCATGACCGAGGTGCTGCGTTCGGCGATCGCCGAGATCGAGCAGTACTCCCGGGTCAAGCTGGTACCGCCGATCGACGGCGAACTGCGCGGCCATGCCGTCGCCGACGTGATCCATCTGCTGGCCGAACTCGTCGAGAACGCCACGGTGTTCTCCGCCCCGCACAGCCAGGTGCTGCTGCGCGCCAACCTCGTCACCTCGGGGCTCGCGGTCGAGGTCGAGGACCGCGGACTCGGCATGCCCGTCGGCGAGCAGAGCCGGATGAACGCCCTGCTCGCCGACCCCGACCAGGTCAACGTGGCCGGCCTGCTGGCGGACGGCCGCATCGGGCTCTTCGTCGTCTCCCAACTCGCCAAGCGGCACGGCATCCACGTCCGTCTGCAGGCCAACATCTACGGCGGGGTCCAGGCCGTTCTCGTCGTGCCGCAAGCCCTGTTGGGCACGGTGCCGGGCGTCCCCGGCGTCGTACCGCGGCCGCCGGACGACGCGACAGGGCCGACGGGCCCGGGGGGCACGGGGGGCACGGGAGGCTCGGGGGGTGTGGCCGTACCGCCGCGGCAGAGCGGGGCAGGGGGAGCGCGCCGGGGGATGCCGAAGGAGCAGGCCACGAACTCGTCCACACTTCCCGCGCCCTCCGCTCCGCCCATCGGTGTGCCGCGCCAGGGGCAGGCCGGGGGTCCCAGGCAGCGGGGGGCCACCGCGAGGTCGACGTCGACCTCGGGGCCGGCATCGGCTTCGGGGTCGGGGTCGGCGGCGGCTTCGGGGTCGGCGGCGGCTTCGGCTTCGGGGTCGGCGGCGGGATCAGTGAGGTTCTCGGGGACGAACGGCGGTGGACCGGCGCCGCTTCCCGTGCGCGGCAGGTGGGCCGAGCGGCCCACACCGGCGGAGGCCGTGCCCGGTGTCAGAGCGGATGACCGGCCGCTCGTCGCGGAACACACGCTCGCGCCGCCCACTCCGCGCACTGGTGCCGTACGCGGCACGATGGGCAAGCCCCCACTGCCCCGGCGCCGGGCCCAGGAGCACATCGCACCCCAGCTGCGCGACGGACCGGCCGCGCGCCAGGACACCGAGTACCTGGCCGGGCACGACCCGGGCCTGATGGCAGCCTTCCAACGTGGGATCGGCCTCGCCGAGACCCCACAGCACCTGGAGGTCGCACCCGGCGATACGACCACTTCCATGGCGCCGGGCGACATGGGTCGGGGCGACATGGGCTCGGATCACACGGGCTCGGCCCACTCGGGATCGGCCGACGTGTCGGCGATCCAGATGGGTCACACCGGCATGGCTCCGGCTGACATGGCGTCGGCCCACACAGGATCGGTCGGAGGGGAGTCCGGTCGTCTGGAGGGCTCCGATACAGCACCCCCGCACCTGGACCGGAACCGCACAACCGAGGTGCGCTCCCCGCACGCGCCGGTGTCCTGCGAAGCGCGGGGGCGGGACGGCGGGACCGTGCCGGGGCTCGACCTCGACCTCGACCTCGACCTCGATCTCGACCGCGGCACCCGGTACGACGGGAGCGCACCCGCCGGATGACCACTCCCGCGTTCACGCCACCCCCCAGCGCTCCCGCAGACCTTCGTACCTCAAGGAGTCGATCCACCATGGCGAGCGAAGCGCCGACCGGCCAGGTATCCGATCTCGACTGGCTGATGAGCGGCCTCGTGCAGCGCGTACCGCACACCACCAGCGCCGTCCTCCTGTCCCGTGACGGGCTCGTGAAGTCGGTCCACGGACTCGACCCCGACAGCGCCGACCACATGGCTGCCCTGGCCTCCGGTCTCTACTCGCTGGGCCGCAGCGCCGGCGTCCGCTTCGGCGACGGCGGAGACGTCCGCCAGGTCGTCGTCGAACTCGACTCGACCCTGCTGTTCGTGACCACCGCCGGCTCCGGCACCTGTCTCGCCGTGCTGGCCGGCCGCGAGGCCGACGCGGCGGTCCTCGGATACGAGATGGCGATGCTGGTCAAGAGCGTCCGCCCCTACCTGGTGACCGCACCCCGGCAGCACGCCGTCGGATCCACGGCGATGAGGTCTTGAGCGTGGCGGCGGTCGACGACGGTCCCTGGCTCGACGAAGCGGCCGGGCGGCTGGTGCGGCCCTTCACGATCAGTAACGGGCGCACCCGGCCCACCATCGCCCTCGACCTCCTGTCGCACGTGACGGCCACCGGAGCCACCCCCCTCGGCTACCTCGACCCCGAGCACGCGCAGGTACTCGACATGTGCCGCGCACCCGTCTCGGTCGCCGAGGTCGCCGCCCACCTCAAGCTGCCGGCCGTGGTCACCAAGGTGCTGCTGTCGGACCTCGTCGACTGCGGGGCGCTGACCACCAAACCCCCCGAGTTCACCCACAACCCGACTGACCGGGCCCTTCTGGAGGCAGTGCTCGATGGACTACGACGACAGCTCTGACCCCTTCCCCGCCGCACTGAAGATCCTGGTGGCGGGCGGGTTCGGAGTAGGCAAGACGACCTTCGTGGGCGCGGTCAGCGAGATCGCCCCGCTGAGCACGGAGGAACTGCTCACCACAGTGAGCGCCGGAACCGACAGCCTCGACGGCATCGAGAACAAGGTCGAGACGACGGTGGCCATGGACTTCGGCCGCATCACCCTCGACCCGGAACACGTCCTCTACCTGTTCGGAACGCCCGGACAGGAGCGGTTCTGGTTCATGTGGGACGAGCTGTCGGAGGGTGCGCTCGGGGCGGTGATCCTCGCCGACACCCGCCGTCTGGAGGAGTGCTTCGCCGCCGTCGACTTCTTCGAGCAGCGCGGTCTCGGGTTCATCGTCGCGATCAACGAATTCGACGGCTCGTACCGCTACGACCCGGAGGAGATCCGCGCCGCCATCGACCTCGCCCCTGAGATCCCGGTCGTCAGCTGCGACGCCCGGATCTCCAGCTCCGGGGTGCAGACCCTGCTCACCCTGGTACGCCACCTCATTCTCCACAGCCCGGCGCCCGCCCCGAGCCACGGCGCCCACATGTGATCCCCGCACACCCCGCACACCCCGCCACGGAGCCGCATATGACCTACGTTCACAGCGACGGAGCCCGCCCATGAGCTACGACCTGCCCCGCCCGGCCGGTCGACTCCTGCTCACCCCCGAGGACAAGGAGGCCCCGGCCCGTGCCATCCGGCTGGCCCTGCTGGGCCTGGGGGAACACCCGGAGCCCGCCTTGGACGCCTTCGCGCGCCGCCTCGCCGAGCGCGGCGGAACGCCGTACGCCATGGTCACCTTCGTGGGCGAGCAGTGGCAGTTCTTCGCGGGTCTGCGTGTGCCGGATGTCAGCCCTCTGACGGACACCGGCAAGATCACTCCGGTGGTGGGCCGCCACATGGAGCGCGACCACGGGTTCTGCCCCCATGTGGTGGTGCGGCGCAAGGCGCTGGTGCTGGAAGACGTGCGCGACTATCCACGGTTCGCCGGAAACCCCGTGGTCGACGAGTTCGGCATCCGCTCCTACCTCGGCGCTCCGCTCATCGACAGCACGGGGATGGTGCTGGGCACCGTGTGCGTCGCCGACACCGAGCCGCGGGCCTGGGGGAGGACCGGTCTGGCGAGCATCAAGGCGACGGCGGCGGACCTGGTGGCCCGCCTGGAGCAGCGAGAGGCCGACGGGCGGCCGCAGTGACGCCGTATGCCGTACGCCGTACGCCGTACGCCGTACACGTAAGCCGTATACGTATGCCATGTGTCGACCGGAATATCGGGGGATCGGGAAACCGGGAGATCTGCCGACTGGGCGACCTGGCACCTGGTGACCGGTTCAGGCCCTGTCCGCAGTCGTCGTCACCAGCCTCGCCAGACGTTGTCGAAGGCCGCGTCCTCGATGGTCCGCCGCTGCCGTACTCCTTCCAGTTCCGTCACCGCGTCGCCGACCGCGGCCAGCACGGCCTCGATCGAGTCATCGGCGGGGTGCAGGCTCTCGTCCGACGTCTCCCGCAGTCCGGCGACGGTGGTCGACTCGTCCTCGGCCTCGACGGCGGCCCTCCCTTTGTCGTCGATCCCGACGGCGGTTGTCAGCGCGGCGAGTACGGGGTCGCCCGAAGCCCGGCGTTCCTCGGCGTGGCGGCGGACCGGCGAGTCCGTCAACGACCTGTGGCCGGTCGGGACCGGAAGCCAGCGCCCGCGGCTCCGCGTGATCAGCCCGTCCGACTCCAGCGCGGCGAGATACGCCGCGGCCAGACCACGGCCCCGACGCCACAGCCAGTCCTCGGTCGACTCGTACGGTGCCTGGCGCACGAGCGAGGACGCGGCATCGTCCAACAGGCGGTCGCCCGTTGCCGGTTGGAGTCCGGGGACGATCCGGTCGCCGTCCAGCGTGACCGCCTCGGTCTCGATGAGGTCGATCAGCTCGGCTCCCGCAAGAGCCAGGGACAGATCACCGGAGGCCACGGGGGCGTCGGGCGGCACGCCCATGGAGACGATCAACAGGTCCTGTGCTGTGGTCATGGCTGGCTCCCTGGCGGTCGGCCGATCTCAGACGTCCGCGTCAGCCCCGGTCCGGCCGGGTCGGGGCGGTGTCCGGGGACGCGGACCGCCCCTGAGAGGCCGAGTGTCGCACGACCATCATGGACATCATGGAGCGCGAGTGCCAGATCCGCAGGACGCCACCGGCCGCGGAAACGGGATCAGCAGGTGCGGATGGACCAGACGGGCGTCCAGTTGTAGGAGTTGCTGCTTCCACCCGGTGAACGGCCGTCAGGAGGCCGCCGTTCTTGCCGTAGAAGTACGCGGTGGCACCACCGGTCTGGGCGTTGCGGTAGGAGCCCGTGCCCACGAAGTTGGCCAGCTCGCAGGTGCCGCAGTAGTAGAGGGAGTAGACACGTAGTCGCCCTTCGTGGAGTCGTAGGCGGCCACGCACAGGTTGCCGCCGTCACAGGTGATGGCACCAGGCGACGGCACGTGCACGATCCCCGGCGCCATGGTTCAGCGCGGCGGCGAGGCCGGCGCGCATGGGGTTCAACGGCGACAGTCTCGGCGCTTGGTTCCTTGCCGCTTTCACGTGACCTTCGGCGATTTCTACAGGCCACCCAGTCGCTTGTTCAGCGTGTCGAGTGTCGGACCCGGAGGACCGTCGTGCAGTGCGCGCAGGAGTTCTTCTCCGAATCGCCTCCCGTTCGGAAACTGGTCGCCAAGCTCCCAACGCCACGCGGCGACCATCGCGAGGACGAGCTGTCGGCACTCGTCCAGCAGCCCTTGGTCGACGTTCGGGTAGTGCTCGCAGACCGCCTCGGGAACATGGGCGAGGTCGAACTCGACGGGTCCGCGGCAGCACGTCTCAAGGTCGATGAACAACGGGCCGTTCTTCGTGCTGAGCACATTGCCTGGATGCGGCTCGCCGTGGAGCAGCTGCTCCACAGCGCCGCGGTCCTCGATCGCCCGGCGCAGGCTTGCCAGCCTGCCGCTGAGGAACACGCGGTCTGCGTCGGCGAGCTCCGGCGAGCGATCCGGGTCGGCGACAACTTCTTCCGCCTCCGTGATCCGGTCCGTGAACCGTGGGCTCGGCACATCGACCTTGCGCATGCCGGCGTGCAGCCGCTCCAGCGCCTTGGCGTAGTCGACTGGTGAGGTGTGAGGTGTCACGGGCTTGTAGTAGGTCCACAGCGTCACTGTGAAGCCATCGCGCGTGTAGACGCAGGGGTCCACCCGAGGTTCCAGGGGACGCACCGGGCATCCGACCTCGGTGAGCCGCTGAGCGAGCTCGACTTCGAACTGTGCAACCTCTTGTCCCACAGGGGCGACCCGGGCAAGGACGCCGTATGGCGTCAGCCGCAGTGTCAGCTTGTTCGAGTTGTGGAGAACGATCGCGTCGTCGGCCGGTAGGTCCAGCGATGCGGCGACCGAAGTCGCAGCCGCGATCGCACGCGTGACGTCGGTCATCTCCACCCTCGAATCTTGGCACAGATGAGCGAGGGCGGTGTCAACTATCGTGGCTCGGCACACGAACTCGCACCGCGGATCGACAGCCGGTGGCAACCATCACGACCAAGTGTCAACTAGTGCCGCATCAGGCAACGTTCGCCCTGTCGACGACGGTGCGTAGGCGCTTGTCGTCGGCATGGTGGTTTCGCCAGATGATGTAGCGGCGAAT